>NZ_LS483426.1:0-1200000 GCF_900475905.1 Kingella kingae
ATGCAATTTTCCACCAAAACCATTCACGCCGCTTACGATGCAGACGAACACCAACGTGCCATTATGCCGCCCCTATATCAAAACAGCATGTTCGCCATGCACGAATTGGAAGAAAACATTCCATTTCGTTATTCGCGCCTAGCCAATCCCACGCGCAAAATTTTAGAAGACACCGTAGCCGAGCTAGAAAACGGCACACACGGTTTTGCTTTTGGCAGCGGCATGGCAGCTATTGACTGCATTTTCCGCACCTTTTTGCAACCCAACGACACCATTGTTGCTGTGTCCGATATTTATGGCGGCAGCTACGATTTGCTGCACGATGTGTACGCCAAATGGGGCGTGAACGTCATTTTTGCCGATTTAACCAAGCCCGAAAATTTGGACAAAATCTTGACAGAACAAAAAGTGAAAATGATTTGGCTGGAAACCCCGTCCAACCCATTATTGCGCGTAGTAGATATTGAACTGCTGGCACAAAAAGCCAAAGCACACGGCGCATTGGTTGGCATAGACAACACCTTTGCCACGCCCTATCTACAAAATCCGCTGGATTTAGGTTGCGACATCGTTTTCCATTCCGCAACCAAATACTTGTGCGGACATTCAGACGTGCTGATGGGCGTTGCCGTTGTCAAAGACGAAAAACTGGCAAAACCCTTGCAAAACATGATGGTGATGACAGGTGGCATTGCAGGACCGATGGATTGCTGGCTGGTGTTGCGCGGCATCAAAACGCTGTCGGTTCGCATGAAACAGCACGTTGCCAACGCACAAATATTGGCAGAACGCTTGGAACAACACCCAGCGATTGAGCGCGTGTTCTACTTGGGCTTGCCATCGCACGAACACCACGAATTAGCCAAACGCCAAATGCGCGGTTTTGGCGGCGTGGTAACGGTTTATCTCAAAAACGACACGCGCGAAGCCGTAAACAGCGTGATTAAAAACCTGCATATGCTGCAACTAGCAAGCAGCTTGGGCGGCGTGGAAAGTTTGGTCAACCATTGCTACTCGCAATCGCACAGCGGCATGGCGCACGATGTCAAAATGGCATTGGGCATTCGTGTTGGCTTGTTGCGCTTTTCGGTGGGCATTGAAGACATTGAAGATATTTATGCCGATATTGACCAAGCGTTGAATACGACTTTGTCATAAAAGTGCAGGCTGCTTGCGTATTGTCAAACAACGCCAAAACCGCTATATTTCGCCCACTTGCGCTTTATAGAGTGAATATTCGGCGCACCTAAATATTCAGCACAACAAAGGAATCAGCATGAGCTGGCTAGACAAAATTCTTCCCCCAAAAATCAAAAAATCCGATAACAAATCAGGCATTCCCGAAGGTTTGTGGAGTAAATGCGATGCCTGTGGCGCAACGCAATACGTAACCGATGTGGTTAAAAATCATCACGTTTGCCCCAAATGCGGACACCACGAAGCCCTTTCTGCGCGTGAACGCTTGGATATGTTGCTCGATGAAGAAGGGCGAGAAGAAATCGCTACCAACATCAAGCCGACCGATATTCTCAAATTCAAAGACAGCAAAAAATACCCCGACCGCTTATCTGCCGCAAAAAAAGCCACAGGCGAAGACGATGCGATTGTGGTGATGAAAGGCAGCCTGCACGGTTTGCCTGTTGTGGTTGCCGCGTTTGAATTTCGTTTTATTGGCGGTTCAATGGGTTCGGTGGTGGGCGAACGCTTTGTGCAAGGCGTGCGCCGTGCGGTTGCCGATAATTGCGCGTTTATTTGCGTTGCCGCATCGGGCGGTGCGCGTATGCAAGAAGGTTTAAGCTCGCTGATGCAAATGACCAAAACCAGCGCATCGCTGCATTTGTTGCGCGAAAAAGATTTGCCGTTTATTTCGGTTTTAACCAACCCGACCATGGGTGGCGTATCGGCAAGTTTTGCCTTTTTGGGCGACATTGTGTTGGCAGAACCCAACGCGCTCATTGGCTTTGCAGGCCCGCGTGTGATTGAACAAACCGTGCGCGAAACCTTGCCCGAAGGCTTCCAACGCGCTGAATTTTTGCTGGAAAAAGGCGCGATTGACCAAATTGTGGATAGACGCGATATGAAACAGCGTTTGGCGGATTTAATTACCTTGTTGCGCCGTCAAGAACCTGTGGTTTAATCAAACAAAATAACAAAGCAGCCTGCACTTTAATCAACCAAAAATGCAGGCTGCTTTTCCATTTCCCAGAAAAAGCAGCCTGCACTTTATTTGTTCACATTATTCACATCATCACGCGAAATCGCCACCAAAACTCATCGCGCCTGTTTCCGCGCTGCTGGTTTGGGCGCGGAATCCTGCGAACAATTCGCGTCCTACGCCGTAATGATTTTTGCTTAAATCGGCAGCAGGAATTTCACGCACTGCCCATTCTTTTTCATCAACCAAAGCGGTTAATTCGCCTGTTACCGAATCAAAACGAATCAAATCGCCTGTTTGAATTTTGCCGATGCCACCACCCATAGACGCTTCTGGCGACATGTGAATAGACGCTGGCACTTTGCCCGATGCGCCCGACATACGTCCATCTGTTACCAATGCGACTTTCTGTCCGCGGTCAAGCAAAATCGCCAAAGGTGGCGTTAATTTGTGCAATTCTGGCATACCATTTGCGCGCGCACCTTGGAAACGTACCACACACACGAAATCTTTGCCGTCCAATTCGCCGCGTTCAAATGCGGTTAAAACTTCTTTTTGGTCGTTGAACACAATCGCAGGGGCTTCAATAATGCGGTGGCTGTCTTTAACGGCTGACACTTTAATCACGCCGCGTCCGACATTGCCTTTCATCAAGCGCAAACCGCCGTTTGGCGAGAATGGGTTGTCAAACGTACGCAGAATTTCATCATTCAAACTTTGCGCTGTGGCATCGCGCCATACCAATTTGTCGTTATCCAAGAACGGCTCTTGCGTGTAGGCTTGCATACCGTGTCCAACCACCGTGTCCACATCATCATGCAACAAGCCGTTTTCGCGCAATTCGCGAATCACAAATGGCAAACCACCTGCGGCGGCAAAGTGGTTCACATCTGCCTGACCATTTGGATACACGCGAATCAATAATGGAATGATGTTGGAAATTTCATCAAAATCGTCCCAATTCAAAATCACGCCTGCTGCACGCGCCATTGCCACCAAATGCATGGTGTGGTTGGTTGAACCGCCTGTTGCCATCAAGCCAATCATCGCGTTGATGAATGATTTTTCAGACAGCATTTCGCCGATTGGTTTGGCTTTTTTGCTGCGAATGTCTTGTACCAGTTGCACGGCGGCATGACGGGTCAAGGCTTCGCGCATTGGTGTGTATGGATTAAAAAACGCGGCGGCTGGCAAATGCAAACCCATAAATTCCATCATCATTTGGTTGGAGTTTGCCGTGCCGTAGAATGTACAAGTACCAGGGCTGTGATAAGAACCCATTTCGCTTTCCAACAAGGCTTCGCGCCCTACTTTGCCTTCGGCGAATAATTGGCGAGTACGCGCTTTTTCTTTGTTGCCGATGCCGCTTTCCATTGGGCCAGCAGGTGTAAACACGGCAGGAATATGACCGCACGACAACGCGCCAATCACCAAGCCTGGTACGATTTTGTCGCACACACCCAAAAACAACGCGCCATCAAACATTTGATGTGATAAACCCACCGCGGTGCTCATCGCAATCACATCACGCGAAAACAGCGACAATTCCATGCCTTCGTAACCTTGCGTAATGCCATCGCACATCGCAGGTGTACCGCCAGCCACTTGGGCGGTTGCACCGTGTTTTTGCGCTTCGTCTTTAATCCAATCGGGGAAATCTTTGAATGGCTGATGCGCGGACACCATGTCGTTGTATGCCGTAATGATGCCTAAATTGGGGACATCGGGTTTTTGCATTTCAATTTTGATGCTTTTGGGCATAGAAGCATAACCGTGCGCCAAGTTGGAGCAGCCCAGCTGGTCACGTTCCAGTTTGCCTTGTTGTTTGAATGCGCGAATGCGAGCCAGATAGGCTTCGCGTGTAGGTTTGCTGCGCTCAATAATGCGTTGTGTGATTTCGGCTAGTTTTGGGTGGAGTGATTTCATTGCGGATTCCTTATCAATAACGTGTAGTATTGTAACCGATATAAACAAAAAAAACAGCGTAAATCTGCCTTTATTTGGGTGGGTTTATGGTCGTAATTGTAGTTTTGTTACCAAATAAAGTGCAGGCTGCTTTGCGTTGTTGATTTAAATCAAGCAGAACAAAAAAGATTTATGCAAATTAAGGTTAAGGGCTATAATTTTCATCTAATCTTAATCAATAAATAAAAGGATTGAAATTATGCAAACCACTCGCCGCCGTTTTATTGGGATTACCGCTGCCGTGTCCGCTGCTGCTTTGTTGCCAACGCGAACTTGGGCGCAGGCGAAAACCGAACCTGTTGTGTGGCAAGGCGTGGCGTTGGGCGCAGATGCCGAGCTGCGTTTGTATCACCCCAATCGCGCTTTGGCAGAAAGCCTAATCCAAAAATCGCTTGCCGAAGTCACCCGACTGGAAAAAATATTCAGCGTGTATCAGGACAACAGCCAAGTATCGCGCTTGAACCGCGCAGGCAGCCTGCACGCGCCGTCTGCCGATTTGCTGGCGGTGTTGAACCAAGTGCAGCGCATTCATCGCATCACGCAAGGCGCATTTGACCCGACTGTGCAAGTGTTGTGGCAACAGTTCGCACAACATTTTTCGCGCCAACCCAATAGCCAAACCGCGCCCAATGTGCAGGCTGCTTTGCGCCGCGTTGGCTGGAAAAATGTGCGCGTGAACAGTCAACACATCGCGTTTACGCAAGCGAATATGGCGATAACGCTCAACGGCATTGCACAGGGCTACATCACCGACCGCATCACGCAATTGCTGCAAAACGAGGGCTTGACTTATGCGCTGGTGGATATGGGCGAAACACGCCATTTGGACACGCACAAGCAACATTTGCAACACGCCAAAATCCAAAATCCAAAAGGCAATGGCACGCTGCAAAATGTGGCGATTCCTGTGCAAAATCAGGCGTTGGCAACGTCTAGCGGTTTTGGTACGCCATTTGATGTGGCAGGCAAGTTCACGCATTTGTTTGACCCACGCACGGGCAGCAGCGCACCGCGTTATCAAAGTGTGAGTGTGCTTGCCGACAACGCGGCGTTGGCAGACGCGCTTTCTACTGCGTTTGCGGTAAGCAGCGAGAGCGAAATCCAAGCAGCGATTCAACAAACAGGCGCGAAGGCGTGGTTGGTGCTGTTGGACGGTAGTGTGAAAATGTTGGGGTAAATAAACGTCAAAGCAGCCTGCATTTTGTAATCAACACAAAAGTGCAGGCTGCTTTTTATATGGTTTACAGCGTTAATTAGGTTATACTTTCGCCCACAAACCACCAATCAGAGAACACAAACATGATAGGCTTACTCATCATCACCCACGAAACGCTGGGTGCGGCATACAAACAACTGGCACAACATTTTTTTGCCAACCAAAATTTGGAGCATATCCACATCTTAAACGTGGAAACAACCGATGACCACGAAGACATTATCTCGCGCGCCCAAGCGATTTTACCCGACATCAATCGCGGCAATGGCGTGTTGATTTTAACCGACATTTTTGGCGCAACACCGTGCAATGCCGCCATGAAAATGGTATCGCCGCAGTCGGCAATGATAAGCGGATTGAACGCGCCTATGTTGATTAAGGCGGTTAATTATTCTACTCAATCCAGCCAGTTGGGCGATTTTGTGGAATTGGTCAAACAAGCTGGCATCAACGGTATTATGGCGTTTACCGAATAAACACTGTGCAGGCTGCTTTTTCATCTTTCAAGGAATTTCCATCATGCAAACCCAAACCGTTCAAATCATCAACAAACTTGGTTTACACGCGCGCGCGTCCAGCAAATTCACGCAAACGGCAGCGCAATTTCAAAGCGAAGTGTGGGTATCGCGCAATGGCAAGCGCGTAAACGGCAAAAGCATCATGGGCTTGATGATGCTCGCCGCCGCACAAGGCACAGAAATCGAAATCGAAACCAACGGCGCAGACGAACAAGCCGCCATGACCGCGTTGTGCGCCCTAATTGCCGACTACTTTGGCGAGGGAGAATAAGCATGATTGTGTTACACGGTTACGCAGCAGGCAAAGGCATTGCAATTGGTCGCGCCCGATTGGTGGTGCGTGGCAGCTCCGAAGTGCCACAATACCACTTGCACGAAGCCGAAATCGCCAACGAAACCGCCCGTTTTGAAACCGCGATTAAAGCCACACGCAAGCAACTGGAACAGCTCCGCAGCGCCATTCCCGAAAACGCTCCAACCGAATTGGGCGCGTTTATTTCGCTGCATTTGATGCTGCTGACCGATGTAACCCTATCACGCGAACCTGTTGATATTATTGAACAACAAAAAATCAATGCCGAATGGGCGTTAAAAATCCAAACTGACCATTTAAGCCAGCAATTTGACGCGATTGACGATGATTACTTGCGCCAACGTAAACAAGATATGTTACAAGTGGTTGAGCGTATCCAAAAAAATCTGGTCGGACAAAACACCGAAATCGTGTTCGGCGAAAACTTGTTGGACGACACGATTTTAATCGCCCACGATTTGTCGCCAGCCGACACGGTGTTTTTTAAAGATGCCAAAATTGAAGGCTTTGTCACCGACATGGGCGGGCCAACCAGCCACACGGCAATTTTGGGTCGCAGCCTAAACATTCCGTCTGTGATTGGCACAGGCAATGCGCGGCAACTAATTTCGGAAAACGAATGGGTGATTGTGGACGGCATGACAGGCGTGCTGATTATCAACCCAGACGAAATCGTGTTGGCAGAATATCGCCGCCGTTTAAAAGAGTTCAAAACACACCAAAAAGCCCTGAATAAACTGAAAAAAACCGCCACCACCACCGAAGACGGCGAAGAAATTGAATTACTCGCCAACATTGAACACATGGACGACATCAAAGCCTTGCACAATATTGGCGCAGACGGCGTGGGCTTGTTGCGTACCGAATTTCAGTATTTGAACCGCGATTCGCTGCCCACCGAAGACGAGCTGTTCCAAACGTATAGCGAAATGGCGAAAAAACTCAAAGGCAAGCCTCTGACCATTCGCACCGTGGATTTGGGTGTGGACAAAAATCCACGTTGGTTTGGCAACAACGGCACGCCCAATGCTGCGCTCAACCCAGCTTTGGGGCTAACGGGCATTCGCTTGTGTCATGCCGAACCTGTCATGTTCCGCACCCAAATGCGCGCGATTTTACGCGCCGCCACACATGGCAAATTGCGAATGATGTTCCCGATGATTGCCAGCTTGTCCGAACTCAAACAATCGCTGATGCATTTGGAAACCGCCAAACGCCAGCTAACCGAACGCGGCGAGACGTTTGCCGATGTGGATATTGGCTGCATGATTGAAATCCCATCTGCCGCACTGACTGTATCCAGCCTGCTCAAACTAGTGGATTTTGTGTCTATTGGCACAAACGATTTGATTCAGTACACGCTATCGGTAGATAGAAGCGATGATGCTGTCAGCTATCTTTATCAGCCAGCGCACCCAGCCGTGTTGAAGCTGTTGGCACACATTATCCGCACCGCCAATCGCATGAACAAAGGCGTGTCGGTGTGCGGCGAAATGGCGGGCGATGCGACATACACTCGCTTATTGCTCGGCTTGGGCTTGCGTAAATTCTCCATGAATGTGGGCGATTTATTGAGCGTGAAAGATGTGGTGTTACGCAGTCATACCGAAGATTTAGAAACTGACATCATCAAGCTAATTCGCAACGAAGACCCTGATAAAACCACGGCTTTGTTAAAAAAATTAAATGAAATGTAAAAGTGCAGGCTGCTTTTGCGCTACAATTAAAAAGCAGCCTGCACTTTAATCATACAAAGGACAAACATCATGGAACAAAATATCTGGCAACAAAAATGGGTGGTTGGCAACTGGAAAATGAATGGACAGCTACACAGCAACAACAGCTTGGTACACAAACTCCGCAGCCTGCCAGCCGCCGATAGCGTGTGCATTGGCATTAGTCCGCCAACCGTTTATTTATCGCAAGTACATCACGCCGTGCAAATTGTGTTGAACAACAAAATCCACATTTGCGCCCAAGACGTGAGCCGTTTTGCCGACAAAGGCGCGTACACAGGCGAAGTGTCCGCCGAAATGATGAAAGACGTGGGCGTGGATATTGTGTTAATCGGACATTCCGAGCGCAGTTTGTATTTCAACGAAAAAAACGACATTCAACGCCTAAAAATTGAAAACGTGTTAAATGTGGGCTTGATTCCGTTGCTGTGCGTGGGCGAAAGCCTAAAAGAGCGCGAAGACGGTCGCGAAAAAGAAGCCGTTGCCTACCAATTATCCGTATTCAAAGGCTTGAAAACACAAAACTTTGCCGTAGCATACGAACCCGTTTGGGCGATTGGCACAGGCAAAGTTGCCACCAAAGAACAAATTGCCGATATGCACCAGTTTATCTACAACGAAATCTTGTCATTGTGCGGCAATGATGCTAACATTCGCATCCTTTACGGTGGCAGTGTGAACGACAAAAACGCTGCTGAAATTTTTAGCGTCCCTTATGTAGATGGTGCATTGGTGGGTGGCGCATCGTTAAAATACGAGTCATTTACCGCGATTATCAACGCGGCACAAGAAGCATAATTATGGAAGCGTTTAAAACAATTATTTGGATTATTAATATTTTCTCGTCGTTGAGCATTATCATTTTGGTGTTGATGCAAAACGGCAAGGGCGCAGACGCGGGCGCAAGTTTTGGTAGCGGTTCGGGCAGCGCACAAGGTGTGTTCGGTTCAGCAGGCAATGCCAACTTTCTGACGCGCTTAACAGGCATTTGCGCTGCCGTGTTTTTTGCATCGTGCTTGGCTTTGTCGTATGTACACTCGCACAGCGGCAAAACAGGTACACTAGATTTTAGTGATGTACAACAAACCACCACAACACAGCCTGCAACTAGCACAACGACTGCACCTGCAAGCGTTGCATCGCCAGCAGCCAGCTCTGCACAATAATTCAAATTTAGCCGACATGGTGAAATTGGTAGACACGCCATCTTGAGGGGGTGGTGAGCCTAGCTCGTGCGAGTTCAAGTCTCGCTGTCGGCACCAGCCAAAGAAAAAACCGCCTGATTTTCAGGCGGTTTTTTTACATGAACAGCCATGAACCACAATGAACAAAACCACTATGAATAAAGGCTTTCAGGTACATTAGCCAACTCATTTTTTTCTGATAAATAGCCAACTGTCATAAACCTTGATGAACTTGAATTAACCGAAAAATTACGGTACTTTTTACGGTATCTCAAAAAAGCACCGTAAAAGTACCGTAAAAACTAATTTAAGTTGTTGAAACTATGAAACTAAATGACCAGCAAATCAAAAAAGCAAAACCGCATGAAAAGCCGTATAAATTAACTGACGATAAAGGCTTGTATTTACTTGTAAAACCAAATGGCGGTAAATATTGGCGATTAGATTACACGATTGATGGTAAGCGACAAACTTTGTCTATTGGCACATACCCCACAATCACGCTATCACAAGCGCGAGAAATCGCCATGAATGCACGAAAGCAGAAAGCCAACGGTATTAGTCCCAGCCAAGCCAAACAACAAGCCAAAGCCGAGCGCAGAGCAGCGCAACTAAACACCTTTCAGGCAATCGCTATGCAATGGCATACAGCGAACCTGCATCGCTGGAAAGACCACAATGCAGCGCGAATATTTAACCAACTCAAAAAAGACGTGTTCCCTTATCTTGGTAGTAAGCAGCTCAATGAGATTAGCGTAGCCGATGTAAAAGCCGTATTAGCGCGAGTGGTGGAACGCAACGCCACCGCTACCGCCGAAAAAATCCGCCAATGGATAGCAGCCATTTACGCGCACGCAGCCATTTTGGAAATGACCGACCGCAACCCTGCTGCCGTATTGCGTGGCACATTGGCACGAACACAGCCCCAACATTTGCCAGCCTTACCAGAGAGCGAATTAACCGAGTTCTATTTCAGGCTGCTTACAGGAAACATTACCCAGCAAAGCCGAATTGCAATGCTACTGCTTATGCTGACATTTGCGCGAAGCACCGAATTTAGGGGCGGACAATGGCAAGAAATAGACTTCACAGCGCGAACATGAATAATCCCAGCCTAGCGCATGAAGCACGAAAAGAACAAACCCAAGCCACCGCACCTAATACCGCTTTCAGATTGGGCAATGGAGCTGCTAACCGAGCTACGCGAGCTAACAGGACATACCCCCTATTTATTTCCGAGCAGAACCGCTAAAACAGGCGTGATTAGCGAAGTAACGCTCAATACCATCATAAAAAGGTTAGGTTATGGGGGTATCGCTACGCCGCACGGATTTAGAAGTCTAGCCAGCAGCATTTTAAACGAGCGCGGATTTAACCCCGATGCCATAGAGCGACAATTAGTGCACATTCCCAGCGATAAAATCCGAGCTGCCTACAATCGCGCCGAATATTTGGCAGAGCGCACCGAGTTTATGCAATGGTATTCAGACCATTTGCGCGAATATTTCAACAAAGCGTTACACAATATTCAGGCAGCCTGAAAGTCAAATAACACGCCCCACGCATTGTGGGGTGCCTATTTTGCATCAACATTTTTCATGAAAAATACTTAAATTGTTAATTTAAGTTAAATACAACTAATTTGCCGTTAAAGGCAATGATTAGCAAGCAATAAGAAATAAATAAATATACAAGCAATAAGCAGCATAAAATCAAATCATTGCAACCAAGAGCAAGTGTCAGCAATCTATTATCAACATATTAGCAACTAATGAGCAATCAATTTGCTTATTTTCTATATTCAATCTCTAAATACACTAAAAATCAAAAGATGCAGGATAGGCACAACGTGCCAAAAATCATCATAAATTGATGATTTTTAAATTCCGCATTCGCGAAAACGCCCTAACGGGCTACAAAATTTTACATCAAGAAAAATCAGAAACTGTTGATTTATAAATACTTTTGTGTAGAATTTGTGAAATTGAGTAAACAGAGATGAACGATGAGTAACCAACTGATTAGGGTGAAAGAGCTGGCAAAATTGCTTTGCGTGTCTGATACGATTATTTGGAATTGGGTTAATCCGAACAACCGCCGTTATCACCCCGAGTTCCCGAAACCCATCAAAATTAGCCCAAATGTAACCGCGTGGCGAAAGAGCGAAATCACCGCTTATTTAGACCAGTTAGCAGCCGAGCAGCAAAACCCCCTTGACAAACCCACCAGCAAAGGGCAATAATCGCGCCGTTGCGTTCAATAGCGCAACCAGCCGTAGGAAGCTGAACACAATAGGCAAATAGCCGTCAATGTAATTATTTGAATTACAATGCGGTTTTTTATTTGCATTCCCCTTGTTGTACCTATTTTCTGACTATGGCAGACAGGGGCAAAGTGGGCTTATGCCCACTGGTTCTATTGTGCCAGTTTCCTACTCTTTGCCCTTTGTCTGTCGCCCACCGTGTAGGAACGGAAAGCGACTATTAGCCACAGTAGAAAAGGTACTCAATCATGTATGACATTCCCCCAGCTCATTTACCTGCTGATTTTGCAGAATCTAATCTTTCCCAAAATTTGTACATTGCTCATGGCGACACCGTTTATTTGAGTGATGTTTTTGTGTTGAACAACGCTGCTATTTTAGAAATTAGCCGTGTTGCCGATATGTTGGCTACGCTTGGTTATTGCATTTCTGCTGATGACAAACACAAACAAGCACTTCTCAATACGTTGCAATTAGCAGCCGAGCTGTTAGAACGCACTATTAACCCGACACACCATTACTAATTTCAGGCAACCACATTCCTGCTGCCTGAAAACCGCGTACACGCAATTTCACGGCGTGGGAATGCGTTTACCTATCCGAAAGGAAAACGCAATGAAAACGCATCAATTCCCCCATTTTCACACCAAACAAACCGAGCTGAACGGCAATATTCAGGCTGCCTTAAATCCTATGCCGTTTGGCAGCTCCCCCATGATGAACGCCGATGAGTGGCACGAAGCAGAAACCTTGCAAGAGATGCAAATGGTTATCGCATTGGCTGACTTGCTGAAAACATTGGAAAAATCATCATGAAAAATGAATTTGAAGAAATCATCTTGCAACCGCGTTACGAATGCGACCGCACAGGCGTTTATTTTGTGGACGTAGTAACCGACAAAGACGGTACGAGCAGCGAAAAAGCCCCCTTGCGCTTATCCGATTGCATTGAACTCATCGGACGCGGACGCGACCAAGACGGCAGCCATTACCGCATTATTGAATGGCGCGATTATTTGACCCAACAAACACGCGTGATTGCGTTGCCGATGGCAGAAATTGGCGCGAACTGGCAAGGCTTGTTAAAACACGGCTTAACCGTGCATTCAGGACGGCGTAAACGCGAATTATTAGCCGACTATTTGCAAACCAACGGTTTACACACGCCCTACATCGTTACGCAGAAATGCGGTTGGCAAGGTAAAGCGTACACGCTGCCAAACGGCGACATTATCCGCCCCGACAACCAACACGCCGAGCGCATTATTTACAATGGCGATACGAGCCAAGCCCATGCCTACACCGTTTCAGGCAGCCTGAAAGACTGGCAAAGCCAAGTGGCGCAATATGCAGCAGGTAACAGCCGTTTACTGTTGGCATTAGGCACGGCGTTAGCAGCTCCCTTGCTGGCATTGGTCGGCGAGCAGAACGGCGGTTTTCACATCTATGGCGACAGTTCAGACGGCAAAACCACCGCAGCGTTAGTGGCGTTATCCGTGTTTGGCAATCCGCAATCCCTTAAAATGACTTGGCGCGGAACAGATTTAGGCTTTTCCAATGCTGCTTTATCAAGAAATGATGGTTTACTTGTGTTGGACGAAATCGGCGAAGCCCACCCCAAAACCATCAGCAAAACCGCGTATTCAGTCATCAACGGTAAAAGCAAAATTCAAGGCGCAAAAGACGGCGGAAACCGAGCAGCGCAAGAATGGCGCATTCTGTTATTTTCAACAGAAGAATACAGCATGAACGCCTACATGAATGCAGCAGCCGAAAAATGGGAAGCAGGGCAAGCCGTGCGATTGCCGAGCATTCCAGCAGCCACCGAATACGGTATTTATGAGAACTTGCATGAGTTTTCAGACGGCGCAACGCTTTCCGAGCATTTACAGGCAGCCACTCAATCGCAACACGGCGCAGCAGGGCGCGAATGGATTAAGCAATTAGCCAACACGCCCACAGAGCGCGTTCAAGCTGCTTTAAACGCGTTTATGACGACTTTGCCGAGTTTGGACGGACAAGCGCGAAGAGTAGCAAAACAGTTTGCGTTAGTGGCAGCCGCGTTGGAGCTGGCAAGCGGTATCACAGGTTTAGCGAACGGTGTAGGCATGACAGGCGTGAAACAATGCTTTGACGATTGGTTACAGCTTAACGGCACAGGTAAACAAGAAGACCGCCAAATCATTAAACAAGCCGTCATGTTCATGCAGTTGCATTCAGGAAGCGAACGGTTCGCCAGTTGGAACAGCGAATTTACCAACCGAGAACACGCAGGCTATCGCAAAACATCGCAAGTAGAGCCTACGGAGTATTGGATTATCCCGAACGTGTTTGAAGACGAAATTTTGCAAGGCAAAGACCCACGCAAAGGGTGTGCGGTTTTACATGGTATCGGCTGGCTGAAAAAGAACCCGAGTGGGGCGCGTTGGAAAATTCAGCGTTTTGACAAAGGGCGGTTTTATGTATTGGTGGGCGAAATACCCCCAGATATGCCCGAAGATTTAGAATAATCAAGAAAAAGGCATAACTATTCAGATAGTTACGCCTTTTTTGTATTTTTTGGTTCACAGCAGTTTATCAAGAAAAAATTACTCTGCGAAAAAAAAGCGTTTTTAAGTGGTTATGTGGTTATTAACACTTTATCTTTTTGAAAATAAAAGAAAATTTGATATATCCATACTGGTTATTTAGTGGTTATGAACTGGTTATGACTGGTTATATATTTATATTCAATAAGTTATAATGTAAAGAAAATAGACAATTTCCACGCATAACCATTAACATAATTTTACTGGATATGACTTTTTTCATGAAAAACAGATAATTAACCTACTTATAACCACATAACCACTTAAAAACAGTTCTTCTGCTTATATATACACAAAATTTCTTTTTTTGATAAACTACCGTGAACCAGCAGAACTGTAAATCTGTGCAGATAAAATCAACAGAGCTGAAAATGGGAGCTGCTTTTTTATCAAGAAAAAAAGGGCGGTTTAAGAACCTGTATTCACAAACAACTATTTGATAAATTTTAATATTTGTGAAATATACCCTAGTTTAACAAAATTTTCAGCAGATAAATTCGTCTGCTCAAAATCTTTTGCTAAACGTCGAGACCAACCTAACCATGCAAACGTTCGTTCTACAATCCAACGTTTGGGCAGAATATGCCAAGAAATATCTTGAATTCTCTTTGAAATCTCAACAGTTAAACCCAATTGCTCTGATACTTCACGCTCAAATGTATTCCGATAACCTGCGTCTGCACAGAAACCTTTTAAACTCGGATAGGTCTCAAACGCTTTTTTTGCTACAAAAATACCTGCTTTTGTGTCATGAATATTGGCTGCATGAATCACAACAGACAATAGATTACCCAACGTATCAACAGCTATATGTCGCTTACGACCTTTGATTTTTTTACCTCCATCAAAACCTTTATCATGTGCGCTAAAAGCTGTTTTGACACTTTGTGAATCAATAATGGCATAAGTTGGCATCGCTTGTTTTTGATGGATTAAACGTTTTTTTGAACCAATGCCAAAAGAATTCTATCCCATAAGCCTGATTGATTGGCTCTGCGATAGAAACTCCATACGGTTGAATAAGGTGGAAAATCATTGAGCAGCATACGCCATTGGCAACCTGTTTTGGTAATGTAAAAAACGGCATTCACTAATTGACGTTTATCCCATTTGTAGTGGCGTAGCTGGTTAAAATGTGGCTCAATCGCTTGCCATTGGGCATCTGTTAAGTCTGTTGGGTAGGATTTTCTAGTCATAAAGATATTTTATCATTTTTGTGAATACAGGTTCTTAAAATGATGAGCTGATGAGCGACTTGAAAATGCATGGGTGTAAGCACCCGCCCTACGCTTGCTATCAAATAGACAGTATTCCCAGTAATACCAATGCCAAATAATGAAATAAGTAGTTTAATTATTAAATCATATCCAAACAACCCATTATATATAAAACAGATTATTCGAGAAAGAGTACAAAACACCAATGACGTACATGAATTTGAAATAATCTAATCTAATATAGGTATGAAATGTTTAAATAATATTTACAATTATAAAGGAATTGTAAATCAAAAAATCATATAGATGATAATAATTTATAGTGAATTATATTTGAAATGGAAATAGATTTAAACAAAGGAATAGAATCTTTTTCTAGCAAACAAATTATTAACCATAAATCTATATTATAATGGCAAGGATTTTTTCAATGAAAAAAATATTATTTAGTTTATTGGGATTAACTATACTCTTATGCGGATGTCATTATGAAAAAAGTTATTTCTATGAGTTAGGTGATTTAAATAATAAAATTGATGTTTATTATTTTATAGATATTGACAAGAGCGATACTTATTCAATTTATATTAATTACTTTGTGGATGACATAAATAAGTGGGGAGAAACAATAGATCTTATAAGAACCGAAAGTAATACAGGAAAATATAAATCATCAATTTCAATATTCGATGAAAACAATAAATTAATTTATTCCATAACTGAATACCCCATACGGTTGCATCACCATAGTTCTAATCCAGCTGACAGAGTCATTTCTGTGGATGCATTTCCTAAATATTTTTATTTAGAAAAAGGGAGAAAATATTACTTTAAAATTAATATTGATAATATAGACTTAAGCTCTCTTGATAATTATCGAAAACAAATTGAAATTACTCTTTTATACAAAGCAAAGTAACGAGGTAAATGATGACTTATTCAGTAACCATCCATATTGCAAATAGAGGAACACCTTTGAAAAAAGGCGGAACTTCTTCAGTTGGTCATATGTGGTATGAAATCAATGATTATAAATCCAAACCCAAAAGTTACGGATTCGCACCTCTTGAACATGGAAAAGCATTTGGAAAAGGTCATGTATACGATGATGACAGTGACAACTACTTATCGACTTCTTATTCTAGAACAATAGAAATTACAAAAGAACAATATGAGCGATTAAAAGACTTTGGAGAACATTCCTCTAATTATGGTTTTGATAGAGACTATAATGGGTTATGGAATAGTTGCATTGATTTTACTTGGAGAGCATTAAATGTCGGGGGTATTAATCCTGTTAAAGATTTTGATGGAATGTTATGGCCAACATGGAATGAGTCTTGGTCTAATATGTTACCTGGAAGTGAGCCACTTTTCCCATATGGAGATGATGGTTACCAATGTTTAAAACCTTGGGTGGAACAGCCACCACGCACTAACAAAGCCCACGGCTACGACCCATTGGTTATCAACCTAGACGGCAAAGGCATTCAAACTCTCGCCCCCTCTTCTGTCAGCGCACGCTTCGACCACAACGCAGACGGCATCGCAACCGCTACGGGTTGGACAGCAGCAGGTAATGGTATTTTGGCATTGGATTTGGATAACAACGGCAAGATTGATTAGTGGTAAAGAAATTTTTGGTAATCATTCGGTTTTGTCTAATGGTGCGACAGCCGCTCATGGTTATGCAGCACCGGCAGAATTAGACAGCAATCACGATAATCTCATCAATCAAGCAGATGAATTGTTTAGCAGCCTGAAAGTATGGCAAGACATCAATCAAGATGGTATCTCCCAAGCCAATGAATTGTTCACTCTGGACGCATTAGATATTCAATCGCTTAATTTAGAACATCAAGAAAATAGCAAAGATTTAGGTAATGGCAACCGTTTAACTCATATCGGCAGCTACACTAAAATAGACGATACAACTGGTGAAATGGGCGATGTAGAATTTGCTAGCAACAGTTTGTATAGCCGTTACACCGATACGGTAGAGCTGACACCTGAACAATTAAAAGCTCCTAATTTACAGGGTTTAGGTCGCTTACGTGATTTACGCTGAATTAACCAGTAATGTTAAATAGTTTTGATATTTCAGGCAGCCTGAAAGCTAATTGAAGTATCAGAATTATAAAAATAAGAACAAGTCTTAAAGATGTTGACTGTAATTTTAAATTGTGATAATTTTTGTAAAATTTCTGTTGCAAGGATAAGTTAATGAGTAACTTGAAATGCGTGGGTGCAAGCACCCACCCTACGCTTGCTATTCAAGCAACAAATAGTTTTTTAGGTAGTATTGGTAGAGATAATAAAATACAAACACAGTTTCCTTATATGCTTCTCTTGATAATATATTCTTGAATTTAAAAAGCGTATCAGGATACCCAAGAACTTTTAAATAAGGATAATTTTATGTTTAATCCAAAAATATTTTTATATTCTATTTTAATTTTTTTTGTGGTTGCCTGTGATTTTGGATTTCCTAAAATGAAGGTGGATTTTTCCCTTTTGCCAGATAATGAAATAAGCAACTACATTATCAATGTATATCCCAACAACCCAAATAATCTTAAGTATATTTTTGAAGAAAAATTAGCTGGTAATCACAACTCGGAAAATATTAAAAATGTGGCATCTGGAATGGGTATGACTTGTACGGATACTCTATGCTCATATAGGGCGGTAGTAAAGCAGAGTATCGTTATTCATGGAGAGAAAAAAAATTCAACATTTAATTTTTATATAGAAATTGATCCGAATAGAGGGTTGGATTCTTTTGTGAGCAAGAAGTTTTAATTTTGTTATTTTAGGATGATAATTATGAGTCAATCAGAAAACTATAGAATTGTAAAATCACAACTTCCATTAGTCGGTGGGATGGGCGGACATAATTTTATAGCCGTTTTAGATCCTAGTGGAAAGGTTGTTCACGAACTTAATGGATTAGCAACATCTGAAGATGGGGCAATCAAACCTATAGGTTACTTGCCTTCAGATAGATTAAAAGTTTATTCCGAAACAGAAGCTGGAGGTTTTTTCTACAATCCATCACAACGTCAACAGACTTTGTATGAGGGTTCTTACGAAAGCGTAATGGATAAATACAATAAAGGTTATGAAGCAGGCAAGAAAATCAATGATCAGAATCTTCCTTACCCTTTCTTTGGATTAGGCAAAAACAGCAATTCCGTAGCATCAACATTACTAAATCAGATGGGTTTGGACGACCCAGATTTAGGTAATGCATTGACACCAGGCGAAGGTTCTTTATTACTTCCTGAAAAAAATTGGTGCGATCCGAGCGATTGGAAAGATTGGCAAGATGAAGTAAACCGAGACGGCAAAGCCTACGGCTACGACCCCCTAATCCTAAACCTAGACGGCAAAGGCATTCAAACTCTCGCCCCCTCTTCTGTCAGCGCACGCTTCGACCACAACGCAGACGGTATCGCAACCGCTACGGGTTGGGCAGCAGCAGGTAACGGTATTTTGGCGTTAGATTTGAATAACAACGGCAAAATCGACAGCGGCAAGGAAATCTTTGGTAACCATTCTGTTTTGTCTAATGGTGCGACAGCAGCTCATGGTTATGCAGCACTGGCAGAATTAGACAGTAATCACGATAATCTCATCAATCAAGCAGATGAATTGTTTAGCAGCCTGAAAGTATGACAAGACATCAATCAAGACGGCATCTCACAAGCCAATGAATTGTTTACATTACAAGCATTGGGTATTCAATCTCTTAATTTAGAACATCAAGAAAATAGCAAAGATTTAGGCAATGGCAACCGTTTAACCCATATTGGTAGCTACACTAAAATAGATGGTACAACTAGTGAAATGGGCGATGTAGAATTTGCTAGCAACAGTTTGTATAGTCGTTACACAGATACGGTAGAGCTGACACCTGAACAATTACAAGCTCCTAATTTACAGGGTTTGGGACGTTTGCGCGATTTGCGCGAGGCTGCCGCATTGAACGCTGAATTAGCAGATACGTTAAAAACCTATGCTGCTGCTCAAACCAAAGAAGAACAAACAGCATTGTTGAGTGAGTTGGTTACTAAATGGGGTGCAACTGACCCATTCAAATCCAAAACAGATGCGTTTACTTTATCTAGTGATTTGATTTTGACTGATAACGAGGGCATTGGGTTGACACCCACTCAAATCGCAGAATGGCGCAAAGGTATTGTGTTAGATGCTCAAACCAAAGCCGATTTTGAAGCTGTACGCAGCAAAATTGCCGTTCTTGATGCGTTTACAGGCGAAAAATCTGAAACGCTCTACTTTGGTACGCAAGCACAAGCTCGTCAAATTATTGATACGGTTAATCAAACTTATGATTCATTGGCAAATAATATCTATCAGGGTTTGTTATTCCAAACACGTTTACAGCCTTATTTGAATGAAATCGGCTTTAAATTAGATGATAAACAACAATTTACGTTAGATTACACCGATGTTCAAACCAAATTTCAAGAAACTTTTGCAACCAATGCTCAAAAAGCCTTTGTAGATTTAGGCGAATTTTTGGCTTTTGGTAGTGCAAAAGATTGGACTGCTGGAATGTCGTTGCTTTCTGATTTCGCTAAACAGGGTAAAGAGAGCGGTCAATTACAAGACTGGCTGAATGTACTAGGTGATAAAGCAGCTACCATTTTGGCAGAACAAAATGGTGATGCTGCTAACAATGTCTTACAAGCAGTTGGTTTGCTCGGTCGTGATGTATTGAATGGTAATGGGGGCGATGACCGTTTAATCGTAGGTTCTGCTACTGCTGTTGTGAATGGTGGTAATGGCTCTGATGTGTACGAGTTTAATAAAGGTTTTGGTGCAACCACGATTTACAATAGCGATACATCAGACAAACGTCATGATGTGGTACGTTTGAACGGTGTGAGCAAAGATGCCATTTCTTATAAACGCAATGGTAATGACCTGATTATTCGTGTATCTGGTGAGCAAAACAGTATTACTGTTAGCAATATGTTTGCTGGCGATGTTTTAACTCAACATATTGATGCGATTGAATATGACGGTGGTCAAATCAGCCTAGCAGAAATCAAAGAAACGCTGTTACGTGGTACAGATGGTAACGATTTCTTACAGGGTTATGGCGATGATGATACGGTTCATGCAGGGGCAGGAAATGACCATATTGAAACCTACAATGGCAATGACACCATTTACGCAGGGTTAGGCGATGACAATATTGATGCGGGCGGCGGTAACGATAGGATTTACCTAGAAACAGGAAATAATCGCGCTTATGGTGGAGATGGGGACGATACCATTGTTTCAGGCAGCCTGAATGATATTTTAGAAGGTGGAATGGGTTCTGATACCTATATTTTTGGTAAACAATTCGGTCAAGATACCGTTTTAAACTTCAATCCGCAACACGATAAAGATGTGCTGAAATTTACTCATACACGATTAAACGATGTCACCATTCACCGCAATGAAGCTGATTTATTGATTACGCAAAAAGACGGTCAGCAAGTTACTGTTCAAAACTTCTTTGAAAAAGACGGTAAGGGCGATTACACCGTTCAACGTATTGAATTTGCTGATGGCAAACAACTCAACACCGAGCAACTGCGTCAATGGGTCATCAGTCCGACTCGTGGTGATGATAAGCTGTATGCTTATACAGATGGCGGTAAATTGTATGGTGGTAACGGTAACGATACCTTAATAGGTAATGCAAGCATTGATTACCTTGTAGGCAATAATGGTCATGATACCTTAGCCGGTGGCAAAAATGATGACCGCTTAGAAGGGGGTTCTGGTAACGATACCTATCTTTTCAATCTTGGTGATGGCAATGACCGAATTTATGATAGTGCTGGTAATGATACTTTAAAACTAGGATCAGGTATTGCAAAACAAGATTTATGGTTTAGCCGCAATGGTCGTGATTTGACAGTTCAAGTATTGGGTCAAACAGACAGCGTAACCGTTGAAGATTGGTTTGGCATTATTCCGCGTAGGATTGAAACCATTCAAACCCATGACGGCTCACATCTTGATGTGAGTGCAGTACAAAAATTGGTACAAGCAATGGCGTCATTCGCTCCTGAAACAGGAAGTGGGTTAGGTGTTCTTGAACAAATGAAAGAATATTCACAGCAGGTATTCGCTGCAAATAACCTGTAATGTTTTGCGTAAAATCTGACTAAAGCCGCCTCATAATTTAGGGTGGCTTTTTGTTATATTAGCAAATATGAAACCACGATACTAAGAACCTGTATTCGCAAAAATGATAAAATATCTTGGGGCTATCCTAGATAACTGGGGAAATTCAAATTAAGTTAGAATTATCCCTATGAGAAAACGTAGTTTCAGCAAAGCTAAAAAGTCGTCTAAGTCAGTACAAACAAAATAAACTCATTGAGTTATTTGTCGCAGGCGTAACTGTAAGAACAGCAGCAGAGTTAGTAGGTGTTATAGTGAATTAAATTTAGATTAGTACAGCGTTGCCAACTCCCTTATGTACTAGGTGTACACGGCGGTCGTTGTCGCCTTGTCCTAATCTAAATTTAATCCACTATAATAAAAATACCGCAGCCTATTATTTTCATCGTTTACGATTACTTATCTATCAAAACAGTCCACATTTAGAAATGTTTGATGGCGAAGTAGAAGCAGATGAAAGTTATTTTGATGGGCAGCGAAAAGGTAAATGCGGTCGCGGTGCTGCTGGTAAAGTCGCTGTATTCGGGCTCTTGAAGCGAAATGGTAAAGTTTACACTGTTACCGTACCGAATACTAAAACAGCCACTTTGTTACCCATTATTCGTGAACAAGTTAAACCTGACAGCATCGTTTATACGGATTGTTATCGTAGCTATGATGTATTAGATGTGAGCAACAAAGCTATTTTAACTCCGCTGAAACTTCGTTTTCGTATCAATCACAGCACACATTTTGCTGAACGACAAAACCATATCAACGGAATTGAGAACTTTTGGAACCAAGCAAAACGTCATTTACGCAAGTTTAACGGCATTCCCAAAGAGCATTTTGAGCTGTATTTAAAGGAGTGCGAATGGCGTTTTAACAACAGTGAGATAAAAGTTCTTGTTCTATTTTAAAACAATTAGTAAAATCGAGTTTGTCCTAGTTATCTAGGACAGCCCCAAAATGAAAAAGCAGCCTGCACTTTTAATCAACCAAAAGTGCAGGCTGCTTTGTCTATTTCAGGAAAATTGTCTAGGTCATGCGCTGCGCTCTAAATTCAAGCAGCCTGCACTTTTTTCCAATGCAAATCTTGCGCGACCAAACGCACAGGCGTATTGGCTGCACCATACGCATCGTAGCCGCCAATGCGTTGAATCACTTCCAAGAAAAAGCGGTTTTCAATGATTTGCGAATAAACGTGCAAAAACTCGCCGCCCTTACCGTCTATGTCATACAGCATATGATGGGCGCGAAGTTTTGCCACAAATGCATCGTCCAAATCAAAACGTGCTTGCAAATCATCATAATAATTTTCGGGAATGTCCAACAGCTGTGCGCCGTTTTCACGCAGCGTTTTCACGGTGCTAAAAATGTTATCGCTGGCAAAGGCAATATGCTGCACGCCGCTGCCTTTATAGTTTGCCATAGAACGCGACACCACCGTGTTTTGGTTGTCCGATGCGTTCAGCGGAATGTGAATCGCGCCATTTTCACTGCGAACCAAGCGGCTTTTCATCAAGCCATAGAGGTCGGGCAAACTCATATCGGCGTCGTGGCGGAATCCAAAAATAGAGCGGAAATGCAGCGTCCAGCCGTCAATGCGGTCGGCAGGAATGCCCCACGCCAAGGCTTCGTAGCCCACTTGCACATCGTGTTTTTTGGCGACTTCGCCCAGCGCAAACAAATCGCCCGCCACAATATCATCGTTATGAATCGTGGTGGGCTGCACATTGCTGCACACCAAAATTTTATTTGTACCCAATTCGTGCATCAAATCAAATTTGCGCTCGGCTCGTTCCAATTGTTGCGCCAAACGCCCACGCGCACGCCTTCAAAATCGCGAAACAGCTGAAACAGCATGATTTCCAGCCCCAAGTCTTTGCACATTTTGCGAACATCGGCAGGGCTGCCATCAAAATAAAGCAAGTCGTTTTCAAAAATTTCCACGCCATCAAAACCCACGCCTGCAATGGCGCGAAGTTTTTCGGGCAAAGTGCCGCTCAACGACACGGTGGCGATGCTGTGTTTCATACAAACCTTTCAATATTGCACAATACTTAATGCTAAAAATTTTGAATTTTTGAAATAAAATAATAAAAATTAGATGATTTTTATTATTAAATATACATAAATAGTTGTTTTATAGCTAAAAAATGCAACGCATAATGTTGCACAAAATCGCCAAATTAAACAGCCTTATTCTGATGATTTTATTTTGCTTATTTTTTAGGCAATTTTATTTTTTAATTTGATTTCAATCGTGTAATATAGTTATCCACAACTTATTAAGTGTTTTGTCCTGTTTTAAATTAAGTAAATTTGTACAAAAATGCTTGTTACAGCAAATTGATAGCGTTATAGTCAGTCTTGCCTTCGGGCAATTTTCTATTACTTTTGAAAAGGATTGCATGATGAAACGTGATTTTGAAGCACAAAAAGAAGCACTCTTGAAAGAAATTCGCACCGTATTGAATGATGTCGAAGCCTTGTATGATGAAGGCGTAGAACGCGGCGCGGAAGAAACTCAAGCCTTAAAAGCGAAATTGCAAGCACGATTGGGCAACGCGCAATCTACTTTGCAAAATTTGGAAGACCGCACGGTGGAACAGGTTAAATACCACGCCAAACGCGCCGATGAATATGTAAACGATAAGCCTTATTACGCCATGGGCTTTGCCGCTTTGGCTGGCTTGGTGGTGGGCGTGTTGCTCAATCGCCGTTAATTGGGTTGTTTAGATAACCAAAGCAGCCTGCATTTTTGTATGTTTACAAAAGTGCAGGCTGCTTTTTTCACGTTTTTTATATATCAGGGGCAAAATACCTGTTTACAAATCAAACCACGCCGACACAGGTGCATGGTCGCTGGGTCGTTCTTGGGCGCGTTCTTCCAAATCCACACGCACATCGTGCAGGCTGCTTGCCAAACTTTGGCTGGCTAAAATGTGGTCAATACGTAAACCTAATTTACGTTGGAACATCGCGCCACGATAGTCAAACCAAGTGTAGTGCACACCCGTTGGGTGAATTTGGCGCAGGCAATCGGTTAAACCCAAATCCAGCAAAGTTTGAAACCAAGCGCGTTCTTCGCTGGAACAATGGATTTGCTCGCGCCATTTTTCGGGGTCGTACACATCGTCATCAGCAGGCGCAATATTGAAATCGCCCAACAAAACCAGTTTGTCATATTGCTGCATTTGCTCGCGTACCCATTGCGTGAGCGCGGCAAACCATTGGCGTTTGTAGACAAATTTGTCGCTTTCTAGCGATTCGCCGTTCACGCAATACACGTTAATCACGCGCACGCCGTTGATGGTTGCACTAATCACACGGCGTTGTGGGTCATCGGGTAGCGCAGGCAAGCCTGTTTGCACATCTTCAATCGCATGACGGCTAATGATTGCCACACCGTTATAGGTTTTTTGACCGCTCCACGCGCATTGCCAGCCCATCATCTGCAAGGCGGCAGCAGGGAATTTGTCTTGTTCCAACTTCAATTCTTGCAGCACCAACACATCGGGCTGATGCTGACTTAACCAGTTGCTCACATGCGGCAGGCGCACGTTGAGCGAGTTCACATTCCAAGTCGTGATATTCATGTTATTTCTTTCGGGTTGATAGAAAGCGCGCGCAACACGTTTTTGATTTCATCAGATGTGATGCGATATTGCATAATTCGCATAAAGCGCGTGTAGTCTACCATACCAAGCTGCCGCATTTTGTACAAATGGTTACCCACTTGCGTGGCAGTCAAACCCGTGGCTTGCACCAATTCTTGCAGGCTGCTTTCGTGTTCCAGCAGCAACAGCAAAATCGACAATCGCTCGCTATTGGACATGGCTTTGAGCATATCCGATGCGTTATTTAAATTTGAATGGCTTTTTGTGTTCATCATTATTGCAACTTATTTTGATTACTTATTACTATTGCTTTATACGATTGCAGGCTGCTTGACACGATATCGAAGCAGCCTGCATTTTTTATAACAATGTTTATTTAACTTGCGCGTTTGGATTAGGGTTAATCAAAATCTCCACACGACGGTTTTGAGCGCGGCCATAATCGGTGCTGTTGTCGGCGATTGGCTGACGCGAACCTTGACCCGATACGCTCATGCGATTAGCGGCTACGCCACGTTGATTCAAATACGAAGCAACGGCATTAGCGCGGTTGTATGACAATGGATTGTTAATCGCGTCTGAACCTGTGCTGTCGGTGTGACCTACAATCGTAATCGTGGTTTCGTTATACGTTGCCAAAGTTTGCGCCGCGTTTGCCAAAGCCGATTGTGCCGCTGGCGACAAATCGTAACGACCCGTGGCAAACGTTACGTTTTCTGGCATCGTCAATTTGATTTGGTTGCCTTGGCGTTCTACTTCTACGCCTGTGTTGGCAAGTTGTTCACGCAATTTGGTTTCTTGGTAATCCATGTAACCGCCCACGCCCGCACCCAACGCGCCACACGCCAACGCAGAGTTACGCGCACCTGTGCTGCCATGTGTTAATGCACCCACGATACCACACGCCACTGCCGCACCTACGCCATAAACCGCGGTTTTGCTGGCTTGTTGCTGACCTTGTGCGTTGGTTACGCAACCGCTCAATGCCAAAGCAGAAGTCGTTGCGATGATGATGAGTTTTTGAGACATTTTCATGATGTTTTTTCCTTGTGTGAAGACAGTTAAATGGAATAAGCCAAATGTGCAGGCTGCTTTTGATGCTGTCTGCACAATATAAATTGGTCGCGCAATATAGCTTATTTTTATCAAGTCGCGGATTTTTTAACGCTAAATTACGTTTTACAACTTGGCTTGGCGCAACTGCTTGTCCGACAAAGTCCACAGCAAAATCATGCCCACCACCGTGCTGGCAAACATACCGCCAGCCATCACATTTGCCGTACCATTGTGTAACAAAGTCACCACAAAACCTGCGCCTGCACCAATGAGCGATTGCGATGACGACAACACGGCGTTTGCGCTGCCACCCATTTCGGGCTTGAAGTTGCCCATAAACAAGGCTTGCGAATTGGCGGCAATTAAACCTTGTGCGCCCACCGAACACACCACGCACGGCACAAACCACCAAAATGCAGGCTGCTTGGCAATCATCACGCTGCTAAACAGCAATAAATTGGCGGTAAATTGAATGATGATGCCTACCAACAACAAATGGTGCGATTCCCAGTTGCGCTTCAAACCAAACGCGGTCAGTCGGTTGCACGACATCATCATCACGATATTGCAACCAAACACCCATGCGTATTGCGTGGGCGACAAGCCGTACAGTTTCATGTAAACAAACGGCGATTCGCTCAAAAACACCAGCATAGATGCGAATGATGCAGCTTGATAGAACAAAAATCCCAACGCAGCTTTATTGCTCAAAACGGCATAATAACGGCTGCCGATTTGACGGACTTGTTCGCGCGTAATCGGCTCGGCAGCTTTGCGTTGTGGCAAAAAGCGGAACAGTAAAATGGTTACAAAAGTCGCGTAAATAAACAAAAACGCAAAAATACTGCGCCAACCAGCCAATCCGCGCAAAAATGAGCCAAACAACGGCGCAATCAATGGTGCTGCCATAACGATAATGCCGATTAGGGCGAACATTTGTGCGGCTTCGCGTCCTTGATAGTTATCGCGCACCACCGCGCCGACCACGACCGCACTCATGCCTGCACCCAATGCCTGCACGATGCGTAGGGTTAGCAACTGGTCGGCGGTTTGCACAAAAATCAAGCCAAAACTGCCGATTAAGTAAATACACAAGCCAACCAATGCGATGTTGCGGCGACCTTTGATGTCGGATAGCGAGCCGCCTGTAATCTGCCCAATGGCAATGCCGAGCATGAAGCTGCTTAAACTTTGCTCAATGTGATGAATGTCGGCATTGAGCGCAGTGGAAATGTCCAACAATGCAGGCAAATAGGCATCAATGGAAAACGGCATAATGGTGATGAGCATAGCGAGTAAGGCTGCCATGTGTCCGCGTGAAAGCGGTTTGGTGGGTTTATAGAGTTTCATAATGTTTTGGGATTAAACCCTGAAAATTAAAATTTGTTTTATAGTGAAATGGAATCGCAATAGTACGGCGTTGCGAACGCCCTTATGTGCTATTTGCACACGGCGGTCGTTGTCGCCTTGTCCTAATCTAAATTTAATCCACTATATTTTCTGTTACCTAAATTGTACGTTAGATTCCTGCCTACGCAGGAATGACGGCGGATAGCATTTCACATTAAAGTGCAGGCTGCTTTTTGTCGGGGTCAAGACCCCGACCTACGAAACAACTGCCTATCCACCAGCCAAATCAGCAACAAAATCGGCAAGCCAATTAGCGTAGTAAACAAGAAAAATTGCGGATAGCCAATTTCCTGCACAATCGCGCCCGAATAGCCACCCAAGATTTTGGGCGACAGCGTCATCAAAGACGACAACAGCGCGTATTGCACCGCCGTGAAGCGGATATTGGTCAGGCTAGACAAAAATACGACAAACACGGTGGTTGCCAAGCCGCCAGCCAAATTGTCCAAGCCCACGGCAATATACAGCCATGCGGTGTTTTTTTCGTGCAACGCCAGCCACATAAACAGCAAATTGGTTGAAGCTGCCAAAATCGCGCCCAGCATCATCATGTGCATAATGCGAATTTTTTGCGCCAACACGCCACCTGCAAAACCGCCCAGCAACGACATCAACACGCCAAAAGTTTTGACGGCAGCGGCAATTTGTTCTTTATCAAAGCCCAAATGAACGTAAAAAATATTGGAAATCACGCCTGCGACAATGTCGGAAATGCGATACAAGCCAATCAATGCCAGCAACAGCAAGGCGCGTTTGCCATAGCGTTGAAAGAAATCGGCAACAGGCGTAACCCATGTTTGATAGACTTTTTGCTGACTCGCTACGCCCAGTTTGACCAAAAAGCAGCCTGCACCCGATGCGCCTGCAATCGCCAATAATAAATGTCCGCTTTCCAACGCAAAGGCGGTTAAAGGCGCGTTTTTGACGCTGGGAAACCAATCGGACGATGCGCGATACACACCAATCAATGCACACACCGATAGCAAAAACACAGCAAACAATCGGGCATTGTCTAGCGCGTTAATGGGTGCAGGCTGCCTGTGTTGTTCGGGTTCGTGCGCCAACCACGTTGCCAACAAACCCACGCTCATAACGGCTGCCATCGTCCAATAGGTTTGTTGCCACGCGGCATACACATATTGCTGTTCGGTTGAGCCAAACCAGCTTGCCAACCACAAACTGCCTGCGCCTGCAACAATCATGCCCAAGCGATAACCTGCGGCATAAGTAGACGACAACACGGTTTGCAAAGCAGGATTGTCGGGCGCGAGTTCAATGCGATAGGCATCAATCACCACATCTTGTGTGGCAGACGAAAAACCCAGCAACACCGCCGCCAATGCCATCAAGTGCAGGCTGCTTTCGTTTTGAGGATTGATGTTCGCCATCAACACAATCGCCAACATAATCAAACTTTGCGACAAAACCAGCCAAGCGCGGCGTTTGCCTAAACTGCGCGTCAAAAACGGCAACGATAAGCTGTCTATCAGCGGCGACCAGATGAATTTGAACGAATAGCCCAAGGCTGCCCAGCTAAACTGCGTAACCGTTTTGATGTTGATACCTGCTTCGTTGAGCCAAAACGACAAAGTAGAAAAAATCAACAAAATAGGCACGCCAGCCGAAAAACCCAGCAGCAGCAACAAACCTGCGCGGCGGTCTAAATACGCAGCAAGCGATTGGGCGACTTTGTTTGTCATATCAAAATCCGTTTTCCAAAATAATTTGCCCTGCCAATTTGTTGCGGTGCATGGCAAAGCCTTGTTCCAGCAGCGTTTTGAATGTGTCTTGTACCATGGCTGGGTTGCCGCAAATCATAAAACGGCTGGTTTGTGGATTAAATGGCAAACCAATGGCTTGGGCAAGTTGTCCATTTTGCAAACCAGCAGGCAGCCTGCAATGCAGCATGTCGGCATCGGTTTCGCGCGTGGTAACGGGGACAAAACGCAATTTGGCATAAAACTCGCCCACCAAAGGGTGTTCGGCAAGGTTGGCGATAAAATCGTTGAAAATCAAATCGTTTTGGTGCGACACGCTATGCACCAACGCCAAATGTTCAAAACGTTGCCAAATTTCGGGCTGCTGCAACATGGACAAAAACGGCGCAATGCCCGAACCTGTGGACAGCATAATCAAATCTTGCCCATCGGGAAAACGCTGTGGCATAAAAAAGCCTTGTGCGGTTTTGTCCAACAAAATTTCATCGCCTGCTTGCAAGTTGGCAAAATTTGCCGACATTGCGCCGCCTTCAATCAAAATCACAAAAAATTCCAATTCATCGGCGTATTCGGCAGACGTTACCGAATAGGCGCGCCAAATATAACCCTGCCCTTCGCGAAAGCCCAAACGCGAAAATTGCCCAGCGGCAAAACGGTAGCTGCTGGGGCGCGTCATGGCAAAGGTTAGGTGTTTGGGGCTATGGCGTTTGACCCATAGGACTTTTTCGCTGGTGAATTTTTGTTCGCTGGTCATGGTGTTTCTTTCTGGTTGCAGGCTGCTTTTGGGGCGCGATGTGGGTTAAATGCAATACCATCAAAGCAGCCTGCACTTTATTGATACTGGATTACGGTTTCATCTATACGAATTAGCCTTGCGTTGCAAAAACTGGAATCTTAATTTGCCGTCATTCCCGCGCAGGTGGGAATCTATCTAACTGATTTAGTTATTTAGATTTATCATCTATTACTTAAATATTACGTTAGATTCCTGCCTACGCAGGAATGATGGCGTGGTCGTAACGTGCAGGCTGCTTTTTAACTATAACTATCGCCCAAAATCATCGTACCAATACCCTTATCGGTAAAGATTTCCAACAGCAACACATTTGGCACTCTGCCATCAATAATATGCACCGCTTTCACGCCATTTTGCGCAGCTTCCAATGCCGATGCGATTTTGGGCAACATGCCGCCCGACAGCGTGCCATCGGCAACCAATGCGTCAATTTTGCTGGGCGTTAAGTTGGTCAAAAGATTGCCTTGTTTGTCCATTACGCCTGTGATGTTGGTCATCAACACCAATTTTTCGGCATTGAGTTCTTGCGCCAAGCGTCCTGCCACTAAATCGGCATTGATATTGAACGCTTCGCCATTTTCGCCCACACCAATCGGTGCAATCACAGGAATGTAGCCAGCCGCCGCCATTTGATGAATTAGCGTGCAGTCCATGCTTTCAATTTCGCCTACTTGTCCGATGTCTACCGCTTTTTGTTCGGGCGTGTCCACCGTCAATTTTTTGGCGCGAATAAAATGGTTGTCGCGCCCTGTAACGCCCACCGCTTTGCCGCCGTGTACGTTCAACAGCGACACGATTTCTTTGTTTACATGACCGCCCAACACCATTTCTACGATGTTCATGGTTTCGGTATCGGTTACGCGCATACCCTGTACAAACTCGCCCACTTTGCCGACCTTTTCCAGCATTTCGTTGATTTGCGGGCCGCCGCCATGCACGATAACAGGGTTAATCCCCACTAATTTGAGTAACACAATATCTTTGGCAAAACCTTCTTTTAGGTGCGGTTCGGTCATGGCGTTGCCGCCGTATTTGATGACCAAGGTGCAGCCTGCAAAACGGCGAATATAGGGCAAGGCTTCGGACAAAATCCCTGCTTTGTCTTGTGCGGATACAGTTTGAATAGACACGATGACATTCTCAAAAAATCAATAAAATCGTGCATTATACACTTCAAAAGCAGCCTGCAACTTTCAGATAGATTTTATCCAGTGTTACAGCGCACAACAAAAAATCACACAATCGTAGGGTGCGCATGGCACACCCTACATCAACATCATCAAACACAAAAGCAGCCTGCACTTTTTGCGTTATAATTGCGTTTTCACTCAACCACATCACGCAAAACACTATGCCGCAATCCAACCGAATCTTGTGTCGCGAACGCAGCTTGCTCGCATTCAATCGCCGCGTTTTGGCACAAGCACAAGATGCCAATATCCCACTTTTGGAACGACTCAAATTCCTGTGCATTGTATCTTCCAACCTAGACGAATTTTTTGAAGTGCGTTTGGCATACCTAAAACGCGAACACCGCGCCAATCCCAATCTCATTCTAGACTCGGGCTTAACTTCAGCCGAAACGATTGATATTGTGAGCCAAGAAGCACAACAGCTTATCCACGAACAATACCAATTATTCAACGATGTTTTACTGCCAGCGTTGGAACAAGAAAACATTGTGTTTTACCGCCGCCGCACATGGACAAGCGCACAACGCGAATGGATTGAAGATTTTTTCAACCGCGAATTGTTGCCGATTTTGACCCCAGTCGGTTTGGACGCATCGCACCCATTTCCGCGCTTGCTGAATAAGTCATTGAATTTTGTGGTAGAACTAGATGGCAAAGACGCATTTGGACGCGCATCGGGCATGGCGATTGTACAAGCACCACGCATTTTGCCGCGCGTGGTTAAGCTGCCACCCGAATTGTGCGACAACCAACACGGCTTTGTGTTTTTGTCGTCCATTGTGCATGAATATGTGTACAAATTATTCCGCGGCATGACAGTTAAAGGCTGCCACCAATTCCGTATCACACGCGACAGTGCGTTAATGGTAGATGAAGACGATTTAAGCAACCTGCGTCAAGCGGTGCAAAACGAGTTGCGCGACCGTGATTTTGGCGATGGCGTGCGCTTGGAAATCACCGAAAGCTGCCCAGCCCACATCAGCGAATTTTTGCTACAACAATTCCAGTTGAGCAAACGCGATATGTATCAAGTAAACGGCCCTGTGAATTTGGTGCGCTTAATGGCAGTCCCCGACATGGTAGAACGCGCCGATTTGAAATTTGCGCCCTATCGCGCCCAATATCCCAAAAATTTGCGTAAAACTTCATCGCTACTCAACGAAATCGCCAAGCAAGATATTTTGTTGCACCACCCCTATCAAAGTTTTGAGCCTGTGGTCAAATTTATCCGCGACGCAGCACACGACCCCGATGTAGTGGCGATTAAAATGACGATTTATCGCACAGGCACAAACTCTGCGCTTGCCGATGCGCTGCTTGCCGCTGCCGAAGCAGGCAAACAAGTAACCGTAGTGGTGGAATTAATGGCGCGATTTGACGAAGCGAACAACGTCAAATGGGCGCGGCGTTTGGAAGAAGCAGGCGCACATGTGGTTTATGGCGTGTTTGGCTACAAAATTCATGCAAAAATGGCTTTGGTGATTCGCCGCGAACAAGGCAGCCTGCACGCCTACGCGCATTTGGGTACGGGCAATTATCATCAAGGCACATCGCGGCTTTATACCGATTTTGGCTTGCTCACCGCCGACCCTGCGATTACGCGCGACATCAACACTTTGTTTATGGAAATTACAGGGTTAGGTCAAGCCAACAAATTAAAAAAAGTGTATCAAAGCCCGTTTACGTTACACAAAATGGTGATGGACAACATTGCGCGTGAAACCGAAAACGCCCAAGCAGGCAAACCTGCGCGGATCATCGCTAAAATGAATTCGTTGATTGAACCGCAAGTGATTGAAGCCTTATATCGTGCCAGCTCGGCAGGCGTGCAAATTGATTTGATTGTGCGCGGTATGTGTGCGTTGCGTCCGCAAGTGGCAGGCTTGTCCGACAACATTCGCGTGCGTTCTATTATTGGGCGATTGCTGGAACATTCGCGCGTGTATTATTTTTTCAACGAAGGCAAGGAAGACGTGTTCATTGCCAGCGCGGATTGGATGGGGCGCAACTTTTTTAGCCGCATTGAAACCGCCACGCCGATTGAGCAGCCTGCACTCAAACAACGTGTGATTGAAGAAGGTTTGACGTTTGCGCTGCACGACAACATTAAAGCGTGGGAAATGCACGGCGATGGCAGCTACACGCGCATTCAAGCTGGCTCGGAACAAGAGCAGATTGGTTTGCAAGAAACGCTGTTGCAGCGGTACGCGCAGTAAACACAAAAAGCAGCCTGCACTTTATCTTTCCCAAAGTGCAGGCTGCTTTGTATGCAAAACAACTAACCACTCACTCGCCCTGCACTGCTTTTGCTTTGATTTTTTGTTTCACAATATCCAAAATCTGCTTATCGGCATACCAATGCCCATCGCTCCATTGCACCGCGCCATTTTCTGCCACAAAATTTTCTTGTTTTGCCAACACATCATCGCGCTCCACAATTTTGACTCGCCGCCATTTACCCCAATCGCACACAGGCAAATCGTGCCAAGCAGCCTGCACTTCCGCATCGTGCAAAGCGTAATCCTGCTGCTCACACGCAGGCGAACACGTTTGACCGCTGGCAACCACAGGGCAAGGCGCGTTCGCAGGCAAAGTCGTTGGCAAAATGCCCAGCAAAGTCGGACAAAGATGCCATTTTTTTGCCCACGCCAACAAAACGCGCTTGGCTTGCTTGGGATACACAAACAAACCATGCGACAACTGCGTCAAGCAGCCTGCACTCAACGCGCGCACTTTGGCTTGCAAACGCCCCTGCTCCGACACAAATTGCACCGTATATCGCCCCGTTGCCGCCGTGTCTTCGCAACCCAACTGCTGCATGGTTTGCAAACGCAACACCGCCGCGTGCAGGCTGCCTACGGTTGGCACAAATTCAAACGACACCGCCAATTTTATCCATGCAGGCTGCTTGCGTAACGCAGGCACAATCTCGCGAAACGCCTGTTCGTGCGCCCACACATTGACCACATTGCCAGCTGCATCGCGCCAAATAGACACGCCACAGCCATCTGTTACACGGCTCAACGCTTTGCAAACGCCTGTTGCCACGTTTTCAGGCAACGGACACGGCTGCATCAACTGCTCTATCCACTGACGCATCGCCCCTGCCCCATGCTCTTGCAACGCCTGCTGCAAAAATTGCGCCAACGCGTCCACATCTGCCATGGCACGATGACGAGACGGCACAATCAAACCATTTCGCTCAATAATGCTATCCAAGCTATGTTTATGATATTGAGGATACAATTTGCGCGACAACTGCACGCTACACAAAGTCAAAGCCGCAAACGCCACACCAGCGCGTTGGCATTCGTTGCGCCAAAACGTGTAATCAAAACGACTGTTGTGCGCGATAAACAACGCACCGCGCAGCAAAGGCAACAAATCGGGCAAAATTTTTGCCAACGCAGGCGCACGGCGCACCATTTGGTTATCAATACCCGTCAATTTTTGCACAAACGGCGAAATTTCTTTTTGCGGATTAACCAGATAGCTCACACGTTGCACATCGCCCTGCCAAAAGCGCAAAAAAGCCACTTCGGTAATGCGGTCTTGCACAAAATGACCGCCTGTGGTTTCCAAATCCAAAATCACCACAGGCATATTCAACGTATCAAAAAATTGCGCCAAATCAGAAAAGTTCATCATCATCAAGAAAGGTTGAGAAATCACGCACATTATACGACAACGCCTATTTTTATACAAAAAAGGCTTGACAAGCAAATTGGGTGTATATAGAATTACGTTCTTTGCTGCTGCACCCGTAGCTCAGTTGGATAGAGTATTTGGCTACGAACCAAAGGGTCGGGCGTTCGAATCGCTCCGGGTGCGCCACGCAAACTTTTTTATCCGCGCCCATCGTCTAGCGGTTAGGACATCGCCCTTTCACGGCGGTAACCGGGGTTCGATTCCCCGTGGGCGTGCCAGTTTATAAAACCCTGCTATGTTTGTAGCAGGGTTTTGTTTTATGTTGATTAAAAGTGCAGGCTGCTTTTGAAACTTCAAGGATTCAGCGCAATGAACATCAAAAAACACCCCATCCTTATTTTATTGCTCGCCATTATGATGATGGCATTTGTTCAGCGTACACCTTTGGTCGCATTCGGGCCGGTTGTCAGCACCGTCAGCCAAGAATTAGCACTATCTGGCACAATGTCGGGCGTGATTGCCGCCGTGCCTTTGCTCACTTTTGCCGTATTCTCTCCATTCGCAGCGCGTTGGGCAAACCGTTGGGGCATGGAGCGCGTGTTGATTGGCTCTATTGTGGTGTTAATAATGGGTTTAGTAGTTCGCATCGCCCTGCCCTCGGTCGTACTCTTATTGCTGGGTACGTTGATTATTTCTGCTGCCATTGCCATGAGTAATGTTCTGTTGCCTGCTCTTGCTAAACGCGATTTGCCGACACGAGTGGGGCTGGTTATCGGCGTGATTTCTATCACTATGTCTATTTCGTCTGCACTAGCCGCCGCCGTTGCCATGCCGCTTGCTAACCAATTTGGCTGGCAATGGTCATTGGGCGTATGGATTGTGCCTGCCATGGGCGCATTGTGTATGTGGCTTGTGTGGCAACAAAAATTTCAGGCGCACTTTGCCCAACCTGCATCGTTATCCACACCCGAGCACGCCAACCCCAATCCAAGCAGCCTGCACGTTTGGCGATTGCCAGCCGCGTGGACAATAAGCATTTTTATGGGCGTACAATCGCTCGGTTTTTATTCTATTACCAATTTCTTGCCTGCCATGTTAATTGAAAAAGGCGCAACTGCCGTGCAGGCTGGTTTGTACGCATCGGTCTTTCAAGCCGCATCGTTGATTAGCATTGTGATTTCGCTATTCATTTTCCCAAAAAGTTCCCACAAACAAGGCTGGACAATGCTGCTAACCAGCTTGATTTTATTGGGTATGATAGGCATTTGGCAGCTCCCCCTATCGCAAACCTTATTTTGGGTCTTGCTACTCGGCACAGGCATATCAGGCACTTTTTCCATTATCATGATGCTGTTTGCGCTACGCACCGACAGCACACAAGAAGCCGCCGCCTTATCGGGCATGGCGCAATCGGTAGGCTATTTAATCGCCTGTTTAGGGCCGTTGGGCATCGGTTTTTTGCACGATTGGTTCGGCACATGGAACGCATCGCTCGGCATCTTAACCATACTTATGGCGATTGAAACCGCGTTGGCATGGTTTGCTTCATCGCCCAAAACATTGCGTCAGACCATGCAATAGACTATGCAATAAACCCAAAAGTGCAGGCTGCTTTTGGTGTTAAAATAGCTGCACTCAAATCAATCAAGTAAACCATAATGAAAAAACAAACCAAACACTTCCCCTTTTTGCGCGTGCAGCAACAACGCTTTGCGCTTGCCTACATCAACAACAGCAGCGCAAACGATGTCCCCAGCGAAAAGCAGTTTTACCAATGGATTTGGCACGCGCTCAAAAATTTTTATCGCTATGCCGAGCTGTCTTTGGTGCTGCTAGACGAAGAAGCGGCACGACAATACAACCGCGATTATCGTCAAAAAGACTACGCCACCAATGTATTGAGTTTCGCCCACAACGAAGGCGAGTTTTCTTTTGTAGAACAAGATAATATATTGCGTGGCGATTTAATTATCTGCCCACAAGTCGTGGCAAAAGAAGCGGCAGAGCAAGGCAAATCGCTGCACGACCATTTCGCGCATTTGGTCATTCACGGCACACTGCATTTGATTGGCTTTGACCACATTCAAGACGATGAAGCCGAGCAAATGGAGCAGCTAGAAACCGAATTATTGGCGCAACTTCGCATTGCCAATCCGTATGCCGAGCAATAAGCCAAGCAGCCTGCACTTTAATCCACACAGAAAAATAATATGGACACTCAATCCCCCAGTTTAATCAATCGCTTATTCAAACGCGTTTCGGGTCATTCGCCCGATAATTTGGACGATTTATTCAGCATTTTGCGCCAAGCCAACGCGCAAGATTTGATTGACAGCGACACGCTATCACGACAAGAAAACTTGTTAAAATTCAATCAAAAACAAGTACGCGATGTGATGATTAGCCGCGCCCAAATGGACGTACTCAAAACCACCGACAGCATTGAGCGGATTATTGCTTACACAGTGGACACGGCGCATTCGCGTTTTCCTGTCATCGCCGAAGACAAAGACCACGTTATCGGCATTTTGCACGCCAAAGACTTACTCAAATACGTTTCCAATGCCGACAATTTTAAGCTGGAACACATTTTGCGCCCTGCCGTGTTTGTGCCAGAAGGCAAGCCGCTGCCCACGCTGTTAAAAGAATTTCAAAGCCAACGCAACCACATGGCGATTGTAGTGGACGAATACGGCGGCATTTCGGGCTTGGTTACATTTGAAGATTTGATTGAAGAAATTGTCGGCAAAATTGAAGACGAATTTGACGAAGACGACAGCGCGGACAATATTTCCGCTGTGTCGGCAGAACGCTGGCGTATTAAAGCCACCACCGAAATTAGCGATTTTAATCAACACTTTGGCACACAATTTAGCAATGAAGAAGTGGATACCATTGGCGGATTGATTATTCACGAATTGGGGCATTTGCCTGTTCGTGGCGAAAAAGTACAATTGGGCGATTTGCTGTTCAACGTGGCACGAGCGGATAATCGCCGTTTGCATACGCTAATGGTTACGCGATTGAAAGACACCGAGCAGTAAGGCAAAGTGCAGGCTGCTTTTTTAACGATTTTATTTATGGAGAACGAACTATGTTAGACATTCAAAACAACACCTTAATCCCCACCGTGATTGAACAAAGCGGACGCGGCGAACGCGCTTTTGACATTTATTCACGCCTGTTAAAAGAGCGCATTATTTTCTTGGTGGGCCCTGTGAACGACCAAACCGCCAATTTGGTTGTGGCGCAAATGCTGTTTTTGGAAAGCGAAAACCCCGACAAAGACATTTATTTTTACATCAATAGCCCAGGTGGCAGCGTAACCGCAGGCATGAGCATTTATGACACGATGAAATTCATTAAACCCGATGTGCAAACTTTGTGCTTGGGTCAAGCGGCGAGCATGGGCGCGTTTTTGCTGTCGGCTGGCACAAAAGGCAAGCGTTTCGCCCTGCCCAATAGCCGCGTGATGATTCATCAACCGTTGATTAGTGGTGGCTTGGGTGGTCAAGCGTCTGATATTGAAATTCATGCACGTGAATTGTTGAAATTAAAAGAAAAGCTGAATCAAATGTTAGCAGAACACACAGGCAAAACCCTTGCCGAAGTGGAACGCGACACCGACCGCGATAATTTCATGTCGGCGCAAGAAGCGATGGAATATGGTTTAATTGATAAGGTGATTACGTCTCGCAACGAAGTCGCATAAATAGTAAATGAAAATTGCAGGCTGCTTTTTATAGATAAACCAAGCAGCCTGCACATTGTTATCCACATAAATAAGGATAATCCCATGAATTTCCGTTATTTAACCCTAATAGCAGCCTGCACCTTATTAGCCGCCTGTGCCCTAACGCCCGAACAGCAAGCCGCACGCGAAGCCGCGCAAAAGCAATATCAACAGCAACTACAAGTCCAACTGGCGGCACAATGCGACCCAGCCACCGCCGCCGTGATGCAAGAATACTTCACATCGCCGCCACCTGCCGATGAAAAAGCGCGTCAAGCCTTTCGCCTGCGCTATGTGGAAAAAGTGAACGACCCCATATTCCAAGCCTGCTACAAAATGGCATGGCAAAACCACATCGCCCAGCAACAAATCCGCGAAATGCAACGCTACTACGACCGCCCTAACCCATTTTATCCTTGGCATCACCCATTTTGGTGGTAACGCGCTATGAACGAAATCATTAATTTTGCAGGCTTTGTGATTGCGTCTATCGCACTCACGCTCACGCCTGGCAACGACACGATTTACATCATCACGCGCACCATTTCACAAGGTCGTGGCGCAGGTTTGGCATCGCTGGCTGGCATCACACTCGGCTTGCTGATACACATCACCGCCGTGTCGCTCGGTTTGGCGCAAATCATCGCCCATTCGCCCACGCTGTTTAACCTAATCCAATACGGCGGCGCGGCGTATTTAGTGTATTTAGGCATACAAATGTGGCGCAGCCCACCGCTGGATTTTCAAAGCAGCCTGCAACCCAAAATCCAGCCCATTAAATTGATACAACAAGGCTTAATCACCAATTTGCTCAACCCCAAAATTTTGATTTTCTTTTTGACCTTGTTACCGCAATTCGTGCAACCACACGCCAGCAGCAGCGCGTTTTTTATTTTGGGATTGACCTTTTTGGCGATTAGCACAACGTGGTCAATCATACTGGTTGTACTTGCCGAACAACTGGGCAAATGGTTGCGCCACAAACCCAGCATTAGCCAAATCATGAACCGAATCAGCGGCACGATTTTTATGCTGCTGGCAGCGAAATTGGTGTGGCAGTCTAAATAATGTGCAGGCTGCTTTTTTTTCTGCACACGATATAACTCCCTTTCTTACAGAAGAAGAAAAAAGCAGCCTGCACTTTGAATCAACCGAAAGAAAAAAATGTCGCAAATCAACGATTTCATCAACCGACTAGGCAAAAACCTAAAACACCAACTCAAATGGGCAAAACGCCAAAACATAGAAGCATGGCGCATTTACGACAAAGACATTCCGCAATTTCCGTTTGCGATTGACGTGTATGGCGAGCATATTCACCTGCAAGAATACGACACAGGCTGGCTCATGCACCCCGAAGATTACCAAAATTGGCTAGACGAAGTGTGCGAAGCTGTGCAATTTGTAACAGGATTTGAACGCACACATATCCATTTAAAACAACGTGCTAGACAAAAAGGCACAGCGCAATACGAAAAAACAGGCGCAATAGGCGAAGATTTTACCGTGCGCGAAAATGGTCGCCAATTTTGGGTGAATTTGGATAAATATTTAGACACAGGTTTATTTTTAGACCATCGCAACACGCGCAAAAAAGTCGGCGACACGGCAGCAGGCAAGCGCTTTTTGAATTTGTTTTCCTACACGGGCAGCTTTACCGTTTACGCGGCAACTGGTGGCGCGGTTTACAGTGAAACCGTTGATTTGTCTAACACTTATTTGGATTGGGCAAAACGCAATTTCCAATTAAACGGCATGGATTTGGACAAACATCAAATTGTTCGCGCAGACGTATTTCAATATTTAACGGACGCAGTCAAACAAAATAAACAGTTTGATTTAATCGTACTAGACCCGCCAAGTTTTTCTAACAGCAAGAAAATGTTGGATATTTTGGATATTCAGCGAGACCAAGCAAAATTGATTAACGGCGCAATGGCATTGTTGTCGAAAGACGGCGTTTTGTATTTTTCCAATAATCTGCGCTCGTTTACGCTAGACGATGATTTAGCGGAAAAATATGCGATTAAAGACGTGAGTAAACAATCCGTTCCCGAAGATTTCCGCAATAAGAAAATTCATCAATGTTGGGAAATTCGGCATAAATAATATCGATTTAGGCAAAAGTGCAGGCTGCTTTTTCATCATCAAAAAGCAGCCTGCACTTTATTTATCATTTATCACTATTCATCTCACAAATTTTTTCCACTCGCCATAACCTGCCGCATCCATTTGCTCCAACGGAATAAATTTCAAACTCGCGCCGTTAATGCAATAACGCAAACCACCTTTTTCAGGCGGTCCATCGGGGAAAACGTGTCCCAAATGCGAATCTGCCGCACGGCTACGCACTTCCACGCGATGCATATTAAAACTACTGTCATCGTGTTCCGTTACCGCTGCCGCTTCAATCGGTTTGCTGAAACTTGGCCAACCACAACCCGAATTAAATTTGTCGCTGGAACTAAACAATGGCTCGCCACTCACAATATCCACATAAATTCCTGCCTGAAATAAATGGTCGTATTCATGGCTGAATGCGTATTCCGTGTCACTTTTTTGGGTAACGCGATATTGCTCATCGGTCAAAATGCGTTTTAATTCCGCGTCGCTTGGCTTGCGGTAAGTCGCCAAATCAAAACCTTTTTGTTGCACCGCAGACGCTTTGTGGGGCAAAGGCTCGTCCGCTTTGCGAATATCAATATGGCAATAACCATTTGGATTTTTAATCAAATAATCCTGATGATATTCTTCCGCATCAAAAAATTGGCGCAACGGCTCATTTTCTACCACAATTGGCTGGCTAAATTTACGCTGCTCGTTTGCCAACGCTTGCGCGATGATTTCACGCTCCGCAGGGTCGGTGTAATACACGCCTGTGCGGTATTGCGTGCCACGGTCGTTGCCTTGTTTGTTCAGGCTGGTTGGGTCAATCACGCGCAAATAATATTGCAAAATATCGTCCAAACTCAATTTATCCGCGTCATAAGTTACGCGCACCGTTTCCGCGTGTCCCGTGTTGCGACGCGATACATCTTCATAGGTTGGGTTTTGCGTGTTGCCATTCGCATAACCAGACACCGCGTCAATCACGCCGTCAATGCGTTGAAAATACGCCTCTAATCCCCAGAAGCAACCGCCTGCTAAATAAATCGTTTTCATATTCATCGTGCTAGATACCTTTTTATCCGTAGGTTTATGAAATTTCGTTTTCAGGCTGCCTAATTCTGCGTTTGGGTCTCGAATCAAAGCCAACGCCTGTTGCTCGTTCAGGCTGCCTTTCACAATCCGAACCACATTGCCGCTATTATCCAACACCGCCCAAGATGGATAAACCTGAATATTCAGCTGCTTGGCAATGCTGCCGCCAGCGTCCACCAAAACAGGCAATTTTGGATAATTCAAACCTGCGTACCATTGTTGAAAATCGCCATCGCGTTTCTCGCCCAAAAAGTTTGGCGACGCAATCGTAACCAAATTGGCTGCCTGAAAATTAGGGTTGCTCGCCCATTGTTCGGTGTGCGCCAATTCCGACAAACATAAGGGACACCAACTCGCCCAAAATTTCACCAAAGTGGGCTTATTATTTTGCAAATGGATTTTGCCTGTTTGGTTGTGTGTATCACGCAAACGCGCTACGTTGTCGGCAACAGTTTGGGCGTGGGCTTCAGGCAGCGTGGCAATTTGCAATGTGGCAAAACTGATTGCTACGCCCAGTGAAAAAAACGCGCTTCGTTGCCAAAATTTTTTAGAAAAAATCATCTTGATTGACTCCTATTGTTTGTATGCTTATTAGACGATTTTCGCGCCAAAATCTAACAAAATGAAGTGTAAATATTTTTCAGGCTGCCTGAAAAACCTTACCACGAAAAAGTGGACTCGCTACGCGAAGAATTGTGCTGTTCATTGTGGCGATGGTCAAACATCGTGCTGCCTTGTTCGCGCTGTGATTGTGTGGAAAATGAGCTGTTTTGTTGCGATGATGTGCCGTTTTGTTGGCGAACACTTGCGCCGCCACCCAGTCCACCAAATGACGCAATCACGTCATCACCAAAACCGCGATGGTTACTGGTTTTGCGGCTTGAGTCATAGCTGGTTTGCGTCCAATCTACGCCAGCACACGCGCCCACTGATAATGCAATCGCCAAAATGGACATATTTTTTAATAAATTTTTCATGGAATTATCCTTTATGAAATAATAGTTATGGTGTAACAATAGTGTTTCAATAGTAACAAAATCATTTTTCTACGAGCAAATTGTTTTACTGAAATTAAACGTAAATTTACTTTTTTTACGGTTTCAGGCAGCCTTTAATTCCTTCAATTTAAAAGGAAAAATCCATAATTTTATTTAATTGTGATTTTGTGTTATAATTATCAAATACTTATCAATTTTGAGTTAAATCTCATCAAATTTCGCGCTGCACCGCAGCATTCAAATAATCTAATCAAACAAGGAGTTTGACCATGAGAAACACAAATTTCTGGCACAAACACTCATCGTTCAACCCATTTGTGGTGAGCGTTACACTCATCAGCGTGTTGGTTTTGGTTGCGTGTACATTATTCGTGGCTAACGGCACACAACACATTCTGAATACAGCTAAATCATTGGTTTTTCAAAATTTTAGTTGGTTTTATATTTTTTCGGTTTCATTATTTTTAATTTTTCTGTTGTTTGTCGCGCTGGGCGGTTTGGGCAAAATCAAACTCGGCAGCGATGAAGAAAAACCCGAATTTAGCTTTATGTCGTGGATGGCAATGCTGTTTGCGGCGGGCATGGGTGTGGGTTTGATGTTTTTTGGTGTGGCTGAACCGTTGTCGCATTTCAACAGCAGCATTGTTTCGGGCAGCCTGCACGAACGCAGCCAACAAGCGATTTTGCACACGGCTTTTCACTGGGGCATTCATGCGTGGGCGGTGTACGGCATGATTGCGTTGGCATTGGCGTATTTTGGTTTTCGCTATAAATTGCCGTTGGCGTTACGCTCGTGTTTTTATCCGCTTTTGAAGGACAAAATCAACGGCAAAATGGGCGATGTGGTGGATATTGTGGCGTTGATTGCAACACTATTCGGTATCATCACAACGCTGGGATTTGGCTCGGCGCAACTGGGTTCGGGTTTGGTGGAATTGGGTTGGATTGGCGAAAACAGTTTCGCGCTGCAAGTGGGCGTGATTGCGGTCGTAATGACGTTGGCAACGCTGTCGGCAATTTCGGGCGTGGGCAAGGGCGTGAAAATTTTAAGTGAAATCAATTTGTTGATTGCGATTGCTTTGTTGTTGTTTGTACTGTGTACTGCGCCTACGGTGCATTTGTTGTCGGCATTTAGCGATAATTTGGGAATGTATTTTAGTCAGTTGATTCCATTGAGTTTCCGCACCTATGTTTACCAGCCTGAACAAACAGAGTGGTTTCAAGGTTGGACGGTGTTGTATTGGGCTTGGTGGTGTTCTTGGGCACCATTTGTGGGCTTGTTTATTGCGCGGATTTCTCGTGGTCGCACGATTCGGGAATTTGTGTTTGGCGTGTTGGTGATTCCAAGCATATTTTGTATTTTGTGGTTTACGGTGTTTGGCAACAGCGCGATTTGGTTGGATACGAATGTGGCAAATGGCGCGTTGTCGGCTGCCACGTCTGCGCCTGAAAAATTGCTGTTTCAATTTTTGGACTATTTGCCATTATCGGGTTTAACCAGTGTGATGGCGTTGGTTAGCATTGCCTTGTTTTTTATTACGTCTGCGGATTCGGGCATTTATGTGTTGAATAATATTGCTTCTCGCGACAAAAGTTTGACAGCGAAACGCTGGCAAGCGGCAATGTGGGGCGTGTTGATGTCGGCGGTAGCGATTGTGTTGCTGCGTTCGGGCGGATTGGCGACTTTGCAAACCATGACTTTGATTGTGGCGTTGCCATTTGCGGTGTTGATGTTGTTGATGTGTGTGAGTTTGTTTACAGGTTTGGCGGCGGACAATAAATATTTCTCCACCAAATTCACGCCCAGCGCAACCATGTGGACGGGCGAAAAGTGGCGCGACCGTTTGTCGCATATGTTGAGCCAAGCAGAAGAGCAAGATATTTTGCGTTTTTTGAAGAAAACCGCTTTGCCTGCGATGTATCAATTGCAAAATGAATTGGTCAATCAATACGGCTTACACGCGCAAGTGAATAAGCGGTTTAATGATGATGTGCCTGCGTTGGAATTGATTATTCAAAAAGAAACCATGCGTGATTTTGTGTATGGCATTCGCTCGGTGGCATGTGAAGTGTCGCCGCATTTGGTGGCTGATGAGCGTTTACCGAATATTCAAAAGGAAACGGATTATGTGCCAACGACTTATTTTTCTGATGGACGCATTGGCTACGATGTGGGTTATATGAGTCAGAATGAATTGATTGCCGATATGCTGAAACATTATGAGCGATATTTGTCGCTGTTGAGTGATGTAGGGCAAGATTTGATGGCGCATGAACAAACGGAATTGGGCGAATAAGCATTTCGCATAACAAAGCAGCCTGCACTTTACGTAACAAAGTGCAGGCTGCTTTTTCTTACAATTTCGTGTGATAAAACTCGTATGCCTTATCCATGTTTTCAAACTGATGCAATTCACCGTTATCCAACACCATAGCATTGTCGCAATACTGCTTCATCGCGCTATTGCTGTGCGACACCAAAATCAACGAACGGTCTTGTCGGCGTTCAAACAATTCGTAGCGACATTTTTCGGAAAAACGCGAATCGCCCACGGCAATTACTTCATCAATCAAATAGCAGTCAAACTCCACCGCCAGCGACAAAGCAAACGCCAATCGCGCTTTCATGCCCGATGAATAGCGTTTGACTGGTTCGCGCAAATAATTGCCCAATTCGGAAAACTCTTCGGTGAATTCGCGCACATAATCGGCATCAACATTGTAAATCCGACAAATAAAATTCAAATTGTCTATGCCTGTTAAGCTGCCCTGAAACGCGCCCGAAAACGCTAATGGCCACGAAATACTCATCGTGCGGCGAATTTCTCCTTTGCTGGGCATTTCCACGCCGCTCATCAAGCGGATTAGCGTGGATTTGCCTGCGCCGTTGCGCCCTAAAATGCCCAGTTTTTCGCCTTTGTGCAGCGTAAAATTGATGTCATTCAACACGGTTTTTAAACCTTGTCGGGTTGGATAATATTTGCTGACGTGTTGTACTTCAATCATAACAATTCTACTTTCTGACTAAATCGGCTCACCATAAACAAGCCCAACCACGTTAGCACCAAATTGGATAGCACCAAAAACCACGGGCTTTCATAAGTGATAACCGATGAACCAAAATAACCGTGGCGGAACATTTCTGTGCCATGCACCATAGGAATGGACAGCGCGATGTCGCGTCCTGCATAGGGCAAAGAATGTACAAAGAAAAACACGCCCGAAAGCGGCATCAACACAAAGCTAAACGTGTTCCATAGCTTGCCAAATACTTCAAAGCGAAACGCAATCGAACAAATAATTAAACCCAGCCCAATAGCAAACCACGCCATCAGCAGCCACGCAATCAGCATATAGAACACGTCATCAGGGGTCGGAATCCAGCCAATTAAAATCAACACCGTCATAATGGCGATTTGGGCAATGGTTGCGCCTGCAATCTCCAATATCATTCGCGCCACAATCGTGTCCAACACGCGCACATTGCGGTGATATAGCAAACTTTGGTTTGCCGCAATCGCACCAATGGCGCGGTTGGACGCATTGCGCCACATCATTGCCATTGGGTAGCCCGTCATCACAAACGCTACCATATTGAGCGATGAAATTTGGTTAGCGCGAATAAATTTCCACATCAACACCAGCATCACCGTCATGGCAAGTGGCTCAATAAACAGCCACAAAAAGCCGATGTTGGCACGTCCATAGCGCGTGATGATTTCGCGCATCAACAATGCACCAATCACACGTTTTTGAATAGCCAGCGATTCACGAAAGCTGGTTTCATGTAAGGCTTTGCTTTTCATTAGTTTTTATGCTCACGAATGCTGGCAGACAGCAGGCTGCAAATGCCATATACCATTAAACTAATAATCAAAGTGGCAATGATGTTATACAAACGCGATGGCAGTTGCGCCATATCGGGTTTGCTGGGTTTGGACACCACTTCCAAATAAAGCTGTTGGCGTTCGGCTTCGGCTTTGGCGGTTTCCAGCGAGCCAATTGCCACGGTTAATTGTTTTTCGGCAAGGTCGTTGTCTAGCATCAAATGCTGATATTCGGCGGCTTTGTTGGCAATGGAACGTCCCGTCGCACCTGTCATCAATTTGGTTTGACGCGAAATTTCGCCCAATAAACTGCGCTCACGAGTTTGCAAGCCGTCAATTTGTGGGTTGTCGGGCGTAACGGCGCGAACTTGGTCAAGCTGCGTTTGAATGCTGATTAACTCGTCTTGCAGCTTGGAAATCAAAGCAGCCTGCATACTGGATTGCTCTTTCAAATCCAACACGCCATTTTGAGTACGGAATGTACGCAAGGCTTCGGCAGACGTGGCAACTTTATCTTGTGCGGTACGAACGGCTTTTTCGGCAAACGAAATCGTGTCCTGACGTGCACGGCTATTAATTCGGTTGATTAAATCTTCGCCCTTTTGCAACAAGGCTTGATTGATTTGATATGAGTTATCCGCATCAAACGACTGCACGCGCAAGGTAGAAATGCCCGATACAGCATCAAAATCAATGCTCACTTTGCGGCTGTAATATTGATAAAACGCTTCGTCTGAATCCAGTTTTTCCAATCCAAAGCCATTGAATTGGCTGAATATATCGCCACCTTTTTCATAGAACGAGCGCACAGGTATCTGTTTGGACAATTCGCCCAAAGCCGAACGCGAGCGCATATATTCTTGCACAGTGTAAATATCGTCTTGCGAGCGTGAAATGCCGACATTTTGAAACAACGCGCCCAAATTAGACACATTGCTTTGATTGTTTGCCGAACGCACGACAAAGCTGGATTCGGACACATAGCGGTCAGCAGCAATCGCGCCAAAATAAATTGCCGACAAAACCGTTGGTACAACCACGATGCCCAAAAATAGGAAATTGATTTTTTTGAGATTGAATTTGGGCTTTTTGGGTTCGGTATTTTCGGTATTGGATTCAGATGTCATGTCTTGTTTCCTTTGTAATTGAAAAGCAGCCTGCACATTGTTGTACAAACTCATATATAAAGTGCAGGCTGCTTTTTATATTTTTTGCGTTATGAATCATCACGTTAATTGGTCAAACCATTGATGCTACCCACGCCCGTTGTAACAGGCGCGAACACAAATTGCAGGAATTTTTGCAATTCCGACACAGGCGCGTTGGCAACATAAATAATATCTTTATCGCGCATCGCAAAGCGTTGTAGCCAGAACAAAGAATGTGGTTGGGTCAAATCCATGCGATACACCACAGGCACACTCATGTGTGGTGCGTAACCACGTTGTTTCCAAATAATTTGTTCGGCTGGCGACAAGCTGCTCATGGTTTGATAGCGGAACACAAACACACCACGTGGGTCAGAACGGCGGTCTAGCAAACCGCCCATTGCGCCCATTGCTTCGCCCAAATTCATGCCACGCGCCGAAATATTAAACGCTTGATTTTTTCCTACCGCGCCCAATGCCGTAAACGATTGCGGACTGGTTTGCAAAGTCAGCACATCGCCAGCGCGTAGCACGATATTTTGTGCAGGTTGTGCGGCAATATTTTCCAACGGCACAACGCGAACTTGATTGCCGCGCGTCAGTTGCAAGGAAATATTGTAGATTTCCTGCTCCACACCACCCACCGCCGCCACCGCGTCCAACACACGCTCGCGATTGGCAGTCAATGGCACACGCACGCTTCGTCCTGCGCGAATAATCGTGGCATTGGCAGAATTATTTTGCGTTAGGCGTACCAAGGCTTGTGGTTGATTGGCTTTGCGCTGTAAACCCGCTACAATTTGCTGTTGGATTTGCTCGGGCGTTTTGCCTTTAACCGCGATATTGCCCAAAAACGGCACAGAAATCGTGCCATTTGCGCTGACCATTTGTGCAGGCAATGCCACCGTTTGCGCCGTTCCCGACCCCATAGAATTGATTGCGCCACCAAATAACAACGCAGGCGGTGATTCCCACAAAGTAATTTCCAACACATCGCCCACGCCCACCGCATCTGCTGCGCCGTCTTTGCCTTGCGCCAAATCGGTTAAGGATTGCGGCACATTATCTTTTGCCATTTGCAGCGATACGGCATCGTCTATGTCTATGATTTGCACAGGCGGCAAAGCAGCCTGCACTTGGCTTCGCTCGCTTTCGGGCTGCATTTGGCTGATTTGTCGCAGACTTGGGCCTGTGGACGGTAACGATTGACAAGCCGATAACGCCAACAGCAACAAAGCAGCCTGCACCGAACGAGTAAACAAAGTGGGATTCATAAACACAACTCTATCAATATAAAAAGACGGCGTATTTTATACCAATCGCGCCTATCACGCGAACCTTGTGCCATGTTTGCGCGATGAAATTTGACAAGATGCAACAAAAAAGCCGTCTTACAATCAAGACAGCTCTTCTGCGTTAAGTGAGATTAAAACGTGCGGCTGGTTTCCACACCACCTTTAATCGTGCCATACATTTCGGTTTGACCGCTGCCCGATGCTGAACACGCCGTCAAACCCATCAACACCAATAAACCCATTGCATATTTTTTCATACGCCCTACTCCGATTTCTTAAATTTAACCACTTTGGCACGCGGTTCAGCAGGCTCGTCATCAGATTGCAGGCTGCTTTGGTCGCGGTCTAGTTCCTGACCTACGGTTGCCGCATCATCAGGTTGATACGGCTGCACTTCAAAGCCCATGCCCTCGCCCGTTTCTTTAGCATACAAGCCGATAACGTGTCCCACAGGAATCCAAATTTCGTGCGACACGCCGCCAAATCGCGCATGAAACGACACCCATTCGTTGTCAATTTGCAAGTCTTTGGTTGCGCTGGGGCTGATGCTCAACACAATTTGGTTGTCTTGCACATATTGCGCTGGCACGCGCGTGTGTTCGTTTACCCACGTTGCCAAATATGGCGTGCAACCGTTGTCCAAACACCATTCATACAAGGCGCGAATCAAATAAGGTTTAGTAGAAGTCATCGTCATAACAACACCTTATCGGCGCATGGCTTTTTCGGCTGGGGTCAGCGCATCAATAAACGCTGAGCGTTGGAAAATGCGTTCGGCAGATTTCAAAATTGGTGCAGCGGCTTTGCCCAGTTTGATTTCGTAGTGGTCTAATCGCCACAACAATGGGGCAAGCGCGACATCAATCATCGAAAAATCATCGCCCAAAACGTATTTGTTTTTAGTGAACGCTGGCGCAATCATGGTCAAACCATCGGCAATCGCTTCACGCGCTTTACTTTGTTCTTTGGCGGTTGATGTTGGGTTTTCTAGCGTTTTAACGTGGATAAACAATTCTTTTTCCAAGCGGTGCAACACCAAACGTCCGCGACCGCGCATTACGGGGTCGACAGGCATCAGTTGTGGATGTGGGAAACGTTCGTCAATGTATTCGTTGATGATGTTGGATTCGTATAACACCAAATCGCGTTCCACCAACACAGGCACTTCGTTATACGGATTCATCACCGCCAAATCTTCTGGCTTGTTGAACACGTCAATGTCTTTGATTTCAAAGTCCATGCCTTTTTCAAACAACACAAAACGGCAACGGTGACTAAATGGGCAGGTTGTGCCTGAATACAAAATCATCATGATAATTGTCCTTCTATTTTAATGATAAAAAATATAGGTGCAGGCTGCTTTTTACGCTTCAAAAGCAGCCTGCACAATTAGGCAGGTGCGTATTGTAACAAAAAAATCAATGCTTTGACTATTTTTTCGCTCTAATTATTTGTTTTGATTGTTTAATTCGTCCAGCAAGCCAATCACGCGCTCGGGCATCAGTTTACGCATACAATCGTGATGACCCAACGGACAATCGCGCTGCACACAGGGGCTGCAATCCAAATTCAACGAAGTAAGTCGTGCCACATCACTCAACGGTGGCGCGTGTTTGGGGTCGGTTGAACCATACACGGCAACCAATTTACGCCCCAACGCTGCCGACAAGTGCATCAAACCGCTGTCGTTGCCCACCACGCTGTCCACGCATGACAATAAATCTATCGCGTCTGCCAAGCTAGTTTTGCCACACAAATTAACACACGCACCGCCTGCCTGCTGGTTGATTTGCTCCGATACGTCAAAATCTTTGGGCGAACCAAACAGCCAAACTTGCCAGCCTTGTTGCAGATAATGCTGCGCGGTGGCGGCATAGTGTTCAGGCAACCAGCGTTTTGCCGTACCAAATTCTGCGCCTGCACACAAAGCCAAAATCGGCTGATTGTGGTGCAAGTTGTATTGCGTTAAGGCATTTTGCTGGGCGACTTCGTTTACCTGCAAACGTGGATAATCCGAACCTGTAAAGTCTGCCAGATTATCGTGTGCCAACGCGGTGTATCTATCCACCATCAAATACAGCGCGGTTTTATCCAGTTTACGCGCATCGTTGAGCAAGCCGTAACGCATTTCGCCCACCCAACCTGTGCGCCGTTTCGCACCTGTTGCCACTGCCACAATCGCGGATTTGAGCGAGCCTGGCAACACAATTACTTGTGTATAACCGCGTTTACCCAATTCGCGCCCTACTCGCCAACGTTCGCGCAACTGCAATGCACCATGCCCAAATGGGTTGTCCAAAATCTCGCTAACTTCGGGCATACGCGCATACACGGCTTGCGACCATTTGGGCGCGAACACATCGATTTGGCAACCTGCACGCAATTCGTGCAAACGCCGTAACATGGGTTGCGACATCACGCAATCGCCAATCCACGATGGGGAAATGATTAAGATTTTGTCTGACATGATTACTTTCGTTTCTAATACAACAAAATGAACGACATTAAGCCGATTTACTCCCTCTCCTTTAGGAGAGATTGGGGAGAGGGCAAATCTTGTTAGCCATAGCCAATCATCGCTTTATGCAACCGTTTTCCCTCTCCCTAGCCCTCTCCCACAGGAGAGGGAACAAGATTACCTAAAATTGAACCATTTCTGCCATGCGCCGAAATGTTTAAAAGCAGCCTGCACTATTCTTTCTGCGCCCAAGTCGCCCAAACAAACAATTTGCGCCAATCGTCTGCATTCAAGCTATCGGGCAACAAAAATTGGCGCACGCTGCGTCCGTTGTCCAGCTGCCAATGCACGATGGCAACACGCGGCACAAACAAGCAGCCTGCACCCAATCTAGCCTGACACGATTCGTGGGCGATGAATAACCGCGCCACACCGTCATCATGCAGTTGAATGGTGTGGACGCGCAGCGCTGTTTGCCGTTGTTGCCGCCACGCCCACGCGCCAGTCATCAAAGTCAAACACAACAACAGCCAACGCAAACCGCCTGCAAAATAAAGCCACACGCAAGCAGCCTGCACCGCGCACAACCCTATCCACAAAACATCATAAAGCTTGGAACGCTTGATGGCGATGATTATTCCAGCACTTCGCCGCCCTGCCATTGCGCTTCTTCCAAATCCAGCACCATATCGTGAACGTCTAGCTCAAAAAACGCCCAAAACTGAGCCAAATCAAACGGTTGTGGAAAATCTTTCTCGTCTATGCTCCACGATGCTAATTCCGCCGCAAACAGCGATTGATAACGCTCACCCACATACGCCACCGCTTCTTCGGGTTCGTCAAACACGGGTAACAAAAACACGCTGCAATTCGCGCGAAGTTGCTCTACCGTCAAATCGGGGAAATCGAGGTTATGCTGTTTGAGCCACGCCAAAAACGCTTCGGTGGGTTTTAACACGGCTGCCATTCTATCTACAAAAAACATAGTTTTTCCTGATATGTTGTTCAGTACACGACAAAACTTTAAGTTACAGCAATCTTGTTCCCTCTTCTTTGGGAGAGGGTTAGGGATTTGCCTATATACAAAATTTTTTTTCGTATACCGAACATATGTTGCAAAAGGCGAATTGTACCTAAATATGCAGGCTGCTTGCGAAATTACATCACACTACATAAGCATTTATTCAATCCAATAATTCGCTACAAAATAGCAAATTTTTTATTTACTTTGCTGATTTATGCTATTTCTATCCCAATAAATCTGCCAAACAAATAGAATTTTGCTCAAAAAATAAAACAAACTACATCAAACAACAAAAGCAAAAACCAAGCAGCCTGCACTCACCCCCCCCACAAAAACACATGACATTAAGCACAACACAGGCTAAAATGCGCCGCATGGTTTACCATTTCTTTACATTTTTTCTACTAACCTGACAAAAGGACACAAGCAATGTCTCAAAACGTGATTTGGTTTGAAAACTTACGCATGACCGATGTGGAAAGCGTGGGCGGTAAAAATGCCTCTTTGGGCGAAATGATTTCGCAACTTGCCAACAAAGGTGTGCGCGTTCCAAGCGGTTTTGCCACAACGGCAGCCGCGTACCGCGCGTTTTTGGCGCACGAAGGCTTGGCTGACCGCATTTCGGCAGCGTTGGCGGCGTTGGACGTGGACGATGTAACCGAATTGGCGCGTGTCGGCAAAGAAATTCGCCAATGGATTTTGGAAACGCCTTTCCCTGCGGAATTAAACGCGGACATTGAAACCGCGTGGAACAAAATGGTGGCGGACGCTGGCACTGACCAAATTTCGGTAGCAGTGCGTTCTTCGGCAACGGCAGAAGATTTGCCTGACGCTTCTTTTGCAGGTCAGCAAGAAACATTCTTAAACATCAATGGGTTGGAAAACGTGAAAGAAGCCATGCACCATGTGTTTGCGTCTTTGTACAATGACCGTGCCATTTCTTATCGCGTTCACAAAGGTTTCGCGCATGACATCGTGGCGTTATCGGCTGGTGTGCAACGCATGGTGCGTTCGGATAGCGGCGCGGCTGGCGTGATGTTCTCCATTGACACGGAAAGCGGTTTTGAAGATGTGGTTTTCGTTACATCGTCTTACGGTTTGGGCGAAACGGTGGTTCAAGGTGCGGTAAATCCCGATGAATTTTACGTTCATAAACCGACTTTACGCGCGAGCAAACCTGCGATTTTGCGTAAAACAATGGGTTCTAAACTGATTAAAATGACGTTTACCGACAGCGCACAAGCAGGTAAATCAGTGCAAGTGGTGGACGTGCCAGCCAATGAGCGCAAGCAATTTTCTATTAGTAATGAAGAAATTACCGAGCTTGCCAAATACGCGCTGATTATTGAAGAACACTACGGTCGCCCAATGGATATTGAATGGGGGCGCGATGGTGTGGACGGTAAATTGTATATTTTGCAAGCGCGTCCTGAAACGGTGAAATCGCAAGAAAAAGAGCAGGGAAATAGTTTGCGCCGCTACACTATTTCGGGCGAACGCAAAGTGTTATGCGAAGGTCGTGCGATTGGTCAAAAAGTAGGTCAAGGCAAGGTGCGCTTGGTTAAAGACGCTTCGGAAATGGACAGCGTTCAGGCAGGCGATATTTTGGTTACGGATATGACTGACCCTGACTGGGAACCTGTGATGAAACGCGCAGCAGCAATCGTAACCAATCGTGGCGGACGCACTTGCCACGCGGCAATTATTGCGCGTGAATTGGGTATTCCTGCGGTAGTGGGTTGTGGTAACGCTTCGCATATTTTGCAAGAAGGTCAAGAAGTTACTGTATCTTGTGCCGAGGGCGATACAGGTTTGATTTACGAGGGTTTGTTGAATGTGAATGTTGATGAAGTCGCATTGGACAATATGCCCAAAGCCCCTGTCAAAATCATGATGAATGTGGGCAACCCTGAATTAGCGTTTAGCTTTGCCAGCATTCCAAGCGAGGGCATTGGCTTGGCGCGTATGGAATTTATCATCAACCGTCAAATCGGTATTCACCCGAAAGCCTTGATTGATTTTAATAAACAAGACGCTGATTTGCAAAATGAAATCCGCGACCGCATTGCAGGTTACACATCGCCTAAACAATTCTATGTAGATAAAATTGCGGAAGGCGTGGCAACTTTGGCGGCTTCGGTTTATCCGCGCAAAGTGATTGTGCGTATGTCCGATTTCAAATCCAATGAATACGCTGGTTTGGTTGGCGGCAATGTCTATGAACCACACGAAGAAAACCCAATGTTAGGTTTCCGTGGTGCCGCGCGTTATGTGTCGGAAGATTTCAAAGAAGCGTTTGCGCTGGAATGCCAAGCCTTGAAATATGTGCGCGATGAAATGGGTTTGACCAATGTGGAAATCATGATTCCGTTTGTTCGCACGTTAAGCGAAGCGGAACAAGTGATTCACGCGCTAAAAGCAAATGGTTTGGAACGCGGCAAAAACGGTTTGCGCTTAATTATGATGTGCGAAGTGCCAAGTAATGCCTTGCTTGCCGAGCAATTCTTAAAATACTTTGACGGCTTCTCTATCGGTTCAAACGATATGACGCAACTGACTTTGGGCGTAGACCGCGACAGTGGCGGCCCAATCGCCAGCACGTTTGACGAACGCAACGCGGCGGTTAAAGTGATGTTCCACTTGGCGATTTCCGCTTGTCGCAAACACAATAAATACGTTGGCATTTGTGGACAAGGCCCGTCTGACCACCCCGATTTTGCGAAATGGTTGGTGGAAGAAGGCATTGAAACAATTTCGTTGAACCCAGATACTGTGATTGAAACGTGGTTGTATTTGGCGAAAGAGTTGGGCGATAAGGCTGCGGCGTAATTTATCGCGTAAACATAAAGTGCAGGCTGCTTTTTAACGGATTTTCCCGCTAAAAAGCAGCCTGCACTTTTTTATACTGCATGAACATGCGTTGCCAAAATATCGGCCAAATTATTTTCCAGCCAATCTACCAAATCCTGCAATTTATCCGCCGCCGTTTTGCCAAAATCGGTTAGCGAATATTCAACGTGTGGCGGAACAGTTTGAAAAGATTGGCGAACCACCATGCCGTCTTGTTCCAAATTTTTCAGCGTTTCCGTCAGCATACGCTCGCTCACGCCGTCAATGCTGCGGCGCAATTCGCTGAATCGTTGTGGCTTGTTTTGCTGCAACACAATCAACACCAATACGCCCCAACGACTCGTCAAATGGCGCAAAATTTCACGCGATGGACACGCGCTCGCCAATACATTACCTTTTTCCATAAAATAAATTCCATATAAAATCAATAAACTAATCAAAATTTTGTTTACTTACTTTTTTGTAAGTACTTACCAAAAGTAAGTAACTTCATTATACTTCGCCTCACTTAATCAACGCAAACATTTTTCAAACAACTGAAAAATATTTTTATTTTTTAACCTATTTATTTATAAGGAAAAAAATCATAAAAATCGCAGTAATCGGCTCAACTGGTTTGGTAGGTAACGCAACCGTTCAAGAATTGGCAGCACGCGGACACGAAGTAACCGCATTGGCGCGTAGCCCTAAAAAAGTATTTCAAAATCCAACTGTTACTGCTGTAAAAGCGGACGTAAACGACGCGGATTTTGCGGAAAAATTGGCAGGTTTTGACGCTGTGATTAGCGCGTTTAACGGTGGTTGGGAAAACTCAAACATCGTGGCGGACATCAACAAAGGCTACGACAGCATTTTGGCAGCAGCGAAAACCGCGCAAGTGCCGTATTTGTTGGTTGTGGGCGGTGCAGGCAGCCTAAATGCTGCGCCTAATTTGGCTTTGGTGGATACGCATGACTTCCCTGCGGAAGTGTTCCCTGCTGCGAATGCCATGCGCGTTTTGTTGGATAACTTGCGTGAACGCCGTGATGTGAACTGGTCGTTTGTGTCGCCCGCTGCGATGTTTGCGGTGGCAGAAGTGCAATTTGAGAAAACAGGCGTGTACCGTGTGGGCGCAGATGATGTGTTGTTGAACGCGGACGGTTCGCCTGCGGATATTGCCTTGCCTGATTTGGCGGCGGCTTTGGTTGATGATGTTGAGAAAAAAGCGCATTTATTCCAACGCTTTACCGTAGCGAACTAATATAAAGCAGCCTGCACATTACAGTGGGTTGGTTTTCTGAACCAACCTGCTATTGTTTTTGTATAGTGGATTAAATTTAGATTAGGACAAGGCGACAACGACCGCCGTGTACATCTAACACATAAGGGAGTTGGCAACACTGTACTAATCTAAATTTAATCCACTATAAAACACAAAAGAAATGGAAAATAAACTCCGTCCCCATTTGCTATTTGCAGGCTGCTTTACAGTTTACGAAACAATCGCCCAATCCAAAAACTCAAACACCGCCGCCAATTCTTCCGCCGTTTCCGCTTGCGTGCCGTTGCCTGTGTGTCCGCCTTTTTCGGGCGCAAACAGCCACGCTTTCGCATTCGGATTGTCGCGCAATTTCGCATAAAATTTCAGCGCGTGAGCAGGGTGAACGCGGTCGTCCGACAAACTGGTCGTGATGAACGCTGGCGGATAATTCAGGCTGCCTGAAAGTTGATGATACGGCGAAAACGCCGCCAAATACTCGCGCATTTTCGGGTCGGCAGGGTCGCCATATTCGTCAATCCAACTCGCGCCTGCGTACAATTCCGTGTAGCGCAACATATCCGTAAGCGGCACTTCGCAAATCATCGCGCCCAAATTTTCAGGCAGCCTGCAAAATGCGGATGCAACCACCAAACCGCCATTGCTGCCGCCTTGAATGGCGATTTTTTTCGCGCTGCTGTACCCGCGTTCCACTAAATCATTGATTACCGATAACAAATCATCAACGCTCTTATGTTTATTTTCACGCTGCGCCGCCGTGTGCCAATGCGTAAACTCGCCGCCGCCGCGCACATTCGCCAACACAAACGCACCGCCACGCTCCAACCAATGCCGCCCAATCGCGCCCATATAATGCGGCAATTCAGGCACAGCAAAACCGCCGTACACATAAACCAAAGTCGGCGTATCGGGCGATTGCGTTTTGCCAACGTGATAATACGGGATGCGCGTACCGTCCGCCGAAGTAGCAAAATTCTGTGTAACCACAATACCTTGCGCGTCAAACTGTTTCGGCTGACGGCGCAAAACCGTCAATTCCATCACATTCAAATCCAACGCAAACAAAGTCAAAGGCGTAACAAAATCACTCGCCGCCAAGTAAACCGTATCGCCACCCCAAGGCTGGTCGGCAAGCTCAATCGCGCCATTTGGAAAACGCGGTAACGCCTGCTCAACCCACGCGCCATTTTCCCATTTCCACGCTTTCAGGCTGCCTGAAACATTGTCCAACAAACTCGAAATCACAAATTTCCGTGTCGTTTCAATCAGTTCCAACGCTTGCGAACTCGTTGGCGCAAACAAACAAAACGCTTCGCCCAACTCGCCCTTATTCAATTTCACCGCAATCAGGCTGCCCGAAACATATTTTTGCTTACTGCGCTGCCAATCCGATTTCAAATGCAAAAATAATTGCCCAGCCAAATAACCCACGACTTCACAATCTCGCGGCAGAGCCAATTTCACCGCTGCCAAATCCGCATTCACATAAAAATAATCCTTTTGAAAGAAAGATGTATTCGCTTCAATCAAATCCAACGGCGCACCCTGCGCGTCCAAATAACGCCACGCGCTGACCATTACGCCGTCCGCATCCATTTCGTAAACAGGCGTGGCTTCGTCAAACGACTGACCGCGCTGCATCAACCAAACCTGACGCGGATAACCCGAAGTCGTGAGCTGCCGCTCGTCCCACGCAGGGCAAACCCAAACGCTGTTTTCATCGCGCCAAGCCACATGATTTTTGCCTAATGGAAAATGAAAACCACCCGACACAATTTCGCCCGTTTTCAGATTAAATTCAATCGTGTACGCACTATCCGAACCTTGTGAAGACAACGAAATCAACGCCAATTCAGGGCGTTCCACATAATGCGACACGCCGTCTAAATACACATCATCGCCCAAAATTTCATCAAAATCCGCAACTGAAAATAAAATTTCCCAATCAGGAATTCCAGCACGATAGCTTGCTGCGCTGCACATGCGATACACGCCTTTGGGCAAATCCGCCGACTGATGAAAATGGTACATTCGGGCGCGGTGTTCTTGGCAAAAGGGGATTTGTCTCTCGTCTTGTAATTGTTCGGTAATTTGTTGTTTTGTTTTGTGGAAATTTTCGGATTGGCAAAATTGCGCCAGCGTTTCGGCGTGGGCAGATTGGTGGAATTTTTGCGTTTCGGAGGCGTGTAAATTTTCTAAATATTGATAAGGGTCGGTAAACATGGTGCAGGCTGCCTGAAAATAAAATAATGAAAAATAATGCAGGCTGCTTTTTCATCGCTCAAAGCAGCCTGCACAATATTATAAAGTGCGATTAACCTTTCTTCACGCCTTGCAAATACAACATTTCCAGCGCAATCGTTGCGCCAGCCAACGCAGTAATGTCTGCATGGTCGTAAGATGGCGCAACTTCCACCACGTCCATGCCCACAATATTCACATCAGTCAAACCGCGCAAAATTTTCAACGCACGGTCGCTGCTCAAACCGCCACAAACAGGCGTACCCGTCCCTGGCGCGTAAGAGGGGTCAAGACAGTCAATATCAAACGTCAAATAAACAGGCATATCACCCACTACTTCCTTGATTTTGCTAACCGTTTGTTCCACGCTATCATCGTTTACTTGTGGCGCAGTCAAAACGGTAAACGGCAATTTTTTGCTGTGTTCCGTGCGAATACCGATTTGCACCGAACGCGCAGGGTCAATCAAACCTTCTTTTGGCGCGGTGTAAAACATCGTGCCGTGGTCGTATTCGCTGCCGTTGTCGTAAGTATCAGTATGCGCGTCAAAATGGATTAACGCCAATTTGCCAAAATGTTTGGCGTGGGCGCGGAGCAAGGGCAATGTGATGAAATGGTCGCCTCCAAAACTTAAACATTTTTTGCCCGATTGCAATAATTGGGTGGTGTGGGCTTCCATTTTTTCCACGAAATCGCGGCTGTCGCCAAACGAAAACACCAAATCGCCACAATCTACAATGTTCAAGCGTTCACGCACATCAAACGTCCATGGAAATTTGCGATGTTCCCACGCCAAATTAACCGAAGCACGGCGAATCGCTTCCGCGCCAAATCTCGCGCCCGAACGCCCCGACACCGCCATATCATACGGAACGCCTGTGATGACCCATTCCGCATCACTGTCGTAGGGCATGAAATTGAGCGGTAAACGCAAAAAGCCAAAATTGTTAGAAACCAATGAATTATCGGTTTGTCCTGCTAGGGTGCTGTATTGCATGGTTTTTTCCTTGTGTGAATTTATTTTGTGAATGTGTTTTCAGGCAGCCTGAAACGCCAAATTACTCATCTTCCAAATAAGTATAGCCGTTCAAGCCAATTTCCAATTCCTTCAAAAATATCATCGCTTGAGACGCTGGCAAATCCGATTGCTCAATTTGTTCGCGGTAACGCTTCATCAACTCTTTCGGGTCTTGGTAAACGTATTCCAACATATCCGCCACCGTGTTGCCTTCATCGTAATCGGCTAATTCAAATTGATTTTTCTCGTTAATCAACACATCAACCGTTGTCGTGTCGCCAAACAAATTGTGCATATTACCCAAAATTTCCTGATACGCGCCCACCATAAAAAAGCCCAACAATGGTGGATTGTCTTCCGAATATTCAGGCATTGGCATGGTGGTTGCCACGCCGTCGCCATCAATATAATGGTCAATCGTGCCGTCCGAATCGCAAGTAATATCCAACAACACCGCACGACGTGCAATCGGCTGATTTAATTGCGTAATCGGACAAACTGGGAATAATTGGTCAATTCCCCAAGCATCAGGCAGCGACTGAAACAGCGAAAAATTCACATACAATTTATCCGCAAAACGCTCTTGCAATTCATCAATAATTGTCCGATGTGACCGATGTTTCTCGTTGAACAACTCGCCAACTTCATGGCAAATATTCAAATAAAGCTGCTCCGCCCAAGCGCGTTGTTGCAAATTCAACAAACCAACATTGTATTGATTATGCACGTCCGACAAATCAAACTGACTTTCGTGAATCCAACTACGCAACGAACGCTTTTCGCGTGAAGCAAAAATATCCGTCCACGTTTCCCACATACTATGCAAAACTCGTGGGTCTTCGGGGCTAGGTGGATTGAGTTGCTCCGCTTTATAGCGTTCCACACCAATCACATTCGCCACCAAAACCGCGTGATGTGCCGTAATGCCACGACCGCTTTCTGTGATAATCGTCGGGTGCGGCAAATCGTACTCTCGACACGCCTGACCAATTCCCCAAACCACCGTACTCGCATATTCGCTCAAACTGTAATTAACCGAACAATCCGATTGCGTGCGATTGCCTTCATAATCCACACCCAAACCGCCGCCCACGTCAAAACATTGAATATTCACGCCTAATTTATGCAATTCCACATAAAAACGCGCCGATTCATGCACACCAGTCGCCACGTCGCGAATATTGCCCAACTGCGAACCCAAATGAAAATGCAATAATTGCAAACAATCCAAATGATTATTTTGTTTTAATAATTCAACCAGTTGCAAAACCTGCGAAGCCGACAAACCAAATTTAGATTTATCGCCGCCCGAAGCCTGCCATTTCCCCGAACCCTGCGAAGCCAAACGCGCCCGAACACCCAAACGTGGTTTCACGCCCAATTTCGCCGCTTCTTCCAACACCATTTGGATTTCAGATAATTTTTCAATCACCAAATAGACTTTGTGTCCCAATTTCTCGCCCATCAGCGCGAAACGAATGTACTCACGGTCTTTGTAGCCATTGCAGACAATCAGCGTTTGCGTTGTGCCAGCGTGTGCCAACACCGCCATCAATTCCGCTTTTGAGCCAGCTTCCAAACCGTGCGGTTGATTGCTGTGAATCAAACTTTCAATCACACGGCGATGTTGATTCACCTTAATCGGATACACCAAACAATAATTGCCGTTGTAACCAAAATCTTCACGCGCTGCCTGAAAAGCCTGATTGATAGAGCGCAAACGGTGCTGCAAAATTTGCGGAAAACAAAGCAAAATCGGCAAACGCGCCTGATGTTTTTGTTGCACTTCTTCGGTTAATTGTTGCAGCGAAATGGTTTTTTCAGGCTGCTGCGGATTGGGGCGCACGATAATGTCACCACGTTCATCAACATCATAATAGCTAATGCCCCAATAATTGATGTTGCAGACTTCACGAATGGTAGTGGGCATGGTTTTTTTGTCCTTTTGTTTCCATGAAAAAGAAAGCGCGATTATAAGGCGAAATATGTTGTGTGCAGGCTGCTTTTTTTGTTTTTTGATAGCAAGCGAAAGCAGCCTGCACTTGATATATAGTGGATTAAATTCAAACTAGGACAAGGCGACAACGACCGCCGTGTACAGCCAATACATAAGGGAGTTGGCAACGCTGTACTAGTTTGAATTTAATTCGCTATAATCAACCGATAATCCAATCCTCCACATAAAAGAACTCTCTTTATGAAAAACATCGTTATTTTGATTTCTGGTCGCGGCAGCAATATGCAATCGATTGTGAACGCAAACATTCCCAACGCGCACATCGCCGCCGTGTTGTCGAACAATCCGCAAGCAGCAGGTTTAGCTTGGGCGGCAGAACGCGACATTGCCACCGCATCACTCAATCACAAAGAATTTACCAGCCGCGAAGCCTTTGACCAAGCTATGATGCAGCTCATCGACACCTATCAGCCCGATTTGGTGGTACTGGCTGGCTTTATGCGGATTTTGACACCTACGTTTTGTAAGCATTACGAAAATCGCTGCATCAATATTCACCCATCATTGCTGCCTGCGTTTACAGGGCTGCACACGCATCAACGCGCTTTGGACGAAGGCTGTCGCATTGCAGGCTGCACGATTCATTTTGTAACCAAAGTATTGGACAACGGCGCGATTATCGCCCAAGGTGTTGTGCCGATTTTGGACAACGATACGGCGGATGACATTGCCGCGCGTGTACTCAAAGTAGAGCATCAACTGTTGCCACAAGCGGTTGCCGATTTTGTCGCAGGCAGCCTGCACATCAATGGCAAGCGTGTCATCAAGCAAACGGCTGGCAACTCGAATCATCAACTTTTAGCATAAGGAAAATAGTATGAAAAACGTATGGATTATTGGCGCATTAGTATTGAGCTTGGCAGCGTGTGGCGGCAGCGAAAAGCAGCCTGCAACCCAAACCGAAAACAAACAGCCCAACCCCAACAGCATAGGCGACCAAGCGGTTGAGATGCGTAAAAAAGTGGACAGCTCGGCAGCAAAAGTGCAAGGCGCAATGCAGCAAAGCACGCAGCAAATTGACCAAGAGACGAAGTAAGACAAATAAAAATGCAGGCTGCTTTTGCCCTTTTGTCCAAATCTCCGATTTAGGTATAAAAGGGTATGCCGTAGGCATGATTGCCTACAAACAAAGCAGCCTGCACTTTTATTTGTTGGGTTTACACATTAAACAAGAAATGAATCACGTCGCCGTCTTGTACAACGTATTCCTTGCCTTCCGCGCGCATTTTGCCTGCTTCTTTCGCTTTGGCTTCGCCGCCGAGCGCAATAAAATCATCATAGGCAATCACTTGTGCGCGAATAAAGCCGCGTTCAAAATCGGTATGAATCACACCAGCCGCTTGCGGTGCAGTATCGCCTTTGTGGATTGTCCAAGCGCGAATCTCTTTCACGCCAGCCGTAAAATACGTTTGCAAACCGAGCAAATCATAACCAGCGCGAATCAAACGATTTAAACCAGGTTCAGCCAAACCCATTTCCGCCAAAAATTCCACTTTTTCCGCGTCGTCCAATTCCGCAATTTCGCTTTCCAATGCCGCGCAAACCGCTACCACAGGCGCATTTTCACGTGCAGCCAATTCTTGCAAACGCGCTAAATGTGAATTGTTTTCAAAACCGTCTTCCGCCACATTGCCAACATACATCGCAGGTTTAGCCGTCAATAAAAACAATGGTTTAATCAATGCCATTTCTTCTTTATCCAAGCCAAATGCGCGAACAGGTTTACCTTCATTCAAATGTGGCAACAATTTTTCCAAAATCGCGACCAATTTTTGCGCGTCTTTGTCGCCTGATTTGGCGCGTTTGCCTTCGCGTAAAATTGCTTTTTCCACGCTCGCCAAATCCGCCAACGCCAATTCTGTACCAATCGTTTCAATATCTGCAATCGGGTCCACGCGACCTGCAACGTGAATAATATTATCATCATCAAAACAACGCACTACGTTTACAATCGCGTCTGTTTCGCGGATATTGGCAAGAAATTGATTGCCTAAACCTTCGCCTTTGCTCGCGCCCGCTACCAAGCCCGCGATGTCCACAAATTCCACGATTGCAGGCTGCATTTTTTGCGGATTAACGATTTTCGCTAATTCGTCCATGCGTGGGTCGGGTACTTCTACAATGCCGACATTGGGTTCGATGGTGCAAAATGGATAGTTTGCCGCTTCAATGCCTGATTTGGTTAAAGCGTTGAAAAGGGTAGATTTGCCCACGTTTGGCAAACCGACGATGCCGCATTTTAAGCTCATGATGATTCCTTGTTGATAAAATTAAAAAACGCGCGATTTTAGCACAAAAGCAGCCTGCACTTTTTGTTTACGCAATGTGCAGGCTGCTTTTGCGTGTTTACTTCAATTTCAAATGCGGCAACGCCAAATAATCTTCCGATTGCATTTCCACCAAACGGCTCACCGTCCGCACAAATTCGTGTGCAAAATCGCCTTCGGTGTACAACGCGTCCATTGCCACTTGCGAAGTAACACACAATTTGACGCGATAATCGTAAAACACGTCCACCAGCAAAGTTAATCGCCGCGCTTCGTTTTTCTCGTTGGGCGACATTTTTTCTACGCCTGAAATCAAAACGTGTGTATAGTTTTCCGCCAGCCACAAATAATCCGCCTGCGAGCGCGTACCAAAACACAAGGTTCTGAAATCAAACCAAATCACGCGATGATTGCGCCCTTTGCAGCTTAATTCGCGCTCGTGAATGCTGATTTTTTCAGGCAAACGCGCATCGCTGCCAGCCAGTTGTGCGAACAAATCCGCCAATTTTTGCTCGTTTTCCGCGTTGTTGGGGATATAGAACACTTCGGCTGGTTTCAAGGTTCGCATACGGTAGTCTTCGCCGCCGTCCACGTTTAACACGGTTAATTGCTTTTCAATCAATGTGATAGTTGGCAAAAAGCTGCTGCGGTTTTGCCCTTGTGGATAGAGTTCGGACGGCGCGTAGTTGGAAGTCGCCACCAGCACCACGCCTTCGGCAAACAGGTTTTCCAGCAATCGCCCCAAAATCATCGCGTCTGCAATGTCGCTAACGTGAAATTCGTCAAAACACAGCACGCGCGTTTCCACAGCAATGTCTTTAGCGACGGCTTTGAGCGGGTCTTGCTCGCTGCGTTTATCGCGCATACGTTGATGGATTTCTGCCATAAAGGCGTGAAAATGTACGCGGCGTTTGCGTTTGTAGGGCAGGCAGCCAAAAAATGCGTCCATCAAAAAACTTTTGCCGCGCCCCACGCCGCCATAAAAATACAAACCTGTCGGCACCTCGGGCGAGCGCAAACTGCGTCCCAAAAAACGATTGCGTTTGCGTTTGAACATCATCAATTCTGTCCACAAGCGGTCTAGGTGTTCAATGGCTTTGGCTTGCGCTGGGTCGCGGATAAACGCTGGGTGCTGCGCGGCGGCTTGATACCACGTTTGCGGACTGTGGTTGGCAAAAGGCGGCGGAGTAAAGCGGTTGTCGGTCATGGTGTTGTCTTTGTTGATAGAAGTGGGCGCATTATATAGTAAAAAGCAGCCTGCACTAGGGTAAACAAAGTGCAGGCTGCTTTTGAGCGATTTCAAAAGCAGCCTGCATTTTTTATCGTGCGTTTTACTTAATTACTGCGTCAAAACGTCCACACCTTTTGGCGGCGTAAACTGAAACGCAGAGCGCGACAAGTTCGGCTTGGTATTCAGTTGTCCAAATTGAATAGACGTTTGATTGCCAAAACTGTCTTTCAATTCCATTGCCGCTAATTGATTGTTTTTGAAGCCAATACGGATAAATTGATAGCCAACATTGTTTTTGCGCGGCGTTGCCAACACATAATCCACACCGTTTTGGCTGCCGTCTTCTTTGAGTGTGTAACTCGTGTCCAGCGCGGACTTGTTGGACAAAATCGCCGCGGGGCTATCGCCAATCGTTTGGTCTTGGTTGGACTGCGTTACCTGCTTCAAATCCACGTCATACAACCAAATATGTTTGCCATCGCCCACAATCATTTGGCGATACGGTTTGGTGTATTCCCATTTGAACAAACCTGGGCGCAAAATCTGAAAACTGCCCGAAGTGGTTTGTTTTTTGTTGCGAGTTTGTACTGTTTGTGTAAACGCACCGCTAATGCCATCGGCATCATTGTTGAACTGGCGCAGCGCATCAATCGCACCTGCATGGGCGGTGGCAGTAGTGGCGGCAAGCACGGTGGCGGCTAAAATCGTTTTCCAATTTTTCATATTTCTCTCCTGTGATTCGGTTAAAATGATGCGGTATCTTAACATTTTTACTTTTTTTGCCAAGCCTATCGCCCAAATGTAAAAGCAGCCTGCACTTTTAATCACTTGTTTACACAATCAAAAAATCCATTTTTTTAACTTAATTTGATGACTTTTTTACCATGCAAACTTTGTATTCCCTGCTCTATCAAGCCCTAACCGCAACCGACCCCGACCAAAAATGCGCCCAAACCTTTGCTGCATACGATTATTGGTGTGCAGGCTGCTTGCGTGAATCGCCCGAACCTGAATCGCCCATAGACGTTTTGATTGCAGGACGACCCAAACGCCCGATTTTAGTGCCACACACCCAAGTGGAACAGCGCAAACCGTCCACACCCGAAGGCTATGCCGCTATGTTGCACGCCATCGCCCACATCGAGTTTAACGCGATTAACTTGGCATTGGACGTGGCGTATCGCTTTCGCACGCTGCCACGCGAATTTGTCGGCAACTGGCTGGGCGTTGCCAAAGAAGAGTGCGAACATTTTATGCTGATGCGCGACCGATTGCGCGAACACGGCTTTGATTACGGCGATTTCCCTGCCCACGCGCATTTGTGGGACATGGCAAAACACACGGCATACGACCCTTTGCTGCGAATGGCACTCGTGCCACGTGTGTTGGAAGCGCGTGGTTTGGACGTAACGCCTGCCATTCGCGCCAAAGTGGCACAGCGCGGCGATGACGCGACTTGCGATGTGTTGGACATTATTTATCGCGATGAAGTGGGGCACGTTAAAATCGGCAACCGTTGGTATCACTATTTGTGCCAACAACGCGGATTAGAGCCGCTCGCCCTGTTTCGCCAGCTATTGAAGCAGCACGATATGTTCGTGTTTCGCGGTTATGTGAACTTGGAAGCGCGACAACGAGCTGGGTTTAGCGAATTTGAATTGTCGCTGCTACACGATTTTGAACAGGCGCAAAAGTTATGACGCAAATAAATATGGTGCAGGCTGCTTGCGTTGCCATTGGCGCGATTTTGGGCGCGTGGAGTCGTTGGGGATTGGGCGTGTGGCTCAATAGCAGCCTGCACTTTATGGCGTGGGGAACGTGGCTTGTCAACACTTTGGGCTGTTTGTTGATTGGCATGGCGTGGGGCGCAAGTTGGGGGACAACGTGGCAGTTGCTGGTGGTAACAGGTTTTTTGGGCAGTTTTACTACGTTTTCCGCGTTTGCCAACGAAGTCATCACGTTGGCGTATCAAGGGCGTTGGGGCAGCGCGATGTGGGTTTGGCTGCTGCACAATGCGAGCGGTTTGGGCGCGGTGGCGTTGGGGGCTGGCTTGATGCGGTGGATTGTGGGTAAATCGTAGGTATCTACACAACGTAATCGTTCAAATTTATATCAAAATTATGCGATAACCGCGAATCTACTCCCTCTCCTTTGAGAGAGGGTTGAATCGCTGAATATTCAAAATTTTCACAAAAATAAAGTGCAGGCTGCTTTTGAGCGATTTCAAAAGCAACCTGCACTTTTATCCAAGCCAATAATTAGAATTTATAGGTATATTGAACACCCAAAATATTGGCATAGTTTTTAAAGTTTGCCGATGCCGCACCTTTGCTGTCCACCGTTGTGCCGTCTGATGCCTTACCTTTAAACGATGTGTCATTGATGTGAATATGCGAATACGCTACATCGATAATATGATTTTTGTTAAACGCATATTTCGCGCCTACCGAGAACCAAATGCGGTTACCGTCTGGCAGCGTGTTCAAGCGGTCGTCTGCGCTGCGAATTGGGCTTTGGTCAAACGCAATACCTGCGCGAAGTTGCAATGGCTCGCTCACTTGATACGATGCACCCAATGCCACTTTAACGGTGTTGCGCCAATTTGGGGTAATCACGGTGCGGTTACTGCGTACTGGGCCTGTACCACTTACGCCAATAGTTTTTTGGTTTTCAAAATACAAAGTGGCTTGATTAAAGCGGCTGTGGCGTGTCCAAGTAATGTCGCCAAACAGATTCAATTTATCGTTGGCACGATACATACCGTGCAAGGACAACGATTCAGGCGTAACGATTTTCACACTTGCTCCTTCTTTGGTAACATAACCCAAACCACGAATAGTAGGTTGAGCAGCTTGTAATGCAGTAGATACGTCCCATTCCGCATCGCCTTTTAGATTGTGTTCAATTTTAGAGCGATAGTTTACACCCATACGGAAACGGTCGTTCACATCAAACATCCACGCCAAATGGTAGCCAAAGCCCCAGTCGTCGCCTTTTACTTTGGCATGTCCATCAACCAAACCAGAAGCATTGGTTACTGCACCACTAGTCGCCATACTAATTAACCGATTGAATGCACCAGACGCATTCCAGTCAGCAAACTTACGCAATTCCGCTTTGGAATATTGGGCAATCACGCCTGCACCAAACGAATGCTGGTCGTTGGCTTTGAATGCCACCACAGGCTCAAACGCGATAGAAGTCAAGCCCAGTTGGTTCAAATGATGGCGCAGCACCGAATCTTTTTCGTATTCGGTTGATGACGCGAACGGGATATACATACCCAAGCCCAAGGTGATGCGGTCGTTCAATTTGTATGCGCCATAAACGTGTGGAGCAGGAACGGCTGTATCGGTGATTTTGCCGCTGGTGCTACCACGCACGGCAGAACCGCCACGATAAGTGGCTTGTGCATTGCTGTATTTGATATGTGGCAACACCAAGTTCGCAGCGGCAGAGATTTGGTTAGAATCGAGTTTGGTCAAGCCTGCTGGGTTATAGAACAAAGTGGTGGCATCAGCCGCTTCGGCAGCCGCAGCATTGGCTGTGCTTTGTGCGTTTACCGATTGCGTACCAAAGTGATAGCCCGATGCGGCTGCTTGTTGTGCCAATGCCAACAAAACCATGCCAACGCTAACTTTTAAATGACGAGAAATATTCATGTTTAATCCTTAATCCAATAAATTGAAGCAGCCGCAATCTGATGCAGGCTGCTTGTAGAATGATGTATCTATTCTATGTCAAAAAGTTAAGCTGTGCAAAGTTATTTTTTGTTTTGTGATTCAATGAATAACAAAAAGCAGCCTGCACATTTGGTAAACAAAATGCAGGCTGCTTTGTTTATTTGTAGATATACGACTCGGGCATCGTATCAAACGTAACCACTTTGCCGCCGTGTTGTTGTGCGTAGGCTTGCGCTTTGCTGGCATCGGCAAACGGCAACGCATCGGCTATGCCCATGCCACCAACAAATTGACTGTCAATCACATAATACGCGGTTTTGGCATCAATCCACACATCGGAATTGGGCGTGTTCCAATCGGCAACCGCGCCCATGTCGGACACATAAATCGCAGCAATGTCTTTGGGTTCGCCTGGGTGCTGCACAAAGCCAAAAATCTGTGTTACGGTGGAAAACCACAAAGGCTCGTTGGGCTTGCTATCCAAAAAGATTTGCGCTTTGGGCCCGTTGTGTTCGGCTAGATTCATGGTGCAGTAATAGCCTTTGGAATGTTCGGTGATGACTTGCGCTTTGGGCAATTCGGCTGGTGCGCTGGTAGCGGTTTGTCCGCAGGCTGCCAGCGCGAGTGTAATAACAATGGAAGCGATGTATTTTTTCATAATGATGTTCCCTGATGATTTTGGTACACGATAATAGTTAGCAAACTGGCTCCCTCTCCTTTAAGGAGAGGGAATGAAATCACTGAAAATGAATACTAAATCTGACGGCGATTAAACAACCATGCCGCCAACGCAAACGGTACAACAATCCAACCAAATTGCGCCAGCAGCAACACGGTTTTGCTCAACCCAATTTGTCCGCTCACGCCTGCCATGCCCGAATACATGGCGGTGTTTTCAAAACCTGTTAGATTGAGCAAGCGATAAATATCGGTCGGGTTCAGCAATAACACGTTTTCTAGCACTTTGGCGGTGATTTTTTGTTGCGTGTCGGCAACCAAAATGCCCAGCAACGCCATATCAAAAATCACGACAAAAAACAACCACACGCCAATCGCCAAACCTGCTGCTGTGCCACGTTCTTTTACCTTTGCGCTGATTAAGTAACCCAACGACAAAAACGCTGTGCCAAGCAACACGCTGGCGGCAATGAGCAAGAAAAACGGTTTCCACGCTGCGGCTTGAATGCCACCAAAATTCAGTTGCAACACCACGCCTGCGATGCCGTAACCAATGGTGGTTGCCAACGCCAGCATAATCGTGTGTCCAAGCAGTTTGCCGACTAAAATTTGCCAGCGCGAAATGGGGTAGCTCAACAGCAGAGCCATTGTGCCACGTTCAATTTCGCCAATGAGCGCGTCATACGCCATCAGCATGGCAATGAGCGGAATCAGGAAAATGGACAGGCTGGATAGGCTGACAACGGTTACAGTCAGCGGGTCCACTTTGACGCTGCCTGTGGGTGCGCTGCCCATAAAGCCCAGCGACAACGCCAAGGCACACAGCAAAATGGTGGCGGCAATCACCCAGCGATTGCGTAAATTATCGCGGATTTCTTTTTGCGCGATGATGAAAATAGGGGACATGGTTGTGAAGTCTCGTTTTGTGGGTTGATTTAAAGTGCAGGCTGCTTACACATCTTCGCGTTTCAAAAATTCAGCATACATCTCGTCCAGCGTGGGCGCGTGAATATCAATCTGTGTGATGTTATCCAAGCTGCCCAATTCGCGCAAACGCTGTACTTTGTCTTCGGCTTGGCATTCGCTCGTATAAGTGTGCAGGCTGCTTTGCGCGTCTTTTTGCCAATGTGCTGGTAACGCTAAATCTTGTGCCAACGACACGCGAATTTTAATCGGCAAACCGCTTTGAATGTGCAATTCGTGCATATTGCCGTCTGCCACTTTGTTGCCGTTTTTCATCACCACAATGCGGTCGGCGTGTCCGTCCAATTCTGCCAGCGCGTGAGTGGAAAGCAGCACCGTTGCGCCTTGTTCTTTGAGTTCGCGAATAATTTGGTAGAACATTTGGCGCGAAGCTGGATCTAAACCTGTGGTCGGCTCGTCAAACAGCAAGATTTTTGGTTTGCCCAACAAGGCTTGTGCCAGCGCAAGACGTTGGCGCATACCTTTGGAATACGCACCGACTCGTTTTTGTGCCGATTGCGCGATGCCGACTTTTGCCAGCAAATCCATGTTGTGCGACAAATCTGTGCCTTTGAGTTTGGCGTAAAAATCCAGCGTTTCCTTGCCTGTGAGCGATGGGTGCAAAGCAACGGTTTCGGGCAAATAGCCAATTTGTCGGCGGATTTCGGCGGCACGGTTGCCTGATACGTTTTCGCCCAACAGCGTTACGCTGCCCACGGTGGGGCTAATCAAGCCCAAAATCAATTTCATCATGGTGGATTTGCCTGCGCCGTTGTGTCCAGCCAAGCCCACGCATTCGCCAGCTTGCAGCGTTAAATCCACGTTGTTCACGGCTTTTTGTGCGCCGTATTGTTTGGTTACTTGCGATAGGGTTAATAAGGTATTCATTGTGTTTTCTGGGTGGAAATCTTAAAACTGCCGTCATTCCCGCGTAGGCGGGAATCTATCTAACTCATTCAGTTATCAGAATGATTTTTCCATTACCGAAATGCTACGTTAGATTCCCGCCTACGCGGGCATGACGACTTATATATCTAAATAAAAATTCACGCTGCTTTTTGACTTTGAAATTCACGCAAGCGTTTGAGCGCATCGGTTTCGGGAATGTTAATCAACGGCTTGGTATCCGTAATGCCGCCCGTGCCAAGCGCAGGAAATTGTTGTTGCGCCCACTTAACAATGCTAATCGCAGGGCTGTTCATCAACAAACGTGCGGCTGGTGCGCGCCACAAAATTTGGTCGGTAATGCTGTTGGGGCGATAAGCGGTATCGGCAATGCCATCGCCGTCCAAATCAAACGCGCTGTTGTCGCTCCAATAATTGCCACGTCCGTCTTTGACCCAATCAAAAAAGCGTGTGCCAACGTATTTGATTTGGGTTTGATTATTCACAAACGCATTGCCATAAATTTCCAAATTTTCAGGCGCGGCAGTAAAGTGAATGCCCATGGTGCAGTGCGTAAAATAATTGTTTGCCAATTTATTGTTGTTGGCGTTGTAAACAAACACGCATTTGTCGGCGGTATCAATCGCGTTGCCCGTGATTTCGGAATGAATGGTGGCATTGAGCATAATGCCTTGGTTGATGCTGTTCACGGCGATGTTGTCGTTTACCTTTAATCGCTCGGAAAACATAATCGCGTAACCAATTTCGTTGTTGTCGGAAATATTGCCGCTCACTTCGCTGTCGTTGGTGTACATATAATGCACGGCGTAACGCAGTTTCGTAAAATAATTGTTTTTAAAAACATTGAATTTGCTGATGTTGGAAAAAATGCCGTCTCGCCCTTCGGAAATGTGATTGCCAACCACTTGCGAGTGTGGCGCGTTCCACACGGTTACGCCATTGCCGCGTTCGTTTTGGCGCAACTGGGTGTTGCCAACAATTTTGTTGCCGCGCACCATAGATTTTTCCGAACCCCACAAATACACACCCACCGAATTATCTAAAATGTGGTTGTTTTCAATCAGTGCGTTGGTGGAAGTTTTGTCCAAAAACACACCTGCGTCCATTTTGGGCAAACTCAAACCCGATTGTGTGATGGTTAGATTGCGAACCACGACATCAGGCGATTGTACCCAAACGGTACGCCCTGTGCGGTCGCCACGAATTTCCGCTTGGTGTGGTTGCTCGCTTTCAATCGTGAGTGGTTTGTTGATGATGATTTTGCCGTATGTGCCAGCAGCCAGTTTGAGCGTGTCGCCTGCTTGGGCTTGGTCAATCGCCGCTTGCAAGTCTGCGCCTGCTGGAACGTGAACATCCGCAGTAAAAGCAGCCTGCACATTCAACAAAATCGCCAAGAAAAGAAATTTGGAATACATGATTTGTGCGCGTGAGAAGTAAACAATATTGAAATTATAGTGAATTAAATTTAGATTAGTACAGCGTTGCCAACTCCCTTATGTACTAGCTGTACACGGCGGTCGTTGTCGCCTTGTCCTAATCTAAATTTAATCCACTATATATTAGTAATAAAAAGCAGAGCAAACCGCCCTGCCCTTATTGACTAAAAGCAGCCTGCACTTTGTTTAACTAAAATGCAGGCTGCTTTTTAGCGATTATTTCGCTGCAGACGCGCTAGATGCTGCTTCTGCTTTGGCAGGTTCAGAAGCCTTTTGTGCTGCAACAGGTGCATCAGGTTTGTCTTTCAACGCTTCGCCTTTTTTGCGAACAATCATCACGCCAGACATTTCCATGTGCAACGCATGGCAGAACCATTGGCAATAGAACCAGTTCACGCCCAAACGAGCGGCGGTAAAGGTAACCGATGCAGTGGCTTGTGGGCCAATCTCAATAGCGATCCCGTTGCCTTCCAGCGTGAAGCCGTGCGTCAAGTCTTCGGTGGTTTCCATGTTGGTTACATACACGGTTACTTCGTCGCCTTCGTGTACTTCAAAATAAGGCACGCTAAACGCAGGCGCAACCGCAGTCATGTACACGCGAACTTTGTTGCCGTCGCGAATCACATTGGCAGCCGTTTCCAATTTAACGCCGTCTTTTTCGGCTTGCTCAACCGCTGCTTTCCACATCCATGGGTCTTTTCTGTCCCAAGATTTAGCAGGATTCATTTTGCTTGCCGCAACCAACATCATGTCGTGTGGTTCAGCAAAAGTTGGATTGTCGTGTACCAACTTCATTTCATCGCCAGAAATGTCAATCAACTGGTCGCATTCTGGTTTCAACGGACCTACGTTCAAGAAACGGTCTTTGGAGAATTTGTTCAAAGACACCAACCATTTACCGTCTGCTTCTTTGGTTTCACCCATGGTCGTGTGGTTGTGACCTGGTTGATAATGTACGTCCAATTTTTGAATGATGTAGTCGTCTTTGTCCGATTTAGCCGCATACGCATCAATGGCTTTTTGAATATCCCATTTACACATTTGACTATCAATAAACAAAGTGGTGTAGGCATTGCCACGACCGTCAAACGCGGTATGAAGTGGGCCTAAACCCAATTTTGGTTCAGCAACCACGGTATCGCGCTCTTTGATTTTGCCTGCAAACAAATCAGGCATTTTGCTCACGTCCAACACAGTAACGGTTGGCGACAATTTACCGTTCAGCATGATGTATTTGCCGTCTGGCGATGCGTTACAGCCGTGTGGCGAGTTTGGCACAGGAATGTAGCGCGTGTATTTGCTGTTGGCTTGTGCGCGACCGTCCAACACTTTTACGCCGTTGATTTCTTTGAAGTCGCCTGCTTTTACGCCTGCTTCAATCGCTTCAATATCAAACACCACACACCAGTCTTGTTCAGCAGACGAAGCATCGCCCACAGTCAAACCTTTTTCAGAGTTATAGCAAGTGGCAAACGAGTATTTACCTTGGTAATCGGCATCACCGTTATCCAAGTTACCGTCCACCATCACTTGCCATGCGATTTCCATGGTATCGCCATCAATCGCCGTGTAGATTGCCCACCAGTTTTGTTTTGGGTCGTCCAACATCGTGCCGTTATTTGGAACAGGAACAATGTGTTCGCCATTGGCAAAAACGTAGCCTGTTTTTGGATAACGTTGCAAGCGCAAACCATGTACGGCAGATGCGTTTGGTATGTCAATAATTTTGTCGGTTTTCATCACATCGCAACGAATACGCGCCACACGAGTGTTGGCTTTGTCGTTTACGAATACATAGCGACCGTCATAAGTGCCATCTGTGAACGACATATGCGGGTGGTGCAAGTCGCCGTTTGGCAACACAGGTTGATTGGTTGCTTTCAGGAATTTGCGTGTGTCTTCAGTGATGTGTTCGTTCAAGATACGGCGGCTTTCATTGGTGCGCCCCCAGCCTGTTGCGCTGTCCATATTGAACACAGGAATACGCATCAATTCGCGCATAGATGGCACGCCTACCACGCGACATTCGCCCGATTGTCCGCCTGACAACCAGCCATAGTATTGGTCCAATTCACCTGGTGCGATGTGCGATGTTTGACCACCAGCAGCAGCGTGTGTAGCCGTATCGGCGGCAACTGATGCACCTGCATGAGCAGCAGAAGCCACTTTATCTGCTGATTGTTGTGTACCACCGCCACATGCGGCTAAACCCACTAATCCTACGCCTGATGCAGCGGCTGTGCCAAGGAAGCTACGGCGACTAATTTTATTTTCTGACATGGTAAAACTCCTATTGAGTAGATGACGGCATTTGCCGCGGTTTTAAAAATACAACTTTTTTTACTGCTTATTTAAAGTGCAGGCTGCTTTGCGCGACCGACAAAAGCAGCCTGCACTTATTGTTACTAATTAACTTTCTTTGTCTTTGCCAACAAACTGTGCCACCTGTTCGGCTGGCGGATTTCGTTCCACTTTTTGCTCGTTCAATTCCGCTTTGGCAGCCGCTTGTTTGGCTTTTTTCTTGTTGGTTGCCACCACTTGTGGGCAACGTGTTTCGTGGTTATACATCACTTGGCAATGCAAACATTGGATACATTCGTTTACATTGATGTCGCCCTCTGGTGCAATCGCCTGTACTGGGCATTCGTGATTACAAATTTGGCACGGATTGCCACACATTGAATAACGACGCAACCAGTTGAAAATTTGCAATTTAGCAGGAATTGCCATCGCTGCGCCCAAAGGACACAAGTAACGGCAGAAAAAACGTTCAATAAATAAACCTGCCACCAATAATGTCACTGCAAACAGCACAAACCACCATTCGCGCACAAAATGCAAAATAATTGCAGTTTTAAATGGTTCAACTTCCGCCAATTTTTCGGCAAAACCCAATTCATACAGCGACACGCCAAACAACACCACAAAAATCATATATTTAATCGCGGTTAAACGTGTATGAACGCCAAATGGCACAGTAATCTGCTTCACGCCAAATTTTTTCGCAATCGCATTGGTCAATTCTTGCAGCGAGCCAAACGGACACAACCAACCACAAAATGCGCCACGCCCCCACAGCAACATCGACATCGCTGTGGCACTCCATAATGCAAAGATAAATGGGTCCATCAAGAAATAGTCCCAGCTAAAATGGTGTTGCACAATAGACGATGTGAGCGTCAATACATTGACCACCGACAACTGCGCGTGCAAATACCAGCCCACATACAGCAACGTTACCGTCAAATACGCATAGCGAAAACGCAAATAGGCTTTCTCGTATTTCACAATCGTGTCTTGGAAGAAGAACACCGCAGTCAAAATCAACAACATCAAACCAATCGCAACAACATGCGGCATTTTGTCTTGCCAAATACGCTTCCACAAATCGCGTTGCGGATTGTCTTGTTCGTCCAAATCGCCTGCTGCATCGACACCAGCAGCAGTAGTATCCGAAGCAGCCTGCACAGGTGCAGCTTGGGCAATCACAACAGGTTCGCCATTGGGGTCATCAACCGTGAACGACTGCGGCATTTGGTAAGGCAAATCCACCGTAACAAACGCTTTGTTTTCTACGCCAATTTCGCGTTGAACCGTCAGTTGCAAACGCCATGGCTCGGCTGCGTCCAGTTTGTTGTCGTCAGACGTAACAAACAGCGATACTTCTTTTAAATGCGGCGCACCAGCGGCTTTTAAATCCAGCAAGCGCGTGTGTTGCAAATCGGTAAAGCGGAAGCCGTCGTCGTGTTGAATGACTTCAATACGGTCAAAAATACCACCACGGACATAGCCCGAACCTTTCCACGAATAACGTCCATCGCCTGCCACCACAATCGCGGTTTGATTGGGTTTTAAGCTCGCCGCCAGTTGTTTGTAGCCGTCTTCGCCCAACAAACTTTTACCAATAGACGGCTGCGATACAACGGCGGTATATAAATCAATAAACGTGTCATCTGGGTTGCCTTGTTCGGCTTTTTTGTCGGCATCGGGGTTATTTTTTGCCAATAATTGATTGGCATCGGTAATGGTTAAATGCAGTTTTTGCACCGCGCCTTGTTGCAATAAATCGTCCCAAGACAACACATCTTGTTTATCCATATTGGGCAAACGATGTGGGCGCGTTTGCACCGCAGCATTGGAAGCAGCCTGCATACCGTTTTGCTTATTCATTTGTGCAGTTATCACGCGAGCAGAACGCACAATGCTGTCGCCAATCACGACCACCGTTACCGTTGCGCCTGTTACGATTTCAGACGGCGTTGAACCTGCTTTCGGCGGATTTTTAGTCGGATTCATGCCAATGTAGCCGTTGATAAACGTATCCACTTTGGAAACAGGAATGCCCACCAGCAAAATTGGTTCATTATGTTTGAGCATACGCGCACCCATAATCGTGCCGTCTTTGTCTAGCGCGACAATGGTGTCAATCGGTTTGCTGGAATAGCCGCGTGTGTTCACAACATCGGACGTGATATAAACCACGCCAACTTCTTTATCGCCTTGGAACACTTTTGCCGTCATTGGCTTGCCTTCGGGTTCGCCAAAACGTGTTGCATTGGGGAAAATATCGGCAGGCTGCACTTGCTTAATCAGTTCAGGCAAGCGTTCTGCATACGCTGGCACAGCCAATGCCAGCGTACACAACAAAATCCAGCATTGAATGATGAATGTATAAAAAGAACGTAAATGAATACGAGACATAGCAATCTTCCTGTTGCTTGTTTTGGGTAGTGGCGAGCAGAACGTGCGCCCTGCTCAAACATTTATAATTGTATGGTCATTTAAAAAATAAAATTTGATATGAGTCAAACTGTATCAATCTTTCATAACTTAATCAAGATTATTTTTTACTTAAATTAACAAAGCAGCCTGCACATTCAATCAACATAAACAAAGACAAAGCAGCCTGCACTTTTTATCAACAAAGTGCAGGCTGCTTTTTTATTTAGATTAGATTACACGATACCTTGTGCCAACATTGCTTCTGCCACTTTTTTGAAGCCTGCAATATTCGCGCCGTTTACATAGTTGGTGTAGCCGTTTTCTGTACCGTTTGCGACACAGTTTTCGTGAATGTTTTGCATAATGCCAAACAAACGCGCATCGACTTCTTCGCGCGTCCAAGACAAGTGCATGTGGTTTTGGCTCATTTCCAAGCCAGATGTTGCCACGCCACCTGCGTTAGACGCTTTGCCTGGTGCGTACAAGATTTGCGCTTTGATAAACGCTTCCACCGCACCCAAAGTAGATGGCATGTTCGCGCCTTCTGCCACGCATTTCACGCCGTTTGCCAACAAGGCTGCTGCGTCTTTTTCGTCCAACTCGTTTTGAGTCGCGCAAGGCAATGCCACATCGGCAGGCACGCCCCAAGGACGTTGGTCAGCAAAATAAGCCAAGCCTTGTTCTTTGGCATACACAGACAAACGCTCGCGGCGCACTTCTTTCAGCTCAATCAACGCTGCTAATTGCGCTTCGGTCATGCCGCTGTCTGGGAATTGTACAAAGCCGTTCGAATCGGAAACGGTCAGCACTTTTGCGCCCAACTGGATAGATTTTTCCGCTGCGTATTGCGCTACGTTGCCCGAACCTGAAATCAACACACGTTTGCCAGCCATGCTGTCGCCTTTGGTTTTGAACATGCTGTCAGCAAAATAAACCGTGCCGTAGCCTGTTGCTTCTGGGCGAATCAAGCTACCGCCGTACGCCAAGCCTTTGCCTGTTAATACAGATGTAAATTCGTTGCTCAATTTTTTGTATTGACCAAACATATAGCCCACTTCGCGTCCGCCCACGCCAATGTCGCCTGCGGGTACATCTGTGTCTGCGCCAATGTGGCGATACAATTCGCTCATGAACGCTTGGCAAAAACGCATCACTTCTGCGTCTGATTTGCCTTTCGGGTCAAAGTCCGAACCGCCTTTGCCGCCGCCCATAGGTAAAGTGGTCAAAGCATTTTTGAAAACTTGTTCAAACGCCAAGAATTTCAATACGCCCAAATCCACAGTTGGGTGGAAACGAATGCCGCCTTTGTATGGACCAATGGCCGAGTTCATTTGTACGCGATAGCCACGGTTTACTTGCACATTACCTTTGTCGTCTACCCAAGACACGCGGAACATAATCACACGTTCTGGCTCAACAATGCGTTCTAACAAGCCTTGTTGCGTGTATTTTGGATTTTTTGCCAAAAACGGTTGCAGGCTGCCAAACACTTCCTCTACTGCTTGGTGGAATACGGTTTGATTTGGGTCGCGCTGTTTGATTTTTTGAAACAAGGTGTTTAAATCGCTCATAGAAGTTCTCCAAAAAGGTGGGTAAAAGAAAAAGCAGCCTGCACAATGCTTGATAGCTGTTATTATTTGACATAGCGCGATAGTGTAGCAACTTCGTTTTGTTTATACCAGCTATGTTAGAAAAAATATTCTATGTGAATGTTTTTAAATGCTGAATAGATGTGCAGGCTGCTTGAATCCTTTATACTTCGCCTACTCACATCAACTCAATCACACAAATCATGTCCACTTTTCAAACTTTTTTAGACCAAATTCCGCCACTTTTGCCGCCACGCTGGTTGCAGGGCGGCAACAAAGAAACGCTGTATGCCAAATCCTTGCAACGCACCGCGCCCCATTATCGCCGCGAATTGATTGCCGATAGCTATGGCGAAGACCTTGCCGCCTACGATTTTATTGACGCACCACAAGACAACGCGCCTTGCGTGGTGTTGCTACACGGTTTGGAAGGCAGCAGTCGCAGCCATTATGCGGTGGAATTGATGCACGCGGTGCAAGCTGCTGGTTGGCATGGCGTGGTGGCGCATTTTCGCAGTTGCGGTGGCGTGGCAGCAAAGCGTTTGTATCACAGCGGCGACACGCGCGAAGTGGCGCATATGCTCCATGTGTTGGCGCAACGCTACGCGCAGTTGTATGTGGTGGGTGTATCGTTGGGCGGCAATGCGTTGGCAAAATATTTGGGCGAACAGGGTAACAACACGCCCGTGCAGGCTGCTTGTGTGGTGTCATCGCCCGTAAACCTCAATGCCGCTGGCGATGCTTTGGAACGCGGTTTGCCGTATGTGTTGTACACACCGTATTTTTTGTCCACGCTCATGAAAAAAGTCCCCAAAATCGCAGGCGCAAAAATCCGCAGCTTGGGTGCGTTTGACAATGCCTACACCGCACCGATTCACGGTTTTGCCGATAAAGATGACTACTACACACGCTCGTCTGCCCTGCCCTATTTATCGCGCATACGCATTCCCACGCTGCTGCTCAACGCGCAAAACGACCCATTTTTGCCTGCCACTTATTTGCCAACCGAACGCGATGTATCGCCCCAAGTTTGCCTATTGCAACCCAAGCACGGCGGACATTGCGGCTTTGTTGGCGGCAATGGGCGCGGACATTTAAACTGGCTGCCCAACACTTTGCTAACCTTTTTTCGCTGTCATCAACAAGGACAATTCACATGAGCGCACCCAATCATTACGAAAATTTCCCAGTCGGTTCAATCTTGCTGCCACGCCGATTGCGCCGACCCATTCATGCCGTCTATGCCTTTGCCCGATTTGCAGACGATTTGGCAGACGAAGGCAACGCCACGCCCGAACAACGACAAAGCAGCCTGCACGAATTGGTGCAAGAACTAGACCGCATTGGCGCAGAGCAAACCCCACAAACCGCTTTAATGCAGCGTTTGCAGCGTGAAGCGATTGCGCCCTTTGCCCTGCCTTTGCAACCGTTTTACGATTTGCTGTCGGCGTTTACCCAAGACACACACAAATTGCGTTACCAAAATTTTGGTGAATTGGTATATTATGCCAAGCGTTCTGCCAACCCAGTTGGGCGGATTATTTTGCATTTGTATGGCGAACACGATGCCAAATCCATTGCCCAAAGCGATGGCATTTGCACCGCCTTGCAGCTCATCAATTTTTGGCAAGATGTAGCGATAGATTGGCAAAAAAACCGCGTGTATTTGCCACAAGAAGACATGCAAAAATTTGGCGTATCCGAAGACGATTTGCGTGCAGGCTGCTTATCGCCATCGCTCAAAAAATTGTTGAAATACGAATGCGATAAAGCCAAAAAAATGCTGTATGCAGGCGCACCGTTGGGCAAAACCTTGCGTGGGCGATTGGGTTTTGAATTGCGATTGATTGTGCTGGGCGGCGATACTATTTTGCAGAAGTTGGCACAAAATCAGTATGATATTTTCAACAACCGCCCTGTGCTAACGTGGCGCGATTATGTATTTATGCTTAAACGCGCTTGGCAGAAGAAGTAACTACTGTGCACTGCCCCCTCCTGTGGGAGAGGGGCAGATTCTCAGTTATCGCAACGTTGATGCAATTTTGAACGATTACGTTGTGTAGATATCTTATCTATGGTCGCGACCCAACAAAAACCGTTTGTATTCATCACAACAAGGACTCCCATCATGCAAAGACGAACTTTCCTAAAAATCAGCGCGTTTGCTTTGGCGGCGGCGCATTTTCCAGCGTTTGCTCAATCGCCCAAACATAGCAGCTATGCCATTCCAGCCGCGTTACAAAACAACCCCTTGTTGGATTTTTCCGATTTGCCGCGCTTTTCGCAAGTGCAGGCTGCTCACGTTGTACCAGCCATTGCCTTTTTGATTAAGGAATATCGCCAACAAATTGAACAGTTATCCAAGCAGCCTGCACCCACTTGGGACAGCTACTACTTGCCACTGGCGGATTATGGCAACCGTTTAAGCCGCGCATGGTCAGTCGTATCGCATTTGCATTCGGTGCGCGACACGCCCGACTTTCGCACGGCGTACAGCCAAGCCGAAAACCAATACAGCGATTTTGATAGCTGGGCTGGTATGCACCAAGCATCGTATCGCGCCTTTTTGCAACTGAAAAAGCAGCCTGCACTCAACGTCGCCCAAACCAAAGCGATTGACGATGCTTTGTTGGGATTTAAATTATCGGGCGTAGCACTCAATGCCGCCCAGCAACGCCGTTTTGCCGCCATCAATAAACGCCTTGCCGCGCTATCCACCCGCTTTGATAACCAAGTCAAAGATTCGCGTATGGCATGGGAAAAAATCATCAGCAATCCAAACGATTTGGCTGGCTTGCCCGAATCGGCATTGCAGGCTGCTTTGGAATCGGCAAAAAGCAAGGGCAAAACGGGCTATCGCTTTACTTTGGATTACCCCAGCTACATCGCCATTCAAACCTATGCCAAAAACCGCAGTTTGCGCGAACAAAGCTATCGCGCCTACATGACGCAAGCCAGCGCAGGCAAAACCAACAACTCGCCTGTGATAGACGAAATTCTAAAATTGCGCCAAGAGCAGGCTGCTTTGCTCGGCTTTAAAAACTACGCCGAATTGTCGTTGGCAACCAAAATGGCAGAAAGCCCCACACAAGTGCTGGATTTTTTGAACGATTTAGTCCAAAAAGTCCGCCCCAAAGCCGTGCAAGATTTAGCGGATTTGCGCGACTTTGCCGCCGAAAAAGGCGAACCGACCGAGCTGCAACTGTGGGATTTGAATTACCTTGCCAACCAAATGAAAGCGGAGCGTTATTCGGTGGACAAAGAATTGCTGCGACCGTATTTCCCCGAACAGCGCGTATTGGCAGGTTTGTTTGACATCGCGCAACGCTTGTTTGGCATCAAAGTGCAGGCTGCTTCGGCAGATGTTTGGCACGAAGATGTACGTTTTTACCGCGTATTCAATCAACAAAATCAACACATCGCATCGTTTTATACCGATTTGTATGCGCGAGAACACAAAAACGGCGGCGCGTGGATGAACGGCTTAATAGACCGCGCCAAATTGTCCGATGGCAGCCTGCAACTGCCTGTTGCCTTGTTGGTGTGCAATTTTTCTCAACCTGTGGCAGGCAAACCGTCTTTGCTGCTGCACGATGAAGCGATTACGCTGTTCCACGAATTTGGGCATTGTTTGCACCATATGCTGACGCAAGTTGATGTGGCAGCGGTGGCAGGCACAAACGGCGTCGCTTGGGACGCGGTGGAATTCCCCAGCCAGCTGCTCGAAAATTGGTGTTGGAATGCCGATGCCTTGCCGCTCATCGCCACGCACTACGAAACAGGCGAACCTTTGCCAGCGGAATGGCTACACAAAATCTTGTCCGCCAAAAACTTCCAAGCAGGACAATTTATGTTGCGCCAGTTGGAATACGGCTTGTTGGATTTCCGCTTGCACACGCAAACGCAACACCCAGCCAACGCCGCCACACGCGTGAATGCCAGCATTCAAAACAGCGTTGCCGTGTTGCCCGAACCTGCGTGGGCAAGACGCGCCAACACGTTCTCGCATATTTTTTCGGGCGGCTACGCGGCAGGCTATTACAGCTATATGTGGGCAGATGTGCTTGCCGCCGATGCGTTCACGCGCTTTGAGCAAGACGGCGTGTTCAACCGCAGCACAGGCAAAGCATTTGCCGATAGCGTGTTGGCAGCAGGCGGCTCGGTGGCAGCAATGGAGCTGTTCAAGCAATTCCAAGGACGTACGCCCGATGCGACTGCGCTGTTGAAGCAGAATGGGATTTTGTGAATAAAAGCAGCCTGCACATATTTGCAGGCTGCTTTTTTATGCTTACTTCGCGTCCTTAAACCCACGTCTCAAATGTACCATCAACAAAGCCACACTCGCTGGCGTAATCCCTTGAATGCGTGATGCTTGTCCAAGCGTTTCAGGTTTGTGGGCGTTCAGTTTTTGTTGGACTTCCGCCGATAAACCTTTCACTTTCGCGTAATCAATATCGGCTGGCAGTTTCATCGTTTCAATGTCTTTGCGTTCAGCAATTTCATCGTTTTGGCGGTCAATATAGCCTTGATATTTCACTTGAATTTCCACTTGCTCTACCACGTTGTTGGGCAACGGATTTTCAGGCAGCGCGTTGGGCAAAGTCATCAAGTTCGCATAATTCAAATTCGGACGGCGCAATAAATCGTGCAAATTCGCTTCACGGCTTAATTTTTGTCCAAATACGCGCATTTGTTCGCTTTCAGACAGCTTTTGTGGCGTGTACCAAGTGCCACGCAAACGCTGAATTTCTTGTTCAATTTGTTCGCGCTTGGTATCAAACGCTCGCCATTGTTCTTCCGACACCAAACCAATTTGATAGCCCAATTCCGTCAAACGCATATCCGCATTGTCTTCGCGCAACTGCAAACGGTATTCCGCACGGCTGGTAAACATACGATACGGCTCGTTTACGCCTTTGGTAATCAAATCATCAACCAACACGCCCAAATACGCTTGTTCGCGTCTCAACAACAAAGGGTCTTGTTCGCGGATAAATTGCACCGCGTTTGCGCCTGCCAACAAGCCTTGCGCGGCGGCTTCTTCGTAGCCTGTTGTGCCGTTGATTTGTCCTGCAAAAAACAGCCCTGCAATGGTTTTGGTTTCCAAGCTGGCTTTGAGATTGCGTGGGTCAAAATAATCGTATTCAATCGCATAACCTGCTCGCAAAATATGTGCGTTTTCCAAGCCTTTCATACTGCGAACCAAGCCAATCTGAATATCAAACGGCAAACTGGTGGAAATGCCATTCGGATAATATTCGTTGGTGGTCAAGCCTTCGGGTTCTAGGAAAATTTGGTGGCTGTCTTTGTCGGCAAAACGATTGATTTTGTCTTCAATAGACGGACAATAACGCGGCCCTACGCCTTCAATTTTGCCTGTAAACATCGGGCTGCGGTCAAAACCACTGCGGATAATGTCGTGGGTTTGCTCGTTGGTATGGGTAATCCAGCACGAGATTTGTTGTGGGTGCATCGCCGCATTGCCGCGCACGGAAAACACGGGAACAGGCGTATCGCCTGCTTGTTCAGTCAATTTTGAAAAATCAATGGTTCGTCCGTCAATACGCGGTGGCGTACCTGTTTTCAGTCTGCCTTGTGGCAAATTCAATTCGCGCAAACGTCCGCCCAACGATTGAGCGGCAGGGTCGCCAGCGCGTCCACCAGCATAATTATTTAAACCAATATGGATTTTGCCTGATAAAAATGTACCAGCCGTCAAAACCACCGCTCTCGCCTTGAACTCAACGCCCATCGCGGTAATCACGCCCGAAATACGGTCGCCGTCCAACGTAACATCATCAACCGCTTGTTGGAACAATTCCAAATTCGGTTGATTTTCAAGCATATGGCGAATCGCTGCTTTATACAAAATGCGGTCGGCTTGGGCGCGAGTGGCGCGGACGGCTGCGCCTTTGCTGGCGTTTAAATGGCGAAATTGAATGCCCGACATATCGGTCGCCAACGCCATTGCACCGCCGAGCGCGTCCAATTCGCGCACCAAATGCCCTTTGCCAATACCGCCAATAGACGGATTGCACGACATTTGTCCGAGCGTTTCAATATTGTGAGTGAGTAATAGCGTTTGTGCGCCCATGCGAGCAGCGGCGAGTGCGGCTTCCGTGCCAGCGTGTCCGCCACCGACTACAATCACATCGTAGGTTTTTGGGTAAATCATGTTTTTGTACCTGTTTATATTGCAAGCAGCCTGCATTCAGAAAAGTGCAGGCTGCTTTATGTTATAGTGAATTAAATTTAGATTAGTACAGCGTTGCCAACTCCCTTATGTACTAGGTTGTACACGGCGGTCGTTGTCGCCTTGTCCTAATCTAAATTTAATCCACTATATTTATAAAGAAATTAGAGCGGATTTTACGCGATTTTGGCTAAAAAAGCAGCCTGCACTTTAAGTCTGACCAAAATATGACAAAAAACGGCACTTGCTTTTTACACAAGTGCCGTTTGTTTTTCAGCTAATCGCGATTAGAAAATCTCGCGCCAAGATACACGTTTCACCACAGGGTCGCTGGTAATATTGTCTTTTGGCATTTGAATCATGTTACCCATACTGTTGATACCGCCAACAATACGACCGAACTCGGTAGAAACTTCGGTTAAGCGAGTCAAAATACCAGCCTGACCAGCCACAGATACCAAAGTATCTGCTTCGGTAAACTTACCATCGCCGTTTGTGTCATAGATAGGTTTGTTGTACACACCACCATTGAACACATTAACTGACAACGAATAAGTCGAACCGTTTTCGGTACACATATTACCAGCACTAGCCACATCGGTCGCCAACGGATTCACTGCGCTAAACTCTGCAACACGTTTGCCGCGAATCGCACTCTTATCGATACTCAGCCAGTTTTTTTGCAGTTTCAACTTCCAACCTTGATGCTGGTTGGTAATTTGGTTATTCGTAACCGTATAGAACACAGTTTGTGGCACGCTATCTGGAACAATTTTCTCATTCACGCTTTGTTGCAACAAGTTAGTGCTATCGTCAATCAATGCACCGCTACCAGTTGGCGTGCGGTTATCGCCGATTTTGCTCTCGATAATGCCGTATGCGTAGTTTTGTACTGTTTTGGTTGTACTAGGCAAATCGCTCTTGTTGAAGTAGCGACCAGTAATAAACACAACATACGTTTTACCACCTACGATTTGTGCAAAAGGCGCACCCACAATAGACGTGTTGTCTGCTGTTTTGAAGATAGGCAACGCATTATTTGCGCTATCCACATAACCTGCTACAAAGCGACCTTCAGCATTTTGCGATACCTTCCACAGCTTGCCTTCTAAATCGCCTGCATACACAGCTGCAACGGTGCGTGCTTCGGTTTGGTAAGCAAACAATTCACCTACACCACCTTTACCCAACTTGATGCGATACCAGTTTTTACCATTTTGCCATGGGGCAGTATTGTTGGTATCTTCACTCCATGGTTCATTTGCACCCTTGTTCAATTTCAGAATATAGATGTAACCAGTGTCTTCGCTTGCGTTATAACCACCACTCACAATCGCCACAGGTGTGCCTGTATTGTCATGCGTGATAATTGGTGCAAACAAGCTCTTACCCAAACCAGCATCTGTGAATTCCCACAGCATATCTTTGGCTTCCAAAGTAGTTGGGTCAGTCAAATCCAACGCATACACGCTGTTACCACCGCGACCTGCTGTGCCAACTACTACCGTATGCGCCTTGCCATCACCCTTGCCATTACCCGTGTCAAAACATACTTCAGAAGTAGCGGCAATACCGTCATTCATAAAGAAATGGCTGTAATTTGGCGACGCATAACGTGCCAACTGACTCAACGCAGTTGATGGCATATACGATGCAATTTCCTGACCTGACGAGTTCAACACATAGAACATACCATCATTGGCTGCTACCACATGGCGATTTGCACGCGAGCTAATATTGGCAGATGCAGGATAAGTACAGCTACCTGCCACGGTGCTAACGCTGCCTGTGCGTGATGGAATGGTTACTACTGGCGAGTTAATCACTGTACCCATCAAATGATTTGGACGAATACGGAATTTTCTGCCATTTTCATACGTTTTCGCACCCAAAGCGTAGTTAATCAAATCTACTGCATTTGAATCATTCACGACTGCTGCAACCTCAGAATTGTTGTCTGCCAAACGAACTGCACTGCTATTGGCACTGGCACGAGTAAACACTTTGCGTTTTTTCCAGTTATCTGAACTATGGAATGCAGCCTGCAATTTTTCGCCAGCCGACCATTTTTTCTCGTACTCCAACTTATGACCTTTTAAGGTTGCTTCCAATCCCAACACATCGCCCGATGCTACTTTAACACGCGCACCATCTACCACAGTGGTTGCGTCGCGGAACACGGATTGCAACAACATAGTTTTACCGCGTTCTGACAAAGGTTTGGTGCTAGTTGTGCCCAAGCTGGTTGCAGAAGGTGCTTCGGCTGTGGCTGTGGCTTCAAACGCACGGTTCAATGCTGCTACCATTGAAGTTGGGTTGTTGGCTACCGCAAAGTTCTGTGGCGTACCATTAGACACCGCTGGTGCTTCAAACGCCGACACTTTATCCGAAGCAGAAGTTGCTTCCCATTCGCCTTTATCAGGTACACCATTATTATTTAAATCGTTGAAGCCACCGTATTTGGCTGCCAACCAATAATTATTATTTTCAGATTTAAATTTACCATCCTCAACCGTATCAATCATAAAGCTACTTAAACGCTTACCAAAATTCTGCTGCAAATCGTTGGTTCGACCCCACAACGCCAATGCCGCCATTGCACCACCTGGTGATGCATCTGCACCCCAGTTGTCATTCCACCAACTCAACCTAGGTTCGTTTGGTCTGATTTTCTCGTTAATCAAGTTACGCACATGAATGTCTTGGTCGTCATCCACATTGGAATCGTATGACGTATTCCAACCGCCAGGCAATGAAGCATCAGCGTGGGTATTGGTATCACCAATATAGATAATATAGTTTGGACGACACACGTTATCCGCTACATTCAAAGTAGTGTTGTCGCTGAACACGTTTAATGGGTTATCCCAATTGTCGGCAATCAATGGGAAGTTATCGCGAACCTCTCTTGTAATATTGCTACGAGTCGCTTCTGCTAACTTGGTTTTGTACAACGCTGGGAAACCTTTATTACGCAAATAGCGCAATGCGGTGTAATACAACTCTGCACCAGGGTCATTGGTTTTGTAGTTGTTATAATCACCAAACTTGTTCAGATAATTAATCGTGCCCGAATTGTCAAAATTAGAAGATGGCAAGTTTTTATCGCCTGTATTAACCACAAATGCCTGCGCTGCTGTTTCTTCTGCATTGCGGTCTGGGTTCACATAGAACTGACCTGTTTTTGGGTTAATCTCTTCTTGGTATTTTACAGCTGGTCCTGTTGCCGTTGCCCCATCTTTATTTGGATTGGCGATATAACGCATACGGCTACGTAACACACCACCACTCACGGTATTACCTGCAATATTGGCGTAACCAAATGCTGCAAAACGCATGGTTGACGCGTTTTGTTGCATCAAACCTTCTGGCTTATACGAACCAGATGGCTGACGCACGCAGTTGGCTTCCAATTTGCCTGGCACACACGCTTCTACGGTTACTTGATAAGGCATTACACGCGATTTAACAGGCGCCCAATAGCGACCATTTTGACCATCGTTGATGTTACCAATCCAAGTAACACGACTCCACCAATCGGTGTGTGGACTCCACTTATCCCGACTAAACACTTTATGATACCAACCCCCATGTGATTCGTCATAAACAGCACGGCGGAAATCCACGCCAAAACCAGAGTTACGTACAAGCAATGGGCGACGAGTCGCCAATATAACTCTACCTGTCATTGCCTTAATGCTGGTTTGTTGAGTTTCCTCTTCCCACCGCCCTATTGAATTCAACCCAATACGATATGCGTATGGGTGTGGAATATAACCCTTGTATAAGAAAAACTTATTACTTGGCAATTCCTTACCACGATCCGCCAAAAGAGGATTATCTACTGCATAATCATGTGGCAAGACTTTTTTAATATTGGCTTCACTTAAAGCCACTGTACGCTGCATATAGTGCGCATTTTGTTCACGCACCACATTAGCACGGCGCAAGAACGTTTGCGTTTGCGTATCGCCTGCCTCATAAGCGGTTGTGTCTTTTGCAACACCCAGCGCACGGTTACCACCTGTCATCGCTTGACGGAAAATATCAATCGCCGACATGGTTGCCCAGTTCATGAAGTTACCACTAAATTCATTTGGACCATCACAAACACCCACCATGCCATTGCTTGTACTGGCGGTTCGTGTTGGTTGGAAATATTCTCGCTCTTTCGTTTCATATCTATGATTAACTGCACCACTGGTACCCATACTATCATCCGAACCAGCATCCATACTATCATGCAAGAAGAATTCTTTCTGTCGTATTGATTCATAAAGCATATTGTTGCTGCGTACTGAATCCGGAATACTGAGTCTGCGTCCATCATAATAGACTATCCATGGGCGCCGTTTACCCGCCAACGCTCGCGTACCATCGGGCGCAAGTAATGGTCCATTCTTACCCTTGGATACATTATCCGAGCCACTGTATTGACTATAACCATTATCAGCAAACGCCTTCATACCGTCTGGGTCATTTGGCGCAACGTATTTATAGCATTTGGTGTTGTCGAAATAGCCCAAAAAGGTTTGGCTCATCATGGCATCAGTAAATTCGGTTGCTGTAGAATACGCCGCACCTGCAGTTGGAAACTCCACCGACAAAGCCAATGTTACGTTTGGTCCGTAGGTTTTTTGAATACCTGTTAATGATGAATTAGAAAACTGGGTATTGTTTTCTGCTTGGGCATAAAAAGGCAAGGATAGCAAAGGAAAGGCTACCCACAGCATTTTATTGAGCTGGCGCAGTTGCGTTGAAATGCGCTTTTTGCTTGCTGGCTTCATTTATGACGCTCCTTGATAGAATGTTGAATTAAAATGTTTAAATATGCTTTTCTTTGATTTATCTGGGTTATAGCAAACCAAATCGTGCATTTTTAAGGGTTAAAGATTGATTAAGCAATATCTTTTCCACTTAATCTTAAGTGGCGTTATTTTAGCATATTTTCTATGCAAATCTTATTTTTAAATGCAGGCTGCTTGGTTTTTTTGAACCTGTATTCACAAAAATGATAAAATATCTTTATGACTAGAAAATCCTACCCAACAGACTTAACAGATGCCCAATGGCAAGCGATTGAGCCATATTTTAACCAGCTACGCCACTACAAATGGGATAAACGTCAATTAGTGAATGCCGTTTTGTACATGACCAAAACAGGTTGCCAGTGGCGTATGCTGCCCAATGATTTTCCACCTTATTCAACCGTATGGAGTTTCTATCGCAGAGCCAATCAATCAGGCTTATGGGATAGAATTCTTTTGGCATTGGTTCAAAAAAACGTTTAATCCATCAAAAACAAGCAAAGCAGGTATTTTTGTAGCAAAAAAAGCGTTTGAGACCTATCCGAGTTTAAAAGGTTTCTGTGCAGACGCAGGTTATCGGAATACATTTGAGCGTGAAGTATCAGAGCAATTGGGTTTAACTGTTGAGATTTCAAAGAGAATTCAAGATATTTCTTGGCATATTCTGCCCAAACGTTGGATTGTAGAACGAACGTTTGCATGGTTAGGTTGGTCTCGACGTTTAGCAAAAGATTTTGAGCAGACGAATTTATCTGCTGAAAATTTTGTTAAACTAGGGTATATTTCACAAATATTAAAATTTATCAAATAGTTGTTTGTGAATACAGGTTCTTTGATTTATGTCACTCCGCGTGCAACACAAACATGGTCGGGCGTTTTTTTAGCACAGGCAGTTCGCGCATTTTGCGCCAATCGACAATGCGTTGGCTGATAATCAACTGGGTTGGCAAAGTCAAATCGCTGGCAATGCACAGGCGTGTGTTGGGGTGCAGGCTGCTTATGGCATCGGCAAACAAAGCATCGTTGCGATACGGCGTTTCTATAAACAACTGCGTTTCGTTGGCTTGGCGTGAACGCTGTTCCAAATCACGCAAGCAGCCTGCACGTTGGTCTTTGTCGGCTGGCAAATAGCCTTTGAACGCGAAACATTGACCATTCGCCCCCGATGCCATGAGTGCGAGCAAAATGCTGGACGCGCCTATCAATGGCTTCACTTCAAAGCCGTGTTCGTGTGCCAGTGCGACTAAATCTGCACCAGGGTCGGCAATGGCTGGGCAACCTGCTTCGCTGATTAAACCTAAATCGCGCCCTTCGTGCAGGGGTTGCAGCAGTTGAGCGACTTCGGTTTTGGGCGTGTGTTCGTTGAGTGGGCGTAGGCTTAATTCACGGATTGGTTTGTGCAAACCCATGTGTTTGAGATGTGAACGCGCGGTTTTTTCGGCTTCTACGACAAAATCGGTGATGTGTTGGATTTGGGCTTGTTCGTGGGGCAGCAGGCTGAGGGTGTCTGCTGCGCCCAATGGTGTGGGGATTAGGTATAGAGTGGGCATGGTGTTACTCTGTTGTGAAAAAAGGAAATTATAGTGCAGGCTGCTTTATATGAACAATTTGCACCTTGATACGATGCAGGCTGCTTGCGTTATAATTTGCACCAATCTCTATCGCACAGGAAAAAATCATGCAATTTTCACAATTTGGACAAAAATTCACGCAAAAAACGGGCATTTTGCAGCTCATGGACGACTTGGGCAACGCACTCAACAGCGATAAACCGATGAATATGCTCGGCGGTGGCAACCCTGCGCGTTTGGACGAAGTGAACGCGGCGTATGAACGTATGTTGCACCACATCGCTACATCTGGCGTAGGCATAGAAAGCGCGGGCAATTATTCCACGCCACAAGGCGATGCGAAGTTGATTGGCGTGCTGGTTCATTTCTTTCGCGAAACATACGGCTGGGACATTTCTGCCGACAACATCGCGCTAACCAACGGTTCGCAAAACGCTTTTTTCTATTTATTTAACTTGTTTGGCGGACGATTTGACGATGGCGACAAATCCATTTTGTTGCCGCTCGCGCCTGAATACATTGGCTATGCCGATGCTCATGTGCAGGGCAAACATTTTGTTGCCGTGCCGCCGCAAATCCAAAATGTGCAACACAATGGCAAAGACGGTTTTTTTAAATATCGTGTGGACTTTGACGCGCTGGAAAATCTGCCGCATTGGCAAAATCAACAAATTGGTGCGATTTGCTGTTCGCGCCCAACCAACCCGACTGGCAATGTGCTAACCGATGACGAAATGGCGCGGTTGGACGCTTTGGCGCAAAAACACGGTATTCCCTTGATTATTGATAATGCGTATGGCATGCCGTTTCCGAATATTATTCACACGCCAGCCACGCTAAATTGGCACGACAACATTATTTTGTGTTTTAGTCTGTCTAAAATTGGTTTGCCTGGGGTGCGGACGGGGATTGTGGTGGCTGCGCCCAAAGTGGTACAGGCGATTAGCAGTTTGAATGCGATTATTAACCTTGCGCCCACGCGATTGGGTGCAGCTTTGGTTGCGCCGTTAATCCGCAATGGCGATTTGAGCTATTTGGCGCAAAATGTGATTAAGCCGTTTTATCAAAAACAAGCGGAGCTGGCGGTGTCGGCTTTGCAAGAACAGTTGCGCGGTTATCCACTCAAAATTCATCAGCCAGAAGGCGCGATTTTCTTGTGGCTGTGGTTTGAAAACTTGCCGATTACATCGCAAGAATTGTATGAAAAATTGAAACAGCGCGGCACGTTGATTATTCCGAGCGAGCATTTTTTTGTGGGCATAGACACGGCAAACTTCCGCCACGCACACGAGTGTATTCGCATGAATATTGCCCAAGACGATGCAACTTTGTTGGCTGGCATTGCGGATATTGCAGCGGTGGTGCGCGACGTGTATGACGCGATGTAAAGCAAATGGGTAAAAAGCAGCCTGCACAATCAATAAATAAGGCGTATAATTCCGTCCCGTTCGAATTTAAATCAATAAAAACAAGGAACACAAACCATGTCCACCGAATCCCCCAAAAAACCGCCCGTAAAAGAACAAACCATACAGCTTTATCAAGGCGCAAAACGCATTCACCCCAAACTTGCCAAAGGTCGCTTTGCCAACATTCGTATTTTTATGATTGTGGCAACGCAGCTATTTTTTTATGGCATGCCGTGGATTAGCTGGGACGGTCGTCAAGCCGTTTGGTTTGATATTTTAGGGCGACATTTCTATATTTTCAGCTTGGTGTTTGAGCCAGCCGATTTGCTGTATTTGACTGGTTTGCTGATTGTGTCGGCGTTTGGTTTGTTTTGGTGGACAACGGTGGCAGGGCGTTTGTGGTGCGGCTATTCTTGCCCACAAACCGTGTACACCGAAATCATGTTGTGGATTGACCACTTGGTGGAAGGCGACCGCAACAAGCGTTTGAAATTGGACAAAGAGCCATGGAACGCCAGAAAAATCCGCATTAAAGCGATTAAATACACGCTGATTTTTGTCGTCGCCGCGTGGACAGGCATCACATTTGCAGGCTGGTTTACGCCAATCCGCGATTTTGTGCCAGCCATTTTCAACGGCACAGCAGGCAGCGTTGCCTTGGGAACAGCCGCGTTCTATGGCATGGTAACGTGGTTGTTTGGACACATTATGCGCGAACAAGTTTGCTTGCACATGTGTCCGTATGCCCGCTTCCAAAGCGCGATGTTTGACCACGACACGCTGGTGATTTCGTATGACGAAGAACGCGGCGAACCACGCGGTGCGCGTAAGAAAAATGCCGAACATAACGACATGGGCGATTGCATTAACTGTACCGCCTGTGTACAAGTTTGCCCAACAGGCATTGATATTCGCAATGGCTTGCAATACCAATGTATTGGCTGTGCAGCCTGCATTGACGCTTGCGATGAAATCATGGACAAAATGGGCTATCCACGCGGTTTGATTCGCTACACCACCGAAGCCGTGTTAAAACACGAATACACCGATGCCGACATCAAAAAACATTTGTTGCGCCCCAAAGTGGTGGGTTATGGCGGTATGCTGCTTGCCGCGATTATCGCCTTGTTGGTTGGCATTGCCACGCGCCAAACCATGCAAATTGACGTGATTAAAGACCGCGGCGTGATGGTGCGCGAAAACAAAGAAGGCATGCTGGAGAATGCCTACAATTTAAGCATTAGCAACGCCAGCGACAAGCCGCAAATCGTTACAGCCGATGTAACAGGTTTCAAAGACATTCGCCTAACAGGTTTGCCCGAAAATGGCGTGCTTGTGCCAGCAGGACAAATCATCACCGTGCCTGTGCAAGTGGCAACGCAACCCGAATACGCCGACAAAGGCAGCCACCCAATCGTGTTCACATTCCACTATCGCACCGAAGGGCAGCCTGCAACCGAAGCACGTGATATTGAAGAACAATCTATCTTTATTGGAGAATAAAACATGGCGCAACCCACGCCCGAAGAACAACGCAACCAGCAGCCTTGGTACAAACAAAAAGTCTTTTGGCTGCTGATGAGCGGCCCGATTATTGTCGTGATTGCCGCGTTCATCACGCTCAAAATCGCCAGCGATAATATTGCCGATTTAGTGAGCGACGATTATTACAAAGACGGCAAACACATCAACCTGCAACTGGAACGCGATGTAGAAGCCGCCAAACGTGGCATAGTCGCACAAGTGCTGTTCAATGCCGATGGCACAGCGGCAAAAGTGTTTGTGTCGGGCGATTTCAAGCGCGAAGCACCGCTTAAATTAACGCTGTTGCACCCAGCGCGCAAAGATGCCGACCACGTTGCACCGCTCAAAGCAGCAAGCAGCCTGCAATCGGGCGACAAAAGCGAATATTTAGCGACTTTTGCCGCGTTGCCCAAAACCGTTCACTGGTATGTGCGCGTGGAAGACGAAGCAGGCACATGGCGCGTAGAAGAAAAATGGCTGCCCAGCCAAGGCGGCGCAGTGGAATTGAAAGCCAAAGACAGTGTGTTGGTGCAGGCTGCCGTAGCAAGTGCCGCAAGTGGAGCGCATTGAATTTAGGTATAACAAAAAAGTGCAGGCTGCTTTTCGTGTTTCAGAAAAAGCAGCCTGCACTTTGTTTATCTATCCAACAAACTTATTCAGCCAATGCGCGGGGGAATAAAATATGGTTTTCCAACTGAATATGCTGTTGCAAATCATCAACCAATTCGCGCAATTCGGCATACAAACGCTGCCAGCTACCACACGCTTGTGCTGGCGGAGTCAGGTTATCGGTCAGGCTCAACACTTGCTCAATGGTTGCAGAATGGTCATCGTGTTCCATCATCATCACGCGAACAGGCATGGCGGCATTGCGTCCCATGCCCTGCTTAATCATAGGGAATAGCACGCGCTCTTCTTTTTGCATGTGCATTTGCAATTCATCACCCAAATGTTGTACCACAGGCACGAGTTCGGCTGGGAACGTGTCGGCATGAACGCTGCTCACTTTGTCCAGCAAAGGCAAAATGCGTTCAATTTGAGCGCGGTGCGTATCGTGAAAACGCGATAAAACATGGTCAACAGTAGCGTGTAAAGGCGCGGTTTTCCATACGGTTTGGTCAGTCATTTTTGTGTTCCTTTTAGGTTAATTTTAGATTTGCAAGCCAAGCAGCCTGCACTTTTTATAAGTTACACATTATACGAAACTTTAAAACTGTGTAGTTTGTTTTAACACAATTTTTATGACCTTGGGTGATGCGTATCCACCACCTGCTTCAATCGCACATTGGCAACGTGGGTATAAATTTCCGTTGTCGTTAAATTGGCGTGTCCGAGCAGCAGTTGTACCACGCGCAAATCCGCACCGTGATTGACCAAATGCGTGGCAAAGGCATGGCGCAAACCGTGCGGTGACAAGCCAACTATGCCGACTTGTTGCGCGTATTTATTGACCGCCATCCATGCCAGTTGGCGCGTAATGCCATTGCATTTTTGCGACACGAACACGACATCGCAGTTTGCCCCTTTGAGCAGCGTATCTCTGGCTTCGTGCAGATAGCGTTCCAGCCAAAAAATCGCTTCTTCGCCCAATGGCACAATGCGCTGTTTGTCGCCCTTGCCAATGATGCTGACCATGCCTTGCAGCAATTTGAGTTCGTGCAAGCGCAAACCAATAGCTTCGCTCACGCGCAAACCTGTGGCGTACATCAATTCCAGCAGGGCTTTATCGCGCAAACCGTGTGGCGTGTCCACATTGGGCGCGGCAAGCAGCGCGTCTATTTGCGCTTCGGTGATGAGCTGTGGCAAGGTGCGCGGCAATTTGGCGGTTTTTAAATCGCGGCACGGATTGTCGGCGCGTTTGCCTTGTTCTATCAACCAAGCATACAGTCGCTTGGCTGCCGACAAGCAACGCGATTGGGTGCGCGGGCTTTCGTCTGCCAAATAAATCGCACTGGCTAATTGCAGGCTGCTTGCGTGCAGAAAATCGGTGTTTTCTTGCTGCAACCGAGTTGCCAGTTTGTTTAAATCACGGCGATAGGCTTGCAAGGTGTTGTCTGCCAAACGCTCTTGCAGCCACAAATGGTCTAGCAGGGATTCTATGATTTCGGTGTTGGTTGGATTCATGTTCAATAGTGTTTTGGGATTATAGTGATTTAAATTTAGATTAGGACACGGCGGCCGTTGTCGCCTTGTCCTAATCTAAATTTAAACCACTATAAAAAGCAGCCTGCATTTTCTATAAACAAAATGTGCAGGCTGATTTTTCATTTAAATGGATACGATTGGGCAACCAAGTAATTTAAATCTCCACATTCCCCAAAGTCGCCACCATCACCGCTTTAATCGTGTGCATACGGTTTTCCGCTTGGTCAAACACAATGCTTGCCGCGCTTTCAAACACGTCTTCGGTAACTTCCACGCCGTCCATGCCAAAGGTTTGGTAAATCCACTCCCCCACTTTGGTGTCGCGGTTGTGGAACGATGGCAAGCAGTGCATAAACTTCGCATTTGGATTGCCAGTCGCGTTCATTAAATTGGCATTCACTTGGAATGGTTTGAGTAAATCAATGCGTTCGCGCCATGCGGCTTCGGGTTCGCCCATGCTAACCCAAATGTCGGTGTGAACAAAATCCGCGCCCTGCACCGCTTGTTGTGGATTGTCGGTAATCGTGATTTTTGCGCCTGTTTTTTGCGCGATTTGCCGTATTTTTGCCACCAATTCGGGTGCAGGCTGCAACGATGTGGGCGCGGCAATGCGAACGTCCATACCCATTAACGCGCCTGCAATCAACAAAGAATTGCCCATATTGAATCGCGCATCGCCCAAATAAGCATAGCTGATTTCGTTCAACGGCTTATCGCTGTGTTCGCGCATGGTCAGCAAATCGGCAAGCATTTGCGTGGGGTGAAATTCGTCTGTTAAACCGTTGTACACAGGCACACCTGAATATTGCGCCAATTCTTCCACCACCAATTGCGAAAAACCGCGGTATTCAATCGCGTCATACATACGCCCCAACACGCGAGCGGTGTCTTTTACGCTTTCTTTGTGTCCGATTTGGCTGCCGCTGGGTTCAAGATAGGTAACATGTGCGCCTTGGTCTCGCGCTGCCACTTCAAACGCACAACGGGTTCGCGTGCTGGTTTTTTCAAAAATCAGCGCGATTTGTTTGCCTTTCATGTGTTGGACTTCGTTGCCGCTTTTTTTATCGGCTTTCAGTTTGGCGGCTAAATCCAGCAAAGCCGTGATTTCAGCAGGCGTAAAGTCCAGCAATTTCAAAAACGAGCGTGAAGTTAAATTCGGCATGGTGTTGTCCTTGTTGAAGCATCAAAATCATTGGTAAACAAAATTAAGACTCACATCATAGCATAGCTTTTTATAGTGAATTAGATTCAAAGGAGAACAAGGCGACAACGCCCGCCGTGTACAACCAGTACATAAGGGCGTTGGCAACGCAGTACTCATTTGAAGATAATTCGCTATGGAGTAAAATGCAGGCTGCTTTTTTACCTAGAAAGAATTTCCTATGCGTTTTACTCGCCGCGTTTTCTTATTATCCGCCGCTATTTTGCTGACTTCGTGTTCAGTCATTCAATCCCAATCCACCGCATCACAAAACACTAACCAACCGCGCTTGGTAGTCGGCTTGGCATTGGGCGGAGGCGCGTCCAAAGGTTTTGCCCACATTGGCGTACTCAAAGTATTGCGCGAAAACAATATCCCTGTTCATGTTGTAACAGGCACAAGTGCAGGCGCATTGGTGGGCAGTTTATACGCTTCGGGCATGCAGCCTGCACGTTTACAAACCGAAGCATCGCTGCTGGAAAAAGGCGATATTGTGGATTTAACGCTTTCAACTCGTGGCTTTATTCGTGGCGAGAAATTGCAAAACTGGGTCAATGACAAGGTAGGCAATCGCACCCTAGAAAAATTGCCGATTAAATTTGCCGCCGTTGCCACCGAATTTGGCACAGGCAAAATGGTGGTGTTCAATCGTGGCAACACAGGGCAAGCGGTTCGCGCCAGTGCCAGCATTCCCAACGTGTTCCAGCCTGTTGAAATTGGCGGCAAGCAATATGTGGACGGCGGACTGTCCGCACCCGTTCCTGTAAGCGCAGCCAAACGCATGGGCGCGAATGTGGTGATTGCGGTGGATATTTCCGCCAAGCCAGCGCGACTAGAGCAATCCAGCGGTTTTTTTGCTTATTTAGACCAAAGTTTAAACATTATGAGCATTTCCGCGCTCAATGCCGAACTGGCGCAAGCGAATGTCGTGATTAAACCAGCCGTACAACAACTGGGCGCGGTAGGCGGTTTTGACCAAAAAGCCCAAGCGATTACGTTGGGCGAACAAGCAGCACGAGCAGCATTGCCCAAGATTAAGGCGGAATTGGCGAAGTATCGTTAAACCGATACAAAAGCAGCCTGCACTTTTTTATTTTTAACCCATTTCAATCAAGCAAACAAACCATGACCCACACCGTACACCTACAATTTGAAGACTACAACCCAGTTGCCCTGCAAAGACTTTGCGGCGCATTAGACGACAATTTGCACACACTCGCGCACAGCCTAGACGTACAAATCAGCCGCCGATTTGACCATTTCACGTTTTCAGGCAGCCTAGCCCACGCCGCACGAAACGCGCTTGTTGCGCTGATGGACATCGCCGAACAGCGCGAATTATCCGATGACGACATCAACCTAGCCGCGATTGAAGCCAAAACATCAGACGCGCAACACGTTCAAAAATCAGACGAAAATCACGCCTACTATTTCCACACCAAACGCGGCAGCATTGGCGGACGCACGCCGCGCCAAAACGGTTACATTCGTGCCTTACTCAATCACGATATTGTTTTCGGGCTGGGGCCTGCTGGCACGGGTAAAACCTATTTGGCAGTAGCGGCGGCGGTGGACGCTATGGACAAACATCAAATTGAACGCATTGTATTGGTACGCCCTGCGGTGGAAGCAGGCGAAAAATTGGGTTTTCTACCAGGCGATTTGGCGCAAAAAGTGGACCCGTATTTGCGCCCATTGTATGACGCGCTTTACGATTTAATGGGTTTTGACCGCGTAACCAAATTGATGGAAAAAGGCTTGATTGAGATTGCGCCGCTTGCTTATATGCGTGGACGCACGTTGAACGGTGCGTATGTGATTTTGGACGAAGCGCAAAACACCACGCCCGAACAGATGAAAATGTTTTTAACGCGCATTGGTTTTGGCACAAAAGCTGTGATTACAGGCGATTTGAGCCAAGTGGATTTGCCGCGCCACATCAAATCAGGTTTGCGTGATGCGCGTGAAAAATTGGACGGCGTGGACGGGCTGTATTTTCATGTGTTTACCAGTGAAGATGTGGTTCGCCACCCATTAGTTCAAAAAATTGTGGAAGCGTATGACGCGGCGGAAGTAGACAACGAGAAATAATAATGTGCAGGCTGCTTTTGTATTCAAATAGGAAGAAATCATAATGAAACAAAATATTATTCCCATAGCCTTATCCGCTGTTTTCATTGCCCTAGCGATTTGAGCAGGCGTTGCACCGTCCGACCGTGCAGTGTGGTGGGCAGAAGCCATGCCGTTGTTTATCGTATTTGGCGCATTGGTTTTGACGTTTCGCAAATTTCGTTTTAGCGACACGGCGTATGTATGGCAATACAATACGCGGTGATTGAAGGCGGCAATGCTGGCGTGGAATTTTTGGGTTCGCAAGGCGATATTTGGGACGCGCAAAAAGATATGTTGGTAGATACGTTGAGGGCAATCACTTCTCTGGTGTTTTATGTGTTTATGCGCCCTGATAAGAAATTTCAATCCGCCTAACAAAGCAGCCTGCAACCCAAACTTATGATTAAAACCCTATCCCTATTTATCCTAACCGCACTTGCCGAAATCATCGGCTGCTGGTTGCCCTATTTGTGGTTGCGACAAGGCAAAAGCGCGTGGCTTATTATGCCAGCAGCGGCAAGTTTAGCCGCGTTTACCTATTTGCTTACCTTGCACCCAGCCGCAAGTGGCAGAATTTACGCAGCTTATGGCGGCGTGTACATTTCCATTGCGCTGTTGTGGTTACGTTTTGTCGATGGCATGGCGTTGCGCCCAGGCGATTACATTGGCGCAGCATTGTGTTTTGCTGGTGTAGCCGTTATCGCGTGGGGCAGTGTGCAGGCTGCTTAATCAAACCTGCACATTTTTTTGCACGATTTTAATTCTTGCCTCTTTCAGGATTGACTAAAATCGCCTATCCTTACGCTTTTTGATTTTGCAAACCGTGTTCGCACGACCCAAAAGCAGCCTGCACTTTGCACGCGCATTTACAGAAAGAACAACATCATGAAACCTGTTTGGAAAAAAATTGCTTTATACACCATGGGTGCAATCACAGGCGCAGCTGTGAGCATTGGCGCACAAAGCCTTGCCGCCAATCCCAAAAATCAAAGTAACGACAATCAACTGCCCTTGCAATCTTTGCGCGTGATGGCAGAAGTCTATGGTCAAATCAAAGCCAATTATGTCCACAACGAAACAGACGAAAAAATCCTAGAAGGCGCAGTCAAAGGCATGGTATCAGGACTTGACCCACATTCAGAATACATGGACAAAAAAGGCTACCAAGATATGCGCGAAGGCACGTCGGGCGAATTTGGTGGCTTGGGCATGGAAATTGGGCAAGAAGACGGCTTTGTCAAAGTAGTTGCGCCGATTGAAGACACGCCAGCCGAGCGCGCAGGCGTAAAAAGTGGCGATTTCATCGTCAAAATTGACAACGAATCCACACGCGGTATGAGCGTGAGCGATGCAGTCAAAAAAATGCGCGGCAAACCAGGCACCAGCATCACGCTAACTTTATCGCGCAAAGACGCACCCAAACCGATTGTGGTGAAATTGACTCGCGCCATTATTAAAGTTCGCAGCGTGCGTCATCATTTGCTGGAAAATGGTTACGGCTATATCCGCATCAGCCAATTCCAAGAGCCAACTGTGCCAGCTATGGCAGACGCAATTGCCGCTTTGACCAAAGAAAATGGCAGCACACTCAAAGGCTTAGTGCTGGATTTGCGCGATGACCCAGGTGGCTTGCTCAATGGCGCAGTGGGCGTGTCGGCAGCATTCTTGGCAAACGACAGCGTGGTAGTCAGCACCAAAGGGCGCGACAATCAACAAGCCATGTTGCTCAAAGCTCGCCCCGAAGATTACTTGCTCACTGCTGGCACAGACCCATTGGCAAACTTGCCAGCCGAAATCAAAACCATACCGATGACGGTGTTGATTAACGCAGGTTCGGCATCGGCATCAGAAATCGTGGCAGGCGCATTGCAAGACCACAAACGCGCCGTGATTGTCGGCACACGCAGCTTTGGCAAAGGCTCGGTGCAATCGGTTATTCCCGTATCCAGCGGTGGCGCGGTTAAATTGACCACCGCTTTGTATTACACACCCAAAGACCGCTCTATCCAAGCGACAGGCATCGTGCCAGATGTGGAAGTGTTGGACAAAAACCGCACGTTCGAAAGCCGTGAAGCCGATTTGAACGGACACATTGGCAACCCATTGGGCGCAGACGATGTAAAAGGCGGCGTGGTGCAGGCTGCTTCCGAAGTGGCAAACGCAGACAAAGTGCAGGCTGCTTCTACACCTGCCAGCAACAAAAAAGACGATGATAAAGACGTTTCATCGCGCCGCAAACCCGACCCAAGCAAAGACGAACAATTACGCAAAGCATTGGATTTAATCAAAAATCCAGCTGAGTGGCAAAAATCGTTGGGAGTAGCAGCCAGCAAACCTGCGCCAGCTAAAAAAAACTAAACCCAATTGAAACACAAAAAAAGCAGCCTGCACTTTGAATCAACAAAAAGTGCAGGCTGCTTTTATAGTGAATTCACTTCAAACTAGTACCGCGTTGCCAATGCCCTTATGTACCACGCGTACACGGCGGACATTGTCGCCTTGTCCTAGTTTGAATTGAATCCACTACGATTGTATCGATTAAATCGCACCAAAATTACGTTGCAACAAAGCGCACGTTCGGCGTTCGCGTCCACGACGGCGAACACTGTTGCGCTCTACTTCAACCATTTTTTCTACTTGTCGTTTGGCTTCACGCTGGTTGGCTCTTTTTTCGCCGCGTTCGGTACGTTGCGTACGCGAAGATGGCGCAGAGGGAGACGACATCGACGGCTGTTCATGCAAAGCAGCCTGCACTTGTTCCCAACGCGGTTCAAAGCCTTCAATGCGCGAAACAGGCAATTGAGCACCAATCAACTCTTGAATGGACGCATACATTTTTTGCTCGGTTTCATCCATCATCGAAATCGCCACGCCTTCCGCGCCTGCGCGCCCTGTCCGCCCAATGCGATGCACATAATCTTCCGCCTGAACAGGCAATTCGTAATTAATCACAAAAGGCAATTCGGCAATATCCAAACCACGCGCCGCCACATCGGTTGCCACCAGAACACGCAATTCGCCCGATTTGAACTGGCTCAACACTTCCAAACGCGTTTGTTGCGATTTATCGCCGTGAATGGCATTTGCCGACAAGCCACGGCGCAACAAATCTCGCGCCACTTGCTCGGCAGATTGCTTAGTTTTGCAGAACACAATCACTTGCGGCATATTCAAATCCACAATCAAACGCTCCAACAATTCTTTTTTGCGATGTGCATCTACCGCAATCACGTGTTGTTCCACATTAGCATTGGTCGTGTTTTGTGCTGCCACTTCAATCGTTTCTGGCAGATGCATAAAATCCTGCGCCAATTTGCGGATATCGGGCGCAAACGTCGCTGAAAACAATAAAGTTTGGCGCGATTTGGGCAACAAACGCATAATCTGACGGATTTCATCAACAAAACCCATGTCGAGCATGCGGTCGGCTTCGTCCAGCACCACAATTTCAACTTTGTTCAGATTGATGTTTTTCTGCTTAACGTGGTCGAGCAAGCGTCCAACCGTTGCCACCACAATTTCGCAGCCTGCACGCAAATCCGCCGTTTGCTTATCCATGCTCACACCACCAAACAAAACAGTGTGGCGCAACGGCAAATTTTTAATGTAGCTTTTCGTATTTTGGTCGATTTGATCAGCCAGTTCGCGCGTGGGTGTCAAAACCAACATACGCATGGGGTGCATGGCTGGCGATGTGCTGGCATTGGCATAACGCTTCAAACGCTCCAAACTGGGCAACATAAACGCGGCGGTTTTGCCCGTACCCGTTTGTGCAGCCGCCAATAAATCGTGCCCTGCCAAGGCTTTTGGAATGGCTGCCAACTGAATGGGCGTGGGGGTTTCGTAGCCTTGCTCGGACAATGCCGACACAATTTCTTGCCCCAAGCCCAATTGTGAAAATTGAGTCATATTCCTTCTTTCTTGCATGATATGTAGGATAGGGATTTTAACAGATTCACCCATATATCCACACACAAAAAACCGCTTTCCCATAGTAAGGAAAGCGGTTCAACCAATTATGTTTATTTTTTACGCGAACGCAAATAATCCAATGTTTTCAGCTCTGCAATCGCAGCCGCCAAAGCAGCCTGCGCCTTAGCTTGTGCATTGCCATCTTGCGCTTTTGCCAGATTTTGCTCTGCAACACGTTTTGCTTCTTCAGCACGTGCTTGATCCATTTCTGAACTACGCACTGCCACATCAGCCAAAATGGTAATCGTGTCTGGTCGCACTTCTAGCACGCCGCCAGAAACTGCAACCAATACTTCTTCGGCAGAACCAACCTGAGTCACACGCAATGCACCAGGACGAACCAAGCTCATAATCGGCTCATGGCGAGGGTAAATACCAAGTTCCCCATTTACTGTTGGCACCACGACAAAACTCGCTTCGCCAGAATAAATGTGCTCTTCGTTACTAACCACTTCAACTCGCATGATACTCATGCCGACCTCCTTAGTTTAAGGTTTTCGCTTTCTCAACAGCTTCTTCAATACCGCCTACCATATAGAACGCTTGTTCTGGCAAGTGGTCATATTCGCCGCTCAGAATGGCTTTAAAGCCAGCGATGGTGTCGCGCAATGAAACGTATTTGCCAGGAGAGCCTGTAAATACTTCTGCCACGTGGAATGGTTGAGACAAGAAGCGTTGGATTTTACGCGCACGCATCACGGTCAATTTGTCTTCATCAGACAATTCGTCCATACCCAAAATGGCAATAATATCGCGCAATTCTTTGTATTTTTGCAAAGTTGCTTGAACGCCACGCGCTACGTCATAGTGTTCTTGACCTAATACCATTGGGTCAAGCTGACGAGATGTAGAATCCAATGGGTCTACCGCTGGGTAAATACCCAAAGAAGCAATATCACGGCTCAACACGACTGTTGCGTCCAAGTGAGCAAATGTGGTTGCTGGCGATGGGTCAGTCAAGTCATCGGCGGGAACGTAAACCGCTTGGATAGAAGTAATCGAACCTGTTTGCGTTGAAGTAATACGCTCTTGCAAACGACCCATTTCTTCTGCCAATGTTGGTTGATAACCTACCGCAGAGGGCATACGACCCAGCAATGCCGATACTTCTGTACCTGCCAATGTGTAGCGATAGATGTTGTCCACAAAGAACAATACATCGCGACCTTTGCCATTTTCGTCTTTTTCATCACGGAAGTGTTCTGCCATAGACAAACCAGTCAATGCAACGCGCAAACGGTTGCCAGGAGGTTCATTCATTTGACCATACACCATGGCAACTTTATCCAACACGTTAGAATCTTTCATCTCGTGATAGAAGTCATTACCTTCGCGAGTACGTTCACCCACGCCTGCAAATACAGACAAACCACTGTGCGCTTTGGCAATGTTGTTAATCAACTCCATCATGTTCACAGTTTTGCCCACACCTGCACCACCAAACAAACCTACTTTACCACCTTTTGCAAATGGGCAAAGCAAGTCAATCACTTTGATGCCTGTTTCCAGCAATTCGGTTGCGCTAGACAGTTCATCAAATTTAGGAGCTGGTTGGTGAATAGCACGCGTTTGGTCAGAACCAATTGGACCTGCTTCATCAACAGGATTACCCAATACGTCCATAATACGACCCAATGTTGCTTTACCAACAGGCACTGTAATAGGTGCGCCTGTGTTGTTCACGGCTAAGCCGCGTTTCAAACCATCGGTACTACCCATCGCAATGGTACGCACTACGCCATCGCCCAGTTGTTGTTGCACTTCTAATGTCAAGTCCACATCAACCAGTTTCAACGCATCGTAAACGCGTGGAATAGCATCGCGTGGGAACTCTACGTCCACCACCGCGCCAATAATTTGTACGATTTTGCCTTGGCTCATTATCGTATCCTAACTTTAATTTGGCGAAATGTGCAGGCTGCTTTTTAAACAGCTGCTGCACCTGCCACAATTTCTGACAATTCTGTGGTAATTGCTGCTTGACGTGATTTATTGTAAACCAAGCGCAATTCTTTAATCGCATTACCTGCATTATCGGTTGCAGCTTTCATCGCCACCATACGCGCTGCTTGCTCGGCAGCCATATTTTCGCTTAATGCTTCGTAAACCACAGATTCTAAATAACGGCGAACCAGATATTCCAACACTGCAACAGGACTAGGTTCATAACGATAGTCCCAGTTGTATTTGCTATCCTCTTGCGCATTCAAAGCATTGGCACCAATTGGCAGCAATACTTCCGAGCGTGGCTCTTGTTTCATTGTGTTCACAAAATGTGAATTCACCAAATGGATAACATCAAGCTCTTGCTGTTCATAGCGTTGGAAAATTTCAGTTAATGCGCCCAGTATCAATTCCATTTTTGGGGTATCGCCCAAATTGGTTACACTGGCAATCACATTCAAACCGACACGCTGACACGCTACCAAACCTTTGCTACCCAAGCAAACTACTTCAACTTGAATACCTTGTTCTTGGTATTCTTGAACTTGGGCAAAAAACTTCTTCAAAACATTGGCGTTCAAACCACCACACAAGCCTTTATCGGTTGTAATCAAGATAAAACCTACGCGATTTGAGTTTTTATGTTCTGTTAATAATAATTTAATGCCGTGGTCTGCTTGTGTTTGTGCCAAATGGCTCATTACCAAGCGCACTTTATCCGCATAAGGTCTAGCCAAACGCATACGTTCCTGAGTCTTCCGCATTTTAGAAGTTGACACCATTTGCATCGCTTTGGTAATTTTTTGCGTATTTTGTACGCTGCGAATTTTGGTGAGAATCTCTTTTCCGACTGCCATTTCAAGACTCCTTTCGTTGCTTATGCAGCGTAGTTGTATGAAGCCTTGAACGATTTCATTGCATCGGTCAATACTTGTTCATCATCACCAGACATTGCACCCGAAGCATTAATCGCTTCCAATGTTGCAGGCTGCTGCGTACGAACATAGCTTAAAAACTCAGCTTCAAAAGTCAATGCTTTGGATACTGGCACATCTGAATAAGAACCGTTGTTGATTGCCCATAAGGTCAATGCCATTTCGGCTGTATTCAATGTGTTGAATTGTTTTTGTTTCATCAATTCGGTTACAACCTCACCGTGTTGCAATTGTTTGCGAGTCGCCTCGTCCAAATCTGATGCAAATTGAGAGAACGCTGCCAATTCACGATATTGCGCCAATGCCAAACGAATACCACCGCCCAATTTCTTGATGACTTTGGTTTGCGCCGCACCGCCCACGCGTGATACCGAAATACCAGCGTTAATAGCAGGACGAATACCCGAGTTAAACAAGTCAGTTTCCAAGAAAATTTGACCGTCTGTAATCGAAATTACGTTGGTTGGTACGAACGCCGATACGTCGCCTGCTTGCGTTTCAATAATTGGCAAGGCGGTCAATGAACCCGTTTTGCCTTTTACTTTGCCAGCAGTTAATTTTTCCACTTCATCGGCATTGATACGCGCTGCGCGTTCCAACAAGCGAGAGTGCAAATAGAATACGTCACCAGGGTAGGCTTCACGACCAGGTGGACGGCGCAACAACAAGGAAATTTGACGATACGCAACCGCTTGTTTAGACAAGTCATCGTACACAATCAAAGCATCTTCGCCAATATCGCGGAAGTATTCGCCCATTGTGCAGCCTGCATACGGTGCAATAAATTGTAATGCCGCAGCTTCTGATGCAGTTGCCGCTACCACAATGGTATGTTCCATCGCGCCATGTTCTTCCAATTTACGAACCACGTTCGCAATAGAAGACGCTTTTTGACCAATCGCCACATAAATACAAACAACGCCTGTGCCTTTTTGGTTCACAATCGCGTCCAAAGCCACAGCAGTTTTACCTGTTTGACGGTCACCAATAATCAATTCACGCTGACCACGACCAACAGGAACCATAGAGTCAATAGCTTTCAAACCTGTTTGCATAGGTTGGTCAACAGATTGACGCGCAATCACGCCAGGGGCAATTTTTTCAATCGGTGCGGTTTTAGCTGCATTGATTGGACCTTTGCCATCAATAGGCTGACCCAACGCATTGACTACGCGACCTACCAATTCACGACCAATTGGCACTTCCAAAATGCGACCAGTACATTTCACTTCGTCGCCTTCTTTTATGTGTTCGTATTCACCCAACACAACCGCACCAACAGAATCGCGTTCCAAGTTCATCGCTAAGCCAAATGTATTACCAGGAAACTCTAACATTTCGCCTTGCATTACATCAGACAAGCCATACACACGCACAATGCCATCTGTTACAGAAATCACCGTACCACGAGTACGCGCTTCCTGTTTGGTATTTAAATTTTCAATTTTAGCTTTCAGCAAATCACTGATTTCCGTAGGACTAATTTGCATGAAACCCTCCTAATTCGTCATAGTCGCATACAGTTGCTTTAATTTTCCCTGTACCGACAAGTCTAATATTTGGTCGCCCAACACTACTTTCAAACCGCCAATTAATTCGGGTTCGGTTTCAAAAGCAGCCTGCAAACGAACATTAAATCGCTGTTCTAAATCGCCGACAATTTTGGCTTTTTGACCTTCGCTAGCGACATCATAAGCAGTGTAAATCACAGCACGCTTGGCTTGATTTTTTTGCAAAACCAAATCTTGAAAGGATCGGAAAATAGCTGGTAAAGCTGCCAATCGCTTTTCTTGCGCCACTACGAGAATGAAATTTCTAAACTCATGACTTTTTGCAGCCTTAACACCGTCCAACAAGCGAGTCAATTCTGCTGCTTTTTGTTCAGCATCAGAACTCGATTCACCAATCAACATTGCGATTTTCGGCTGTTCAACTAACCACGCCAACTGAGCCAAACCATTTAGCCAATTTTCCGTTTGCGCTTTTTCTTCTGCCAACTCAAATAAAGCTTTGGCATAAGGTCGAGCAACAGTTGCGAACTCTATCATAGCCTTACAGCTCCTGTTTTAAGGCACTCAACATTTGAGCGTGTTGCGATTCATTTACTTCACGACGCAAAATCGCTTCTGCACCTTTAACTGCTAATGTAGCAACTTGCTCACGCAAAGCTTCACGAGCACGATTAGTTTCTTGCTCTACATCGGCTTTGGCTTGCGCTGCGATACGCGCGGCTTCCGTAGCAGCCTGCACTTTGGCATCTTCTACGATTTGTGCTGCGCGTTTTTCTGCATTAGCAACCATTTCGGCAACCTGAGTACGCCCTTCGGTTAAGAGTTCTGCAACTTTCTTTTCTGCTTGCTCAAAATCGCTTTTACCGCGCTCGGCAGCAGCCAAGCCTTCAGCGATTTTGTCAGCGCGCTCATCCAACGCCTTTGCAATAGGTGGCCATACATATTTCATGGTAAAGCCAACCAAAATGAAAAAGACGATGATTTGCGCAATTAAGGTTGCATTTAAATTCACTTTACTGCCCTCGTATAGGGGTTAATCAAAAATACCGACTGATTAAGAAGCAGCAAATGGATTAACAAAGGCAAACAACAATGCAATCGCCACGCCAATCAAGAATGCCGCATCAATCAAACCAGCAATCAAGAACAATTTAGTTTGCAATGGACCAATCAATTCTGGCTGACGCGCAGAAGATTCTAAATATTTAGAACCTACCATTGCGATACCGATAGATGCACCCAAAGCACCCAAGGCAACAATCAAACCACATGCGATAGCAATCAAACCCATGATAAAACTCCCAGTTAAAGAAAGGTTAAAAAAAGAAAATGAAACTTAGTGATGGTCGTGCGCTTGTCCAATATATACAAACGCCAAAGCCATGAAAATAAACGCTTGCAAGGTAATTACCAAAATATGGAAAATTGCCCATGCCGCACCTGCAATAATATGGAATACAAACATAACTGGGTCTAGCAAACCAACGCTACCCGACGCTGCCCACGCACCGCCCAATAACGCAATCAGCATAAACACCAATTCGCCCGCATACATATTACCAAACAGTCGCATACCATGCGAAACGGTTTTAGAGAAGAACTCCAAAATATTCATTACAAAGTTGATTGGCCCTAATTTTGAACCAAATGGCGCAGAAAACATTTCGTGCATCCAGCCGCCAAAACCTTTAATTTTGATGCTGTAATAAATACAAGTCAGCAAAACGCCAATCGCCAAAGCCAAAGTGGTATTCAAGTCAGCAGTTGGCACAATACGCAACAGTGCATGATGTTCGCCTGTCATACCTTGGAATACGCGCGGCAATAAATCTACTGGCAGCATATCCATGGCATTCATCAAGAAAATCCATACAAACAGCGTCAAACCCAACGGCGCAACCACTTTGCGAGATTGTTCGTTATGGATAATGCTTTTGCACATATCATCAACAAACTCATACAAAATTTCTACGGCCGCCTGGAAACGACCTGGCACGCCTGACGTCGCGGTTTTTGCACCACGCCACAACAAATAGCTGCCTGCAATACCCAATAAAATGGCGAAAAACAGCGCATCTAAGTTAATAAATGAAAAGTCTGCGATGTTACGCAAACCTTGCCCTTCTGTAACATCCGATAAACTGGTCAAGCTCTGCAAATGGTGCTTGATGTAATCGGCTGGCGTTGTTGCTTCACTTGCCATAACGATGAACCTTTAAAAAAAACAAAAAAACCAAATGACTGACTGCTAATAAACCAATAAAGTAAGGGATAAATTGTATGCTTGGATACAAGCAAAATACCGATACCATAAAAATTAAAGCCAGTACTATTTTTAAAATTTCTGCTGCAATAAACGCAGAACCTGCCAGCACAGGATATGGACGCAAAAACTTTAAAATTAATACCGCAATTAAAGTAGGCAAAATATAAGACAAACCACCCAAAACCATTGATAAAGCAGTCTGCACACCAAAAAACAACCACACAAACAAGGTTAATACGGTTATCGTAATCACTTGTAGTCCAACCAATAAAAACACCTTGTTACCCACGTCTTCCGTCTTTCAAGCGGTGCAAATATAATCAAACCGCCTTATATCGTCAAGCAAATTCGTTAATTATTGTGAAATCACGTTTTTTTATTCCATTTACACAACGTCTCGACCACATATTTGTGCAGGCTGCTTGCTTTATACCGCAACCAATACGACTTACCTATGCACTACATACTATTTCAGCTATATGGATATTACGTTAAAACATGATAAAATACGCGACCTTTGTTTTACATTACTTTTGTTTCAGTAAGGATAAATTATGGCTGGACACAGCAAATGGGCGAATATTCAACACAAGAAAGCGCGCCAAGATGCCAAACGTGGTAAAATTTTTACCAAATTAATCAAAGAAATCACGATTGCAGCCAAACAAGGCGGCGGTGACCCCAATGCGAACCCACGTTTGCGCTTGGCGATGGATAAAGCGTGGGACAACAATATGCCCAAAGACAACGTTCAACGCGCCATCGATAAAGGCACAGGCAATTTAGAAGGCGTGGATTACATCGAATTGCGTTACGAAGGCTATGGCATTGGTGGTGCAGCGGTAATGGTTGATTGCATGACCGACAACAAAACGCGCACCGTTGCCGATGTACGCCATGCGTTTACCAAACACGGTGGCAATTTGGGTACAGATGGCTGCGTGGCGTTCAATTTCGAACATCAGGGCTATTTAGTTTACACCAATGCCGACGAAGACGCACTCATGGAAGCCGCTTTGGAAGCAGGTGCGGAAGATGTTTTGACTGATGACGATGGCGTAATTGAAGTGATTACCGCACCAGCCGATTGGGCGCAAATCAAAATCACATTGGAGCAGGCTGGCTTCAAAGCCGAAGATAGCGATGTAACCATGCGCGCGCAAAACACAACCGAATTGAGCGGCGATGACGCAGAAAAAATGCAAAAGCTTATCGATGCCTTGGAAGATTTAGATGATGTGCAAAATGTGTACACTTCTGCCGTGCTGAATTTTGAGTAATAAATACTTGTGCAGGCTGCTTGCATTCACATACAAAGCAGCCTGCACAGTTAATTTTAAAGTATTTAATTATCTTGCACATTTTTACAAATTATTTACAAGAACCGCTTTTCAGATTAATATGCGTTTTCTTGTTTTTGATTTGTTTTTTTGGTTTTTATTAATAGAAAGTGGTCGCATTTTATGAGTACCCCAACCCCAAACAAACCCGCAACAGCTGGCATGTTTACTCGTTACCGAAGCATGATTGTGTTGATTGCCTCATTCTTGGTTGTTTTGTCAGCCGTGATGATTAGCTCTATTTTGCTGTCTCGACAAGTAAACGAGCACAATAAACAATATACCGTTGCCGAATCTATGCACACGGCATACTTGAAAGTGATGCAAAGTTTGCTGTCGCTTAAACTGAACTATGGCGAAGACCCAAACAGTCCACACATTGCTCATACGCTAGCCGCACTCAAAGAGAATCGCATTAGATTTGAAAGCAGTATTAACGCACTACTCAACGGTGGTGAGCACAAAGTAGAAAGTGGTGCAACAATTAATATCTCCGCATTTGACGAGGACCCTGTTGTGGCTCAAGAACTTAACAAAGCCTTGGAATTGTGGAAACCCTTAGTTCAAGATATTGATGAATACCTGAAAACAGCCACCTCCCCTACGGGTACATCTGTAAACTTGGACTTGGCAGTATTGAAAGCACAAGGTTCAGCAGAATTGACAGACGAAAGCATCGTAAAATCATTAAATGCTGTGCAAGCGCACCTTGCAACCAATAACAATGCGTTAACATGGTTGCAAACAACAGGTATCGTGGGTGCATTAGGATTCTTCGTTATCTTCATCTTCTACTCTATCCGTAAATTGTTTGCGTCTGACTTGGCAGCCGAAGCCGCTCGTCAAGAAACGACAGAAATCATGGATACAGTAAGCACAGGTTTGTTCCTGTTAGACAGAGACTTGAACTTGGGTTCGCAATATTCTAAACACTTGGAAAAATTGCTGGGTCAATCCAACCTGGGACAACGCAACTTATTGGATATTTTGGGTGGTATGATTTCTGATGATGATTTGAACACAACCAACGCATTCATCGGACAGCTTTATAACCCGCGTACAAAAGAACGTTTGATTGGTAGCTTAAACCCATTGAATCGTCAACCTGTTATGGTAAAAGGCAGCAATGGCAAACAGGAACTGCGTTATTTGGACTTTGCATTTAACCGCGTATACCACGAAAAAGAAATTGCACGTGTATTGGTGAACGTATCTGATGTAACCGATGCGGTATTGCTGGAACAAAAAATTGAACAAGAACGCGAACAAAATGACGTTCAATTGGAAATGTTAAGTACCATTTTGCAAGCAGACCGTCGCATGATTAACGAGTTTGTACGCAGCATCAAACGACGCAATACCAACATCAATAACACATTGAAATCTCCTGGTGAACGTCAATCTGAGTTGTTGGAAAAAGTACAGACTATTTTCCGTGAAGTACACAGCTTGAAAGGTGAAGCAAGTACGCTGAAACTGCACGGCTTTACCGTGATGGCAGAAAACTTGGAAACCGAATTGAACAAGTTATCCAAAACCAGTAGCTTATCTGGTGAAAACTTCTTGAGCTTGGCGGTTCACTTGGAAGAATTGATGCGTTTGACACAAACCATTGAAGAGTTGGTTCAACGCTTGGGTAATAGCGATATATCTTCACCTAGCGCAGCAGCGCCAGCCAAACAAAATACGGTTGCCGATTTCTACAATCAATTTGTTGGCGATTTGGCAAAACGCAATGGCAAAAATGTCGATTTCAGCTATGTTGGTATTGAAGAAACCAAACATGAAGAAACCGATGCAACGATTCGTGAAATTGCCGTTCAGTTGTTACGCAACGCAGTCGTACATGGTATTGAAACCCCAGAACAACGCACTGCAGCACGCAAATTGGCAGCAGGACACGTTCGCATGGAATTGTTAGACAACGGTTCAGGTGCATACACTTTAACCTTGGAAGACGATGGCAAAGGTATTGACTATGAAGCGATTCGTGCAAAAGCTGTTCGAATTGGTCAATACAGTCAAGAAGATGCGGCTAAACTGGGTCAAAAAGAATTGCTGAGCTTAATTTTCAGCTCTGGCTTCTCTACCTTAGACCAATCTACCGAAGATGCTGGTCGTGGTGTTGGTTTAGATATTATTAAAGACCGCGTAGTCGCTTTGGGTGGTAAAATTGGCGTTGCAACCCACGCTGGTGCATATACAAGATTTAGCTTTACTTTCCCTAAAAAATATTGATAACAGGAAAAACACATTATGGCTTATAAACTCATGATTGTTGATGATTCCAATGTGATTCGTAACCGTATTTCTCGCGGTACTAGTCGTATGGATATTGAAGTAGTTGCCACTGCAACCAACGGCTTGGAAGCAGTTGAACTATTCAAAAAACATCGCCCAGATATCGTAACTATGGACTTGACCATGCCCAAAATGGACGGTTTAGAATGTATTTACGAATTGACCGATATTGACCCTAACGCCAATATCTTGGTAATTTCCGCTTTATCGGATAAAGCAACTGGCATTAAAGCCCTGCAATTAGGCGCACGCGGTTTTATTTGCAAGCCTTTTACTGATGAAGATTTATTTGAAGCACTTGAAGAAATGATGGAGTAAACATTAAATGAAAGAAGATAAATTACAGGTATTTTTGGAAGGCGTACAAAAGTACTTTCATCAAATGATGGACCCAGAAGAATTGGTGGTTGGCACACCTTATTTGGTAGAAAACAGCGTGCCTTCTGCAAAAGATTTTACTGGCGTGATTGCGATTTCTGGCAAAAGCAAAGGCATTGTGTATTTCACCGCACCAAAAGAATTGCTGGAACGTTTGTTGGTTTTGATGGGCGAACGCGATATGAGTGAAGCCTTCATGATTGACTTGGTGGGCGAAGTGGCAAATACCGTTGCAGGTAATGCTCGTAGTGAATTTGGTGAAGAGTTTGAAATTTCTGTGCCTATCGTATTACGCGGTGCACCAGACGAAATCTTATTACCACGCAAAGACCGTTCTTTTGTGATTCCAATCAACTGGAAAAACCGTAGCGCAGCCATTGTGGTATCGTTGCGTAAATCCTAATCGCTAATTGGCAAAGCAGCCTGCACATTTTGTTTGCGGGCTGCTTTTTCTTTTATTTGATATAATGCCGTTTTTTTTGATTTCACATAAGGATAACGATTATATGAAAAAATCTATCACACTCATCATTGCCAGCGCATTAGCATTGGCAGCTTGCGGTCAAGCACCCCAACAAAACGCAGCCAACAACAGCGCATCAGCCACTTCTGCTGCCAGCTCTGCCGAATTGAGCACAGGTGCAGCCCCTGCGGTTGAGCCCACTGTTTTGACCAGCAAAGACAATGCATTCCGTTTCAATCCCGATGCCAGCTTTACCGATAAATCCAGCGAAAGCAGCCTGCAACCACAAGACGTGGCTGCTGACAGCATCACTTTGTTGCAATACGATGAAAACCGCAATTTGACTTTGACTGCGGTACAAAACGGCAAAGCCAAAGGCGAAGTACCTGCATTGTTGGGTAAAATCAAAACCCAGTTGCAAGGCGATAAAGCATTAAGCAATGTAGTCATTGACGACACCGCCGACCGTCGCATCGACTATCGCTTTGTTCGCAAAGACAAAGACCAAAACATTGCCGAAAGCTGCTTTACTGTTGTAGCCAGCGATAATTCGATTGCGACCATTTGCGCCAGCAGCAGCGATATGTCTTTGGACGACGTGCATGACTTTTTGACGCGCACCGTAAAAGTAGGTGCATAATCCACATTGCCCACAACTAGCGAGCAAAAACTGGCTGGTTGTGGGCAATTTTTATCAAAGAAAAATACAATGACGACTCGCACACTTTGTCAAACTGAAACCTTTGTAAAACTACCATGCCGTCATTCCTGCCCCGCCTACGCGAGGGTAAACTACGGCAGGAATGACGAGTAAAAAAGTGCAGGCTGCTTTTTATTTTTCGCGCCGATTTTTACGCGCTTGACGCACACGACGTATCAACCACCATTTCACGCGAATCCGAATATCATAACCCACCGAATTCATACCCAATACAAACAAAACCACCGCCACAGGAATCGTAAAATAATACGCCAATTTTTGATAACCCCACGTCCCAATCACACCACCGAGCAAAAAACTGCCCAACATGCCCAGCAACAAGCGCATTTTGAGCCGATTCACGCGCACATCGGGCAAACGCGGATTGGTATCGATGCGGTAATACAGCACTTTGGATAGCTCAATTCCCAAGTCGGTTGCCGTCCCCGTCATGTGCGTGGAACGAATCACGCTGCCCGATAGCACCGTCAGCACCGTGTTGTGCATGCCCATAATAAAACACAGCAACAACACCGTTGGTTGCAACAACGCCCAGCCTTGCGACAAGCCCACGCCCATTAAGCCAAATCCCATCAAATATGCCGCTTCCAGCCACATGCTCATGCCGTAGCTGCTGCGAAATCGTTGGCGTTTTGCCCACAAAATCAACCAGTTTGCGTGTGCCGCACCCAAAATAAACGCCACCACACCAGCCAAACCTATCAATGCCATTTTCCATTGTCCTGCGTAAATTTGGTCTGCCGAATGCGACAACGCGCCCGAAATGTGTGATGTATATTGGTTTACCGCAAAAAAACCGCCTGCATTAATCGCCCCAGCCAAAGCCGCCATCATATAACCCAGCAAACGAAACCGAAAATCTGAAATTTCGCCGCTGTGTAAATAAGGTTTATCCGCCTGCCAAAACGGGTGCTTTTTCGCATGATGTGTCATGATGAATCGTGCCTTTAACGGGATAATATTAAAGCGATTTTAACGCAACAAAAAGCAGCCTGCACTTTCTGTAAACAGAAAAAGTGCAGGCTGCTCTATTTAAGTTGATTTAGTTTATCGAGCGACTAAGCCGCTGCATCAAACAAACGTTGTGCTTCGTCCCAGTTCACCACATTCCAGAACTCTTTGATGTAGTCTGGACGGCGGTTTTGGAATTTCAAGTAGTACGCATGTTCCCACACGTCCAAAGTAATCAAAGGCGTGCCAGAGCAGCCTGCAAATGCCGCGCCCATCACAGGCGAATCTTGGTTAGCAGTAGAAACCACTTTCAATTTGCCTACTTCCACCACCAGCCAAGCCCAGCCAGAGCCGAAACGAGTTTGCGCCGCTTTTTCAAATTCCGCTTGAAACGCTTCCACGCTGCCAAAATCGCGTTCGATTGCTGCTTTCAAGCTGCCGCCCAAAGTCGTGCCCACTTTCAAGCCTTTCCAGAAGAAAGAATGGTTAGCATGACCACCCACATTGTTGCGTACTGGCGTTTGCTTGTCGGCTGGCAATTCTGCCAAGCGCGTTACCAATTCTTCCGCAGACAAGCTTTGAAACTCAACAGGCAACGTTTCCACAACCGCGTTGGAATTGTTTACATAAGTTTGATGGTGTTTGCTGTGGTGGATTTCCATCGTCATTGCATCAAAATGGGGTTCCAATGCGTCGTATGCGTAGTCTAGTTTAGGTAATGTATAAGCCATGATGTATTCCTTCATATATTGAATGTGTTATGCGAAAGGCTTGAATAATAAACATCTCTATCCAACAAGGCAAGACAAATCATAACCATATGAATATTAAATAAAATATACAAATAAAATCTTGCCAATTTAATCACGAGCAAGTAATCAAATCATCAATTAACCAAAAGTCAAATAATTTTAACAAAATTTAATATTTATTTGATATGAATCAATTTTGTTTAAAAATAGAATTCATTCTATTTTCTTCATAAACTAGAATTATTTTTATTAAAAATATAGGTAGAAATTATCAATTAATCATCATGGCTCAAACCATTCAATTTTCTCCCAAAAAAGCCGCGCCTAACGCCTTCCCTGACCGCAGCACACTGATGCCGATTTGGGGTGGACTCTCTATCCCAAACGACAAATGGCACACCATTTGGGAAAGCAAATTACCCCATTCATTAGACGAAGACGGCTTGGCATACGTCCACATTCCCTTTTGCGCAAATCATTGCGTATTTTGCGGCTTTTATCGCAACGCTTGGAAAGACGACATCAGCGCAGGCTACACCGACCGCGTGATTGCGGAATTGAAACGTGAAGCCGAAATCCGCACAGGTTCGGGCAAAATTCAGGCAGTCTATTTTGGTGGCGGCACACCAACTGCGTTGCACAGCCGTGATTTAGCGCGTTTAGTGGAAGCATGTTACCGCTATTTGCCGCTGGCTGATGATTGTGAATTTACGCTTGAAGGGCGCATGAGCCATTTTGATGACGAGAAAATTCAGGCTGCCATTAGTGCTGGCGTGAATCGTATTTCGATTGGCGTGCAAACGTTTGATACCACCATTCGCCGCCGTTTGGGGCGCAAACATTCGGGCGATGAAGCGCGTGCGTATTTAGAAAAATTGTGCAGTTATGATGTGATTACGGTGGCAGATTTGATTTTTGGGCTGCCAGCACAAACCGATAAAATTTGGCAGAATGATATTGCGATTGCCAGTCAGTTGCCGTTGTCGGGTTTGGATACTTATGCGTTTAATTGTTATCCCTTTTTGCCGATTAACCGCATGATTGAAAAAGGCGCGTTTCCGAAACCGTTGGGATTTGACCAGCAGTCGCAGCAATACGCTTACGCGGTGGCGGAATTGGAACGTTTAGGCTGGAATCAGGTCAGCAATAACCATTTTGCTTATCCCAATCGCGGCGAACGCAATCGTTATAACACGCTGGTTAAATCGAATATGCCGTGTTTGGCGTTTGGTTCGGGGGCTGGCGGTAATTTTGGCGGATTGAGTTATCAGGTGCAAAACGATTTGCAAGCCTATCTTTCAGGCAGCCTGCACGAAAAAAGTTTGTCGTTTTTGAGTAAACACAGTCCACAAAAAGAGATTCTAGGCGTGGTTCAACACGATATTGAGCTGGGCTTTTTGGATACGAAATTATTTTCAGGCAGCGATGAAGCGCAGAAATTGTTGCAGCAATGGCAATCGCTTTCGTTGCTGGAAATCGACGATAAATCGGGCATTGCCCATTTAAACACGAGCGGTCGCTATTGGTCGCCGACTTTAACGCGCAAACTGATGTTTGCACTCAATCCACCTGCTGATAAGGACACAGCTATGAATAAATTAACTCCTGAACAAAAAACCGTTTTACGCAATTCTTTGGCGGACAACGCTGGGCAAATTTTGGAAATGTTGGCAATGCAACATCAATGCACATTTGAAGAAGTGATTGAATGCTTGCCTGTGGATATGGTTAAAAAAACCGAAGGCGGTCGCATTGTGGAATTTTTGCAAGCGATTGCGGCATGGGACGAAGCGGTTACGTTTATCGCGCACACGCCTGACGCGATTGTGGAAGTAACAGGAAAAATCCCAAACGGCAAAGTGGGCGGCGGTTTTTATAATTTTGAACACGCAAAAGAAGGCGGCGTTCACGGTCATATTTATTATGATAACTGTGCGACAATTTATTTGCTGGAACGTCCATTTATGGGAAAAAGCACCGTTTCATTGAATTTTATCAATCGCAACGGCGGCGCGATGTTCAAGATTTTTGTTTCACGCGATGAAAACGGTGAATTGAAAGCGCATCAAATTGAAAAAATGCGCGAATTGATGAATGCAGGGGCTTGATGATGAATGTGATTTTTGGCGCAAATGGCGCGAGTGGACGCGAATTGATTGCGCTGCTCAACCCTAAAACCACGTTGGCAGCGTTGCGCGTTCCTGCAGAAGATGATTTTTTTGCCGCGCGAAATGTGGCGACTGACGTTGCGGACGCATTGGACGCGGAAGCTGTTGCCGCGTTGGTGGCGAAACATCAGCCGCAAATCATTGTGAGCTTTGTCGGTGGCAAAAATGAACAAGGCGTTCGCAGTGATGCGGTGGGCAATATTCATATTATTCAGACAGCCTGCACACACGCGCCAAATGCCCATTTGGTGCTGATTACCAGCATGGGTTGCGGCGAGCAATGGGAACACACCAGCGAGCCAGTTCGCCAATTTCTCGGCGAAGCATTGTTAGCGAAAACAGAAGCGGAAAAGGTGTTGCGTGAGAGCGCGTTGAATTGGACAATTGTCCGTCCGTGTGGTTTGAATAACGATGAGAGCGAGCAATATTGTTTGACGGAAAATCGTTTGGAAATGCCGCAAAATTATATGTCGCGCAATGGTTTGGCTCATGCAGTGGCGCATATTTTGGTAGAACCTGCGGCACATAATCATAAAGTTTATTCGGCGTGTGCGGAATAAAGTACCTCATAAATCTAGAATATTACAATAGCAAAAGCAGCCTGCACATTCAATCTACAAAATGTGCAGACTGCTTTTGTATTTTAGCAATACCGATTCCACTGCGCTTTTGGTACACGACAAGACTTTGAGTGATAGCAATCTCCTGTGCAACATAAACATAGTTTACATTTTTCCCTAAGGACATCGTTTACACCTTCAAGGTTTAGCATGCCAGTTCATTGCAGGTTGTAACTTCCCTTCCCGCTCATCAAACTGACCGAGAAAATGGAAACGATAAAAAATATGCCAAACACCATCAGCATAAGGAACAAAGGCTACTGCCTCATGCGCTAACACTTGGCTTAAATAGTAAGTTTTACCTTGCCATTTAATTTCACCACTGCCTTTTACTTGGCGCAGATGAACACCATCGCCGTAATCATAAGGCTCTATCTTGCCCGTATATAAACGTGTCGAGTGTGTGTAGCATTGCGCAGGTGTTTGACGGTCAATCCCTTCGTGAGAACGTTCATGATTGTATTCGTGAACGCATGTCGCCCATTTTGCTCTGGGTGTGCTGGTTTAATTCGTTCGGGGCGAATACCCAAATCAATCCACCATTTTGATAATCGGCTAATGCCACCCAATGCAGTTGAGGCAAAAGGTGCGCTATTATCAGAACGGATTGCCCAAGGTAAGCCAAATTCTTCAAACAGCCGCTCAAAATGAGCGATGACTGGAGAGCTGCGAGTACTGCTTAAACCTTGGCACAGCAATAGATAACGACTGAAATTGTCTGTTACGGTTAAGGGATAACACAATGTGTGATTTCCTAACTCAAACTGACCTTTGAAATCGACGCTCCAAGTGCTATTGGCTGCAATGCAATCGTTAAAAGGCTGTGTATCGGCACTGACTCTACGGCGACGTTTACGCGGTTGCACCAAATCTGCACGAGCGAGGATTAAATCGCCTGTGCTATCTGCTGGTTTATGCTGTTCTGGAAAGGTACGTGCAAATAAATCTAACAGTTTCTTTGCACCCCAATCGGGACGCTTGAGTTTCTCAGCAATGAGCCATTCGCAAATCCATTGTGGTGTGGCATTGGGGCTATGCAGAGGTCGGCGAAAGTATTCTGCTAGTCCATCAAATCCCACCTGCTCATGGTGTTTAATCCATTTATCAGCGGTTGGGCGACTGATGTTAAATTGCTTGCAAAGCTCCACTTTGGTGTAACGTCTGGTGAGCCATGCTTTGATAAACAGGGTACGTTGTTGCATGATATTCGTTTTATTCCAAGGCATTGTGCTACTTTCATCATTCATGTTGGTATGTTGATGAGGGTTTACTGAATGGAATGTAAACGATGTCTTCGGGTTGTGATGTAAACTATGTTATCAGGTTGTACTCCCTCCCTAGCCGTCCTCCAAAGGGGAGGGGTAGATTTGTGGTTAATTTATAGTGAATTAAGAACCTGTATTCACAAAAATGATAAAATATCTTTATGACTAGAAAATCCTACCCAACAGACTTAACAGATGCCCAATGGCAAGCGATTGAGCCACATTTTAACCAGCTACGCCACTACAAATGGGATAAACGTCAATTAGTGAATGCCGTTTTGTACATGACCAAAACAGGTTGCCAGTGGCGTATGCTGCCCAATGATTTTCCACCTTATTCAACCGTATGGAGTTTCTATCGCAGAGCCAATCAATCAGGCTTATGGGATAGAATTCTTTTGGCATTGGTTCAAAAAAACGTTTAATCCATCAAAAACAAGCAATGCCAACTTATGCCATTATTGATTCACAAAGCGTCAAAACAGCTTCTAGCGCACATGATAAAGGTTTTGATGGAGGTAAAAAAATCAAAGGTCGTAAGCGACATATAGCTGTTGATACGTTGGGTAATCTATTGTCTGTTGTGGTTCATGCAGCCAATATTCATGACACAAAAGCAGGTATTTTTGTAGCAAAAAAAGCGTTTGAGACCTATCCGAGTTTAAAAGGTTTCTGTGCAGACGCAGGTTATCGGAATACATTTGAGCGTGAAGTATCAGAGCAATTGGGTTTAACTGTTGAGATTTCAAAGAGAATTCAAGATATTTCTTGGCATATTCTGCCCAAACGTTGGATTGTAGAACGAACGTTTGCATGGTTAGGTTGGTCTCGACGTTTAGCAAAAGATTTTGAGCAGACGAATTTATCTGCTGAAAATTTTGTTAAACTAGGGTATATTTCACAAATATTAAAATTTATCAAATAGTTGTTTGTGAATACAGGTTCTAAAATCAACAATATCATTTCAAACAGCCTGAAAATGCGTGAAGCTGCTATAATTCGCCGTCATTTTTTGTTACACAAAGAAAAGTTAAAAACCATGCAAGAACAATATCAACCATCGGCAATCGAGCCACAAGCCCAACAAAAATGGGCAGAGCAACGTGCTTTCAATGTTGCCGAAGACACCACGAAACCAAAATTCTACTGCCTGTCCATGTTCCCCTACCCAAGCGGTAAATTGCACATGGGACACGTCCGCAATTACACCATTGGCGATGTGCGTTCACGTTTCAAAAAAATGCAAGGATTCAACGTGTTGCAACCAATGGGCTGGGATGCTTTCGGTATGCCTGCGGAAAACGCGGCGATTGACCGCCAAGTTGCGCCTGCTGCGTGGACATATTCTAATATTGATTATATGAAACAACAGCTTAAATCGTTGGGTTTCGCGTTGGATTGGGAGCGCGAAGTGGCAACGTGTCGCCCTAATTATTATCGCTGGGAACAACTGCTGTTTACCAAATTGTTTAAAAAAGGCATTGTTTACCGCAAGTTAGGCACGGTGAACTGGGACCCTGTGGACAACACGGTTTTGGCAAATGAGCAAGTGATTGACGGATGCGGTTGGCGTTCGGGTGCGTTGGTGGAAAAACGCGAAATTCCGATGTATTACTTCAAAATCACGGATTACGCCGAGCAATTATTGAACGATTTGGACGGCTTGGATTGGCCTGAACAAGTGAAAACCATGCAGCGCAACTGGATTGGTAAATCGCGCGGTATGACGGTGCGTTTCCCATTGGCGGACGGTAGCAAATCGGGTTTGCCGAGAGATTACGCGGATTTTGTGCAAGTTTACACGACGCGCCCTGACACGATTTTTGGTGCGTGTGCGGTTGTTGTTGCGGCGGAACACCCATTAGCAACGGCTGCGGCGGAAAATAATCCTGAACTTCAAGCGTTTATCGCGGAATGTAAGGCTGGTTCGGTTGCGGAAGCGGACATGGCAACGATGGAGAAAAAAGGTTTGCCGACTGGTCGTTACGTTACCAATCCGTTTAATGGCGAGCAGTTGGAAGTTTGGATTGCGAACTATGTGATTTGGGGTTATGGCGATGGCGCGGTCATGGTTGTGCCAGCGCACGATGAACGCGATTTTGCTTTCGCGCAAAAATATTCTTTGCCAATCAAGCAAGTAGTGGATATTACCAACGCGCCAGCTGCTTACAACAATCAGAACTGGCAAGAGTGGTACGGTCAAAAAGATGAGCAAACCGCGTTAATCCATTCAGGCGAATTTAACGGTTTAACTATTTTCCAAGCCTTTGACAAAATGGCAGAATTTTTGCAAGCGAAAAACTTGGGCGAACCAAAAACGCAATACCGTTTGCGCGATTGGGGCATTTCTCGCCAACGCTATTGGGGCTGTCCTGTGCCGATTATTCATTGCGAAAAATGCGGCGATGTGCCTGTTCCTGAACAAGATTTGCCAGTCGTGCTGCCTGAAAATGTTGTGCCTGACGGTTCGGGTTCGCCATTGAGCAAAATGCCTGAATATTACGAAACGACTTGCCCTGAATGTGGTTCGCCAGCACGCCGCGAAACGGACACGATGGACACGTTTATGGAGTCTAGCTGGTATCAATTCCGCTATATGTCGCCAAAATTTGACGGCGGCATGGTTGAGCCAAACGCGGCGGCGTATTGGGGTCAAGCTGACCAATATATTGGCGGTATTGAACACGCGATTTTGCATTTGTTGTATGCGCGTTTCTTCACGAAATTGATGAATGATGAAGGCATTGTGAACGTGCGCGAGCCGTTCAAACAATTATTGACGCAAGGCATGGTGTTGCAAGCGACTTATTATCGTGAAGATGAAAGCGGTAAAAAACATTGGTTTAACCCTGCCGATGTGGACGTGCAAACCGATGATAAAGGTCGCCCTGTTTCGGCGATTTTGAAAGAAGACGGGCAGCCTGTTGTGATTGGTGGCGTGGAAAAAATGTCCAAATCCAAAAACAATGGCGTAGACCCACAGCAAATTATTGACGCTTACGGCGCGGATACGGCGCGTTTGTTTATGATGTTTGCATCGCCGCCTGAACAATCGTTGGAATGGTCGGACGCTGGCGTAGCTGGGGCGCATCGTTTCTTGAGTCGTTTGTGGCGCACGGTGTTTGAGTTTGTGAAAAACAGTGGCGCGAATGTGGCGAAATTCACAGATGGCGAGCTTTCAGGCAGCCTGAAAGATTTGCGCTTTAAATTGCACAGCACGATTGCGAAAGTTACCGATGATTATGACCGCCGTCAGCAATTCAACACGGCGATTGCGGCGGTGATGGAATTGTTGAATCAATACGATAAAACGGATTGCAGCAGCGAACAAGGTCAAGCGGTGGCGCGTGAAGTGTTGGAAGCGGTGATTATTTTGCTGTCGCCAATCGTGCCGCATATTTGCGAAACGCTGTGGGCGGAATTGAACGCTGGTGGCAAGTTGTGGGAAACGAGCTGGTTGGCGGTAGATGAATCGGCTTTGGTGCAAACGGAAATTGAATTGATGGTGCAAGTGAATGGTAAATTGCGCGATAAAATCAATGTAGCCGTTGATACGAGCGAAGACGCGATTAAAGCGGCGGCGTTTGCCACAGCAGGGGCGCAAAAATTCATGGAAGGCAAAGAGCCGAAGAAAGTGATTGTTGTGCCGAAACGGTTGGTTAATATTGTGGTGTAAATAAAATTCAGGCAGCCTGAAAAGTTGGTTTTCAGGCTGCCTGAATTTTTTTGAATCCACTATAATATTCACCATATTTAATTAAACAAACAAAATGATGACTTTTGCCACCCCCATTTCCACACCAACCCAACCCCATTCCGCCGACATTTCCGAAAATCATATGCGAATGCACATTCCTGAAATTTTGGAAATTTTACTGATTGACCGTACTACTTCTACCAGCGAAACCATTAAAAATATTATTTGGGCAAATGAAAATTACATCGCGTATGGCGAACAACATTACGCCGCCACTTCGCCGATTAAAATAGATTTGATTACAGGCGAACACACGCCCCACATCATGCCACGCGCTTTAAAATCGCAAGAATTACAAAAAGAACGCACCAAATCCAAAGCCGAAGTTTTCACGCCAACATGGGTGGTGAAAATACAAAATGACGCGCTTGATGAAAACTATGCCGATGACGATTTGGAAACCTACATCAGACGAAAATGGCTGGAAATCACTTGCGGCGAAGCCCCGTATATGACCACGCGCTACGACATGGAAACAGGCAAACTCATTTCCCTAGCCGAACGTGTCGGCTTTATTGACCGAAAATTGTGCCGAATCAATCAACACATTCAAGACAAAGCAGAATGGCGCAGAATGGCAATGATCGCTTATCAAGCCAGCTATGGTTTTGAATGGAATGGCGATTCACTGTTATTGGCGCGTGAAAATTTACTCTACACTTACCGCGATTTTTACTACGACAAATGGCAAGAAGAGCCACTACACGATTTATTCAAAGACATCGCAGAAATCATCAGCTACAACGTTTTTCAAATGGACGGTTTAAAATACATCATTCCGCTGTCGGAAAAACGCGAAAAAATCATCATTCAGCAGTTATCTTTATTTGATGAAAGACCAGCCAATGAAGAATGGCGCATTCAGGCAGGCAAGCGCGTGAAAATCATGAACTGGAACACCAAAAAAATGGAATATTTTGATAAAGGGCTAAAATTATGAGTAATCCAACTGACATTAAAACCGTTAAACTGATTTACCCGCAAATTTACGCTTACAGGATGCCTGAAATGCCCGACAAAAACGGCTGGATTAAAATCGGCTACACCGAACGCGAAAATGCAGACGAACGCATTAAAGAACAAACCCACACCGCAGCCGTTCGCCTAAATTACGACAAATTATGGGCAGCACCTGCTAAATTCCGCGATTCAGACGAATGGTTCAAAGACAAACAGCTCCACGCCTATTTGCGCAAAATCAAACACATTCAACAAGCAGAAGACAAATCCGAATGGTTTTACTACAACGGCAATCCCGAACACGCCCAACGCCATTTTCAAGATTTTATTCAGCGCGACTACTCCCAAGAATACGCCAAAAATGACGATTACCAACTCCGCGAAGAACAACGCGAAGCTGTTGCTCAAACGCTTGCCTATTTCCAAGAAAACCCAAACGGCAAATTTCTGTGGAATGCCAAACCGCGCTTTGGCAAAACGCTGACCACTTACGATTTGGCTCGCGAACTCAAAACCACCAAAGTGCTTATCGTAACCAACCGCCCAGCCATTGCAAACTCATGGTTTGACGATTTTGAAAAATTCATCGCATGACAAACCGATTTTGCTTTTGTGTCCACCACCGACACGCTGAAAAATCGCTCTATGATGACACGCGATGATTTTTTAAATCAGCACAAAAATGGCAAACAAAATATGCTCGCCTTTATCTCACTACAAGATTTAAAAGGCGCAATTTGCTTTGGCGGACAACACGACAAATTGGATTGGGTTAGCCAAATGAACTGGGATTTACTCGTTATTGACGAAGCCCACGAAGGTGTGGACACCCTAAAAACCGATGTTGCGTTCAACAACATCAAACGCAATTTCACGCTCCATTTATCAGGCACACCATTTAAAGCGATTGCGCGAGACAAATTCCAGCAAGACGAAATTTTCAACTGGACATACGCTGACGAACAACGCAAAAAAGCCGAATGGAATCCCGAAAACGAACAAAACAACCCCTACGCCGCTTTGCCACGCCTAAACCTATTTTCGTATCAAATGAGCCAAATGATTACCGACCAAGTGAATCAAGGCGCAAATATTGACGGCGAAAATATTGATTTCGCATTTGATTTAAATGAATTTTTTGCGACAAACGATAGCGGCAAATTCATTCACGGGTGGTGTCCTGAAAAGTGTGCTGTAAAAAATAAGCAATAAAAAAGCAGCGAAAACAGAGTATATTTGAGTGTGTGAAAACAGAAATAACTCTAACTTGTCCTCGCTGCCAAGGACAAAATATAAAGAAAAATGGCTACTCTTGCAATCGTAAACAAAAATATTTTTGCAAAGATTTTTGTCGTAATTTTATTGGCGACCATAACCTTACCTATAAGGGTTGTCATTCCAAAGCTGATGAGCAGGTTTGGAGAATGACCGTTAGAGGTTGTGGTATTCGCGATATTGCAGCAATTACGGGTTACAGCAAAGACAAAGTTCAGGCTGCTTTAAAACGCCATGAGTTTGAGCCATTTCCTAAACAAAAACATTACTCTACACTTGAAATAGACGAGTTTTGGACATTTTTCGGTAACAAGTCTAATAAAGTGTGGCTAGTCTATGCCTATCACAGAGAAAGTGGCGAAATTGTCGCTTACGTTTGGGGTAAACGCGATTTAGCAACAGCGCGAGCACTCAAACGGCGTTTGAAAGAGTTGCGTGTAACCTATGACAGAATTGCGACCGATGACTGGGCTGCATTTTTAAATGTCTTTTCAAATGAAGAATGGCATCTAGTTGGTAAGCAACACACAGTTGGCATTGAGGGTAATAACTGTCGTTTACGGCACAAAGTAAGGCGAGCGTTTAGAAAAACGTGTTGCTTTTCTAAAAGTATGTTTTATCACAAGAAAGTTTTTGATTTAGCTTTCTTTGATATTCACTTTGGCATTGTTTAGTTTTACAGCACACTTTTCAGGACACCACCTCAAATTGAAATGCTTTGGGCAAACGCACGGCTTACGAGCGTCCTGTGGTAAAGATTTTTGCGGTTTGCATGATGTTGTCTCCGTTGCTATCTATCGATGCAGTATATCATTAGTCTACATACAAAGCAGCCTGCACTTTATGGTAAACAAAAAGTGCAGGCTGCTTTTTCATTTCCCCAACACCTGCGCCACGCCTTTGTTCGCCAACTCATCGGCGCGTTCGTTTTCGGCATGACCTGCATGTCCTTTGACCCATGTCCAGCGCACCGTGTGTTTGGCGACTTCGGCATCGAGCTGTCGCCACAAGTCTTCATTTTTAACGGCTTGTTTGGACGCGGTTTTCCAGCCATTTTTTTTCCAGCCGCGAATCCAGCTTTCCATGCCGTTTTTGACGTATTGCGAATCGGTGCAAATTTCCACCGTGCAAGCGCGATTGAGTGCCTGCAAACCCGATAGCACCGCCATCAATTCCATGCGGTTATTGGTGGTGTTCGCTTCGCCACCAAACAATTCTTTTTCATGTGCGCCATAACGCAGCAAAACGCCCCAGCCGCCTGCGCCAGGGTTGCCTTTGCATGCGCCATCGGTAAACAAATAGACAGTTTGACTCATGATTTGCCTTTCTGCGGCTGTGTCAAAAACCGCTAAAATCGGGTAAACTTCGCGCCTGTTTGGGATTACCTGCGTTCGCGGAAAAACTCGTCCGCCGCATCTTGGAACAAATCGGCATCGTTAGTATTGGTGTAATTCAATTCCGCCAATTCGTCTTCAAAAGCAGCCTGCACCGATTCGGCAACGTCTTGCGCCAAATCTTGTGGTAAGGCGCGTAAAAAGCCTTTTAACGCGGCTGCCAACACGCGGTTTTGCATACGCAACGCCGCAACCGATTCTTCCAAATAATCCAAATTGTTTTCAAAATTTTCCATTTTCTGTGCCTTTGTGGATTAAAAAGCGCACATTGTAACAAAACCTATCTGTACGGACATCATCAACCATGACTCAACTGGATAAACTTTCTGCATCACCCATGATTTTTACTTTGGAAGACGAACACGCTGCTCGTTTGAACACGCAACACGAAGTTGCGCCCGAAACGCCAAGCGAACCACCCAAGCAGCCTGCACGTTTTGGCGATGCGGAATTGGATTTGGCATACCGCGAATACTTGCAACAACGTGAGCGCGAACACAATCAGCGCGTAGAAGTAGAAATGGAGCAAGACATTGGTTTGTTGATTGAAGAAGACTGGTTGGCAGCGCAAACGGCTTTGCAAAGCGAACGCAATCGCCGCTACATTCACGCCACGCAAACCGTGATTATCAATGGCGAGCAGCCAATGCAAAAGGTGGGTTTATCGGGCAATGACGCGCAAGCCTTTGTGGCGCAAAACGCCCTGCCCCCGTTTGCGGTACACGTTTACGACTTGCCCGATTTACCGTCCACGCGCCGCATTCGCGTGATTTCGGAACAAGAGTTGATGCAAAGTATCCAAGAAAAACTGCAAGTGCATTTGAGCAATGCAGTGGCGGGCATGGTGCGCCAAGCGGTGCAGCGCAAATTGGCAACGCTGACGTATGACTTGCAAGTGGTGTTGAATGACGAAACCGCCAAAGTGGTGCACGATGTGTTGCAACACAATTTGGCAGCGGTGTTCCGTAGTGTAAAAGATTCGATGCGTTAAATCGTACAAAAGCAGCCTGCACTTTTTGTTAAAAGGATGTGCCTGCCTGTGGCATACACCTTTTATACCCAAATCAAAGATTTGGACAAAAGGTGCAGGCTGCTTTTCTATTTTCACGCTACTCAATCCGCCACATCACGCGCACGGCTTCGTGCCCAAAGCCATCATCGCGCGGCAATATTTGGGCATACAAACCCGATTGCGCCGCCTGAATCACATCATCACGCAACAAAAGCTGTTCGGGCAGCACACGCGTGGGGGCAAGGTATTCGTGTCGCGCCAAACAATAAAACTGGCTATCGGGCGCAAACGTTTGCCATTGGTCAGGCGTAGTAATCAACAAGCCAGTCCACGCATTTGCCGTGTAGGGCGCAACATCGGGCAGCGTTTGCGAGGGCGTGAATGCCATGCCACGCACCACCGATACGCGCTGCATTTGACTGACATCTATGCCGTGTTGTCGCAAAGCAGCCTGCACATCATCGCGCTGCGATAACGCCAATTGTTCGCTTAATTTACGGACTTTTTTGGGCAGATTGTCATTGGGATTCAAGCCAATCATGGTGCTGGGCTCGCCTGTTCCGCCAAAATATTTGCACGTTAATTCAATGTGATAAATTTGTTGATTCAGTTTTGCAATCAAATCCAATGCGCCATCGTTGCCCACGCACCATTCTCTTGCCAACAAGCGGCTGTGCGGTGCGTTGTCTAGCCACCATGCCAATAAGTTTTCCGCATAATGACCCAGTTGCGCGTGTGCCAAATCGGCAGGCAGCCTGCACGGTTCGGCGTCCAGTTGTAGCAAAAAGCGAAAACCTGTGTCGCCCAATAATTCGCGCACGGGCAATTCGCAGCCTGTTTGCCACAAGGGGGGCGCGGTTAGTAGGCTTGCCAACGCACGGACGTGGGGCGATTGCAGTTTCCACCATAGGGCATCGTTAGCATAATTCATTCGCTTTCTCTCTCTATGATTTCCACATCGGCAATATGCGAAGCAGCCTGCACTTCAATCTCGCCAAAGTGCGTGTCTTGCAATACGCGCACCAAGCCTTCTTTGACCAATTCCAGCAGCGCAATAAAATTGACGACCACATGCGCCGCGCCCAATTCTGGGTTGAATAGCTGCGAAAAGTGCAGGCTGCCTGCGTTGAGTTTACGCAAAATCGCGGTCATGCGTTCGCGCACCGACACGACTTCTTGCACCACGGCATGACTGCGGTTTTGTTGGGCGCGAGACAAAATTGTGAGCCACGCTTGGGTTAAATCGGCAATTTGTACTTCGGGCAAACGGGTTGGCACAGCCAATTCCAGCGGCAAATACACCCACGCAAAATCGCGTCCTGCGCGTGGCAAAGCGTCCAAATCCTGTGCGGCGAGTTTCATTTGTTCGTATGCCAACAGGCGGCGTACCAATTCAGCGCGTGGGTCGGCTTCGTCTTCGGTTGCGTCCAGCACAGGCGTGGGCAACAATAGGCGCGATTTAATTTCTATCAGCACCGCCGCCATGAGCAAATATTCGGCGGCTAAATCAAATTGCTGCGCGTCTATTTGCGCGATGTAGCCCAAATATTGCTGCGTTATCGTTACCATGGGAATATCCAGCACATCAATATTCTGCTTACGAATCAAATACAACAGCAAATCCAACGGACCTTCGAAGCTGTGCAACACCACTTGCAAGGCATCGGGCGGAATAAACAAATCGTGTGGGACATCGGTTACGGCTTGTCCAAAAATATAGGCAACGGCTGGGGTGGACATGGGATTTCAATCGCAAAACAAAATAAAACGCGGATTATAGTGTAAAAAAGCAGCCTGCACCTTTTATCCCCATTTTTGGGTTTGGATACAAAGTGCAGGCTGCTTTCTATGGTTTTTTTAACTCAACAACAACGAATCGTCCGATACCTTTTCGCCGCGTGTTTTTTCAAACATATCCAGCAAATCGCGCATGGTCATGCCTTGGCGCGTGTCGCCGTCCACGTCTAGCACCACTTGTCCTTGGTGCAACATCACGGTTCTGTGTCCGTGTTCCAACGCTTGTTGCATGGAGTGCGTTACCATCATCGCGGTTAATTTATTTTCGTTGATGATTTGGTCGGTCAGTTCCAACACAAATGCGGCGGTTTTTGGGTCTAGCGCGGCGGTGTGTTCGTCTAACAACAGGATTTTGCTTGGCTGCAAACTTGCCATTAACAAGCTCACGGCTTGGCGTTGTCCGCCTGATAATAAGCCCATGCGGTCGGTTAAACGGTTTTCTAAACCCAGTTTTAAGATGGACAATTTTTCGCGGAAAAATTCGCGGTTGGCTTTGTTTAACGCGCCTTTTAAGCCACGCCCTTGTCCGCGTTTAAACGCCAAAGCCATGTTTTCTTCAATGCTCAAATTGGCGCAAGTGCCGGCCATCGGGTCTTGGAACACGCGCGCCACCAAGCCTGCGCGTTTGTAGGCTGGCAAACGGGTTACGTCTGTGCCATCAATGCGAATGCTGCCTGAATCCACCAAAATATCGCCGCTAATCGCGTTTAAAAATGTGGATTTGCCTGCGCCGTTGCTGCCAATCACGGTAACAAATTCGCCGTCTTTGATGTGCAAACTCATGCCGCGCAGGGCTGGATTTTCAATCGGTGTGCCTGCGTTGAACGTGAGTTTTAGGTTGTCTGCTTTCATCATGGCGTTTGTTTCCTTGTTTTCAATTTCGCTTTAATTTGGGGCAACAACATTACGCAAACCACCAAAACCGATGTAATCAAATTCAAATCTTGTGTTTTCAAGCCCAAGCCAGATAGCGTTTCGCTGCCCATTGCCACCATGATAAACAGGCGATAGATGATTGAGCCGATGATGACCGATAACGTGATAACCCACATTTTTTTGCTGGGCAACAAAGCCTCGCCCAAAATCACGGCGGCTAAACCGAAGACGATTGTGCCTAAACCTGCGCTCACGTCTGCACCGCCCACCAGTTGCGCGAACAATGCGCCAGCCAAGGCAATCAAGCCGTTGGACAACGCCATGCCGAGCATAATCATGAAGTTGGTAGAAATGCCTTGTGCGCGTGCCATGCGTGCGTTTGCGCCTGTGGCGCGCATTGCCAAGCCTGTTTCGGTGCTGAAAAACCAGTTCAACGCCCATTTAATCAACAAAGTCAGCAGCAATAAAACGGCGGTGTTTTGCCAAATGCCTGTGCCTAAAATCGGCTTGAATAAGTCAAAAATGGTGTTTGTACCGAGCAAAGGAATATTGGGTGCGCCGCCCACACGCAAGTTTACCGAATACAAGGCGGTCATCACGATAATGCCCGAAAGCAGTTGCAAAATGCCGAGCTTAACGTGCAGCCAAGCAGTGAGCAAGCCCGATACCGCGCCTGTGGCAAAGCCAATCGTCACAGCTAAAATCGGGTTGATGCCTGCAGTCATGCACACAGCGCAAGCGAACGCGCCCAAAGGGAAGCTGCCGTCTGCGGTCAGGTCAGGGAAGTCTAATACACGAAACGAGAGCAATACGCCCAAAGCAACGAGCGCGTACACCAAGCCTGTTTCAAATGTGCCAAATAATGCTAATAAAGACATGGGATTTCTTCTATTTAAATAAAAAACGATGTACAGGCTGCTTTGAATAATCAAGCAGCCTGCAACATCAATCTACGTTTTTGGTTGCCGATTTAACCACTTCATCAGGCAAGGTAATGCCTTGTTCTTGCGCGTGTTTTGGGCTGATGTGCAAGTCAAATTTCGTCATGCGTTGCGATGGGATCGCGCCTGCTGCTTCGCCTTTCAAAATACGCGCAATGATTTTGCCCGATTTCACACCAATGTCATGATAATTCACGCCCAAAGCCACCACCGCACCGCGTGGTACAGAGCCTGTGTCCGATGCCAACAACGGCACTTTGATTTCGTTTGCTGCTTTATACATCGATTCAAACGATGCCACGATGTTGTTGTCCAGCGAAGTATAAATCACTTGCGCTTTGCCACCCAAGCTGCGTGCCGCAGTCAAAACATCGGTGGTGCGTTGTGCAGGTGCAGCAACTAACTCAATGTTTTGTTTACCCAAATCCGCTTTTAGTTGGTCTAATACTACTGTAGAATTGACTTCACCTGGGCTATACACATAACCCACCGTTTTCAAATTCGGCACGATTTTTTTCATCAAATCAATTTGCGGCTCAATCGGCAACTGGTCAGACACGCCTGTTACGTTTGTGCCAGATGCGTCCCATGAACCCACCAATTTTGCTGCCACAGGGTCAGTAACCGCTGCATATACAATCGGTACGTCTTTGGTGGCGGCTGCCATCGCTTGTGCGCTTGGCGTAGCAATTGCCAATACCGCGTCAGGTTTGTCGCCAGCGAATTTTTTGGCGATTTGCGCCGCGGTGGCTGGGTTGCCTTGCGCCGATTGGAAATCAATCGTTAAATTTTTGCCTTCTTCAAAACCTTCGGCTTTGAGCTGCTCAATCACGCCTGCACGAACCGCGTCCAAAGCAGGGTGTTCTACAATCGCGGTAATCGCAACACGTTTGTTGCCTGCTACGGTTGCGGCAGTCGCGCCACTAGCCGATGTGGTAGCGGGGGCAGCCGAAGCAGCCTGCGAATTATTCGCTTGTGGTGCAGATTGATTGCAGGCTGCCAACAAGGTGCTGGCAAGTAGGCTAACTAATACTTTGCGGCGTGTGAACATGATTTTTTCTCCGTTATTTAGGTGGAAAGGAAATAGCGCGTAATCATAAGTTAATTTGTGTGATTTGTGTATGCCAAATCATACAAACGACTACACAAATTTTGGCATTTTATTTCGTGTTAATTGGTTTTGTGGATATTAAATCAACAAAAATAATCATAAATCGTTTTAATCATGCTAACAATTTGTTTTTCTGTGCAGCAATGTTTTTGTTTACAAAACGGCAACGAACCGTTCAAAAATGCCGTCATTCATTTGGTTGTTTAGATTGATTTGTGTCACCTAAATACCACGTTGGATTCCTGCCGTAGTTTACCCTCGCGTAGGCGGGGGCAGGAATCAGACCTGACAAGTTTTAAATTAAAAGTATAATGCACGAAGTTTAAACAACCAAATGGACAACACCATGCACTCACTAGAAGAATATTTCGCTCGCATACCCGATACCAGACGTGGAGCAGGCAAACGCTATAATCTAGCCAAAACACTCACAGTCATTGTCGTTGCCATTTTGGGCGGTGCGAAAGGTAATCGCGAAATAGGTGCATTCCTTTCTAATAATATTGATTAATTAAAACAATATCTTGCATGGGATAGAGATAATACACCCAGTTACGAAAAAATCCGCACATTAGAAACCTAGAGAGCAAAGGTTTGGTTTTGACATTAGATGCCTTACATTGTCAAAAAAAGTCTCGTAGAGATTGATGAATTGGGGCAGTTTTACGTTGTGGGTGTTAAAAAAGGCGCAATCCGATTATTCAAAGAGTTTCAAGAACTTCCGAATAATTAAATGCTTTCGAAAATTCAAACAACGGAAAGACAGAAAGGCGCACAAATTCAACGTGAAGTTGCTCTTTATCCATGTACACAATGGGTTAGCCAAAATTGGCAATCATCTAAACGCATGATTGTTGTTACAAATACGAAAATAGAAGCAGATGGTTCGCGTAAAGTGGAACAACACTTTTATTTAAGTAACTATCATCATGATAATGTAGAATTTTTTGCTAAAACGATTCGCAACCATTGGGGTATTGAAAATAATCTCCACTGGGTAAAAGATGTTCACTTTAAAGAAGATAACTCTTTAATTCGCAATAGAAATTCAGCATTTATTTATTCTATATTATTTAGTTTAGTGTTAAACATAGTACGGCTTTACGGTTACAAATCTTGGAAACCATGGTTAGCTCGTTTTGCGAATCGCATTGACCGTATTGTGGCTATTATTTAAAACTTGTCAGGTCTGGGGCAGGAATGACGGCGAAGAAGCGATAGAAAATACTATTTTTTTAAGATGTACTGTCGCACCGCCGCGTTGTGTTCGTCTAGCGTGTGGCTGAACTGGCTTTTGCCCGTGCCGTCCATGCGCGACACAAAATACAAATATTTGCTGCTAGACGGATTGGCTGCCGCGTCCAATGCCGCACGGCTGGGCAAAGCAATCGGTGTGGGCGTTAAACCATTGCGCGTGTAGGTGTTATACGGCGTGTCGCGCTGCAAATCGGTACGGCGGATTTTGCCTTGATACGCATCGCCCATGCCATAAATCACAGTCGGGTCGGTTTGCAAGCGCATACCAATCGCCAAACGGTTGCGGAACACGGCAGCAACATAGCGGCGGTCTTCTTCGTGCGCGGTTTCTTTTTCAATCAAGCTCGCCATAATCAACAATTCGTATGGCGTTTTATAGGGCAAACTGGTGTCGCGCTTATCCCAAGCAGCCTGCAATTCGCGCTGCATATTTTTGTATGCCAATTCAAAGAGTTGCATATCACTGGCATTGGCATCGATTTCGTAGCTATTGGGAAAGAACAAGCCTTCTGGGTTGGACGATGGTGCATCGGGTGCGATTTTTTGCAGCAAGGCTTCGTCCGACAGATTCAGCGTATCGTGGCGAATGTTTTGGGTTTGATTGATGATGCGACGCATTTGAGCAAAACGCATGCCCTCCAAAATTTGCACGCGCACAGTGTCGGGGCGTTGTTCGCGCAATTTTTGTACCAAATCCCACGCCGATAATTGTGCAGGCAAACGGTAGCTGCCTGCCATGAGCTGATGTTGCGAGCCATTTAAATACGCCGCCAGCAGCAAAACATGGCGCGAAAAAATTTGGTTTTCTTGCGCCAATTTTTGGCTCACCGCCGACATGCCCTGCCCTTTTTCAATGACCAAGCGATACGCATCGCCATTGTTTTTGGGGACGAACATCAACACAAAGGGCAACGCCGCCAGCAGCACCATTGCCAGCAGCAGCCAGCGTAGTTTGAAAGGTGGTTTCATAAGATAGTCAGCTCAAATCAAAAAAGGCGATTATATAGCACAAAAAGCAGCCTGCACTTTTTGTCCAAATCTTTGATTTGGGTATAAAAGGTGTATGCCGTAGGTGGCACAACCTTTTAAACAAAAGTGCAGGCTGCTTTTCCTATCCCCAATTACAACGAACCGCCCTGTGCACGAATACGCTCCACCGAACTCGCCAATTTAGACAACGCTGACAAATACGCTTTTGCCGTAGCCACCAATATATCCGTGTCCGCGCCTTGACCGTTTACCACTTTGTCGTCTTTTGCCAGGCGCACGGTGGTTTCGCCTTGGCTTTCTGTGCCTTCGGTTACGGCGTTCACCGAATAAATCTGCAAAGTCGCGCCCGAATTTGCCACGCTTTCAATCGCCTTAAAAATCGCATCAACAGGGCCAGAGCCAGTCGCTTCGGCGCGTTGTTCTGCGCCGTTTGCGCTAAACACAATGTGAGCGCGTGGCAATTCGCCCGTTTCGGTAACAATGTGTTGCGAGATGAATTTGTAGTGGTCTTGCGACAAATGCGACATTTCGTCCGACACCAGCGCGTGTAAATCTTCATCAAAAATTTCACGTTTTTTGTCCGCCAGTTCTTTGAATCGCGCAAAGGCGGCATTTAAGGCTTCTTCGCTTTCCAGCTCAATGCCCAGCTCTGCCAGCTTGGTTTTGAAAGCGTTGCGACCCGATAATTTGCCCAAAGTCAGGCGATTGGTTGCCCAGCCCACCGATTCTGCCGACATAATTTCATACGTTTCGCGGTGTTTCAACACGCCGTCTTGGTGGATACCGCTTTCGTGCGAAAACGCATTTGCGCCCACCACCGCTTTGTTGGGCTGCACAGGATAACCCGTAACCGTAGAAACCAGTTTAGACGCTGGCACAATTTGCGTGGTGTCGATGCCTGTTTCCAAGCCGAACACGTCGTGGCGCACTTTCAACGCCATCGTGATTTCTTCAATAGACGCATTGCCTGCGCGTTCGCCCAAACCGTTTACCGTGCATTCCACTTGACGCGCACCGCCTTGCAATGCCGCCAACGAGTTCGCCACCGCCAAGCCCAAATCGTTGTGGCAATGCGCCGACCAAATCACTTTGTCGCTATTGGGCGTTTTGGCGATGAGTTCGCGGAAAAACGCTTCGGTTTTGTGTGGCATGGAATAACCAACGGTGTCGGGAATGTTAATCGTGGTTGCGCCTGCTTCAATCACCGCGCCACAAATGTGCGCCAAAAAGTCAATTTCAGAGCGCAGCGCGTCTTCGCACGAAAATTCCACGTCATCGGTGTATTCTTTGGCGATTTTGACCGCTTTAACCGCCGCTTCTACCACTTGTGCAGGCTGCATTTTGAGCTTGTGTTCCATGTGGATTGGGCTAGTGGCGATAAACGTGTGAATACGGCGTTTAGGCGCAGGAGCAAGGGCTTCGCCAGCGCGGCGAATATCGCGCTCCACCGCACGACACAGCGAACAAACCGTTGATTTGGTAATTGTTTTAGCGATTTCGTTCACCGCGTCCCAATCGCCCTCGCTTGCCGCCGCAAAGCCTGCTTCAATCACGTCCACGCCCATTTTTTCCAATTGACGCGCCACACGCAATTTTTCTTCTTTGGTCATAGCCGCACCTGGCGATTGTTCGCCATCGCGCAAAGTGGTATCAAAAATAATAACGCGGTTGTTTGTGTTCATGATGGGTCTTTCCAGATTGGGTTGTTGTTTAATAAAAGCGTTTAAATCCAGCGTTTTGCCTTGCGATTGCGCCAAATCGGTTAATTTTTGCAGCTGATTGAGCGGCAACGAACCGCGTGTGCGCCATTTGTAAATCGCAGCGGTGCTTGCCGCGTGGTCGGGGTCGTGCTGTTTCAAGGCATCGGCGAGCGCGTTCACGCCGCCGAAATAGTCAATTAAGCGGTCTATGTCTAGTTGCATGATATTTTGTCTAAAATGGGATTAAGTTGAACGCGATTATACTGATTTTGGACAAAATAACAATAAAATTTGCGATTTTGTCCAAATAAATTGCAAAAAGCAGCCTTCACTTTTATTTTTTGGACATTTTGTCTATAAATATATCATGCTTGTGTAATCAAGTTGCTCGCGTAAGGTGGGTTTTAACCCAGACCTGACAAGTTTTAAATTAAAAGTATAATGCACGAAGTTTAAACAACCAAATGGACAACACCATGCACTCACTAGAAGAATATTTCGCTCGCATACCCGATACCAGACGTGGAGCAGGCAAACGCTATAATCTAGCCAAAACACTCACAGTCATTGTCGTTGCCATTTTGGGCGGTGCGAAAGGTAATCGCGAAATAGGTGCATTCCTTTCTAATAATATTGATTAATTAAAACAATATCTTGCATGGGATAGAGATAATACACCCAGTTACGAAAAAATCCGCACATTAGAAACCTAGAGAGCAAAGGTTTGGTTTTGACATTAGATGCCTTACATTGTCAAAAAAAGTCTCGTAGAGATTGATGAATTGGGGCAGTTTTACGTTGTGGGTGTTAAAAAAGGCGCAATCCGATTATTCAAAGAGTTTCAAGAACTTCCGAATAATTAAATGCTTTCGAAAATTCAAACAACGGAAAGACAGAAAGGCGCACAAATTCAACGTGAAGTTGCTCTTTATCCATGTACACAATGGGTTAGCCAAAATTGGCAATCATCTAAACGCATGATTGTTGTTACAAATACGAAAATAGAAGCAGATGGTTCGCGTAAAGTGGAACAACACTTTTATTTAAGTAACTATCATCATGATAATGTAGAATTTTTTGCTAAAACGATTCGCAACCATTGGGGTATTGAAAATAATCTCCACTGGGTAAAAGATGTTCACTTTAAAGAAGATAACTCTTTAATTCGCAATAGAAATTCAGCATTTATTTATTCTATATTATTTAGTTTAGTGTTAAACATAGTACGGCTTTACGGTTACAAATCTTGGAAACCATGGTTAGCTCGTTTTGCGAATCGCATTGACCGTATTGTGGCTATTATTTAAAACTTGTCAGGTCTGGGATAAATCCCACCTTACGACAAAAAAATCATTGTTTTGCAGGAAGTTTAATCAAACAAATATAGTGGATTAAATTTAGATTAGGACAAGGCGACAACGACCGCCGTGTACAGCTAGTACATAAAGGAGTTGGCAACGCGGTACTAATCTAAATTTAATTCACTATATTGATTGCAGGCTGCTTTGAATCGATATCGCATCGCCAAAAATCCACCCAAATAGCGTAAAATACCACTCGTTTTGAGCTTTGCCGATTCACCTACCAAGGAGCAACATCATGCACATTTCCCCTATTTCCGACATTATCGCCGACATCAAAGCAGGCAAAATGGTCATCATCACCGATGCCGAAGACCGCGAAAACGAAGGCGATATCGTGATGGCAGCGCAATTTGTTACGCCAGAAGCCATCAATTTTATGATTAAACACGCGCGTGGTTTGGTGTGTTTGCCCATGGAAAATAAATTGATTGACCGCTTGGGTTTGCCGATGATGACGCAAAAAAACGGCGCACAATACGGCACAAACTTCACCGTTTCCATTGAAGCGGCAAACGGCATCAGCACAGGCATTTCCGCTGCCGACCGCGCTCACACCATTCAAACGGCTGTATCGCAAAACGTGCAGCCCGAAGACATTGTGCAACCTGGGCATATTTTTCCACTTCGTGCCCAAAAAGGCGGCGTGTTGGTACGTGCAGGACACACCGAAGCGGCAGTAGATTTGGCGCAAATGGCTGGATTGGCTGGCGCAGGCGTGATTTGCGAAATCCTAAACGATGACGGCACCATGGCGCGTATGCCCGAATTGGTGCAGTTTGCCGAACAACACGGCTTAAAAATCGGCACAATCGCCGACTTGATTGAATACCGCAGCAAAACTGAAAGCCTGCTGGAAGAAATGGGCGACACAACCGTGCATACACCGTGGGGCGATTTCCAACAGCACGTTTATGTAGACAAATTAAACGGCGACACGCATTTAGCGTTGGTTAAAGGGCAGCCTGCAACCGCCGCCGAAACGCTGGTGCGCGTGCATGAACCGTTTAGCGCAATGGATTTTATTCAGTTTGATCCGAATCACTCGTGGAATTTGCCCGCCGCACTCACGCGCATTCAAGCAGCCGAATCGGGCGTGATTATTCTGTTGCACCGCACCGAAGACGGTAGCGCGTTGCTGGAACGCACCTTGCCGAAAAACAGTTTTCAGGTCAAAAAATGGGACAGAAAAACCTATGGCATTGGCGCACAGATTTTGGCTGGCTTAAATGTCAGCAAAATGCGCGTGCTGGGCAAGCCGTCTAATATGAATGGCTTGACTGGCTTTGGCTTGGAAGTGGTTGGGTTTGAAGAGTCGGAATAATGGTTTGATTCAAAAGCAGCCTGCACTTTCAAAATGCAGGCTGCTTTAATGATGAATTGACTTATTTTTTCGCACGCAAAATGTTGTACGCATGATAAATATTGATGCCGCTTACCAGTAAATTCAGCCCCACAACAGGCATCGCACCCGTCATAAAGCCATACACCACAAAGCACAAACAACCCACAGCATTCACAATTCGCAACGTCAACATATCTTTTAATAAGAATGATGTAGCTACAATCACCATGGCAACATAGCCTAAAACTTCTGTCCAGTTCATATTGGTCTCTTTTCTCGTTATTAGAACAACTTTATGTTGCTATTTTGGCATAGTCGATACTAGTGCAAATAGTCTTGTTATAACCTATTGTTTGCGCCATATCAAACAACATCATCAACCGTGTTAAATAAGTTTTACATATAACTTAACCAAGTAAGTGCTTGATTGATATTCAAGAATAGGTTATCGTAAAAACAAACCCCAAACACGAAAGGATAAGGCATTGAGTATTCAAAAAGAATATCGGCTCTGGAAAGCCAGATGGCAGCAAGGCGGTCATTTACTGTGGCTGCGTTTGCAATTATTGCGCCTAGACGTGCAAGGACAACTGGGCGATTGCATTCGGATTGTCGTGTTGGCGGTTGCCGCCTTGGTATTGCTGCTGGTGGCGTTGCTGGCATTACTGTTTGGCTTAAACGTGATTTTGTCGCCACAAGCCAAAATTTGGGTGTTTTTTGGATTGATGACGGCGTGCTTAATCGCGGCGATTGGCTTGGTTTGGGCGATTCCAATGTACTGGCGACGCAGCAATGAGCGCGTAGGGCAAACCTTGAACGATATGCAACAAGACTGGGTACGAATCATCGGCACAAATAGCGAGTCCAATCATGAATAAACCGCAAAAATACAATGCCGACCAAGAGCGTGAGTTATTGCGCTTGCAATGTGAGTTGGCAAGATTGAAATTACGCGCCACGCAAATGCAGGCTGCTTCTCAACAGGATAATTTGGTACAAATGCTGTGGGGCGGACAACATTTAACGCGCTTGTTTACTTCGCGTTCTGCTTTGTCGTTGGCGATGCGGTCAATGAGTTGGCGCAACAAAGTTATGTTGAGCGCGATATGGCTGGCGTGGCAATGGCAACAGGGTAAACAAAAATAAAGTGCAGGCTGCTTTTGAAATCGCTCAAAAGCAGCCTGCACTTTTTATCAACCAAATGACAATACTTATTCAGAAAAGCAAATTAGTTTTATGGATAAGTATCAAGCCAAATCCGCAAACAATGGCGTAGACAAATAACGCTCGCCATAAGACGGCAACAGCACCACAATCAATTTGCCTGCGTTTTCAGGTTTTGCCGCCAGTTGCAAGGCTGACCAAACCGCCGCACCTGACGAAATACCAACCAAAATACCTTCTTTTTCTGCCATGGCGCGAGCCGTTGCAAAAGCCGCATCGTTTGGCACTTGCACAATGCCGTCATAAATATCGGTATTCAAGTTTTTGGGGATAAAGCCTGCGCCAATGCCTTGAATGGGGTGCGGGCCTTTTTGACCACCGCTCAACACGGGCGATGCTTCGGGTTCTACCGCAAACACTTGCACACTGTCTTTTTTGGCTTTTAGCGTTTCGCCTACGCCTGTTAATGTGCCGCCTGTGCCAACGCCTGCCACAAAAATATCTACTGCGCCATCGGTATCACGCCAAATTTCTTCGCCTGTGGTTTGGCGGTGTACTTCTGGGTTGGCTGCGTTTTCAAATTGCTGCGGCATGAAGTACACATCTGGATTACTTTTGACGAACTCTTCGGCTTTGGCAATCGCGCCGCCCATGCCTTCTGCGGCTGGGGTCAAAACCAATTCTGCACCAAAGGCGCGCAACAGCATACGGCGTTCTTTACTCATGCTTTCGGGCATGGTGATGACCAATTTATAGCCTTTTGCCGCGCAAACCATTGCCAAGCCAATGCCTGTGTTGCCCGAAGTTGGCTCAACAATAATGGTGTTGGGTTTGATTTTGCCTTCGCGTTCGGCAGTTTCAATCATGGCGGCGGCAATGCGGTCTTTAACGCTGCTACCTGGGTTGAAAAATTCCAGTTTGGCAACCACGCGAGCGGGTAAATCTTTGCCCAAAGTTTTGAGTTCTACCAAAGGGGTGTTGCCGATTAAATCGGTAATGCTATTGGCGATGTTCATTGTGTGTACTCCTGCTGTCGTCCAAAATAAAGATGCGGCAACTATACGGCATTGACGCGCAAAATAAAAAGAATTTGTGTGGCTTTGGTTTATAACTGGGGGCTATATCAAGCAGCCTGCACATTTAACCAATCGCTAATCCGTTGTTGCAGGCTGCTTTGGCTTAATCCAATTTGGTCTAGCAAAATATGACTGTCGCCATGCTCGGTAACGATGTCGGGAATCGCGCACAATAAAGTCGGCTTATACCAGCCATTTTGTGCCAACACTTCCAACACCGCGCTGCCTGCTCCGCCCATTTCGGCGTTTTCTTCTACGCAAACCAAATAATCGTGCGATTGCGCCAGTTGTCCAATTAAATCAACGTCTAATGGTTTCACAAATCGCATATCGGCAACGGTGGCGTTGAGCGCGTCTGCCACGCCCAAAGCAGCCTGCACCATGCTACCAAACGCCAAAATCGCCACTTTTTCGCCTTGTTTGCGGACGATGCCTTTGCCCACTGGCACGGTTTGTAAATCGCGCTCCACCGCTGCGCCACAGCCCGAACCGCGTGGATAACGCACCGCAGTCGGTTGATTCAGCTGATAGCAAGTGGAAAGCAGCAAACGGCATTCGTTTTCATCGCTGGGCGCGGCGATGACCATATTGGGTACGCAACGCAAAAAGCTCAAATCGTATGCGCCTGCGTGGGTCGGGCCGTCTGCGCCCACAATGCCTGCACGGTCAATCGCAAACAAAACAGGCAAGTTTTGCAGCGCGACATCGTGCAACAGTTGGTCGTAGCCACGTTGTAAAAAGGTAGAATAAATCGCCACAACGGGCTTAACGCCTTGCGTTGCCAAACCTGCGGCAAAGGTAATCGCGTGTTGCTCGGCAATGCCGACATCAAAATAACGTGTGGGGAATTGCTGTTCAAATTCCACCAAACCGCTGCCTTCGCGCATGGCTGGCGTGATTGCCACCAATTTTTCATCGGCAGCCGCTTGGTCGCACAACCATTGCCCGAATATTTGGGTGTAGGTGGGACGCGGTTGGCTGGCGGTGGGCGCGTTTGCCGCAGGTGCAGGCTGCTTGCCAATCGCGTGGTATTTGACTGGGTCGTTTTCGGCAAGTTTGTAACCCTGACCTTTTTTGGTGATGATGTGCAGCAGTTGCGGCCCTTTGCGCTGGCGTAAATCTTTTAATACTTCAATCAGTTGTGGCAAATTGTGTCCATCAATCGCGCCTGTGTATTCAAAACCAAAGTTTTCAAACAGCGACAAAGAATGCTTGATGTGTTCGCCTTCGCTGGCGATTGCTTTGAATTTGGTTTCGGCTTTTTCTGCCATTTCTTTCACAGGCGTGGGCAATTTGTCCAACACTTTATTAGAGTGATGTTTGATTTCGTGCAAAATATCGCGCCAATCACGCATCACGTTTCGCGCCAAATATTTGGGCAACGCGCCAACATTGGGCGAAATAGACATTTCGTTGTCGTTCAAAATCACCAATAAATTCACGTCCATATCGCCAGCGCAGTTCAACGCTTCAAACGCCTGACCTGCCGTCATTGCGCCATCGCCAATAATCGCGACACTACGCGCTGCGCTGCCCGATAATTGATTTGCCACCGCCATGCCCAAAGCCGCGCCAATAGACGTGGACGAATGCCCAACGCCAAAATCATCGTATTCGCTTTCGCTGCGTTTGGGAAAGCCAGCCAGTCCGCCAAATTGACGAATGCTGTCCATGCGATTTTTGCGCCCTGTTAAGACTTTGTGTGGATACGATTGATGCCCCACGTCCCAAACCAAATGGTCTTCGGGCGTGTTGTAAACATAATGTAGCGCAATGGTCAGCTCAATCACGCCCAAATTGCTGGCGAAATGTCCGCCTGTTTTGCCTACGCTGTCTAACAGAAATTCGCGCAATTCATGAGCAACTTTCGGCAACTGGGATGCCGAAAGTTGGCGTAAATCTTGGGGGGATTGAATGGTGTCCAAAAGTGGCGTAGCAGTCATAGCAGTGGTTTTATTGTGATATTTTAAAGATGTGCGATTATAGCGATTTTGCAGCGGTGTTGGGTAAACAAAAAAACGAGCAGCATAATGGGCTACTCGTTTGCATAGATAAAGTGCAGGCTGCTTTTTGATTTAGCGCATTTGCTCGTTCAAAAAGTCGGCAATATCGTCAATATAGCCTTCTACTTCAAAAGCACGTTCGCTGTCGCCTGCGCTGTATGTAACCAAAGTGGTGTGTGGGTCTTCGCCACGCGGTTCTAGGCGGCGAATGTGGTCTGTGCTGACATAAATGCGGTGTCCGTGGATATTCACTAATTCAACAAGAGCAGGCATAAAAAATCCTTTAAAAATATTGGTATAAAAAACGCTCGTATCATAAAGGGTTTTACCGACAGCGACAATGAAAAAAGGCTGCGATTGCGCTTAATTGGCTGATTGACTTTGATAAATATAGAAAAAAATCGGTTGTAGTAAGCCGACAATGTGCAGGCTGCTTGGATATAAAAAGCAGCCTGCACATTAGTCATTTCGTGTGCAGGCTGCTTTGTTTTATAATACGCACCATTGCAGCCTGTTTTCATGTGCAGGCTGCTTTTTTATAGTGGATTAAATTTAGATTAGGACAAGGCGACAACGACCGCCGTGTACATCTAGTACACAAGGGAGTTGGCAACGCTGTACTAATCTAAATTTAATTCACTATACATATATTTTTGATTGAATTAAACGAGAACACCATGTCCGAAATCCTAGAACAATTCCGCAAACGCCGCACATTTGCCATTATTTCCCACCCTGACGCAGGTAAAACCACATTAACCGAAAAACTGTTGCTGTTTTCAGGCGCAATCCAAAGCGCAGGCACGGTAAAAGGCAAAAAAACAGGCAAATTCGCCACATCCGACTGGATGGAAATCGAGCAACAACGCGGCATTTCTGTTGCGTCTTCCGTGATGCAATTTGACTACAAAGACCACGTTGTCAATTTGTTGGACACGCCCGGACACCAAGACTTTTCGGAAGACACTTACCGCGTATTAACGGCGGTGGACAGCGCGTTGATGGTGATTGACGCGGCAAAAGGCGTGGAAGCGCAAACGATTAAATTGTTGAACGTTTGCCGTATGCGAAATACGCCGATTGTTACTTTTATGAACAAATACGACCGCGAAGTGCGCGACAGTTTGGAATTGTTGGACGAAGTGGAAAATGTGTTGCAAATCCGTTGTGCGCCAGTTACTTGGCCCATCGGCATGGGCAAAAATTTCAAAGGCGTGTACCACATTTTGAACGATGAAATTTATTTGTTTGAAGCAGGTGGCGAGAAATTGCCACACGAATTTGACATCATCAAAGGGATTGATAATCCTGAATTGGCAGCGCGTTTTCCGTTGGAAATCCAACAGTTACGCGATGAAATTGAATTGGTTCAGGCAGCGTCAAACGAATTTAACTTGGAAGAATTTTTGGCTGGCGAATTAACCCCTGTGTTTTTCGGTTCAGCGATTAATAATTTTGGCGTGCAAGAAATTCTCAATTCATTGATTGATTGGGCACCTGCACCGAAACCGCGCCATGCAACGGTGCGCGACGTGCAACCTGACGAGCCAAAATTTTCAGGCTTTATCTTTAAAATTCAAGCGAATATGGACCCTAAACACCGTGACCGCATTGCGTTTTTGCGCGTGTGTTCGGGTAAATTTGAGCGCGGCATGAAAATCAAGCACTTACGCATTAACCGCGACATCAGCGCGAGCAGCGTGGTGACGTTTATGTCGCATGACCGCGAGTTGGTGGAAGAGGCGTTTGCAGGCGACATTATCGGCATTCCGAATCACGGTAACATTCAGATTGGCGACAGTTTTTCGGAAGGCGAACAGTTGGCGTTTACAGGCATTCCGTTTTTCGCGCCTGAATTGTTCCGCAGCGTGCGAATTAAAAATCCGTTGAAAATGAAACAGTTGCAAAAAGGCTTGCAACAGCTTGGTGAAGAAGGCGCGGTGCAGGTGTTTAAACCGCATTCGGGCGCGGATTTGATTTTGGGAGCGGTGGGCGTGTTGCAATTTGAAGTGGTTACGGCGCGTTTGGCGGCGGAATACGGCGTGGAAGCGGTGTTTGACAATGTGTCGGTGTGGTCAGCGCGTTGGGTTTCGTGCGATGACAAAAAGAAATTGGCGGAATTTGAAAAGGCAAATGCAGCGAACTTGGCGATTGATGCTGGCGGCAATTTGGCGTATCTCGCGCCCAATCGTGTAAATTTGAATTTGACGCAAGAACGCTGGAAAGACATTGTTTTCCATGAAACGCGCGAGCATTCTGTGAATTTGAATGATTGATGAACAAAGCAGCCTGCATATGAATTGTGCAGGCTGCTTGAAATATTGCTGTCGGTTCACTAAACCAAGAATTTCTTTAAAATATTCAACACGACCATATAAACTGGTGGGAATGATGATACTTGATAAAATTGAAAAATTACTTTCAGATATAAATAAATCACTACATCAAAATGATGAAAGAGATTTTGCAACCTTAATTTCAGATAAATCTTCTGTTATCAGTAACTTTAATTTTCATCGATATGAAATATTTCATCAAAAAGTTGTAAATATCAAATTTTATTCAAGTTCTTTTCGCGGTACGTTCATGGAACAAAATGTATTCATTAACTGTGAATTTTTAAACTGTGCATTTGTAACAACCATAATCAATAACACGCAATTTAAAATTGCAAATTTATCAACTGCGTGTTCAGGTCTATATCTAGCGACGCAAGTGCAGGCTGCTTTTGTTGAATCACACCCCAATCCACAAATTTTCACAGCAAAATCCAATACCCAAATAAACCAAAAAAGCAGCCTGCAACTTCTATCCCACAAAAAAACATCATGACCACATCCCCCCCAAAAACCTGCTGGCTATTTTGCACCGTCATTGACAACTTTGGCGACATTGGCGTGTCGTGGCGGCTGGCACAACAACTGCACACCGAGCTGGGCTACACCGTGCATTTGTGGCTGGACGATTTGGCTGCACTTCGCGCCATTGTGCCAGACGCGCCCAACGCCCTGCCCTGCACACACCAGCACATTCATTTGCACCATTGGCAAGCAGGCAGCCATGCCGATGATGTGCAGGCTGCTTTTGCGCCCGATTTGATTATTGAAACCTTTGCTTGCGATTTGCCCGATAGCGTGTTACGCGTCATTGAAACGCACCGCCCCGTGTGGCTAAACTGGGAATATTTAAGCGCGGAAGATTGGGCAATCCGCACCCACGCCATGCCTAGCCTGCAAGCCAACGGCAGCGCGAAATATTTTTGGCAAATGGGATTTGTGCCGCAAAGTGGCGGTTTGTTGCGCGAATCGGATTACAAACAACAGCAAGCTAAATGGTTCGCGCCAACTCAATCGCCCCAAAAAAGCAGCCTGAACTTTTTTGTGTTTGGCTACCAAAGCCCCGTTTGGACAAAATGGTGCAAAACTTTATCGGCACAGCCACAAAAAATCACACTACACATTGCAGGCAAACCCGTGTTCCAAAGCCTGTATCAAAGCGGCTACACCAGCCAAGCCGAACCTCACGAACACCGCGCAGGCAGCCTGCACTTATTGCCGCAAGATTTTGTGCCGCAAGCGCAGTTTGACACGCTATTGTGGGCGGCAGACGCGCTGATTATTCGCGGCGAAGACAGCTTTGTTCGCGCACAATTATCGGGCAAACCGTTTTTGTGGCACATTTATCCACAAGACGAAATGGCACATTTGGATAAACTGGACGCTTTTTGGACACCTGTTTGGCGCAATCAACACGAAAAAGTGCAGGCTGCTTTTGCGGCATTATCGGGCGAACTCAATGGTGCACACAATTTGTCCGACACGCATCGCGCCGAATGTTTTGCCACTTTGTTACAACATTTTGACGTGTGGCAACAAGTCACCCAGCAATGGCAGCAAAACTTATTCGCCCAAAGCAGCGCAATGACACGGCTGCAAGATTGGCTAGTCCAACACAAGCAGTAGATAAACCGTTATAATTGCGCCCATTTAACACAGCCACAGAGAACACAACATGGACTTCAACAAAGCTCGCTTTAATATGGTAGAACAGCAAATTCGCCCTTGGGACGTTTTGGATTTTGATTTGCTGGACGCGCTGGAAAGCATTCCACGCGAATTGTTTGTTAGCAAAGAACAACAAGGCTATGCCTATGCCGATTTGCCGCTCAAATTGGACAACGGCAGCATGATGTTAGAACCCAAAATCGTTGCGCGTATGGTGCAAGGTTTGACGTTGAGCAAAACTGACCGCGTGATGGAAATTGGCACAGGTTCGGGCTATGCCACCGCCGTGTTAGCGACTTTGGTAGACAGCGTACAAACCTACGATGTGGACGAGCAACAACTGTCTCGCGCACAAGCCGTGTTGCAATCGCTTAATTTTGACAACATTCAATTTGTAGCAGAAGACGGTTTTGCCAACAGCCAACCCGAAGCCAAATACGATGCGATTTATGTAGGCGGCAGCTTACCCGAAGTGCCAGAGCAGTTAAAACAACAGCTTGCCGATGGCGGACGTTTGGTGGTGGTAGTCGGTGGCGAGCCAGTACAACGCTGCTTGCAAATCACACGCAATGGCAACGAATTCAGCCAAAAAACTTTGTTTGATACTTTGGTTACACCTTTGACTGCCAAAGCCAAAAAACCAAGCAAATTTCAGTTTTAAACCATAAACACAAAAAAGCAGCCTGCACTTTCAATAAAAAGTGCAGGCTGCTTTGTTTATGATTTAAGCTTTTTGTGCTGCTTTTTGCAAAATCACATACAACTCATCTTTCAGAGCCAATTTTTTGTGTTTCAAAACATGAATTTCTTCTTCGGCAGACGAACTGGTCACAGAATTGTTTTCCAAGCCAGTGATTTTGTCGTCCAATTCGTTGTGTTCGTTGAACAAACGAGCAAAATGCGCGTCGCTTTGTTTTAATTCAGAAATCAAATCGCGGTATTCTGGGAACATAGTGCTATCCTTTGTGGAGGGGGTTAAAAAAATCTATACATGGCTTACATTTTATAACAAAGCATTCTTTTTTGCTACAATAGCGCATCGTTAGGAGAGATAACACCATGAATGCACAATTTATTACGCTAGACGGCATCGACGGCGCAGGTAAAACCACGCAATTAAACGTGATTCGCGATTGGTTCGCCGCGCAACAACTGCCCGTTTTGTTTACACGCGAACCTGGTGGCACACCGCTGGGCGAACAGCTACGCAACATCTTGCTCACCCCCAGCAGCCAAGTATCGTTGCACACCGAAGCTTTGATGATGTTTGCCGCGCGTCGTCAGCATTTGGAAGACGTGATTTTGCCTGCGCTGGCATCTGGCACACACGTTGTTAGCGACCGTTTTACCGATGCGACTTTTGCCTATCAAGGTGGCGGACGCGGTTTGGCATACGACAAAATTCAGCAGCTAGAACAATGGGTGCAAGACGATTTACGCCCCAATTTGACCTTTATTTTGGACGTGCCGTTGGAAGTATCGGTGGCGCGAATTGAAGGCAGCCGCCAAAAAGACCGCTTTGAGCAAGAAGACCCCGCGTTTTTTGCGCGTGTGCGTGAAGCCTATTTGCAACGCGCTCAACATGCACCCGAGCGTTATGCCGTCATCAACAGCAACCGCGAAAAACCCGAAGTCAAAGCGGATATTGAAGCGGTGCTAAATCGTTTGTTTAACCGCTAGGCGTTTGTTATGAATCAAAAAAAATGGTTGTTGGTGGGTGTAGCATTTCTGCTGTTTGCGGCGATTAAAGTGGCGGCATTGATATGGTGGCAACAAAAGCAGCCTGCAACCGCATCAGCAAAAGTGCAGGCTGCTTGCGATGTCGCACAAATGGGCTGTCCGTTTTTGGGCGATGCCGTGTTCCATTTGGTGGGTGTGGGCAGCAATAAATCGCCGTTTGCGATTGAAGCCAGCCACGTTCCCGATTCGGTGCAAAGCATCAGCGCATCGTTCCAAATGAAAGACATGGACATGGGCTTCAACCGCTTTGAATTGCGTAAACAAGCCAACGGCACATGGCGCGTAAACGGCGTGTATTTGCCTGTATGCGTGGCTGGGCGACACGATTGGCAAGTGAAGTGGCAGGTCAATCAACAAACCTTTACGGCAGACTTTCGCACGCAAGCGGATTAAACCAAAGCAGCCTGCACTTTTGCGCTATAATCACACCTTGTAGTTTGTTTTACTTTGGAGAAAATAATCATGAATCTAAATACTGCATTAAAAGAAATTATGTTGATTGAAGGCGCGGTGGCGAGTTCTATTGTCGATTCCAGCAACGGTTTTATGTTGGGCGCAGAAGGACGCGGCATCGATTTGGAATACGCATCGGCTGGCAACACAGAACTTTATCACGCCAAACAAAAAATCATGCGCGCGCTGGGCATTACCGAGCATATTGAAGACTTTTTGATTACGCTGGAAACGCAATACCACATTTTGATGCCCTGCCCCCATTTAGAAGGCGTGTTTATTTATTTTGTGTTGAGCAAAGAACGCGGCACACTTGCCTTGGCAAGACGAAAACTGCATGACATTGCCAATGTTCTGACAGAAGTGTAATCCAACATATAGTGAATTAAATTTCAGGGCGTGTGAACACCGCTTCATACGCCCAAATCTTGAAAATCTTTTTGTTTACCCTATATTCTGACTGTTATGACATTCTCTTTTTTCAAATCCAAACAAGGTAAAAATATGACCGAAGCAAACCAAAACCCAGAACCAGAAATCGTTGATGCCGAAAACGCCAGCACCGAGCCAACCACAATGGAAGAATGGCAAGCACGCGCCGCCGAATTGGAAGGCATGTTGCAAGACGAAAAATTGCGCGGTTTGGCAAACGAACAAAACTTGCGCCGCCGTCATCAAGAAGAATTGCAGGCTGCTCACAAATTTGCGGCACAGCGTTTTGCTGGCGAAATGTTGAGCGTTAAAGACTATTTGGAAATGGCTTTGCTAGACCAAAGTGGCAATTTTGACACGCTCAAAATGGGCGTGAGCATGACGTTGAACGAATTGAACAAGGCGTTTGAAGCGGTGCAGATTAAGGAAATTGCATCAGCAAAAGGCGATTCGCTCAATCCGCATCAACATCAAGCGATGCAGGAAGTGGACGCGCCAGAACAAGCGGCTGGTAGCATTGTTAGCACGCTCAAAAAAGGCTACACGCTGCACGACCGCGTGTTGCGCCCTGCTATGGTAACGGTGGCGAAAGCGGAAACGGCAACGGACACAGCGGAATAAATCGCGCAAAATAAAAAGCAGCCTGCACTTTTTGTTGATGAAAAGTGCAGGCTGCTTTTTATGTATTTTACTTCGCCAATTCCGTATCCACGGTTTTATATAAATCAGCAAAATTGGGTTCGCCCACAAATGTTTGCAGGATTTCACCACGTTTGTTAATCAACACGCTGGTGGGATACAACTCGGTTTTGATAAAACTTTGTGTGGCGGTCTTTTGCGCGTCAAACATCACGATAAAGGGCAACTGGCGTTGTTGGGCGTATTCGCGCACGGCGGCTTCTGCGTCCACAGGTACGGCAATCCCCAAAATTTGAAAATCTTTGCCTTGATAGTCTTTTGCCATTTGAATGAGCTTGGGCATTTCGGTTACGCAACCTGGGCAGGACGGAAACCAAAAATTGATGAGCGTAACGCGGTTATTCAAGCTGCTGTTGTCCACCACTTTGCCTTGTAAATCGGGCAGAGAAAAGGCGGGCGCGGCTGGATACGATGGTTTGAGCGTGAACCCAATCAAGCCAATAATCAAAAGTACAACGGCAACAACGCCAATTTTTTTCATGATGATTCCATTAGGTTGGTTAAGCAAAGCAACAGCGCGTCAGGCAGCCTGCATATTTTGCCGTTTGCGCTGGTGGGCATGAGTGTGATGTCGGCAGTGGCACAGATTTGTTGCGTATCGGCAAATTCAATGCGCTGCGACAACACAATTTGCCGCGATTGCAGGCTGCTTATTTGGCTGTGAATGTGCAACACATCGCCCAAACAGGCGGCTTTGTGATAGCGTATATCGGTGCGAGACACGACCAGTTGCGCCAAACGTAAATCGGGCAGCAGATTGTGTTCGGCAAAAAAATGCCAACGCGCCGCTTCCAAAAATTCTAGATAGCGGGCGTTGTTCACATGGGCATAGCCGTCTAAATGATAGTTCAGCACCGAAATGATTAGGGGTGCAGGCTGCTTGGCAATCATGAAAGCACAATGTCTTCAAAGGCTTCTCGTTGCAAAGGCTCGCTGCTCAAATCGGTTACGATGCTGGATAGTTCTATCGCGAACCATTCTTGGAAGATTTCGGGCAACAGGTCGGGCCATTCGCTTTCGTCTGTGCACCAATCGGCAAGCTCGGCGGCAAAGATTTCTTCGACGCGCTCTTCGATTTCGTCCCACACTTCATCGGCGTTGTCGCACGGGCGAATCAGATAGGAATTGGCGTCTTCTTGCAAGTCTGCCAACGTCATGCCGTCCAAATCCATGTCGGGCAAGTCGTTGAGCCACGCCCAAAACGGCTCTTGCGGAATCACGATAAATACGCTGCGATTGACTTCATACATAATAACGCTCCTTATTGTGCGGCGGGGGCAGATGCGCTTGCAGGCTGCTCTTGCCAGTTGGCTTCGGGATCGATTAATTCTTCGTTGCTATCGGGATTTTCTACACCCAGTTGTTTGTTGCGAATGGCGATATAAGTGTCGCGCATGGCGGTGTATTTGTCCAATGCCATATCGTCTAGCGCATCGGTTGCGTCCAATAAACGCTCGCGTCCATCAACTGCTTTCGCGCCCATCAACGAATAACGCACCGCTTCTTTGGGGAACAAGGGTTGCTCAACCGAATAAACAGTGGTAACGCTTGAACCCAAGGCATCGCGTACAGTGGTCGGTCCAATCAACGGCATCACAAAATAATTGCTGTCTTTCCAACCCCACGATGCAAACGTGTCGCCCAAAGTGCTTTTATTATTGGGCATACCTGCCGCGCCTGCAATATCAATCAATCCGCCCAAGCCAAAAGTGGTGTTAATTGCCACACGCATGAAGTCTGTGCCTGCTTTTTCTACATCGCCACGCAAAACGTTGCTGGCAAAGCTGTTTACATCGCGCAGATTATTGAAAAAATTGCCAATCGCGCTGCGAGCAGGCTTGGGCGTAACGGTGCGATAGGCACGCGCTACGGGACTCATCACATAGCGGTCGGCAGCATCGTTGAACTTGAACATGGCACGATTGTATCCCTGATACGGGTCGCGCGTATTGTCGGCATGAACCACAGGCGCAGCAGCCAGCGTTGCCACCAAAATCAAACGATATACTAATGAACGAGCCATTCTTCCACCTCATATAATTGTGCCAATAATTGCACCGATTCGGGCAATGCCTGAATGTGCAGGCTGCTTTGTCTGCTTTGGCGCAATGCTTGCAAAATCAACGCCAAACACGCCGAATCGGCACGCTCTACGCCCGAAAAATCCACAGTTTGAATATTAGGCAGCCTGCACTGTTGCAAAAATTCGCGGTACGCACCGCTATTCAAGGTTTGGACACTCACATCACCCGCCACATACACGCATTGTTCGCGCACTTCGCTACGCATTATTTGCTACCATTTTTCGCTTTAAGTTCCGCAATCAAGCCGTCAATGCCTTTGCTATCCAAAATCGGTTTGAATTGCTGGCGTTGGCTTTCTACCAATTTGAACACGCCTTCAAACGACACGTTGAACACGCGGTATTTGCCACCGTCTTGATAGGTGCTGAACACGGCTTCAACAGGCGAACCGCTGGTTGGCTTAATTGTGGCGCGAACTTCTACAATTTGTTTACCGCGCAACAAGCTGCCGCCATCTTTGCTGATTGCGTTGCTTTTTACATCAACTTGCGCGTTTTTGTAGCGCAACATTTGACCTGCATACACGCGAATCAGCATTTTGCGAAATTCCGCTACCAGCGTTTGTTTTTGTGCTTCGCTTGCCTTGCTCCAATGCGAGCTAACCGCCAAGCGCGTCATCAAAGCAAAGTCAAAATACGGCATGGCGTAGTCTTCCGCTTGTTTGCGAACGGCTGCATCGTTGCTGCCATTGGCTTGTTTTAAAATGTTCAACACTTGCGTTGCATTGCCGCGCACTTGTTCCACCGCTTGTTGCGGAGTCGCCCAAGCCAAATTGATGCTCAACACGCTTGCGCTCAATGCCGCTACGATTTGTTTTGTGTTCATGTTTATGCCTTTCGTTTGTGTGATTTAAATTGCAGGCTGCTTTTTATTCTGCCGATGCAGGTGCAGGCTGCTCTTCCTTGTTAATAAAATTGTTTACAAATTTGTTGATTAAGTTTTCCAACACCACCGCCGAAGTCGTCAAAGTGAGCGTATCGCCTTCGCGCAATTTATCTTCTTCGCCACCGTTTTCCAAGCCAATATATTGCTCGCCCAGTAAACCCGAAGTCAAAATTTTCGCACTCGCATCTACACTGTATTGGTATTGTTTATCCAAATCCATACGCACTTTGGCTTGGAAACTTTGCGTGTCCAATTCAATGCTGTGTACACGTCCAACCAACACGCCTGCGGTTTTAATCGGTGCTTGCGGTTTGAGTCCGCCAATGTCTTCAAATTGAGCATACACGGTATAAGTGTTGCTCTGTCCGCCAAACGCCGTTTGACCACCAGCCACGCGAAACGCCAAAATCGCCACCGCTACAAAGCCCAGTAGCACAAATAAACCAACCCAAAATTCCAAAATACTTTTTTTCATGTTTGATACCATTTCCAAAGCAGCCTGCACTTATGCGGTGAACATAAACGCAGTCAAAACAAAATCCAATGCCAACACCGTGAGCGATGAAGCCACCACCGTGCGCGTGCTGGCACGTAAAATTCCTTCCGCAGTCGGCGTACAATGAAAACCTTGATACACCGAAATCAACGACACCGCCACGCCAAAACACAGCGATTTAATCAAGCCATTGACCACATCGTACGACAACGTGATGCCATTTTGCATATTAGACCAAAAAATGCCAGCGTCCAGCTCCAGCCATTGCACGCCAATCAAATACGCGCCCACGATACCTGCCACATTGAAAATGCTCGCCAGCAACGGCATAGACAAAAATCCTGCCCAAAAACGTGGTGCAACCACTCGCGCAATAGGGTTCACTGCCATGACTTTCATCGCTTCTAGCTGTTCGGTTGTTTTCATCAAGCCGATTTCACTGGTCATCGCGCCCCCTGCGCTGCTGGCAAACAAAATCGCCGCTAACACAGGTCCGAGTTCACGCAGCAACGATGCCGCCACCATAAAGCCCAACACATCAGCCGACTTGAATTTTGCCAACTGCGTGTAGCCCTGCAAACCCAAAACCATGCCGACAAACAAGCCCGACACCGCAATAATCAGCACCGACAGCACGCCCGAAAAATACATTTGGCGGATAACCAATCGCAGGCGCAACAACGATTGCGGCAATAAAAAAAGAATGTTGCACAAAAACAAAACCACCGCACCCAAAATGCGAATAAAGCCCAAGGTTTTTGCGCCAACTGTTTGAATTATGTTCATAACTAATCATCAAAAAATCAAAAAGGGCAATGGTAAGCAGTAAGAACAGCCTGCACTTTTTATTTAAGCATATATAGTGAAGTGAAATAAAAATAGGACAAGGCGACAACATCCGCAGTGTGCGAATAGCACATAAGGGCGTTGGTAACGCAGTCATATTGCGATTTCACTTCACTATAACAAATCCTGCTTCAAAGTCGTCTCTGCTGGATAACGGAACGCCACCGGCCCATTAGGCAAACCTTGCACAAACTGACGTATCCATTCCGAATCCGACTGCTCCATTTCTTGTGGCGAGCCAGAAAACAAAATTTCGCCATTCGCCAAAAAAATAATCTGATCCACCAGTTGCAAAGAATGCCCCACATCATGCGTAACCATGATGCTGGTTGAGCGTAACGCCTTATTTGCACGATGAATCAAATGAGCAATCACGCCCAAAGAAATCGGGTCAAGCCCTGTGAACGGCTCGTCATACAAAATCAAATCAGGGTCAAGCGCAATCGTCCGCGCCAAAGCCACGCGCCGAGCCATACCACCCGACAATTCCGCTGGCATCAATTTTTCTGCGCCACGCAAACCCACCGCGTGTAATTTTAGAATCACCAAATACCGAATCACTTCTTCGGGCAACTGCGTGAGTTCGCGCATTGGGAAAGCGATGTTGTCATACACATTCAAATCGGTAAACAATGCGCCATGCTGGAACAGCACGCCCATTTTGCGGCGATGTTCGCGCAAACGAGCAGCGGAAAAATCGGCTAAATTTTCGCCATTGATTAAAATTGTGCCAGAAGTGGGCGATAGCTGCCCTGTAATCAATCTCATCAACGTTGTTTTGCCACTGCCCGAGCCACCCATAATCGCCGCAAATTTCCCCTGTTCAATGGAAAAATTCACATTATGCAAAATCGGTCGGTCACCATAGGCAAAAGCAACATTTTGAAATTCAATAGACATTTGAAATAGAAATACAAAATCAGAAAGTCGAACATGATATGCTGCTACATCAAGTTTCGCAAGCATTCTAATCTAAATTAACGGTTTATTACGCAATGAAAAAAAAAGCAAAACCTCCTGCGAATATAGATTATTAGCAGGAGGTTTGTAATAAAGAGTTTGGCGATGACCTACTTTCGCATAGGGACTATACTATCATCGGCGCTGGTTTGTTTCACTGTCCTGTTCGAGATGGGAAGGAGTGGGACCAAACCGCTATGGTCGCCAAACGTAAACTGTCAAATTGGTAAGCCGTTAGAAAAAAATTTCTTTCGTTATTTATTATTTAATCAACTGTATTTCGGTGATAAACTGTATTCATCAGTAAGCTTTATCTTTTTGATTACTTTGCTTTGTATTTACATTATTTGTGTTTACTTTCAAAGTCCTTCAAATGATAGAGTCAAGCCTCACGAGCAATTAGTATGGGTTAGCTTCACGCGTTACCGCGCTTCCACACCCCACCTATCAACGTCCTGGTCTCGAACGACTCTTTAGTATGGTTAAACCACAAGGGAAGTCTCATCTTTGGGCGAGTTTCGCGCTTAGATGCTTTCAGCGCTTATCTCTTCCGAACTTAGCTACCCGGCTATGCTTCTGGCGAAACAACCGGTACACCAGAGGTTCGTCCACTCCGGTCCTCTCGTACTAGGAGCAGCCCCCTTCAAACTTCCAACGCCCACTGCAGATAGGGACCAAACTGTCTCACGACGTTTTAAACCCAGCTCACGTACCACTTTAAATGGCGAACAGCCATACCCTTGGGACCGACTACAGCCCCAGGATGTGATGAGCCGACATCGAGGTGCCAAACTCCGCCGTCGATATGGACTCTTGGGCGGAATCAGCCTGTTATCCCCGGAGTACCTTTTATCCGTTGAGCGATGGCCCTTCCATTCAGAACCACCGGATCACTATGTCCTGCTTTCGCACCTGCTCGACTTGTCGGTCTCGCAGTTAAGCTACCTTTTGCCATTGCACTATCAGTCCGATTTCCGACCGGACCTAGGTAACCTTCGAACTCCTCCGTTACTCTTTGGGAGGAGACCGCCCCAGTCAAACTGCCTACCATGCACGGTCCCCGACCCGGATAACGGGTCTGGGTTAGAACCTCAAAGTCACCAGGGTGGTATTTCAAGGACGGCTCCACAGAGACTGGCGTCTCTGCTTCAAAGCCTCCCACCTATCCTACACAAGTGACTTCAAAGTCCAATGCAAAGCTACAGTAAAGGTTCACGGGGTCTTTCCGTCTAGCAGCGGGGAGATTGCATCTTCACAACCATTTCAACTTCGCTGAGTCTCGGGAGGAGACAGTGTGGCCATCGTTACGCCATTCGTGCGGGTCGGAACTTACCCGACAAGGAATTTCGCTACCTTAGGACCGTTATAGTTACGGCCGCCGTTTACTGGGGCTTCGATCCGATGCTTGCACATCTTCAATTAACCTTCCAGCACCGGGCAGGCGTCACACCCTATACGTCCACTTTCGTGTTAGCAGAGTGCTGTGTTTTTAATAAACAGTCGCAGCCACCGATTCTCTGCGACCCTCAGATGCTTACGGAGCAAGTCCTTAACATTAGAGGGCATACCTTCTCCCGAAGTTACGGTATCAATTTGCCGAGTTCCTTCTCCCGAGTTCTCTCAAGCGCCTTAGAATTCTCATCCTGCCCACCTGTGTCGGTTTGCGGTACGGTTCTGATTCAACTGAAGCTTAGTGGCTTTTCCTGGAAGCGTGGTATTGGTCACTTCATGTCCGTAGACACTCGTCATCACGTCTCGGTGTTAAGAAAGAGCGGATTTGCCTACTCTTTCCACCTACTGGCTTAAACAAACTATTCCAACAGTTTGCTAACCTAACCTTCTCCGTCCCCACATCGCATTGAATCAAAGTACAGGAATATTAACCTGTTTCCCATCGACTACGCATTTCTGCCTCGCCTTAGGGGCCGACTCACCCTACGCCGATGAACGTTGCGTAGGAAACCTTGGGCTTTCGGCGAGCGGGCTTTTCACCCACTTTATCGCTACTCATGTCAACATTCGCACTTCTGATACCTCCAGCAACCTTTACAAGTCACCTTCACAGGCTTACAGAACGCTCCCCTACCATATACAAAAGTATATCCGCAGCTTCGGTTATAGATTTGAGCCCCGTTACATCTTCCGCGCAGGAAGACTCGACCAGTGAGCTATTACGCTTTCTTTAAATGATGGCTGCTTCTAAGCCAACATCCTGGCTGTCTGTGCCTTCCCACTTCGTTTACCACTTAATCTATCATTTGGGACCTTAGCTGGCGGTCTGGGTTGTTTCCCTCTTGACACCGGACGTTAGCACCCGATGTCTGTCTCCCGAGGAGCAACTTGATGGTATTCTTAGTTTGCCATGGGTTGGTAAGTTGCAATAACCCCCTAGCCATAACAGTGCTTTACCCCCATCAGTCTCATACTCGAGGCACTACCTAAATAGTTTTCGGGGAGAACCAGCTATCTCCGAGTTTGTTTAGCCTTTCACCCCTATCCACAGCTCATCCCCGCATTTTGCAACATGCGTGGGTTCGGACCTCCAATGCGTTTTACCGCACCTTCATCCTGGCCATGGATAGATCACTCGGTTTCGGGTCTACACCCAGCAACTAGTCGCCCTATTAAGACTCGGTTTCCCTACGCCTCCCCTACTCGGTTAAGCTCGCTACTGAATGTAAGTCGTTGACCCATTATACAAAAGGTACGCAGTCACACCACAAAGATGCTCCCACTGTATGTATGCATCAGGTTTCAGGTTCTATTTCACTCCCCTTCCGGGGTTCTTTTCGCCTTTCCCTCACGGTACTGGTTCACTATCGGTCGATGATGAGTATTTAGCCTTGGAGGATGGTCCCCCCATATTCAGACAGGATTTCACGTGTCCCGCCCTACTTCTCGTATACTTAGTACCATGGTTAAGATTTCAAATACGGGGCTATCACCCACTATGGCGGAAGTTTCCAATCCCTTCTTCTATCTTAACCATTATCATATACAGGCTTTTCCGCGTTCGCTCGCCACTACTTGCGGAATCTCGGTTGATTTCTTTTCCTCTGGGTACTTAGATGGTTCAGTTCTCCAGGTTCGCTTCTCTAGCCCTATGTATTCAGACTAGGATACTGCACGAGTGCAGTGGGTTTCCCCATTCGGACATCACGGTATCATTGCTTTTTTGCCAGCTTCTCCGTGCTTTTCGCAGGCTTACACGTCCTTCTTCGCCTATCATCGCCAAGGCATCCACCTGATGCACTTATTCACTTGACTCTATCATTTGAAGAACCTTCTGACTTTGCTATTTTAGCGTTGACTACTAAAATAACTTAGATTCTCTACTTTGATAAAGCTTACTGCTTGTTGTGTACTAACCTTGCCTTTTGAATTCAAGATTAGTTGATACAATCATCACCCAAATTTTGTTATTCGATTTGTTGCCTTTGCAGGCTGCCTGAAATACTGTTGCATCAGCATCCCAAACCAAATCGACAACATTGTCTTTGTTTGTTGATTTCGGCTTTCCAATTTGTTAAAGATCGATGCGTTTAATTATACTTCTTCTCAGCTTTCGCTTATAAAAAATATATCGCAAATTAAAGTAAGCTCGCCAGTTTATCTAAACTTGCTTTAATTTGCAATCTAATTTTTCATTTTATTTAATCTTGGTGGAGGCAAACGGGATCGAACCGATGACCCCCTGCTTGCAAAGCAGGTGCTCTACCAACTGAGCTATGCCCCCAGTATTTCTTACTTCTCGTAAGCTTTACAACTTGAATTCGCTTCTCTAATCCTGGTGGGTCTGGTAGGACTTGAACCTACGACCCCACGCTTATCAAGCGTGTGCTCTAACCACCTGAGCTACAAACCCATTTTGTGTACTTCTTGCTCTTCGCATCTTCATCTAAATTACCGATAAGTGTGAGTACCTAACAATCTCTTCTTTTCTCTAGAAAGGAGGTGATCCAGCCGCAGGTTCCCCTACGGCTACCTTGTTACGACTTCACCCCAGTCATGAAACATACCGTGGTAAACGGGCTCCTTGCGGTTACCCTATCTACTTCTGGTATCCCCCACTCCCATGGTGTGACGGGCGGTGTGTACAAGACCCGGGAACGTATTCACCGCAGTATGCTGACCTGCGATTACTAGCGATTCCGACTTCATGCACTCGAGTTGCAGAGTGCAATCCGGACTACGATCGGTTTTCTGGGATTGGCTCCACCTCGCGGCTTGGCTACCCTCTGTACCGACCATTGTATGACGTGTGAAGCCCTGGTCATAAGGGCCATGAGGACTTGACGTCATCCCCACCTTCCTCCGGTTTGTCACCGGCAGTCTCATTAGAGTGCCCAACTTAATGATGGCAACTAATGACAAGGGTTGCGCTCGTTGCGGGACTTAACCCAACATCTCACGACACGAGCTGACGACAGCCATGCAGCACCTGTGCTACGGCTCCCGAAGGCACAAGAGTATCTCTACTCTCTTCCGTACATGTCAAGACCAGGTAAGGTTCTTCGCGTTGCATCGAATTAATCCACATCATCCACCGCTTGTGCGGGTCCCCGTCAATTCCTTTGAGTTTTAATCTTGCGACCGTACTCCCCAGGCGGTCAATTTCACGCGTTAGCTACGCTACTAAGCAATCAAGTTGCCCAACAGCTAATTGACATCGTTTAGGGCGTGGACTACCAGGGTATCTAATCCTGTTTGCTACCCACGCTTTCGAGCATGAACGTCAGTGTTATCCCAGGGGGCTGCCTTCGCCATCGGTATTCCTCCACATCTCTACGCATTTCACTGCTACACGTGGAATTCTACCCCCCTCTGACACACTCTAGCTAGCCAGTTCAAAACGCAGTTCCCAAGTTGAGCTCGGGGATTTCACATCTTGCTTAACTAACCGTCTGCGCTCGCTTTACGCCCAGTAATTCCGATTAACGCTCGCACCCTACGTATTACCGCGGCTGCTGGCACGTAGTTAGCCGGTGCTTATTCTTTAGGTACCGTCATCAGTTAATGATATTAGCATCAACCTTTTCTTCCCTAACAAAAGTCCTTTACAACCCGAAGGCCTTCTTCAGACACGCGGCATGGCTGGATCAGGCTTTCGCCCATTGTCCAAAATTCCCCACTGCTGCCTCCCGTAGGAGTCTGGGCCGTGTCTCAGTCCCAGTGTGGCGGATCATCCTCTCAGACCCACTACTGATCGTCGCCTTGGTGGGCCCTTACCCCACCAACTAGCTAATCAGTTATTGGCCGCTCGAATAACGCAAGGTCCGAAGATCCCCTGCTTTCCTTCTCAAAGCGTATGCGGTATTAGCTATCCTTTCGGATAGTTATCCCCCATTACTCGGTACGTTCCAATATATTACTCACCCGTTCGCCACTCGCCACCAAGTACAAGTACTCGTGCTGCCGTCCGACTTGCATGTGTAAAGCATGCCGCCAGCGTTCAATCTGAGCCAGGATCAAACTCTTATGTTCAATCTCTAACTTACTTAACTTCTGGTCTGCTTCAAAGTAACTGACAGAGAATTATTTCAATTATTAGCAACCATAAGGTATAACCAAAAACTAAAACAACAATCTTGTCTGTTTTAAGCAGTGTGAGACCATCAGGCACTCACACTTATCGGTAATCTATCTGTTAAAGAACTTCTTACTTCTAAACCTTGAAAAACTTAACCAACTTCTGTATAATCAGTCAGCTATTCTCTTTTCTTCGCCGCCGTAGCAGCGAAGAACCGAACTATACGCTACTCACCACAAACCGTCAAATAATTTCTAGCACTTTTTTACAACTTTTTTGCAATTCTCTGTTTTTCCACAACTTTTATTTTTCAACTTCTTGGAAATTGGAATTCGGTAAACTCAACACAGCACAGGTAGAGCGACTCAACGCTATGCTCTCTCTTAATCATGTAAATGAAAATAACAATGTGCAAGCTGCTTTTCTACACGAAGCAGCCTGCACTTTTTATTGCGCTACGATTTACGATAAGGTGCGGTAACGCAGGAATTTAACGGTGAGCAAAATGCCGATGAATACGGCTGGCACGGTCAATGCTAATGCTACGGTCGAGAAATTCCAGCCTGCGTTCAGCATCCATGCGCCTGCAAATGCGGAGATAATCGCGCCTGTGCGTCCGATACCGTGCATCCAGCTGTTGCCTGTGGCGCGTGCTGGCAATGGGAAGAAGTTGCTCGACAAGGCGTTCATGGCTGTACCACCGCCGTTGAAGCCTGCACCAATGACGAATGCTACGATACACATGAGCAGGTATTCGCCACCGATGTTGCTCATCACAACCAACATGATTGCACCCAAGACGTAGGCTGATGTAATGACGCGATGTGGTTCAAATTTGTCCATGAACCAGCCGAGCATGACTGAACCAAGTGGGCCGCCCAATTGGAACATGGCGGAAATAATCGCGGCTTGTGATGTAGTCATGCCTGATTCTTTAATCATGGTTGGCATCCAGCTGCCGAGCAAGTACACCAAGAATAAGTGCAGGAAGTAACTACTCCACAATAGGATACTGCCCAAGCGATAGTGGCTGTTCAATGCGATTTGAATGGGGCTTTCTTTGACATCGGTGCTGGTATTAGGTGGCGTTGGTACGGTGAATGTGGTTCGGCAGTGGTTACACCTGGTGCGCAACGTTCTACGATTTTGCGGATTTCTTCGCGTTGCCCGCCTTTTAATACCAAGAAAGTGAGCGATTCTGGCAGGTAAAGAACATCACAACGGCGGTGATAATTGGCAATACGCCACCCAATACGAATACGCTTGCCCAACCAAAATGGGGCACCATCCACGCTGCCAAAAAGCCGCCGCCTGCTGCGCCTACGGTAAAGCCTGCGAATACAATCGTTACCAATAAAGATGCGCGTTTAACGGGCGAGTATTCTTTGACCAAAGTGGCAACCATCGGCATGATACCGCCCATGGCAAAGCCTGCAATAAAGCGATAAACGATGAATTCTGTTTTACTGGACGCGGTGGCAACCAACAAAGTAAACAAACCAAAAATGAATACGCTGGCAGTCAGCACTTTGCGGCGACCGAATTTATCGCCCAACGGCCCTGCGGTGAGTGCGCCAAAGGTCAAGCCAAACAAGGCTGCCGACAACACGGTAGCTAAATCGCTGTTTGTCCAGTTCCATGCTTCTTTGAGGGCTGGGCCTACGAAGCCCATAATCACTACGTCAAAACCGTCCATCACCACAATCAAAAAGCTGATGAATACGATAAATTTTTGATACGCGCTCACATCTCGGCTGTCTAGCAGCTCGCGTACATCGATATTGTTTCCCGACATACTGCAACTCCTAATTTAAGGTTGCAGGCTGCTTTGATAAAACCACAAAAGCAGCCTGCACTTTATTTTGTTTGATGAAGATTGAATGAAAGATTAGTAACGAATATCTGCCAATTCACGCAAGCGTTGCGCGGTGGTGGTTGGCAAATTGAAGTATTCCAATTGAAGTATTCCAAATACACAGGAATTTGTTCAAACAGTATATCTACGCCCACTTGAATGGTGCAGCCTTTTGCCTGACAGGCTTGTAAAAAGGCGGTTGGCTCGGATTTGAGTACCACATCGCCCACAAAAGTTTGGCTGGATACTTTGTCCAAATCCACAGGCATTGGGTCGCCCTCTTTCATGCCCATTGGCGTGGCGTTTACCAACAAATCAAAGCCTGTTGGGTCGTTGCTGGCGTATTCCAGTTGCAAGTTTGGATAATGTTCTTGCAAACGTGCGCCCAATTTGCGCGATGATTCTTCGTTTACATCAAACAACGCCAAACGCGCTATACCAGCCGCTGCCAAGCTCGCTGCGATTGCCGAACCTACGCCGCCATTACCGACTACCATTGCCGACTTGCCTTTTGGCTCAAAGCCTTTGTTTTTGATGCCGCGTACAAAGCCTTCGCCGTCAAACAAATCGCCTTCCAATTTGCCGTCTTTACCCAAACGAACGGCATTGACTGCACCTGCGATTTGTGCGGTTTTGGTAATGCGATCCACGCCCAGCATTTGCGCGGTGGTTACTTTGTGTGGCATGGTAACCAACGCGCCGATGATGTTGCTCAACTTGAACACGGCTGGCAAAAATTCGGCGTAGTCTTCCGCTTTTGAACCCATTGGCACAACCAACGCATTGATGCCTGCATCGGCAAAATACGGGTTGTAAATCATGGGCGATGTGAAGGTGTGTGTAGGATAACCAATGTGGGCAATGATTTCGGTGCGTCCATTGATAAGCATAATTGAGTCTCCTGATGTGTTTAGATATATAAAGCAGCCTGCACGCCCATTATTCATTACTACCAATGTGCAGGCTGCTTTTTATAGTGAAGTGAAATTTCAATAGTACTGCGTTGCCAACGTCCTTATGTGCTATTCCTATTCGCACACGGCGGACGTTGTCGCCTTGTCCTATTTTTATTTCACTTCACTATGTGTTTACTGCTATTTTTTCTTGCGTGCGACAAATTGTAATGCCGCTTCGTAGCCAAATGTTCCCAAGCCCACAATCACGCCTGTTGCCTTGTCCGACAAATAAGAATGATGGCGGAATGCTTCTCGCGCATGAACATTGGAAATATGCACTTCTACAAACGGAATATCGACACCGCCCAATGCATCGCGGATTGCCACGCTGGTATGCGTGTACGCGCCTGCGTTGATGATAATCCAATCTACTTTGCCGCGTGATTCGTGGATTTTGTCCACAATCGCACCTTCATGGTTGTGCTGAAAACATTGCACCGACAAGCCCAATTCGCCTGCCAATTTGCCCAATTTATTTTCTACATCGGCAAGGGTTTCTGCGCCATAAATATGCGGCTCGCGCAAACCCAGTAAATTGAGATTAGGGCCGTTGATGACCAAAACATTCATTTGATTTCCTTTCGTTGAACTATACAGGCAGCCTGCACGTCGATTTTACACGATTTAACGAAACTGAACATAGTTCGAAATCATCACTTCGCCGCGCATAATCAATCGCGCCGTTCGCAACAAAGCCGAGCTAGTAACCATGCCTTGCGAATCCAATGTGAGTACCACGCTAAATTCGCCGCTTGGGTGTTCTACCGAAATGGTGCTTTTCGCGTCAAAAGCAGCCTGCACATTGCTCAAACCATCTGCAACTGTGCCGCGCATCACGCACGCGGTGGCAACGGTAACCGCTGCTAACACGCCCACTGCATCGTGGCAAACGTGTGGAATAAAGCAACGCGTGTGAATCGCGCTGCCATCAATCGCTTTGTTGAGCAAACACATTTTGGGGTAGTTTTTATCGCGCACATCGCCCAAACCCATTTTTTCAGCAGCCACCAAACGCAGGCGTTCCAAAGTCGCTTTCAATTCGGTGTCGGCGTTCAAATCGGCAACGCTTTCATAAGCTGTGCGATTTAAATCCGCCACACAAACCAAAACCATGAGCATACCATTGTCGATACAAGTCGCGTCCAGCGAACCGAAGTCGCCCAAATCAAACGTATCCAGCACTTGACCTGTGGGCAACAAACTGCCTGCGACCGAGCCTGCGGTGTCCAAAAAATTGATTTCAATGGGGGCAGATGTGTTGGGTACGCCATCAATTTTGGCATCGCCATCATACGAAATTTCGCCGTTGGGCGTTTGCACAGTAATATCCGCCAGCATGCCTGTGTTTAAGGTCAGCACGCGCACGGTTGTGGTGTCGCCTTGCGCTTGAATCATGCCGCGCTCCAAGGCAAACGGCACAACGGTTATATAGTCATTACTCAAACTAACAGCTATAACAAAAATAAATAAACAACCATGACTTTAAAGTGCAGGCTGCTTTGCGTTTGCACCACATCATGAATTATTTTAATATGCCAGCCTTATCTCATTCATTGAATACACATCACACACATCATGGACAGCATCATAGAACTTCGCCACCTACGCACCTTGTTGGCATTGGAAGAAACAGGCAGCGTATCGCTTGCCGCCCAGCGCGTGCATTTGACCCAATCTGCCTTGTCGCACCAAATCCGCGTGTTGGAAAACTATTTTGACACGCCATTATTTGAACGCAAATCCACGCCATTGCGCTTCACACCAGCAGGCGAACGCTTGCTCAAACTCGGGCGCGAACTGTTGCCGCGCGTTGCCGCTGCCGAACGCGACTTAATGCAAATTATCCACGGCGACGCAGGCGAATTGCGCGTGGCGGTGGAATGCCACACCTGTTTTGATTGGCTGATGCCTGCCATGGGCGTGTTCCGTCCGCAATGGCCACAAGTGGAATTGGACATTGTATCGGGCTTTCAAGCTGACCCTGTGGCGTTGTTATTGACGCACCGTGCCGATTTGGCGATTGTGTCCGAAGCCGTGCCGCAAGCTGGCATTGTCTATCAGCCTTTGTTTGCCTACGAAATGGTTGGCATTTGCGCCCCAGACCACGCATTGGCGCAAAAAGAAATCTGGCAAGCGGAAGATTTCATTAACGAAACGCTGATTACTTATCCTGTGCCAGACGATATGTTGGATTTGTTACGCAAAGTGCTGTTGCCACGCGGCATCAACCCCATGCGCCGCCATAGCGAGCTGACGATTGCGATTGTGCAACTGGTGGCAAGCAAACGCGGTATTGCCGCCCTGCCCTATTGGTCGGTGATGCCGTATGTAGAAAAACAATATGTCGTGGCGCGAACGCTCACCGACACGCCACTGCAAAGCGAGCTGTATGCCGCCATTCGCAGCGAAGATGCCGATTGCGCGTATTTGACCGATTTTTGCGATATTGTGCGCGAAGAAGGTTTTGCCAATTTACCTGGGTTGAGCGTGTTGGCGATGAAGTGAATCAACAATCAATAAAAAAGCAGCCTGCACTTTTTGTTTACTTAAAGTGCAGGCTGCTTTTTGTATAGTGAAATGAAATCGCAATAGTACGGCGTTGCCAACGCCCTTATGTGCTATTTGCACGGCGGGCATTGTCGCCTTGTCCTATTTTTATTTCATTTCACTATAACTACCCAACCATTTACCAATAAATCTGCGCCAAAATCAAGCCAAAAATCAAGCTAAACACCATACTCAACAAACCTGGCAACATAAAGCTGTGGTTGAAAATGTATTTACCAATGCGCGTTGAACCTGTGGTATCAAAGTCAATCGCGGCAATAATTGGGCCATAGTTAGGAATGAAGAAATAGCCGTTTACCGCCACAAAAGTCGCAATAATAATCGGCGCAGGCACGCCCAGTTGAATCGCCACAGGGAACAAAGTCGCCACAGTTGCGCCTTGGCTGTTTACCAGCACCGACAATACAAACAAGGCAAATGCAAATGTCCACGGAGCAGCCTGCACCAAGCCAGACACGGCTTCTTTTACTTCGGTTAAATGACCTTGCATTAAGGTGTCGCCCAGCCATGCAATACCAAATACGGCAATCACGGCGCGCATACCTGCGTGGAAAACCGAGCCTTTGGTAATCGCATCGGCATCAGGTTTGCATAACCAAATAATCAATGCGCCTGCTGCCAACATCACAATTTCAATCGTGTGTGCCATACCCATTGGCTTGCCTTCAAACACAGGACGCAGCGACGGCATCGCGCCCAGCAACACCACCAACAAAGCGGCAAACAAGAAAATGCCTACCGATAATTTCGCGGTTTTGTTTACCGCATCGCCAGAAGCAGCCTGCACATTGGCCTGGTCTTGTGCCGCATAGTTAGGGTCGCGCAACAAGGCTTGATAATGCGGGTCGTCTTTTAATTCTTTGCCCAGTTTATTGACAAACACACACGCTAAACCAATGCCCAAAATGGTCGCAGGCACGGTTACTTTTAACACATCGCCCAAGGTGATGTGTTGCGGTTCTAAAAAGGTAACGGTTGCTACCACCGCTGCTGCAATCGGGCTGGCGACAATCGCGAATTGTGATGCAATCACTGCCATCGTCAAAGGACGCGATGGGCGAATACCGTTGCGGCGGCTCACTTCGGCAATCACGGGCAATACCGAATAGGCAACGTGTCCTGTACCTGCCAACACGGTAAACAAATACGTTACCGCAGGCGCAATAAACGTGATGTATTTGGGATTTTTGTGCAGCACTTTGGTTGCAATTTGAATCATATAATCCAAACCGCCTGCCGCTTGCATGGCCGCTGCCGCGCTCACGACTGCCATAATCATCAACATCACATCAATGGGTGGGCTGGTTGGCGCGAAACCAAAACCAAACGTCAGCACCGCTAAACCAATGCCACCAAACACGCCCAAACCAATACCGCCTTTTTGTGCGCCAACCAAAATGCAAAACAACACAATGGCAAATTGAATCAAAAACAACATCTTATATACAAACTTTCTGTTAAAACTGAAATAAAACTACCAAATTTTACCATTTTATCGTATTTTTTGTAATTGAATTCAACTATCCACTCTAATTAGCTATCACGCAACCCAATCCGCCAAACCATTTGCCAACGGAGTCGGCATGGCATAGTCCGCCCAATCGCGGTGCGGCAACCACAAGCAGCCTGCACTCGGTACGGGCGTGTCGTTTGCCACACGCAACACATACGGCACAATTTCCAACGCGCGATGCGTCAGGCGATGGGCAATGCTGGCGCGTTCTTCGGCATCTTGCCAATTTGCGCCACACGCGGTGGCACAGTTCGCCAAATCGTGCAGGCTGCTTTGTTCTGGCACACCATACAAACCTGCCCAAATGCCGCGATTGGGGCGTTTTTGCACGCAAATTGCACCGTCTTCGCGCACCAAAATCAACCAAAAAAGCGTCTGCTGCTTTACGGCAACAGGCGTTTTTTTGCGCGGTAAAACATCGGTTAAATTTTGTTGATATGCCAAGCACTTATCCGACATGGGGCAGCGCGAACATTGCGGTTTGCTGCGTATGCAAAGGGTCGCGCCCAAATCCATTAAACCTTGCGTGTAGGCGGGCATATCGCTAGATTGTTCGGGCAGCAGGCTTTCTGCCAACGCCCATAATTCGCGCTCAAAGGCTTTGTTTTGCGGCTCACCGTCTTGGGCGAACACGCGGCACAACACGCGCTTGACGTTGCCGTCCAAAATCGTTTCTCGCGCACCAAAGACAAAGGCAGCAATCGCGGCGGCGGTGCTGCGTCCTACGCCTTTTAGCTGTTCCAATTCCAGTCGCGTGCTGGGGAATTGTCCGCCAAAATCTTGCACGATTTGTTGCGCGGCAGCCTGCAAATTTCGCGCTCTGCTGTAATAGCCCAAGCCTGCCCACAACGCCAAAACCGTATCTTGTTCAGCGGCTGCCAAGTCTTGCACGGTGGGCAAGACGGCAACAAAGCGCGTGTAATAATCGCGCACCGTGCTGGCTTGCGTTTGCTGTAACATAATTTCTGACAGCCACACACGATACGGGTCGCGCACTTGCCAAGGGAAATCGTGCCGTCCGTGTTCGCGCTGCCAAGCAACCAAGCGTGTGGCGAAATCAGGGAAGTGTAGGGTTGTGTTCATTTTTATAATGTGGATAAAAGGTGCAGGCTGCTTTTTGTAGATTTCAAAAGCAGCCTGCACTTTGTTTTAATTGATTAGATGGATATTATTTTTGCCAAGTATCTTTCAGCCCAACCGTTTTATTGAAAACAGGCGTTTGCCCTTGCTTGTGTTCAAAACGGTCGGTAACGAAATAACCAATTCGCTCAAATTGCCAACGGCTTTCGGGCGGCAAATCGTTTACCACACTTTCCGCGTAAGCCGTGATTTCTTGCATAGAATTGGGGTTCAAGAAATCGGTAAACGGCACATATTCGCCGTCATCGCCGCGCACCGCGTCAGGGCGTTCAACGGTAAACAAACGGTCGTACAAACGCACTTTCACAGGCACAGCGTGTTCCGCAGACACCCAATGGATTACGCCTTTCACTTTGCGCCCTTCGGGATTTTTACCCAACGTGTCGTGGTCAATACTGCATTTTAATTCAACGACTTGACCATTTTCATCTTTCACGACTTCATCGCATTTCATCACATAACCATGGCGCAAACGCACTTCGCCGCCCAAGGTCAAACGCTTCCAACCTTTTGGCGGTTCTTCGGCGAAATCGTCTTGTTCAATGTAAATTGTTGATGAAATTGGCACATCGCGCTCGCCAAAACTGTCGTTATTTGGGTGGAATGCGGCGGTACGGCTTTGCGTTTTGCCCGCTTCAAAATTTATCAGCCTAACTTTCAATGGATTAACCACTGCCATTAAACGCGGCGCAGAGTGTTCCAATTCTTCGCGGATTGCACCTTCCAAAACGTCCATATCAACTACATTTTCCGATTTGGAAATGCCGATACGTTTGGCAAACAAACGCAAACCTTCGGGCGTGTAACCGCGTCTTCTCATGCCTGAAATAGTCGGCATGCGTGGGTCGTTCCAGCCTGAAACGTGATTTTCTGTAACAAGTTGATTTAATTTGCGTTTTGATGTGATTGAGTACAGCAATTCCAAACGCGAAAATTCATATTGGCGTGGGTGGCTTGGGCTAGGAATATTGTCCAACACCCAATCATACAATGGGCGGTGCGCTTCAAATTCCAATGTACACAAAGAATGTGTAATATTTTCAATGGCATCGGAAATGGCGTGGGTGTAATCATACATTGGGTAAATGCACCATTTGTCGCCTGTGTTGTGGTGGTGGGCGCGGCGAATGCGGTAAATCACAGGGTCGCGCAAATTCACGTTGCCCGATGCCATGTCAATTTTCAAGCGCAAGGTTTTACTGCCGTCTTCAAATTCGCCGTTTTTCATTCGCATGAATAAATCTAAATTTTCTTCAATACTGCGTTCGCGGCAAGGGCTGTTTTTGCCCGCTTCGGTTAAAGTGCCGCGATATTGGCGCATTTCATCTGCTGTTAAATCATCAACATAGGCTTTGCCGTCTTTGATTAAGCCGACTGCGTAATCAAATAATTGGTCAAAATAATCGGAAGCGTAACGCGGTTCGCCATTCCATTTAAAGCCGAGCCATTGAACATCTTCTTTAATGGAATCAACGTATTCTTGGTTTTCTTTTTCGGGATTGGTGTCGTCAAAACGCAAATTGCACAAGCCGTCATACACATACGCCAAGCCAAAATTCAAGCAAATAGATTTGGCGTGTCCGATGTGCAAATAGCCGTTTGGCTCGGGCGGAAAGCGCGTTTGAATGGCGGTGTGTTTGCCTGATTTCAAATCGTCTTCAATAATGGTGCGGATAAAATGGTTATCGGCGAATTGGTCTTTGTTTAGCATGATTTCTTTCTCTAAATATAAATGCAGGCTGCTTTTTCAATCGCGCGATTTTACCTTAAACCGCTTAAATTGTATGCACACAAAAAGTGCAGGCTGCTTTGGCAAGTAAAAAAGCAGCCTGCACTTCAATATCAACCGATTACGCTAATTTCGCATTCACATCACGCAAAGCAGTACGCAAACCTTCTTCAATCACAGGGTGATAGAACGCCAAATCCAACATTTGCGGCACAGTCAAATTCAACTGGTGCGCCCACGCCAACAAGTGCGCGATGTGTTCGGCAGCAGGCCCAACCATTTCCGCACCCAAGAATTTGCCTGTTGATTTTTCGGCATACACACGCAAATGACCTTGATTAACCAACATCACACGGCTACGCCCTTGATTTTTGAATGAAACTTCGCCAATCGCCACTTTGCTGTCAAAATCATCGCCAAACTGCGCTTTCAAACCTGCAAAACGATTACCAATAGACGCGATTTGCGGAGTGGTAAATACCACACCAATCATGCTACGGCGTAAACCTTTGGAAATATTGGGATATTTACCTGCATTTTCGCCTGCGATTTTACCTTGGTCGCTGGCTTCGTGTAGCAACGGCAGTTGGTTAGACGCATCGCCTGCAATGAAAATATGTGGAATGCTGGTTTGCATGGTGTACGGGTCAGCGGTTGGCACGCCACGTGCATCGCGTTCAATGTTGATGTTTTCCAAACCGATGTTGTCCACATTCGGACGGCGACCTGCGGCAGCCAATAAATAATCCGCCACAAACACACCACTTTTGCCGTCTTGCTCCCATTTCACTTCCACTTTGCCGTCTGCATTTAAAGAGACTTCAGTTTTCGCGTCCAAATGCAAAGGCAACTCTGCGCCAAAAATCGCTTTGGCTTCGTTGGATACAACTGGATCAGAAATACCGCCAATCGCACCGCCTACGCTGAAAATTTCCACGTTCACACCCAAGCGTTTTAAGGCTTGACCCAATTCCAAGCCAATCACACCTGCGCCAAACACGGCAACGCTTTCGGGCAATGTGTCCCACGAAAACACGTCATCGTTGATGATGCACTTGTCACCCAAGACTTCCCATTGTGGGAAAACAACAGGGCGCGAACCTGTGGCGATGACAATGCGCTCTGCCGTGATTTGCGTGTGGTCGTCAATTTGGACGGTGTGTTCGTCAATAAATTTAGCCGCGCCCATGATGCGTTTATCTGCGTCCCACTCTTCCACGTCTGACACGACAAAGCCAACGAAACGGTCGCGCTCAGATTTCACGCGATTCATCACTTCTACACCATTGACTTCAATCGAACTTTTGTCCAAATGCACACCAAATGGGTCGGTATGCAAAGCGTGATGACGCGATTCTGCCGCTGCAATCAACAATTTTGACGGCATACAGCCGACACGCGCACAAGTCGTACCAAATACATGGCTTTCAATCAAATATACATTTTTGGTATGCAACAAGGCATTGCGATACGCACCCATGCCAGCTGTTCCACCGCCAATCACTACTACGTCTGCTAGAATTTTTTTCATAGCTAAATCCTTATAAAGTTGAAAATATTTTAGTTAAAATCAATAATTATGATGCATAAAAAGAGTTACTCAGACAGCCTGCATCATAACAAAATATTGCAGGCTGCCTGAATAACCCTGTGGGCTATTCAGGGGGCAACGGCTAGAAAAGGAGGAGAAAACTAGCACGCTACCCAATGGGCGCGACAGAAAAGGAGGAGAAAACTGCCACGCCACGGGGAACACTTATTATGCGAAATATTTTTCCAAATCTTCGCTGCCACCGATGTATTTGCCACCGATGAACACTTGTGGTGCAGTCGCTTTGCCAGTAATCGCGCGTACAGAAGTGATAGACGCATCACGACCCAACACGATTTCTTCAAATGCATAGCCTTTTTCTTTCAACAAAGCTTTGGCTTTGGCGCAGAATGGGCAACCTGGTTTGGTGATGATAGACACAGACTCGTGTGGTGTCCAAGTTGGGTCAATGTATTTCAACATCGTGTCAGCGTCAGACACTTCGAATGGGTCGCCGTCTTTTACTGGCTCGATGAACATTTTTTCGATTTTACCATCTTTAACCAGCATAGAGTAACGCCATGAACGGTCGCCAAAACCCAATGCCTCTTTGCTTACCAACATGCCCATGCCTTTGGTGAATTCGCCATTACCGTCTGGTACAACGATGATGTTTTCAGCTTCTTGGTCAGCCAACCAAGCGTTCATCACAAATGTGTCGTTTACAGAAATACAAACAATGCTATCTACACCGCGTTTTTTGAATTCTGCTGCCAATTCGTTGTAGCGTGGCAAGTGAGTTGAAGAGCAAGTTGGCGTAAACGCGCCTGGCAATGAGAACACGGCAACGGTTTTGCCTTTGAACAAGTCGTCAGTAGAAACATCTACCCACGCATCATCTTGTCGTGTGTGGAATACGACTGCTGGTACGTTTTGACCTTCTAATTCTGCTGCTGTTTTGATTTGTACAGACATTTTATATCTCCAAATGTGGGTTAGTAACGAGGCGGATTATACCTATTGATTTGAATTGCTTGCAATTTATTTTCACAATGAAAACCGTTGCACAAAACTATGCAGGCAACATTAGGGCATCCAAAGCAGCCTGCATTTTCGTTCTATCGCATAGAAGCAAATCATCTTGACATCATTGTATGATTTATCGTTTAATCGACACCTTATCTTATGCCGATTTGACACAGCTTGCGGGCAAACAGCTAAGCTAGGACGATGAATTTTCAAAGCCCGTTGTGTTCGTGCATCGGGCTTTGTTGCATTGAAAAGACCACACAATGATTGTATTAGACCAAGTTACCAAAACCTTCCAAACCCGCGACAACACGCGCTTTACTGCCGTTGAGCCGACCAGTTTAACCATTGAACAAGGCGAAATTTTTGGCTTAATGGGTTATTCGGGTGCAGGCAAATCCACGCTGTTGCGCCTAATCAATTTATTGGAGCGACCCGATTCGGGCAAGGTTTTGGTAAACGAGCAAGATTTAACCAGCCTAAACGAAGCGCAACTACGCCAAGCACGACAACAAATCGGCATGATTTTTCAACAGTTTAACTTGTTGAGCAATCGCACTGTTGCCGAAAATGTCGCGTTTCCGTTGGAAATTGCAGGCTGGGATAAGGACAAAATCGCGGCGCGTGTTGCCGAATGCTTGGAAATTGTTGGGCTAACCGAACGCGCTGGGCATTATCCCGCGCAACTTTCGGGCGGACAAAAACAACGTGTGGGCATTGCTCGTGCGCTTGCGCCCAATCCGAGCGTGATTTTGGCAGACGAGCCGACTTCTGCGCTTGACCCGATTACCACACGCAGCGTGTTGCAATGTCTGCGCGAAATCAACGAGCGATTTAAAGTAACCATTGTAATTGTTACCCACGAAATGAGCGTGATTCGCAAGCTGTGTCATCGCACCGCATTGCTGCATCAGGGCAAATTGCTGGAAGTGGCGCAAGTGCAAAATGGCACAATTTTGGCGCAATCGGAAATTGGACAGGAATTGCTGCGCGATGATTAAAAGCAGCCTGCACCGCGCAATTGCCGATGTTTTGCTGGCTATTGGCATCTCGCTGCCGATTATTGGCGCAACCATTTGGCTGCATTCTCTATACATTGGCTGGTGGTATCTCATCATCGTTTTGTTTGTGCCGATTGCGCTGTCCACATTGGCTCAACCCAAGCCATTTTTTATCACAGGCATGGCGTTGAGCCAGAATCTTCTGCTGTGGCTCGTGTTGTGGCAAACGATTGTCTCGCACGAACCTGCGGTGTTGCTGCACATAATAGGTATGCTGGGTTGGTCAATCGGCTGGCTAATAGGATTGCTGCGACAAAAGCTATATCGCTCGCATCGTTCCGCTTTTTGGAATGGATTAGGTATGCCGTTGCTGGGCGTTTTCCTATTGCTTTTACTAATAGGATTGGGCGTTTGACTGTTTGATGATTTATTGGATAATTGATAAACAAAAAAGCAGCCTGCACTTTAAATCAACCAAATAAACGAAGTAAACAAAATGAATTTTGAAAACTTAAACAAACTGCTACCCGACTTCAAACAGGCGATTGTGGAAACGCTAACCATGGTGGGTGTGTCGGCAACCGTGAGCGTGATTTTGGGCGGACTGTTGGGCGTGTGGCTGTTTACCAGTGGCTATGAGCAAATTTTCGCCAATCGCCCGATTCATCGCACACTTGGCACGGCGGTTAGCTTTATGCGTGCGTTTCCGTTTGTGATTTTGATGATTGTGGTGATGCCATTGACGCGCTTAATTGTTGGCACATCGTTTGGCCCGCTTGCCGCTAGCGTGTCGTTGAGCATTGCAGGCTGCTTTTATTTTGCGCGATTGGTGGAACAGAATTTAAAAGAAGTTTCGCGTGGCGTAGTAGAAGCCGCGCAGGCTATGGGCGCATCGCCTAGCACGATTGTGTTCAAAGTGCTGTTGAGCGAAGCGCGTTCTGGCTTGGTGTTGAGCATTACGATTTTGCTGATTGGCTTGCTGGAAGCCAGCGCGGCAGCAGGTTTAATTGGCGGTGGTGGCATTGGCGACTTGGGTATTCGCTACGGACACCAGCGTTATATGCCCGATGTGATGATAGCGGTGGTGGTGTTGCTGACTGTGTTGGTGGTCATCATTCAAACCACAGGCAATTTTATTTCGGGCAAACTGAATAAACGGTAAGCATTGTTTTTAGTACAAAGCAGCCTGCACTTTAACTGTTTTCATGCAGGCTGCTTTTATCACATCGCAATCATATCCCCAATCATCTATTATATAGTGGATTAAATTTAGATTAGGACAAGGCGATAACGACCGCCGTGTACGCGTAGTACATAAGGGAGTTGGCAACGCCATACTAATCTAAATTTAAATCACTATACAAAATCTCAGCCTGCACTTTTTGTTAATAGAAAGTGCAGGCTGCTTTGCCCTTTTGCGCTAATCAACTACGATAATCCGCATTAATCGCCACATATTCTTTGGTCAAATCGCAAGTATAAACCGTAGCGTGGTGCGTGCCTGCGTTCACATCAACGCGCACCAAAATTTCCGCTTCGTTCATCACGCGCTGACCGTCTGCTTCTTGATACGATGCCGCGCGTCCGCCTTGTTCCGCCACCAAAACATCGCCCAAATACAAACGCAATTTGTCCACATCAACCGCTTCGCCCGAATAGCCAATCGCCGCCAAAATGCGCCCTAAATTGGGGTCGCTTGCCGAAAACGCGGTTTTAACCAACGGCGAATGGGCAATCGCATAGGCAATTTTTCGCGCATTGTGCAGGCTGCTTGCGTTTTCTACACGCACGGTAATGAATTTGGTTGCGCCTTCGCCATCGCGCACAATCGCTTGCGCCAATTCCAATGCCACTTGTTTTAATAAATCATAGACTTGTTGATAGCGTGGGTCGGCAATGTTGTCAATTTCGTTTTGTCCGCATTTGCCTGTGGCAATTATCACGAAGCTGTCGTTGGTGCTGGTGTCGCCATCTACCGTAATGCAGTTGAAGGTTTCGTTGGCGATGTCTTCGGTCATTTGCTGCAAAATGGGTTGGGCAATATTCGCATCGGTGGCGATAAAGCCGAGCATGGTCGCCATGTTCGGGCAAATCATGCCTGCGCCTTTGGAAATGCCTGTGGCGCGAACGGTGTGATGATTGCCTACTCGCGCTTCGGCACTAGCGGCTTTTGCTACGGTGTCGGTGGTCATAATCGCACGCGCTGCCAAACCCCAATCCACTTGGCGGATTTTGAGCAATGCGTCCACGATTTTTTGAATCGGCAACGGTTCTAAAATCACGCCTGTGGAAAACGGCAACACTTGTTCGAGCAAGCAGCCTGCACTTTTTGCCGCTGCTGCACACATTTGCAGCGCGTGTTGTTCGCCCGATGCACCCGTGCCAGCGTTAGCGTTGCCTGTGTTGATGATGAGTGCACGAATACCGTTTTCGTTGAACAAATGACGTTTTGCCACGCGAACAGGTGCAGCGCAGAATTTGTTTTGCGTAAACACCGCAGCCACAGTGCTTTCAGGCGACAACAGCATCAGCGTTACGTCATCGTGTTGGGCTTTTTTGATACCAGCTTGCGCAGTAAACAGTTGCACGCCATCAATCAAACGCAGTTGGTCGGGCGATTTTTCGGTTAAGTTCACAGCCATGATGCTTCCTTTCGTTTTGTGAAATAAACAGATTTGGTCAAAGCCGCAATGTAGCATAAAATAGCGTTTTTTGACTATCTAGGCAGCCTGCACATGATTGCAACCATCATTGATTTTATTCTCCACATTGACCAGCATTTGGTCGCGCTCACCGCTCAATACGGCGCATGGCTGTATGCGATTTTGTTTTGGATTGTGTTTTGCGAAACAGGATTGGTGGTTACGCCATTTTTGCCAGGCGATTCATTGCTGTTTGCCGCAGGGGCGGTGGCAGCGGCATCGCAAGGCAATTTGAATGTTCACGCTGTGGTGGGCGTATTGTTGATTGCCGCCATTTTGGGCGATGCCGTTAATTTTGCGATTGGCAAATACTTTGGCGCAAAACTGTTTGCCAATCCCAACAGCAAAATCTTTAAGCAAGAATATTTGCACAAAACCCATGCGTTTTATGAAAAATACGGCGGCAAAACCATTATTTTGGCGCGATTTGTGCCGATTGTTCGCACGTTTGCGCCGTTTGTGGCAGGCATGGGCGATATGAATTACAGCAAATTTATTCGCTACAACATTATTGGCGCGTTGGCGTGGGTGTTGTCGCTGACGTATTTGGGCTATTTGTTTGGCAATTTGCCAATGGTGAAAGACAATTTTGGCAAAGTTGTGATTGGGATTATTGTGGTGTCGGTGTTGCCAATGGTGTTTGAAATGATTAAAGCGAAAATGGGTAAACAAAATGACACAAAATAAGCGCGTACTCGTGATTTTTTCGGGTGGACAAGATTCCACTACTTGCCTGATTCAAGCCATCGCGCAATATGGCAAAGACCATGTGCAGGCGATGACGTTTGCCTATGGACAACGCCACGCAATTGAATTGCAACGCGCCACCGAAATCGCCCAAGAACTCGGTATCGCCCAAACGGTGTTGGATTTGTCGCTGGTGGGCAGCATTACGCACAACGCGCTGATGGACAGCCAAGCGCGCATTCAAACCCAAGACAACGGTTTGCCCAACACGTTTGTGGACGGACGCAATGCACTGTTTTTGCTGTATGCCGCCATTTATGCCAAATCGCAGCAAATTCACGATATTGTGATTGGTGTGTGCGAAACCGATTTTTCGGGCTACCCCGATTGTCGCCAAGTGTTTATTGATTCCATGCAGCAAACTTTGCAACTGGCAATGGATTATGAATTTAGACTGCATACGCCGTTGATGTATCTGACCAAAAAGCAAACGTGGGCATTGGCAGACGAATTGGGCGCGTTGGATTTTGTTCGCACGCGCACCCACACTTGCTATATGGGTGTGGACGGCGGTTGCCACGAATGCCCAAGCTGCGTGTTGCGCGAACGGGGTTTGCAGGAATATTGGGCGGAATGTGAACAGAATAAAAAGCAGCCTGCACTTTAAAAGTGTTAAACTGTACATCTTTAATGCACACAAAGGGAATATCATGCCCCAAGTGATTAGCCATGAAAACCAACGCATTGCCTTTCGTATCAGCAGCGAAGATAAGGCTATTTTGACCAAAGCCGCCGAATTAAGTCATACCAATATGACGGAATTTATGTTGCAACTGGTATCAATTATTTGGTGCAACACCTTTGCACGATGAGCCACTCGCGCTGATTTTGGCATTCTCGCAGTTTAAATAACAAAACATCATGCTAGACCAACTCCCACACAATCTCCCTTCTGTTAGCAGCATTATCTACACGCTGGATATGATAGGCGTAGCAGCCTGCACCGTTGCCGCAACCATGCTTGCCAAACGCCTAAACTTTGACATGTTTGGCGCATTTATGATTTCGTTTTTAGGCAGTGTGGGCGGTGGCACGGTGCGCGATTTGCTGCTCAATCGCCACCCGATTTTTTGGCTGCACGATTTGAATTATCTGTATTGGATTTTTGCCGTGTCGCTGGTGGTGCAGATTTTTTATCACAGCTTTGACCGCGTGGACAAAGCCTTGCGCTGGTTTGACGCGCTGGGCTTGGCAGCATTCACCATTATTGGGGCGCAGGCTGCTATTTCGCGTGGCATGAGTGCGCCGATTGTGCTGCTTATGGGCGCGATTACATCAGTTGCAGGCGGCATGATGCGCGACATTGTGTGCCGCAAAATTCCGCTGGTGCTGCAAAAAGAAATCTACATCACCGCGTCTATTATAGGCAGCGCGTATTATTTGGCGTTGCCGAGCCATTGGGCGGGCGACTGGTTTCGCAGTATTTCGGCAATGTGTTTGATTTTTGCGATTAGAATGCTGGCGGTGTATCGCGGTTGGAATTTGCCCACTTTGACTTTGCCTAATCGGCGCAAATAAGTGCAGGCTGCTTTTGCCACCTCAATTTATAGTGGATTAAATTCAAACTAGGACAAGGCGACAACGACCGCCGTGTACAGCTAGTACATAAGGGAGTTGGCAACGCTGTACTAATCTAAATTTAATTCACTATAATTCACTATAATTTCGCCTTGTCCTAGTTTAATATTGCTTAAAAAGCAGCCTGCACTTTCAATTAATAGAAAGTGCAGGCTGCTTTTTGATTTCGCGCAATTTTATTCCACACGCACCGCCATTGTGCCAAGTAATTGACCCAAATCGTTGAACAAAGTTTCGTTTACTTCCACCGCCCAATGCGTGCTGGGCAGCAATGTGCCACGCGCCTTGTCGTTTTGATAGTAAATTTGCACAGGAATGCGTTTGTTTTCGCTTTGAGTATAGGGCTGCAACAGCGCAACCAACGCATCAATATCGTGTTCGGGGCGCAAATGCAATTTCAAGCAGCCTGCATAATGCAATCGTGCTTGGTTGAGCGTGTACACCGCATTGACGTTGATACGCAAACCGCCGTCCGATTTTTCGCCGCGGTCTTCGCGCACACGGCAATCGCAAATCAAAATTTGGTCGGCTTGCAACAATTCGCGTGGCGTGTTTTCCAGCGTTTCGCCCATCAGCAAGACTTCGTGCGTTGCCGAATCGTCTTCCAACACAATGGCAACCATTTTGCCTTTTTTGGTGTTGATGGTGCGCACCGATGTGACAAAGCCTGCAATGCGTTGGCTGTCGTTTTGGGCGCGTAAATGTGCCAGCTTGGTCGGGGTAAATCGGCGCACTTCCGCTTCGTGTGGTTTGAATGGGTGTCCACTCAAATAAAAGCCGATGGCGGTTTTTTCTTCGGTTAATTGTTGCGCCAAATCCCACGCAGGTGCAGGCTGCATTTGGATTTCGTCCAACGCATCGTCCAACATATCAAACAAACCGCCTTGCGTGGCGTTGCTGGATTTTTGCTCGGCATTTTGCAACGCTAATTCCACGTTTTCCAACAGCATCGCGCGATTGGGTTCGATGCTATCAAACGCGCCACCACGAATCAGGGCTTCAATGGTGCGGCGATTAATGTGCTGCTTGCCCATGCGTTCGCAAAAATCAAACAGGCTAACAAATTTTCCACCGCGTTCACGTTCCGCCACAATCGCGTTGATTGCTGCTTCGCCCGTGCCTTTAATCGCGCCCAAAGCATAACGAATCTGCTTGTTCTTGTTGGGGATAAAGCGATAAAACGATTCGTTGATATCGGGCGACAAAAAGCTGATGCCGTTTAATTTACTCCGCGCATCGTCATAAAACACTTTGAGCTGGTCGGTGTTGTCCAACTCGCTTGACATGGTTGCCGCCATAAATTCGGCAGGATAATGCGCTTTAAGCCACGCCGTTTGGTACGACACATAAGCATATGCCGCTGCGTGCGATTTGTTGAAACCATAGCCTGCAAATTTTTCCATGTAGTCAAAAATTTCATCGGCTTTTCCTTGGCTAATGCCTTGTTCGGCTGCACCTTTGGCAAAAATTTCGCGGTGTTTTGCCATTTCTTCGGGTTTCTTTTTACCCATCGCACGGCGCAATAAATCCGCACCACCCAAGGAATAGCCACCAATCACTTGAGCCGCCTGCATCACCTGTTCTTGATACACCATAATGCCATAAGTCGGTTCAAGCACAGGTTCAAGCAAAGGGTGCAAATATTCAAAGTCTGCGCCTTTCATTCGCGCCACAAAATCGGGAATGTTCTCCATTGGACCGGGGCGATACAGCGACACAAACGCAATCAATTCTTCAAACTTGGTCGTGTGCGCGGTTTTGAGCATTTGCTTCATGCCGCTGGATTCAAACTGGAACACGGCGGTGGTGTTGGGTGGGCTGCGGAAAATTTGATAGGCTTTTTGGTCGTCCAGCGGAATGTAGTTCACGTCCACCACATTGCCTGTGGTTTGCTTGATGAAATTTTGCGCCATTTCGATAATCGTCAGATTTCGCAAGCCCAAAAAGTCAAATTTTACCAAGCCAATGTCTTCCACATCGCCCTTGTCATACATCGACACAGGCGACGAGCTTTCATCGGCTTGATATACGCCACAAAAATCGGAAATCTTGCCCAACGCAATCAACACGCCCCCTGCGTGCATACCCAAATTACGCGTTAAATCTTCCAATTTCATTGCCAATTCCAGCAATTCTTCGGCTTCTTCTTCTTGAATGATTTTACCGATTTCGGGCTCTTCTTCCAAAGCAGCCTGCAATCCAAGTGGCTTGTTTTGCACCACTGGCACAAGCTTGGACAAACGGTCGCACAAACCAAACGGCAGCTGCAACACGCGCCCCACATCGCGAATCACGGCTTTGGACGACAGCGTACCAAAGGTCACAATTTGGCTAACCGCTTCTTTGCCGTATTTTTCGCGCACATATTCAATGACACGACCGCGATTAGCTTGGCAAAAGTCAATATCAAAGTCGGGCATGGACACACGCTCTGGATTTAAAAAGCGTTCAAACAGCAGCGCGTATTTGAGCGGGTCTAGGTCGGTAATTCGCAACGAATACGCCACCAACGAGCCTGCACCCGAACCGCGCCCCGGCCCAACGGGGCAACCATTGTTTTTTGCCCAGTTAATGAAGTCTTGCACAATCAAAAAATAACCAGGGAAGCCCATTTGGATAATGGTTTGCAACTCAAAATCCAAACGCGCTTGGTATTCGGGCATTTTTTGGGTGCGTTCGTCTTCGTTGGGATACAGCACCGCCATACGTTCGCGCAAGCCTTCGTTGGATAAATGCACCAAGTAATCGTTCAAATCCATGCCGTTTGGCGTGGGGAAATTGGGCAATACAGGCTTGCCCAGCGTTAAAGTCACGTTGCAGCGTTTAGCAATTTCCAAGCTGTTCGCCAACGCTTCGGGAATATCGGCAAAACGCTCCGCCATTTCTTGTGGCGACACAAAATATTGGCTATCGACAAAATTTTGCGGACGCTTTTTGTCTGCCAACACCCAGCCACCAGCAATACACACTCGCGCATCGTGCGCCTTAAAATCTTCGCGTTGCAAAAACTGAATCGGATGCGTTGCCACCACAGGCAAATCCAATTCCGCTGCCAAGTGCAGGCTGCCTGCGACACATTGTTCCCATTCGGGCTTTTCGTTTAGGCGTTGCAATTCCAAATAAAACGCATTGGGAAACCACGCTGCGTATTTTTGTGCAGCAGCACGTGCATCAGCCACATTATCCAACAGCAAATGTCGCCCTACTTCGCCCTGTTGTGCGCCCGACAAACAAATCAGGCCCGAATTGTCGCCGTTTGCCAAATCGCGTTCCAACACTTTGGGGCAATGCAAATCGCGCCCATCGCCTTCGTAGGCAGCGGTGAGCAATTCTGCCAAACGCACATAGCCTTGATGATTTTTTGCCAGCAGCAACACGCTGTAAAAATCATCGGCTTGATTGGGATTTTCTACGCGAATATCTGCGCCAATAATCGGCTTGATGCCTTTTTTGCGACACGCTTTATAAAATTTGATTAAGCCAAACGTGTTCATCAAATCGGTTAAAGCCAGCGCAGGATAGCCCAACTTGGCGGCATGGCTGGCAAGTTCCGACACGCGAATGATGCCATCTGTAATCGAAAATTCGGAATGCGCCCGAAGTGGGACAAAGATAGAATTAGACATAAGTGCAGGCTGCTTTTTTGAATAAATTGGGCGGTATTTTAGCATATTCGGTAAAAGTAGCCTGCACGGCAAAAAGCCCCACAATCCAATTAGGATTACAGGGCTTTTGATTAAATAGCAAAATTAGAATTTATGGCTCATACCCATGCTAACTGCACCAGTACGGTTGTTGTTGGCTTTGTTACCAAATTGCGTGTAGCCAACTTGACCATTAACCATCGTGCGTTTAGAGAACGCATAGTCCGCACCCACAACACCTTGCAAGTATTTACCGTTGCCGTATGCTTTCGCACCAGATTGGTCAGCCAATTTAAAGCCGTATGCTGCAGATGCTTTCAAACGCAATGCAGGGCTCACTTTATATGCACCAGACACAGCTACTTCGTTGCGAACATCGTAGTTTACGTCCACATTTTTCGCACGTTGTGCCGCCACGCCCACTAACACATTACCTTGCTCATAACCAGCTTGAACAATCGCTTGGTACGCATGGTCATAATTAGGCGCATGACGTGCAGAAGTATTGGTAAAGTTATTCGCACCCGCTTTCACATATACACCAGCCACATCAGCAAAGAAGCCACCTTCTGGTTGTTCGTAGCTTGCACCCACGCCATAGATTGAACGGTCGCGACCATCTGTTTTATTGCCTTGGTTGTTATCGCTAGGCGATACATAAGCCGTAGCGGTAAAGCCACCCATGTTTGGTGTTTCGTAAGAAATAGCCACTGCGCGAGTGTTAGCATCGCTGTCTTGTGTGAATTCGCCCAAGCCAGCCACTTTGCCGCCTTGACCATATTCCCAAATATCCAAACGGTCGTTTACCGCTTTGATAGGAGTGCTTTGGTAACCGGCTTTAACTGTACCGAAATCGCTTGCCAAACCAACAAACGAATCGCGCGTGCCAAAACCTTGTGTGCGGTTTTTGCCGTATGCACCACCAGCCACATCAACGTCTTGCTCCAATTGCCAAATGGCTTTTAAATTGCCATTTAAGTTTTCATGACCTTTGAAGCCAACAAATGAACCATAATCGGCAATAGCTGTGGTTGTGCCGTTTACGCCTACCGTTTTGGTCACTTCCACACCGCCTTTAATGTTACCATACAAAATTACATCCGCCATTGAAGTGGTTGATACCGCAGCTAACGCAATCGCTAATAACGTTTTTTTCATTATTCATTTCCTTATGTGCATAAAATAAAATAGCGTGCTTAATTATCACACTAATCTTCCTGATTTGTAAATATACAAGGTTTGCAAACAGAATACAAACACATTAACCCAATTTATAGATAAAAATTAGGATTAGGCATCTAAAATCATATCCGTTTCAGCAATATTGTTTTTATTCAATTAAATACAAAATAAAACAGCTTCGCCCCATGTCGCTTTTTTGCATCAAAAAGCAGCCTGCACACAAACAGCCCCTGTTTTAGCAATGCCAAAACAGGGGCTGTTAGATTAAATTATCAAGCGATAATTTAGATTAGAATGCGTGACCCATACCAACGCTTAAAGTACCAACTGTTTTATTTTCACCAGCAGCATTTTTAGCACGGATTGCACCAACTTGTGCATTAGCAACAGTACGTTTGCTCAATGCGTAATCAGCACCGATAACAGCTTGGTAATATTTACCATTATTAAACAATTTAGCACCATCCACATTTTTGAAACCAAAGCCATAAACAGCAGATGCTTTAGCTTTCAATGCGTCACTTACATCGTAAGCAAAAGATGCAGCAACTTCTTGAGATTTGTATGCATCAGCATAGTCATCCAAGTTTACACCACGAGTAGTTTGGTATGCAACACCTGCAAACCAAGGTGCAGCATCGTAACCTGCTTGTGCAACAATTTGGTAACCATCTTTACCATTTACAGCAGATTTGTGTGCCATACCACCCAATACATCAGCAAAGAAGCCAGAAGCGTGTTTGTAACGCAAGCTTGCTGCGTAAACTGCTTTATCGCTATCGTCTGTGCTATTGTTATCGCTAGGAGAAACATAAGCACCTAAAGAGAAACCACCGAAATCTGGGCTAGTGTAGTATGCACTAACGCGACGTTTGTTAATAGCAGTTCCACGAGTAAACACACTTAAACCTGCTGCACCAGAATCATAACTCCATTGGTCCAAATTGCCAGCAAAATCACCCACTGGGTTGTGTTGGTAACCAACTGTCAAGCGACCAAAGCCACCTTCCAAACCGATGAATGAGTTACGAGTACCGAAACCAGTAGATTTACCACCGATGTTTACTTTTTGTTCCAATTGCCAGATTGCTTTCAAGCCAGCGTTCAATTCTTCGTGACCTTTAAAGCCAATACGTGAACCGTAGTCTACGATTGTAGTATCTGTACCAGATTCACCTTTTTCTTTGGTTACTTCCACGCCACCTTTGATTTTACCGTACAAAATCACGTCAGCCATTGAAGTTGCAGACAAAGTAGCCAATGCTACTGCAATTAAAGTTTTTTTCATGTTTAAGTTCCTTTTAGCACTTAGTTGAAAAAGGGTCGGTTTTCGCCGACATGTTGTATCAAATTTAACTTCGACTACCAAACTTTGCGCTTGGCGTTGTGGGTGCAATATATAGTTTTTACCTCCAGATAGGCAAGCGGTTTTGTGACAGCTTTACGTTTACTCTGATTAATTTCATCGCCAATTTTAAAATAAATTATTGTTTTTATGTATTTTATATTAATGCACCACACTTTCTAAAATGTGTTGTTTTTTTGTAACAAAATTATTACCCCTTCTGAGCTAATGTGATAATTTTGTTTGCTTAATACTTATTTTGGATTGCGATTGTGATTTTAAAAGCAGCCTGCACATCATACTATTTAAAGTGCAGGCTGCTTTTAATCAACACATTGGCTTGAAATATGCTACTTTGGCATTATATTGGCTGGCATTCGTTATTTATTTTTGATTTTGACAAAGAAAACCAAACCATGAGTAAACAAGATTTTTATGAAACGCTGGGTGTGAGCCAATCGGCAAGCGATGATGAGATTAAAAAAGCCTATCGCAAAATGGCGATGAAATACCACCCCGACCGCAATCCCGATAACAAGGAAGCGGAAGATAAGTTTAAAGAAGTACAAAAGGCATACGATACGTTGTCTGACCCTCAAAAACGAGCGGCATACGACCAGTATGGTCATGCGGCGTTTGAACAGGCTGGCGCAGGCGGATTTGGTGGCGGTGCTGGTGGTTTTGGTGGTGGATTCAGTGGCTTTGGCGGCGATTTTGGCGATATTTTTAGCCAGATGTTTGGTGGTGGCAGTGCGCGTCAGCCGAATTATCAGGGTTCGGACGTGCAATATGGCGTGGAGATTACGCTGGAAGAAGCAGCGTCTGGCGTGAAAAAACAAATCACGATTCCTACGCACGATGAATGCGATGTGTGCCATGGTTCGGGCGCGAAAGTGGGAACAAAAGCGACCACTTGCCGCACTTGTGGCGGTTCGGGTACGGTTCATGTGCGTCAGGCGATTTTTCAGATTCAGCAAACGTGTCCAACTTGCCACGGTTCGGGCAAGGAAATTAAAGAGCCGTGTGTGAAATGTCATGGTTCTGGGCGCGTTAAATCCAGCAAAACGATGGAAGTGAACATTCCCGCTGGTATTGACGATGGTCAGCGCATTCGTTTAACTGGCGAGGGCGAACCTGGCACGCATGGTGCGCCTGCTGGCGATTTGTATATCCATGTGTCGGTGCGCGAACACAAGATTTTCCAGCGCGACCCCGATGCACCAACGGATTTGCATTGTGAATTGCCGATTAGTTTTGCGACTGCGGCTTTGGGTGGCGAAGTGGAAGTGCCTACTTTGACGGGCAAGGTTAAACTGAATATTCCCGAAGGCACGCAAAATGGTAAGCGTTTGCGCGTGAAAGGCAAGGGGATTAAATCGGTTCGTAGTAGTTTGGTGGGCGATTTGTATTGTCATGTAGTGGTGGAAACGCCTGTTAATTTGACGGAACGCCAAAAGGAATTGCTGGTGGAATTTGAGAAGATTTCTACTGGTTTGGATATTAGCCAAACGCCACGTCAAAAGGGCTTTTTTGATAAGCTGAAAGATATTTTTGATTGATAAATAAAGTGCAGGCTGCTTTTTGATGATTTAAAAAGCAGCCTGCACTTTATTTATAGGTTTACCAAATATCCGATTTAATTTTGCGTTTCAACACAGGGTGTTCGCTCAATTTGAATTCGGGTTCGGCTTTGCCCATTTTCACTTTAACCGTGTAGTCTTTCAACAGCAGCAACACAATTTTGTACAGGCAAACAATAGACACCAAGTTAATCAACGCCATAATGCCCATGGTCAAATCGCCCATATCCCACACAATCGCCACTTTTTCAATTGAGCCAAAATACACAAAGCCCAAAGTCATCATACGGAACACAGTCAGCACAAAGCGGTTGCTGTGCAAATATTGGATATTGGATTCAGCATACGCATAGTTACCAATAATCGACGAGAAGCAGAACATAAACAGCACCACCGCCAAGAATGTTTGCGCCCAAGAACCGACATGGCTTTCCAAAGCAGCCTGCGTGATTTGAATGCCGCTTAAATCTGGATTGGCGGGCGATTGCGCCAACAAAATAATGAATGCAGTTGCCGAGCACACAATAATCGTGTCCACAAACACACCCAGCATTTGAATCAAACCTTGCGATACAGGGTGTTTCACGTCCGCAGCGGCAGCCGCGTTGGGCGCAGAACCTTGACCTGCTTCGTTGGAGAACAAGCCGCGTTTAATGCCCAGCATCATGGCTTGTGATACCAAACCGCCCAGCAAACCGCCACCTGCTGCTTTGAACGTGAATGCGTCTTCAAAAATCAACGCGAACATACGCGGCACTTCGCTCAAATGCGTCAAAATCACAAACAATGCTACGCCAATATAAAGCAGAGCCATTACAGGCACAATCGCTTCCGATGCGCGTGCAATGCGTTTGATACCGCCAAAAATAATTGGCGCGGTCAAGATTACCAAAGTGGCAGCGATGCCGTGTTTGTAGTTGTCCCACACTTCTTCGGATACGCCGTGCGCGGTGGTCATGCCTGTGGCAGATTGAATCGACTGTACAATGGTGTTTGCCTGAATCGCGTTGTACACAAAGGCAAAACAGAAAATCAAGCTAATCGAAAACAGAATAGACAGCCAACGCTGGTTCAAACCATGTGTGATGTAATACGCAGGCCCACCGCGGAACAAGCCTGTTTCTTTGTCGCGTACTTTATAGAGCTGCGCCAAAGTGGATTCGGCAAAGGCAGAACTCATGCCCATGAGCGCAGTCATCCACATCCAAAATACCGCACCTGGCCCGCCTGCGGTAATCGCAATCGCCACGCCTGCAATGTTGCCCGTACCAACGCGGCTTGCCAAACCTGTTACAAAGGCTTGGAATGATGTAATGCCGTGTGGGTCGTTTGGATTTTGGCGGCTGCCCGAAATTTCTTTGATACTGCGCCCAAACAGGCGAATTTGCACCAAACCAGTAGAAAGCGTAAAAAACAAGCCCACGCCAATCAAAATCCACACTAAATAGTCCCACAATGGCGAGCTAATGGCGTTGGAATAGCAGTGAATCATATCCACAAAGCTGGCTTGTTCTGCACAAGAAAGTTTATCGTTCATAAACACCTACAATTCGCAAGACAAAGTAAAGTGAGCGATTGTAATATAAAGTTAAGAAAGTGTGAGAATTATTTGCAAACAGGTGTGAATGTTTGAGTGTAGGCTGCTTTTACCAATTTTGAATAAAAAAAGCAGCCTGCACACGCAAAATACTTTACATTTTGCTTACAAAGGTTTAAAAAACTGTTTTTTGGTGCAGCAAAAGCAGCCTGCACTTTTTTATCCCCTTTTTTACCCTCAATTTGGAGACGCAAACATGAAGAAAGTAGGTTTTGTTGGCTGGCGTGGCATGGTCGGCTCGGTTTTGATGCAATGTATGCGCGAAGAAAACGACTTCGCCCACATTCCCGAAGCGTATTTTTTCACGACTTCTAACGCAGGCGGTGCAGCCCCCGACTTTGGTCAAGCAGCCAAAACGCTGTTGGACGCAAACAATATCGCCGAATTGGCAAAAATGGATATCATCGTAACCTGTCAAGGCGGCGACTACACCAAAGCCGTGTTTGAGCCACTTCGCGCAAGCGGCTGGAACGGCTACTGGATTGACGCAGCTTCTACTTTGCGTATGAAAGACGATGCAATCATCGTGTTAGACCCCGTAAACCGCAACGTGATTGACGCTGGCTTGAAAAACGGCATCAAAAATTATGTCGGCGGCAACTGCACCGTATCGTTGATGTTGATGGCGTTGGGCGGTTTGTTCCAAAACGATTTGGTGGAATGGGCGACTTCGATGACTTATCAAGCCGCATCGGGTGCAGGTGCGAAAAATATGCGCGAATTGATTTCGGGCATGGGTGCGGTACACAGCCAAGTGGCAGCCGAACTCGCCGACCCAGCCAGCGCGATTTTGGACATTGACCGCAAAGTGTCGGACTTTTTGCGTTCGGATTCCTATCCAAAAGAAAACTTTGGCGTACCATTGGCAGGCAGCTTGATTCCGTGGATTGACGCGGATTTGGGCAACGGTCAATCCAAAGAAGAATGGAAAGGCGGCGTGGAAACCAACAAAATTTTGGGTCGCGAAAACCCAATCGCGATTGACGGTTTGTGTGTTCGTGTGGGCGCAATGCGTTGTCACAGCCAAGCCATCACATTGAAATTGAAAAAAGATTTGCCATTGGCAGAAATCGAACAACTGATTGCCAACGCAAACCCTTGGGCAAAAGTTGTCCCCAATACCAAAGAAGCGACCATTCACGAATTGAGCCCTGCGGCGATTACAGGCACTTTGACTACGCCTGTGGGTCGCATTCGCAAATTGGCGATGGGCGGCGAATACATCAGCGCGTTCACGGTGGGCGACCAATTATTGTGGGGCGCGGCTGAACCAATCCGCCGTATGTTGCGTATTGTTTTGGGTCTGTTGGATTGATTGAGCGGTAAATAAATCAACCAAAAATAAGTGCAGGCTGCTTTGTACACAAAAGGAAACCAATGAATGCAATCAACGCAACTATCGCCAGCCAATTATAGTGTAGCCGTGATAACCGCCACAATAGGACGCGACAGTCTAATCCGCGCCATAGAAAGCGTGGCGGCGCAAACCTATCCTTGCACGCATTATGTGTTTGTAGATGGCGAGCAACACGCAGAAGCGGCGCGCGCTATTTTGGCGAACTATCCACAAGTCAAAGCGATTTATTTGCCCGTGAACACAGGTGCGAATGGTTGGTACAACAGTCATATTTTAGCGATGTCGCCATTTGTGGCGCAAGAAGACATTATTTGTTTTTTGGACGATGACAATGCTTATTGCCCCAATCATGTGGAAAGCATTGTCAACGCGGCTCGTCTTTATCCTGGGGTTGCGTATGTGTACACGCTACGAAACTTTGTCAATCGCCAGCACGAATGGTTAATGTATGACGATATAGAATCACTGGGGCATTATCGTATGCAGCATGGTATTGCTTGTCACATTGCAGTTAATTTTCAAGGGCAGTGGATTAAGACAACGATGGTAAATCATACCCCACCATTGATTGATGTAAATTGCTACGCTTTGTCGCGCCCATTGGCACAACAAATGGCGCATATTTGGTGCAAACAAGGCTTTGGCAACGATGCGGTTATGTTTGACGAATTGAATCGCCAAAAAATCCCTTGCACTTGCACGGGTGAATACACGGTGGATTATTTTTGGGATTGGCAACGACAAAACCCTACTATGTATCATCATTTAGCAAAGTTGGGCATACCAGAATCCAAAATGGAAGAGTACGCTACGGAAATAAACCGCACAATGATTCAGCACTATGTGCAAACCGCACATCAAGGGCAAACGCCTTGGCGCAAAGGGTGACTGCTATCAACAAAAAGTGCAGGCTGCTTTTTCTGAAAATGGAAAAGCAGCCTGCACTTTTTATTTCTTCCCTTTAACAATTTGCATGATTTCCGTCAAATGCGGTTTCAACGCCACAAAAAGCGGTAAATCTTTATTTTCCAAAGCCGTTTCGCTAAACAATTTCAGCCCAACAGCAAAACGTACGGCAGTTTCTTCGCCCATATCGTCGCGTTGCTTGATTCGCGCCACAATTTCAAAAATATCACCATGATTAGGTGCAGAAAATTGCAATGGTTCGCGTTGAATCGGATTGCCTTCTTTATCCGCCACATGTTCTACCGTAGCGCAGTATTGATGCTTTTCATGTTTTCATTCCCTTCAAAAAATACCATTCAGGCAGCCTGAAAATTCTCCTTTCAGGCTGCCTGAATATTTACACGATTAACGCAATTTCGCCCCAACCGTTTCCGCTTTCGCAATCAATTCCTGAATAATCGGCTCAACCGTTTCATCAGTCAAAGTTGCGTTCATATCTTGCAGCGAAATTTTGACCGCCAACGATTTATGATTTTCAGGCAGCCCAGCACCGCGATACACGTCAAACAACTCAATCCCTTGAATAATCGGATTATTTACTTGACCCAAAGCAGCCTGCAAATCCGCAAAAGCCACATTTTCAGGCAGCACAAACGCCAAATCACGTCGTCCAGCTTGGAATTTAGACACCGCCTGATAACGCACTTTTTCGGTCGTCAGCACCGCGTCCATGTCCAATTCAAACAACAACGGCGCTTGCGGCAAATCGTATTTTTGCGTCCATTTCGGGTGCAATTCACCGATGATGCCGACATTGACGCCATCAACCACAATCGCCGCGCAACGCCCTGGGTGCAACGCCGAATGTTCCGCCTTCACAAACGCTGCGTTTTTGCCACGCAACAGCGTTTCCACGTCCGCTTTCAAATCGTAAAAATCCACAGGATGCGATTTTTCGCCCCATTGTTCAGGTAACGCCGAGCCGTAAACCAAACCGCCCACACGTTCCGTTTGTACAAACTGATTGTTTTCTTTACGGAAAATTCGCGCAATTTCAAACACACGCACGCGATTTTGTTTGCGATTTAAATTGTTTTGCAAAATCTCAATCAAGCCGCCCATCAACGTAGAACGCATGACCGCATATTGTGCCGCCAACGGATTTTGTAAACGGATAGGGTCTTGATTATTCGCAAAATCTTGTTCCCATTGCTCGTCTACAAACGCATAACTCACGACTTCTTGGAAACCACGAGCCGCCATTTTTTGATACACGCCAAAACGAGAATGACGGTTTTCAGGCAGCTTCAACATCGCCAATTTACCCGACGTATAATCATCAGGAATATTCTCGTAGCCATACACGCGAGCGATTTCTTCAATCAAATCCGCTTCAATTTCAATATCATAGCGGAAACTTGGTGCGGTAACGCGGAAACCGTCTGCCGTTTTTTCAGGCTGCAAACCCAAATGCTGCAAAATCGTTTCAATGCGTTGATTTTCAATAGAAACACCCAACACTTTTTCCACGCGAGCCGTGCGAACTTCCACCGTTTTCGCGGTTGGCAAATCGCCCAACACTTCCACGATTTCGCCCACTTCGCCGCCGCAAATTTGTACGACCAATTCCGTTGCGCGTTCAATCGCATCGCGTTGTAATTCGCTGTCCACACCGCGTTCAAAACGGAAAGAGCTGTCCGAACCAAAACCGTATTGTCTTGATTTTCCTGAAATAATCAACGGATTAAACCACGCCGCTTCCAAAACAATATTTTTCGTTTCATCAGAAACCGCACTCGCCACACCGCCCATCAAACCAGCGATAGACAAGGCTTGCTGTTCATCGGCAATCACAAGCGTATTGTCCGCTAGCGTAACCGTTTTTTCATTCAAACAATCAAGCACTTCGCCATTTTTCGCACGGCGAACGTGCAGGCTGCCTGAAATTTTATCCGCGTCAAAAACGTGCATCGGCTGCCCGATTTCCAACATCACATAATTGCCGATGTCCACGAGCGGCGAAATGCTGCGAATGCCGCTACGTTCCAAGCGTTGCACCAACCAATCAGGGCTGACGGCGGTCGCGTTCACGCCCGAAATCACGCGGCTGATAAAACGTCCGCAGTCGTTTGGTGCGTCAATTTGTACGGCTTGTTTTTGCGTGGTTTGCGTGGCGATGTGATTGATTTGAATCGGATTAAATTCGCATTGCGTCAAAGCCGACACTTCGCGAGCAATGCCTTTAATGCTCAAACAATCGGTGCGGTTTGGCGTGATTTTCAGCGTAAAAATCGCGTCGTCCAAATCCAAAAATTCGCGGATATTTTGACCGACTGGGGCGTTTTCAGGCAGCACGAGCAAGCCGTCCACCTTGTCTTCCAAGCCCAATTCTTTGGCGGAACACAACATACCGTTGGACACCACGCCACGCATTTTGGTTGGCTTAATTTTAAAATCGTTTGGTAACAGTGCGTTAGGCAAAGCACACGGTACTTTAATGCCCACTTTCACATTCGGCGCACCGCACACGATTTGGATTAACTCGCCTGTGCCTGCGTCCACTTGGGTTACGTTCAGGCGGTCAGCGTCGGGGTGTTTTTCAACGGATTTGACTTCCGCCACCACCACGCCCGAAAAATCGGGGGCGGCTGCGTTGAGTTCTTCCACTTCCAAGCCTGCCATGGTCAGCAAATGGGAAAGTTGGTCGGCGGATAAATTGGGGTTGGCTTGGGTTTTTAGCCATGTGTAGGAGAATTGCATTTTTTTAAATCTCTTTGTTTTTAAAATTAAAATGGGGTTTCAGGTTGCCTGAAAATTAGTTTTCTTCAAAATAGAAATCTTCAAGCTGAAAGGTTGTGATTGGTTTGACGTATAACTGATATTTTTCAACTAATTCAATGATTTTATCGCCATTGATTAAGGTAATAGCTCTTTTTCTATTACGAGAATTTTCAATCGCTTCTCGTGAAAAATCAGAAGTAGTAATAAAAATACCAAATTCAGCATTGTGAAGATCCATTGCCCCTGCAAATTGGTTAATTTCAGGAGAACCTACTCGCGTATTCGTCCAACGTTTAGCTTGAATAGCAACACGAGAAGTCCGAAAATCATCAGAAACAATGTAGCCGAAACCGTCCAATCCACCGTCTCTCGTTTCAGAAACACCTTTTTTATCGTCTATATCTACCCCCATGGCTTTGATCAATGCACGACAAAATATTTCAAATTTTTTGGGCGACATATTAAGAAGAGCTTGTTTTAATTGCTCTTTCCAATTTTCACTGACATCATTTTCTTCTGTTTCTTTAATACTATTTTCTTCTTCGTCTTCTTCTTCAATTTTTACTTTATTACTATTTTTCTTATTTGCACGGCGTTCTTTCCACATTGGGTCAGAAAATGCGTAAATATCTCTTTCAACATCAATATCTTCACTATTACAGGCTCTACCTTTTTCGGTAAGAATAATCTCGCCACGGTTAGGACGTTTTATAAAGCCTGCCATTTCTAAATTGGCAACTCCAAAATTAAATACAAAATCAAAAGGACGATAAGTCCCTCCATTTTTTGCAGGTCTTGTTTCATCAATAAATTCTTCTGGAATTTCTTTTACTGACGATTTAATTTCATTTCGCAATTCTTTGCGTGTTGTTTTACCACCAAGATTTTGCAGCAATTTAATTAAAATTGGCATTAAAATGCTGCGTTGGTCGTATCGTTTCATATCTTCATATTTCATTGATTTTCCTTTTTCAGGCAGCCTGAAACTCAAACGGATTAAGCAATTTCAGTCCCATACCCTGAAAATCCTTAATATTGCGCGTAACCAACACAAAATCATATTCCAATGCAGTCGCCGCAATAAAGGTATCATTTACAGGGCGTTTATTGGGAATGTGTAAAGTAGCATAACGCAAAGCAATTTCTTTATTTATCAAAATACTGCGCGATTGATATTCGGGTAAAACCTGATTTTCAAACCAATCCGCCAACATATTAGCTTGCTGTTTATCACTTTGCGCCAAACGTAAAATACCCATTTGAATTTCGCTAATTGTTATCACGCTGATAAATGTTTTATCAAAATCAACTTGTTCCGCCCATTTTTGCACATTTGGATTGATTTTATTGCTGTCTAGTTTTCGTAATTCAGAAACAATATTGGTATCAAGCAGATACATTAGTCAAACTCCGCTGCGCGAAATTCGTCCATTTCTCGCTCAAACTCAAAATTTACTTCTGCTGCTGGATGATAACCACCTAATTTTTCAGCTAAACTGACTTTCTTTGGCGTGGCAGCCTGCTTTTGCACAAACTCGCGCATCAATTCGCGCAATAATTCCGCACTACTGCGATTGGATTCCTTGGCAGCCTGAAAAAATGCCTGTTTCAAATGATTATCTAATTGAAATGTATAGTGAACATTATTCATTTTTCTACTCCTTCAAATTTTCAGGCAGCCTGCACCACAAAATACCGCGCCGCCACAATCGCCCGAAACTCATCGCCAATCAAACACCAATCCACCAAATCCACTTTCCACGGCAAATCGCTTTCCGAAAAATCGTCCACCAAATCCGCGTGTTCCGCCGAAGAAAGCGACATATCGCCCAACACCGCCAAATCTAAATCTGAATACGGCTTTGCCTTGCCATTTACGCGCGAACCAAACGCCCACACCGTGCGTTGCGAAATGTGTTGCTGCAAAATCGTTTGCACAATTTGCCATTTATCGGGCGAAATATTTAATTCTACTGGCATGATTTTTCTTGTAATTTTTATTGAAAAAAATTGCGCTTCCGCAAGAAATTTCTCAATGCCTTGCACCACAGCAATCGCGGTTTCTTCATCGTAGGTGTGGCTCGTCCGCGCGCGCATATCACGGTATTGTTTCCAATCCGCCCAATTTCCCAGCAATAAATTTTGCTCGTTGGCGGTGCGAATGATGTCTTGAAAACTCATCAAATCAAATTGCGTGGGGTCGGCGGACGTGTTTTCCAAATAGCGTTTTAAAATTTTGTGGCTGATTTCGTAGGTAAATTCAAAGCGTTGAATCAATCCATCGCGGATTTGCGTGTCGCTGGTGTCTTGCAAATAACGCTGCCAGCCTTCTTGCAATCGGGTAACGATGTCGCTAAATAGTTGGATAGATAATTCTGCCATTTAGATTTCCTTTCAGGCAGCCTGAAAAATCACTTCTTAAACTGATTCAAAAACGCCAAATCATTATCAAAGAACAAACGCAAATCGTTCACGCCATAACGCAACATCGCGAAACGGTCTAAACCAATCCCAAACGCAAAACCCGTGTATTGTTCAGGGTCAATATTTACGTTTTTCAATACGTTAGGGTGAATCATGCCGCAGCCGCCCACTTCCAACCATTTGCCGTTGTCGCCCATAATGTCAATCTCGGCAGACGGCTCGGTAAATGGGAAAAATGATGGACGGAAACGCACTTGCAAATCATCGCGTTCAAAGAAATGACGAATAAAATCAGTAAATACCGCTTTCAAATCGGCAAAAGTAACGCCTTCTTCAACCCACAAACCTTCGCATTGGTGGAACATCGGCGAATGGGTCGCGTCACTGTCCACGCGGTACACACGCCCTGGTGCGATAATGCGGATTGGTGGATTTTTCTTGTCCAACATATAGCGCACCTGAATCGGCGAAGTATGCGTACGCAACACATCGCCATTTTCCACATAAAACGTGTCTTGCATGGCACGCGCAGGGTGATTTTGTGGAATGTTCAAGGCTTGGAAATTGTGGAAATCGTCTTCAATTTCAGGGCCGTCCGCCACTTCAAAACCCATGCCGTGAAACAGCTCAACCACGCGCTGCAATGTCAGCGTTACAGGATGCAAACCACCCACGTCTTGACCACGCGCAGGCAGCGTTACGTCCAAGGCTTCGGCGGCTAATTGCGCTTGCAATTTGGCTGCTTCCATTTCGGCGCGTTTCGCATCGTAGGCTGCCTGAAACTGTTGTTTGCATTCGTTTATGTGTGCGCCAACTGTTTTTTTCTCTTCGGGCGACAATGCGCCAAGCTGTTTCAGCAGCGCGTTTAATTCGCCAGCTTTGCCTAAATATTGCGCTTTGACGAGTTCTAGGGCTTGTTGGTCGGTGGCTTGGGCGATGGCGGTTAAGCCGTTTTGTGTGATTTGAGTAGCGTTGTTTTGCATAGTAAATTCAATCGGATAAAAATAGTTTGGCGCGTGTTGAGCAGGGAACACGCGCAATGACAGAAAATTGGCGTATTTTAACGTAAAAAGCAAGCAGCCTGCATTATCTATCGTGGTTTAATCTGTTAAAATCGCGCTTTTTTATGTGCAGGCTGCTTTGACCATGCAATACGCTATCCCCCAAGAAATTCGCTTAAACCCTAGCCGAGACACGCTTACTTTGGTGTATGACGCAGCCGAGTTTGCGTTGCCAGCCGAATATTTGCGCGTGTTGTCGCCCAGCGCGGAAGTGCGCAGACACGGCAAAGGACAAGAAAAATTGCAAACGGGTAAACGTGATGTGTTGATTGACGATTTGCAGGCTGCTGGCAATTACGCGCTAAAAATTGTGTTTTCCGATGGACACGACAGCGGTTTGTACGATTGGGATTATTTATATGTGTTGGCGCACGATTATCAGTCGCTCTGGCAGGCATATCTTGCCAAATTGCAGGCCGCTGGCGCATCGCGTGAACCCGATTTGTCGCCGCCAACGAAGTCGCCCAAACAAAAAACGCATGGTTGTGGCGGCGGTGGCTGTTCACATTAAGATTACAAAGCAGCCTGCACTTTATCAACCATATAAATCACACATAAAAACATGAATTTAACCCAACTTGTCCCTTTGATTTTAATCGCTGTGATTGCGATTGTGAGCTTTATTGGCTGGCGCAATACGTTTGTGTTCCAGCGATACCAATTCCAAATCGCCGCCATTCGCTACAACAAACAATATCAACGCCTGATTACTTCGGCATTTTTGCACGCAGATGGCTGGCATTTGTTTTTTAACCTGTTCACGCTGTATTTTTTCTCGCGCGTGATTGCTTATATTTATGGCTGGCTCGGCTTTTTGCTGCTGTTTTTTGGCGCGGTGCTGGCTGGCAATTTGTTTTCGCTGTGGCTATACAAAAATCGCCCCAGCTATGCCGCGATTGGCGCATCGGGCGGTGTGTCAGGCATTTTGTTCGCGTCTATCACCATTAACCCGATGAGCGAAATCATGATTTTCCCGATTCCAATCCCCATAACCGCTTGGATTTACGCCACTTTGTATTTTGCCTACTCGGTTGCCATGATGTTAAGCCCACGCCAATGGGACAACACGGGACACGCCGCGCATTTGGGTGGAGCAGCCTGCGGAATGCTGTTTGCATTAGCGATTACGCCTGCTTTTGTGATGCAAAACGCGCTGTTTTTGGGCATTATGTCGCTACCCTTACTGTATTTGGCATACGAAGTATTGATTAACAAGAAAGCACGATGAATGAAATATATCCTATTGATTTTACTGACACTTGGTTTAGCGGCTTGCGGTGGTGCAGGCACACCAGCCGATAGCACGTCTGCTGCATCAGCATTGCCCGATGCCAGCGAAGCCAACACCAGTCCAATCCGCCAAAATTTTGTGCAAGCGTGCCAGCAATCTGCGTTAAACAGCAATCCTGCCAACACCAATAATCCGCAAAAACAAGCCTTTGCCCAAACCGTGTGCGAATGTGTGTACGACAACGGCGAGCAAACATACGGCGGTGCAAGCGCGTGGGAGCAAGCCATCGCACAAAACGAACAGCAAAAAAACCTAGACAGCAAATTGCAACAAACCTTACAAACCGCGCTGCAACAATGTGTGCAACAACACGCGCCCAAAGTGCAGGCTGCTTCTGCCGTTGGCGCATCGGCGGCATCGCAATAAAGGAAACATCATCATGAATATGAAGGAAACATCATCATGACCGATTCAAACAACAAACAAACCCACTTTGGTTTTCAAACCGTAAACGAAAGCGAAAAGGCAGGAAAAGTCGCCCAAGTATTTCATTCGGTTGCAAAAAACTACGACATCATGAACGATGTGATGTCGGGCGGACTGCACCGCGTGTGGAAACATTTTACGATTAACACCGCTCGCGTTCCCAAAGGCGGCAAGGTGCTGGACATTGCAGGCGGTACGGGCGATTTATCACGTGGCTGGGCAAAACGTGTCGGCAAAACAGGCGAAGTGTGGCTGACTGACATCAACTCGTCCATGCTCACGGTGGGGCGCGACCGCTTGCTCAACGAAGGCACGATTTTGCCTGTTGCCGTGTGCGATGCAGAAAAACTGCCCTTCCCCGACAATTATTTTGATTTGGTATCGGTGTCGTTTGGCTTACGCAATATGACGCACAAAGACGTGGCGTTGGGCGAAATGTATCGCGTACTCAAACCAGGTGGCACGCTGTTGGTGCTGGAATTTTCCAAAGTATATGAACCGCTTGCACCTGTTTATGATGCGTATTCGTTTAAACTGCTGCCGCTAATGGGCAAACTCATCGCCAAAGATGCCGACAGCTACCAATATCTTGCCGAGTCCATTCGTATGCACCCAGACCAAGAAACACTGAAACAAATGATGTTGGACGTGGGCTTTGACCAAGTGGATTACCACAATTTGACGGCTGGCGTGGTGGCATTACACAAAGGCGTGAAGTTTTAATCCCAATCCATAAGCCATACAAAAAGTGCAGGCTGCTTTTAAACCTATCACAAAGCAGCCTGCACTTTCGCTGCATTGTTTATCGCACATTTAAAGGAACTTTATATGACAGGACATTTGGGATTCCCCATAGAAACCGTAGCCGTATTCGTGGTGTTGAGCGTTGGCGCAATCGCCATTGACCTATTCGCCCACAAAGATGAAAAACCACTCACACTCAAAAGCGCGGCATCGTGGTCGCTGTTTTGGGTGTTCGTCTCCATTATGTTTGGCGTGTATTTGTGGGTACACCACGATGCCGAAACCGCCAGCCTATTCTTCACAGGCTACGCGCTAGAAAAAGTATTATCGATTGACAATTTATTCTTGATTATGGCGGTGTTTGCATCGTTCAAAATCCCCGAAAACCTGCGCCACCGCGTGTTGTATTGGGGCATTATTGGCGCGATTGTGTTCCGCATGATTTTTGTCGCAATTGGCACAGGCTTACTGGCATTGGGCGCGTATGTTGAACTGATTTTTGCCGCGATTATTGCCTTTGCCGCGATTATGATGCTCAAAGGCGGCGATGAAGACAGCCACGAAAACGTGGATTATTCCGAACATTTTGCCTACAAATTGGTACACAAATTTTTCCCCGTTTTCCCCCGTTTGTATAGACACAACTTCTTTTTGAACGCCGAAGAACTCGCCAAAGCGCGTGAACAATATCCAGACGTGCATTTGGAATTGGCAGGCGAAGACGTGAAACACCCCGAAGACAGCCACCCACAGCCAATGAAAAAAGGCGTGTTAGTCGCCACACCGCTGTTTTTGTGTTTAGCCGTGATTGAATTATCGGACGTGATGTTCGCGTTTGACAGCGTGCCAGCCGTGATTGCCGTGTCCAAAGAACCGCTCATCGTGTACAGCGCAATGATGTTCGCTATTTTGGGCTTGCGTACCATGTATTTTGTATTGGAAGCGTTAAAAGGCTATTTGGTGCATTTGGAAAAAGCAGTGGTGTTTTTGCTATTCTTTATCGCATTCAAACTGGCGTTAGCGGCAACCAATCACTTATTCCACCACGGTTGGGAAATTTCGCCCAACGCGTCATTGGTAGTCGTGCTGGTGGTTTTGGCGATTGGCGTGTTGGCATCATTCGTGCTACCAAAAAAATCGTAAAAATCGCAGGCTGCTCGTGAAGAAAGCAGCCTGCACTTTGATTTAACATTGAAATACAAGGAAATCCTATGATTAACATGAAAGGCACAGTAATTATGGCAGTGATTGCCTATGGCGTTTATCACTATACCCACACTGGAAATTTAACATTGATTCCGCCAACCAAATCAGCAGTCGTCCAAGCATTCCAAAAAGCCCAATCTTCTCGCGCATCGCAATACGATGTTGAAGTAACCAAAAAATGCACGCGCGTGGGCGGTGGCATGGTCAAAGAAGGGGTTTACGCTTGCGAACTGGAATTGTCCAGCAAATCGGGCGGCGAGCAGCCGTTTATCGAAAAAATCTTGATTGAGAAAAAACAAGGTAATTGGGTGATGCGAAATAAATAGCCCACAAAAAAACGCGGAACAGCAAGCAACTGTTCCGCGTTTTTCATATTGATTTAATACTCACGCACCACCGCGCTTTGCTGCAACTGACCAATAAATGCTTCTTGGTTACGTTGTTGTGCTTGGCGAACCAATAAGCGGCGAATGGCTTCGGCTTGCATTTTGTATGGGTCGGTTTCGGTGCGGCTGCCCACCAATTCAATCATCTGCCATGTTGTACCTGCATTGCGCGGCGCACTCACTTCACCCACTTTTAATGTATGCAAAAACGGTTCTACATTTTCGGGCAACATATAATCGGTGATGTTGTCGTGCAAACCGCCATTAGCCGCCTGCGCTTCTTGCGAATAACGGCGTGCAATCGAAGCGAAATCCGTGCCTTGTGCAATCGCCGTAGCAATTTGCTGAATACGATTGCCTACTGCTGGCACATCGGCTTGACTAGTCGCGCGTAAAAGAATGCGACGAATGGTGTAAACCGTATAAGGCTCAGCCGCTGGCAAGGCTTGACCTGTTTTTTGCGCGTTCACAGCGTATTCCTGAATTTGCGCTTCGGTGATGTTAATGTCGCTGTTTAAGTTGCTCAACATATGCGCAATGAGCAAATCTTTTGCCACCTCAAGGCGATAAGACTCTTTGGTGTAGCCGACACTAGCCGCTTTGGCATACAAAGCAGCAACAGTGGTTTTGTCTTGCGCGGCACGGCGTTGCAATTCTTCATCAATGCCTGCTTCGGGTACGCGCAACTGTTGTTGGCGAGCCGCATCGGCAAGCAGCGAACGCTCTACCAACTGCATCTTGGCAGCCTGCACTAATTGCGCTTCGGGAATGTCCTTGTTGGTTGGGCGCGATTTGAGTTCACGCACGGTGCGCGACACGTCGCCATAAGTAATAATGGACGAATTGACTTCCATTAACACGCTGTTGAGTGGCTTGATGTCGGCAGCGCAGGCTGCTTGAATGCCCAAACCCAGCATAATGGCGGCTGCAAGTGTACGAATATTTGTCATCTTATATATACCTCGTTGGTTTTGCTGTACCCAGGAATTCCCAAGCGTAGCTGTTCATAAGGATTGTTACCGATATTACTTAAATCTTTAAGTTGCAATGTGAAAAATACGGCGTTTTTGTGTGTCGTGCGACCATTTTCGATGCCTGTGGCATAGCGTTGTCCCACCACGCTCATGCTCCAACAACCGCATGGATTTTTGTATTCCAAACCCAAAGTTTGCTCCAATGTGGCATAAGGCTTCACGCTAAAATTATATCGCCCTACCGCATACAAATTGGGGGTTATCGGCCATTGTGCTGCCAAATCCACATGTCGTAATTCGCCAAAATAACCCGAGAAAATCTCTTCGTTGCGACTGTATTTAAAGCGCGAACTCAACACTTTGCCTGCTTCTGGGTTGTAGCGCAAGCCAAAATTCATCTGTTCGGTGCGATTTGTGCTTTCGTTCCAATGCAGTTGCGTGTCAGCAAACCAGTTGGGATAAATCTGTCCACCAGCAAAAGCAGCGATATCGCTTTTACGGCGCGCACTCGATTGCAGGCTGCCATCTAACAACACATCATCGTCCGAAAAATAATATTTTTGCCCTACACCAGCGCGGAATACTTCTACACCTGTGTTGGCGTTCAACAAACGAGTTTGTATGCCGACTGCGGTGCTGTTGCTGGCATTGATGCGGTCACTGCCCGAAAAGATGTTTTCGCGAAATAATTGGTCATAGCTAAACGAGTTTTGCGATGAGTCAAAATTAGGCAACGTGTTTTGTTCACGGCTGGAAATGTAGTTATAAAACAAGCGCGGTTCAAGTGTTTGAATATAGGCTTGTTTAAACAACATTTGTTCGCGTTCAAATGTCAAACCTGCGTCCACATTGGCAATCGGCAACACGCGCGATACACGGCGACTGGGATTACCACCTTCATTTTTCAGCCAATATTGCGTGGCGTGTACCCCAATTTTGGGGCGCACATAACCCCAACTACGCGAAAAATCCCACGTTACGCTGGGATACACTACCAAGCGCGAGCCGCTTTGCCAGTCTGGGTGTTCAAAGCGCGTGATGTGGCTTGTCCAATTTAAGCTGGCGTTGCCGATACTGCGCTGCCAATCCAGCGAAAAGCGTGGCAAAATGGCATAAGGGCGCGAAATATTGCCGCTACCATCGGGCAAAGTTTGGTATTTGCGTACCAACAAACCAGCCTGCACATTGCCGCCCAGCCATTGATTGACATAACTTAACCACAGTTGGCGGTCTAGATTCACGTTTTCGGCGATTTCGTTGCGCCCGTAAAAATCGCGATAATAATCGTTGTCGGACACTTGGGTAAAATCAATGCCACCCGATAAATGTGCGTTAAATTGATGATAATGTCTCAGGCGGACTTCGTAGCGATTGTCGTATTTTGATTCGCTATCGTGTGGCATATATTCCGCGCTGATTGCGCCACGGTATTTAGGCTGCAAATAACGGAACTCACCGCCCAATTGTGCGCCGCGCTCTGAAATATACGCAGGCGTTACAGTCGCATCGTAATTGGGCGCGAGATTGAAATAATACGGCTGTTTATAGGTTGCACCGTCCGAACCAATCGACACAGTTGGCACTAAAAAACCACTTTTGCGATTGCCATTAATCGGAAAATCCACCCACGGCGTGTACAAAATCGGTACGCCAGCAAACACCAATCGCGCATGACGTGCTACGCCGATGCCCGATTTGTTATCCGCTTTCATTTCTGCCGCTTGGATATACCACGATGTATCACCGGCACTACAAGTGTTGAATTTCACATCTTGCAACTGTGTTTGCTGTTCGTTCAGCAGCGTTACTTTTTTGCTCACACCTTGCAGCCTGCGCCCATCTTGTTCGGCAACAAATTCGGCATTGTCTGCACTGCCATTTTTTTGCGCCAAGTGATAATTAAGCCGCTCGCCCTGCACGGTTTCGCCATTTTGGCGCGTCAAAACAAACGCATCGCCTGCCTGCACCGTTTCATCTTGCGGATTGTATTCCACCCATTGTGCATTAAGCGTGTCGCCATTGCGTTCCACAATCGCATCGCCCTCGGCACGATGCACCACATTGGTTTGCCCTGCGGCTTTGTCTGCCGTGATGCGCGTTACATCGCTGGGCAAAGCATCGCCACCGCTGGTTTTGGCACGAGCCAATTCTGCCGATGACGGCGCAGGCGCATGACACAAACGGCTAGACGACCAAGTGTCCGAAGCAGCCTGCACGGAGTGGGCAAAAGTCAATGCCACTGCCGCGAACAAGGGTTTATACACAAATGAGCGAGACAAAATCACACCTACACATAAATTTAACGTTAAAATGGCGGTCATTTTAACCGAAAACCAGCGTATTCACATCATGCAAAGAGAATCTGCACTAAAAAATTGGTTGGCGCAATGCTATCCACAACAAAACTTCACTTTATCGTTTGCGGCAGCCGATGCCGATTTTCGCCGTTATTTTCGCGCAACGTTTGCCGATGGCAGCAGCGTGATTTGCATGGACGCACCGCCCGATAAAATGAACACCGAGCCTTATGTTCGCATACAAAAACTATTTTCCATGCTTAACGTGCCGCAAATTTTGCATTACGATGCCGCACAAGGGTTTATGGTACTCAACGACTTGGGCGATATTCAATACCTCAAAGCCATGCAGCACGAAAACACGCCCGAAGCGCACAAAGCCCTGCTGCTAGAAGCAATTGACGAATTGATTATTTTGCAAAAAGCCAGTGTTGCAGGCTGCTTGCCCGAATACGACCACGAAATTCTGTTGCGCGAAGTCAATTTGTTTCCCGAATGGTTTGTGGCAAAAGAATTGGGGCGCGAACTCAATTTCGCCCAACGCAAATTGTGGCAACAAACTTTGGATGTGCTGTTGCCCGCAGTTGAGCAGCAACCCAAAGTATTTGTGCATCGCGATTTTATCGTGCGAAACTTAATGCTCACACGCGACCGCCCTGCCGTGTTGGATTTCCAAGACGCGCTGTATGGCGCAATCACCTACGATTTGGTGTCGCTCACACGCGATGCGTTTATTGAGTGGGACGAAGAATTTACGTTAGACATCGTGATTCGCTATTGGGAAAAGGCGCGCGCTGCTGGTTTGCCCGTTCCAGTCGAATTTGACACGTTTTATCGTTGGTACGAATGGACGGGCGTGCAACGTCATTTGAAAGTGGCAGGCATTTTTGCGCGTTTGTGGCACAGAGATGGCAAAGACAAATATCGCCCCGAAATCCCGCGCTTTTTGAATTATTTGCGCCGTACTTCGCGCCGCTATGCCGAACTCGCGCCCTTGTATGCGCTGTTGCTGGAATTGGTGGGCGATGAAGAATTGCAGACGGGTTATACGTTTTAAATCCCACATATAAAAGTGCAGGCTGCTTTTTTCACGGTTTTTGCCGTAAAAAGCAGCCTGCACTTTCTTATCTTAATTTTGATTTATGAATTTTGCGCGGCATAGCGTTGCAACAATTCTTTAAACGCTGCGCCTGTTTCTGGGTGTTTCAAACCAAACGCCAGCGTGGCTTCTAAATAGCCGATTTTGCTGCCACAGTCATAACGCACGCCGTCAAATGCGTGTGCCAACACAGGTTCGTATTCCAGCAGTTTGGCAATGCCATCGGTCAGTTGGATTTCGCCGCCTGCACCGCGTGGCGTATTTTGCAGCAATTCAAAAATGCGCGGAGTCAAAATATATCGCCCCACCACCGCCAAATTGGACGGTGCTTCTTCTGGCTTCGGTTTTTCCACAATGCTTTGAATGCGTTGATATTGCTGCCAATCCGCAATTTCCACAATGCCGTATGACCCAGTTTGGTCAGGCGCAACGGTTTCTACACCCAACACGCTGCTGCCTGTTTGATTGTAGCTGTCAATCATTTGCGCCAACGCACCTTTGGGCGCGTCAATTAAATCGTCTGCCAAAATAACGGCAAACGGCTCGTTGCCCACCGCTGCTTGGGCGCACAACACCGCATGTCCCAATCCCAACGCTTCGGCTTGGCGAATATACAAACAAGTGATGTTGGACGGCAAAATGTTTTGCACATGCGCCAACAATTTTTCTTTGTGGCGCAAGGTCAATTCGGTTTCCAGTTCGTAGGCTTTGTCAAAATGGTCTTCAATGCTGCGTTTGCTGCGTCCTGTTACAAAAATAATCTCGGTGCAGCCTGCTTCTACCGCTTCTTCTACGCCATATTGAATCAATGGCTTATCCACAATCGGCAACATTTCTTTTGGGCTGGCTTTGGTAGCAGGCAAAAAGCGCGTTCCCATGCCTGCAACTGGGAAAACAGCTTTGCGAATTTTTTGGCAGGTCATGATTTTCTCCTTATAAAATTAGACGGATAGATGCGCGTATTTTAGCATGACTTTTAAGAGAAAATAAAAAAGGACTGCTATAATTTAGCAGTCCTTTAAATTTTGGTGCCGGCGGCAGGAATCGAACTCGCGACCCCCTGATTACAAGTCAGGTGCTCTACCAACTGAGCTACACCGGCAAAGAAGTCGCTATTATGCGGATAATTCGGTTTCTTGGCAAGCGTTATTTTGATTTATTTTGTAATAGAACGTCATTTTGCTGTTTTTAAATAAAATTTAATTAGCAAGATTTATTGAGCGAGCAAATTTTTTGTGATGATTTGGCAAATTTGTTGCAAATATTCGGCATCAATTTCGTCAAATTGGTTGATTTGCTCGGCATCGGCATCTAGTACACCGATGATTTGTTGCCGTTGGTTGTATAGCGGTACGACAATTTCGGATTGTGAACGGCTGGAACAGGCGATGTGGTCGGGGTGTTGGTTTACATCGGGTACGACAATGGTGCGATTTTGCGCCCATGCTTGTCCGCAAACGCCACGTCCGTGTGCGATTCGGGTGCAGGCGACTGGGCCTTGAAAAGCGGATAGTTGCAATTCGGTACGTTGGTCATCAATCAAATAAAAGCCAACCCACAACCAGCCAAAGGTTTCTTTGAGCAGGGCATTGACGTTGGCGAGTCCTGCGATGAATAGGTTGCGGTCGCTGCTCAATAGGGCTTCTATGGCTGGGACGATGGTTTGGTAGCGTTCGGTTTTGCTGGCATTGGGGGCGATGTGGGGTTCGTGCATTGGGGAATCTTTCGGGTTAGATAAAAAATCAATGTGCAGGCTGCTTTTTATCGTGCAAAAGCAGCCTGCACTTTTTTATGGCTTACATTTGTTGCAAGGTTGCGACGCTGGGGGCGTAGTAATATGCGCCTGTTTTGGCTTGGCTTAATCGTTCCAGCAGCAAATCGGTTAAACCGTCTGGCACGTCGCCAAACATGTGCTGCAACTGCGCTTCTATATTGTGCAGGCTGCTTGCGTAGGCAACAAAAGCCAATCCGTGTTCGCCTGACGCGCTGCCATAGGGCAAACTACGGCGCACAATTTTTAGCCCAACGCCGTTTTCTTTGATGTTAGTTCGGGCGATGTGGCTGCGTGGGTGGCGGTCGGCTTTGGCGAATTCTTCATCGCTTTGTTTACTACGCGCCACGCTTTGTTCTTGTTCGGCAACGCTGTGGCTGTTCCATTTGGCTAGGTCGTGTTGATAGCGTTGGAATACGATGTAGCTGCCGCCGTGTTGGTTGAGCGCGATGGATTGGATTTTTTCATCGCCGTGTGGGTTTTCTGTGCCATCAACAAAGCCGTCTAGTCCGCGATTTTCGTGGCGGCGGAAGCCTTGTGTTTCTTGGGCGACTTCAATCGCTGTGCCAAAAATGTCCAATACGGATAGGGCAAGCGCGAAATTGCTGTCGTGTTGATTGGATTGAATGTGAATCAACAAATCGTGTTGCGTGGCCGGGGCGATGATGTTGCCTGTGCCATAGCTGGGGAAATTTTTGAGTTCGGGGGCTTGGCTGGCAGCGGCTTGGGTTTGCCAGAAGTCTGCGCCAAATGCGATGGTCATACCGATTTGGTCTTGCGGACGTTGGTTTTGCAACTGTTCTAGCGCGACAAGGGCGGCGCGACAAGCTGTGCCAATTTGTGCAGGCTGCTTGATTTGGGCTTCAATCCAAATGGCTGCACTGGCGTGTTCGTTGGAGAGAATGGGGTTCATGTTGGTGTTCCTTGTTGTGATACGAGAAAGTGGAATTATAACGAAATTGGGCAAAAAAGCAGCCTGCATCTTTACCCAGCCTTACACGTTTTCACACAGAAAAAAGCAGCCTGCACGTTTACAATATCGCCTTTTTTACACACACTTGCCTATGAAATTCTTTTCTATCTTTACCCTGTTTGGGCTGCAACTGTTCACTTACTTTTTTGCGCGATTTTTGATTTGGTGGCTTGCCATTCAATCCAAAACCGCGCGTAAACGATTATTTGCAGGATGTTTTTTATTTGGCAACGGCTTGTTGATTTCGGCTTTGGTGTTTCGAGTTCACGGGCTGTCTCGCTGGTCGGCAGTGTGGTTGGTGTTGCTGCTGTTTACGTTTTTTACCAGCTTAATCGTATTATTTTTGTATCGCGTTTTGAAGCTGGCCAAAAGGCAGCCTGCACATTACACTCGTGCTTTGCGAATTTTATCGCCATTGATTTTGTTTAGCTTTTTTGGTACGGCAATTTACAATGCCTACACGCCTGTTGTCCGCCATGCCAGTATTTCAATCAACAAACCGTTGGCGCAACCGATTCGCATTGGCATGGCTGCCGACACGCATTTGGGCATCTTGGTGGGCGCACGACAATTAGACAAATTGTCCAACATTATGGCGCAAGAAAAAGTGGATATGATTTTGCTGCCTGGCGACATCATGGACGATGACACGGTGGCATACGAAGCGGAAAACATGAAGCCGCATCTGCAAAAACTCCGCGCACCGCTGGGCGTGTATGCCACGTTGGGCAATCACGATTTGTTTGGACAAGAACGCGCCATTACGCAAGCCTTGCAAGATGCGGGCATTACGGTATTGCACGACAATGCGGTGCTGGTGGACAACCGCGTGTGGGTGGTGGGTCGCCCCGACAACTTGGACAAAAATCGCTTGCCAACCAAACAGTTATTGACGCAAGCCGACACAACTTTGCCTGTATTTTTGCTAGACCATCGCCCTGATGGCGTGTCGGAACATTCGCAACTGCCGATTGATGTGCAAGTGTCTGGGCACGTTCACAATGGGCAAGTGTTCCCAGCCAATTATATTGTGAAGATGATTAATCGCTTGCATTATGGTTATGAACAAATCGGCTTGGGGCATTATTTTGTGACTTCGGGCTTTGGTTTTTGGGGCGTGCCGTTCCGTTTGGGCTCGCAAAGCGAAGTTTGGATTATTGATGTGAAAGGGACGCAGCCTGCGTCTTATAGTGAATTAAATTCAAACTAGTACTGCGTTGCCAACTCCCTTATGTACTAGCTGTACACGGCGGTCGTTGTCGCCTTGTCCTAGGTTGAATTTAATCCACTATAAATCACGCGAAAAAAGCAGCCTGCACTTTTGTAAGCAAACAAAAAGTGCAGGCTACTTTGTTCTTTTATTATAATGCCCAATTTTTCATCGCCCAATCCAAACCATGCCCCACCTACTCCGCGCCCTGCTGCTCGCGGCCATTCCCGCCGCTTTTTTGTGCCTACTCACCGCTATTCCGCTGTGGAAAATGCTGGATTATGGCGGCTCGCCCCTGTGGCTAGAAATGCTGCACGACAGCTACTACCGCCAGCGCATTCTCTGGACAGCCACGCAAGCAGCCTGCACCGTCTTGCTGACCTTGCTGCTCGGTTTGCCCTGCGCGTGGGCGTTGGCGCGATTGCAGTTTTCAGGTAAAGCATTGATTTTAAGCCTATTGATGTTGCCGTTTATTATGCCGACTTTGGTCGCAGGCATGGGCGTGTTGGCATTGTTTGGCGAAAAAGGACTGCTGTGGCGCGGTTGGCAAGACACCGCCGTATTACTGCTCTATGGCAATATTTTCTTCAATTTGCCTGTGCTGATTCGTTCTGCCTACCAAGGCTTGCTCGCCGTGCCAGCCAATCGCATCGCTGCCGCCAAAACGCTGGGCGCAAACGCTTGGCAACAATTTTGGCACGTTGAACTGCCCGTGTTGCGCCCATGGCTCGCAAGTGCAGGCTGCTTGATTTTTCTATACTGCTTTTCTGGCTTCGGCTTGGCATTGCTGCTGGGCGGACAACAATACGCCACCGCCGAAGTAGAAATCTACCGCCTAATCGCACACGAACTGGACTTGGAACGCGCCAGCGTATTGGTTTGGCTGGTGCTGTTTGCCACCACCGCCGCAGGTTTGCTCAACGCATGGTTCAGTCGCCAAACCCACGCCGCCGACATTCGCCCGATTGCCGCGCAAAGTCCAAGCAGCCTGCACCACAAAATCCTGCTCGGCTACACCCTATTCTTGCTGACCGCGTGTTGCGTCCTACCCTTGCTGGCGATTGTGGTGCAAGCCACCCAAGCAGGCAGCGCGTGGCGCGTGTTATGGCACGAAGACACACTTTCCGCACTGTGGAACACGCTGCGATTTTCCACCATTGCGCTATTTGGTACAGCCGTATTAGGCATACTCCACGCCGCAGCCGCTCGCGCCATACCGCTGTTTCGCAGCATCACATTTTTACCGTTTATGATTTCGCCCGTGTGTTTATCGTTTGGCGCGCTGCTGGCATATCCACAACACGCAGGCAGCCTGCACTTGCTGCTTGCGCTGTATGTATTGCTCGCCTATCCTTTTGTTACCAAAGACGTTTTGGCAACATGGGACGCACTGCCCCATCGCTATTTCCAAGCCGCACAAGTGTTTGGCGCAAGCCCAATCCAAACGCTGTGGCACATTACCTTGCCGCTGCTGCGCCCTGCATTACGGCGCGGTTTGACCTTTGCCGCTGCCACCAGCATAGGCGAATTTGCCGCCACGCTCTTTTTATCGCGCCCCGAATGGCAAACGCTCACCACGCTGATTTACTACTATTTGAGCAAAGTCGGTAACAACAATTACGGCAAAGCGATGGTGCTGACTTTGTTGTTGATGACGTTGGCAACGCTGGTTTTTGTGTTGTTGGATACGCAGGAATCGCGCAAGAAATCGGTAGCGGACTAAACAAAAGCAGCCTGCATTTTTTTGGTTGATTTAAAGTGCAGGCTGCTTTTCATCATCACGCCCTACAATCACGCCACATCAATCCATTCTATAAAAAGCAGCCTGCAATACATCAACCAAACAATGCTAAAATACGCAGTTCATTTTTATTTTTCAGGCAACTCAAATCATGGCTCAAAACAACGACTTCATTCGCATTCGTGGCGCACGCACCCACAATCTCAAAAACATTGACCTAGACATTCCCCGACACCAACTTGTTGTGATTACGGGGCTTTCAGGCAGCGGCAAATCTTCGCTGGCGTTTGATACGCTGTACGCCGAAGGGCAACGCCGTTATGTGGAAAGCCTGTCCGCCTACGCGCGTCAATTTTTGCAGATGATGGATAAACCCGATGTGGATTTGATTGAAGGCTTGTCGCCAGCCATTTCCATTGAGCAAAAATCCACGTCCCACAATCCGCGTTCCACAGTCGGCACGGTTACGGAAATCCATGATTATTTGCGCCTTTTGTATGCGCGTGTCGGCACGCCGTATTGCCCAGAACATCATCAACCGCTTGCCAGCCAAACCGTGTCGCAAATGGTGGACGCGATGTGCAGGCTGCCTGAAGACACGCGCGTGATGATTTTAGCCCCTGCGGTGGTTAACCGCAAAGGCGAATTTGTTGATTTATTTATGGATTTACAAGCACAAGGTTTTGCGCGTGTGCGTGTGGACGGCAAAATTTACGCCATTGAAGACGTGCCAAAATTGGAAAAAAACATCAAACACAATATTGATGTTGTGATTGACCGCGTGAAAGTGCGCGATGATATTCAACAGCGATTGGCGGAAAGTTTTGAAACCGCGCTGCGACACGGCGATGAACGTGCTTTGGCGTTAGAAATGGATTCGGGCGTGGAACATTGGTTTTCGGCGCGATTCGCTTGCCCTGTTTGCTCGTACAGTTTACCCGAACTTGAACCGCGTTTATTCAGTTTTAACAATCCATTAGGTTCGTGCCAAACCTGCGACGGTTTGGGCAGCACCGATTTTTTTGACGCAGAACGAGTAGTCGCACACCCCGAATTATCGCTCTCGGCTGGCGCGATTGATGGCTGGGACAAACGCAATCAATTTTATTTTCAAATGATTCAATCGCTTGCCAAACATTATGGTTTTGACGTGGAAACCCCTTGGGAAATGCTGCCTGAAAAAATCCAAAAAATCATTTTGAATGGTTCAGGAAAAGAAATTATTCCATTCAAATACTTATCCGAAAAAGGCGGCACATTTGAACGCGAACACGCATTTGAAGGCATTATGCCAAATTTGGAACGCCGTTATCGCGAAACCGACAGCGAAACCGTGCGCGACAAATTGCGCGAATACCAAAACCACCGCGCCTGCCCAAGCTGCGGCGGTGCGCGTTTGCGTAAAGAAGCGCGACACGTTTTAGTCGGCGGACAAGCCTTGCACGATATTTCCGCATTGCCATTAAATCAAACACTTGCGTTTTTTGAAAACCTGCAATTAGACGGTAACAAAGCCCAAATTGCCGAAAAAATCCTAAAAGAAATCATGGAACGCTTGGGCTTTTTGATTAACGTGGGTTTGGATTATTTGAATTTGAGCCGTTCCGCCGAAACGCTGTCAGGCGGTGAAGCCCAACGCATTCGCCTAGCCAGCCAAATCGGTTCGGGCTTGACAGGCGTGATGTACGTTTTGGACGAGCCGTCAATCGGTTTGCACCAACGCGACAACGATAGATTATTGATGACATTGAAAAGATTGCGCGATTTGGGTAACAGCGTGATTGTGGTTGAACACGATGAAGACGCAATCCGCCACGCCGATTTTGTCGTGGATATGGGCGTAGGCGCAGGCGAACACGGCGGCAGCGTGATTGTTTCAGGCAGCCCCGAAATCGTAGCGAAAGATGAAAATTCATTGACGGGACAATATTTAAGCGGCAAACAATCCATTCCTGTGCCGTCTGAAAGAACGCCTGTTAATCCCGACAGAATGCTCGTTCTGAAAGGCGCAAGCGGCAATAATTTGAAAAATGTAACGCTAGAATTGCCTTTGGGCTTAATCACTTGCGTAACAGGCGTTTCAGGCAGCGGCAAATCCACGCTGATTAACGACACGCTCGCCAAAATCGCCCACCGCGAGCTCAACCGCGCCCACGAAGAACCAGCCCCCTACGACAGCATTCACGGCTTGGAACATTTGGACAAAGTGATTACCGTTGACCAATCGCCCATCGGCAGAACACCGCGTTCCAACCCAGCCACTTATACAGGCTTGTTTACGCCAATCCGCGAATTGTTCGCAGGTGTGCCATTGTCGCGTGAACGTGGTTACAGCGTGGGGCGGTTTTCGTTCAACGTCAAAGGCGGACGCTGCGAAGCGTGTCAAGGCGACGGCGTGATTAAAGTAGAAATGCACTTTCTGCCCGATGTGTACGTCCCTTGCGAAGTCTGCCACGGCAAACGCTACAACCGCGAAACGCTGGAAGTGCAATACAAAGGCAAAAACATTCACGAAGTTTTGGCGATGACGGTAGAAGAAGCCTTTGAATTTTTTGAAAATGTGCCGACCATTGCCCGAAAATTACAAACCTTGCAAGACGTGGGATTAGGCTATATCCGTTTGGGACAATCCGCGACCACGCTATCGGGTGGCGAAGCACAACGTGTGAAACTCGCCCTAGAATTATCCAAACGCGACACAGGACGCACGCTGTATATTTTGGACGAACCGACCACAGGTCTGCATTTCGCCGACATTGCCCTGCTGCTGCAAGTCATAGGCCGTCTGAAAGGCAAAGGCAACTCGATAGTGATTATCGAGCATAATCTGGATGTGATTAAAACTGCGGATTGGATTGTGGATTTGGGGCCGGAAGGCGGTGATGGCGGTGGGAGGATTATTGCGGAAGGTAGCCCTGAACAGGTGGCGAAGGTTAAGGGGAGTTATACTGGGAAGTATTTGAAGGTTTTTTTTGAATTCAATTAGTAATTGAATAATCAATGCTTGTTAAATTTGATTGGAAAGAAATATTATGAAAAATCATATTATTGGTTTGATTGTAGGGATACTAACAACAGTAGCTGCAACTTTTATTATAAGCTGGATTAATTCTGGCAATATAAAATATGAATACTCTTTTAATAACTACGATAGACTAGCTTCCATTTTATCCATCAATATTGAAAATAATTCATCACAAATAGAAAAAGATATTCATATAATTATTCCTGGTTTTTTTCTTCCTACAAAAGAAGATCAAGAGAATATTAAAATGAAATCTTCTTTTTCTAACACATCAATGATGATTATTGATAAAAAAATTGAAATTACTATTCCTAATTTGAGACAAAAAGAAAAAGGAGAGATACAACTACTCTTTTTAGGTGGTGCTCCATTTTCTGATTATTCACTGGATAATGAATTGCTTGTAACATCAGAAAATACTATTGCGACGAGAAAAAACTATTTATTTACCGACAAAAATTTTGATAATACGGTTTTTTTATTAATAATGACTATTTTAGCAACATTCATAGTTTTACTGTTAATAGCTTTTATTTCTGATTATTTAACGCCATACGAAAGTAAGAAAAACTCTCTCGTCGAAAACTTGAATAATCTAATGAAAAATAATAAAGAAAATAAAATGGTATCTTTTATTTCAATAGATGATGAACACAAGCAATCGTAGCTAGCAAGCCGTAGCCAGCATACCCAACTCACCGCGTGCGTGGCTGCGCCACACACCCTACCGTTGAATCACTCGGAACTTCAAAACCAACGTGTAGGGTGTGTGCGGTACGCACGCACGCGGTTGCTTGATTAACGATTTGCCGTTTCAACTTTTAACTTCGTTGAAGCTAGCAATTTCAGACGACCTCAAAGGTCGTCTGAAAACATCAGCTTCAACGAAGTTAAAACCTTAAACAATAAACCATCCCTTCTCCAACACCCAAACCACAAGCAAAAATCCCATGGCGCGTTATCGCAGAAACTTCATTGCCGGCGGCACATTCTTTTTCACCGTCAAACTTGCCAACCCAAAATCGCGCCTGCTTGTCGAACATATCGACTTATTGCGTGCGGCTTATGTGGATGTGCAAAAACAATATCCCTTTGAAACCGTCGCCGTATGCGTGCTGCCGAACCACATTCATGCCATTTGGACGCTGCCGCCCGACGATGCGGATTATTCCCTGCGCTGGCGGCTGATTAAAACCAAATTCTCCGCACATTTCCCTCATGCCGAAAACCTGTCTGCCAGCAAACAGCGGCGGCACGAACGCGGTATTTGGCAACGGCGTTTTTATGAACACACCATGCGTGACGAAACGGATTTGCAACGTTGCACGGACTATATCCATTTCAATCCCGTCAAACATGGATTGTGTGGCAATGTCCGCGATTGGGCGTTTTCGTCATTTCACCGTTATGTACGGGATGGATGGCTGCCGTTGGATTGGGGCGGAACAAAAGAAACGGCGGTAATGAGTTTTGGGGAGTGAATGCTATAAAAAACTACCCACTGCGTGCGTGGCTGCGCCACACACCCTACCCATGATTCATGAGGAACTTCAAAATCAACGCGTAGGGTGTGTGCGATACGCACGCACGCGGTTGCTTAATTGACGTTTTGCCGTTTTCAAATTTACTTTCGTTGAAGCTGCCACTTTTCAGACGGCCTCAAATACCAATATGGCCTATCCGTCAATCCCCAAACCACCCACCTAAAACAAACCAATGTGCAGGCTGCTTTTCAACTTCGTTGAAGCTTCGTTTTCGGCAAGCGGCCATTAAAATATCCTATCAATAAAGGCTACCTGAAAAATATCCGACTCAACAAAGCCGAATATTTTTCAGGTAGCCTTTTCTTAACTTCACGGCAACCGCAGTTTCAAAAATCAGAAGCCGCCGTTATCTGCCAAACAACGCCGCCTTGCCTTCCGCGCCGGAAACATCCAGCACTTCAATCTCTTCCCCGTCCAGCACGGCCTGCGTCAGCATGGCCACGCCGCCGGAGGGGCCGATTTCCAAAATCCGCCGCACGCCCAGCGTGGCCATGCTGCGGCATTCAGCCATCCAGTCCACCGGATCCATCAGAATATTGTGTGCGATGCTGCGCGCCTGTTCCGCATCCAAACCGCAGGCGGCCGCCCATTCGGCTGTTTGCGCTACGGCGGGCAGCATGGCGGGGTGGTGGAAGCCGACTTCCACGTCCAGCCGCCACAGCAGGTTTTCGGGCGTTTGGCCATTTTCGTCTTTCACCGTGTCCGACAACACGCCGCACGCGCGCGCCACCGATTCGGGCTTGCCGCTGACGACAAAACCGACACTTTCGCATTGATTGGCAAATTAAACGCGGATTTACCTGCAAAATTAGCGGCGTTTGTGCGTGAAATGGTACGGATTAAGGCAGTAATCAAAGGCGCATGATTTTTCAAGCAGCCTGCACTCAAACCGTCGTATTTTTCTTTATGCATGGTATCATTCCGCATATTCGTAGCATTTCTCACAATCTAATCACTCTTTCATCTACATCATGACCAAAATCCCACCCACCATTCAACCCACTTTCGCATGGCTATGGCAACGCCCCGTGTGCTTTGTCGCCTTTGGCTTTGGCACAGGACTCGCCCCCAAAGCCCCAGGCACATTTGGCACATTGCCCGCCTTGTTTATTGCAGGTTTACTGCTCGGCTCAGGCATGAGCAAGCTGGCATTGGGCTTATTGTGCCTACCTCTATTTGCGCTGGGCATCTGGATTTGCAATCAAGCCGAACAAGCACTCGGCACACACGATTACAGCGGCATTGTGTGGGACGAAATCGTCGCCATGATGTTGATATTAGCGTGCATTCCGCAAGGCTTGGGCTGTTGGAGTTTAGCGTTTATCGTGTTCCGCCTATTTGACGCGCTAAAACCACCGCCGATTCGTTGGTTTGACCAAAAAGTACACGGCGGATTGGGCGTGATGCTAGACGACATCATCGCCGCCATCATGACGATTATCGTCTTGTACATCATCATTTGGATAAGCTAATGGAACACAATATTTTGATTCACGTTACACCGCAATATCGCGCCGCCGACAGCGACATCATACAAAGCCGATTTGCGTTTTCCTACAAAATTAAGATTGAAAACCGCAGCGATGAAATCATCACGCTCCGCACCCGAACATGGAAAATTACCGACGCTTGTGGCAACATAGAAAATGTACACGGCGTAGGCGTAGTGGGCGAACAGCCGACTTTGTATTCGGGCGATTGTTTTGAATACCAAAGCGGCACACAGCTCGACACGCCTTGGGGTAGCATGGAAGGGCAATACGAATTTGAAACGAGCTGGGGCGGACGCATCGAAGTGGTGATTCCGCGCTTTGAATTGAAGTCGGATATTTTGCCGCAGTAATCATCATAAGATGCAGGCTGCTTTTAATAGTGAAGTGAAATTGCAATGATACTGCGTTGATAACGCTCTTATGTGCTATTTGCACACGGCGAGCGTTATCGCCTTGTCTCATTTTTATTTCACTTCACTATAAGCTGGCACGCAATTAGCTAGATTAACTTTATCTTTATGTAACCAACCAAAGGAAACAAACATGATTAACCAATTTGAAATCAACAACTACGCGAAAAAACAAGTAGATGAATATTTGGCGCAACACAATTTGAGCCTAAAAGACGCGATGGACACCGAAAGCCATAGCGCACAAATCGCCACCATGTTGCACGGCGGCTTCCCAAAAATGGTACAAAAAATCTATTCGCTTGCTAAATTCCAAACCTTTTTTTGGGAAAAACGCGATTTGTTGCACAACCATTTAGTCAATCGCTTTACTGTATTGGAAAAACAAGCGGCTAAAAAAGCCAAATAATTCGCGCAAATGATAAAGCAGCCTGCACTTTTTGTTGATTTAAAGTGCAGGCTGCTTTTTATTCCTCACTCAAATTGCGCAATCCAACGCAGGCAAACCCACGCCACACTCTCGCAACATCTGCACCGTTTCAAACACAGGCAAGCCCATTATGCCCGAAAAACTGCCCAACAAATGCGAAATAAACACGCTCGCCAAACCCTGAATGCCATACGCCCCCGCTTTATCCATTGGCTCGCCTGTGGCAATATATTGGCGAATTTCTTGTGTACTCAATGGCTTAAAGAATACTTCGTTTGCCTGCACCACGCTCAATTCTTTGCCTTGCCACGACACACAAACGCCTGTCAAAACTTGGTGCGCCTTGCCCGATAATTGCAGCAGCATTTGTTCAGCGTGTTCGGTCGATTCGGGTTTACCCAAGATTTCATTGCTCAACACCACGCTGGTGTCTGCGCTCACAATCGGCAAATCTTGGCGCGTGGCAGCAATGGTGCGATTTTTTTCACACGCCAAACGCAAGACATAATCGTGGGGCGATTCGTTGTGGCGTGGCGTTTCGTCAATATCCGCAGGCAGCCTGCACACGGTGTAGCCCAAGTTTTCCAAAATCTCGCGGCGGCGTGGGCTGCCCGATGCCAAAATCAGCGTAGTCATAAAAAATCCTTTTGTTTATTTGCGTGATAAAAAGTGCAGGCTGCTTTTGAATCGCTCAAAAAGCAGCCTGCACTTATTTTTTATATAGTTGATTTAAATAAAAACGAGACAAGGCGACAACGCCCGCCGTGTACAATAAGTACATTGGCAACGCAGTATCGTTGCCATTTTAATCAACTATTAATTTAGTGATGATGACCATGCGCCCCATGGCTATGGCCATGCGCGATTTCTTCCGCAGTTGCATCGCGCACCGCTTCCACAGTCGCTTTAAAGCGGATTTTCATGCCTGCAAATGGGTGATTGCCGTCCACCACCGCTTTGCCGTCCGCCACGTCAGTCACGCGATAAATAATGATGCCGCCGTGTTCAGGGTCGTCCGCTTCAAACATCATGCCAGGTTCTACTTCCACAGGGAACACCGACAAATCTTCAATACGCACCAATTCTGGCTCTTGTTCGCCAAATGCGTCATCGGGCTGCATCAACACGTCCACCGTGTCGCCCACGTTTTTCTCGTGCAAGGCTTCTTCCACCAAAGGGAAAATGCCGTCATAGCCGCCGTGCAAATATTCAATCGGCTCAACGGTTTTGTCTAGCAAATTGTTGTCTGCATCAAACATTTCGTAGTGCAAAGTCACCACAGAGTTCTTTTTAATGCTCATAAAAATATCCTTCGTTTCAAATGGACAGCCTTGGCTGCAAGGGCAAGGATTGTAACATAACGCCATTTTTTTGATGTATGTTTTTTGTTAATTCAACCATTTAGCCTTACATGATAAAGTTCAGAAAAAATGCTTTTTTTGATAGGTGCAAATAAAAAAATAACATTTATAATCAGTTGTTTGATTTGTTTTTTGATAAAATAGCGCAACAAACACAAAGTAGCAATTGCATTCAAAAAAAATTTCGTGCAGAATTACAAAGTTCTGCTACCGATGACTGTTGTTTTGATAATAAAACGAAAAACAGTTGTCATTTTTTTATTTCTACAACATAACTTACAAGGTTTAAAAATCATGAAAAAATCATTGGCTGTTGCTGCTTTATTATCTTTGTTCGTTGCTGCTTGCGGCGGCGAAAAAACGGTTCAAACTCAACAAGCGGTTGCATCTGCTGCTTCTGCCGTTGTGGCTGAAACTGCGTCTGCTGCATCTGCGGCTGAAGCTTCTATGACTGAAGCGGCTTCTTCTGCACAAGCTGCGATGACTGAAGCTGCTTCTACTGTACAAGCTACGGCTGAAGAAGCTGCTTCTACTGTTGAAGCAGTTGCTGCGTCTGCTGCTTCTGCGGTTGCAAAATAATCAGCATCAACACAATCGCTTGATGCGCTTGCATTGAGCATTAGGGCTGAATACACTTTGTATTCAGCCCTAAAATTTTTATTTGAACAGTTAAAAGTGTACGCGCAGAAACCTTTGCAAAGCGGTTTGATTGCAGGCTGCTTTGCAAAGCTGGTTTTTGACCGTGCACCATACAGAAAGTATCCATAAAACGATGTTAAAAAAATGGTTAGACAATATGCTACCCAAACGGCGCAAACGACGTGCCGATGCGGTGGCGCGACATCATTTGGTGTTGCCTGTGCATCACGCTGCCGAAAAAGTATTGCGCGATTTGCATCAAGCAGGTTTTGAAGCCTATTTGGTGGGCGGTGCGGTGCGCGATTTGCTGCTGGGCGTTGAACCGAAAGACTTTGACGTTGCCACCAACGCCACGCCCGAACAAGTGTATCGTCTGTTTAAACGCAGTCGCGTGATTGGGCGACGTTTCCCGATTGTTCATGTGATGATTGGGCGCGACACGATTGAAGTCAGCACCTTTCGCAGCGGTGGCAAAGTCAAACAAAATGCCGATGGACGCATTATGCAAGACGTTGCCTATGGCACGGTGGAGCAAGACGCGCATCGTCGCGATTTCACTTGCAACGCGCTGTATTACGACATTTTTCGCCAAGAAGTACTAGATTTTCATCAAGGCGTAAACGACATTCAGGCGCGGCGTTTGGTTATGATTGGCGACCCAAAAGCGCGTTATATGGAAGACCCTGTGCGCATTCTCCGCGCCATTCGGCTGGCTGGCAAACTGAGCTTTGAAGTGGAGGCCAACACCGCCGCGCCACTTGCCGAATGCGTGGTTTTGTTACGCAAAGAACCCGTGTCGCGCCTGTTTGACGAATTGATGAAAATTTTGTTTTCGGGCAACGCTTCGGGCTGTTTGCAGCAATTTCATGTGTTGGGCATACAAAATATCCCGATTCACCCCATGCTCACCGCCATGTTGCACGCCAGTCAAGCAGGCAGCCTGCACATGTGCGTCCCCGCCTTGCAGCAAACCGATGAACGATTACGCAACGGACAATCCGTGTCGGTGGGCTTCATTTTGGCGGCTTTGTTTTGGGACGAATTAAATATCTATTGGCAAAAAGAATTGGCGTACGGCAAAGGCACAGTTGCCGCCATGATGGCTGCGGTAAACCAATTGCGCGATGAAATGGAACACGGCTGGGGCGTGCCACAACGCTTTTCGGCAACCATGCGCGAAATTTGGCTGCTGCAACCGCATTTTGAAAACCGCCGTGGTGGACGACCGTTTCGCTTGTTGGCGCAAGTTCGCTTTCGTGCCGCGTATGACTTTTTGCTACTTCGCGCCCAATCGCAAAGCAGCCTGCACGAATTAGCCGATTGGTGGACGCGATTCCAACGTGCTGGCAAAGACGAACGACAAGAAATGGCAAACACCGCGCCCGACAATACGGCTGGTAGCAGCAAAAAACGCAAGCGCAAACCGCGTAAGAAAAAGCCCAAAACAGCGGAATAAATCGGGCGAATAAAAGTGCAGGCTGCTTTTTTCAATTTTAAAAGCAACGCTCGTTCTACGAAGTGCCGTAGATTTAACCCCAAAAATCTATCGCTTGATTCTTGAAAGAATGCGCGTTTTGCTTTAACTTTGGCACACTAAAAGCAACTTAACATTTTGCGTAGTGGTAAGGCGTGTTGATATGATTAATATAGTGGATTAAATTTAGATTAGGACAAGGCAACAACAACTGCCGTGTACATCTAGTACATAAGGGAGTTGGCAACGCTGTACTAATCTAAACTTAATTCACTATATACAATTACACATATCAACACACCCTAATAATATTCAGGGCTAATCTACACTAGCCCATTTATTTTTATGGAGAATCAAATGAATACAGCATTCAAATTATCGTTAGCAGGCGTGATTGCTTTGGCATTGTCGGCTTGTGGCGGACAAAAAGAAGCCGCAGCCCCAGCCGCAGGCAGCCAAGCAGGCGCAGCACCTGTGGTAGAAAAAACTGAAATCCGCTTTGGCGTTACCCCAGGCGATTTTGGCGACCAAGTACGCGAAAGCATTCAAGCGATTTTGGAGAAAAAAGGCTACAAAGTAACCGTAACCGAATACCCAGACTACGTTACGCCTAACAAAGCCTTGGCGGAAAACGCGATTGACATCAATGTGTTCCAACACAAGCCTTATTTGGACAGCTTCAAAGCCGAACACAAATTGGATTTGGTAGAAGCATTCCAAGTACCGACCGCACCTTTGGGTATGTATGGCGGCAAATTGACCGCGCTTGACCAAGTAAAAGACGGCGTGAGCGTGTCTGTGCCAAACGACCCGTCTAACTTTGCTCGCGCTTTGGTTATGCTCAACGATTTGGGCTGGATTAAATTGAAAGACGGCATTGACCCACTCAAAGCCAGCAAAGCCGACATTGCTGAAAACACCAAAAATATCCAACTGGTAGAAATGGAAGCGGCGAACTTGCCACGCAGCCGTCAAGACGTAGATTTTGCGATTGTGAACGGCAACTATGCGATGTCTAGCGGCATGAAATTGACCGAAACGCTGTTCCAAGAGCCAAGTTTTGCGTATGTGAACTGGTCAGCCGTGCGCACCGCCGACAAAGACAGCCAATGGGTTAAAGACGTTACCGATGCCTACAATTCGGACGAATTTAAATCGTATGCTCACACCAAATTTGTGGGCTACAAATTCCCAGCCGCTTGGGGCGAAGGCAGCGTTGCCAATGCCAAAGCAGAAGCATCTGCCGCATCTACTGCATCTGGCGCGAAATAATTTGGGCGATTAAAAAGCAGCCTGCACTTTTCAATCAACAAAAAGTGCAGGCTGCTCTGTCTTGTTTATGTTATGGATTAGTCGGATTCAACGGCACACCTTGCGGCTAATCAAACACCGAAGAAGCCTTAAATTGCGGCAACGTAATTGACGTGTCATCAGCATCAATTTCAATTTCCGCACCGTCTGGCAACACTTCATCTTTTACCAACTCAACGCTAGAACGTGCGCCTTTTGCCAACGTCAATTCGTGCGAACCGCTGTTCCAAGCCACAGAAATCAAATCGCCCTGAATGCGATTTTGCCCTGTGCCACACGTTAAGCAAACAGGTTTGCCTGCGCGTGCTTTCACAATGGCGTCGATTTTGCTGGCGGCAATGGTTTTGCCGTGTGCTTGCACCCATGCTTGAATGCTTTGTTTTAAAGCATTAACGCGCAAATTGTTTTTGCGATACGGGTCTTTGAATGCGGCAAGCCACAAATTGCCTGCGCCATCTTGATTCAACGCTGCCATTTCGTAGCTCACCAATGCGGTTGAGCCTGTGCGAATGGTACGCGCAAATTCCAGCGCATCGGGCGATTTCATGCGAACACAACCGTGGCTCGCCACACCTGGTACGCTGCCAGGATTGCTTGTACCATGAATGCCCAAGCCGAGTTTTGGGTCACCCATACGCACAAACACTGGGCCTAGCGGATTGCTTGGGCCAGGTGGCACGGTTTTGACACCGTCGCCACGTTCACGTTGAATAGAAAGTGGAATGTGCCAAGTGGGATTAAACGCTTTTGCGCCAATGCGATGCTCGCCCAAATTGGTTTGCGTCATCGCTTTGCCCACGGCAACAGGATAGACTTTTTGCAAACGTCCGTTGTTGTACAAAAACAGGCGTTGTTGTGGGACGTTAATCACGACATATTGCCCTTCGGCATCGGGGGCAACATCAGGAACGGGAATGATTTGTGCAGCGTGCGCCCATGCCCAAGAGCAGGCTAGTGCGGCAAACATCATTTTTTTCATAATCATAAAGTCAGCAAAACAAAAACTGCATCATACCTGAATTGCTTTTTGAATTATGCGAAAATAGTCGCCACCTTATCAAAGCAGCCTGCAACGGTTGTAAAAAAACAACTATCGTTAATTAAAATGGCAATGATACTGCGTTGCCAACGACCTTATGTACTTATCGTACACTGCGGTCGTTGTCGCCTTGTCTCATTTTTATTTTAATCAACTCACGAATACCCAACTATGCAAACCATTATTCATTCTCTTGACTACGAAGGGCGCGGTGTGGCGCGTGTGGACGGCAAAACGATTTTTGTGGAAAACGCGCTGCCGTTGGAAGTCGCCGACATCGCCATCATGCAAGACAAAGGCAGTTTTGCCCTTGCCCACGCGCAACGCATTGTGCAGTCATCGCCCTATCGCCGCGAACCAGCGTGTCCACATTATGGCAATTGCGGCGGCTGCGCCCTGCAACACTTGGAATTTAGCGCACAAGTGGCGGCAAAACAGCGCGTGTTTGAAGAACAACTGCAACGCATCGGCAAAGTGCAGCCCGAACAATTATTGCCGCCAATCTACGGCTCGGCGTGGCATTATCGCAGCCGCACGCGCTTGGCGATTTCGCTGGATTGGGCTGGCGAAGTGCAAATCGGTTATCAAGCCAAACGCAGCAAAAAAATCGTGCCAATTTCGCAATGCGCGGTGCTGCCCGAACGCATTTCAAGCAGCCTGCACACGATTCGCGCTGGTTTGCAAGCGATTCATCGTGCTGCGCCCAAAATTCGTATGCAGCATGTGGATATTTTGGCTGGCGACCACATCACGGTGTTGAACATTGCTGCCGATAAGCCTTTGCCAGCCAACGAAGTCGCCCAAATGCAAAGCAGCCTGCAATCGCAAGGCAAATGGCAAATTTGGCAGCAAATTGGTAAACGCCCAGCACAAGCCATCGCCCCAAAAACCGCGCCCGAATTGAGCTACGCGCTGCCCGAATTTGGCTTACACATGCCGTTTCGCGTGGGCGATTTCACGCAGATTAACTTGCCGATGAACGAAGTCATGGTCTCTCGCGCCATACGCCTGCTGCAACCGCAAGCACACGAACGCATTGCCGATTTATTTTGCGGATTGGGCAACTTTACGCTGCCGATTGCACGCAGCGGCGCACAAGTCATCGGCATAGAAGGCGCGGACTTTTTAACGCAACGCGCCACGCACAACGCGCAACAAAACGGTTTGCACAATATTGAATTTTCTACAGCGGATTTGTTTGACACCACGCCACAAACCATTGAACAACTGGGTTATTTTGACAAAATGCTGCTTGACCCGCCACGCGCAGGGGCGTATGCGGTGGTGCAGGCTTTGCATGCGCCGTATTTGCCCAAGCGGATTGTGTATGTGTCGTGCAACCCTGCTACGTTTGCGCGAGATGCGGCGGTGCTGGTGGGCAAGGGCTATCGGTTTAGCGCGGCTGGAATTATGAATTTGTTTCCGCACACGGCGCATGTGGAAGCGATGGCGGTGTTTGATTTAAATGGGTGATTTAAATGTGCAGGCTGCTTTTAAAATCACACAAAAAAAGCAGCCTGCACTTCAATTTAAAGGATTTTCATATGATAGATTTGCTGCAAAACATTCCCCTGCCACGCGAATGGGTTTATACGCTGGTATTGCCGCCTGTCTTGTTGGCAGCGCGTTCCATGCTGTTGCGCCTATATTTGCGCCGTCATGCCGATTGGGAGATTGAAGCCAAACGCCGCGTGTTGGTGTTTAGCCGCAACGTTACTTTATTTTTGATTCTATTAACATTATTCCTGATTTGGGCGAGCCAGATTCAAACCTTCGCGCTGTCTATGGTTGCGTTGGCAGCGGCAACCGTCGTCGCCACCAAAGAATTGATTATGTGCCTATCGGGCAGCCTAATCCGCATTACCACCAAACAATATTCGGTGGGCGATTACATTGAAATCCACCATTTTCGCGGCAGGGTAATAGACATCAATTTGTTCAACACCTTGATGATGGAAATTGGCCCAAACCCACTACTGGGGCAGCTATCAGGCAAAACGCTATCATTCCCCAATAGTTTGCTATTGAGCCATGTGGTGCATCGCGACAATATTTTTGGACAATATGTCGTGCATACGTTTGACATTCCCGTGCCGATTACGCTGGATTCAGACGAAATCGTGCCGAATTTAATGAACGTACTCAACCAGCATTGCGAGCCATATGCCGAGCAAATCGCCGACTATTTGGAAGCCTTGCAAGTGCAGCAACTGTTTATCACACCAGCCGCACGCGCTCGCATTAGCCGCGTTCCGTTTGACGACAAAGTGTATCGCTTGGTCATTCGGTTTGCATCGCCCGTAAACAAACGGCTGGAAACGCAACAAGCGGTGCTGGACGAGTTTATTCGCGTGCAATATCGCTTGCTTAATCGTGCTAATTTGTCATAAAAAGTGCAGGCTGCTTTTGAAATCGCGCAAAAGCAGCCTGCACTTTGTTTCATTAAACTAAATCAAGCATTGCGTCATGTTGCATCATGTATAGTGAATTAAATTTAGATTAGTACAGCGTTGCCAACTCCCTTATGTACTAGCTATACACGGCGGTCGTTGTCGCCTTGTCCTAATCTAAATCTAATCCACTATAACATTGCTGCAAAAATTGTTATATCGTATCATATGCGCCCTTTTAATCAGAAAGCAGCCTGCACATGAAACCGCGTTTTTCTTTATTGCTAACAGGATTGACCCAGCGACTTTTGCTCGCCACCATCGTTCTCATCGCACTATGGAGCGTCTATGCATGGGCGGTTGCCAGCCCCAACGACTTATTCCAGCCAGAAACCCCAACACAAACCGAGGCGCAATAATCATGAACATTGTGATTGACAATTTAACCGTGAGCTATCAATCGCGCCCAGCCGTGCATCATGTGGATATGACGTTCCCAAGCGGTTGTATGTATGCGATTTTTGGCCCAAACGGCGCAGGCAAATCCACGCTACTCAAAGCCATTATGGGCTTGTTGCGATGCAGCACAGGCGCGGTGCATTGGCAAAATCTGCAACGCAAAGACTTGGCGTATTTGCCGCAACAGTCCGATGTAGATAGGTCGCAACCGATGACGGTGTTTGAACTCGCCGCCATGGGTTTGTGGTATGAAATCGGCTTTTTTGGTTGCATATCCAGCAGCCAACGCCAACGAGTGCAGGCTGCTTTGAATCGCGTAGAAATGGGCGAATTTGCCGAACGCGGCATTGGCGAGCTGTCCAACGGACAATTCCAGCGCGTTTTACTCGCCCGAATGCTGGTGCAAAACGCCCCATTTTTGCTGCTAGATGAACCGTTCAACGCCGTAGATGCCAAAACCACCTATGCCCTATTGGAAATATTGCGCCAAGAAAATCAACAAGGTAAAGCCATTATTGCCGTGCTGCACGATTACGAACAAGTCCGCGCCTATTTCCCAAACACCCTGTTAATCGCCCGAGAAAAAGTCGCCAGCGGCAAAACCGAAGACGTGTTGTGCGATGAATTATTGCTCAAAGCCAACGCCCTTGCCCAATCTGCCGAAGACGATGCGTGGTGCGCCACTTAAATCGACAAAAGCAGCCTGCACTATAAATCAACCAAAAAAAGAATTCCCATGACCCGAATCAATCTTGTTCCGCCCACCGAATTGTGCGACCAACATTTGCTTGCCGAACATCGCGAACTCACACGCATTCCCAATGCCGTTGCCAAAGGTAAATTTAGCCTTGTAGGGCAACCCGCCGACTACAAACTCGGCGAAGGACACGTACGATTTTTCTTCAACAAATTGCGCTTTTTGCAAAAACGATACGCCTTGCTACACGAAGAATGCTTGGCGCGCGGATTCAACGTACAAAACCGTTGGGCAGAACAGCTACCCAGCAATCCAGAGCTGTGGCAAGACTACACGCCCACCGAAATCGCGCTTGCCATCAACCGCGAACGCATTGCCGAACGCATGCCACAAAAAGCCCGTTTTACGCCCCATCAAACACCATTGCGCTAAAAAGCAGCCTGCACTTTTTTATTGCGACCCGTCATCATGTTACACGAATACCTAATCGCCCCATTTACCGAATTTTCGTTTATGAAATACGCCCTAGCATCGGTCGTCTTTCTTGCCCTATCCGCCGCACCAGTGGGCGTGTTTTTGGTGATGCGCCGCATGAGTTTGATTGGCGACGCACTCAGCCACGCCGTGTTGCCAGGTGCAGCAATCGGCTACATGATTGCAGGATTAAGCCTGCCCGCCATGAGTTTGGGCGGCTTCATCGCAGGTATGTTGATGGCATTTTTCGCGGGCTTGGTCAGCCGCTTCACCGAACTCAAAGAAGACGCCAATTTTGCTGCATTCTATTTAAGCAGCTTGGCGATTGGCGTGATTTTGGTCAGCCTAAATGGCAACAGCGTAGAACTACTGCATTTATTGTTCGGTTCGGTTTTGGCGGTCGATTTAATTTCGCTGCAACTCATGGGCGCGGTTGCCAGTTTGACCATTGTGGCACTTGCCATCATGTTCCGACCGCTCATGCTAGAAAGCATCGACCCCCTATTTTTACGCGCCGTGCGTGGACGTGGCGGTTTGTGGCACATCGCCTTTTTGGTGCTGGTGGTGATGAATTTGGTCGCAGGCTTTCAAGCACTCGGCACGCTCATGTCGGTTGGCTTGATGATGCTGCCAGCCATTTCCGCCCGATTGTGGGTTAAAAGCATCGGTCGCTTGATGCTAGTTGCCGCAGCAGGCGCGTTGGTGTGCGGTTACGCAGGCTTATTACTGTCCTACCACCACCCAGCCAACATACCATCTGGCCCGACCATTATTTTATTTTGCGGACTTTGGTACTTAATTTCAGTGCTATTTGGCGCAAACAGCGGCATTTTGATTAAATTTTTCAGAAAAAAACACAAAAAAATCAACGCAACAATAAAATAATCTACATTTTTGATTGACACAATTTCAAATTGCATTTATAATGCGCAGCTTATTCCCTGATAGCTCAGTCGGTAGAGCGACGGACTGTTAATCCGCAGGTCACTGGTTCGAGCCCAGTTCGGGGAGCCAAATAAAACGGCTAGTTAGATAAATGTCTAACTAGCCGTGCTTCTTTTTGTATACGTAAAAGCCAACCTGAAACTTTTGCAAACCCAAACATCCTTATATTAGTAAGGACAGGGTTTATCATTCTCCTTTTGCAAAGCATTCAGCCTGCACTTTTGGAAAATCAATCCCAAAAATGCAGGCTGCTTTTTATCTATCTTAAAACTACCACGGGCGCAAATCCACTACACCCAATACTTGCTTGTTTTTACTATCCAGCAAAACTGTCATATCCACTTCATAGGCTTTGAGTGGCAAAAATGTATCGGCTTGCGGATATTTTTGCAAAACTGCTGCCACCACATCGGGCGGATTTGTTTTATTCAAATCACTCAACGCTTGGCTTTCGGTATTGATGCCCACCCATTGCGTGTTCAAATCGGTATAAAAATGGGGCTGCATGGCTGGCGATATGCCTTCTTGCAATTCTTTGGTTAGACGTTGATTGCGCTCTTCATCATTTTTGACTGGTTGCACCGCCACCCATTTGGGCGAACCCCAGCCCAATGTATTAAACGGAGCCTGCGCCTTTGCCAACGATTCATCTGACACATCGGCAGCCTGAATCAAATCAAAGCGGATTTTGTCAAACACCATATACACAGGACGATTAACCGTGATGCTATGCAAACCGTAAACCAAAGCGGCAATTTGAACCAGCACAATCACCGACAAATCAAACTTCAACGATTTTTTGCCCTCTTTTGCCACCGCCAAAGTCAGCAATGGCCCCAAAGTTGCATCCACACCCAGCATCAATAAAAAAATATGCGTCACCCCCACCGCCTTGGCAAGCGGTGCAGGGTGCCACAATAAAAACACGATGGCAGCCGAAATGGCCGCAATCAAAAAAGACAAAATCAAATGAATGACAAAAGCGCGAACTCTGAATGACATTTTTTTATTCATTATAAATAATTAATTTGTTTGACACGACAAAGGCAAGCGATCTTTTTCCACCGTGCCACTGCACACCCAATAAATAATTTGTTCATCAAGGTCTTTGTTGAGTGTTGGCGTTAAAGTTAAGGTTTTACCTGCATTGCCACCTGCATCAAATTGAACTGTAATCACACCTGTGGTAGGAGCAATACTCACCCCGTGTTTAGCAACATATTTTCCGTTTAAACTATTGGCTTGCGAGCCCAAATACCCCGTGCTGCTCACTGCATCGGCATCGGGAAAGGCTTTATATTCTGCTGCCCACACCGCAATGTCATTACGCAAACCTTCAGTTAGCTTAAAGCCCTCTGCCAATTGAGCGCGTGCCACATAATTGGAATACGCAGGCAAAGCAATGGCTGCCAAAATCCCAATAATGGCAATCACAATCATCAATTCTATGAGTGTGAAGCCTGTTTGTGTACCATTTTGTTTCATGTGAATTCCCCCGTGTTTTATGATGTTATGCTGAATAATTATGCTAATTAAAGTTTAGAGTGAATAGTCATTAAGCAAATATGCCGAAAGCCCCTTAAAAAAGGGGCTTTTCTTACAAAGCCAAACCAACCCATTTGGATTGATTTGGCTTATTTGCAATACAAGATTTAATTAATCAATTACCTGAATTAGTAGCAGCAGCGCCTTCTTGGCAGCTAGATGGCAAGCGTTTAGCTTCCAAAGCTTTACCTGAACCGCCAGCACAAACCCATTTAGTGATTTGACCATTGTCTGCATTCAAGCTAGGCGTCAACTTCATAGTTTTACCATCGTTAGCACCGTTGCTATTAAAGGTAATGCTAATAACACCTTTGTCTGCCACTGTAACACCACCTTTGGTCACGTATTTACCAGCCAATGCTTGAGCTGCATCTGCCAATGGTTTAGCCAAACTATCACTACCCAAGTCGGAAGTAGTTGGCAAACGACCTTTGTCTGCTGTGAACACACCGATGTCAGTTTGCAAACCAGAAGTCATTTTGAAACCTTCAGTTGCTTGTGCACGTGCAGTGTAATCTTGGTAAGCTGGTAATGCAATCGCAGCCAAAATACCGATAATAGCGATTACAATCATCAACTCGATTAATGTGAAACCTTTTTGCATAGTTTTCATGTTTTATCTCCAAAAATAAAAGTGGTACTGTTTAAAAAAAGAAAGATGCTTAACTCGCCGTACCGTAGAACTCATTAAGCTATGTTACTTGTCTTACTTGGTAGCAGAGCGCGTGCCATTTGTTTTTTGTTTTTTATCTTTTTGTTTTTTAATAGTATTTTATTAAACTGCCTTTTTTTGTCAGTCGCACAAACGTCAATTTGGGCGCGATTCGCTTATCAATCTGCCGTTTTTTGTCATTTTCTGTGTGTTTTGTTTTAAAATGGCGCGCTGATTGAAGCCTGCAATTTGTTTCCTATTCTTTGGAATAGGAAATGAATTGCCACGCAACCCCATTTTTTGCTACACATTATTATATATATGTCCCACACCAAACAAATCGCCACACGCCCAGTCGTTGCCGAAGTGCAGGCTGCTTTGCAAAATGCTGGCACGCCGCCGTTGTTGGCACAACTTTATGCCGCCCGACACGTTCAATCTGTCGATGAATTGGGCGATAGCTTGTCGCAGCTCATTCCTTATACGCAGCTTAAAAATTGCGAAGCCGCAGCAGAACGCTTGGCAACGGCAATAGAACAACGCCAAAAAATTCTGATTATTGCCGATTACGATGCCGATGGTGCAACCGCCTGTTCGGTTGGCATCAAAGGCTTGCGAAACATGGGCGCGGTGGTGGATTTTTTTGTCCCCAACCGTTTTGAGCACGGCTATGGCTTAACGCCAGAACTTGCCGACATTGCCGCGCAAATGGGCGCACAACTGATTTTAACCGTAGATAACGGCATTTCCAGCCAAGAAGGCGTAGCGCGCGCCAAAGCATTGGGCATAGACACGGTGGTTACCGACCACCACACCGCAGGCAGCAGCGTTCCCGATTGCATTATTGTGAACCCGAATCAACGCGGTTGCGACTTCCCCAGCAAAAGTTTGGCTGGCGTGGGCGTGATTTTTTATGTGTTAATGGCATTACGCGCCCAACTGCGTTCGCGTGGCTATTTTCAACAAGCAGGTTTGCCCGAACCGAATTTGGGCAACTTATTGGACTTGGTGGCATTGGGAACGGTTGCCGATGTTGTGCCGCTAGACCACAACAACCGCATTTTGGTGTCGCAAGGCTTAAAGCGCATTCGGGCTGGCAAAATGTCGCACGGCATACGCGCTTTGTTTGAAATTGCACGGCGCGACACACGCAAAGCCCAGCCGTTTGATATGGGCTTCGCGCTCGGGCCGCGCATTAACGCTGCTGGGCGTTTGGACGATATGAGCATTGGGATTTCGTGTTTGTTGTCGGACAACTTACCCTACGCGCAACAAATCGCCAGCGAGTTGAATCAACTCAATCAAACGCGCCAAGAAATCGAACAAGGCATGTTGCAAGAAGTGTTGGCATTGTGTCCCGATGTGTTGCCTAGCAGCCAAACCACGCTGTCGGTGTATCACGAGCAATTTCATCAAGGCGTGGTCGGCATTGTGGCAAGTCGCCTAAAAGACCGTTTTTATCGCCCTGTGTTTGTGTTTGCACCGTCTGACGATGGCGAATTGCGCGGTTCGGGGCGTTCCATTGCAGGTTTGCATTTGCGCGATGCTTTGGATATGGTTGCCAAGCGTTGCCCCGACATGATTGTGAAATTTGGCGGACACGCGATGGCGGCTGGTTTAACCCTACGCAAACATCGTTTTGACGAATTTTGCCAAGTGTTTGAAGACGTGGTGCAAGGTTTGGTAAACGAAGACATTTTGTCGCAAACGTATTTGACCGATGGCAGCCTGCACGGTTCGGACATCACGCTGGAACAAGCCGATTTAATCAACCGACAAGTGTGGGGGCAAAATTTTCCACCGCCGTCGTTTAGCGATGAATTTGACGTGGTGCGACAACAATTCATGGGCAAAGAGCAAAAACACAAAAAAGCATGGCTGCAAAAAGATGGCTACGAATTTGAAGCGATGTTTTGGCGATGCGAAGACGAGTTGCCCAACAAAATCCGCATCGTGTATCGCCCCACGGTAAACGAATGGAATGGCAACCAAGAATTACAGCTTTATGTGGATTATTGGGAAAGAGCAGTTTAAAATAACGGCTATTCTCAAAAACGAATATTTTTATAGTGGATTAAATTTAGATTAGGACAAGGCGACAACGACTGCCGTGTACAGCTAGTACATAAGGGAGTTGGCAACGCTGTACTAATCTAAATTTAATTCACTATATGTGCAGGCTGCTTTGAAACCCAAAAGCAGCCTGCATCTGTACAATCAACAAAATCAAACAATAAAGGTGAAAATAAAATGAGTTTGGATATTTATTTGATGCGCCACGGCAAAACCATAGCAAACGAACAAGGTTTGGTGCAAGGTTGGAGTGACTCACCTTTAACCGAAGAAGGCATTGCAGATGTGGTTAAATCGGCACAGCGTTTTGCCGATGCAGGCATTAAATTTGATGCCGCGTTTTGCAGCACATCGCCACGCACCAAAACCACCGCACAATTGGTGTTGCAAACCACCAATCAGCCCGATTTGCGTATTCAAGAAATTGAAGACTTGCGCGAATACAATTTTGGCAGCTTCGAGCAAACTCATCGCGATGAACTGCATCAACTGTTGGCAGAAAAAAACGGTTTTGCCAAAGTAGAAGACTGGATTCATGCCTATCGCAATGGTTCATTGCACCGCTTGGCGCAAACTTTGGCACGCATCGACCCGACGCGCAAAGCCGAGGGCGAATCTGAATTTTTGGCGCGATTGAACAGCGTGATGTTCGAGATTATTGGTCTCTCCCCCAGAAAAGGACGCATTTTGGTGGTGTCGCACGGCATGGCGATTACAGGCATCTTAAAAAACATTGACCCGATGTCCACACTATATGAAAGCGTTCCCAATGCCAGCATGACGCGTTTGTCGTATTCGCTGTCGGAAGGCTGGAAAATCCACAGTATTGGCGATGGCGGTTTGCGTGGCAGCCAAGGACGTCCAAGTTTGCTAGAAGCCAGTCGTGCCAAACGCATGGGGCATATTTATTAAAAGCAGCCTACACTTTTTATCGCCCAAAAGGAACACGCTATGACCATTCGCGCTTATTTACATCATACACCGCAAATTGACTCTTCCGTTTATGTGGACGACTCCGCTACCATTATCGGACAAGTTGTGCTGTCTGCCGATAGCTCCGTGTGGTGTGGTGCGGTGGTTCGTGGCGATGTCAATCACATTCACATTGGGCAACGCAGCAATGTGCAAGATTTGACCATGCTGCACGTTTCGCACCAAAACGATGCCAAGCCCGAAGGTTCGCCACTCATCATTGGCGACGACGTTACCATTGGACACATGGCAATGCTGCACGGCTGCCGCATTGGCAACCGCGTGTTGGTGGGCATGGGCAGCATTATTTTGGACGATGCGATAATTGAAGACGAAGTCGTGATTGGTGCAGGCAGTCTTGTGCCACCACGCAAACGCTTGGCAAGTGGTTATTTGTATATGGGGTCGCCCGTGCAACAAATTCGCCCACTCACCGAAGCAGAACGCAGCCATTTTGTGTATTCATCGGCGCACTATGTTAAACTGGCGAACCAATATCAAAAGCAGCCTGCACTATGCCCTTAATCCAAACGCTACCCAACACCCCACTTGACATCGTTGGCGACATACACGGTCAATACGAAGCCCTGCAAAATTTATTGCATTATTTAGGCTACTCGCCAACGGGAAAGCACCCACAAGGACGAAAAATCGTTTTTGTGGGCGATTTAGTAGATAGAGGCCCCGATTCGCCCGCCGTGTTGGCATGGTTCAAACAAGCACACGCAGCAGGCAATGCCTATATGGTTTTGGGCAACCACGAACTTAATTTGCTCATGGGCGAAGCCAAAGACGGTGCAGGCTGGTTTTTTGCCAACCGCTACGAACACGATAGCCACAGCTATGCACCATGGTGCAGGCTGCCCGAATCCGAACACGCATCAACCCTACAATTTCTTGCCACCCAACCATTGGTGTTGCAACGCCACGATTTACGCATTGTTCACGCCGCTTGGCTGCCCGAAGTCATCAAAAAAATACAAGAAAATCAAAATGAAAATATAGTAAAATTGTGTCAAGAATGGGACGAAGAGCTGCATTGCTGTCTCAAACACGCACCGTGGTATGACGATTATTTGGACGAACAAAAACAATACGCCCACACGCTAGAAAGCCATTCGCACACACCCAAAATGCTGCCTGCCACCGCGCAGCACGATGTGTATCGCAGCAGTCGCCACCCGATTCGCGCCATCACTTGCGGCATCGAAAAAATTGCAGAAGAGCCTTTTTTTGCAGGCGGACGTTGGCGTTTTTCGATTCGCAACCCATGGTGGGACGATTACCACGATGCTACCCCTGTGATTGTGGGACACTATTGGCGCAGCTTCGACAACCAGCACACACGCGCCAAGCACCGCGTAAATATGTTTACCGTGCCATCGCATTGCTGGCATGGCGCAAAACGCAATGTATTTTGTATCGATTTTTCGGTTGGCGCACGTTGGCGCGACCGCAAAAAAAACATTAGCCCTTGTCAATCGAAACATCGACTGGCTGCCATGCGCTATCCAGAACGGGTTTTGGTATTTGATAATGGCGATGTTGTGACAACCGAGAATTGAATCTGCCGCATACAGTGAAATGAACAAAACGACAACGTCCGCCGTGTGCAAATAGCACATAAGGACGTTGGCAACGAAGTATAGTGAATTCACTTCAAACTAGTACAGCGTTACCAACGCCCTTATGTACCACGCGTACACAGCGGGCGTTGTCGCCTTGTCCTAATTTGAATTGAATCCACTATACTATTACGATTTCATTTCACTATAAAAAGCAGCCTGCACTTTTGTTTAACCACCACCAACCGCTACATAGGAGCAAATCATGAACTTGAAACAAATCACACTATTGACCAGCACCGCTTTGGTTTTGACTTTGACTGCATGCAGCAAAGGCGAGCGTCCCAAAAAAGTAGCCGCACCAGCTGCCAGCGAAGTAGCGACAAGCGAAGCCACCACCAGCTCTGCGCCCATTACTTTGCCTGCTAGCGAGCCTGTGGCTATTTTGCTAGTAGATGAAATCAAAGAAGTGGAAGTGGCTTCTGTACCGCAAGCACCTGCCATTGCACCACCACAAGAAGTGCAACCTGCACCTGTTTTAAGCGAACAAATCACGCAACCTGTGGTTAAAGAAACGATTGTACCTGCTGCATCTGCGCCTGCCGTAACCGCGCACGGTAGCGAGCAAGCCTGCCAACCTGTAACCGACCGCGAAATCGCCGCTTTGTTTGACCGCTGGAATGCTTCGTTGCAAACAGGCGATAAAGCAGCCGTAGTGGCAAACTACGCATCAGATTCTATTTTGTTACCAACCGTATCGGACAAAATTCGTTATAGCCGTGCCGAAAAAGAAGATTACTTTGCACACTTCCTAGAAAAATCGCCAGTTGGCAGCATCAAAGAACGCTACATTCAAGTGGGTTGCAACAGCGCGATTGATGCAGGCTTATATGAATTTGCCTACCAAAAAACAGGCGAGCGCGTTTTGGCGCGTTATAGCTTTACCTACTCTTGGGACGGCAAACAATGGTTGATTACCAGCCACCACTCGTCTGGTATGCCAGAGCAAGCGCAAAAAGCATCTGCACCTGTAACGCATTAATTAGGTAATATAGTGAATTAAATTCAAACTAGTACAGCGTTGCCAACTCCCTTATGTACTAACTGTACACGGCGGTCGTTGTCGCCTTGTCCTAGTTTGAATTTAATCCACTATACAAAAGCAGCCTGCACTTTGAAGACCAACAAAGTGCAGGCTGCTTTTTGTGGATTGGTGGATTAGTGCAGATTGTTGCGGTTCATATAATCTAAAATTATCTTTGATGGGTTAATTACCTTTAATTAAAGTGCAGGCTGCTTTGATTGGCAAAAAACACCGTCAAAAGCAGCCTGCACTTTTATTTCTATTCCGTGCGTTTCAATTCTCGCACACGCCAGCCCAACGCGATGAGTGCGCCAAAATACAAAATCATCGCCAGCACAATCAATCCGCCCAACACGCCTGCTCGCGCCATGCCGCTCATGGCTTGCCAGTTGATTGGCAGCGCGATTTGAATCACCCACAAGCCGCCACTCATCACCAGCAATGCGATGACGATGCGCGTTAAATAAATCCGCCAACCTTCGCGTGGTGTGTACAAATCTTTTGCCAACAATGCGCCAAACAGCAATGTCGCATTCGCCCACGCGCCCAATGAAATCGCCATCGTTAGCCCAATGTGTTGCCAATGCCACACCAGCAGTAAGTTGAATAACTGGGTGGTTGCCAACGAAATCAGCGCGATTTTGGTGGGTGTTTTGACGTTTTTTTGCGCATAAAAGCCCGATGCCAAAATGCGCGGCATAATCATGGCAGGCAAGCCAAAGGCGTAAGTCAGCAAGGCGTATTGCGTCATTTGGGCATCGTGCAGACTAAATTGGTTGTACATAAACAAGGTGGCAACCAGCGGGAATCCGAGTACGGCTAAACCTGCGGCGGCTGGCAAAATCAGCAACAGGCAAAGGCGTAAACCCCAATCCAACAGCGCGGAAAATTCGGTTTGATTTTGTGCGGCGGCGTGTTTGGATAGGTTGGGCAATAAAATCGTGCCAAGTGCCGCACCGATGACCCCCGACGGCAGCTCCATGAGTCGGTCGGCATAATACATCCACGACACGCTGCCAATGACCAAATACGATGCGAATATGGTGTTGATAACCAAAGAAATTTGCGCTGCCGATGAGCCGATAATAGACGGTATCATTTGTTTGATAACGCGATTAACGGCGGCGTGGCGAAAACTCAATTTCGGCATTTTGAGAAAGCCGAGCTTGAACAGCCATGGTAGTTGAAAGCCCAGTTGCAGCAATCCGCCCACTAAGACCGCCCAGCCTAATGCCATAATCGGTGGGTCAAAATAGGGAACGAAAAACACGGCAAACACAATAAACGACACGTTGAGCAACACAGGCGTGAATGCTGGAATGGAAAATTGGCTGTATGTGTTGAGTATGCTGCCCACAAAACTGGATAGAGAAATCAATAAGATATAGGGGAATACCACGCGCAATAAATCCACAGCCAAATCAAAGCGTGTGCCGTCTTGCGCCAAACCGCTGGCGGTGAGCCAAATCACGGAGGGGGCTGCCAACACGCCAATCGCGGTGACGATGCACAGAACAAACGACAGCATACCTGCGACATATTGCACAAATTGTTGGGTGTTTTCGGGCGATTGGTTTTGTTTGTAGTCTGCCAAAATGGGGACAAAGGCTTGCGAAAACGCGCCTTCGGCAAAAATACGGCGCAATAAGTTGGGCAAACGAAAGGCAACCACAAAAGCGTCCATTGCCATGCCTGCGCCAAAAATACGCGCCAACACGGCATCGCGAACAAAACCCAGCACGCGCGAGAGCATGGTCATGCTGCTTAATTTGGCTAATACGGAAAGTAGGTTCATGGTGTTGATAGAATCGGTGCAAAAGGGCGAAAGTGTAGCATTGAATGGTAGAATGATGTGGTTGTTGGCTTGGACGATAACAAATATAGTGAAATGAAATCGCAATAGTACAGCGTTGCCAACGCCCTTATGTGCTATTTCACACGGCGAGCGTTGTCGCCTTGTCCTATTTTTATTTCATTTCACTATAAAAAGCAGCCTGCACTTTTGGTAAACAGGCTGCTTTTCGGTTACTGGCGAATTTCATGCACCAATTCTGGGTGTTTGTGCAGCAAATGCAATAGAGTTCGTGCTGCACCGCTGGGTTGGCGACGTTGTTGTTCCCATGATTTGAGTGTGTTGGCAGAAATCCCCAACAAAGCCGCAAATTTTTCTTGCGATAAACCTGTTTGATGCCGTGTTTGTGCTACGGGCGACAGGGTAATTTCGGTTTGACGCGCAAATTGCCCTGCTTGCATTTCGCGCAGAGAGTGTGCCAAATCATCGGCAACGGCGGCGGCATCTGGGTCGTCTGCCACCACGGCAGCTACGATTTTATCATCCATATTGAGCAGTTTATTCATGATTAACCCTTTAATTGTTTGATTTGTTTGGGTTGGATATTGCTTTAAATCGGCTGGTTTCTATAATCGTGTACATGAGTAATCCTGTTACATAGTATAACATCATAATACATTGTATGACAAGTAAACACAATCACCACGCCCTAATCCTATCGCGTGGCATACAAAAAATCCCTCATTTGTCTGCATTTTTGGCGGACTATCGCCTGCACTTTGGACAACGCCTCCCCCAAAAAGTGCAGGCTGCTTGTGTCATGGGTTGGGGCTACCGTCCGACCGCTCAATCCGCGCAACGCAAAGCCGAGCAGTTAAACGTGCCGTATGTGGCATTGGAAGACGGTTTTTTGCGCTCGTTGGGATTGGGCGTGCAGGGTTATCCGCCCTTGTCGTTGGTGCTGGACGATTTGGGTATGTATTACGACAACACGCGCCCGTCTCGCCTACAACGCTATATTGAGCAAACCCCAACCGCCAGCGATATAGACTGGACGCAAGCCGAACAAGCCATGCAGCAAATTGTGTCGCAGCAGCTATCCAAATACAATCACGCGCCCAGCAACGTGCCGCCGCGCCAGTCATCGCGCCCCGTGGTGCTAGTCATAGACCAAACCGCTGGCGACATGAGTTTGCGTTATGGCTTGGTTGATGACGCGAACTTGGCGCAAATGTTGCAAGCAGCCTGCACCGAAAATCCGCACGCCGATATTTGGATTAAAACGCACCCAGATGTGTTGAGCGGCAAAAAATCAGGCTGTTTACCGCTGCACAACTTGCCCGAAAACGCCACCATTTTGACAGATGACATCAACCCGATTGCCCTGTTGCAAAGCGTAGATAAAGTCTATTGCGCCACATCGCACATGGGATTTGAAGCACTAATGTGTGGCAAACCAGTCGTGTGTTTTGGCTTGACTTGGTACGCAGGCTGGGGGCAAACCGATGACCGCCACCGCAAAGCAAGCAGCCTGCACCGCCCCACGCGCACCGTATTGCAACTATTCGCCGCCGCCTATTTACAATACACGCGCTATATCAACCCAAACACAGGCGAGCGCGGCACCATTTTTGACGTGATACAACACCTAATCCAAGCGCGACAACACAACGAATTATTGCGTGGCGATGTCTATTGCGTGGGCGTGTCGGCATGGAAAAAAGCCGCGTTAAAGCCATTTTTAAACACACCGTCTTGCCGATTGCATTTTGTGCGCGATTTCAAATCGCTGCAAAAAACGCAGGCTGCTTTGTCCGCTAAATTACTGGTTTGGGGCAACAAACACGCCGATTGCGTGGCATGGGCAAACGAACGCGGCTGGTCAGTTATTCGCATGGAAGACGGCTTTATCCGCTCGGTTGGACTTGGCTCAAACCTAGTACCACCGCTATCGCTGGTGTTGGACGACATGGGCATTTATTTCAACCCACAGCAAGCGTCCCGTTTGGAATGGCTGCTACAAAACCACGAATTTAGTCCACAAGACCAAACGCTCGCCGAACAAGTGCAGGCTGCTTTGATTGCACAAAACATCAGCAAATACAACGTTGGCAAACCGCTCAACTGGACAATCCAAACCACGCAAACCGTGTTATTGGTGGTGGGGCAAGTGGAAGACGATGCGTCCATTCGCTTGGGTGCGCCCCAAATTTGCCGCAATGCCGATTTGCTGCGAACCGTGCGCGAACGCAATCCTGATGCGTATATTATTTACAAACCGCACCCCGATGTCGTCAGTGGCAACCGAATTGGGCGCGTATCGGCGCAAGATATCGCCCGTTTTGCCAACCAAGAAGCCGCCGAAGTAGATATTTTGACCTGTCTTGCCGTGTGCGATGAAGTCCACACCATGACATCGCTCACAGGATTTGAAGCCCTATTGCGCAGCAAAAAAGTGATTTGTTATGGGCTACCCTTTTACGCAGGCTGGGGCTTAACCACAGACGAATTGCCGATTGCACGCCGCAGCAAGCGTTTAGCCTTGTGGCAACTGATTAGCGGCACATTGCTACACTATCCCAGCTACGCCCACCCCAAAACAGGGCAGCGCATCAACGCCCTAGCCGCGATTGAAATCCTGCAACAACAAAAACGCCAAGCCAACGCAAGCAGCCTGCACCGCAGTTGGATAAGCAAACAAATGGGCAAAGCACAACAGTTGGTGCGGACGTTGTGGCGATGAAAAAGCAGCCTGCACTTGTTTATCCAATGTGCAGGCTGCTTTTTATTTCAAATCAAATTTACGCCAACTTCGCCAAAGCCGCTTTCACTTTCGCCATTTTGTCTTCCAATTCAGCCAATTCCGCTTTATCTTTCTCAACCAAATGGGCAGGAGCTTTGTCCATATAACCTGCTTTAGATAATTTCGCGTTCAATTTGTCCAATGCTTTTTGCAATTTTTCCGCTTCCTTGTTCAGGCGAGCGGTTTCGGCGGCTTTGTCCACTTCCACTTTCAGCATCAAACGCGCACCGTTGCACACGGCAACTGGCGCATCTTCACTTTCAGGCAGCGTGTCCACTTGGGTCGCTTCGGTCAAACGTGCCAACATCGGCAAGTAATTCAAATACGCCGCTAAATCGTCCGCGCTTTCAATAAACAACGGAGCTTTCACGCTCGGTTGAATACCCATTTCGCCACGCAAATTACGAACCGAGCCAATCAATTCTTGCAACGCTGCCATTTTGTCCAAGGCTGCCTGAACGATTTGCGATTCATCAGCCACAGGGAATGCCGCAATCATAATGCTGTCTGCCGTTTTCGCGTTCGCCATTGGGGCGATGACTTGCCACAATTCTTCCGTGATAAACGGCATAATTGGGTGCAACAATCGCAAGCTGGCTTCCAACACCTGCAACAACACGCGGCGTGTGCTGCGAGCTTGGATTTCATCGCCCGATTGCAGCTGCACTTTCGCCAATTCCAAATACCAGTCGCAATAGTCGTTCCAAACAAAGCTGTATAATAATTCCGCGGCCAAATCAAAACGATAGGTTTCATAAGCCTGCGCAACCGCCGCAATCGTTTGTTGCAGACGCGAAATAATCCATTCATCAACAAAACTGAATTTCACATCGCCCGACAAACCGCAATCTTTCTCTTCCGTGTTCATCAACACGAAATTGGTCGCGTTCCAAATTTTATTGCAGAAATTGCGATAGCCTTCCGCACGTTTAAAATCAAAATTCACGCCACGACCCAAGCTCGCATAACTCGCCATCGTGAAACGCAACGCGTCCGCACCCATTGACGGAATGCCTTCTGGGAACAGTTTTTTAGTCGCTTCTTTCACGGCTGGGGCGGTTTCAGGGCGGCGTAAACCAGTTGTGCGTTTAACCAATAAATTTTCCAAATCAATGCCGTCAATCAAATCAACAGGGTCAATCACGTTGCCCTCTGATTTAGACATTTTTTTGCCTTCGTGGTCGCGGACGATGCCATGAATATACACATTGCGGAACGGCACTTTGCCAACAATATGGGTCGTCATCATAATCATACGCGCCACCCAAAAGAAAATAATCTCGTAGCCAGTTACCAACGCGCTAGATGGAATAAACGCTTTCATCGCTTCCGTGTCAGGTTCGCCGTCTTTCCAGCCCAGCGTAGAGAATGGCACAAGCGCAGACGAGAACCAAGTGTCTAACACATCTTCATCACGTGTGATTTGCAGGCTGCCTGCTTGTTTTTGCGCTTCTTCTTCGGTCAGGGCAACGTAAATTTTGCCGTTTTCATCGTACCACGCAGGGATTTGATGCCCCCACCACAACTGGCGCGAAATACACCAATCTTGGATATTGTTCATCCATTGGTTGTAAGTGTTAATCCAATTTTCAGGCACAAATTTAATTTGACCGCTTTCGGTGGCATGTTTCGCTTTTTGCGCCAAACTCATGCCTTTAAATTCGCTATCGGGTTCGCCACCGTTTGCGGTTGCCGACATCGCCACAAACCATTGATTGGTTAGCATGGGTTCAATAACCGAGCCTGTGCGGTCGCCTTTTGGAGTCATCAATTTGTGCGGTTCAATTTTGACTAAATAGCCTTGTTCTTGTAAATCCGACACGATTTGTTTACGCGCCGCGAAACGGTCTAAACCTGCGTATTTTTCAGGCAGCCTGCACGTTTCGTGGGCTTGACTGCGGTAATCAAATACTTCCGCTTCCGTCAAAATTTTCGCTTCCAAACTCAATACGTTAATCAATAAAGTGTCGTGGCGTTTGCCGACTTCGTAGTCGTTGAAATCGTGGGCAGGGGTAATTTTCACACAGCCTGAACCGAAATCCTTTTCCACATATTCATCGGCAATCATGGGAATGGTGCGACCTGTCAAAGGCAAAATTAAATTCTTGCCAATTAAATGTGTATAACGTTCATCTTTGGGGTGTACCGCCACTGCCACGTCGCCGAGCAACGTTTCAGGGCGCGTGGTTGCCACGATAACGGCTTCATTCGGATTGTCCGCCAATGGGTAACGGATATGCCACATTGAGCCGTCCGTTTCCACATTTTCCACTTCCAAATCGGAAACAGCTGTACCCAACACAGGGTCCCAGTTTACCAAGCGTTTGCCGCGATAAATCAAGCCTTGATTGTATAATTTAACAAATACTTGGGTAACGATTTCGGCGCGTGTGTCGTCCATTGTGAAATATTCGCGAGACCAATCGGCAGAGCAGCCCACGCGACGCATTTGTTGCGTGATTGTGCCGCCTGATTTTTCTTTCCATTGCCACACTTTTTCTAAAAAGGCTTCGCGCCCTAAATCGTGGCGGCTAATATTTTGTTCGGCTAATTGGCGTTCTACCACGATTTGCGTGGCGATGCCTGCGTGGTCAGTCCCTGGAATCCAGCAAGTGTTAAAGCCTTTCATGCGGTAGTAACGCGCCAAACCGTCCATAATGGTTTGGTTGAATGCGTGTCCCATGTGCAATGTGCCTGTTACGTTTGGCGGTGGGAGCTGAATGGAAAAGCTGTCTTTTTTCGCAAAATCGGCGGCAAAATAGCCGTTTTGTTCCCAATTTTGGTAATGTTTGGTTTCAATTTCGGAGGGGTTGTATTTGTTTAACATAGTTCAGGCTGCCTGAAAGTTGAATTGACTAAAAGATGTGGGATTATAGCAAAAATGAGGGGATTCAGTTTTTCAGGCTGCTAGAAAAATTGGATTTCCAACTATTTGAAAAATTAGGAAATCCAATTTGTAAAAAAATTTAATTCTTTATATATGAATCAAATATTTATTAATAATTGCAATGAGTAATACCTGTGCCTAATTTATAACAGGTTACAGAGCCACCACGATTACTACCCCAATTTTGCATCATTTGTTGATTATTTTGCATCATTTGGTTATTCATATTATTTAGCATTTGTGTGTTATTTTGCATTGTATTTGTCAAACTATTCACTGATTGTTGAATAGTGTTGCCCAAATCTTGCCAAGTCTGATTACGTTCTTGACGTTCACGTTCAAGGCGTTGTTGTTCAAGTATTTGCTGCTGATTGTAATATGCTTGCTGTTGCGCATTTTGCTGTTGTTGCAACAATTGCTGCTGTGCTAAATAAGCCTGACCTTGCGGCGTAGCGTAAAATGCCTGGCGAGCTTGTTCTTCTTGGGCTTGTTGAGCTTGTTTTTGTAATGCTTCCTGTTGAGCAATCCATTGATTAGCAGCAGGAATATCTCTAGCATATTGTTGTTTTAAATTTTCACACCACTCGCTACTAAATGTTGCTGGTTTAGCGTGATTAAATCTCCGAAATTTTCGTTCAAGATATTGTCCTGATTCTATGTCGGAAAAGATAGTATTTGTATTTTGTAGACCAATTACCTTTATTAAGGGTAATTCATAAACATACCGTTTATGCAATATATAGGTAGTTGGGGTTGGGGATACACTATTTATATTGGGAAAAAGACATTGTTCTGCTTTATTTCCTTCAATAATCCATTTCCTTACATCTGCATCAGAAATTTTATATTTTGGTGCGGCAATACAGAGGCTTGGAGTAAGTAAAACAAACGTTAGTAATTTTTTTAACATGATATATCCTTTAAATATTATTCAAACTTTTTATTCTTAATATCCAAAATTAAAGAAGCATTTTTTATTTTTAGTTTAGGTGAGATAAATGCCATACCTGAATTTAAATCCCGAACTGAACCTAAAACTGGATAATAAGTCTGATTTTCTAATAAAAGCTCATTATTATCCTCGCGCATTTTCTGAATACATTCATCAATCAATGCCTGTTCACTAGGATTTTTAGCTTGAATATTTGAGTAACAAAGTTGAACCTTATTATTCCCAAAAAATTTACTCTCATAAATACTCTCATAAATATCTGCATGAATTAGAATTTTTTGTGTCATTTTGTATCTTTCATTTAACAAATGGTAATTTATGTTAAACTATTCAATCTATTTTAACCACTCACAAAAAATGGTAGAATTTACACTCAGAATATTGAAAACCACACTTTCAGGCAACCTGAAAGAAATTAAAGGATAAAAAATGGAAGTCCACGACAAAATTCGCGTGATGAGAGAAATTAACCAATGGTCGCAAGAAGAAATGGCGGAAAAATTAGCTATGTCCGCCAATGGTTATGCGAAAATCGAACGTGGGCAAACTAACATAAATATTGAGAAACTAAAACAAATTGCACAAATTTTTAATATCGATATGGTAGATTTAATTGCCAACCAAGATAAAACGTTTTTCTTTTCCATCGGCGACAATAATGTAAATGGCCATAATTTAAATTCAATGGATAAATTCCAATTATTGCTTGATGCAAAAGATGAATTATTAAAACAAAAAGACAAAGAAATTGAAGCGTTAAAAGAAATCATTGCGTTATTAAAAGCCAATGTAGAAAAATAAATCAGGTTCGGATTCTTTCCCAACCTTTCTATTTTTCAGGCAACCTAAAAGGAATCTCCATGAATCTCAATCAACAAACCGTTCAAAAAATTCGCCAGCTCAAAAACGACTTAACCCACGAAGAACGCCTAAAACTTTGGCAGCAAACATGTCAGCAAAATGGTTTAAGTGGCGAATTTGTACTATCAGCCGAACTCGGCAAAGATGCCGCTACCGAAGAACAAATCAAATGGATTGCCGAAATGTACGGACGATAAAAAACTCCGCTAAATCAAATTTAGCGGAGTTTTGAAATTTGGTGCCCAGGGTCGGACTCGAACCGACACACCTTGCGGCGGGGGATTTTGAGTCCCCTGCGTCTACCAATTTCGCCACCTGGGCAGGTGTTGAAGTGGCGCATTATACCGATGTGGCAAAATTGGTCAAGCAAATTGTGTCGTCAAAAATGGGGTTTGTTGTTTTTTATATGGATTTTTTTGTTTGGCGATAAAAGTTGGGTATGCAAAATCCAATATCAAAATAAAAAGCCTTTTCTTTTCAAGGTAAAGCGATTATAATTGCGCCCAATTTTTCAAACACCCAACGAAAAATGACCCGCGTGGTCATTTTTTTGTTTTCTAGATATGGAAATTTTAATTAAAACATGGATATACAGAATATTTTAGACACAACCTTGCCTGGTTTGGGCTACGAATTGGTGGATTTTGAATTGACGGCACAAGGCACGTTGCGCGTGTTTATTGATAAAGAAGGTGGCATCACGGTGGAAGATTGCGCGACCGTTAGCAACCATTTGAACCGTGTGTTTATGGTGGAAGACGTGGATTACAAGAACTTGGAAATTTCTAGCCCAGGGCTTGACCGTCCGCTGAAAAAAGCCAGCGATTTTGTGCGTTTTGCAGGCAGTCAGGCGAAAATCAAAACGCGCTTGCCTGTGGACGGGCAAAAGAATTTCATCGGGCGCATTGAGTCGTTTGATGAAGCCACGCAGATGATTACGCTGTCGTTTGACGGCAAAGTCGCGCAAATTGAGTTATCTAATGTGGATAAGGCGCGAATTAAACCTGAATTTAAATTCTAAATAGTTAAATAGTTAATGTGCAGGCTGCTTTTTAAAGTGCAGGCTGCTTTTGAATCTTTTTTTGATTGATTAAATAGGAGCGTTGCTGAATGAGCCGCGAAATTTTAGCCCTAGCAGAAGCATTGGCAAGTGAAAAAAATGTTGACCCCAATGTGGTGTTCGAAGCCTTGGAAACGGCTTTGGGTATTGCTGCAAAAAAGAAAGCCGACCGCGAACACATGAATTTGGAAGTGCGTATTCATCGCGAAACAGGCGAATACAAAACCGTGCGTAAGTGGTTGATTGTGGAAGACTTGGACTACACCTATCCCGAGTTGGAAAAAACCATCGAGCAAATCCAAGAAGAACAACCTGGTATTGAAATTGAAGTGGGCGATTACTACGAAGAAGAAATCCCCAACGAAGCCTTTGGTCGCCAAGCCGCGCAAACGGCAAAACAAATCATCTTGCAAAAAATCCGTGATGCGGAGCGCGAGCAGATTTTGAACGGCTTTTTGGCAAACCGCGAAGATGTGGTGGTTGGCACGGTAAAACGTGTGGAACGTCATGGCATTGTGGTGGAAATCGCGCCGAAATTGGACGCGCTGATTCCACGCGAACATATGTTGCCACGCGAAAACTATCGTGGTGGCGACAAAATCCGTGCGCTGTTTTTGAAAGTGGAAGAGTTCAACGGTGGTCGCAAACAAGTGATGTTGAGCCGCGCTTCAACCGAGTTCTTGCGTAAATTGTTTGAGCAGGAAGTGCCTGAAATCCGCGACGGTATTTTGGAAATCCGTGAAGTGGCGCGCGACCCAGGGCAACGTGCCAAAATCGCAGTTCACACCAACGACCAACGCATCGACCCACAAGGCACTTGTATCGGTGTACGCGGTTCGCGCGTGAATGCCGTGTCTAACGAAATCGGTGGCGAGCGCATTGACGTGGTGTTGTGGTCGGACGATACGGCGCAATTTGTGATTAACGCGCTCTCGCCTGCGCAAGTGAGCCGCATTGTGATTAACGATGAAATGCAATCGGTTGATGTGATTGTGGCGGAAGACCAACTGGCTTTGGCGATTGGTCGCGGCGGTCAAAACGTGCGTTTGGCGGCAGAATTGACGGGGTTGCAGCTCAACATCATGACCGAGCAAGAAGCGGAACAACGCAATGCCGAAGAAGAATTGGCTTTGCGCGATTTGTTTATGTCGCAACTGGGCGCGGACGAAAGCGTGGCGTTGGCATTGGTGGCAGCAGAATTTACCAGCATCGAAGAAGTGGCGTTTGTGCCGATGTCGGATTTGACCGATTTGGACGGCGTGGACGATGCAACCGCCGAAAATCTGCGTAATAAAGCGCGTGAAGTATTGTTGCAAACCGAATTGGAAGCCGAAGAAAAATTGAACAGCATTGCCGACGATTTACGCAATTTGGACGGCTTGGACGATGATATGTTACGCGACTTGGTGGACGCAAACATTACCAATCGCGATGATTTGGCAGAATTGTCTATTGACGAGTTGATTGAAATCACAGGGGTGAGCAAAGAAGAAGCGGAACAAGTGATTTTGACCGCGCGCGCTCATTGGTTTGCGGACGATGCAGAATAAGGATACACGAATATGAGTAATGGAAATCGCAATAATAAACCTGTGGTGCAACACAAAAGCGGCAAAAAAGTAAACCTGACACGCGAAGAAATGTTGGCGCGTTTAAAAGCAGAACAAGCAGGCGAAACGCCTAAACCTGCCGAAGTGGTAGAACAAAAGCAGCCTGCACCTGTGGTAGCCGAACCTGCGCCACAAGTCGCCGAAACGACACCGCAAAACGATGCAGCAGAAGCAGAACGCGAAGCCAAACGCGCTGCTGCCGAAGCAGAACGTGCTCGTTTGAAAGCGGCATCGTCTGGACAAAAAATAGAAAAACCAGCCAAAACCGAAGTTGCACCTACCGAAACCAAGCAGCCTGCACCAGAAACAGCTGAGCCTGCTGCGGAAACAGAGAAAAAGCAGCCTGCATCTGTTAAGCCAGAAGTGAAAAACGAACAAGGCGAAGGCAATAAAGAGAAACGCAAGCGTAACCGTAATCGCAATAAAGACAAAGCTCCCGAGCCTTTGCCAACGCCTGTGGAAGTAGTCAGCGCAGAAGAAGCGGCGCGTCGTGCCGAAGAAGAAGCGCAAGCGATTCGCCGCCGTGAAGCGCAAGAAGCCTTGTTGCGCGAAAAACAAGAACGCGCCGAACGCCAAGCACGCCGTGAAGCGGCTAAATTGCAGGCTGCCGAAGAAGCACGCCAAGCAGCCGCCGCGAAAAAAGAAGGCAAAGACGGCAAAGGTATTCGCACTGCCAAACCTAGCGATGAAAAATTGGCGCAAAAAGCCCAAGAAAACAAAGCGAAGTCAGCCGAATCCAAACAAAACGCCAACAACGGCAACAATAAAAAGCAGCCTGCAAAACCTGCGCCTGCTGCCAACAAACCTGCTATCAGCGAAGAAAACCCAAGCAGCGGCAGCCGCAAAAAAGAAGACCGCCGTCATGGTCGCAACGATGATGACGCGCCAAAAGGCAAAGGCGGTAAAGCCAAAGGCGGACGCGATAATTCACGCGGTGGCGATGATGAACGCGTACGCGGTGGCAGCAAAAAAGGCAAAAAATTGAAACTTGAGCCAAACCAACACGGTTTCCAAGCGCCGACTGAGCCTGTTGTGCATGAAGTTTTAGTGCCTGAAACCATTACCGTAGCCGATTTGGCGCACAAAATGGCGGTTAAAGGCGTGGAAGTTGTGAAAGTCCTGATGAAAATGGGCATGATGGTAACGATTAACCAATCGCTTGACCAAGACACCGCGCTGTTGGTCGTGGAAGAAATGGGACACATCGGCAAACCTGCGGCGATTGACGACCCTGACGCATTCTTAAATGAAGAAACGAAACATAATGTTGAATCCTTGCCACGTCCGCCAGTTGTTACGGTAATGGGACACGTGGACCATGGTAAAACGTCGCTGTTGGATTACATTCGCCGCACCAAAGTGGTGGCTAGCGAGGCTGGTGGTATCACGCAACACATCGGCGCGTATCACGTTGAAACGCCAAAAGGTGTGATTACGTTCTTGGATACGCCGGGGCATGAAGCGTTTACTGCGATGCGTGCACGTGGTGCGCAAGCGACTGACATCGTGATTTTGGTGGTAGCAGCCGATGACGGCGTGATGCCGCAAACGATTGAAGCGATTGCCCACGCGAAAGCGGCTGGCGTGCCAATCGTGGTGGCGGTAAACAAAATTGATAAAGAAGCGGCAAACCCTGAACGTATCCGCCAAGAATTGACGCAACATGAAGTTGTGTGCGATGAATGGGGCGGCGATGTGCAATTTGTTGATGTATCTGCGAAAAAAGGCTTGAACATTGATAAATTGTTGGAAGCGGTATTGCTGGAAGCGGAAGTTTTGGAATTGACTGCGCCAGTTGATGCACCTGCAAAAGGCTTGATTGTGGAAGCACGTTTGGACAAAGGTCGCGGCGCGGTCGCCACTTTATTGGTACAAAGCGGTACTTTGCGTAAAGGCGATATGCTGTTGGTGGGTTCATCATTCGGTAAAATCCGTGCGATGAGCGATGAAAACGGTAAGCCAATCAACGAAGCGGGTCCTTCTATTCCTGTGGAAATTTTAGGCTTGTCGGATGTGCCAAAAGCAGGCGAAGACGCGCTGGTGTTGGAAGACGAGAAAAAAGCGCGTGAAGTGGCTTTGTTCCGTCAAGGTAAATTCCGCGACGTGCGTTTGGCGAAACAGCAAGCGGCGAAATTGGAAAACATGTTCAACAATATGGGCTGCGAACAAGCGCAAAATCTGCCAATCATTGTGAAAGCGGACGTGCAAGGTTCTTACGAAGCACTTTCAGGCAGCCTGCAAAAATTGTCTACCGATGAAGTTCGCGTGCAAGTGTTGCATAGCGGCGTGGGCGGCATTACTGAAAGCGATGTGAACTTGGCGATTGCGTCAGGCGCGTTGATTATCGGCTTTAACGTGCGTGCTGATGCATCTGCGCGTAAGTTGGCGGAAACGGAAGACGTAGAAATCCGTTACTACAACATTATTTACGATGCGATTGACGATGTGAAAGCTGCCATGAGCGGTATGTTGTCGCCTGAAGAAAAAGAACAAATCACAGGTACGGTGGAAATCCGTCAAGTAATTTCGGTTTCCAAAGTCGGCAATATTGCTGGTTGTATGGTTACAGATGGCTTGGTGAAACGCGACAGCAAAGTGCGCGTTATCCGTAATAATGTGGTGATTCACACAGGCGAATTGTCTTCATTGAAACGCTACAAAGACGACGTGAAAGAAGTGAAACAAGGCTTTGAATGCGGCTTGATGATTAAAAACTTCAACGAAATCATGGAAGGCGACCAGTTGGAATGCTTTGACGTGGTGGAAGTGGCGCGTACGCTGTAATCACATAAGCCAATCTTACCTGCAGCATACCCTTTTATACCCAAATCAAAGATTTGGACAAAAGGGCAAAGCAGCCTGCACTTTTTAGGAGTAATCTCAAAAGTGCAGGCTGCTTTTTTTAATTAAAAACAAAATTATACATCATGATAATTTTCAGCTAATTCTAATGTGTTACAATATAACGATTACCCATCATACTGATTCAATATCATGAAATTCCCTACTTTCCAATCCACTCAAACACGACTCAACCTATTGCTGGCAATTTATTTTGCCGCCATATTCAACTACGCGCTCTACGCCAAGATTTGGCAAATCCAAGAACACGTTTGGGCAAACTTTTTGTTTACCGTGCCCGTGTTCATATTTTTGGCGTGCTGGCTCGTATTCACGCTGCTGGCGTTGCCTTTTGTACACAAAATCATCGTCCCCTTGCTGCTGGTGATTAGCGCGTCGGTTAGCTACAACTCCATTTTTTTAGACGTATATTTCAACCACGATATGCTCACCAACGTGATGCAAACCACCGTTAGCGAAAGCTCGCGCCTAATGACTGTGCCGTTTATCGCATGGATTGTGTGTCTAGGGGTTGTGCCAGCCATTTTGTATTGTCGCACCAAAATCATCTATCGAACATGGTGGCGCGAATGCTTGGCGCGAATGGGTGCAGGCTGCTTGTCTATTTTGGGCGTGTTGGTGATTGCCGCGTTTTTTTATCAAGACTACGCATCGGTGGGGCGCAACAATCCTACGCTCAAAAATTTAATTGTCCCCAGCAATTTTATTGGCGCAGGCATCAGCAAATACAAACATTGGAAACGCGACAACCTGCCCTATCAAACGCTAGACACGCAAGTCAAACAAATCAAAACCACGCCCAATCGCCGCGTATTTGTGATGATTGTGGGCGAAACCACACGCGCAATAAACTGGGGGTTAAACGGCTATGCACGCCAAACCACGCCCCTGCTTGCCAAGCGCGGCGACAGCGTGATTAACTTCCATAATGTGAGCAGTTGTAATACGTTTACCGCAGGTTCTGTGCCATGTATGTTTTCGCACATGACGCGCACCGAATTCAACGTAACTCGTGCCGAAAAGCAAGACAATATTTTGGATATGATGCAACGCGCAGGCATCAAAATTGTGTGGCTGAACAATAATTCAAGTTGCAAAGGTGTATGCAAAAATACACCTTATATTGATGTAACCAAAATGAATCCACCCGAGTTTTGTCACAATGGTGAATGCTTGGACAACGTAATGTTGCCCGAATTGGATAAGGTGCTGAATCAAATAGACCAATCCAAGCAAGACACCTTGATTGTGTTGCACACGATTGGCAGCCATGGTCCAACGTATTACGAACGCTACACGCCCGAATACCGTCAGTTCACGCCCACTTGCGACACCAACGAAATCAACCGTTGCAGCAATCAAGAATTGGTCAATACTTATGACAACACCATTTTGTATGTCGACCAATTTATCAACACCGTGATTGCGCATTTGGAACAGCACAAAGACTGGGAAAGTGCCGTGATGTTTGCATCTGACCACGGCGAGAGTTTGGGCGAAAAAGGCGTGTATTTACACAGCACGCCCTACGAAATCGCGCCCAAAGAGCAAACGTCTATCCCGATGATTATGTGGTTTAGCCCAACTTGGTTGCAAAACGAAAAAATCAATGCAGGCTGCTTGCGCCAAAACGCGCAAACGCAAACCTATTCACACGACAACGTGTTTAGCACGTTGTTTAGCGCAATGAATTTGGACAAAACCCAATCGCAAACCTATCGCGCCGATTTGGATATTTTGGCGGCATGTCGCTAACAGGAAGGAGTCAACGATATGACTCAATCTTGGACTTCGGCTCATGCCGAGCCACATTATTCATCTCGCAACAACTGGCTGCGTGCCAGCGTGTTGGGCGCAAACGATGGCTTAATTTCCACCGCCAGCTTGCTCATGGGCTTGGCATCGGCAAACGCCAGCAATCAAACCATTTTGCTGACAGGTTTAGCCGCGCTCATTGGCGGAGCGGTTTCCATGGCAGCAGGCGAATATGTGTCCGTGTCCAGCCAAGCCGACACAGAGCAAGTGGACTTGCAAAAAGAATCGCACGAATTACAACACAACCCAGAACGCGAATTAGCCGAATTAACCGCCATCTACCGCAGCCGTGGTTTAGACGAAGATTTGGCGCAACAAAGTCGCCCTTGCCCTAACCCAGCACGATGCCTTGTCCGCTCACGCCCGAGACGAAATTGGTTTGTCGGACACATTGGCTGCTAACCCATTGCAGGCTGCTTTGTCATCCGCAGGTGCGTTTTGTGTGGGCACGATTGTCCCTGTTTTGGTGATTACTATTACCACGATTTTGGGTTTGGCGATATTGGGCGCAGTGTCTGCCAAACTCGGCGGTGCAAAAATCTTGCCTGCGGTACGGCGCATTGTGCTGTGGGGAATAGTCACGCTTGCCGTAACCATGTTATTGAGCAAACTATAGTGAATTAAATTTAGATTAGGACAAGGCGACAACGACCGCCGTGTACATTTAGTACATAAGGGAGTTGGCAACGCTGTACTAATCTAAATTTAATTCACTATATTTGGCGTTGCCGTTTAAACAAACAAAAAGCAGCCTGCACTTTATGTTTACAAAAGTGCAGGCTGCTTTTTCATACCACTATTATGCACCGGACGTGGCGTTGCGCCGCCACACCCACGCTTTCGGTTACAGCAATCCCATCAGTGACTGAACATCATCAAGATGCCGCAAACGTATTACATTGTTCAATATCGCCCGTTTGCAAACCGCGCTGCAACCACTATTTGCGTTGCGCTGAAGTCCCGTGCGTATAAGTATGCGGAACAGCATAACCCTGTGCGCGATGCTGCAACGTGTCATCGCCTACCGCTTCTGCCGCCGCAAATGCTTCTTCCACATCGCCCTGCTTAAACAAACCGTCTTTCTGCGCATGATAGCCCCACACGCCCACATAGCAATCCGCCTGCAATTCCAGTTTCACCGACAACGCATTCGCCTGCTTCTGGTTCACTTGTCGCTGCGCCTGATTGACTTTTTGAATCGTCCCCAACACCGTTTGCACATGATGCCCTACTTCGTGCGCCAACACATACGCAAACGCCGCATCGCCAGCCGCCCTCAATTCATTTTTCATCGTATTGTAAAACGACAAATCAATATACAATTTTTGGTCAACAGGACAATAAAACGGGCCAGCACTCGCATTACCAGCACCGCAAGCCGTACTGGTTGCACCGCTATACAGCACCATTTTCGGCATTTGATAAACCGCACCACGCTGCTGAAAATACGCGCCCACCAACCACAACCAAACCCAGCAGACCAGGTGTTTTTCCACCGCCATCACTGCCCAAACCCGAGCCACGACGGTCTTCCACATTTTGACTACCTTCCCGATTTTGCCAACGCATTGCCTACTCCTATCTACGCATAGTGGATTAAATTTATAGTGAATTAAATTTAAATTAGTACAGTGTTGCCAACTCCCTTATGTACTAGCTGTACACGGCGGTCGTTGTCGCCTTGTCCTAATCTAAATTTAATCCACTATAATTCACTATAACAAAATAAATCGCCCACATTACCGTATTTAACTAAATTATTCAGATGGTTTTATCCATTTATTCATTATTACCGCCAATTCACCTGATTTCCTTAATTCCATCAAGCCCTTATTAACTTTTGAAAGTAACTCTAATGAATTTGGTTGTGCTACAAATACTATATTATGCTTTTCAGGCATATCATTAACATCCTGAATAGAAAAAGGGAACTTTTCCAAAATATCATTACGAGCATAATAATTTAAAATAGTGCAGTCTCCTACAACAGAATCTGCTTCATTTTTCATAAGTGCAGACAACGCTAAATAATTAGAAGGGAACCCAATAATATTGCTATTTTGCACAACATTTTTTACTTTTTTAACGGCTTCCAAATCAGAAACTAAAACTGCTATGCGTTTCTCTTTCCACTTATCCGAACTTTCATAACGCAACTCTATAACACATTTTTTAGTTTCAGAATAAGGTAAACTAACTAAAGCATCTTTTTGCTTTTCTTTTACTTCGGCCTCATCAATCCCAGATGCCAATAATGAAACACCCTCTTTTTTCATATCACCTAAAATATCGTTATGTGGATAGGGTTTATATTGAAATGAAATATTTTCTTTTTCAGCAATTTTATTCAAAATATCAATATCCAATCCTATTATTCTCCCATCCTTATCCAATAAGGAATAAGGAGGATATTTCTGATCAATAGCAACAACATAAATAGGTTTTGTAGCAACTGACTGTGATACTGGTATTATTTCCTCTTGAATTGACTCTTCCGGTGAACAAGCCACTAAAAATGAAATAATTACTGAAATAGTTAACAATTTCTTCATCATCACCTCTCCCTCTTTATTATTCTAATTTATTAAGAAATGCGACTAAACTCACCATAAAAAGAAATAGGTACTTGCTGTATTATTGCACTTACACCTATTCCATCCATTAATTTTTCCATCTCTTCCAACATATTGATTTTACCAATATCAACAATAACAGGAGTCCGTGTACTCACAATCATCCTATTATTATCTACTCGACTGATTAACAGAGCAGCCTGGATAGGGATATCTACACCATGCAAGTTAAGCGAAAGATTTTGATCCAATAACAACATCTCACCCAATTTTAATTGATTAATTTGCGCCGAATCCAACTGACCCGTAACAGTCGCTACTGGGAATTTAGATGTTTCAAAGAACCAATCTTTCAAACGTTGATTTCTAATATCAATATCTGTACTAATACTTTTCAAATCAATAGTCAAAATAAATTTACCATCACCCCCCAAAACTGCTGATGATGTATCAAAATGCGCGGGCTCTGTAATGCTTTTAAATTTTGGAGTTACTTTACCCATTAAAAATGTAATTTTTGTGTTATGACTTTCCCATTTTGCTGCATCAGTTAAGATTGCAACCGATGGAGACGAAGATTGTGTAGAATTTGTAACTGACGATTCACTATTTGAACATGCAGATAATGCAAACACACTACTAAAAAAAATAGCTATTGAAGCTGAAATAAGTTTCATAATTCCTCTTCCATTTTTGTCCTAATGAATATATTTAAAAAATTATATTGATTGATTACTAACTCTAAAAAAGCAAAAAGTTTTATATTTACTTTAGTTAACATAAAATAACAAAATTATTAAATATTTAGCAATAACACTAAATAAATAGCCTAAACATCAAATGCTTGGGCTACAAAACTGGTGGCCAGAGGCGGGATCGAACCGCCGACACACGGATTTTCAATCCGTTGCTCTACCGACTGAGCTATCTGGCCGAATAAATAGGTCGTGTATTACAACATATTTTAACGATGCCGTCAAATTTTCCTGTTTAGCGACACAAAAACAACTGGTTTATCCACACAAACCAGTTGTTTTATACTTGATGCGATTATTTTGTAATATCTACAATGCTACGCGCAGCACGGCGAGCGTCCAACAAAATCAAGCCCAATTTCGCGCTTTCTTTTGCTGTTAAGCACAACACATTAGAGCCACCAGCTTGAATCAGCAAAGTGTAGCCAGTTTTACCTTTTACAATCACTTGCTCCAATTCACCACAGGCCAACTCGCGAGTAGTACGGTTGCCCAACGCTAACAAAGCAGCAGACATCGCGCCCACACGGTCAGCATCAACGCTATCTGGCAACAGATGTGCGATAGGCAAACCATCGGTAGAAATAACCGCAGATGATGTGATGTCCACAGACGAGCTATTCAAATCGCTCAATACGGAAGTTAGAAGTTGTTCATGCATTTTTTAATACTCCATTATTTAAAAACCACCGCCCAAGCTGGCTGCGGCATCTGCTGTTTGATACAACGCTCGGACTAAAGACACAAATGCTTCTTTATGTAATTGTGGCGTACCCCCTGTTACCAAAATATATTTCGCGTCTTTAATATAAATTGGGAAGAAAGTCAGTTCACTTTGACCTGTTGGGTCACACAAACCCCACGCATTTTGATAAATATTCAGGTTATTTTTAATCAACAACGCATGACGCTCGGATAAGCGAATAGCTTCACTCGCCAAAATTGCTACTTCTTCCGCTGCTTCGTGATGGAAATTAGAGTTAGCAAAGTAAAAACCATCTTGGTCAATCAACAAGGCTTTTTGACTATCTGACATATGTGGCAACAAGTTTGCCAATGTGTCATCTGTCAATTCTGGCAAATCAACAGGCTGCTCGCTACCATACAAAAATTCCAAGCGTTGCAAGCGATACAACAAATTCAATGCTGCGTCTAAATCATCGGTTTCAGCCCATTCCAACAATTTTTCTGGCGTAATTGGTGCACTGCTGCCTGCACTTAAAATATTCGCCAACAGGGTGCGGCTTGCACTGCTACTTTTGTTAGCAACGGCATAAAACGCACCAGCAGCGGTGATGTGCGGATATAAATTCGTTTGTAAAGAAAGAGTCGATTCCATGTTATACCTCTAAACCTGGGTCAATTTGGAACAGCATTGCCGTTACCAATTCTTTTACATCATCTTCATTACGCGCATCAACTTCAAATACAGGCACATTCAAACCATGCTGTGCCAAATATTTTTGATAAACATCAATACCAGGAACAGCGCGAATGTCCATTTTGGTTACACCCACTACCAATGGTGCTGTTTTCAATAAATCGTCAAACGAATCCAAGAAGAATTTTAAGTCTTTCAAAGGATTACCACGAGTGTTGTCCAGCAGCAAAATCAAGCCCATACTACCTTGGCTCAAAATTTCCCACATAAAGTCAAAACGTTCCTGACCTGGCGTGCCGTACAAGTGAACTTTGGTATTTTCATCAAGCTGAATCAAACCGTAGTCCATTGCAACTGTCGTATAACCTTTGCGAACAGAGGTCATATCCGATGCACTGGCATCTGTTTGAATAGGTGGTTCATCTGACAATGCCGCAATAGCTGTTGTTTTGCCTACACCTACGGGCCCCGTGAAAATAATTTTGTTTTCTATCATCATAGTGAACACCTCTTATTATTTGTTCAGCAATTTTTTCATTAAGCGACTGAGTAAGCCACCGCTTGTTTTTTGCGGCTGCTGTGAGCTTGCCGCTTGCACTTGTTCTGGACGTGGCGCAGCACTGGTATTAACCGTTGCTTGCGTTGCAGAACTAGCCGCAGGTACTTCATGCACTTGCTGCGTAATACCTAAATAATCGGTCAAGTAAGTTGCCGCAATGTAGTTCAAAATATCTGCCATATCCAAAGGCATCAATTTATATAACATGTTGAGACTAACCGATGTTTTAGTCAAAAACGCAGATAAACGCATAGACTCTGGCAAAGGTGCTAAACGAGTCAAATTAGGCCAGCTTTTCAGTTTAAATACCGTGTTGGGATTCAATGGTTGTACCAAACGACCATTAGCTGTCCACAAGGCAATTTGCCACATTGAAGATGTTACCGTTGCATTTGCACGTTCTTGAATATTACTATCGTCTGGAATTTGTTTGATTTTTAATTCCAAATTACCTTGGCGACACAAGTTCTTCAGCTGGTCTGAATCCACTGCCACCCATACACGTTGAATGGCGGGGAATACTGCCAAAATCGGTTTTTCATCCAATGTAATTGCTGCATTGCGTTGTTGTGCCAACACATCGCGGAACGCACCCAATAAACCTACATTTGGGTCAAAGCGTGGAATAACTATTTCAGTTGCGCGGTTATTTTGTGGCGCTGTGGCTTGTGGTGTAGGTGCAGGCTGCCCTGGACGGGTTGCAGCTGGATTTGCACCAGCCACACGTTGTTGCATTGCGCTAGCAGAATGCACTACCCATACGCCATTACCTTGCATTAAGTTACGTAAACTTAAAAACAGCGTGTCAAATTTAATGGGTTTAGACAAATACGGTGCGGTAACTGATGGCGGTGATTTAGAAAAATACACTACCACGCCACCTGGATAATCGCCTTTGGCCTTTTGCCAAGCAGAAATACCTGCTGTGCCATCGCCATCAACAATCACCAATTCAGGTTTTTCGCCAGAACCAGCTTCAATTACCTGATAGTTCGTTGTATTGTGCATTTTAAACGCCATTTTGAACATGGCTTGTTGCTGCTCGTCCATAGCAACAAACAACAACTTCACCGTTTTTACTTGTGGTAAGTCATGATTCATAATTTTTAATGTCCGAATGAGCCGTTATTAAATCGTTGTAGTAATTGGCTCATTGCCAATACCACTTCCTCAGGTAAGGATTGCACTTGAGAACGCAACTCTTGCAGTAGGTTTTCCAAGCGCGTCCATTCTTCTGCGCGTTCATACAAGTCAAACAAAGCAATATACAGTTGTGATTCTTGTGGGTGTTCCAAAATAGAACCTTCCAACAATTCCATTGCATTGTCTAATTGACCATACATCAATAAAGAATCAACGTCTTTCAAAATACGCTCTGCTGCTGTGCGTGGCTCTGAATCCACATCTACTTTTTCAGACACCAATGCTTGGTAACGCGCTTTCTTCAAGCTACCGCCATCCAACAAACCTTGTTGCATACCCAATTCGCGCAAAACAGCTTCATTGGGATTAGCTTCCAGTTTTTCAAATATTGGATGCTGCCCCATGCTGTATCCCCAGCCCAGCATACGTTCTTTAACTTGACGACCGTATTGACCTAAACTGTAATACAAATTCCACAAATGCCCTGCAAAACCGTTAATGTTTTTAGCGCGGTAATCTAGCGTCAAAGCATCAATCAGCAAAGATGCAGGTTTGTCGGACACACGAATAGCTTTATTTAAGTATTTGATTGCTGCATCGTAGCTCAATGAATCTTTGAGCAATTTCACGCTTTGTTCAGGCTCCATAAACGCCAAAACCGCACCTTTTTCATCGTTGCTAATCGCAGACAATGCACCCGCACCAGCCACTAATGGTTTGCGTGGCACAGTTTGCTCTTGGGTTTCTTTTGATGCTTTCTTAGCAGATACAGGCGAATGTGTTTTTTCGGGAGCAGCAGGTGCTTTGGCAATCGTTTTCTCGCCGATTTCTTCCGCTGTTTTCTTCACGCTCCAACCCAATACGCTCTCTGCCAACACGCGCAAGCCCAAGTGGTTTTCGTCCAATGCCAAACCGCTTTTCACAAACTCTTCAATTTGCTCTGTGCTTAACAAAGATTGGTATGTCATTAAAGATTCAGCAACCGCATCGGGGTTTTTGGCTTCAACCCACAAGCCAATCAGCTCAAATGCTAAATTAGGGTCAGCTGTTTTGGTTTTGCTCAAATAGGCAGATAAAGATTCCGCTGCCTTTTCATAATAACCAAACTGCTTGTAAACATTGAATTCTGTAAGCGTATCAACGTCCTGAACAGACACTTTGGTGTCATCAACCACGTTAGCAGCAACATTAGTTGCACCCCAATCCCAACCTTCCTCTTGTGCTTCTGACGCACTATCGGAATCAGAAGAATCTGCTTCTTCTTTTTGCGCGGCTACTTTTTTATTACCTTTTTTGCCTTTAACAGACTTAGCACTGGCTGATTTCTGTCGCCCCTTGGCAATCACAATCCCGCCGATTGCTACCAAGAATACGGCAACTAATCCCTGCATTACTGGATCGTCCATAGCCTCTCCTTACTCGTCAAACAATGTTTCATGGATTAAACCACTCTCAATTGATTTCTATAAAAATGAATAACGCAGATAGACGCTATCTGCATTCATATTGATTTTGTCGATTTTAACACCATATGCACACAATCAACATACTTGCATACAAATTCTTACAATTTAATGCGTAACATGTTGCGCTTTTCCCAAATCTGATTCAAGGATAATCGATGACTTCTCCCAAACCGTTATTTTGGTTGCAGGCTGCTTCTGATGAACAACTGGCGGCTTTTTGCGAGCACAACGCTGCTTTGACGACTTTGCTCCACGAAGCGTGGCAAAAATTTCAAACCGACCGCGCAGATTTGTTTAGTAAGCAGCCTGCATTTTCTGCCGAGCCGTATGCGCCCAATGTGTCGCCCGATGAATTGACCCACAGCGCGATTTCGCCTGCGGAAATGGCGGAATTTTTGCGTACTTTTGACCGAAATCGCAGTCGTAGCGACAAGCCGTTTGGCGATGATGTGGCGATTCAAGACCGCGATTGGGACGTGTTGTAATCACGCTGTATAAACATAATCCACAATTTGCGCCTTGTTTTTGCCTGCAATTTGTACGCGCAGGTGGATTGAATCGCCCTGCTGCTGCAATTCGCCGCGATAGCAATCGGGTTCGCACCAATATTCTTGTTGCATTTGCCAGCCTTGTTCGCCATAGGCAAAACGAAAAATCGATTCGTATTCGCCATTTCTGTAACGGCAAAAGGCAACGTGGTCGGCGGCAAATTGCCAGCGTTTGATGTCAAAAGCGCGTTGTTTTTGGTTGCGGATTAGGGTTTCGTGAAAATCTATCCATTGCTCGGCGGTATTGCATTGCACTTGGATTGTGCCCGTGCCGTGTGATGTTTGATTAGACTGCTGGGCGGTAAATTGGACGCTTTGGATTTGGCTCAATGCTGTCCATAGGTTTTTTAAGGGTGTTTGCATAATAGTTTTTTGATTGAGAAGCAGCCTGCACATTGTATCGTTCAAATGTGCAGGCTGCTTTTTTATGCCGAATTAAATCTTTTGGAAGAAACGATACGCTGGCATTACCAACAAGCAAGCAATGCAAGCTTTGGCAATATCAAACGCCAAATAAGTGGTAAAGCCTTTGTAGATTAACTCGCTGCTTGGCACAAACAACGACAATTGCGCCAAACCAAACGCATACATCACAGCTACGGCAAGCAAGGCTGCCACTACGCTTTTAACAGTAGAGTTCAACGCGCCTTTATCGCTTGCCCAACCCAAAATACCAGCCATTGCCACGAAGCCGAACAAGTAACCGCCCGAAGGTCCCATTAACACCGCCAAACCTGCGCGACCATTGGCAAACACAGGCAAGCCCATTGCGCCTTCTGCCAAATACAGCATTAAAGCGGCAATCGCGGCTTTGCGTCCCAGCGCAAAACCCATCACCATTACGCCCAGCGATTGCGCGGAAATGGCAACGCCCCAAGGTTGTGGAATCGCCAGTTGCGCCAACAAAGCAATGACGTTTGCGCCGATTACGGTTTTTAAAATCAACGCAGTAGTTTGATTTTGTGCCGCCCATTGTTTGCTTGTGGCTAATGTTGCGTACATAAGTATGCTCCTTGTGGTTGTAGAGTAAAAGCTGGATTATGGTTATTTATGGGCAAAATTGCAAGAAAAAGCAGCCTGCACTTTATTATTGCTCGCTTTGTCGCTGATTGTAGCGATATTGCCACGGTGCAATGGCTTGGCGATTTGTCCACAAGCCTAATCGTTGTTGCTTGGCGGATTGCTCGGCGGCTTCGTATTGCGCGTAATCGGTTTTGGCTTGATTGCGTTTGGCAATGCTGCGATAGTGCCATGCGTTACCTTGTTGAATTTGCAGCAAATTGACATCTTGTCCGTTGGCATAAATTCGCGCGACTTGTCGTCCGTATTGGTCGGTGTCAAACACTTCTACGCGGACTTTTTGTTGCGCCACGATTTTTCGTAACGCATCACGGCTGCTTTTGCCATCGACTTGATTGAGTTCGGGCGCATCAATGTATGCCAATCGCACACGTTGCGTTTGACCGTTGGCATCCACCACGCGCACGGTGTCGCCATCGTGAACGCTTTTGACGGTTGCGCTGTATCCGTTTTCATTGCTGGTTGACGCAGCTCCGCAAGCGGTTTGTGCGATTAAAATCAAGGCGGATAAACAGATTTTCCAGTTTGCTTTCATATTGTTTCCATTTAATAACAAAGCAGCCTGCACTTTGCCAAACACAAAATGCAGGCTGCTTTTTGATACATTTCTCTATTGCGTTAAGCGTTCATTTGCAAACGCATCTGCTTACGCTGTTCGGCAGCCGCAGCCCGACATTTTTGCTGCTCAGTTTGCAATAGCAAGGGCGGTACGGTCGCAGGTTTGCCATCTTCCATCGCCACCATCGTAAAGTAACAAGAATTGGTGTGGCGTGTGGTGCGTTCGCGAATGTTCTGCGCTTCTACGCGAATGCCCACTTCCATAGACGTGCGCCCAACCAAGTTTACGCTTGCCAAAAAAGTCACCAATTCGCCCACATAAATCGGCTCTTTAAAGGTGACTTTGTCCACTGAAAGGGTAACGCAATAATGCCCAGAATAGCGGCTGGCACAAGCATAGGTAACTTGGTCAAGCAGTTTGAGCAAATCGCCGCCGTGTACGTTGCCGCTAAAATTTGCCATATCGGGTGTCATCAGCACCGTCATTTGGAGTTCGTGTTGGAGTTGTGTTGGCTGCATGATTAGGCTTCCAGTTTGCGGCAAATGCTTCTCATAGTAGAAATATCGGGTTGGCGTACTTTAAACTCGCCATTGGGTAAGCGTTCAAATTGCAAAGTAAGGGTGCGGTCGGCTTCGTTTTCTGGTTTATCTTGCAGAATTTTAATGAAATTATTGTCTCTTTGTTGCAATTCGGACGATGCTTTCAAAGCAGCCTGCACGCTTTCGGGGTGGTCACATTCTACCGTGTCTCTTTGTGTTACCATGCGGACAGTGTTGTCGCTATCAAGCGTCCATTTAGCGGTTGATGTTGTGCGATAAGTCAGCGTTTGTGACATATCTTTATCCAACACAACGGTTAGGATTTTGTCTTCTCCGTGACTGGTGTGGTCGGCTGCGTATTCCGTTTCGCCCAAAATCATCGTGTGGATAGAAGGGTATTCGGTCAAACATTTCCATTTGCCCACTAATTCTGCTTCGGTTAAATCGGCTGCGTGTGCCGACAAGCCAGTCGAAGTCATCAATATAAATAAGGGTTTTTTCATTTGGGTTACTCTTAAAAAATGGTTAAAAAAGTGCAGGCTGCTTTTTTATATTAACCGCGCGTCCAAGTCGTGCCGTCTGCGCTGTCTTTCACAATAATTTTATGCGCCGCCAACACATCACGAATGCGGTCAGATTCCGCCCAATTTTTCGTTTCACGCGCCGTTTTACGCTGTGCAATCAACTCGTTAATTTCATCAGCCGACAAACCGTCATCGCTCGCACCGCTTTGCAAGAACGCTTGCGGCTCTTCCTGCAACAAGCCCAGCATACCGCCTAACGCTTTCAGGCAGCCTGCAAATTCCGCGCTGTTGTGTTTATTCGCTTCGTTTGCCAATTCAAACAGAACAGACATCGCTTCCGCCGTGCCGAAATCATCATTCATCGCCGCGAAAAATTTGCGCGTGTATTCATTGGTATTTTCTGTCAATTCAAACGCAGCAGGCGCAACATTATTCAAAGTATTGTACAAACGCGCCAACGAATTTTTCGCATCGTCCAAATGCGCGTCAGAATAATTCAACGGACTGCGATAATGGGCGCGTAAAATGAAAAAACGCACCACTTCAGGTTGATATTTTTTCAACACATCGCGGATTGTGAAAAAATTGCCCAACGATTTAGACATTTTTTCATTGTCCACGCGAATAAAACCGTTATGCAACCAATATTTAACATGGCTTTGAATGATTTTGTCGCCATGATTGTGATTGCAGCTTGAATTGTGTGCGCCGCAGCTTTGCGCGATTTCATTTTCGTGATGTGGGAATTGCAAATCCGCGCCGCCGCCGTGAATATCAAACGTCTGCCCAAACAATTCGCCGCCCATTGCTGAACATTCAATGTGCCAACCTGGGCGACCTTTCCCCCACGGGCTGTTCCAATGCGGTTCTTCAGGTTTCGCTGCTTTCCATAATACAAAATCCAACGGGTCGCGCTTGTTTGTGTCTACGTCCACACGCTCGCCTGCGCGTAAATCGTCCAACGATTTGCCCGATAATTGACCGTATGCCGCAAACTCGCGCACCGCGTAATACACATCGCCGTTAGCGGCTGGATAGGCTTTGCCATTGGCAATTAAATCTTCAATCATTTGAATCATTTGCGGAATATGCTCGGTTGCTTTCGGCTCAACATCGGGGCGCAACACGCCTAATTTGTCGCTGTCTTCATTCATCGCCGTGATAAATTCTTCGGTCAATTCCTGAATCGTAATGCCGCGTTCATTGGCGCGTTTGATGATTTTGTCGTCAATATCGGTAATATTGCGGACGTAAGTGAGCGGATAACCGTGTTGGCGTAACCAACGCGCAATCATGTCAAACACCACCAACACACGCGCGTGTCCCAAGTGGCAGTAGTCATAAACCGTCATGCCGCAAACGTACATTCGGACGTTTTTCGGGTCTAGCGGTTCAAATTTTTCTTTTTGGCGCGTTAGGGTGTTATAGATTTGTAACATGGTTACGCTTTCGTTTTGGTTTGACAAAAATAAGCGCGATTATAGCAAAAAGCAGCCTGCACTTTGGGTTTACAAAATGCAGGCTACTTTTTAAATTGTTTGATAAATAAACGTGCTTGAATGATTTTGAATATTCCAAAGCAGCCTGCACATTATTATTCGGCTGTATTCTTTTAACGCAGCGATTTCATTATAGTGAATTAAATTTAGATTAGTACAGCGTTGCCAACTCCCTTATGTACTAGCTGTACACGGCGGTCGTTGTCGCCTTGTCCTAATCTAAATTGGTGGTGTCCTGAAAAGTGTGCTGTAAAAAAATAAGCAATAAAAAAGCAGCGAAAACAGAGTATATTTGAGTGTGTGAAAACAGAAATAACTCTAACTTGTCCTCGCTGCCAAGGACAAAATATAAAGAAAAATGGCTACTCTTGCAATCGTAAACAAAAATATTTTTGCAAAGATTTTTGTCGTAATTTTATTGGCGACCATAACCTTACCTATAAGGGTTGTCATTCCAAAGCTGATGAACAGGTTTGGAGAATGACCGTTAGAGGTTGTGGTATTCGCGATATTGCAGCAATTACGGGTTACAGCAAAGACAAAGTTCAGGCTGCTTTAAAACGCCATGAGTTTGAGCCATTTCCTAAACAAAAACATTACTCTACACTTGAAATAGACGAGTTTTGGACATTTGTCGGTAACAAGTCTAATAAAGTGTGGCTAGTCTATGCCTATCACAGAGAAAGTGGCGAAATTGTCGCTTACGTTTGGGGTAAACGCGATTTAGCAACAGCGCGAGCACTCAAACGGCGTTTGAAAGAGTTGCGTGTAACCTATGACAGAATGGCGACCGATGACTGGGCTGCATTTTTAAATGTCTTTTCAAATGAAGAATGGCATCTAGTTGGTAAGCAACACACAGTTGGCATTGAGGGTAATAACTGTCGTTTACGGCACAAAGTAAGGCGAGCGTTTAGAAAAACGTGTTGTTTTTCTAAAAGTATGTTTTATCACAAGAAAGTTTTTGATTTAGCTTTCTTTGATATTCACTTTGGCATTGTTTAGTTTTACAGCACACTTTTCAGGACACCACCAAATAACTTTCATCTGCTTCTACTTCGCCATCAAACATTTCTAAATGTGGACTGTTTTGATAAATAAGTAAGCGTAAACGATGAAAATAATAGGCTGCGGTATTTTTATTAACACCTACTAACTCTGCTGCTGTTCTTGCAGTTACACCTGCAACAAATAGCTCAATGAGTTTGTTTTGTTTGTACTGACTTAGACGACTTTTTCGCATAGGGATAATTCTAACTTAATTTGAATTTCCCTAGTTATCTAGGACAGCCCTTTTTTATTTATCGCTGTCAATTGTGCATATTTTATATGCAAGCAGCCTGAAAAATCTTTTCAGGCTGCCCTATTTTTAAATTACGTAATTAATCTTTTCTTTTATAGCGGGTATCACGGTTGAAATCATATATTCTCAATACTTTCTACACCCAATCCACTTTCTTTCACTAGCGTTAAATAAGCAATCAAAAAACGATAGCGAACTTGTGCTAACTTTTGTTCTGCTTGGGCAACTTCTTGTCTAGCACGAATAACTTCTAAACGATTTCTCATACCATGCTGCTGTCCAGTCTCGGTAGATTTTAGTTTTAATCGGCTGCTTGCTAATACGCGTTCTTGCGCTAGAATTTGGTAATGGGTAGCATTTCCTTCTGTATGGGCTTGGCGAACTGCTAGTTTAATTTTACGTTCCATCTCAATTAATTGAGCATTTTCCGATTCATAGCGTGCACTATTTTCTCGGATTTTGCTGCTTAATTCGCCACCAGTATACAAAGGGAGGTTTAATTGTACAGAAACAACAGGCCCTTCACCGTGATAGCGATAATTACGGCTTTGGTTAGATGACTTTTGAGTGAGGCTTTGATAACCAACATTAGCTGTAACTGTTGGAAAACGGCTATTTTTAGCGACATTTATAGCCTCTTCCGCACTTCGCACAGTCAATAATTGCGTTTGATATTCAGGATTATTGAGAAGAGCCATTTGTTGCCATTCTGCCAAACTGTATTGCTGAAATTTTGGCAAATACTGCTCAATCAAATTTTGAGTGCGAACGGGTGAAATGGTTTTGCTATCTAAACCTGTGTAGTTATTTAATTGATTTTCTAAAACCTGTTTTTCTGCAATAGCGGCAATTTCTTGTGCCAACGCATTATCATAACCTGCTTGCGCTTCGTGAATGTCTAGTGCAACAGCTGCACCACGTTTAAACATTTCTTGTGCTTGTTTAACCTGTTGAGCATAAGCGGCTTTTTCAGAAGCGTGTGCTGAAACAGTATCTTTGCTTAGCAATAAATTAAAATAAGTTTCGCTTACTTTCAATAATAAATCTTCACTTTTAGCATTGAATCGTTGTTCAGCTGCTTGGCTGTTATATTTGCTTTGACGATATTGTGCCATTTTACTGGCATCAAATAATGTTTGACTCAGTTGTATATTCCAAGTTTTAGATTTTTTTGTGCTAGACACAGAAGGGGGCTGATGCTGATAATTAGCATTTGCTGCAATATGTGGCAAAAAAGCAGCTCTTGCTTGTTTACGTTGCTCCATACTGGCATCACGTTGAAATTGAGCTGATTGATAATCTGCTGAGTATTCCTTAGCTGCTGCCCACGCTTCTTGTAGTGTAAATGCATTGACAGATTGAGTACAAAATAGACTAAATATCAAATATAAAGGTGAAATTTTTTTCATATTGAGTTTGTTATTAATGGTATTAATATTTCAGGCAGCCTGAAAATAAATGGTTGAACACAAAATCACCATTTGCCCATTTTCGTAAAATGAAAATGGGCAAATGGTGCTATCGCATTATTTACACTGCGCTAGGTGCTAATACATTTTGCGGTGATTTGTGCGCAGGCTGCAAATAATTTGAAGCCGTTGCACCACGTGAACCAAATGAAGCCATAGATTCAATCAATTTATTCAATGTGCTCGCAAGATTACCAGAGTCAATAGATTTGCTCTTATTCTCTTGCGCTAATTGTTGCAATTGAGCGGAAGTAATGGTTCCAGTTTGCTTATCTTTTAGCAATTTATCAATTTGTTCTGACGTAATATAGTCACCGTTTTTACCGATGATTTGTTCGATTTTGTCATCAGTCGCATTGCCATGATAATTTGGTCGAGATAGTGTTTTATACCATTCAGCCATATTGATGCTGCCTGAACCATCATTGCGTTTAATCATGATACCTTGCGCAGTGCGCTCAATAGTCAATTCAGATAAATCTGCATCAGCAAACGCTAATTTATCACTACCATGTGAGTCATACAGCGTGTCATTGCCATCACCTTTACGAGAAATGTAGACATCATTGCCGTCCCCACCATTTATTACATCATTACCTTTACCGCCATCTAATAAGTCATCCCCGTTTCCGCCATATAAATGGTCATCACCATTACCACCAAATAAACGGTCATCGCCATCATTACCTTCCAGTGTATCGTTACCATCGCCACCATGGAAGATATCAGCAAATTTAGAACCTTTGAATGTATCACTAAATTGGCTACCTACAATCTCTTCTACTGATTTTAATGTATCAGTTGTTTGATAGCCATGTTCAGGACGTTTTAATTCAAAATCGCGATATTCCAGCGTTTCTGTACGTTTACCAACTTGTGTAGTTTGGCGTTTAATTACTTCGTGGTAGAACGACCCATTGTTAATCGAGCGGTTTACTGTGTAGCTGCCAGCTTCTGTAGCTTTAGTACCATCCACATTAACTTGCCCCAGACCACCATCTTTACTGTAAAACACGCGGTCGTGCCCAGTACCGCCGTCCACATTCATTTTACCTTGACCAGCAAAAATATCATCATTGCCCGAACCTGCATTCACATTCAAAGCAATTTCCTCTGTTTTACCGCTTAAACGTCCATCTTCATCATTAAAGGCAACATGTTGAATAACTTTTGAGAAATCCAAACGTGAATTAGCTTCACCATCTTTAACTGTCCACGATTTCACGCGGTTAAATTTTAATTGATTGATGTAAGAATATTTACCATTTTGAACACGCTCACGAGTTTCAGTACCCGCTGTCAGTAATGGTGATGTGAAATGCAAAGCTTGTGTTTTTTTACCATTAGCATTGCTAATATCAACCACACCTGTTCTCGTGTCCACAGTAACATTTGAAGCACCATCTAATTTTTTGCCATCTTCAAATGCATCAGCATAAGCTTTACCACTGCTTATACGGTCGCCCAATTTGGTGATACCAGCTAATTCGCCAATATTTGCATCCCAACGTTGTTGCGTAATCGCAATAACACGTTCAGCCTGCAATTCTTTATTCAATTCAGACAGCAATTTTAAATTGCGTTCTAAATAATGCGCGTGACGGGCATCATATCCATTTTCAAAATAGTTTTTACCACCATTTTCTTTTTCCCAAGCCAAGATTTTGCTTTGTAAACGATTCGCAACGCTTTCAAACATTGCTTGTTTAGAAGCTTCCAAAATGCCTGAAATCAAACCTGTTACACCAGCAACCAACAAAGCAACAGGAGAACCTACAACTGAGCCTACTGCCGCAGCAGATACACCAGCAGATACTGCACCCAATGCTGTATTAATTGCAGTCAAAGAAGCTTCAATTGTACCAGCCCCGCGTTGGTATTCAGCTAATAGACTATCACCATCGTAACCAAATTTTTTGAATTGTTTAGCAAATTCATCAATTAGAGAAGCATTTTTAAATTTATCTGCGGCATTCATAAACGCCAACGGGCTGATTGCCAACATAATAGAAGCAGTAATCAGACTGGCAACCGCGCCTGTGGTTGATAAGCCCGCAGCAGCACGTTGTGCCAAAACATAAGATGAAATGGCTTTGGTAACATTACCAATTACTTGATTGCTTAATTCAAAGCCTGCTGCTACTTTTTTCTCAGTAGAGGCGTTTTTATCTGCCAAAGTAAAACCAGCTGAAATGCCTGACAACAAACCGCTAATCATTTCTAAGGCTAAATTTGCTTTGCCAAAATTAGGTAAGTTTTGCAATTTGTTGCCCAAACCTGATAAACCTTTGGTTTGAGAAATCGCAGCTCCCAATCTGCCCAACTGTTCAGAAAATGCTTCTATTGATTGAACGCTATTTGAAATGTTATTGACCAATTCATTAATCAAGTCAAGGCTTGCTTTTGCCAAGTCAGTTGCACTGGCATCACCTTGTTTTACCAGTGAATCCAAATCCATACCAGCCAAAGCAGTACCTAAGAAAGAACTTAAAGTAGATAAAATGTGATTGGTTTTGGTTAATTTAGAATCAATATTTGCTGAACTGCCTAGGCTTTTTGCTAATTTACTTGAAGAATATTTTTGCAAAAGTTCATCCAATTTTTTAGCAGAAACCGCTACACCAGTTTGAGTAAAGCTTAAAAGTTTTTCTACTGTATCAATTGATTTTTTAGCACTTTCAACATTGTTAGCATCTTCTTGTAATCGAGCAATCCCTAGTTCGTCTGCTGCTTTTATAAGTTCGTTCAGACTGCCTCCTTTTTCAATGTCATAATCTTTAGGGATGGTAAGATATAAAGATTTTGCACCTGCTACGGTTGCTTTACCTGCTGCTACTGTACCTGTTTTAGCTGCGTGTCCAGCTTTGTTCAAAGCTTGTACACCTGCTTGTGCGCCAGATTTTAATTTAGCTTTTGTTGTTGCTAAGTTCATAATTCACCTCAATTTTCAAATTTGAATAGACATTATTAAAATGGTTTCAGGCAGCCTGAAACCATTCAAGCTGTTCTATCCATTTGTTGTTAAAAAATTATTTTGATGTACTGATGATAAAATTATCCTGTTGAGATAATGCATTCATCAGCTCTTTTTGATACTGTTCAAAAGATTGCATAGCTAATTTTGCATCAACATTTCTCCCATAAAATTCAGAAATCTTCCCATTCGGCGAACCTGCGTCCACTCGAATAGCCCTAAACAAACCATCAGAAAATAACTTTCTCATATGTTTTGTTAAAAGATAACTATCGCCAAACGGTGCAATCCAATCGATAAACCAATATCGGTCGCCAGATTGCCAATCTTCCAATTTAAGAGAAGTAACATCATTGATGTATTTCACTTCCGTTTCTAAATTCAACCTTGCCCAACTGCAATAGGCAATAGGCATCCCATCTCGAACCAACAATACATACTGTTGCGTTTCAATAGCTGGAATAACATTGGTTGAAAAAAGCGATAAAGGCCAATTTTGGTGTAATTCTGAATTTGTCCATAACCACGCGATGCTGCCTAGTTCTGAAAATTTATCCATTTGTAGACTCCTAATACTATTTTTTGGTGGCGCCCTGAAAAGTGTGCTGTAAAAAAATAAGCAATAAAAAAGCAGCGAGAACAGAGTATATTTAGGTGTGTGAAAACAGAAATAACTCTAACTTGTTCTCGCTGCCAAGGACAAAATATAAAGAAAAATGGCTACTCTTGCAATCGTAAACAAAAATATTTTTGCAAAGATTTTTGTCGTAATTTTATTGGCGACCATAACCTTACCTATAAGGGTTGTCATTCCAAAGCTGATGAACAGGTTTGGAGAATGACCGTTAGAGGTTGTGGTATTCGCGATATTGCAGCAATTACGGGTTACAGCAAAGACAAAGTTCAGGCTGCTTTAAAACGCCATGAGTTTGAGCCATTTCCTAAACAAAAACATTACTCTACACTTGAAATAGACGAGTTTTGGACATTTGTCGGTAACAAGTCTAATAAAGTGTGGCTAGTCTATGCCTATCACAGAGAAAGTGGCGAAATTGTCGCTTACGTTTGGGGTAAACGCGATTTAGCAACAGCGCGAGCACTCAAACGGCGTTTGAAAGAGTTGCGTGTAACCTATGACAGAATTGCGACCGATGACTGGGCTGCATTTTTAAATGTCTTTTCAAATGAAGAATGGCATCTAGTTGGTAAGCAACACACAGTTGGCATTGAGGGTAATAATTGTCGTTTACGGCACAAAGTAAGGCAAGCGTTTAGAAAAACGTGTTGCTTTTCTAACAGTATGTTTTATCACAAGAAAGTTTTTGATTTAGCTTTCTTTGATATTCACTTTGGCATTGTTTAGTTTTGCAGCACACTTTTCAGGACACCACCTCTAAATTTAATCCACTATATTTTCACGCAGCCTGAAAACGTGAGCAAATCTCAATCAACGCTTCTCCATACTTCCCAATTTTCTCATTGTCCAAACCATGCACATGATGCAGCGCGTCCATATTTTCAGGCAGCTTATTCGCAATCGCGCGCAAAGTCGGCTTACTCAACACGCGAAATTCCGCCACATCTTCCGCTTGCGCTGTTGCCGCGCACCACGATTGCAATTCGCGCAACAACAAGCGTTTACGCGCCAAATCATCGTTCAGGCTACCTGAAAACGGCGCACACACGCGCAAAATTTCATCGCCAAATTTGCCAATTCGCACATCGCCCAAACCGTAAATCATTTGCAAATCAATCGGTTCACTCGGCAACAATCGCGCCAAATCCGCCAACGAATCATCAGAAATCACGCTGTGCAACGTGCCATTTTGCGCCGCCGCCGTTTCCGCTCGCCAAGCCGTCAGCGCGTTAAACGCCGCTTGTTGTGCTGGTGTGTCATCATTTGAATTTTCTGCTAAATCATTTTGCAGGCTGCTGCCAGTTTTGTCCAAATCTCCGATTTGGGAACAAAACGGTACGCCGTTATTCGGCGCAGAAACAGGATTTTCGCCCGACAAATGCTGTTCCACAATTTCCAAAATCTCATCGCCAAACTGCTTAATTTTTGCTTCGCCCAAACCATACACCTGCGCCAAATCCGCCAAATTTTCAGGCAGCCGCTCCACTACATCGCGCAAAGTCTTGTCGCCGCAAATCACATACGCAGGCACATCGTCCAATTTTGCCTTATCCAACCGCCACTTACGCAACGCTTGCCACAAACGCTCTTCGCGTTCCGTCCGCAACCAAGTGTCCGTTTTCGCCACTTTGGTCGCCGCTTTTTCGCGTTTGAGTGGGCGCAACATCACGGTTTCTTCGCCACGCAAAACAGGTTTGGCGGCTGGCGTTAAAATCAACGCCTGATAATTGTGCATATCATTGTTTAATAAGCCTAAACCGATACATTGTCGCACCACATTTCGCCAATCTTTATCGCTCAAATTCGCGCCAATGCCAAACGTGGACAATTTATCATGCCCCATTCGCACAATCCAATCCGTTGATTTTCCACGCAAAACTTCAATCACATAACCAGCCGCAAATTTCTGCCCCACACGATACACGCAACTCAACAATTTTTGCACCAATTCCGTGCCGTCAAAACGCACAGGCGGATGCAGACAATTATCGCAATTCCCACACGGCTCGCTGTTTTCACCAAAATGCCGCAACAAAAGCTGACGGCGACAAGCTGCCGTTTCGCATACGTCAAACATCGCGTTCAATTTTTGCAATTCAACTTGTTTTTGAAAATCAGATGCTTGGCTTTCCTGAATGCGTTCTTTCAGCAAAACCAGCGTATTCATGCCATAACACAGCCAACTCACGGCAGGCAGCCCATCACGCCCAGCGCGTCCGCTTTCTTGATAGAAATGTTCAATGCTCTGCGGCATATCTAAATGCGCGACAAAACGCACATCAGGTTTATCAATCCCCATACCAAACGCCACCGTTGCCACCACAATAATATTGTCTTCATGCGTGAAACGATGTTGATTTTGTTGGCGATTTTCCAAACTCATGCCAGCGTGATACGGCACGGCATTCAAACCGTTTTCACACAAAAACGCGGCAACATCTTCCACATTTTTGCGGCTCAAACAGTAAACAATGCCGCTTTGTCCGTGCATTTGCCGCTTGATAAAGTCCAATAATTGCTTTTTACCATTGTTTTTTTCAATCACTTGGTAATAAATATTCGGGCGGTCAAAACTGGAAACGAACTCGGCAGCCTTTTCCAATTTCAAATAATGTTTCATATCGGCACGCGTTTCTGCGTCTGCTGTGGCGGTTAGGGCGATGCGCGGCACGTTGGGATAGCGGTCGGCGAGTAAGCCAAGTTGTTGATATTCGGGGCGGAAATCGTGTCCCCATTGGCTGACACAATGCGCTTCATCAATCGCAAACAGGCTCACGTTCGTGTTGTCCATAAATCGCAAAAATCGTTCCGAAACAAGGCGTTCAGGTGCAACGTACAATAATTTCAGGCTGCCTGAATGAATATCATCTGCCAACTGGCGCACGATTTCGGGCGGTGTGCCGCTATGCACCGCCGCCGCGTGAACGCCTGCTGCGCGTAAATTCGCCACTTGGTCGTCCATCAGCGCGATGAGTGGGGAAACGACAATCGCCACGCCATCGCGAAGCAGCGCAGGGATTTGATAACACAGCGATTTTCCGCCGCCTGTGGGCATGAGTACGAGTGCGTTTTCGCCACGCGCTACGGTGTCCACGATTTCGCCTTGTCGTCCGCGAAAGTCGGGGTAGCCGAATGTGTTGTGTAGGATTTGTTGGGCGGTTGGTTTCATGTGCAGGCTGCTTTGAGATGGAAATGGCGTGAATTTTATCATGCGGATAACCACAAAATCATTTGACAAGCGTTTTTAGCCACCACACAATCCGCCCCAGCATTCAGAGTTGGACGTTCCCATGCCAACCTGCCGCGATGTGCGCGGTAAGGTGGATAACCGCTAAACGGTTGATGTGGCTTGCAAAAGCAATATCGGAAACGCCCACAGCTTTGAATGTGGGCTTTTTTATTTTCGGGGGATTTATAGTGAATTAAATTTAGATTAGTACAGCGTTGCCAACTCCCTTATGTACTAGCTGTACACGGCGGTCGTTGTCGCCTTGTCCTAATCTAAATTTAATCCACTATGTTTATTTACTCAAAATGCAGGCTGCTTTTGCTTATGTTTACGTGCTCATCACGCTGGCAATCGCGTTGGCAACGTAATCCACATTGCGCTGATTCAATCCAGCCACGCACAAACGCCCCGATTGCAGCAAATACACGGCAAATTCGTCTTGCAGGCGTTGTACTTGTTCGGCGGTTAAGCCTGTGTAGCTAAACATACCGCGCTGGGTAATGTAGTGCGAAAAATCGTGTTGTGGCAAGCGTTGGCACAAGGCATCATGCAGTTGTTGGCGCATGGCTTTGATGCGGTCGCGCATTTCATAGACTTCGTTTTGCCATTGTTGGCGCAGGCTGCTTTGCGTCAAAACACGCGCGGCAATGTCGGCACCGTGTACAGGTGGGCTGGAATAAATGCGGCGCACACCAAATTTAAGTTGTCCTAAAACCAGTTGCGCTTGTTCGCTGCTGGGACAAATCGCTGCCAAAATGCCAACGCGCTCGCCATACAGCGACATATTTTTGGAATACGAGCTGCTCACAAAAAAGCTAATGCCCATGTCGGCGGCGCGGCGAATGGCATAGGCATCGCGGTCAAAATCGTCGCCAAAACCTTGATAGGCAATGTCCATTAGCGCGATGAGTTGGCGTTGTTGCACAATCATTAGGATTTCGTCCCATTGTTCGGGCTGCAAATCGATGCCTGTTGGGTTGTGGCAGCAAGGGTGCAGCAACACGACATCGCCTGCATTGAGCGTTTGAAAAAAGGCTTTCATTTCGGCAAAACGCACGCTAATGGTTTGAGGGTCGTAATACGGATAAGTGCCGACTTCTACGCCTGCGCCTTCAAAAATGCCGCGATGGTTGTCCCACGTTGGGTCGCTCACATAGGCTTTGGCTTGCGGATACCAGCGATGAATAAAATCGGCAGCGAGTTTGAGTGCACCCGAACCGCCCAGCGTTTGCACGGCAATGGCACGATTTTGTTGCAAAACGGTGTGTGTGTCGCCCAAAATCACTTGCAAGGCGGCAGCGCGAAAAGCGGCGTGTCCTTCCATAGGCAAATACGATTGCGCTTGAATGCTTTGTTGCTCTTGTGCGCTGCGAACGGCTTGCGGCAAGGGCAAGCAGCCTGCATCGTCAAAATAAATGCCAATGCTTAAATTGACTTTGTGGTCGCGCGAGTCTTGTTTGAAGGTTTCTACAAGGCTCAAAATCGGGTCGCCTGCGTAGGCTTGGACGTGTTGGAACATGGGGGGGGCTTTCTATAATAGGTTTAAATAATTAAATCGGCAGACCAAACAATAAAATAGCCATATTGTCCTTTTTTAACGCTTGCGCCTGTTTGCTTACCTTTTTCGGTTAGGAAATAATTTTTACCATTCAATTCTTGTAATCCTGCTTCGCATAACCGCTTATTGCATTCGGCGGTATCAATACCCCATTTTTCTGCTAATTTTGCGGTGGTTAAATGGTTGAATTTTTGGCTTTCAGCTTCTTGGGGGCTGTTTTCGTTTTTATTGACGACATCAAGTGAAATTTTTACTTCTTCACTAATGCGAATAATGCGCGTGGCTTCATCATAAGCATCACGATAGACATCGGCATCGGTTTGGCTATTCAATAAAATGCCCATTTCATTATTATTAACTTGACTAAATTCATATAGATTCAAGCTGGTAATAATGCAATCGGATTCTGAAATATAGCATTTAGCGTGTAAATTTTGACAGTAACTGGTGCGGACATAATTTAAAGTTTTAAGCCAACTGGCTTCGGCTGGTTGTAATTCGCTTTTGCCATACACAATGCGAATATCAATTTTCATACGATTTTTATCTTCCAGCAGCTCTTTAATTCGGTCATTCAATTTGAGATAGGGGCTGATAAGATACAAGCGTTCTTTTGACTGTTTAATCAACTCTTCCAAATAATAAGTCGTTGCACTGGTATTAAGAAATTTTGCCATAATCATATCCTTTTGATTGAAATAGGTTAATAAAAATAACTACTGTATGCAGGCTGCTTTTTGATTTTGTATAACAAGAAAAGCAGCCTGCACTTTTATAGTGAATTAAAATTGCAATGATACAGCGTTGATAACGTCCTTATGTGCCACGCGCACACGGCTGACGTTATCGCCTTGTCTCATTTTTATTTTAATTCACTATATTTTTTTGTGCGATTGAAACAACCTACACCGCTTCGGTGCGCTCAATCAACCATGCTTTGGCTGCGCCATCAACGTGCGGCAAAATCTGTTCGCGCACTTTGGCGTGATATTGGTTGAGCCATGCGCGTTCGTGCTCGGCAAGCATCGCCACTTCTACCAAGCGCGTGTCAATCGGGCAAAGCGTTACCGTTTCAAAATACAAATAATTGCCAAACGCGCTTTCTTGCGGCTGCTCTACGCGGCGATTCACCACCAAATTTTCAATGCGAATGCCCCATTGTTGTGGGCGATACAAACCAGGTTCGTTGGACGTGAGCATGCCTTCGCGCATGGCGTGTTGCGTTGCGGGTTTGGCTTGGTAGGCAATGCGTTGCGGACCTTCGTGTACATTCAAGAAATAGCCCACGCCGTGTCCTGTGCCGTGTCCGTAATCGCATTGCGCTTGCCACATCGGTTTGCGGCAAATCACGTCCAACATCGGCGACAAAATGCCGTCTGGGAACACGGTGTCTGCCAACGCAATGTGCGCTTTCAACACCAAAGTAAAATCGCGTTTTTGCGCCGCAGTCGGTTCGCCAACGGGGACAACGCGCGTGATGTCGGTTGTGCCTGTTTGATATTGTCCGCCCGAATCAATCAACAATAAACCTTGTCCGCCAATGTGCAGGCTGCCTTCGTCTGGGGCGCGATAATGCGGCATTGCGCCATTGGCATTGAAGCCTGCAATCGTGTCAAAACTGGGCGAAATAAACTGTTCGCGCTGGCTGCGATGATGATAAAGCATGGTGTCAATATCGCGCTCGGTAAACACATCGCCTTGTGCCAATTTTTGTTCAAACTCGGCAAAAAAGCCGCACAGCGCAATGCCGTCTTGCAACATAGCGGCGCGAATATGGGTGATTTCGGCTGCCGATTTGCAACTTTTGAACAAGGTGCTGGGCAAAATGTCTTCCAACAAAACGACATCGGGCGACAAATGCGACAGCAGCGATAAAGCGGTTTTGGCTGGTTCAACCAGCAGGCTGCCCGATAGCTTGCCAATGGCTTGACTGGCGTGTTCGTATGGGGCGATTTGAATTTGCGCGGCGTTCAAAGCAGCCTGCACTTGGGGCGTGATTTTGTTTTTGTCCACAAACAGCGTGGTTTGGTTGGATTCAATCAACAAATGCGCCAAGAAAACGGGGTTAAATTCCACATCGCTGCCACGCAAATTGGTCAGCCACGCGATGTCGTCCAACGAAGAAATGAGATGCGAATCGGCGTGTTTTTCGCGCATAACTTGGCGCACGCGAGCTAATTTGTCGCTGGCAGATTCGGGCGTGAACGCTGGGTCGTGTACAAAAATCGGTGCGCTAGGCAGGGCTGGGCGGCTGTGCCAAATGCTTGCCACGCAGTCAAAATCGTGGTGCAGCGTGATGTTTTTGCTACTCAAAGCAGCCTGCATATTTCGTTGCTCTGCCAAAGAAAACATATCGCCAGCCACACCAATTTTGCCGTTTTCTCGGATATGGTCTGCCAGCCATTGCGTTACGTCGCCATCAACGCCCAATTTGCCCAAGCTGATGCCACTGTTGGCAAGTTGCACGGCGGCTTGTTCCCAGTAGCGGCTGTCTGCCCACAAGATGGCGGTATCGTGCGTTACCAGCAACGTGCCTGCCGAGCCTGTAAAGCCCGATAGCCACACGCGGCTTTGCCAATGTTCGGGCAAGTATTCGGATAAATGCGGGTCGGCGGTGGTGGCAATCCATGCGTCTAGTTGGTGTTCGCGCATGACTTGGCGCAAGGCGGAGAGTTTTTCTGGGACGGTTTGCATGATGGTCTTTCTGTATGAATTAAAGCAATACAAAGATTGAAAAACCCACATTCTAGCATTCCAAACCCACTTGGCAAACATGATAAAATCGCGCCATTTTGAATCACACAAGGCACACCCATGGCACATTACGCAATCGGCGATTTACAAGGCTGCTATACCGAACTTTCCGCGCTGCTAGACACGCTGCAATTCAATCACGGCACCGACACGCTGTGGCTGGTGGGCGATGTTGTGAACCGCGGGCCGCAATCGCTAGAATGCTTGCAATTTTGTTGGCAACACGAAAGCAGCGTCCAAATGGTGCTGGGCAACCACGATTTACACCTGCTGGCGTTGTTATACGAACAAGGCAAACTCAAAAAAGGCGACACGCTAGACGCGATTTTGCAGCACAAACACCCCAAAAAAATCCGCGATTGGTTGCGCCAACAGCCGCTCATGCGCCACAACGACACCCACGTTTTGGTACACGCAGGCTTGTTGCCCGAATGGTCGGTGGCACAAGCGCAAGATTTGGCTGATGAAGTGGCACACGAAATTTCACATCAACACGCCAAACGCTTTTTTGAGCAGATGTATGGCAACCAGCCCGAATTTTGGTCGCCCAAATTACACGGACAAGACCGCTTGCGCTACATCACCAACGTGATGACACGAATGCGAACGCTGAATGCAGACGGCAGCCTAAATCACGCCTACAAAGCAACTTATGCCAGCATTGCGCCCGAGCAACACGCATGGTTTGACGCGCCCAATCGCCAGCACACCAGCCACACGATTGTGTTTGGGCATTGGTCGGCATTGGGGCTATGGCATCAAAATCGCGTGTTGGGGTTGGATACGGGCGCGTTGTGGGGCGGACAGCTCACCGCGGCAAATTTGGCAACTGGCGAGATTATTCAGCAAGAGAGTTTTCAGGATAAGCGGTTTTGAATCGGCAAAATACATAAAAAGCAGCCTGCACTTTTTATCAACAAAAAAGTGCAGGCTGCTTTTGCTATTCTATTTTTGATTGGTCTCAGTAAATCGATTGAGTGTAATTTAATCTGCTGATTGGATTAACCAATACTTAAACCGCAAGCGGATAATACCAATACCGCAGCAGCTACAATCATTTTGGTCATTATTTTCATAATCGCTTCCTTATATCAAATTATTTAGTGGGTTGAAGAACTTGTTCGCCTTGAGCATTAGGTGCTTGCATGGCTGGTTGTTGAGCAGGTTGGCTGTTTACTACAACTGGCGCAGGTGCAACAACTACTGGGCGTTTATTTGTACCTAATTTCAAATAGCAGCCAGACAGCGAGCCTGCTATCGTGGTACAAATGACCATTTTTGTAATCCATGTAAATTTATTGTTTTTAAACATCATTAAATCCTTTAAAATCGGTTAAAATTTTAGCTTATTGCTATTTTTGTGATTAGCAACAGCAATCCTTTAAATATAAAACGATTTTTTGCGATTAACCAGCAACAAATTGTCCCATTAACTTACCCAAAAAGTACCGATAAAATATGCAACTAACCGATAAATTGAGAACGCTGCGTGAACTGAATGAATTTTCACAAGAAGAAATGGCAGCAAAATTAGGCATGTCTACCAATGGTTATGCCAAAATCGAGCGAGGTGTGCGCCGTTTGGATATTCCAAAATTGGAGCAGATTGCAGAAGTATTGGCATGGATTTATTGGCGTTAATTAATTTTGATGCAGAACGTGCAGTTAATTTGATTTCTGAAAATAAACAAAGCATTATTTACCAAATTAATAAAGATAGCCCGCAGCATACTTATTTTGGTACAAATGAACTGGAACATGAAATTGAAAAGCTAAACCTGACGATTTCGCATAAAGATGACTTGCTTGAACAAAAAGAACGTGAAATTCAGTTGCTGCAAGATTTAGTTAATGCATTGCAAAATAAATAATCTTTTATAGATTACACGTAATCAATAGTTAAAAAAGCAGCCTGCACTTTGAATTAACCCAAAGTGCAGGCTGCTTTGTTATTCACACCACCACATTCTGCGGTTTACTCGCCACAAACGCATGAATATTGTCTTCCAAAATGCGCGTCATATTGTCCAACGCTTCTTCGCTTGCCCACGCCATGTGCGGTGTAACAATCAAATTCGGCAATTTTGCCAACAGCGGATTGCCGTCTTTGGGCGGTTCGGTTGTCAGCACATCAAAGCCTGCGCCACCCAGTTGTCCGTATTTGAGTGCCGCCAACGCCGCTTGCTCGTCCACCAAACCGCCACGTCCTACGTTGATTAAAATCGCCTGCGGTTTCATCGTTTGCAATTCCGCTTCGCCAATCATGTGGCGCGTCTGCTCGCTCAACGGACAATGCAGCGAAATCACGTCTGCCATTTGTACGGCTTGATTGAATTCGGTGTAGCCATCGCGTACCGTTGTTGCGTTTTTGTGTTCGCCCCAAACCACATTCATGCCCAACACGGTGGCGATTTCGCCCAAGCGTTTGCCAATGTTGCCTCGTCCAAAAATCGTTAGCGTTTTGCCGTTTAGATTGCGAATCGGTGCGCCATAGTGGCAGAAAAACGGTGCTTTTTCCCACACACCAGCCGACACATCGCGCATATAGGCTGGCAGGTTTCGCATCAGCGCGAACATAAACATCAACGCGTGTTCGGCAACGCTGTCATTGCCATAAGCGCGGACGTTACAAATGGTTACGCCATGACGTTTGGCGGCTTCTAAATCTACATTATTGTAGCCCGTCGCCGCCAGCGTAACCATTTTAATGCGCGGATTGGCAGCTAATAATTCTTCGGTAATCAAGACTTTATTGGTGATGACGATGTCGGCATCGCGCGTGCGCTCCAATGCTTCTTCGGCGGTGGATAGCGAATATTCGGTGTATTGACAATCAAAGTTGAATTGGAACGGACGAGATTGCAGCGTGTCGCGGTCTAAAAAAACGATGTTCATGATGTAGTCCTTTGTAGTGGCGTAGAAAGTTAAAGATTGTAAACAAAGTGCAGGCTGCTTTGCAATGCCTTTTGTGTTACCCTTGCATTTTTCAACCGCTATTGGAGCAAAACATGAGCTTGATTATTGAAGACGTGCAAGAAGGCACAGGCAAAATCGCCGAAAAAGGCAAAGACATCACGGTGCATTACACAGGCTATTTGACGGACGGCACAAAGTTTGACAGCAGCCTAGACCGCCGCCAACCTTTGACGATTACGTTGGGCGTGGGTCAAGTGATTCGCGGCTGGGACGAGGGTTTTGGTGGCATGAAAGAAGGCGGCAAACGCAAATTGACGATTCCGCCTGAAATGGGCTACGGCTCACGCGCGGTAGGCGGTGTGATTCCTGCGAATTCGACGTTGATTTTTGAAGTGGAATTGTTGCGTGTGCATGATTGATATTTGATAGGTGAATTAAAATGCAGGCTGCTTTTGAAGTTATCCAAAAGCAGCCTGCACTTTTTATACCCAACCAATCAACCCATCACAAACGCATCGGCATCGCCACATATTTAAAATTAGGCTGTTCTGGCAAAGTAAACAAAGTCGATTGCGTGGCGGTGCCAAACGCGATTTGCACATCTTCATCACTCAATGCGCGGAGCATATCCAGCAAGAAGCTAATGTTGAAGCTCGTTTCCAAGCTCTCGCCTTGATACGCCAATTCCAATTCTTCTACCGCTTCTTCTTGCTCGTTATTGGTACACGACACGCGCAGGCTGCCTGCCGACAGTTGCAAACGCACGCCGCGGAATTTTTCGTTTGCCAAAATAGACGAACGCTCCAACGCGCCCAACAACGCCAAGCGGTTTAGTACCACAATGCGGTTATTGTCCATTGGAATCACGCGGTTGTAGTCGGGGAATTTGCCGTCAATGACTTTGCTGACCACAACCGTGTCGTTGCAACGCAGGCGCACTTGCTTGTCCAGCAATTCAATCACCGCATTTTCTTTGGGTTGATTGAGCAGCTTGTTCCATTCCAGTACCGTTTTGCGCGGCAAAATCACGTCTTGTTTGGGCAAATCGGTGTCGATGGTGGTGGACGCAAACGCCAAACGGTGTCCATCAGTGGCAACCAAACGCAGTTGATTGCCTTCCACTTGCAACAATAAGCCATTCAAATAAAAACGAATATCTTGCACCGCCATGCTGTATTGCACTTGGGAAATCATGTGTTTGAGCGTTTCTTGTGGCAAGGCAAACGCAGCGGTCGTGGTGTCGCCCACGTTCATGGTAGGGAAGTCTTCCGCAGGCAAGGTTTGCAAATTAAAACGCGATTTGCCCGATTTGAGCGTTAGGCGATGGTCTGCCCAATCCAGTTGCACGTTGGCACTATCGGGCAAGGCTTTTAAGATGTCTTGCAGTTTTTTGGCATTGGTGGTCAAGCGGAAATCGCCGTGTTCGCTTTCTGCGCCTTGTGTGTGGATTTGAATTTCCAAATCGGTTGCCAACACGCGAATCTTGCCTGCGTGGCTTTCCAGCAACACATTCGCCAAAATCGGCAGCGTGTGTTTGCGCTCCACAATGCCTGTTACGGCTTGAATCGGTTTGAGCAAATTGTCGCGTTGGGTTTCTAGGATAAGCATGATAGTTGTCCTTGTCGTATTAATTTTGTATCAAAATCAAGAGTTTTTCATAATCTTGACCCAATTCCATTTCTTCCACACGCAGCGTGGCAATGGTTCGGACGGCGTGCATCACAGTGGTGTGGTCGCGTCCGCCAAACGCATCACCAATCGCAGGCAAGCTCAAAGTGGTCAATTCTTTTGCCAGAGCCATTGCCATTTGGCGCGGTCGGGCAATGTTGCGGGTGCGCTTTTTGCCTAATAAATCGCTGATTTTAATGCGATAGTAATCGGCAACCGTTTTCATAATCAAATCAACCGTAATCGGTTTGTAGTTGCTGGCGACAATATCGCGCAGGGTGTCGGTTGCCAAATCAATGTCGATGACGTTGCGCTTTTCAAAACGGCAACGTGCAATCACACGGTTGAGTGCGCCTTCCAAATCACGCACGCTGGCTTTGACGTTTTGTGCGATAAACAAAGCGGCGTTTTCTTCCAACGAAATATTCATCGCTTGAGCTTTGCGCTCCAAAATGTTAATCCGCATTTCCAATTCGGGCGGTTCTAGGCGAATGGTCATGCCCCACGAAAAGCGCGACACGAGCCGTTTGTCCATGTTTTCCAAGCTGCTGGGCAACTGGTCACAAGTCAAAATAATTTGTTGGTCGCGGTTGTGGAAGTGTTCAAACAAAAAGAAAAACTCTTCCATGGTGCGGTCTTTGCCTGCAATGAACTGAATATCGTCAATAATCAACAAATTATAGTGAAGATATTGCTGCTTGAATGTATCCCACGTTTTGTTGCGAACCGTTGCCATAAAGGTTTTGATGTATTCATCGGAATGCATATAACGCACTCGCGCTTTGGGGTTGAGCCGTATTAGCTGGTTGCCAATCGCCTGCACCAAGTGGGTTTTACCCAAGCCAGTCGCGCCATACACAAAAAATGGGTTATACATACTGTCGCCAGGTTTTTCGGCAATGCTTTTGGCAACTTGGGCTGCAAGCTGATTGCCTTTACCTTCCACCAACGTATCAAACGTGTAATCGGGCGACAAATTGGTTTGCACCAACCGCTGTTCGGTTTCTTCGCGCTGGCGTTCTTGTTCAATCGCTGGTGTGGCTTTGGGTTTATCCAAAGCAGCCTGCACTTCGGTTTCGGGGCGCAAATTGTTCATGCGCTCCAACAAAATGTCTTGTGCCGATTGTTTTTTGTTTTTTTCAGGGGACTTCGTTTTGCTGGCAGCAATCGATTCGTGCAGGCTGCTTTCGGTTTCGCTGGGCGCAAATTCAGGCAAATCCGCCACATCAGCCGAATGAACGGAATCCGCTACATCAGGCAAAGACGCAGGCGCATCGTTTGCCATTTCGTAGCGCGTACCTATGCCGACTTTGTACAACAATTCGGGTGCATTGGGCGCAAGTTCCGCACGGATTGCGTCCAATTTTGCCGCATATTGAGAGCGCAACAAATTGACTTTAAACTGATTTTGAGCGTACACAATCCACACGCCATTTTCTTCGCCCACAGTAATAGGCGCGATGGCAAGATTGAATTGCTGTTCGCTTAATTCGTTGTGCAGGCGGCGTAAAGTCTGCGCCCAAAAATCGGCTAAAATCATAACAATCTCGTAAACAAGGGTCATCAAGTGCAGGCTGCTTTTTCCAATCGCGCCACCAAATTTTGCAAAATTATAACGAATTTTACTTACTTTGTGGATAACTTTTTCCGCGCTGTGATTGTGGATAACTTGCCACACAGCATCAAAAAATAAGCTATTTATGTTACAATCCACGACTTTAAATCCACCCAATACAAGGAAACGCCATGAGCCAAACATATAGCCAAAAATACGAAATGCCTTATCTAAACGGCTTTATCGCCCTTGCCATTTTGCTTGCCGTGGGCGCAGGCTTAATCGGCATTTTTCTGTCGGGCGGATTTTTAGCGATTGTGATTGCCGTGCCGTATGCTTATTTGTTTGGACGCTTTCGCGTGGTGCAGCCCAACACCGCCTTGGTTGGCACGCTGTTTGGCAAATACGCAGGCATCTTGCCACATTCGGGCTTTTATTGGTTGATTCCGTTTTATCGAACCGAAACCGTATCGCTCAAAACAGGCAACTATGTAACCGACACGCTCAAAGTAAACGATTCATCAGGCACGCCGATTGAAATTGCCGCCGCGATTGTGTACCACATCGAAAACCCAGCCGCCGCCGTGTTGGACGTAGAAAACGCCTACCACTTTTTGAACGTGCAAAGCGAAGGCGCACTTCGCGCATTGGCAACGCATCACCCCTACGCCAGCGATGGCAGCCGCGAAAGTTTGACAGGGCATTCGCAAACCATTTTGGCGCAATTCCAAGAAATGTTGCAGGAACGAGTAGAAGTGGCAGGCATTGCTATTGACGAAGTTCGGTTTACGCATTTGACCTACGCACCCGAAATCGCCCAAGCCATGTTGCGCCGCCAACAAGCCGAAGCCGTGATTTTAGCGCGGCAGACTTTGGTTCGTGGCGCGATTTCCATGGTGAGCGGTACAGTAAGTGAACTGGAAAAACGCGGCATTGTGAACATGACCAATAGCGAAAAAGCCAAATTGGTTACGGCAATGATGACGGTGTTGTTGAGCGAAGAAAACGCATCGCCCGTGTTGAATGTGAGTGGCGATTGATGTAAATGATGTAAATAAAGTGCAGGCTGCTTTTTGCGTGTTTCCGCGTTAAAAAACAGCCTGCACTAATTTATTTTGATTGACAAAGCCTTATAAAACAGGTTTAATTGCGCATTTAATTTTTTCCGAATTTTGAATAGGACAACATCATGAAACGTACTTACCAACCATCAGTAACCAAACGCAAACGCACTCACGGCTTCTTGGTTCGCTCTAAAACGCGCGGTGGTCGCGCAGTTTTGGCTGCACGCCGCGCCAAAGGTCGCAAACGCTTGGCTGTGTAATTCTTGGATAATCGCTTTGGTAAAGCGTATCGTCTGCTCAAAACGGCAGAATTTTCTGCCGTTTTTGCTTTGCGTAAACAGCGTTCGCGCTCTTTAATTCAAGTGTTGCAAAGCGCAGACAATCGTTTGGGTTATGCGCGATTGGGATTGGTGGTCGGCAAAAAAGCCGCCAAACGTGCCAATCGCCGCAATTATATGAAACGAGTGATACGCGAGTGGTTTCGGCTACACAAATCCACGTTGCCGCCGCAAGATTTTGTGGTGCGTGTGCGCGTGGCATTTGACCGCGAAACGGCTGCCCAAGCGCGACAGCAGTTGGCAGAATTGATGCTGCCTCGCCGCTAAATAATATTGTGCAGGCTGCCTAAAATTGTTTACGGCTGCCTGCACTTTTGTTTTTTTGGAGTATCGTTATGACACGTTTACTGCTGGCGTTGGTGCGATTTTATCAACTTGCCATTAGCCCACTGATTCCGCCGCGTTGTCGTTTTGTGCCAACGTGTTCGCAATATGCAGTGGAAGCGATACGCAAACACGGCGCGTGCAAAGGCGCGTGTTTAACCGCCAAACGTGTCTGCCGTTGCCACCCTTGGGGCGGCTCTGGCTATGACCCTGTTCCGTAACCAAACATAGGAAATCGCAAAATGGATTTCAAACGAATGTTCATCGCGTTTGCGTTGTCTTTTTTGATTTTGATGGGCTGGGAGCAAATGTTCCCGCGTCCACAAGTTCAAACAACAGGCGCAAATGCCACCGCCACCAGCCAAGTGCAGGCTGCTTCGGCTTTGAGCGAAACTGTGCCGATTACGGTGCAAACCGACACCGTGCAAGCGATTATTGACGAAAAATCGGGCGATTTGCGCGGTTTAACGCTCAATCAATACAACGCCGCCGCAGACGAAAATCAAAAATTTGTTTTGTTTGCCGATGGAAAATACTTGGCGCAATCGCATTTGCTCGATGCCAACGGCAAGAATTTGTTGGACGGTGTGTCGTTTAGTAGCCCACAAAAATCGTACACACTCAATGGCGACAAATTGGAAGTGCGCCTAACCGCGCAGGCGGCAAGCGGTGTGCAAGTGGACAAAGTATACACATTCCACAAAAACAGCTATTTAATCAACGTGCGCTTTGATGTGAAAAACACAGGCTCATCGGCGGTTAAAGTGGGCACTTCGTATCAAGTGGTGCGCGACAACAGCAAACCCGAAGGCGAAGGCTGGTTCATGCAAAGCTACCATGGGCCAGTAGTTTATACGCCCGATGCAGACGAGTTCCAAAAAGTAACCTTTTCCGATTTGGACGATGATTTTGCCAGCGGCAAAGACACCGCCGAATACCAACGTAAAGCCACAGGCGGCTATGTTGGCATGATTCAGCATTACTTTGTGTCTGCATGGATTATGCAGCCTGCACAAGGCGACAATGTTTGCGCCCAAGCAGCCTGCACGGTGGATATCAAAAAACGCAGCGAACAGCTTTATCAAGCAGGCGTGAATGTTGCCGCTGCCGATGTTGCCGCAGGTGCAACCCAATCATTTGGCGCGAATTTGTATGCCGGCCCGCAAGTAACCAGCGTGTTGAAAACCGTTGCGCCCGAATTTGATTTGACCAAAGACTACGGTCGCGTTCACATTTTTGCTGCACCGTTGTTTGCCTTGTTGAACTGGTTGCACGGCTTGATTGGCAACTGGGGCTGGGCGATTGTGTTCTTGACGATGATTGTCAAAGCCGTGTTGTATCCGCTCAACGACAAAGCCTATAAATCGATGGCGAAAATGCGCGCCGTAGCACCCAAAATGGAAGCCCTGAAAAAGCAATACGGCGAAGACCGCATGGGCTTGCAACAAGCGATGATGAAATTGTATCGAGATGAAAAAATCAACCCATTGGGTGGCTGCTTGCCGATGCTGTTGCAAATGCCGATTTTCATTGGTTTGTATTGGATGATTTTCTTATCGGTGGAATTGCGTCAAGCACCATGGCTGGGCTGGATTACCGACCTATCGCGCCCCGACCCTTGGTTTATTTTGCCGATTTTGATGGCGGCGACCATGTGGTTCCAAACCACATTAAACCCACCACCAAGCGACCCAATGCAAGCGCAAATGATAAAAATCATGCCATTGATATTCTCAATCATGTTCTTCTTCTTCCCAGCAGGCTTGGTGTTATATTACGTTATCAACAACTTGCTGACAATTGCCCAACAATGGCACATCAATCGCCAAACCGAAATGGTAGCGACTGCACCGCAAGTGTTGGATAAAGAGCCAAACGGTAAGAAAAACAAAAAATATAGTGAAATGAAATAAAAATAGGACAAGGCGACAACGCCCACCATGTGCAAATAGCACATAAGGGCGTTGGCAACACCGTCCTATTGCAATTTCATTTCACTATAAACCAGGTAATAAATAGAAAGTGCAGACTGCTTTTTGATATTCTCAAAAGCAGCCTGCACTTTTTTGTTTAGTGAAAAGAAATGGGATTATTGAACTTGGCTACCAATCACGCCGCCCAATGCCGCACCGCCCAAAGTTGAGCCTGTGTCGCCACCGAGCAAGTTGCCTGCCACTGCGCCTGCTGCTGCGCCAATCGCGGCATTACGTTGTTGTGTGGTCATGCCACCGTTGTTGGCACACGCTGCCAAGCTAGCGGCTACGGTCAAAATCATAGCAGTTTTTGTGATGATGTTTTTCATGGTGAAACTCCATTTAGTTGGTGGGAAAACGCAAGCAGTATGCCACAACGATTTGTGAAATTGCGTCAAGATTATTGCAAAAGCAGCCTGCACTTTTTGTTGATTTAAAGTGCAGGCTGCTTTTTATACTGTAATCGCGCAATCTTATCCGCGCACAAACGGATTGTATTGTTTTTCATGACCAATGGTGGTGGTGCGAGCGTGTCCTGCAATGACCAGCGTGTCATCGGGTAGCACATACAATTTTTGCGCGATGTTATTGAGCAGAGCTTGATGATTACCTCGCGGAAAATCGGTGCGCCCAATGCTTTCGTAAAACAGCACATCGCCAGCAATCAACAGTTTGGCTTGCTCGCAATAAAACACGACATGACCTGGGGTGTGTCCGTCTATGTGCAGCACTTGGAAGGTGTATGCGCCCACGTTTACGCTGTCGTCTTCGTTTAGCCAGCGCGTGGGCGTAAACGCAGGGCAAACAGGAAAGCCATACGAAGCGGTGGTGTCAGGCAGGCTTTGCAGCAAAAATTCATCGTCTGCGTGTGGCCCGAGCACAGGTACGTTGTGCGTTTGCAGCAAAAACGGTACGCCACCTGCGTGGTCTAGATGTCCGTGTGTGAGCCAAATTTCGCGCAAAGTTAAATCGCGCTGTTGCAAGGCGTGGATTAAGTAATCGGTGTCGCCGCCCACATCGGTTAGCGCGGCATCGCCTGTTTGGTCGTCCCACAGCAGGGTGCAGTTTTGGCGAAAGGGGGTTACGGGGAAGATTTGGTATTGGAGTGCCATAATGTAATTCTATAAATATAGTGCAGGCTGCTTTTTTATGCCAAAACATACGCGAGCAGCCTGCACTTTTTATGGTTGATTTAAATTAGCTTTCAACTGGAATAATGCCAATTTTTGCTTGCCATTGTTTTGGCGCAATCGCGTGAATCGATTGACCTTGACTGTCCACCGCAACGGTAACAGGCATATCTTTCACGGTAAATTCGTAAATCGCTTCCATACCCAATTCAGGAAACGCCAACACTTTCGCTTCTTTAATCGCTTTTGCCACCAAATAAGCCGAACCGCCCACCGCCATCAAATAAACTGCTTTGTTATCCGCAATCGCTTCACACGCTGCCACGCCGCGTTCTGATTTGCCAATCATGCCAAGCAAGCCAGTTTGTTCCAACATTTGGCGCGTGAATTTGTCCATGCGCGTGGCGGTAGTCGGGCCAGCAGGGCCAACCACTTCATCACGAACTGGGTCCACAGGGCCAACGTAGTAAATCATTTTATTGGTGAAATCAACAGGCAATTTTTCGCCATTGTTCAACATATCCACCATGCGTTTGTGCGCTGCGTCGCGACCCGTCAAAATTTTGCCGTTCAACAACAACACGTCGCCCATTTTCCATTGCGCTACATCTTCTTTGGTCAATGTGTCCAAATCTACGCGAATGCCGTTATCGGGGCTGTAAGTAATGTCGGGCCAATCTTCCAAACTTGGGGCTTCCAACACCGCCGCGCCCGAACCGTCCAATTCAAATTCAACGTGGCGAGTGGCGGCGCAGTTTGGAATCATCGCAATCGGTTTAGACGCGGCGTGGGTTGGATAATCCAAAATTTTCACATCCAACACAGTCGTCAAACCGCCCAAACCTTGTGCGCCAATGCCAAGCGCATTCACTTTCTCAAAAATTTCCAAACGCAATTTTTCAACGGTATTCAATTCTGCGCCCGAAGCGGCTTTTTCTTGCAATTCGTGAATGTCAATGTGGCTCATCAATGATTCTTTCGCCATTAACGCCGCTTTTTCAGGTGTGCCGCCAATACCGATACCCAAAATACCTGGCGGACACCAACCCGCGCCCATTGTTGGTACAGTTTTGATAATCCAGTCCACAATGCTGTCTGACGGATTCAACATCGCCATTTTGGTTTTGTTTTCAGAGCCACCGCCTTTTGCCGCGCAAGTAACTTCAATTTTGTCGCCTGCAACCACTTCCATATGCACAACGGCTGGCGTGTTATCTTTGGTGTTGGTGCGCTTGCCTGCTGGGTCTGCCAACACAGAAGCGCGTAACACGTTATCGGGGTGCGTGTAAGCACGGCGCACGCCTTCATTAACCATGTCTTGCACCGACATTTGCGCGTCCCATTGCACGTTCATGCCGATTTTCAAAAATACGGTGGCAATGCCTGTATCTTGGCAAATAGGGCGATGTCCTTCGGCGCACATACGACTATTGACCAAAATTTGCGTCATCGCGTCTTTGGCGGCTGGATTTTCTTCTTTTTCCAACGCATTGGCTAACGCTTGAATATAATCTTTTGGGTGGTAGTAGCTGATGAATTGAAACGCATCGGCAATACTTTGAATAAAATCTTCTTGTTTGATGATGGTCATGATTTTGTGTCCTGTGTTGTTGGTTGTAGTTTTGGGTTTGGAAGTGGCATTATGGCAGCGTTTACATCATCTTGCAAAACGAAAGTGCAGGCTGCTTTTGGGGCGATAAATGATTTAAAAAAGCAGCCTGCACATTCGGTTGATTGAATGTGCAGGCTGCTTTGTTGGGGTCTAGACCCCGACCTACCATTACGGTTATCACAACTGCTGCAACAACCACGCCACATAGCGTTCTACGCCCTGCTCCACCGTATAAAAATCGCTGCTGTATCCTGCTTCGCGCAATTTGCTGATGTCGGCTTGCGTGAAACTTTGGTATTTGCCTTTGAGTGCGTCAGGAAAATCCACATAACGAATCAAGCCTTGCGCCACCAGTTCGCTCAATGACAATTTGGGCAAACCGTCTGCCGCGCGACAGGCATTAACCGTTGCCGCCGCCAAATCGTTAAACGGCTGACTGCGCCCCGTTCCCAAATTGAAAATGCCCGATTGGTCTGGGTTATCCAAGAAATACAAATTCACTTTAACCACGTCTTCCACGCTCACAAAATCGCGGCTGTGTTCGCCATTGCCGTAATCTTCGTATGCGCCAAAAAGGTTCACAAAACCATTTTCGCGATATTGATTGAAGTGATGATACGCCACCGATGCCATGCGTCCTTTGTGTTGCTCGCGCATGCCATACACGTTGAAATAGCGAAAGCCGACCACTTGCGCGGTCAAGCCCTGCTGCATTCGTTGGCGTAACACTTGGTCAAACAAAAATTTAGAGTAGCCATACACATTGAGCGGTTTTTCCAATTCGCGCTGTTCGCGGAAAATATCCACCTTGCCATACACCGCCGCGCTGGACGCATATAAAAACGGAATGCGCTCGTCTTGACACCAATCCAGTAAATCCAGCGTGTATTGGTAGTTGTTTTCCAGCATATATTTACCGTCGTAGTTCATCGTGTCGCTGCACGCGCCTTCGTGGAACACGGCTTGAATGTCGCTATACGGAAATTGATGTTCGCGAATTTGGCGGATAAATTCGTGTTTATCCAAATAATGCGCGATGTCGCAATCGGCAAAATTACGAAATTTGTCGCCGTTCGTCAGGTTGTCCACCGCAACGATGTCGGTCATGCCGCGTTCGTTGAGTGCTTTGACGATGTTGCTGCCAATGAAGCCAGCCGCGCCTGTTACGATGATGGTCATGTTGTTTTCCTTTTTCTATTACTCTAAATTACCGCGTTTGCTCAAAACCAGTCTTCAACAAATCCACAATCTGACTACTGGGCAGCGTGTTGTCCAAACGCACGCTCAACCAATGTTTTTTGTTCATGTGATACGCTGGCGCAAAGCCGTGTTGTCCGCTCAACTGCGTTATCCATTCGGGCAGCAATTTCACATTGACCACCGCTAAGTTATCCACATCGTCCAGCCCGATTTGCGTGCCTGCAATCTGCATCACAATCGCAAACCACTTGCGGTTGCTGCTGTGGCGATACACGGCGTAAGTGGGTATTTTGTCCACAAAAATTCGGGCAATGCACCATATTGTTGGGCGATGTGTTGTTCCAGCCATTCGCGTTGAGATTGCACGATTAGCCTTTCAACGCAGTTTGCAATTCGTCAAACGAACACACCGCCGTACCCAATTTTGCCACCACCACACCAGCGGCGGCGTTGGCAACGTGCATGGCATCGGGCAGGGCATAGCCAGCCGCTAGGCACAAGCCCATTGCCGCAATCACGGTATCGCCTGCGCCCGACACGTCATACACTTCTTGGGCGCGAGTGGGTTGGTGGTCGGTTTGATTGGCGCGATACAAGCTCATGCCCTCTTCGCTGCGTGTAACCAATAGCGCGTCCAACCCAAGCTGTTCGCGCAAGGTTTGGGCTTTGGCAGTCAATTCTGCTTCACTAGCCCAGCCGCCGCCAGCCGCTTCTTTGAGTTCGGCGCGGTTGGGCGTGAGCAAGGTCGCGCCACGATATTTTTGATAATCGCTACCCTTGGGGTCAATCAATACGGGTTTGCCCAAAGCGCGTGCGGTGGCAATCATTTGGGCGACTTCGTTTAACACGCCTTTGCCATAGTCCGACAAAATCACGGCATCGTATTGCGCGACTAAATCGGCATAATGTTGCGCCACCAAGTGCAGGCTGCTTTGGTCGGGTTGCTCTTCAAAATCCAAGCGAATAAGCTGTTGATTACGCGCCAACACGCGCAATTTGAGCGTCGTGGGGGCGTGGGCGCTGCGGTGCAAATGGTTGGCAATGCCGTCTTGTTGCAGCAAGTTTGCCAGCGTGTCTGCCGCTTCGTCATCACCCACTACCGACAGCAGCGCGACTTGTCCGCCCAACGCGGCAATATTACGCGCCACATTTGCCGCACCGCCTGCGCGATGGTCGGTTTTGTTGATTTTGGCAACAGGCACGGGGGCTTCGGGCGAAATGCGGTTCACATCGCCAAACCAATAGCGGTCGAGCATGACATCGCCCACGACTAGCACTCGCGCTTGTTGGAAATCGGAAAGTTTGGGGGAAAGTGTGTTCATTTTGTTTTCATCGCAATAATAAAGTGCGGGCTGCTTTTTAATAAAGCTGCACCGACACGCGAATATTTTGGCGAATTTCCTGCGCTCCTGGGCTGGTTTGCGCTACTTCTGCCGATTTAAACGATGCCGAACGCGCCGAAGTTGCCATCATCATCTGTGGTGCAACAAAATCGCCCTCCTCGCTGCTAAACGATTGATTGAATTCAATCCGCACGATTTTGTAGCCCGAAAAACCCAACGTTTTGCTCATGTGCAAGGCGCGTTGCTGAAAGGTTTTCAATGCTTGGTCGCTAGCTTGATTGACCGCGGCGGTGCGTTTATCGGGCGATACGGAAAACGACAAGCCATCCAATGCCGCTTCGTTTTGGCTATCGGCAACCAGTTTGTTCAATGCGTCAAAGTCTTGGCTGCTGATGCGGATTTGCGCCACGTCTGTCCAGACGCGAATGATGTTGCGTTCGTCATATTCGGGATAGGTGCTGCGGTTGCCCGATTCTACGTCAAACACTTTGCCGCCCAATTTGGCGCGATTGAGCACCGCATTGACACGGCGCGTTACCGTGTTGCTCACGTCTTGGCGCGATTTGCCACTTTCGCGGATTTCTAGCACCACGTTCATGGTGTCGTTTGGCACGCGCACACTGGCACTTTCGTTGAAATTGACTAGATTGTAGTGTAGCGACTCTTCCGCTTGGGCTGATGTGCTGGCAAGTGCCAAAAGCAAGACAGAAATAATGGTTTTCATAGCATTTCCTTTATCAAAAAAAAACCAAAGCAGTCTGCACTTTTTGTCCAAATTATGACTTGGTTATAAAAAGTGCAGGCTGCTTTTCAATTATGCGCGATGTTGCGCGATGATTTTCAACATTTGCGCCAAAACTTTGGGGTTGGCAGCCACAATATTGCCCGTTTCCAGCCAAGTTTGTTCGCCGTCAAAGTCGGTTACGATGCCGCCTGCTTCTTGCACAATCAACGCACCTGCGGCAATGTCCCACGGTTTTAATTTGTATTCAAAAAAGCCGTCAAAACGCCCCGCTGCCAGCGAACACAAATCCAACGCCGCAGCACCTTCGCGCCGTGCGCCTGCGGTTTTTTGGATAAACGCTTTCAAAATCGCCAAATATTCGTCCAACATAGATTGGTCCACCACAGGAAAGCCTGTGCCAATCACGCATTGGTTCAGTTCAATGCGGTTGGACACGCGAATGCGGCGGTCGTTCAACAACGCGCCTTGTCCGCGTGATGCGGTGTACAAATCGTTGCGTTCGGGTGCGTACACCAAGGCTTCTTTGAGTACGCCTTTTTCCAGCAATGCCATGCTAATCGCATATTGTGGGTGTCCGTGCAAATAATTGGTTGTACCGTCCAAAGGGTCAATAATCCATTCAAATTCAGCGCGTTCGCTGCCCGACACGCCCGTTTCTTCCGACAAAATGCGGTGGTGTGGATACGCTTCTTGAATGGCGTTGATTAAAATGCTTTCGGATTGTCTGTCCACATCGGAGACAAAATCGTTTGATGCTTTGCTGTCAATTTTGATAGACGATAAATTGCTGCTGGCGCGGAGCATGAAGTCGCCAGCCTTACGTGCGGCTTTGAATGCGACATTAAGCGCGGGGGATAATTGTTGTGCCATGATGATTCCAATAGGGCAAAAGTTAAAAATCTATTTTAAAGAACAAAAAGTGCAGGCTGCCTGCACAAAAATCGTGTTGAATTATACGTTTTTTTTGCCTTTACGGCTATGTTTGATAAGCGTAGCATGACGGCTTTTTTAGAGCGATAACGGCAATGAACAGGCAAACCAGCGAAACACAAAAAGGCATCATTGGCGCATTGGCGTGCTACCTTTTGTGGGGCGCATTCCCCTTGTTTTGGTATCCCATCAACCAATCCGATATGCCCTCCATGCAAGTTTTGGCGCAGCGCGTGGCGTGGTCGGCGGTGTTTGCGGTAGCGTGTATGCTTGTCTTTAAGCAAACGCAAACCGTGTGGCAAGCCGTGCGCCAACCCAAAATTTTGCTGACTTTTTGCGCCAGTTCTTTGTTAATTGGTTCTAACTGGCTGATTTATTTGTGGGCGATTTTGAACAATCATGTGGTTGATGCTAGCTTGGGTTATTTTCTCAACCCATTGGTGAACGTGTTGATTGGCTTTTTAGTGCTGCACGAAAAGCTCAACAAAATGCAGGCTGCTTCGCTTATTTTGGCGGCATCGGGCATTGTGTGGCTTGCCATTCCAGCAGGGCAAATTCCGTGGGTAGCATTGTCGTTGGCGGCTAGTTTTTCGTTGTACGCGCTTATTCGCAAACTCGCGCCCATGCCTGCGCTGGCTGGTTTGACACTGGAAACGCTGTTGCTGTTGCCGTTTGCTTTGGCGTATTTGGGGTATTGCGCGTGGCAAAATCAGCTTTATTTTGGGCAACTCAATTCGCTGCAAACCAGCATTATTGTGCTATCGGGCGTAGCAACGACGATTCCGCTGCTGTTGTTTGCATCAAGTGCGAAACGGATTTCGTTGTCGCTGCTGGGTATGCTGCAATATGTGTCGCCCACCTTGCAATTTGCGCTGGGCTTGATGCTGTTTGGCGAAACGCTCAATGCGTCGCGCTTGGCTGGCTATGGCTTGGTTTGGTGCGGCGTGGCGGTATTTTTGTGGGGAACTTGGCTGGCTGGGCGCAAAGCGTCATCGTAATTATAGTGAATTAAATTTGGGGCTGTATTTAGATTAGCAGTTATGTTACCCTTTAAAAATGAAGATAACACACTGTAAACTATCTAAAAAAGTACAAAAGAAATTACGGGTTAAAGGACAAAATGGTTGGTTTTTACCACACCTAACCTGCCTAATTAGAAAAATAATCTTTAATAAACATAGTTTTATTCTCTAAATTTAGGCCAATATGGTGGTTCAAAGCACTTTTTAAACCAGCAAAACGACTTTCCAATAAATTCGTTGTATTGGGAATGGATAACTCAGTATATTGCTCAAATGTGAGCAGCAAGGGCAAGTTGCGTTTTAGGCTTAAATAAGCACTTCTTAATCGTTTGTGGGTGTAGTGTGTTTTACCTGTTTCAGCGTTAATGGTACGTTCATTGACATATTGTTTATGTTGCCTATACCAACTATTCAATGCAGCCTGAAAGCTGCTAAAACTGCTTTTGGTAAGCGTTAAGGTTAATGCCCTGAGTTGCTCAGCAGCGAGCGATTTAGGTTTATTGGTCAGGTATCGAATAACCGTTTGAACTTGATGAAACTGGCACAGTTGCACAGGAATATCTGCAAATAATTGCGGCAATCCCTTACGCCCATCGCAAATAATGCTTTGAATAATCATGTTATTATCTTTTAACTTTTTTACTGCTTGATAATAAAGCTGATTGGTTTCATAAGCGACAATATCAACGGATAAAACTTGTTTACTCACACTATCCATTAAAACCAACGCACCAAAAGTATGCCCAAAATAAGTTGTATCCAAAAACACATTAACCTTTTTCGGGTGCGAAAAGTGATTTTGTTTCGTTGCTCATTTTATTAAGCGGCGTTGAATGGTTTTGGTGCTGCATTGATACTGTTGAGCCAGTTGTTCAATGGTGCGATGCTCATCGCGATATTGTTACCAAAGTTCATCGTTAATTTAAGCGTATTCCACCGTTAAAACACTTCTTACATTGGGTGCAAAAATAGCGTTGTTTATGGTTACGCGTTCCGTATTTTTGAACGGAATTTGAGTGACAAAAAGGGCATTTTTTGTGTTCAAAGCATTTGACCTATCTGAAAGCCTTTAAGCATAAGGCTTTCAGCGATTTTTACCAACCATTTTGTCCTTTAACCCGAATTTTCCCAGTTTCAGGCTGCCTGAACTTTTTCACGTCATCACAACGCCGACAAGTCCAATTTCGTCATCAATAAACGGTCTAAATCTTCATCAGGATTACCCGAAGTCAGCAATTTATCGCCATAAAAAATAGAATTTGCCCCCGCCAAAAAACACATTGCTTGCACCGCTTCACTCATGCCCGACCGCCCTGCACTCAAACGAATAAAACTATGCGGCATCGTGATTCGCGCCACCGCAATCGTGCGGACAAATTCCGTCCAATCCAAATCTTCCGCGTATTCCAACGGCGTGCCTTCGGTACGAACCAGTTGATTAATCGGCACACTTTCAGGCTGTGGGTCTAAATTTGCCAAACTCGCAATCAAACCAGCGCGTTCAGGGCGCGTTTCATTCATGCCGACAATGCCACCGCAACACACCTTCAAACCTGCCTGACGCACCTTGCCGAGGGTATCCATGCGGTCTTCGTGGCGGCGCGTGTGAATGATGTCGTTGTAGCGGTCGGGGTCGGTGTCTAAATTGTGGTTGTAGTAGTCCAAACCTGCTTGTTTCAAGTCTTCCGCCATGCCGTCTTCCAACAAGCCGAATGTACCACATGTTTCCAAACCCAAATCTTTCACGGCTTTGATGATGTCGCTCACCACCACCACATCATCAGGTTTCGGGCCGCGCCATGCCGCGCCCATACAAAAACGACTTGCGCCGCGTTCTTTGGCAATTTTGGCTTTGGCAACAATGGTTTCCACATCTAACATGGCTGATTTTTCCACGCCCGTTTGGTAATGCGCGGATTGGGGGCAGTATTCACAATCTTCAGGGCAACCGCCTGTTTTAATGGATAATAATGTGGATAATTGAATTTTTTGCGCGTCAAAATGTTCGCGATGAACGCTGGCTGCCTGAAAAATCAAATCCAAAAACGGCAAATTAAACAATTCTTCCACTTGGCATTTTCGCCAATACGCTGCCATAGCGTGGGTTTGTAATGGTTTTGCTCGACGCAATGCAATCGGGGCAAGATGTGCCATAATCATTCCTTTAATTAATTTTTCAAATAAAAAATTGACAATTTAAGTATTTTTTTAATTAAATAAACCAATTTTGCCCAAAATATAAGCAAACAATCGCTAACAACGCCAACACCACACCAAACGCATTTAATTTGCTAATCCGCTCGCCAAAACCAACTGCGCCAGCCAACGTCCCCAATACAATCACGCCCATATTCATACCTGCAAACACCAAAGTTGGGCTTTCTTTAAATGCCTGATGTGCTTTTATGTAAAACAAAATATTCATAAAATTCAGGCAGCCGAGTAATAAACCTGCGTAAATATTTTGCCGTTGCCAGCGCGTTTTTTTCACGAATAAATATGCCGTCATCAACACACCAGCCAACACAAATGCAATCAACAAGCTGCCTGAAAACGCCGCGCCTTGTTTGGATAACTGCTTGAATAAAATATCAATCACGCCATAACCCAACCACACTGCCAACAACCAAACCGCCCCACCCTGCGCCGTTTGCGTGGCGGAATGTTGATTCGGCTTGTACAACAAACAACCCAACGCCGCTACTGCCAAAACCAAACCCACTACCCGATGCGCTACCACCGCTTCGCCAAACACCGTAAACGCCACCAACACAGGCAAAAACAGCGATAAACGCTGCGCCGCGTCCGATTTGATAATGCCAACCGCCGCCACCGACCGCCCCATCGCCACAAAAATAGTCGGCAACAACACGCCCAACGCCACAAACACGCTCACCGACTGCCCCGAAAATCCGCCGAATTTCGGCTGCAAAATCGCCACCGTCAGCGCAGTTGCAGCAGCGTAATTGACCGCCACCATTTGCTCAATCGCCATTTGCCGTTGCCGTGCCACTTTCAGCAGTACCGCCACCGACACGCTCATCACAATACTCAAAATTAAAAAGCGCATAGTATTCAATCCTATAGATTTATAGTGGATTAAATTTAGATTAGGACAAGGCGACAACGACCGCCGTGTACATCTAGTACATAAGGGAGTTGGCAACGCTGTACTAATCTAAGAACCTGTATTTACAAACAACTATTTGATAAATTTTAATATTTGTGAAATATACCCTAGTTTAACAAAATTTTCAGCAGATAAATTCGTCTGCTCAAAATCTTTTGCTAAACGTCGAGACCAACCTAACCATGCAAACGTTCGTTCTACAATCCAACGTTTGGGCAGAATACGCCAAGAAATATCTTGAATTCTCTTTGAAATCTGAACAGTTAAACCCAATTGCTCTGATACTTCACGCTCAAATGTATTCCGATAACCTGCGTCTGCACAGAAACCTTTTAAACTCGGATAGGTCTCAAACGCTTTTTTTGCTACAAAAATACCTGCTTTTGTGTCATGAATATTGGCTGCATGAACCACAACAGACAATAGATTACCCAACGTATCAACAGCTATATGTCGCTTACGACCTTTGATTTTTTTACCTCCATCAAAACCTTTATCATGTGCGCTAGAAGCTGTTTTGACGCTTTGTGAATCAATAATGGCATAAGTTGGCATTGCTTGTTTTTGATGGATTAAACGTTTTTTTGAACCAATGCCAAAAGAATTCTATCCCATAAGCCTGATTGATTGGCTCTGCGATAGAAACTCCATACGGTTGAATAAGGTGGAAAATCATTGGGCAGCATACGCCACTGGCAACCTGTTTTGGTAATATACAAAACGGCATTCACTAATTGACGTTTATCCCATTTGTAGTGGCGTAGCTGGTTAAAATGTGGCTCAATCGCTTGCCATTGGGCATCTGTTAAGTCTGTTGGGTAGGATTTTCTAGTCATAAAGATATTTTATCATTTTTGTGAATACAGGTTCTAAACAAAGTAAAGCCAATATTCCATATAAGAAAAATAGAGAACATCTTAATGTGGACACAGATTGATATTTATATAAAATCAGGCACTTGGTAGAAAACGCTTTTGCACGATTAAAGCATTTTCGTGCGCTAGCAACACGGTACGATAAATTAAAACGTAATTATGAAAGTACCGTGTCATTAGCTTGTGCTTTGATTTGGTTGAAATTATAGCTAAAATGTCATTAGCCCCTAGATAACTGGGAAAATTCAAATTAAGTTAGAATTATCCCTATGCGAAAATGTCGTCTAAGTCAGTACAAACAAAATAAACTCATTGAGCTATTTGTTGCAGGTGTAACTGCAAGAACAGCAGCAGAGTTAGTAGGTGTTAATAAAAATACCGCAGCCTATTATTTTCATCGTTTACGATTACTTATTTATCAAAACAGTCCACATTTAGAAATGTTTGATGGCGAAGTAGAAGCAGATGAAAGTTATTTTGGTGGACAACGAAAAGGTAAACGCGGTCGAGGTGCTGCTGGAAAAGTCGCTGTATTTGGGCTCTTGAAGCGAAATGGTAAGGTTTATGCGGTTACTGTACCGAATACTCAAACCGCTACTTTATTGCCTATTATCCGTGAACAAGTGAAACCTGACAGCATTGTTTATACGGATTGTTATCGTAGCTATGATGTATTAGATGTGAGCGACAAAGCCATTTTAGCTTCGCTGAAACTTCGTTTTCGTATCAATCACAACACACATTTTGCTGAACGACAAAACCATATCAACGGAATTGAGAACTTTTGGAACCAAGCAAAACGTCATTTACGCAAGTTTAACGGCATTCCCAAAGAGCATTTTGAGCTGTATTTAAAGGAGTGCGAATGGCGTTTTAACAGTGAGATAAAAGTTTTTGTTCCATTTTAAAACAGTTAGTAAAATCGAGTTTATCCTAGTTATCTAGGACAGCCCCAAATTAAAAACTACCGAGCTATTGCTACACGGTTTGATAAACTAAAGCGAAATTATGAAAATAATGTCGCTCTAGCCCTTGCGTATCAATGGCTCAAGCTATGAATGTTCAACAAGATCTATACTTTCAGAAAACCGTTAGCCAAGATGTAAAACGTAAATTGAGTTCGTGTTTTGTGGCGGAAAATGAATAAGGCGGGATAGTTGGCTTTTACACGTTGGCAGCGACAGGTATTTGCCTTGACTTGCTGCCTGAAAGCGAAGCCAAAAAATTGCCGAAATATCCGCTTATTCCGTGTGTATTGTTGGGACGATTAGCAGTTGAGGAACGATTTACAGGACAAGGATTAGGGCGCGTATTGTTGGTTGATGCAATTTAGCGCGTGAGCCGTTCTGATATTGCTGCGTTTGCTGTGATGATAGAAGCAAAAGATGAATCAGCTAAATTGTTTTACGAAAAAATGGGTTTTCAAGCATTGATTGATGAACCATTGCGATTGTTTTTCAAATTATGATTTTCAGGCTGCCTGTTACCTGTTCAGGCAGCCTGAAATTATGCTAATTGTCAGGTAAATCAACTCAATGGAAATAACTGGTCAAACTTATCATATTGTTTAGGATTTTTCTCTTTATCAGCAAAAAACGGCAAGCCAATCAAACGATAATGCGGTGTATCTTTTTGCAAAATCCTATTTTTACCGTATTGTGTGGTAATCGCATTTAAGAAATCTTGTTTCCAAGAATCCGTTGCTATCAAATGTTCGCCTTTTGGTTCAATGAAAATTTGATAATGCAATAAATGATCTGTTTGATTAACGGTGGATTGATGTTTATCTTTCAGTAATAAAATAAAATCAGGCATAAAACCATCGCCATTGTCAAAATTAGCCAATTTCAACACTTCTTCATTACGGATTAACTTCACATCGTAATTGGCTTGCAAATTCTTTAACTCATTAACAATATAATTAATTAACTGTTCTTCCAAATTATTGCCAATAAAATTATCCATCACATACCAATCATGATTTTGAATAACTGATTGTTTAATATCTGTTGCATTAACCCATTTTTGTTTTGGCTGACTGAAAATGTCCCACAATTTTTTTGATGTAAATTCAGTTGTACCAACAAATGGCTTATCACTTTGATTTAAATGCGCTTCAACCTTATCCAACACATTCAAACACGCTTGCAATTTATCATCAGGGCTGATTTTTTGATTGTTGTCCAAACCCAAAAATTTAATTTTCCAATCTTTGAGTAAATCCGTTTGCAATTCATCACGACTGGCAATATTCAATTTCGTTTGCAACTGGTTAAAATGAAACAAGGAATTTGCCCTTTTCCCCTTGATATGCAAAGCCTTATTGAAAATATGTTTTTCCATTTTCGCTATGGTAATCTGCTCATGAGACGAACCTGATTTGCCAATTTGTTGCGATTTCTCATCTTTTTCATCGGCTGAAAATTGCGTTTCCTGCACAACCTGACTGCCATGCGTGGTAAAAACAATCGTTTGCGGATTGGCTTTTAAACTATCTGCATTATTGGTTTTTGCATTCAGATTAGCTTGTTTTTCATTTACCCAAATCAAAATATTTTTAAAACTTTCATCTTGGGCAAATTCAGGTTTTAAACCAATTTCAACTAAAACCTTATCCGAGTTTTCAGGCAAAAAACCATCTTTACGCAATTCCGCTTTCAATTCAGAAATATAGCGTGATTGTTCATCATGCGTGTAGTAAAACAATTCTTCCAGCGTACGCAACTCATGCTGTAAATCTTCATCAAATTTGCGTTTATTGGGTAATTTATCGCCAAACACAAACGGAAAATAACGCACACCACGCCCGATTAGCTGTTTTTCTGATACCGTTGCACTTGCCGTTTTGCCTGATTTTTTGTTTGAACCACCGCCATTTTGCCCCTCATATAAACGAACAATATCAAACAAATTCAGCACGTCCCAACCTTCAGTTAATCTATCTACCGTAAAAATGGCACGGATTGGATTATCAGTCGCTTCCAAATTGTTTAGCAATTTTTCGGTTTCGCTGTCGGTTTTTTCTTTTTTGGTTTTATTGGTTTGTGAATTGGTAATAATCACATTGTGCGCCTGATAAGATTAACGAATCCAATCCGCAATATGGCTCGTTTCCAAGCCTTGCTCACGCATAAACGCCAACGCTTGTTCCGTGCGTGTTTTGCCTTGTTCATTTTCATTTTCGTCCGTTTTCAGGTTGCCTGAAAGCCGATTTAAAAATTCAAAATCCGACCCCTGAATATTTTGCGACCATTGCAAAAATTCCCGATAATCCGACCAAGATTCATCAATCGTTTTGCTGCGAAACAACATCACAGGCTTGAAATTGGCAATGCCATGTTTCAACGCAATTTGATGGCGATACCACGCAAACAGCAGCGCGTGTAACACGCGCTCTTTTTTCGTAAATGTAGAAGAAATTAAATTAATCGCTTTCGTATAACCCTTGCTCAAAAAATCTTTCAAATCAAATTTTGCAATGATTTTATCGCGGTATTTTTCCTGCACTTCCGCATTTTCAGGCAGCGTTGCCGTAAATTCCAACAACACATTTTCGCTAGGCTTGCCATTTTTATTCAGCAACAATTCCAAAACCATGTGTTCCCAGCCCTTACGTTCCACTTCATCAGAATTGGTTTTATTGGTAATTTCTGCTTCAAAATCCAACGGTGCTGATTTACCATTTTTCGTTTGTGCGTTCAAATGATGTGCTTCATCGCCCAACATCACAAGATTCAATTCGTGCAAATCCGCCAATGTGGTTTGGTTTTCTCGCTCGGTGTGAATATCGTTATACAGTTTTTGAATGCCGGTAAATTTAATTTCAATGCCGTCTGAATATTGGCTAAATGTCTCCACTTTGCGAATAGGAATTACCGTATCACCTTGCAAAATTTTCTCGGTAAATAAAAATTTCGCGTGCGTTGGGTCAATAAAATTATTTTCTGTTTTATCAACAATATTGTTTTGATTCACAAAAAACAGAAAATGGCGATAACCCTTGTCAAAATAATACAAAATCAACGCAGCCATCATCAGAGTTTTACCTGCGCCTGTTGCCATATTGAACAATAAATGTGTTGGACGATTTTTGATTTCAGGAAAATCTTCCAACTCAGTTTGTGGGTCTTGAAAAATTAAAAAATTCTCCAATGCTTCTCGTTGCCACTCAAATAAATCATATTTCAAATTATGGGTAATAAATTCAGGAATGGCTAATTTTTCAGGCAGCCTTTTACGCAAAAATTTCTTTTCTTCTTCAATGGCATTAACTAAAATTTTATTGCTCATTCTTTTTCTCCGTCTTGATAAAACTGGCGGTTTAATGCTTTATCTTCATCATTTAGGCAGCCTGAAAACTGCGCGTCATTCATTTCTGAATACGATACATACATCTGATTTAAATCCAACATTTCAAGCACCATTTGTTTTTGTTCATCAAGTGGTAAGGTTTGAAATTCAGGCTCGTTAATAATTTGATTAAATTCATTGACGCTTACATTGTATTTTAGGAAATAATGCTCGCATAAATCCTCAAACAACGCTTTCAGGCAGCCTGCACTTTCACACGCCAAAATTTGTTGTTTTGCTGTTTCGTTAAATGGAGCAAGTTCGGCATAAACAAATTCGCCACCACCTTGCCAATTCACGGCTTTGGAAATACCGCCTTGCTCGCCATTAATCACTTTTTTCAAGCGTTCAACGGCAAGCGTTTCAATATAATCCATTTGTTCAATACCGATATATTGGCGGTTCATTTTGTGAGCAACGGCGGCAGTTGTGCCACTGCCTAAATGGTAGTCTAGGACGATGTCGTTTTCGTTGGTTGTTAATTCAATAATTCGTTTAATAAGTTTTTCAGGTTTTTTACCATTTTTTAATTTCACACCACCTTCACTCGCAATACCTGTAAATGAAATATCCGTCCATACATCAATAATGATTGTTGCTGGTATAAAATTTCCATCAATATTTCTATAAGTATTTTCCCAAAAAACCATTTGCTCTCCATTTAATATGTAAAACCCTGTTACATCTTCATTTTCATGTTGAAAAACAATACCTTTATTATTTTTGGAATGATTGATTATTTTTTGTCGTTTTTTTAAAGCGCCACCACTAATTGCAGCAGTTCTAAAAACTCTATCTCTATTTTTATCAGCAAATTCTGATATTTTAAATAATAATTCTTGCTCAGTTATATGAGACTTCATTTCTTTTTCACTTAATTTTAATTCTATGGATAATTGTTCTAATATTGTTGAAAACTTCCAATTAGAGAAATGCTCATCTGGATTAAGTAAAAAATATTTATAGTTTTCATCATATTGTTTAGACAAATATAATTTATTTAACTGAGAATTGACGCGATTTCTAGCATATACAAATATATGATTAGATGTAGAGAATATTGTTTGCCCAGTTGCCTTAAATCCAGATGCAGCATTGGTTGTTATGGTTATATGATTTAGAAAATTATTTCGTATAAATATTTCATCTAATAATACTTGAACATATGCAGCTTCTGTATTGTCAGTATGAACACAAATAATGCCATCATCCGACAATAACTTCTTCGCAATTTCCAAACGATTTTTCATAAAGGTTAGCCATGTGGAATGTGTAAATTTATCGTTATAAACAAAACTGTCATTCTCTGTATTGAACGGAACATCAATATAAATCAGCTTGACTTTGCCTTTAAACTGCTTGGCAAGCGAATGCAGGGCAATCAGATTATTGCCTTTGATAATAAGATTTTCGGCTGGCACACCTTTTAAAAAGCCGTCTGAATGGCGTTTGATTTCGCCAACGGGTTGTTTGCCGTCTGCGGTATAGCGAGAGAATTTTGAGAATGCTTTTGCGTCAAAAAGTCGGTCAATTTCATCAAAAGCAAGTGTTTGATTAAAAAAGATTTCTTGTCTTTTTCGGGTTAATTTAGTGTATAATTGGCTGGCTGGCTGGCTGGCTGGCTGGCTGGCTGGCTGGCTGGCTGTTATTGCGTTTAAAACAAATTTCTTCGCCTTCTTCGGTACTTTGTCCGCCATTTAATACACAATCTTTAAACGGAAAATCCAATACAATATCGGTGCTATCTTTTAAAAAGCGTTGTCCGTCCGTTAAGCCAATACGGTTGGCAAATCGGGTGTAGGAATTGTTTACGCTGTGTTTATCCAAGAAAAAACGGAAATCTTGCGTTTTGAACACAAATACTCCGTTTATTTCAGCAAAAAAATGGCGTTTGAGCGTTTCGTTTTGCAGCAGCAAACCGATAATTGCTGGGTCAGTTTTTTCTGCTAAATCCAACAAAATATTTTTTGCTAAAATTGTTTTTGCTTCGTCTGCCCATACGTTGTTGTGTAATTGTAGAGCTTCGTTTAATTGGTCTTGAATTTTACTATCTATCATTGGATATCCTTACTTGTTAAAGTTAATAATTTGGTAGCGCCCTGAAAAGTGTGCTGTAAAAAAATAAGCAATAAAAAAGCAGCGAGAACAGAGTATATTTGAGTGTGTGAAAACAGAAATAACTCTAATTTGTCCTCGCTGCCAAGGACAAAATATAAAGAAAAATGGCTACTCTGGCAATCGTAAACAAAAATATTTTTGTAAAGATTGCTGCCGTAATTTTATTGGCGACCATAACCTTACCTATAAGGGTTGTCATTCCAAAGCTGATGAGCAGGTTTGGAGAATGACCGTTAGAGGTTGTGGTATTCGAGATATTGCAGCAATTACGGGTTTTGGCATTGAGGGTAATAACTGTCGTTTACGGCACAAAGTAAGGCGAGCGTTTAGAAAAACGTGTTGCTTTTCTAACAATATGTTTTATCACAAGAAAGTTTTTGATTTAGCTTTCTTTGATATTCACTTTGGCATTGTTTAGTTTTACAGCACACTTTTCAGGACACCACCAAATCTTTCTTACATCGGATTTGCATTTTTCGCACCGAAACATTGCGAAATTTTGCCCGACTTTTCGTCCTGCGACCAGCGCCCCTGCGGAATTGGACGAGTTTATGATTGCGCGTTGGAATGAAACGGTGTCCAGCGATGATGTGGTTTACAATTTGGGCGATTTGTCTTTTGCGCATGATTTCAAGCAGATAGAGAATGTGTTGCGCCGTTTGAATGGCACGCACCATTTGATTTACGGTAATCATGACGGACAAGTGGAGCAGCACATTCAGCGTTTGCAAAACACGCCGAAGCATGACGGTTTGCCGATGATTGCCACGGCGCAGGATTATTTAAAATTAAAGCTGCCTGAAATCAATAATACGTTGATTTTATTTCATTATCCGATTGATGAATGGGACGGCTGCCACAAGGGTTGGTATCATTTGCATGGGCATATTCATGACCGCGTGGCGCAGTTGCAGGGGCGGATTTTGAATGTGGGTTGGGATTTGCATGGGCGATTTTTGACGGCGCAAGATGTGGACGATTTTTTGCGTGATTTACCGAAGATTTCGCATTTTGATGATAAATCGCTGAATTTTGTAGATGATATAGCACAAAATGCGGAATTGATTCGGGCGGAATTGCAGCAATTGAATCGATAAGCGCATAGACGTTGCAGCGATAATAAAACCCTTGCATTACAAAGACAAAATCTGTACAATCGCTCGTTTTTCGCAGGCAAAACTTATTTCCTGATAAGCATTTCAACGGGCAATCCGAGATGAAATCCAGCTAGGTTATTGTAAGGATTGCCCTTTTTGCGGTTTTAAACTGCCGCAGTTGTTTAACTATTTTTTATTTTAAGTTTGGAGACCAATCATGGCAAAAGTTTGCAAAATTACTGGCAAACGCCCGATGTCTGGCAACAATGTATCGCATGCCAACAACAAAACCAAACGTCGTTTTTTGCCTAACCTGCAATCACGCCGTTTTTGGGTGGAGAGCGAAAACCGTTGGGTTCGCATTCGTGTATCGAACGCTGCTTTGCGTACTATCGATAAAAACGGCATCGACGCTGTTTTGGCTGATTTGCGCGCTCGTGGCGAAGCTATTTAATCGGGAAGGTTGTTATCATGCGCGATAAAATTAAATTGGAATCGTCTGCTGGTACAGGTCATTTCTATACCACGACTAAAAACAAACGTACTATGCCTGGCAAAATGGAAATCAAAAAATTTGACCCTGTTGCTCGCAAACACGTTATCTATAAAGAAACTAAATTGAAATAATTTGGTGTCGATAAAAATCCCTAGCTATTTTGGCTAGGGATTTTTTTGTGGCTTATTGGGCTTGATTGGCTTCGGCAATGGCGTTTTGCAGGTCGGCGACGACGTTGGGGTGCAGCAAGTCGGCGATGCCCAGCAAAAAGAGTAGGGCGTAAAACACGATTAAATAGATGATTGCGCCTGCGATTATCCACAAAACGACTTTGCCCCATGGTTTGCGTGCGTAGTCGTCGCCTGCTTCTTGGCGTAGGAAGTCTTGCTGTTTTTTGCCGAACGTAAAATACCATGCTAGCGAAATGAGTGAGCCTGCATACAATGGGATTTCTATGCCGCCGATTAAATACAATAGTGCCGATGCTAAACCGAATAATAATACGCCGTAAACCACGCTCATGTTTTGATTGGCGGCTTCGCGGTTGCCTAGTTCGCGCCAGTTAATCGCGCACAACCATGCGCCAATGAGCGGCGATAATAAAATAGCTAGCACAACTATGATGGTGGGGTTGTAGAGTTTGGGCGTGTAGTAGCCTTGTTCGTGGTTGGGTTTGAAAGCAGCCTGCACATTGGGTTGGATTGTGCTGGTTTGACTTTGAAAAAATGCAGGCTGCTTTTGGCGCAGTTGGGCATTGTAGCGGGTGCGTACTTCGGGGACGAGTAGCCATGATTCGACGGCTTGGATTTCTTTGGGATTGAGTCGGTGGCGCGATTGTTCTAATGCTTGTTGAATTTCGGTTGCGCTGGAATCGGGGGCGATTTGGAGTAGTTGATATAGGTTTATCATGTTGATGTTGTGCTTGGGGTTTAAGGAAAGGTGATTATAAGGGAAAAAGCAGCCTGCACGCTTTAAAAATGTGCAGGCTGCTTTTTTAGGATTATTGTTTGTTGGATTCTTCTTTTGGCAAACGCAGCAGCGATAAGATGAGTCCGCCCCAAATAATCACGATTGCCAAAATCATCATCATAATTGCGCTATTACTCATGGTCTTCTTCCTTAAAGTAGTCGCGTCCATACCAGTGGATGCGAGATAACAAGATGGCAATCACAATCAATGCGCCTGCCATGCCCCAGCCAAATGTGTTGATAAACCAATCTGGATAGCCTTCGTAGCCTTTGGTGGCAATGGTGTAGATTTCGCTAATCAGCATATAGCCCAGCACCAATGGGGTCAGAATGCCGACAACCAGCGTCCAGATTTTGCCCACTTTGAATGATGATGTGCGATTGATGTGCGCTGCCAGCATCGGTAAAAACTTGCCAATGGAAATGGCTGCCAGCGAGAAGAATGCTACGGCAACAATGCCAAAATTGTTCACGAATTTGTCTAGCACGTCCAAAATCGGCAAGCCTGTGGTTGTGCCGAACAAAATCACGGAAATCACTGCCATTGGCACGCAAACGACTACGGTGGAAGCGATGCGCGTCCAATGCAATTTGTCTTGTACGGCGGCGATAATCACTTCCAAAATGGAAATGAGCGAGGTAACGCCTGCAAACAGCAGCGAGCTAAAGAACAACACGCCCAACAAGTTGCCCATTGGGGCTTGGTCAATAATGGCTGGGAATGCGATAAACGCCAAGCCAATGCCCGATGTGGCGACTTCGCTGACTTCTTTGCCGCCTGCTTGTGCCATAAAGCCCAATGCGGCGAATACGCCAATGCCTGCCAGCAATTCAAACGCGCTGTTGGCAAAACCGACTACCAAGCCTGTGCTGGTCAAATCGGTGTCGCGTTTCAAGTAAGATGAATAAGTGACCATGATGCCGAAGCAAATGGACAGCGAGAAGAAAATTTGTCCGTATGCCGCAATCCAAACGGTTGGTTCAAGCAATTTGTCCCAGTTGGGCGTGAACAATGCGTCCAAACCTTTGGCTGCACCAGGTAGGAACAGCGAGCTAATCACCAATACGGTAAACATAACGGTGAGCAAGGGCATGAAAAACGCCGATGATTTGCCTACGCCTTTTTGTACGCCCAACGCCAAAACTGCTAAGACAAACAGCCAAACGCCGATTTGTGGCAAGGCAACTGCGCCGACAAAGTCCAAGCCTACGCCTGCGCCGTCTGCCATGTGCAGGTATTCTTTGAAGAAAAAGCCTGCGTGGTCTTTGCCCCATGCTTGGTTGAGCGAAAAATAAGTGTAGCTGGCTGCCCAGCCTAAAATCACGGCGTAGTAAATACCAATGATGACGTTAATTAGCACTTGCCACCAGCCAAATGTTTCAAACTTTTGGCTCAAACGGCGGAACGATAGGGGGGCTGAACCGCGGTATTTGTGTCCCAGTGCGTAATCCAAAAACAGCAATGGAATGCCTGCGGTGAGCAGGGCAACTAAATACGGAATCATGAATGCGCCGCCGCCGTTTTCATAGGTTACATAAGGAAATCGCCAAATATTGCCCAAGCCTACGGCTGAACCAATAGCGGCAAAAATAAAGGCTTTGCGACCCGAGAAGGTTTCGCGTTTGGGTGCTGGTTTTTGTGCCATTTTTTTACCCTTTGTTGAAATAAAAAGTGCAGGCTGCTTACTGCATCTTTAAAATATATAGTGGATTAAATTTAGATTAGGACAAGGCGACAACGACCGCCGTGTACATCTAGTACATAAGGGAGTTGGCAACGCTGTACTAATCTAAATTTAATTCACTATAAATACTGGTTAAACAAAATAACGGATAACAGGATTATCCGTTGCCATGATGTGATTGGTGTTTACTATGCCGAAAATCTAAAAAAAAGTAAAGAAGCGTAAACAAAAATATTGCTGATTAAAAAGCAGCCTGCACCTTTTGTCCAAATCTTTAATTTGGATATAAAAGGTGTATGCCGTAGGCGGCACAACCTTTTAATCAAAAGTGCAGGCTGCTTTTTGAATAAGTGAACTATTTAGGCAAACAAGCGTTTAGCCAATGCGCTACCAGGCTCAATGCCAATGCGCGTCATTTCGTCTTGTCGCGCATGAATGTAGCTTCTGACCTCTTTTAGCCAATCGGTTGAGAGCTGGCGCACTTGGTCATCGACCAAATCCAAGTTAAGCATGCTCGATAGTTTGACCGCTACGCCAATAAATTGATTGAACACTTCTTCGCCATGTGGCACACGCGTAATGTCCAACAACATACTGAAACCTTTATACGGCTGGCTGCTCAACAACGCATCGGTAAAGGCTGTGCCGTCCAATGTGCTGATGGTGTATTGCACGTCGCCCATGGTATTGGTCAAAGTAAACACGCCGTCTTCTTGCAATACGAAGCCAGCTTGTTCTACTGCCAAGCGTAGCTCTGTACCCAAAACGCTGCTGGAACGCGATACCAAATGAATGGCAATGGTTTGGTCAACTCGCGCACACAATTCGTCCAAGGGTTTGGCGTTTGCCAAAAATGGGTTGAGCGGCGGGAATTTGACTTCGCCGTCCATTTTATCGGCAAACAAGCGCACTTGTTGTTGGAAGTGGCGCAGCTCTTCGGCGGTGGTTAAGCCTTTGCGACTAATCGCCTGCAAACCAATCGCAAACGCTTGGTAATGCACACCTGGGATTGGCTCGGCAAGTTGGAAGCGACTGTCCATAGTGCAGCCTGCAATTTGAAAGTGATGTCCGCCCGACAAGCGTGGTAGCGTTTGCAATTCTTTGGGTTGATACAAGGCAACGTGCGCCACATAATCAAATCGAGTGTCGAACCAGGTGAGTGAGTGCTGGGTTAAATCGTCCAATTCAATCAACAAACGGCGCGTAGTCGGGGTGATAATTGGGGCGATGGGTGCAACAGGCGTTTCTGTAAATGGCAATTCTGCTTGTGGTTCGTCATCTAAACGTGCAGGCTGCTTTTTGGTGTGTAGCTCGTCTTCAATCAATGAAAAAGGCGTGGTATTGGGTTGGGTAGATTCAGTATCAACCGCAACAGATGGTGTTGTTTCTTTCACGTTGATTTGCATCGAGATTTCTTGTGTTTTTTCATCAAAATGCAAATTAACAAGTGGTTCGCTATATTGAATATCGGTTGATTCGGGTTCGTGTTCTGCGGAATGGATTTGGTTGTCTGCCACTTTGGAAGCAGCAAAACGCTGCAATTTTTCGCCACCAAAGCTCATGCCATCGCGCACCGATTCAGTTTGGCTGCCCAACAGCGCATCGTGGTCTGAATGACCAAACTGGCTGCGAATTTTGCGGCGATATTGCTTTTCTTGATACATGTTATACAAAATAACCGCAATCAATATAGCCAAAAATGCAATAATCACAACGAGATAAAGTTGATTCATAAGACAAATCTCTGTTAGTCAATAATGATAAGGGCAGTATTATAGCGGATTTGTTGTGCATACTATGACTTATCGCAGAAAAATATGCCAACTAGATGCCCAAGCAGCCTGCATTTTGCGTACAATAGTTTGGCTTATCCCTATTTAAGGAATGTATGATGATTTTGTATCACAATCCCCAATGCAGCAAATCGCGCCAAGCCTTGCAATGGTTGCAAGAAAATGGCTTCAATCCGCATATTCGGCTCTATTTGCGCGAACCTTTATCGGCAAACGAAATTCAAGAAATCGCCCAAAAACTGGGCATTCCAAGCCTGCGCGACATGATGCGAACCCAAGATGCCGCCTATCAAGAGCAAAACCTAGCCCAAGCCAGCGAAGAAACATTGCAGGCTGCTTTGCTTGCCAACGCTAAATTGCTAGAACGTCCTATTTTGCTGACACAACACAAAGCTGCCATTGGACGACCTTTGGATAACATTATCGCTTTGGTGCAGGCTGCTTAATATGATAGCGATGCGAAAATTTGGGCGATATTGGTTACGCGGATTAGGGTTGAGTATCGCGTTGATAAGCAGTCTGCAATTGTGGTGCGTGTGGCAAGTGTATGCCTATTCGCGCCCACAGCCGCTACCCGATGAAGCCGATGCAGCCGTCGTGTTGGGTGCGGCAGCATGGGGTAACAAACCGTCGCCTGTTTTTCGTGAACGCATTAACCACGCGCTGACCTTGTATCAAACAGGGCGCGTCAAAAAAATCATCTTTACAGGCGGCACACCCAAAGCAGGATTCGCCACCGAAGCCGAAGTGGCACGTCAATACGCCATCAAACAAGGCATTGCTGACCAAGATATTGTGTTTGAAACCCGCTCCAAAGACACATTTCAAAATTTAGCAAACACGCGCTTTTTAATGAAAAAACACCATTTGAATAGCGTGATTATTGTGTCCGACCCCTATCACATGGCGCGCGCGATGAATATGGCACAAGATTTGCAACTGAACGCATACGCATCACACACGCCAACCAGTCGCTACAATAATGCCCGATTTTTTGTAGAAGAAAGCTATTCGCTATTTGTGTATGAATTGCTGTCCGCAGGGAAGCGCATCGCCAATGTGTTTGCGTGATGCGAAATGCGAATAAAATAGACAAATAAAAATCCCTGCCAAAAGACAGGGATTTTCAAAAACTGGCACGCCCACGGGGAATCGAACCCCGGTTACCGCCGTGAAAGGGCGATGTCCTAACCGCTAGACGATGGGCGCGGAATAAAGGAGTTTCTTGGCGCACCCGGAGCGATTCGAACGCCCGACCCTTTGGTTCGTAGCCAAATACTCTATCCAACTGAGCTACGGGTGCTTATTTGCGTTGCTGACTGCTTGTGCAAATCAAGAAAGACGCAATCATACGCAGATGGTAGTTTGTTGTAAAGTAAATTCTATCGGAAAAATAATAATGCTTTGTTTTATAAGTAAACAAAATTAAAGCATATTGCTGCCCGATAGCTCACTGGCGGTTTTGGCGGCGTAGTTGTCGGTCATGCCGCCGATAAAATCCAGCACTTTTAGGTATGCGGTATAAAGCGTGTCTTGTGCAGTAATGGGGCTTTTTTCTAGCAAATCCAACGCCAAACTGTGTTGTACATTGTGCAGGCTGCTTTGTGTGATTTTGGCGTGCGCGGCAGGTATCAACAAATCCAACATGGAATTTAAGCACGGAAAGGCGGCAAGTTCGTGTACCAATTTGCTGCGGTGGCGGAAAATTTTGTCGCGAGCTAACTGCTTGGCAGCATTGAGTGTTTCGTGCAATTTGGGTTCGGTTTTGTGCAATAAATCGTGCGCATCAAAGCAGCCTGCACGCAAATCGTTGTGGTGTTGCATAAAGGTTTGCGCGACTTGGTTGATGGCGTAACCAATAGACAAGCCGCGCATCATGGCGATGCGTTGCGGCAGGCTGCTGGCGTATTTGAGCCGTTCGGTATCGCACAGGGGCGCGAGCAGTTGTTCGATTTCGTTGGCGTTGATGAGCGATAGGCTAACTGCGTCTTCCAAATCCATGAGCGCGTAGCAGATGTCGTCCGCTGCTTCCATCAGATATGATAGTGGGTGCCTTGCCCATTCGTTTGGCGTGATTTGGGGGAGTTGCAATTCGTGTGCGATGGCTTGAAACAGCGGCATTTCGGCTTGATAGATGTTGAATTTGCGTTGCCCTTTTTGCGGCTGACTGCTGCTCCACGGGTATTTGATGAGCGTACCAATCGCGGCGGCGGTCAGGCGCATTCCGCCTTGTTGGGCATACATTTCCAAACTCAAAATTTGGCGCAGGCTGTGGGCATTGCCTTCGTAGGTTTGAATGTCGTTGCGTTCGGCTGGACTTAAATCCGCCAAATAATGTTGATGTGCAGGTTGCTTGAACCAATGGCGCAGCGCGTCTTCGCCCGTATGCCCAAACGGCGGGTTGCCCAAATCGTGCGCCAAACACGCGACTTGTACGGTGGTGGCGATGTCGTTGGGCGACAGGTGCGCGGGCAAATGCTGGGTTTGTTGCAGCATCACGCCGACTTGGTTGCCCAAACTGCGCCCCACGCTGGCAACTTCTACGCTGTGGGTTAGGCGATTGTGGGTGTGGTCGTTTTTTGCCAAAGGGTGAACCTGCGTTTTGCGCCCCAAACGGCGAAAGGCTTGCGAAAACACCACGCGGTCGTAATCGGTTTGATAGGGGCTACGATAGGGGTCGTTGGCTTGATGTGGCTGCGCGATGATGTCGCCGTTGGGCTGGCGGACAAAGCGTGTGGCAGACATCAGGGTGTTCCAATTCATCATGATGATTTCCTTTGGTTGGAATGGGAAAGTGCAGGCTGCTTTTTTGTTTACGCTAACAACTGCGCTTGCTGCAACAAAAACACTGCCCAAGCTGCGTCATCAGGGCGCGTGAGTTTAAGATTGCGGTTGTCGCCTTCAACCAACTGTGGCGCAAAACCCAAACGTTCCATTGCCGATGCTTCGTCTGTGATGTGTTCTAAATCAGCGGTTTGCAAGGCGCGGTGCAGGCTGCTTGCGACAAAGGCTTGCGGCGTTTGCGCTTGCCACAAACCTGCACGTGGCACGGTATGCACAATGCGTTGGTTGTTGTCTTGGCTTTTGAGTGTGTCGGCAACGGGAATTGCCAAAATCGCGCCGTCTGGGCATTGCGGTAATGCGTCTAGCAAGCGGTTCAAAGCAGCCTGAGGTAAACAGCAGCGAGCGGCATCGTGTACCAAAATCGTGTCGTTGGGCGATATTTTTTGTTGTTGCAACAAAGTCGCCAAGCCGTTGGCAACGCTCTCGGCTCGGCTGCTGCCACCTACGCGATACACGTTGCATTGTGCAGGCTGCTTGATGCAGTTGTCATACCATTCGTCTTCGGGCGAAATGATGACGGCAATTTGTCCGATGCGTGGGTTTTGGGTAAACAAATCAATGGTGTGTTGCAACACAGGGGCGTGGGTGATTTGGGCGTATTGCTTGGGAATGCTTGCACCAAAACGGCTGCCTACGCCTGCGGCTGGGATTAGGACTGGGTATTTCATAAGTGTGATTTTGTTGGATTGTATAGTGAATTAAATTTAATCCACTATAATAATAAAAAGTGCAGGCTGCTTTTTTTGTATTCAAAAGCAGCCTGCACTTTTTGTTTGTATACCATTCCAGAAAAGTAATTTAACAAAGCGACAACGACCGCCGTGTGCAAGTAGCACATAAAGGGAGTTGGTAACGAAGTTAAATTATTTTTATGGAATGGTATTACGCCTTATTCCGCTGCTTTTTTGCGTGTGCGCGTGGTTTTGGGCGCGGCTTTTTCTGTTGTCGCTTCGGTTGCAGCGGCTTTTTTGCTCGCTGTTTTGCGGACGGTTTTGGTCGCAGGTTTTTCGGCTACTGGCTCAACCGCAGCGGCTGGTTTAGATGCGACTTTCGCAGTGGCTTTTTTGGCTGGTTTTGCCATTTTTTCTTGCACTTTTGCCCACAAGATTTGCCCCATTGGTTTTGGGTCGCCCGAAAACAGCATGTTCAAACCGTTGTTTTCAATGATATGGTGGCGCAAGGCAAGGCGTTCTTCGTGGTTTTCTGCCAAACGTACCGCGCAGTTTACATAGTCATCAGCCGTTTGCGTAATCAACCATTCTGGTAAGCCCAAGCGTTTGAATAAGCCTTCGTCGATGTGCTCATGCACTTCTGCGCCTGTTTTGCATATGCCTACCAAGCCTAGCGTGACCATATCAATAATGCCGTTAGTGTTACCAAATGGGAATGGGTTAATCATCATGTCGCATTGGTGCAGCGTGCGTAAATAGTCGGTATACGATTGATGTGGGTAGGCTGTCACCGCTTTGCCTAAATAGTTTTTTAGGAAGCGTTCAATGTAGGCAAAGGTTACGCCCGATGCCTGACCCATGGCAAAGTGAAAATGCACAGGCACTTTGCTTCGCGCTTTGATTTCGGCACAGGCTCTTAGGAAATATGGGTTCAGCTTCATGGTGGTGGAAGCGACGCCAATGTGTACTACGCTTGGGTTTTCGCGCAAATTGTATTCCACCGATGCTGGTGCAAGTGCTGACGGTACATACGGCAAAGCGTCTTTTGGTAGGCGCAACAGGGTTTCGCTAAAACATTCTTCGCTGCCAACGTAGTCGTCTTCCACAATCACATATTCAATGAATTTGGAATGGGTGGTGGCTGGATGTCCCAACGCGATGACTTGGATTGGGGCGATGCGTGTGTTGCTGGCGAAAATGGTGATTAAGTCCATGCCAATGCTCGGCATATAGAACACCGCAGGCTGCTCTTTGGTGGCAATGGCGCGAATGGCTTGCAATTTCTCCATGGTGCTGGCTTTGGCATCTATTTCTACAAATTCGTCAAACACAGCGCGTCCTGCTTCGTCCACCGCTGCACCGCCGATGCCAATTAAATAGAATTGCTCACGCGCCGCAATCATAGAAGTGGAATGCGTGCGATAAATAGAATGCCCTGAATGGAAGTGTTCCAACAGCACCAGCATCACAGGTTTGCCGTGCGCGTTGCCGATTTTGGTTACGTCGCAATCTTGCCAACCGTATTCTTCCAAGATATGACGGCGAATCACTTGGTTTAACGCGCCTTTTACATCGTGTTTATTAGGTTCGATGTCGTAGCTGCAATGCATATACACATCGTGGCTGATGTTGGCTGGCAGCGTGTTTAAATTATTAAACTGCGCCAATTTGGCTGGAAACCATTGCAACACTTGGGCACGGCGATTGAACGCGGCTTCGGTGGCAATAAAGCGCGGCGATTGCCATGCAAAACACAAAGACGCGGTTAAAGACGGATTCACGCTCCACAAGCTGTCTAAATTGACCTGTACGTTGGATTCGGGCAAATACATGACTGCGAATTTGTTGAACGCACTTTGGTTGTTGTCCAAATGAATGTTGTTCCACAAAGAATCGGGTTCGGGATTGGTGTTGTAGGTTGCCAAAACGTGGTCGGCATTGACATAAGGTGAGCTGGCGAAAATCATATTAATCCAGCGTTGCACGGTTAAAAAGCGCGTTCTGCCGTCGTCGGTTAAGCTCCACATTTTGTTGGTAAACAACGTGGTGATGGCGGTTGCCATGCGCGTGCAAAAATGGATGGTTACATCTTGTTGTAGGTTTTGCAACTGGACTGGGTAGGCAAATTCAATGCCGTGGATTTCGCCAAAGTTGCTGTCTAGCTGACCCAGAATGCTGAGTAATTCGGTGCAGGCTGCTTCGTAGTTTTGACTGCTAACCGCTTGTTCAAAACGAGTTAGGCTGGGGATAGATTGCTCGGTTGTTTGAGTCATGGAATGGCTTTCTATTATGGAGTAGGTTGGAGCATGACCCAGCCTACGGTTAAATGATATTCAAATGATAACAAAGCAAGCGAATTCTATACTGTTTTATATGGCGATAAAAGCAGCCTGCACCCAATCCGCAATAAAACGGTAAATTCCGTTATAATCCGCGCCAATTCAATCAACTTAACCGCAGAAAGTTTAAATTAACATTATGGATAAATTAAAAATTACTGCCAATGGCGCATTAAACGGCGAAATCATCGTATCGGGCGCAAAAAATGCCGCCTTGCCGTTGATGTGTGCAGGCTTGCTGTCTAGCGGCACATTGCGCTTAAAAAACGTGCCCATGCTTGCCGATGTCAAAACCACGCAAAAACTGTTGCAAGGCATGGGCGCGCGCGTTTTAACCGACAACATTAGCGAATTTGAAATTAACGGCAGCACGGTAAACAACACTTGTGCGCCATACGATTTGGTGCGAACCATGCGCGCGTCTATTTTGGTACTAGGTCCAACATTAGCGCGATTTGGTAAAGCAGAAGTGAGCTTGCCTGGCGGTTGTGCGATTGGCGCGCGTCCTGTTGACCAGCATTTAAAAGGTTTGGAAGCGATGGGCGCGGAAATTGTGATTGAACATGGTTATGTAAAAGCAACTGCGCCAAAAGGCAAATTGCAAGGTACGCGTGTGGTGATGGATATGGTAACGGTGGGTGGCACAGAAAATCTGCTCATGGCAGCGACTTTGGCGCAAGGCACAACCACGCTAGAAAATTGCGCGGTTGAGCCAGAAGTAGTGGACTTGGCAGAATGCTTGGTCAAAATGGGCGCGAAAATTCAAGGCATCGGCACGCAAACCATGATTATTGAAGGCGTGGACGAATTGCACGGCGCGGAACATAGCGTTGTGCCAGACCGCATTGAAGCAGGCACATTCCTGTGCGCGGTGGCGATGACGGGCGGCAAAGTGGTGTTACGCAACGCCGCGCCCAAAACCATGGAGGTGGTGTTGGACAAATTGGTGGAAGCAGGCGCGATTATTGAAGCGGGCGACGACTGGATTAGCATTGATATGCCACATCGCCCCAAAACCGTGAACATTCGCACCGCCGAACACCCAGCGTTCCCAACCGATATGCAAGCGCAATTTATGGCGATGAATGCCGTAGCCGAAGGCACTTGCAAAGTAACCGAAACCATTTTTGAAAACCGCTTTATGCACGTTCCTGAACTCAACCGCATGGGCGCGAATATTTCTGCCGAGGGCAACACCGCTTTGGTGCAAGGCGTAGAAAAATTGTCGGGCGCAACGGTTATGGCGACGGATTTACGCGCTTCGGCAAGTTTGGTGATGGCAGGTTTGGTTGCCGAGGGCGAAACCATTGTGGAACAAATCTACCATTTAGACCGCGGCTATGAACACATCGAGAAAAAACTCGGTGGCGTGGGTGCGAAAATTGAACGGATTGTGGGGTAAACCATAAAAAGCAGCCTGTACATTCAATCAACCGAATGTGCAGGCTGCTTTTTTATATTATAGTGAAGTGAAATTGCAATGATACTGCGTTGCCAACGCCCTTATGTGCTATTTGCACGCGGCGAGCGTTGTCGCCTTATCCTAATCTAAATTTAATCCACTATACATAACTTACTGCCGCGCCTGATACCAAGCAATAAACTCGTCCGATTTCGCATAGCCCAGCAATGGGTCGCTGCGACTGCCGTCTGCTTTGAGCACAAACAAACCTGGCGGGCCAAACAGCCCATATTGTTTGAGCAAAGCCTGATGTGCGGCGGTGTTTTCGGTTACGTCTATTTGGATTAGCCTAGCCATTGGCACAGCAGCCTGCACTTGCGAATCGCTAAATGTTCGCGCTTCCATTTCTTTGCACGACACGCACCAATCGGCATAAAAGTCCAACAACACAGGTTGATTGGAGTTTTGCGCGTGCAAGGCGGCAATGGCTTGTTCCATTTGTGCGACATCGCTGAATTTTTGTCCGTGCGATTCACCTTGTGGGTGCAGCGTTAAAAAGCGGTGCAGCGCGGTTTCTTGGCTGCGCGCGCTTTGTATGCCAAACCATGCGCCGCCAATCAATAATAATGCACTCGCGGCAATGGAAAATGCGTGCAGGCTGCTTTTTAATCCGCGCAAACGGGTCAGCCAAAACACTGCAGGCGCAATCAACAATAAGGTGTATAAACTGGCGGTGGCGGCATACGGCAAAAACGGTGTCGCCAAATACACGGCAACGGCGAGCAAAATCACGCCAAATGCGTATTTGATGCCGTTCATCCACACACCTGCGCGTGGCATGATGTGTCCGCCAAAGGTGCCGATGATGATGAGCGGTACGCCTGTTCCCAATGCCAACGCATACAGCAATGTGCCGCCCAGCAGTGCATCGCCTGTTTTGCCGATGTAGCCCAACGCTGCTGCCAATGGTGGCGCAACGCAAGGACCAACAATAAGCGCGGAGAGCATACCCATCACAAACACCGATGTGGTTTTGCCGCCCGATAATTTGTTGCTTTTATTTTGGAAATAGGCTTGCAGGCTGCTTGGCAACTGTAAATTAAATAGCCCAAACATAGACAACGCCAACAAAATCATCACGCCTGACATAGACAGCACCACAATTGGCTGTTGCAGCCACACGGTTAGTAATGCACCTGTTAAGCCAGCCAACACGCCCACGCTGGTGTAGGTCAAAGCCAAGCCCTGCACATAGACCAACGACAGCATAAACGCGCGTTTTTTGTTGGGTGTGTTACTTTGGTCGCCCACAATAATGCTGGATACAATTGGCAGCAGCGGATACATACACGCGGTAAAACTCAATCCCAAGCCAAAAATGAAGAACGCCAGAATATTCCAGCCCAATGTGTCGCGCGATAAAGTGTGCAGGCTGCTTTTGAGCTGACCGCTCAATGAATCATCAGCAACTGCGGACGAAGGGGGCGCAACTGGCGCGGTTGGTGCTGCCCCCGCTGGCTTTTTTACAAACAGCGATTTTGCGTCATTGGCTTGATTGATTTCGTTGCCGTATGTGCCATTGCCGTTGATGTCAAACGATGTGTCCACAGGCGGATAGCAAATACCCACATCGGCGCAACCTTGATAGCGCAAGTGGATTTTATAGGGCTGCGACACGGTTTGCGCGTAGTTCCAGCGCACATCGGCGTTGTGGTAATACACCGTTTGTTTGCCAAAAAATTCGTCTTCTTTTTCTTTGCCTGCGCTTAATTGGGGCGCACCGAGCAAGTTTTCGGGTTCGGTTTGCGCTGTGATTTTGCTTTGATACAAGTAATAACCATCGGCAATTTTAAACTGCACTTGCACGCCTTGGTCGGACACCTGCACAGTGGGGGCAAAGGCTTGTTCGGCTGGCAATAAATCGTCTGGGTTCACGGCAGCGTGTGCCAGTTGCACGCTGATTAGGCTTGCGCCTAGTATGGCGATTAGTTTGTTCATAATATCGCTTTCGGATTACACAATGAGCGTGGATTATATAGCGGATTGAATAGGACTAATAGCCGAAAAAGCGCAAAGAAATGATAAAGCAGTCTGCGTTTTGATATAGACCAAAAGTGCAGGCTGCTTTGATTGTTGATTGCTCACTCCCCACCATTGTGAATCAACACAAACAACTCCGTTTTGCTGCGTGGTCGTTTGCCTTGCCACACGATGTTGCCTGCTGGGGCGACTTCGTTGCGCGGATTGTATTGCGCCAAGGTGTAACGACACGATGCGTTTTGGATTGTGTACGCGCCTGTGCCGTATTGTTGCCACGCCAAACGAGCGGTTTTGTCGCGTGGGTCAATATACAAGCAGTTGGCGTGTGCCACATCGGGTACAGCTTGGATTAACTGCTGGATAACGGGGCGATGCGATTTGGCTGCGTCTATCCACGGCAAAAACAGCGTCATCAACAAAGCCCAAACCAGCGTTGTGCCTGCCGCCCAGTTGGTTACGGCTTGTCGTCCGCGTATGCGTTTGCGCGTTATCGCAATCAGCCACATGGGCGTGAACAAGAGCGCAACCAAAATCGGCATGATGTCTAAATCGCGCGTGTAATACGGACTAAAATAAGCAGCGCGTTCGGCAAGTTTGGCTGGAAAACCGTAATTCATCGCCACAAAGCCAATCCACAAAAACACAGCAGCGCAGCCAAATAGCGCAATGCCAAACCAATTCAGAAACACTGCCATACCGCGGCGTAGGTTGTCCAGTTGCGCCGCGCCAGATAGTGCCAATGGCGGCAACAGCAACACCAATAAATCTTGATGCTGTTCGGGATTGAGCAACAAAAATCCGCCAAATACCGCCAACCAAGTCGCCATCAACACGCCTGCTGGTGTGGCGCGAAACGATTGACGTGTGCGCGTCCAAATCGCCAAAAGCAAAGCAGGAAAGGCAAACCACAGCAAATGTTGCAGATAATAATGCAGCGAAAAAGCAGCCTGCACTTGGTTGATGCCACCAAACGAGCCAAAAATATGTTGTTGCCAATAAACCGCAAACGCCGCAGGTTCAACAATCGCCAACGCAATCGGGTACACCGCAAGCAAGGGCAAGCTAATCGCCCACATCGCCACCAAAGCAACCGTATAGCGTTGATTGCGCCAATGCGGACTAAACGGCAACAAACTCGCCACCAACAGCATTGCCAACGCCGCCAACAATCCCAACGATTGTGCCAACAGCATTGTGCCAAGCGCGACCAAAATTGCCGAAAACATCACCTGACGTTGCGCGATAGAAAAGCCCCACATCGCCAATCCCACGCCTGCAAACACAGGCGAATACGCGCCCAAAAAATGAGCAATCGGCAAAATGCCAACCGAGCCGATTAAAATCAACACCACGCTGCGCCCGTGATGTCGCCCCAAAAAACGGTAGCCAGCCATGCCCGAGCCGAGCAAGCCCAAGCTGGTAAACAACACGCTGGCAAATCGCGCCGCCGAAAACGCATCGGCAGCCCAAGGCGAAAGCAACATTTTGAACCACGCCGCAGTTTGCACATACAACGGCGACACATCAAAATACGCCGCGCCAAACACCGTGGGCAACCACGCACCGCGCTGTGCCGCATCGTCAATCGCCAACATCATGTTCGGTTCGCTGGGTGTCCACAAATCGTGCGAGAACACGCCTGGCCACAGCCAGCAAAAAGCCAGCAGCAACAGCAGCCACGGATATTCGTGTGTCGGTTCGGGGCGTTTGGGGCGAGAAGTGTAGGTGAGCATAAGCAATCGCCATAGCAATAAATAAAGATGCGATTATAGCTCAAAGCCGTTTGAGCGCGATTTTTGTGCAGGCTGCTTTTATAGTGAATTAAATTTAGATTAGTACAGCGTTGCCGACTCCCTTATATACTAGGTGTACACGGCGGTCGTTGTCGCCTTGCCCTAATCTAAGAACCTGTATTCACAAAAATGATAAAATATCTTTATGACTAGAAAATCCTACCCAACAGACTTAACAGATGCCCAATGGCAAGCGATTGAGCCATATTTTAACCAGCTACGCCACTACAAATGGGATAAACGTCAATTAGTGAATGCCGTTTTGTACATGACCAAAACAGGTTGCCAGTGGCGTATGCTGCCCAATGATTTTCCACCTTATTCAACCGTATGGAGTTTCTATCGCAGAGCCAATCAATCAGGCTTATGGGATAGAATTCTTTTGGCATTGGTTCAAAAAAACGTTTAATCCATCAAAAACAAGCAAAGCAGGTATTTTTGTAGCAAAAAAAGCGTTTGAGACCTATCCGAGTTTAAAAGGTTTCTGTGCAGACGCAGGTTATCGGAATACATTTGAGCGTGAAGTATCAGAGCAATTGGGTTTAACTGTTGAGATTTCAAAGAGAATTCAAGATATTTCTTGGCATATTCTGCCCAAACGTTGGATTGTAGAACGAACGTTTGCATGGTTAGGTTGGTCTCGACGTTTAGCAAAAGATTTTGAGCAGACGAATTTATCTGCTGAAAATTTTGTTAAACTAGGGTATATTTCACAAATATTAAAATTTATCAAATAGTTGTTTGTGAATACAGGTTCTTAGAATGAATTAACCGACGAAAAGTATCACTGTCAAAACCTCTATCAGCACACACGGTTTCATTATCACTTAAGTCCAATTGTGCCAATAAATCAGGCGCAACAACAATCTCATTTACATTACCAGCTGTAATCATAAATTCAATTGGATTACCACAAGCATCAACCGCTAAATGAATTTTAGACGTATGACCTCCGATACTCTTACCGACAGCTTGATGCACAATGGATTTTTTACCCATGCCGTGTTGATGAACACGGATATGGCTACCGTCCATAAAGACCCATTCTATATCGGGTGTATCTGCCAAATGTTTAAATAATTTGGTAAAAATACCGCGTTTAGACCAGTGATTGAAACTTTGGTAAAGGCTGTTTGCTTTACCAAAATAACTAGGTATATCAGCCCATTGGCAGCCTGTACGTAAGCGAAACAGGATACCTTCTACTGTTTTGCGTAAATTTTTCTTGCGATAAATGCCAAGCTGTTTCAAAATAGGTAACAGTCTTGACCATGTTTCATTTGTAAGCGTGTTTCGGGACATGGCAAAGGTTTAGGATGGTTGTGTGGAAACAATATCTTATATCCTTTGCCTCTTTTTTTGAATTGTCAATAGCCCCTAGTTATCTAGGACAGTCCTTTTTTGAATGAAATGTCCACACGACCTAGTTACTTGCAAGAAAATTAATTTGCATAAAAATACAATAATTAATAAAATAATAAAAATCATTTTTATTTATTTTCAAATATGGAGAGTTGAAATGAGGAATTTTGTAAAAAAAGGTATATGTATTTTTACGCCAGCATTATTGTTGTCTGCTTGCGGTGGAGGTGGCAGTTTCAATTTAGATATGGTTGAATCAGCCAAGCCACAACCTAATCAACCTAAACCTGAACCCAAATATCAAGACGAAGCAACGAAGAAACGTAAAACGGAAGACTTAAATGCCATGCAAGAGCCAGAATTGGGTTTTGCCATGCAAATAAAACGCCGTAACAATCACCCAAGCAACAAAGAAGAGCATGTACCATTATTAGCAGAAGACATTATCAAACTAAATGGTGAGACAGAACTGGATAATTTTAAACAAAGAGAAGAGGTGCAAAAGAAAAATGGAGAAGAGATACACTCTTTTGATTTTTCAGATGGCAAAAGTCGTACTACAGGCTATACTGATTTTAAATATGTACGTTTAGGCTATTTTTTGAAAAACGCTGTCAGTGAAATAGATTTCTCTAAAAACATCTATAAAAATGGACCTTTTGGCTATGTTTTTTACAAAGGTATCAACCCATCGCAATCGTTGCCAGCTACTGGAACGGTTAAATACAAAGGTACATGGGCTTATATGACCGATGCAAAAAATGGACAGCGATTTGATACCATCGGCACGGGCTCGGGATATGCAGCCAATCGATATAGCGCATTGTCCTACAACGAAGAGGGAGTGCTATATAACCAAAATGAGGCGAAAAAAGGGCAAACTGATTTTGGGTTAACCAGCGAATTTACAGTCGATTTTGCCAATAAAACAATGAAAGGGCAACTATACCGCAACAATAGGATTAACGATAATACAGCAAACATTCCACAAACTAAACGTTATGATTTAAGTGCAACGTTGCATGGCAATCGTTTCCGCGGTAAGGCTATCGCAACAGACAAGTCTGCATCAGGTCACCCCTTTACTGCTGATTCTGATAGCATGGAAGGAGGATTTTATGGCGACTCTGGAGAAGAGTTGGCTGGTAAATTCTTGTCAAACGATAAAAAAGTCTTTGCGGTATTTGGTGCAAAACAAAAAGATGGCACAACAAATACCAACGTACAAGCTATTTTAGATTCTTACAAAATTGATAAAAAAGGCTCAAATTTTATCCAATCCAAACTGGTTAATTTTGGCAATATCAAAAAGCTCATTGTTGATGGTATTGAAATACCTCTAGATGGTAATCACGTTGAAAAAAATGGATTTAAAGCCACTGTTTGTTGTGATAATTTAGAATACATCAAATTTGGTACATTTGGAAAAACAGAAGAAAACAGTATGTTCCTTTCGGGTGAACGTACGCCATTATCTGACATACCCGTTGAAGACAAAGAAGCACTATATCGCGGTAGCTGGTTCGGTCATATTGTGAACGGTACAAGTTGGACTACTGATACAAATATGGTAAATAATCAGGCTGAATTCAAAGTCAATTTTGGCAAAAAAACCTTGACGGGTGAACTGAAAGCAAAAGATCGTATGCAGCCCGTATTTACGATTGATGCAACTATTAAAGGAAATGGCTTTTCTGGAATGGCAAAAACCGCTGACCAAGGTTTTACTCTTGATCCCAAAAACCAACTGAATTCCCAAAATACAAAAATTCATGCGCCTGTTAATGGCGGATTTTATGGTAACAACGCTAGTGAGTTGGGAGGCTCGTTCCATGGCAATTCATTAACAGGTGAATCGGGCGCGGTATCTGCTGTGTTTGGTGCTAAACGCCAACAACTTGTCAAATAATCAAGTTTGATAAAAAGATTATTGGGAAAATTAGCCAAATAAAATATTTTCAGGCAGCGATGCATGCTGCCTGAAAAATTAAGGAAAATTTAATAATGAATCAAAAAACAGTATTTCGTTTAAATATTATCTGTCTGTCACTTTTAAGCACAGCTGTGCAAGCAGAGACCACAACTCAATCAACAGAAACATTAAGTCAGAATTTGGAAAATATTAAGGTTACCACCAAAAAACAAAAACATCGTAGAGAAAATGAAGTAACTGGCTTGGGTAAACTGGTCAAAACAGCAGAAAGTATCAGTAAGGAACAAGTATTGGGTATACGTGACCTAACTCGTTACGACCCTGGTATTACTGTTGTTGAGCAAGGGCGTGGTGCAAGTTCAGGCTATTCTGTACGTGGAATGGATAGAAATCGTGTTGCACTTGTTGTAGACGGGTTACCACAAGCGCAGTCCTATATTGTGCAAGCTCCTATGTCAACTAATAAATTTGCAGGCAGCGGTGCAATTAACGAAATTGAATATGAAAACGTCAAATCAATTGAAATCAGTAAGGGATCCAATTCCAGCGAATACGGCAGTGGTGCGCTAGCAGGGTCAGTCGCGTTTCAAACTAAACAGGCGGCAGACATCATTCCCGAAGGTAAATCATGGGGCTTGCAGACTAAAAATGCCTATGCAAGCAAGAATAGTTCATTGACCCATTCCATTGCCTTTGCTGGACGAAGCGACAATGGCTTGGAAGGATTATTGATTTTTACAGACAGACAAGGTCATGAAATCAAAGGACATAAAGATGCAGCTAGAGGTGTACAAAGTTACAGCCGCTATCAAGCAACTACTGAAAATAGTAATGGCTATTTTGTTATGGCAGACGAATGTGTAGGCGGTTATGACGTATGTAAGATGAATCCCAAACCACCTGTAAAAGAAGAAATTGTACGTGAAACTGTATCGGTCCAAGACTACACAGGCCCTAATCGTTTCCTTGCTGATCCATTAAATTATGGTAGTCACTCGTGGCTATTTCGCCCAGGCTATCACTTTAATAATCGCCACTATATAGGCGCCACTGTTGAACATACCGAACAGAAATTTGATATGCGCGATATGAGTATTCCCTCCTATCTCGTGCCAGATAGCAAAAAAATACTCAGAAAACGCACAGGGTATTTAGGTACTAATCCTGCAGCCGCTTTGAGCGATACAGAAGGATTAGACCCAAATGGCGGTTATGGTATCCGTTATGCAACAGGTGTCTTCCATGATGAAAGACATACAAAAGTTCGTTTTGGACCAGAATACATTTATGAGAACCCTGATAAAAATACACTGTTTGACTATGTTCGTCTTTCCTACGACCGTCAGAATATTCGTCTAAAAAGCCATATGCAACTGGTGCATTGCTCAGAATGGCCGTATGTAGATAAAAACTGTCGTCCATCAACAGATAAACCTTTATCTGCTTATAAATCTGACAGCCATAGTTACGTTGAAACACACAATGTTTTTCAGGCAGCATTTAAAAAAACATTTGAATTAGCGGGGAGTAAACACAAAATTAACGGCAATATTGGTTATGATCACTTCAAATCGGACTTGCAACATGATGACTATTACTACTTGCAAGCCTTGCTGATTGATCCAAAGGAGAAGTTTAACCCCGATCTACCTCGACCATTAAGTAAGGCAGATATACTCATTTCCAACAAACGCAATGGGCGGAAAGATTTCCCCTATTATTTAACATCAGGTAAAACTATTGTTAGCCGAAGTGATCAATGTAATTACAGAGGTAACTCTGAAAACTATTCAGATTGCTCTGGCAGAGTCATCAAAGGAAGTAGCCACTACTTTGCTTTGCAAGATAACATGCGCTTAGGCAAACATCTTGATTTAGGTATAGGGGTGCGATATGACTATCGCAAAACACATTCAACAGTAAATGGCACAAATACAGGGCAACACAAAAAATGGTCGTGGAATGTTGGTGTCGTCGTCAAACCAACAAATTGGTTGGATTTATCTTATCGCATTTCAACAGGTTTCCGTTTACCTTCGTTCTCGGAAATGTACGGTTGGCGTTATGGACACCCTAGCGTATTAAAGACTGAACTTAAACCAGAACAATCGCGTAACCGTGAAGCTGGCATCACTCTAAAAGGTAGTTTTGGCCATTTAGAAGCCAGTTATTTCAATAATGATTACCGCGATCTCATCACATTTGGCTGTCAAATTGGTAAGAACAAAATTTGTGGAGATTATGGTTATCTAAACGGTCAAAATGCTCGGTTAGGTGGTGTTAATGTATTGGGTAAAATTTATTGGAATGGAGTATGGGACAAACTACCAGATGGTCTTTATACAACCGTTGCATACAATAAAGTGAAAGTGAAAAATGCTTCTGTCAAACACAATATTGCATTGTCCACGTCACCACTATTTGATGCACTTCAACCATCTCGTTATGTGATTGGAATCGGATACGATCAGCCAGATGGACAATGGGGGGTAAACTTAATGCAAACCTATTCACAAGCAAAATCAAATAATGAATTACTGGGTAGCAAGCAACTTGCAGAAACCAGCATTGCTCAACAAGCTGCTAAAAAAAGAACTCGTTCATGGAAAACAACAGATGTGTCGGCCTATTACAACATCAAAAAATTCCTAACATTGAGGGCTGGAGTCTACAATCTCTTTAACTATCGTTATACAACTTGGGAATCTGTTAGACAAACAGCAAGCGATGCAGTCAATCAGCACCGTAATGTTGGCGTATATAACCGATATGCTGCACCAGGACGCAACTATACTGTAACACTAGAAATGAAGTTCTGAATTATTCTATTAACGTCCCTCCCAAAAGGGAGGGAATTCCTCAGACCTGACAAGTTTTAAATTAAAAGTATAATGCGCGAAGTTTAAACAGCCAAATAGACAACACCATGCACTCACTAGAAGAATATTTCGCTCGCATACCCGATACCAGACGTGGAGCAGGCAAATGCTATAATCTAGCCAAAACACTCACAGTCATTGTCGTTGCCATTTTGGGCGGTGCGAAAGGTAATCGCGAAATAGGTGCATTCCTTGCTAATAATATTGATGAATTAAAACAATATCTTGCATGGGATAGAGATAATACACCCAGTTACGAAAAAATCCGCACATTGCTCATTGATTTGGATAGTAACCTATTGGGTGGTGTCCTGAAAAGTGTGCTGTAAAAAATAGCCAACAAAAAAGCAGCGAGAACAGAGTATATTTGAGTGTGTGAAAACAGAAATAACTCTAACTTGTTCTCGCTGCCAAGGACAAAATATAAAGAAAAATGGCTACTCTGGCAATCGTAAACAAAAATATTGGGGCTGTCCTAGGGGCTATTGACAATTCAAAAAAAGAGGCAAAGGATTTAAGATATTGTTTCCACACAACCATCCTAAACCTTTGCCATGTCCCGAAACACGCTTACAAATGAAACATGGTCAAGACTGTTACCTATTTTGAAACAGCTTGGCATTTATCGCAAGAAAAATTTACGCAAAACAGTAGAAGGTATCCTGTTTCGCTTACGTACAGGCTGCCAATGGGCTGATATACCTAGTTATTTTGGTAAAGCAAACAGCCTTTACCAAAGTTTCAATCACTGGTCTAAACGCGGTATTTTTACCAAATTATTTAAACATTTGGCAGATACACCCGATATAGAATGGGTCTTTATGGACGGTAGCCATATCCGTGTTCATCAACACGGCATGGGTAAAAAATCCATTGTGCATCAAGCTGTCGGTAAGAGTATCGGAGGTCATACGTCTAAAATTCATTTAGCGGTTGATGCTTGTGGTAATCCAATTGAATTTATGATTACAGCTGGTAATGTAAATGAGATTGTTGTTGCGCCTGATTTATTGGCACAATTGGACTTAAGTGATAATGAAACCGTGTGTGCTGATAGAGGTTTTGACAGTGATACTTTTCGTCGGTTAATTCATTCTAAACAAAGTAAAGCCAATATTCCATATAAGAAAAATAGAGAACATCTTAATGTGGACACAGATTGGTATTTATATAAAATCAGGCACTTGGTAGAAAATGCTTTTGCACGATTAAAGCATTTTCGTGCGCTGGCAACACGGTACGATAAATTAAAACGTAATTATGAAAGTACCGTGTCATTAGCTTGTGCTTTGATTTGGTTGAAATTATAGCTAAAATGTCATTAGCCCCTAGTTATCTAGGACAGCCCCTTACTCAATCGTGCAGGCTGCTTTGAATACAGCAAAATACGTCCACAAAACGTACACGGCAAAAAAATAAAGAGCTAGGCATAAAACCTAGCTCTTTGATTTATTTGGTGGGTCGTGAGCGATTCGAACGCTCGACCAACGGATTAAAAGTCCGCTGCTCTACCGACTGAGCTAACGACCCGAATAAGCGAATAATACAGACCTATTTACCGCCTGTCAAACTAATTCACACAAAAAAAGTATTATTTTATTTATGCCATTGTTTTTAATAAAAATAAAACCGACTTGATAAACGCAATCGCATTAGTGTAGAATTCGCACTTCTGTTTAGTCGGGGTGCTGCTTGCGTGGCTGAGAAATACCCGTGAACCTGATTCAGTTAATACTGGCGTAGGAAACTAAATGCAAACGCAACACGCATACCGATTCTCGCGCCCTATTGGCTGTGGAATCGGTTTTTTTGTGTGTTTGTATAGGAGAAATAGTATGAAAATGGCGTTTAAATGGGCAACTGGTGCGATTTGCTTGGTTTGTGTGCAGGCTGCTTGGGCGGCAACCGATGTGCGTTTGGCAGTACACGATTCGTATGATTTGCCCAAGGAAGTTATCACGCAATTTGAATCGGCAAACGATGCCAAAGTCATCATTTTGAAAATGGGCGATGGCAACGAAATGCTCAATCGTTTGATTTTGACGCGCAACGAAGGTGGCGTTGCCGATGCGGTGTTTGGCTTGGACAACAACACGGTGAGCAAGGCGCAAGCGGCTGGTATTTTGGCAAAACAGCAGCCTGCATCGCGCAACACGGTGGTGAAATTGCAGACTGCTTTGGCGGTAGATTATGGCTTTGTTACGCTCAATTACGATAAAAAATGGTTTGCCGACAAGAAGTTGCCATTGCCCAAAAGTTTGGCGGATTTGGCGCAACCTGCGTATAAAGATTTGCTTGCCGTGCCCAATCCTGCCACTTCTACCCCAGGTTTGGCATTTTTGCTGGCGAATATTCGTGCTTTGGGCGAAGAGGGTGCGTTTGCTTGGTGGACAAAAATGCGTGGCAACGGTGTGAAAATCACGCAAGGTTGGTCGGACGCTTATTACAAGGAATTTACGCTCAACGGCGGTTCTCGCCCGATTATGGTGGGCTATGCCAGCAGCCCTGCCGCCGAAGTGTTTTATAGCGAGGGCAAATTGCAGCAACCGAATATGGGCAATTTGTTTTTAAACGGTGGCAGCTATCTGCAAATTGAGGGCGCGGCGGTATTGAATCATGCCAAGCAGCCTGCACTGGCAGCAAAATTGGTGCAACATCTGCAAAGCGATGTCGCCCAGCAAAGCGTGTTCCGCAGTATGTGGGTGTATCCTGCAGTACAAGGAACGAAGCCTGATGCGATGATGCAGCACGCGACTGTGCCGCACCGCCCTGCTCTGCTGCCTGCCACGCAAGTCGCGCAAAAGCAAAAAGATTGGGTGGCTCGTTGGACGCGCACTGTGTTGAAATAACAACATAAAAAGCAGCCTGCACTTGGTTTACGCAATGTGCAGGCTGCTTTTTACATCAACGTTCCACTTGGCTCACATCGCGCACTGCGCCTGTGTCTGCCGAAGTCGTCATCGCGGCATAAGCGCGTAACGCTGCCGAAACTTGGCGTTCACGCGCCACAGGTTTCCATGCTTTGCTGCCACGACTTTCCATTTCCACGCGGCGGTTTGTCAATTCTTCATCGGAAACCATTAACTGAATGCGGCGGTTTGGAATGTCAATTTCAATCGTGTCGCCTTCGTGTACCAAGCCAATCGCGCCGCCTTCTGCTGCTTCTGGCGATGCGTGTCCGATGGACAAGCCCGATGTGCCGCCAGAAAAACGTCCGTCTGTCAGCAAGGCGCAGGCTTTACCCAAGCCTTTTGATTTCAAATAAGAAGTTGGGTACAGCATTTCTTGCATACCCGGTCCACCTTTCGGGCCTTCGTAGCGAATAATCACGATGTCGCCAGCTTGAATTGTGTTCGCCAAAATGCCTTCAACCGCGTCTTCTTGGCTTTCAAACACGCGAGCGCGTCCCGAAAATTGCCAAATGCTTTCATCAACGCCAGCTGTTTTTACCACGCAACCGCGTTCCGCAATATTGCCAAACAACACCGCCAAACCGCCGTCTTGTGAATAAGCGTGTTCCACGTCGCGGATACAGCCATTGGCGCGGTCTAAATCCAGCGTTTTCCATTGGCGATTTTGTGAGAATGCTTCCGTTGTGCGAACGCCCCCTGGGGCGGCTTTGTAGCGTTCAATCGCCACCGTGTTTTCAGGATTAGTAATGTCCCATTTTGTAATCGCTTCTTTCAGGCTGCCTGAATGAATTGTATGCACATCGGTATGTAATTTGCCTGCTTTTTCCAATTCTTTCAAAATACCGATGATGCCGCCAGCGCGGTGTACGTCTTCCATGTAATAGTCGTGGTTGTTGGGCGCGGTTTTGCACAGGCAAGGCACGCTGCGGCTCAAACGGTCAATGTCTGCCATTTTGAAATCCACGCCAGCTTCATTCGCCACCGCCAACAAATGTAAAATCGTGTTGGTGCTGCCGCCCATGGCGATGTCCATAGTCATCGCATTTTCAAAGGCTTTTTTATTGGCAATCGTGCGCGGCAAAACGGTTTCATCGTTTTGTTCGTAATAGCGTTTCGTGATGCTCACAATCAGGCGACCTGCTTCCAAGAATAATTCTTTGCGCCCAGCGTGTGTCGCCAACAACGAGCCATTACCTGGCAACGACAAACCCAACGCTTCCGTCAAACAGTTCATTGAGTTCGCGGTAAACATACCCGAACACGAACCGCAAGTCGGGCAAGCATTTTTTTCAATTTCGTCAATCGCTTGGTCGGAAACGTTGTCATCGGCCGCGTCCACCATCGCGTCCACCAAATCCAATTTACGGCTGTCTGAAATATGGATTGCGCCAATCACTTTACCTGCCTCCATTGGGCCGCCCGATACGAAAATCGTTGGGATATTCAAACGCATAGCCGCCATGAGCATTCCCGGTGTGATTTTGTCGCAGTTAGAAATACAAACCAGCGCGTCCGCACAATGCGCGTTTACCATGTATTCCACACTGTCGGCGATTAAATCGCGGCTTGGCAAGCTGTACAACATACCGCCGTGTCCCATAGCAATGCCGTCATCAACCGCAATCGTGTTGAATTCTTTGGCAATTGCACCTGCTTTTTCAATTTCACGCGCCACCAGTTGCCCGATGTTATGCAAATGAACGTGTCCTGGTACGAATTGCGTAAACGAGTTGGCAATCGCAATAATCGGTTTACCGAAATCTTCATCTTTGACGCCAGTCGCACGCCATAATGAACGCGCGCCAGCCATATTGCGACCGTGTGTGGAAGTTTTGGAGCGATAATCTGGCATGATTGGTTTTCCTTGTGTTTGATTTATCATAAATATAAATATAGGTGCAGGCTGCTTTTTAAGCCCCAAAAGCAGCCTGCACAATGCGTGTAATTTTATACCAAAAAAGTGCAGGCTGCTTTGCTATATTGCATTCAAAAGCAGCCTGCATTTTTGACAAGCTACGTTAAGTCTTGTAAAGTGCAGGCTCTTTTTTACTCTTAACAAAAGGAATCACGATGCACAAAATGTTCAAATGGTTGGCGGTTGCCGTGGTTAGCGGCGTGTTGGCAGCTTGTGGCGGCGGTGGTGGCAGCTCGCCCGAATCGGCAGCCAAAACCTTTGTAGAGAAAAGCTATCAAGGCGATGCCGATGCTGTGGTTGCCATGATTCACATTCCCGAAGAAGACAAAAAACCAGGGGTAGAAGAAGTGATTAGTGGCAAAATCAAAGCAGGCGTTGCCGAACAAAAAGACTATGCCGAAAAACAAAACGGCGTTGCCGAAATCACGACCGAGCCTGCACAAGTGTCGCCTAACGACAGCAAACGCGCCACCGTAAACGTGCAAATCAAATTCAAAAACGACAAAACGCGCCAAGACCGCGTGCGCTTGATTGAAGTAGATGGCAACTGGAAAATCAATCTATAAACGCCTAATCCAAGCAGCCTGCATCATTATTTTGATTGCAGGCTGCTTTTGCTATGGCTACGTGCGATTTGGGCACAACACCTTACCGCAAGTCGCCCTACCCAATCCACACCAGCTTCAAGTGGGCGATTGGATTTTTCGCAGCGGACATCACGCCGATAGTTTGTTGATTAAGCGATTGAGCCACAGCGATTTTTCACACGTTGGCATTGTGGTGCAAACGCAGCCGACCGTGCAAATTGCCCACGCCACCACAGACGACAACGCCGACTTGCCCGACCAAGTATTGCTGACACCGCTGCACGAATTTCTATCGCCCAAAATGGCAGATGCCGTGGCGGTGGCGCGACCCCGATTTCTGTCGCCAGCCCAACGTGCTCAAACCGCCCAATATGCGCGACAACAAATCGGCAAAAAATTTGTGCTCACCGCGCGTGGCGAGCAGCCGTTTTACTGCACTTTGTTGATTACCGAAGCGGTGGCGCGGCAAAACGTGCGCTTTGAGCCGCGTTGGCAATATGTCGATGTGGCGGTGTTTCGTGGCGATTATTTGTTTCCGCAGGGATTGATAGAGAGTGATGTGGATTGGGTGTTTCGGGCGACAATTCAATCGCAATAATAAAAAGCAGCCTGCATATTCGGTAAACAAAATATGCAGGCTGCTTTTTCACGACCACGACCCAAACGGGTGCTTACTCAAATACGCATTGGTAAAACGCCCATCTGACGTGATTTCTTCGCCCAGCCAATCGGGTTGAGCATACGCGGTGTCTTCGCTTGGCAATTCCAGTTCCGCTACAATCAGTGGCGCGTTGTCGCCAAAAAATTCATCAACTTCAAACACAAAACCTTCGTGTTCCACTATATAGATAGCGATGCTTTTCAATTTTAAACGGACACACCGTTGCCAGCATGGTTAGAGCATCGGCGAGCGGAATTTCATATTCAAATTCGTGGCGGCTCACGTCCGAAATATAGCCTTTTAGCGTGAGCCAAGCGCGATTACCAGCCACGCGCACGCGAATGGTGCATTCTTTTTCTACGCTGATATAGCCTTGCTGCAACACTTGCGGTGCGCTGGCGTGTTCGCGCCACGAGTCATCGCGCAACAAAAAACGGCGTTCAATTTCCAAAGTACTCATGATTTTTGTGATTAAAACGGTTTAAACAATGCCAAATAAATGGCGGCGAGCAGGCAAAACACAGGCAGTTCGTTGAACACGCGATACCATTTGTGCGAATGGCGATTGCGTTGCTGTTCAAAATCGCGCAACAAGCGTCCGCAAAAAATGTGGTAGGCAAGCAGCAGCAAGCCGATGCAGATTTTGCCGTGTACCCAGCCTGCAAAGCCGATTTGTGCCAAAGGCATGGCAATGCCACAAATCAACGCACCCACGCACCACGGCAACATAAAGCGATACAGTTTTTGCGCCATGAGCAACAAACGTGCGTATTCGGCATCGTTGTCTGCCATGGCAAGATTGACGAAAATGCGCGGCAAGTAAAACAGCCCTGCAAACCACGCAACAATAAAGAAAATGTGAAATAGTTTGAGCCATAAAAACATGGTGTTGCCCAATCATACAAAAAGCAGCCTGCACAAAAAATCCGCCCTTGTTGTTTGGCAAGAGCGGATTTTGTTGGCAAAAATTAAACAGAGCGTTTGAACATATTACCGAATTTTTGATTGAATTTGTCCACGCGACCTGCGGTGTCCACGATTTTTTGTTTGCCTGTGTAGAATGGGTGGCATTCAGAGCAAACCTCAATGTTGAAATTTTCTTTTGCTATAACAGACTGGGTTACAAATTTATTACCGCAAGAGCAAGTTACGTTTACTTCGTGATAATCTGGATGAATATCTTGTTTCATTTGAGTTTCCTTAAAAAGCGGGCGCAGGGGTTTTGCCTGCACTTCATTGATAAAGCGCAGCATTATGCGGAACTTTACGCAATTTGGCAAGAATAATCTGTGTTTAAGAACCTGTGTTCATAAGATTGATAGATGAGTTTTTATTGAATAATCATACGAATACAAGGCGGATTTCTACGCCAATAGCGTTACTATTGGCGTAGAAATCCAACGCAGTAGGCGTGTGATTAGACAATAAAAAATCGCTATTAAGATTGTGAACGCAGGTTCTTATAGTACAATGCCAACTCTTTTTACAACAAAAGCAGCCTGCACTTTTATGAAATATCTGCCTTACATCACCACCAGTATCGTTGCCCTTGTGTTAGATCAAATCAGCAAATACGCGATTTTGGCGCGATTTGGATTTGCCGAGCGACTCAACATCATTCCTAATTTATTTGATTTAACTTTGGTGTACAACCCCGGCGCGGCGTTTAGTTTTTTGGCAAACGCAGGTGGCTGGCAAAAATATTTGTTTATGCTGCTGGCGTTTGTGATTAGCGCGTTTTTGGCGCACGAAATCCGCAAAAGCGAAATGAGCCGTTGGGGCAATTTTGCCGCCGCCATGATTATTGGTGGCGCGTTTGGCAATGTAATTGACCGTTTTGTACACGGCAAAGTGGTGGATTTTTTGCTGTTTTATTGGCAAAACTGGTCGTATCCCGTGTTCAATATTGCCGATTGCTTTGTGTGCGTGGGCGCGGCGTTGCTGGTTTGGGATAACTGGCGACAAGGCAAACGCAAAGTGCAGGCTGCTTAAATAGGTGCTTGCACCCACCCTACGGCTATTACTTAAATCAACCCAAACAAAAAATAAATATGAATAACAACCCTATCCAACACATCACATCTTGCCGCCTGCCCACCGAATTTGGCGTATTCCAAATGCACGGTTTTGTGGACACGCGCACCCCCAACGAATTTGCCACACCGCAAGAACACGTTGCCCTTGTGCTGGGCGATGTCGGCAACGGCAAACCCGTTTTGTCGCGCATTCATTCCGAATGCTTAACAGGCGATGCATTTTTGTCGCAAAAATGCGATTGTGGCCCACAGTTGCAGGCTGCTATGCAAGCCGTTCAAGCCGAAGGGCGTGGCGTGATTGTGTATTTGCGCCAAGAAGGTCGCGGCATTGGTCTGATTAACAAAATCCGCGCCTATGCCTTGCAAGACAAGGGCATGGACACGGTAGAAGCCAATTTGGCATTGCATTTGCCTGTTGATGCGCGTGATTTTTCCATTGCCAAACACATCTACGAACATTTGGGCGTGTCTGCCATTCGCCTGCTGACCAACAATCCTGAAAAACTACAAACCATGCACGATTGCGGCATTGAGATTGCAGAACGTGTACCGCTAAAAGTAGGCGAAAACCCCGAAAATGCAGGCTATTTAAGCACCAAAGCCGACAAATTAAATCACTTGTTATAGTGAAATGAAATTGCAACGGTACGGTGTTGCCAACGCCCTTATGTGCTATTTGCACACGGCGGGCGTTGTCGCCTTATCCCGTTTTTATTTCATTTCACTATATAAGGATTGGATTATGCTGATTTTAGCGACTTTATTTGGTTTGCTTGCTGTCGCCATTCACGGCTATATTTTTTATTTGGAAGTCGTGGCGTTTGGCTCGGACGCATTTCGGCGCGTATTTCGTACCCAGCCAGAAGTAGAGCCAATGTTGCGCCCTGCGTTCAACAATTTGGGCATCTACAATTTGGGTTTGAGCGTGATGACGCTGCTGGGTTTACTCGGCTGCTGGTGCGCGACTTCTGCACGCGGCGAAGGCTTGGCTTTGGGCTTGGCGTGCGGCGGTTTGGGCATGATGTTGTGGGCAGGCACGTATTTGTGGCTGACTTCGCCCGATAAACGCAAAGCCGCGCTAATTCAAGGCTTGCCTACGTTGTTGGCTTTGTTGGCGTTGGGTTTACAATAAAAAACAGCCTGCACTTTAATTTAAGAAAGCACGCCCTATGACCCCATCATCAGACTGGCACAACGGACGCTGGCAACACGCCACGCAACTGCAATCGCCCAACTGCTGCCCACGCCCCGACAACGAAACGATAAGCCTGATTGTGCTGCATAATATTTCGTTGCCACCGTTTGAATACGGCACAGGTGCAGTGCAAAAATTGTTTACCAACCAAATTGATGCCAGCGAACACCCATTTTTTGCTCACATTCAACATTTGCAAGTGTCCAGTCATTTTTTTGTAACGCGATTGGGCGAAGTGGTGCAATTTGTATCGTGCGATGACATGGCATACCACGCTGGCGTGTCGCAATGGCAAGGACGCGAAAAGTGCAATGCGTTTTCCATTGGCATTGAACTGGAAGGCTGCGATTTTGAGCCGTTTACACCAGCGCAATACGATGCTTTACTGCCCTTGTTGCAAGCGATTAAGGCGCAGTATCCTATCAACAGCATCGCAGGACACGAACACATCGCGCCACAACGCAAAACCGACCCAGGGTATTTTTTTGATTGGCAATGGCTGCAAGATAAAAAAGTAGCGTAAAAAAGCAGCCTGCACACACCACAACCATTTGTATGACTCCGTATCGCCCCATCAAAACCATTCACAAGCTCGCAACCAATCGGCGTATTTTGCTTTTGCAAGGCCCTATTGGTCGCTTTTTTGTGCAATTAAGCGATTGGCTCAATCAACAAGGTTGTACGGTTTATAAAATCAATTTCAATGGCGGCGATGAGTGGTTTTATCCCAACGCTCGCGACAACACGTTTACCTATACGCAATCGCTGGACGATTTTGGCGACTACTTAACCGCGTTTGTGGCGCAGCACGGCATTGATGCGGTGGCGTGTTTTGGCGACACGCGCGCGTATCATCGTATCGCCAAATCTATTTGTGCCAAAAATAACGTATCGTTTTGGGCGTTTGAAGAAGGCTATTTCCGCCCCGATTGGATTGTGTTGGAAGAACACGGTGTTAATGCGTATTCACAACTGCCGCGCGTGGGGGCGTTTTTTGTTTCACAAGCGGCAAATCTAACACTGCAAGATATGGTGTATCAAAAAATGCAGCCCAAATTTCGCCATGCCGCATCGTGCGCCATGCAGTATTACGCAGCGATGAAATGGCGACAAAAACGCTATCCGTTTTATCAACATCATCGTGCGACATCGCTGGCGTATTACACCGCAGCGTGGCTACGTTCTGGCTGGCGCAAACTGTGGTTTGCTTGGCGCGAAGCCAAAATCGCCCAACAAATCCAACAAAGCAGCCTGCAACCGTTTTTTGTGTTTCCGTTGCAAGTGGCAACCGATAGCCAAATCAAAACACACAGCCAATACACCAGCGTACGCGATGCTTTGTTACACGTTTTGGCATCGTTTGCGGTCAATGCGCCTGCCGATTGCCACCTGATTGTGAAGCATCACCCCATGGACAGGGGCTTTATTGACTACGCCAAAACCATACGCCAATTTATCGCACAGCACCCCAATGTGGCAGGGCGGATTGTGTATGTACACGATATTCCGTTGCCTGTTTTGTTACGCAAAGCGCGTGGCGTGGTAACGATTAACAGCACCAGCGGCTTGTCGGCATTGGTACACGGTTTGCCTGTTAAGGTTTTGGGACGCGCTGCGTATGACATTCCGAGCATAACCAGTCATCAACCGTTGAGTCATTTTTGGCGCAATCCGCAATTGCCCGATGCTGTTTTGTTTAACGCTTATCGCCGTTATCATTTGTATTGCACCCACATCAACGGCTATTACTACACCCAAACCCACTTCCCATCATGAACCAAACTATCCGCAAAGAAATGTTCCAGCGTTGGCGCGAAGCCAATCCCAAACCAACCACCGAGCTGAATTTTAGCAACCCTTTTGAATTGCTGATTGCGGTGCTGCTGTCGGCACAAGCCACCGATGTGGGCGTGAACAAAGCCACCGCCAAGTTATTCCCCGTTGCCAACACGCCGCAAGCCATGCTGGATTTAGGCTTGGACGGCATTATGGAATACACCAAAACCATTGGCTTGTATCGCACCAAATCCAAGCACATTGTGGAAACGTGTCAAATTTTGTTGGCAAAACACGGCGGCGAAGTGCCACAAACGCGCGAAGAATTGGAAGCCTTGCCAGGGGTTGGGCGCAAAACCGCGAATGTGGTGCTCAATACCGCGTTTAGGCAACTGGCTATGGCGGTAGACACGCATATTTTTCGCGTTGCCAATCGCACCAAACTGGCCACAGGCAAAAACGTGCGCGAAGTGGAAGACAAACTGATGAAAGTTATCCCCAAGGAATTTTTGTTGGACGCGCATCATTGGTTGATTTTGCACGGTCGCTACACTTGCAAAGCGCAAAAGCCGCAATGTGGCAAATGTTTGATTTATGATTTGTGCGAATATGGCGCAAAAAGTTGAGAATATGGGAAAAGCAGCCTGCACTTTTGGTTAATGGAGATAGCAATGAATGAACAAACCAGTTTAGATAATTTTGTTGTGGAATACAAAAAGCTGTTGGAAGAAGTAACCGCATTGCGCAAACAACAAATACAACATTTACACCTTTTTCAAAATTTAATTAAATGGTTAGTGCATACAAGTCAATCTGTTGAGCATTTGAATGAATTAACTCTGCTCACAGATAGGTTTTACCTGAATAATCGGGATGGTGTTTCACGAACACAGTGATGCGCGTGCTTTTTGGCAAGATTTGAGTGAACTGGTAGGCGCAAAATACAAAGAATTGGAAAGCAAGCAGCATTCAAACATATCGGATTGATTGGGATTTGTTGCTAAACACACAAAAGCAGCCTGCACTTTTGGTTGATTTAAAGTGCAGGCTGCTTTTATATTAACCGCTCTACCGCCACAATATGCCGTTGCAACCATTGCGCGACTTCCGCTGCGTGGCTAATAAACGGTGCGTGCGCGGCTTGTTTGATACAGACCAGTTGCGCGTGTGGCAAGTGTTGCGCCAAAAATTCGCCCATTCGCGGCGGTGTGAGCGCGTCTTTATCGCCAAAAATCAACAGCGTAGGACAGGTAATTTGTGATAACAATGGGCGCATATCTGCCGCTTCTATCGCTTGCAACGCGCTTGCCATGCCTTGTGGCGTGCCATCGCGCAACATATCGGGCAGCAGCTCGGCAATGAGTTCGTTGCGCTCTGGTGTGTGCAGCAATTGTAGTTCCAAAAATTGTTGCAGGTGTTTGGGGTAATCATCTTCAAACAAGTGCAGCATTCGGTGCAGCAAATTGTGTTGAATGCCAATGGGATAGTCTTCGCTGGCGGCAAATTTGGCAAACGTGGCGCACAAAGTTAAACTGGCGATTTTGTGCGGATAATGCGCGGCGATGTATTGCACGACCACGCCACCGAGCGACCAGCCAAACAAATGCGTATTCGGTTGCAGGCTGCTTGCGATGTTGTGCGCCAGCGTGGCAATGTCCAACGACAAAGGCGTGGTGGAACGTCCATGCCCAGCCAAATCGGGCGCGTGAATCGTCCAATCGGCAGGCAAATGGGGGCGCAATGGGTTGAAAATCTGCGAATTAGTCGCCCAGCCGTGCAATAAGCAAAGGGAAGTCATGTCTATCTTTCGTCTATCCAAACGCTGTTTATTATGCCACGAATACACGCAAGCAGCCTGCATTTGCCCTGCTTGCCAACAAGATTTGCGCGGCGTATTGCGAACACAAAACTACTGCCCAACCTGTCCACAAAGCAGCCTGCACGGTTTGCCCTGCGCCGCTTGCCAACAACAGCCACCAGCCTATCTCCATTTTTGGGCAAGTGCGGATTATGTGTCGCCCCTGCCTGAATTGTTGCATCGCTGGAAACATTTGCGCCAAACAGCATACCATTCGGTTTTTACTTGGCTTATGCAACACAATCCGCCCGCGTGGTTGCCCGAATGCGATGCCGATTGCGTTTTAGCAATGCCGATTTCGCGCCAACGCAGGCTGCTTCGTGGTTTTAATCAATGCGATGAATTGGCAAACTGGATTACACAACGCTACACAATCCCCGTTTTACCGAGCAAAAATGTGATTCGCCGCCACAAAGTCGCACAAAGTACACTCAATCGCGCCGAACGTCAGCAAAATATTCAAGGCATTTTCTTGCCAACCGAATCCGTTAAAAATCGTAAAATTTTGATAGTGGACGATATTTGCACCACAAAATCCACGATTTCCGAATTAGCAAGCAGCCTGCACCAATCGGGCGCGACAGCCGTTTATGCGTGGGTAGTCGCGTGTAATTAGTGCAAAAAGGTTTGACGTGCGCCAACAAGTGGGGCATAGTGCTGCCTTTTTGGTGCAGGCTGCTTATAAAATCCAAACAAATCAAGCACAAAGCAAACAGCAATTATTATCATGTTTACAGTCGTTTTATACCAACCCGAAATTCCGCCCAACACAGGCAATATTATTCGTCTTTGCGCCAACACAGGCTGCGATTTGCACTTGGTCAAACCGCTCGGCTTTCCGCTGGACAGCAGCAAAATGAAACGCGCTGGCTTGGATTACCACGAATTTTCGCAATTAACCGTGCATGAATCGTGGCAAGATTGCTGGGCAGCCCTGCAAGGCAAACGCATTTTCGCCCTCACCACCAAAGGCAGCACACGCCCTGACCAAGTGGCATTTCAAGCAGGCGATGTGTTTTTGTTTGGGCCCGAAACACGCGGTTTACCCACCGACATTTTGGCAAGTTTACCCAGCGAACAGAAAATTCGCTTCCCCATGATGCCCGACAACCGCAGCATGAACTTGTCTAACACCGTTGCCATTACCGTTTTTGAAGCGTGGCGACAACAGGGGTATGCAGGCGGAATTTAATCGCCCTGCCCCAAACTTCATCTTCAACTCAAGACTGGACTTTATTTTGACTAAAATTCAACCTATTTTTTTGGCGACTTTGGCAACCGCATTGGCATTGAATCAAGCCGCGTATGCCGACAACAGCGACCGCGTGGTGCGAGCCGAAAAATTGCACCCAACTGCCAATTTAAGCTACAAAGTAGCAGGCAAGCGGTATTATCCCCAAAAAAATGTACAAGATTTTAGCCAAACGGGACGTGCATCGTGGTACGGGCCAGGCTTTCAGGGCAAACGAACATCTAGCGGCGAGCGTTTTGATATGCACAAACTCACCGCCGCGCACCCAACTTTGCCGATTTCAAGCTATGCGCGTGTAACCAATTTGTCTAATGGACGCAGCGTGGTGGTTCGCATCAACGACCGCGGGCCATTTCACAGTAGCCGCGTGTTAGACGTGTCGCGCGAAGCCGCCAACAAACTGGGCTTTTTGAATGCAGGCACAGCCAATGTGCGCGTGGAAGCCTTAAAAGCAGGCGACAGTTTGGATAAACCCAAAACGCAAGTCGCCCAAAAACCAGCCACAGGCAATATTTATGTGAGCGTGAAAACCTTTGAGCGCGAAGCCGATGCCCAAGCCTTTGTGCGTGTCGCAACCCAACGTTTGAACGATGCCAAAGCCACGCAACGTGCGATTATGCTCAAACGCGGTGATAGCTATGTGGTGCAAGTTGGTCCGTTTAACGAACAAAAACACGCCGATGAAACGCACAGCCGTTTGAATCAAGTGGCGATTTAATCACACATACAAAAGCAGCCTGCACTTAATCGTAAACAAAAAGTGCAGGCTGCTTTTTGCCCTTTTGTCCAAATCTTTGATTTGGGTATATAGTGGTTTAAATTTAGATTAGGACAAGGCGACAACGACCGCCGTGTACAACTAGTACATAAGGGAGTTGGCAACGCCGTACTAATCTAAATTTAAATCACTATAAAAGGGTATGCCATAGGCATGAGTAGCTCGCGTATAATTCGCGCATTAAATCAACGAAAGCAAATCATGCAAACTCTAACCATACTCGGCAGCACAGGCAGCATTGGCGTATCCACATTAGACGTGGTATCACGCCACCCCGACAAATTCCAAATTTTCGCGTTGGCAGGGCATTCACAAGTCGAAAAACTTGCCGAACAATGCCGCCAATTCGCGCCGAAATACGCCGTCGTTGCCGATGAAAATCGCGCCAACGAATTGCGCCAACAATTAGGCAGCCTGCACACCGAAGTGCTATTTGGCAAACAATCCCTAATTGACATCGCCACTGCACCCGAAGTAACAGGCGTGATGTGTGCGATTGTCGGTGCGGCAGGATTGCCGTCTGCACTCGCCGCCGCGCAACACGGCAAAACCATTTATTTGGCGAACAAAGAAACGCTAGTCGTTTCAGGCAGCCTATTTATGGAAACGGCGAAAAAGCACGGCGCAAAAGTCTTGCCGATTGACAGCGAACACAACGCCATTTTCCAAGTGTTGCCACGCGATTACGCAGACAATATGGACGCACACGGCGTAACGTCCATTATTCTCACGGCATCAGGCGGCTCGTTTTTGAACACGCCGTTAGCCGACATGCCGCACATCACGCCAGCGCAAGCCGTGAAGCACCCGAATTGGTCTATGGGGCAAAAAATTTCCGTTGATTCTTCTACCATGATGAACAAAGGTTTGGAGCTGATTGAAGCGCATTGGTTGTTCAACTGTCCGCCTGATAAATTGGAAGTCGTAATCCACCCGCAATCCATTATTCACAGCATGGTTCGTTACGCAGACAGCAGCGTGTTGGCGCAACTGGGCAACCCCGATATGCGAACGCCGATTGCCTACTGCTTGGGGCTGCCTGAACGGATTGATTCAGGCGTAGGCGCATTGGATTTTGGCAAATTGTCGGGCTTGACGTTTGCCGAACCTGATTTTGCGCGTTATCCATGTTTGAAATTGGCTTACGATGCGATGTTTGTTGGCGGTTCTGCGCCGTGCGTGTTGAATGCAGCCAATGAAGTGGCAGTGGCAGCGTTTTTGCGTGGGCAAATTGGCTTTACCGATATTGCGAAAGTGGTTAGCGCGTGTTTGGAACAACATTCCGCTAGCGATTTACATCATATTGATGATTTGTTGGACTTGGATTCGCAAATTCGTGCGCGAGCGGAAGAAGTAGCACGAACTCTGTAAACACAATAAAAAGCAGCCTGCACTTTTGCATTGAACAAAAATGCAGGCTGCTTTGCAAAAAACCGAACTGCCTAAACAGTTCGGTTTTTCTTTTTGTCTATCTTACTTACTCGGCAGATGATTTCTCAACCAACTCAACCAAAGCCATAGGCGCGTTGTCACCGTTACGGAAGCCATATTTCAAAATTCGAATATAGCCACCATTGCGGTTAGCAAAACGAGCACCCAAATCATCAAACAATTTAACCACCACATCGCGGTCGCGCGTGCGGTCAAATGCCAAACGACGATTAGCCAAAGACGGTTTTTTACCCAAAGTAATCAAGGGCTCAACCACACGACGCAACTCTTTTGCTTTTGGCAAAGTGGTTACAATCGTTTCATGAGTCAGCAAAGAATTTGCCATATTACGCAACATAGCGGCACGGTGGCTGCTGGTGCGATTTAATTTGCGATTACCATTACGATGGCGCATATCATTATCCTTTAATCTTTAAGGCTTTTCCAAGCCAGCAGGAGGCCAAGACTCTAATTTAGAACCCAGAGTCAAACCCTTGGAAGCCAAAACCTCTTTAATTTCATTCAGAGATTTACGACCTAAATTAGGCGTTTTCAACAACTCAGTTTCTGTACGTTGAATCAAATCACCAATATAGTAGATATCTTCTGCTTTCAAGCAATTAGCAGAACGAACGGTCAATTCCAAATCGTCTACTGGGCGCAACAAAACAGGGTCAATCGGTGGCGCTTTTTCTTCTTCAACTTCAGCAGGCGTACCTTCTAAATCAGCAAAAATAGACATCTGATCTATCAAAATACGCGCTGCCACACGAACAGCTTCTTCTGGGTCAATAGAACCGTTGGTTTCAATATCCAAGATTAAATTGTCCAAATCCGTGCGCTGCTCAACGCGAGCCGCTTCAACATCAAAACTTACTCGAACAATAGGTGAAAAGCTTGCATCTAATTGCATTGCACCAATTTTGCTCTGCTCTCTAGTTGCTCTATTGCCAGAAACAGTTTGATAGCCACATCCCTGCTCAACTTTTACTTCCATTTCAATGCTGCCACTATCTGATAAATTACAGATAATTTGCTCTGGATTAATAATTTCCACATCATGCGGCAACTCAAAATCTGATGCACGAACTACCCCTGCACCCGATTTTTTTAGTGAAAGCACAACCTCGGTGCGACCGCCATGCAATTTGAATACAATGCCTTTAATATTCAATAAAATATCAACAACATCTTCTTTTACACCATCAAGCGTAGAATATTCATGCAGCACATTGGTAATAGACACTTCAGTTGGAGCAAAGCCATTCATGGATGACAGTAAGATACGACGCAAAGCATTACCAAGTGTATGACCGAATCCACGCTCAAACGGCTGCATTGATACTTTTGCGCGCATAGCAGACAAGGTATCTACATCAATTTGACGAGGTTTCAAAAATTCGGAAGTGCTATTTTGCATTTAACTGTCCCTCACTGTGCTAGCATTATTTAGAGTAGAACTCTACCACCAGCTGTTCATTAATATCGCTGTACAATTCAGCGCGGTCAGGTACGTTTTTGAACGCGCCTTCCATTTTAGTTGCATCTACAGAAACCCAGCTAGGCATACCAATTTGAGCAGCCAAACCCAACGCTTCTTGAATTCGAACTTGTTTTTTCGCTTTTTCGCGTACCGCAACCACATCGCCTGCTTTCACTTGGAAAGATGGGATATTGACCACTTGACCATTTACAGTCAAAGCTTTGTGTGAAACCAGTTGACGAGCTTCCGCGCGTGTAGAGGCAAAACCCATACGGTAAACCACGTTGTCCAAACGAGATTCCAATAATTGCAATAACAATTCGCCAGTTGAACCTTTACGGCGATCAGCTTCGGCAAAATAGCGGCGGAATTGACGTTCCAGCACACCATAAATGCGGCGAATTTTTTGTTTTTCACGTAATTGCAAGCCGTAGTCAGACAGGCGAGGCTTTTTCGCGCCATGCTGACCAGATGCAGATTCCATTTTACATTTAGATTCTAAAGAGCGACGTGCGCTTTTCAGATATAAATCCGTGCCTTCGCGGCGAGCCAATTTACATTTTGGGCCAAGATAACGTGCCATGCTTTACTCCTTAAATACGACGCTTTTTAGGCGGACGGCAACCGTTGTGTGGCAACGGAGTAACATCGGTAATGCTGGTGATTTTGAAACCCAGAGCATTGAGCGCACGAATAGAAGATTCACGACCAGGACCTGGGCCTTTAATACGTGCTTCTAAGTTTTTAACGCCATACTCTTGGGCAACTTTACCAGCGGCTTCTGCTGCTACTTGGGCAGCAAATGGTGTACTTTTACGAGAACCTTTAAAACCAGCGCCGCCAGAGGTAGCCCAAGACAATGCATTGCCTTGACGGTCGGTGATTGTAATGATGGTATTGTTGAAAGATGCATGAACATGCACAATACCTTCACTCACGGTTTTGCGTACTTTTTTGCGTACACGTGAGGCTGTGTTTGCTTTAGCCATCAATTAATTCCTTAAAAATTATTTTTTACCAGCAATAGCTTTGCGTGGACCTTTGCGAGTACGCGCATTAGTGCGAGTACGCTGACCGCGACAAGGCAAACCACGACGATGACGGAAACCGCGGTAGCAGCCCATATCAATCAAGCGTTTGATGTTCATTGTAACTTCACGACGCAAATCGCCTTCTACTTCGTATTTAGCAACTTGTTCACGCAAAGCATCTAATTGAGACTCATCTAAATCTTTTACTTTAGTGGTTGGTGCAATACCAGCCGATTCGCAAATATTTTTAGCACGAGTCGCGCCAATACCATAAATAGCTTGCAAGCCAATTACGATATGGGCGTTATGGGGGATATTCACCCCTGCAATACGAGCCATATTTTTTCCTTAGGGCAAAAGTTTGTGACTATACCACAACTTTCCAAACTCAGTAATAAAAATTTAGCGGTTCCATATCGAAAGCAGCCTGCATGTTGCATACAAGCTACTTTATATATCGACTACTAATTAATCATTACCCTTGGCGTTGTTTGTGGCGAGGGTCAGTACAAATTACACGCACTACGCGGTTACGACGAATAACTTTGCAGTTGCGGCAAATTGGTTTTACTGAAGGTTGTACACGCATGATTACTTCCTTGTAACAACGAGTTTATCGGGCTCGGAATACGATACGAGCGCGGGTTAAATCATAAGGCGTCATTTCAACAGTTACTTTGTCACCTGGTGAGATGCGGATATAGTGCATACGCATCTTGCCTGAAATATGACCCAACACTTCGTGTCCGTTTTCGAGTTTTACTTTAAATGTTGCATTCGGCAAAGTTTCTAAAATTTCGCCTTGCATTTGTATGGTATCTTCTTTAGCCATAATAATGATGCCACCTTATTTTTTGGCCGAATGATGCTCAATTAAATGTTCATATTGTTGAGCCACTAGATAAGATGTAAGTTGAGTATTAAAATCCATTGTTACTACAACCAAAATCAGCAATGATGTTCCACCTAAATAAAATGGAATTCCTGCAAAGGCCGTTAACAACTCAGGAATCAAACAAATAACGGTAATGTATAACGCGCCAAAAAAAGTGAGGCGCAATACAACATTTTCTAAATACTGGGCAGTTTGTTCGCCTGGACGAATGCCTGGTACAAACGCACCACTTTTCTTCAAATTTTCCGCCATTTCTTTGGGACTAAATGCCAACGCCGTATAAAAATAGCAAAAGAAAATAATCGTTATTGCAAATAACACAATATATGCAGGCTGTCCATGTTGCAATGCTGTCAATATTTTTGCAAACCAGCTATTTGGATTATCTGTTCCAAACCAACTAGCAAACATGGACGGAAACATAATAATACTAGATGCAAAAATCGGTGGAATTACGCCTGCCATGTTCAGTTTAAAAGGCATATGTGTATTTTGAGAATCCAATCCACCAAATTGGCGTTTAGCGTAATGAATCGGAATCTTGCGTTGCGCACTTTCAAAATACACAACTGCATAAGTCATACCCAATAAACCTAAAACAATTCCAACAGCGGTCAAAGGCATGCCACTAGAAGTAGCCAAAGTCCAAAGTTGAATTGCTCCTGATGGCACTCCTGCAATAATACCAGCAGTAATCAACAAGGAAATACCATTACCCAAACCACGTTCTGTAATCTGTTCGCCTAACCACATCAAAAACATGGTTCCACCCACCAAACAACTAATGGTAGAAATGTAAAATTCCATTGCTGGAATCACCACGACATTTTGTTGCAAGACAAACTTAGCCACACCAATACTTTGAGCAGTAGCCAAAAATACAGTACCGATACGGGTATATTTTGTAATGATTTTGCGTCCTGCATCACCTTCTTTTTTCAAAGCTTTGAGCGATGGAACGATTTCGCCTGCCAACTGCATAATAATAGAGGCAGAAATGTAGGGCATGATACCGATAGCAAAAATACTAAAACGTTCAAGGGAGCCACCTGAAAACATGTTCAACATGCCCAAGATGCCACTCCCTGCAACGTTTTGGTACAATTTAGCTAGAGCGGCTGCATCTACACCTGGAACAGGAACGTGCGCACCGATGCGAAATACAATCAGCGCACCCAACAAAAATAGGACACGCTTCCGTAAATCGGGATTATGCCACAGACTTGTTTTTCCTGATGAAGATAGTTGATTAGCCACTATTGTCGCCTTATTCTTCTACTTTGCCACCAGCAGCTTCAATCGCAGCTTTCGCACCTTGAGTTGCTTTGATACCTTTCAAAGTAACTGCTTTTTTCAGGCTGCCTGAAGCGATTACTTTAACCACTTCAGCATTGGCTGCAATTAAACCAGCTTGTTTCAAAGTCAATACATCGATTTCTTCAACTGCTACGGCATTCAATTCACTCAAAGTAACTTGTGCATTGAATTTAGCTGTCAAAGATTTAAAGCCACGTTTAGGTAAACGGCGTTGCAAAGGCATTTGACCGCCTTCAAAGCCTACTTTATGGTAGCCGCCCGTACGGCTTTTTTGACCTTTGTGACCACGACCACCAGTTTTACCCAAACCACTACCGATACCACGGCCAACACGGCGTTGAGCGTGCGTAGCACCTTCAGCTGGCTGAATAGTGTTCAAAAACATATTAATACTCCACTTTCAACAAGTAGCTGATTTTGTTAATCATGCCACGGTTTGCAGGGGTGTCCAATACTTCAACAGTATGCTCACGACGACGCAAGCCTAAACCACGCGCACAAGCACGATGTGATTCAATGGTACCGATTAAACTTTTTGCCAAAGTTACTTTAATCTTTTTTTGCTCAGTCATTGTTCGCTCCCAAAATTTCTTCTACGGTCAAGCCACGTTTTGCAGCGATTTCCGCAGGAGTGTACAATTTTGACAAACCGTCTAAAGTTGCACGAACGATGTTGTAAGGATTGGTTGAACCGTGTACTTTTGCAGAAATATTGTGAACACCCAACGCATCAAATACTAAACGCATTGGACCACCCGCTTTCACACCGCTACCTTCTTTTGCAGGCTGCATGAATACGCGAGTTGCGCCATGTTTACCAATTACTTCGTGATGAATCGTACCATTTTTCAAAGGTACTTTAATCATATTGCGACGTGCTTGGTCCATTGCTTTTTGTACGGCTACAGGTACTTCACGAGACTTACCTTTACCCATACCAATGCGACCATCGCCATCACCTACTACAGTCAAAGCCGAGAACGCCATAATGCGACCGCCTTTAACCACTTTGGTTACGCGGTTTACGGCAACCATCTTTTCAATCAAGCCGTCGCCACGTTCTTCTGTTTCATGTTTTGCCATTTTGGTCTCCAAAATCTTTCTTAGAAGCTCAAGCCGTTTTCACGAGCAGCTTCAGCCAAAGCCTTCACGCGACCGTGATATTGAAAACCTGAACGGTCAAAAGCCACTTTTTCAATACCAGCAGCTTTAGCTTTTTCTGCGATGCGTTTACCTACCACAGTTGCTGCTTCAACGTTGCCACCTGATTTCAGGCTGCCACGAACTTCAGCTTCCACAGTAGAGGCAGCAGCCAATACTTTATCGCCTTCGGCACTGATAATTTGAGCATAAATATGGCTGTTAGTACGGAATACGCACAAACGCACCATTTTCAAATCTGCGATACGCGCACGGGTTTTGCGTGCACGGCGCAATCTTGCGATTTTTTTATTCATGGTTACAGCCTCAATTATTTCTTCTTAGCTTCTTTCATGATTACGTTTTCGCCAACATAGCGAACACCTTTACCTTTGTAAGGCTCAGGTAGACGGTAACCACGAATTTCAGCAGCAGCTTGACCGACAGCTTGTTTATCAGCACCAGTCAAAATGATTTCTGTTTGAGAAGGTGTTGCTACGCTCACGCCTTCAGGCATTTCGTATACAACAGGGTGAGAGAAACCTAAAGACAAGTTCAAAGTTTTACCTTGAGCTTGAGCGCGATAACCCACGCCAATCAATTGTAATTTTTTCTCAAAACCTTCTGATACGCCTTTAACCATGTTAGCAACCAATGCACGCACTGTACCAGACATCGCATTAGCATGTTTGCTTTCATCAGCAGGTGCAAAAGTTAATTGACCATCGTTCAATTCAACTTTTACTGCACCAGTCAAAGGCAGAGACAACGCACCATTTTTACCTTTTACGGTTAATGCGTCTGTTCCGAAGTTTACTTCTACGCCAGCAGGAACAGTTACTGGATTTTTCGCTACGCGAGACATCTTAAAACTCTCCCTAATTAGGCTACGATACACAACAACTCGCCACCGATACCAGCTGCGCGTGCTTTGCGGTCAGTCATCACACCTTTAGAAGTGCTTACAATCGCTACACCCAAACCATTCATCACAGCAGGGATTTCGTCAGAGCCTTTGTAAACACGCAAACCTGGGCGTGAAACACGTTTAATCTGTTCAATAACAGGGCGACCTGAATAGTATTTCAAAGTGATAGACAATTCAGGTTTCACATCAGTAGATACAGCAAAATCTTCGATATAACCCTCTTCTTTCAAAACTTTCGCAATCGCGCATTTTAATTTTGAAGAAGGCATCGCTACAGCCACTTTATTAGAGCGTTGTGCGTTACGGATACGGGTCAACATATCGGAAATAGGATCATGCATACTCATTTTTTATACTCCTATTACCAAGAGGCTTTAATAACACCCGGAATTGCGCCACGCATAGCGATTTCACGGATTTTGATACGACCCAAACCGAATTTGCGGAACACACCACGTGGGCGACCAGTGATAGCACAACGACGACGTTGGCGAACTGGAGCAGCATTACGGGGAATCGATTGGAATTTCAGACGAGCTTCGAAACGCTCTTCATCTGTCGCGTTCGCATCATTGATGACTGCAAAAATAGCTGCGCGTTTTGCAGCATATTTTTTAGCCAAAGCAACACGCTTTGCTTCACGATTAATAAGTGCTTTCTTAGCCATGATTAACCTTTAAATGGGAATTTAAACAATGACAACAAAGCTTTCGCTTCTTCGTCAGTTTTCGCAGTAGTGGTAATCGTGATATTCAAACCGCGCAATGCGTCGATTTTATCGTATTCAATTTCAGGGAAAATGATTTGTTCACGAACACCCATGTTGTAGTTACCGCTGCCGTCAAATGATTTGCCGCTCACACCACGGAAGTCGCGTACGCGAGGCAATGCGATGGTTACTAAACGGTCTAAAAATTCAAACATGCGTTCACGGCGCAAAGTTACTTTGCAACCTACTGGATAGTTATCACGGATTTTGAAGCCCGCGATAGATTTACGCGCAACGGTAACAACTGGCTTTTGACCAGCGATTTTTTGCAAATCGCCAACAGCGTGTTCCATTACTTTTTTATCTGCAACTGCTTCGCCCACACCCATATTCAAAGTAATTTTTTCAATGCGTGGAACTTCCATGATTGATTTGTAACCGAATTGTTTCATCAATTCAGGTACAACTGTGTTTTTATAGTAGTCTTGTAAACGTGCCATTTATTATGCTCCACGAGTTACAGCAGGAACTTCTGCACCGTTTGATTTGAATACGCGAACACGTTTTACTTTACCTTCGCCTTCAACCAACTTGATGCCAACACGGTCTGCTTTTTTCGTTTCAGGATTGAAGATAGCCACGTTTGAAATTGCCAATGGCATTTCTTTAACAATGATACCACCTTCAACACCGCGCATAGGATTAGGTTTTTGGTGGCGTTTAACTACGTTAATGCCTTCAACAATTACTTTATCGCCCAACACGCGAACCACTTGACCTTGTTTGCCTTTGTCTTTACCAGTAATGACAACGACTTGGTCGCCTTTAATAATTTTGTTCATTGTAAACCTTCCTATACCTTATAGCACTTCGGGTGCCAATGAAACAATTTTCATAAAACGTTCAGTACGCAATTCGCGCGTTACTGGACCGAAAATACGAGTACCCATAGGCTCAAGTTTGTTATTCAACAATACGGCTGCGTTGTTATCAAACTTAATCAGTGCGCCATCAGGACGACGAATGCCTTTTGCAGTACGAACCACAACAGCATTGTAAACATCACCCTTTTTAACGCGCCCACGAGGTGCAGCGTCTTTTACTGCAACTTTAATGATGTCGCCCACGTTTGCGTAGCGACGCTTAGAGCCACCAATTACTTTGATACACATCACGCGACGCGCACCAGAGTTATCAGCCACATCTAAGATGGTCTGCATTTGAATCATGTTAATAACCTTAAAAAAATCCAACTTAATTTACCACTTTCAGTCTGCCCGATACATCTGCTTTGAGATTCGAACTAGGCTGAAACCTAATCGGTTCTAGTAAACCAGTCTTGGCCCCGAAGGGAAGATGCCCTGGAAAAGAGCTGAAAGAAGCAGGAATTCTACTGTAAATATTTCATATTTGCAAGCACTAAAGCAGCCTGAAAATATAAAAACGAAGCTATTGTTTCAATAACTTCGTTTTTTAACATCAGCTGTATTACACAGTGCGAGCTTTTTCTACCAACTCTTTAACCACCCAAGATTTGGTTTTAGACAATGGGCGAGATTCTTCAATCACCACCACGTCGCCAATACCATATTGGTTTTGCTCATCATGAGCGTGGATTTTAGTAGAACGGCGAACAATTTTACCGTACAAAGGGTGTTTCACTTTGCGTTCAACCAAAACGGTTACGGTTTTGTCCATTTTATCGCTAACTACTTTGCCTTGCAAAGTACGAACGGTTTTCTCAGTGCTCATTACTTATTACCTTTTTCAGCGATGACAGTTTTTACACGAGCAATATCGCGGCGCACTTGCTTAATCTCGCTGGTTTTACCCAACTGACCAGTAGCGTGCTGCATACGCAGACCGAATTGTTGTTTCAGCAAATCAACCAAAACTTCATTCAGTTGCTCTACTGGTTTTTCTTTCAATTCATTGGCTTTCATTATTTACCCACCTGTCTTGTTACAAATGTGGTTGCAATCGGCAACTTCGCAGCAGCCAAAGCAAACGCTTCACGCGCCAAAGACTCTGCTACGCCGTCCATTTCATACAACACTTTACCAGGTTGAATTTCAGCAACGTAGTATTCTACCGAACCTTTACCGCCACCCATACGAACTTGGATAGGTTTAGCAGTGATTGGTTTATCAGGAAATACGCGAATCCAAATACGACCACCACGTTTAATGTGGCGAGTCATGGCACGACGTGCTGCCTCAATTTGACGAGCAGTCAAACGACCACGAGCCACAGCTTTCAAACCAAAATCGCCAAAACTAACAGTGTTACCACGAGTAGCAACGCCTGTATTGCGACCTTTGTGCTGTTTACGGTATTTCAGTCTAGTTGGTTGCAGCATTTCGACCACCCTTTCTGTTATTGCGACGGTTTTCGCGTTCAGGTTGAGCTTGAACTTGACCCATTTCGCCTTTGTAAACCCACACTTTTAAGCCGATGATACCGTAAGTAGTCAAGGCTTCGCTGGTAGCATAATCTACATCAGCACGCAAAGTGTGCAAAGGTACTCGACCTTCACGATACCATTCGCTACGCGCAATATCCGCACCATTCAAACGACCAGAAGTCATGATTTTGATGCCTTTTGCGCCAGCGCGCATTGCGTTTTGCATAGCGCGTTTCATAGCACGGCGGAATTGAACACGTTTTTCTAATTGTTGTGCGATACCGTCAGCAATCAGTTGAGCGTCCAATTCAGGTTTACGGATTTCTTCAATGTTTACGTGAACCGCAACACCCAGCAATTTTTCCAAATCGCGTTTCAACACTTCAATGTCTGCGCCTTTTTGACCAATCACCACACCAGGGCGAGCCGTGTGAATGGTGATGCGAGCAGATTTTGCAGGGCGTTCAATCACAACGCGACCAACAGAAGCATTAGCCAAGCGTTTTTCTAAATATTCACGAACATCAATGTCTTGTTTCAAAACAGCGGCAAACTCGGTGCTTTTTGCAAACCATTTTGAAGACCAGTCTTTATTGACAGCCAGTCGGAAACCAACTGGATGGATTTTTTGTCCCATGGTTATTCCTTAGTTGCCTACTACCACGTTGATGTGGCAAGTTTGTTTTTCAATGCGGTTACCGCGACCTTTTGCACGAGCTTGGAAGCGTTTCAGGCTAGGACCTTTATCCACGAAAATCATTACGACTTTCAACTCATCAATGTCAGCACCGTTATTGTGCTCAGCATTGGCAATAGCAGATTCCAAAACTTTCTTAATCAATTCCGCGCCTTTTTTAGGGCTGAATGCCAAGATGTTCAGGGCTTGGGCAACGTCTTTACCACGAATCATGTCTGCTACCAAGCGAGCTTTTTGAGCAGAGATGCGTGCGTTGTTATGTTGTGCAGATACTCTCATGTTTCACCTTATTTTTTCTTAGCTTTTTTATCAGCTAAATGACCTTTAAAGGTACGAGTCAATGAGAATTCACCCAATTTATGACCAACCATGTTGTCACTGATGAATACAGGTACGTGTGTACGACCATTGTGAACGGCGATAGTCAAACCGATAAAATCAGGCAAAATAGTAGAACGACGAGACCATGTTTTGATTGGACGTTTGTCGTTAGTGGCACGAGCTGTATCCACTTTTTTCAGCAAATGCAGGTCAACGTATGGACCTTTTTTCAATGAACGAGCCATGTCAATTAACCTTTATTAGAGTAACGACGACGGACAATCATATTGTCCGTACGTTTGTTATTACGTGTACGGTAACCTTTAGCAGGTGTACCCCATGGGCTAACTGGTTCGCGAGCTTCGCCAGTACGACCTTCACCACCACCATGTGGGTGATCTACAGGGTTCATTACCACACCGCGTACTGTTGGACGAATACCACGCCAACGGTTCGCACCTGCTTTACCAATTTTCTTCAGGCTTTGTTCTTCGTTGCCCACTTCACCGATAGTTGCACGGCAATCAACGTGGATGCGACGAACTTCACCAGAACGCAAACGAACTTGCGCGTAGATACCTTCTTTTGCCAACAATACAGCGGAAGCACCAGCAGAACGTGCAATTTGCGCACCTTTACCAGGTTTCATTTCGATACAGTGAATAGTTGTACCAACTGGGATATTGCGGATAGGCAAAGTGTTACCTACTTTAATCGCTGCTTCAGAACCTGACACCAATACCGCACCAGCTTGAATGCCACGTGGAGCAATGATGTAACGACGTTCACCGTCAGCGTAGCACAACAAGGCGATGTGCGCAGTACGGTTTGGGTCGTATTCAATGCGTTCTACTTTTGCAGGAATACCGTCTTTGTTACGTTTAAAGTCTACAATACGGTAGTGGTGTTTATGACCACCGCCTTTGTGGCGAGTAGTGATATGACCGTTGTTGTTACGACCAGCAGTCGAATTTTTCTTTTCCAACAAAGGAGCATAAGCCGCGCCTTTGTACAAACCTTCTGTTACGACGCGAACCATGCCGCGACGACCAGCAGAGGTCGGTTTCATTTTTACGATAGCCATGCTTATTCCTTATCTGCAGCGGCTGCAGCTGCTTCCAAATCAAGCTCTTGACCAGCAACTAAGCTTACATAAGCTTTTTTCACATCGCTGCGACGACCCAAAGTACGACCAAAGCGTTTAGTTTTACCTTTAGTAGTAGTAGTCGTAACAGAAGCAACTTGAACATTAAACAACAATTCTACTGCCGCTTTAATTTCAGTTTTAGTTGCATCTTTCAGCACTTTGAAAACCATTTGGTTGCGTTTTTCAGCCAGCATATTGCTTTTTTCTGAAACAACAGGTGCCAAAATCACTTTCATCAAACGTTCTTGATTCATACCCATTGCTCCTCTAACTGTGCAACTGCATCTTTAGTCAGCACAACTTTTTTGTAGCGCAACAAGCTGTAAGGGTCAGCTTGAGTAGCTTCCAATACCAATACGTTTGGCAAGTTGCGTGAAGACAAGTATACGTTTTCGTCTAATTGTTTAGTTACAAACAACACTTGTTCCATACCCAAATTTTTCACTTGGTCAGCAAATTCTTTGGTTTTAGGAGTAGCTGCAGACAAATTCTCGATTACGAACAGACGTTCATCACGAACCAATTGAGACAAAATTGTAGCCATACCAGCACGGTACATTTTACGGTTCATTTTTTGAGTGAAGTTTTCGTCAGGTTTGTTCGGGAATGCGCGACCACCTTTACGCCACAATGGAGACGAAGTCATACCAGAACGCGCACGACCTGTACCTTTTTGACGCCAAGGTTTTTTAGTTGAGTGTTTCACTTCAGCACGAGTTTTTTGAGCGCGATTGCCTGAACGGGCATTTGCTAAATAAGCCGTAACTAATTGGTGAACCAGAGCTTCGTTGTACTCACGAGCAAACAAGGCATCAGAACCAGCAACGCTGCCTGAAACTTGACCTTGTGCATTAATCAGTTTCAATTCCATTACGCACCTACTTTCTTAACGCTGTGGCGAATAACTACATCGCTGTTTACAGCACCAGGAACAGCACCTTTAACCAACAACAAGTTGCGCTCTACATCAACGCGGATAATTTCCAAATGTTGAACAGTAGATTGAGTATTGCCATACTGACCAGCCATGCGCTTACCAGGGAACACGCGACCAGGGTCTTGCGCCATACCGATAGAACCAGGAACACGGTGAGAACGTGAGTTACCATGAGAAGTACGTTGTGCGCCGAAGTTGTGGCGTTTAATCGTACCAGAGAAGCCTTTACCTTTGCTTGTACCAGTAACATCAACTAATTGACCTGCTTGAAACAATTCAACAGTAATGATGTCGCCAGCTTTCAACTCGGCAGCTTTTTCTTCAGAAACTGGAAATTCATGCAAACCACGACCCGCTTCTACACCCGCTTTTGCAAAGTGACCAGCTTGAGCTTTGTTTACATGTTTTGCTTTTTTCTGACCAAAGGTTACTTGAACAGCAGTATAGCCGTCAGCTTCTTTGGATTTTACTTGGGTAACGCGGTTAGCAGACATTTCCAACACAGTTACAGGAATAGAAGCACCCTGCTCTGTGAAAACACGAGTCATACCAACTTTGCGTCCAACCAGACCTAAAGTCATGATTATTTCCTTGTAATTTAAGGGATTACCTACGATTGGGCAATCTAAATGGACATAAAAAAGAGACTTGACATAAATGCCAAGTTCAAAACTATACCATATTTTCAAAAGAAATCAAGAAAAACTTTTATAGTGAATTAAATTTAGATTAGTACAGCGTTGCCAACTCCCTTATGTACTAGATGTACACGGCGGTCGTTGTCGCCCTGTCCTAATCTAAATTTAATCCACTATAATTTCAAACGCAAATATTGTTTAACCTAATTCTCAGGCAGCCTGAAAAATAAAAAACACCCTCCAATTAATCAATTGGAGGGTGTCTTATTTTCTAGCTATACAACTAAAAAATTATTTCACTTTGATTTCAACGTCCACGCCAGCAGGCAAGTCCAATTTCATCAAAGCATCAGTCGTTTTATCAGTCCAATCCACGATGTCCATCAAACGCAAATGCGTGCGGATTTCCAACTGTTCACGAGAAGTTTTGTTTACGTGTGGAGAACGCAAAATGTTGAAGCGTTCAATTTTAGTTGGCAATGGAATCGGACCTTTAACAACCGCGCCAGTGCGTTTAGCAGTCTCAACGATTTCTTGAGCTGAACGGTCAATCAAAGCGTAGTCGTATGCTTTCAAACGGATACGGATTTTTTGGTTAGCCATTATCTCAGTATCCTTGTATTAAGCAATCACGTTAGCCACAACGCCCGCACCAACGGTACGACCACCTTCACGAATCGCAAAACGCAAACCGTTTTCCATAGCGATAGGTGCAATCAACTCAACAGTGATTTTCACGTTTTCGCCTGGCATAACCATTTCCACACCCTCAGACAAAGTAACTGCACCAGTTACGTCAGTCGTACGGAAGTAGAATTGTGGGCGGTAGTTAGCGAAGAATGGCGTATGACGGCCACCTTCTTCTTTGCTCAACACATACACTTCAGCTTCAAATTTAGTGTGCGGAGTGATAGAACCTGGTTTAGCCAATACCTGACCACGTTCAACGTCTTCACGCTTCGTACCACGCAATAATACACCAACGTTATCACCAGCTTGACCTTCGTCCAACAATTTGCGGAACATTTCCACGCCAGTACAAGTGGTTTTTTGCGTGTCTTTCAAACCAACGATTTCAATCTCTTCGCCTACTTTGATGATACCGCGCTCTACACGACCAGTAACTACTGTACCACGACCAGAGATAGAGAATACATCTTCGATTGGCAACAAGAATGGTTTATCAACAGCACGTTCTGGAGTAGGAATGTAGCTATCCAAAGCAGCAGCCAATTCAAAGATTTTTTCTTTGTATGCAGCGTCGCCTTCCAATGCGCGCAATGCAGAACCTTGAACGATTGGGCAATCGTCGCCTGGAAAATCGTAGCTAGACAACAAGTCACGGATTTCCATTTCAACCAATTCCAACAACTCAGCATCATCGACCATGTCGCATTTGTTCATGAATACGATGATATAAGGTACACCTACTTGGCGAGCCAACAAGATGTGTTCGCGAGTTTGTGGCATAGGACCGTCAGCTGCTGAACATACCAAGATTGCGCCGTCCATTTGTGCCGCACCAGTAATCATGTTTTTCACATAGTCCGCGTGACCTGGGCAGTCTACGTGTGCGTAGTGGCGAGTTTCAGTTTCGTATTCAACGTGAGCAGTGTTAATGGTAATACCGCGAGCTTTTTCTTCTGGAGCTGCGTCAATTTGGTCGTAGGCTTTTGCAGTACCGCCAAAGCGTTCAGCCAAAATAGTTGTCAAAGCCGCAGTCAAAGTGGTTTTACCATGGTCAACGTGACCGATTGTACCTACGTTTACGTGCGGTTTCGTGCGTTCAAATTTTTCCTTAGCCATGAGCTAAATTCCTTGTATAAAGAGCGATTAAAAAACGTGCGCAGCGTGTGCCACAACACAAAAACAGGGCGGCGCATAGACACCACCCGAAAAAGAAAACGAAATTATGGGGGATTTTAATAAAAAAATCAAGCGGATTTTGGTTTCAAGCTGCCTGAAAATTTACAAATCATTATTTGGCTGTACGCTACAATAGCTTGGGTGTAGTATCTCTCTTAATCTAAATTATTTGGAATATTATGATGAAAACTAAATTACTAAAATTATCTTCTTTGTGTTTAGTTGCTGTGATTGGCTTAAATGGTTGCAGTGCATATGAAAAAGTAAATGATGCTGTGGATAATTTTACTAGCAATCCATTTGCTGCCGCATTGAGTGCTGTTACTGGCGGAAAACGCTCATTGCCAGAAGTATTCAAATGAAATTACAAAAATCGCTACTTAATCAAATTAGAAGGGCGCAATATTGCAGAATTGAAAGAACGTGGCGTCCCACTCAAACAAGGCTTAGAAAAAATAAATATTATTTATATATATGATGGTGCTTATTCTTGGGGCTATTAAGGAATATGTAGAATTGGGCGATGCCGTGCCTACTTTGCCAGCGCAATTTTAGAACAGCGATTGCAGATTTATTGGGAGAAACATCTATTTTCCTAGCCATGAACAAGCAAAGCGGTAACTGAGGCGTGGCAGTCAGTGGCAAATACGATACGATTGATACATCAATAACGAAAGCAATGGCTTCATGTGTGAGTAAAGATACAGGTTTACCCTTATCTCAATTAAAAACTGCGGAACAAATTGATGTCCATAATAAGAATTGTAAACTTGCTGCGGTTCAACCACCACGCTCACTGGCTCTGTTTCGCAACAAGTTAAGCAATGGGCAATATGAATTTCACGGCGCATTCAGTTATACCAATACTGTACCAAAAGGCGAATACAATAAGCAAGAATCCGATTGCAAAACCACAGGAACAGATTGCCGCCACATTAGAACCTTTACCCCGAAAGATGCAAGGTCTGTGTTTTAAACTATTTTCAGGCTGCCTTCTACCAAATAAGACAGCCTGAAAACGCAAACCATAAATAATCGGATTACCCAATCATAAAAAGATTGAATAATCCGATTATTTCATCAACAAAGCAGCCTGCACTTTCATATCACAAAAGTGCAGGCTGCTTTTTAACTTACATTAGCCTTTACGAGCTGCGGTAACTTCAGCCGCTACGTTCGCTGGAGCTTCTGCGTATTTCGCAAATTCCATTGAGTAAGTAGCGCGACCTTGTGTTGCAGAACGCAAGTCAGTTGAGTAACCGAACATTTCAGCCAATGGCACTTCAGCGCGAACTTTTTTGCCACCGATGCCGTCATCGTCCATACCCAAAACGATACCGCGACGACGGTTCAAGTCGCCCATTACGTCGCCCATGTAGTCTTCAGGCGTTTCCACTTCAACTGCCATGATTGGCTCAAGCAATGCAGGCGATGCTTTACGCATACCTTCTTTAAATGCTTGAGAAGCTGCCAATTCAAACGCTAATTGTGAAGAGTCCACATCGTGTGAAGAACCGAATACCAAGCGTACACGAACGTCTACCACAGGGAAACCTGCTACCACGCCGTTTGGCAATGTGTCGCGGATACCTTTATCAACAGACGGAATGAATTCGCGTGGAATCACACCACCTTTAATTTCGTCGATAAATTCGTAACCCTTGCCACCTGGTTCCATAGGTTCCATTTTAATCACAACGTGACCGTATTGACCTTTACCACCAGATTGTTTCGCGTGTTTGTATTCAGATTCCACTTCTTTGCGGATAGTTTCGCGGTATGCCACCTGTGGCGCACCGATGTTTGCTTCTACCGCAAATTCGCGTTTCATACGGTCAACAATAATTTCCAAGTGCAATTCGCCCATACCAGAAATGATTGTTTGACCTGATTCTTCGTCTGTACGAACGCGGAATGATGGGTCTTCTTTTGCCAAACGGTTCAAAGCGATACCCATTTTTTCTTGGTCAGCTTTGGTTTTTGGCTCAACAGCAACGTGGATTACTGGCTCTGGGAATTCCATGCGTTCCAAGATGATAGGCGCATCTTCTGAACACAAAGTTTCGCCAGTCGTAACGTCTTTCAAACCGATTGCAGCAGCGATGTCGCCAGCGCGTACTTCTTCAATTTCATCACGGTCGTTTGCAGTCATTTGCACCAAGCGACCGATACGCTCACGAGTACCTTTAACTGAGTTTACAACGGTATCGCCTGATTTCAAAACGCCTGAATATACGCGGATAAACGTCAAGTTACCCACATATTTATCATTCATCATTTTGAATGCCAATGCAGAGAATTTTTCATCATCGTCAGCTTGACGAGATGCTTTTTCGCCATTTGGCAATTCGCCTTGTACAGGCGGAATGTCGGTAGGTGCAGGCAGCAATTCTACTACCGCGTCCAACATACGTTGTACACCTTTGTTTTTAAAGGCAGAACCGCACAACATTGGTTGAATTTCGCCAGCCAATGTACGCGCACGCAACGCACCAATGATTTCTTCTTCAGACAGCTCTTCGCCACCCAAGTATTTGTCCATCAATTCCTCGTTGGCTTCGGCTGCGGCTTCAATCATGTTTTGACGCCATTCTTCAGCGGTAGAAACCAAGTCAGCAGGAATATCGCCATAAGTAAAGGTTGTACCTTTGTCGGCTTCATTCCAAATGATGGCTTTCATTTTCAACAAATCTACGACGCCTTCAAAGCTTTCTTCTGCACCAACTGGGATAACGATTGGTACAGGATTCGCGCGCAAGCGAGTACGCATTTGTTCTACCACGCGGAAGAAGTTTGCGCCTTGACGGTCCATTTTGTTTACAAATGCCAAACGTGGCACTTTGTATTTATTGGCTTGACGCCATACGGTTTCAGATTGTGGTTGTACGCCACCTACTGCACAGTAAACCATTACTGCGCCGTCCAATACACGCATAGAACGCTCTACTTCAACGGTAAAGTCAACGTGTCCTGGGGTGTCAATGATGTTGAAACGGTGTTCTTTAAACTGTTTCGCCATACCAGACCAATATGATGTTACGGCAGCAGAAGTAATAGTAATACCACGTTCTTGCTCTTGTTCCATCCAGTCGGTTGTTGCTGCACCGTCATGCACTTCACCCAGTTTGTGTGTCAGACCAGTGTAGAACAAGATACGTTCAGTTGTAGTGGTTTTACCAGCATCAATGTGAGCCGAAATACCGATGTTACGGTACAAGCTAATAGGGGTTTTGCGAGCCATGTTAATGTCCTCTCAATATTAGAAGCGGAAGTGAGAGAATGCTTTGTTCGCTTCTGCCATACGGTGTACTTCTTCGCGTTTTTTCAACGCACCGCCGCGACCTTCAGAAGCATCAATCAACTCGCCAGCCAAACGCAAATCCATAGATTTTTCACCACGTTTGCGTGCAGCGTCTCGAACCCAGCGCATTGCCAACGCCAAGCGGCGGTCAGCACGAACTTCAACAGGAACTTGGTAGTTAGCACCACCTACGCGGCGGCTTTTTACTTCTACCAATGGTTTAGCGTTTGCAATGGCTTCGTTAAATACTTCAATCGCTTCTTTGCCTTGTACTTTTTTGGCAATTTGTTCCAATGCGCCGTACACGATGCGTTCTGCAACGGCTTTTTTACCGTCAATCATCAATACGTTCATGAATTTAGTCAATTCAACGCTGCCGAATTTTGGGTCTGGCAATACGTCGCGTTTTGGGACTTCTCTACGTCTTGGCATGTTAATTCCTATCTATTCAGTTGGGGCATACCCATGAATGCTCATGCGGGCATTCACTTACTCAGTACATTGTTTAATGTAACTGACGTGCCATGTTTAATTTGTGAAAATCAATAATCATGTGATTATTTTTTAGGGCGTTTTGCACCGTATTTAGAGCGAGCTTGTTTACGGTCTTTCACACCAGCAGTATCCAATGAACCGCGTACTGTGTGGTAACGTACACCTGGCAAGTCTTTTACACGACCACCGCGAATCAATACTACGCTGTGTTCTTGCAAGTTATGACCTTCACCACCGATGTATGAAATCACTTCAAAACCATTGGTCAAACGTACTTTACATACTTTACGCAAAGCTGAGTTTGGTTTTTTAGGAGTTGTTGTGTAAACGCGTGTGCAAACGCCACGTTTTTGTGGGCATGCTTCCAACGCTGGTACTTTGTTCACATAAACAGGTTTTTGACGACCTTTGCGAACTAATTGGTTAATAGTTGGCATATTTTTTATTCCTGTTGAAAAAATACTTGCTAGCACCATTGCCAGCAAGCCGAGCATTATCGCTTTCTTACCAATGCTTTGTCAATAAGGGAATGATTGATTGCGGTTTTTTGCATTTAAAAGCAGCCTGCACTTTACATAAATTAGAGTGCAGGCTGCTTTTTATGTATCAATTAAGGTACATAACGTGGCAAAACACCGTTCGGCAATAGCTGCCACACATAGCCTGTGTAGTTTTGTTTGCCTGCGATTTGCCCTGCTGCTTCGCCATAGCCCCAGAAGTAATCCACACGAACTGCGCCTTTAATCGCTGCGCCTGTGTCTTGCGCGATGATGAGTCGGTTTAGCCCTTGCGTGGGGGCATCGGGGTGGGTGGTCGCTAAAAATAGCGGTGCGCCCAATGTGATGTATTTTTTATCTACCGCGCCAGAAAATTCGCCTGTTAATGGCGCGCCTAATGCGCCAATCGGCCCTAATTCAGACGAGCCTGATAGCGGACGGAAAAAGATGTAGCGCGGATTTTGCGCCAATACTTCGGTTAATCGCTGCGGATTGGCTTCCATCCATGCTTTGATGCCTTGCATGGACGTTTGCGCCAATGGCAAGTAATTGCGGTTTGCCATATATCGTCCAATGGATTGATAGATGTGTCCGTTGTGTTCGGCAAATCCCAATCGCACAAATTGACCGCTTGGCGTTCTTAATCGCCCTGAACCTTGAACGTGCATGAAGAACAATTCAACAGGGTCGTTGGCGTAACCCAAAATGGGGACGCGCCCATTAATTGCGCCTGCATTAATTTGGTCGCGCGTAAAATAGGGAACAAATTGGTTGCCGACAATGCGTCCGCGCAAAGTGGTACTGCGTTCGGGGAATTGCGCCAAATTGGCAATATACGCGCCATTGGCTTGCACTACGCCACGATTTGCGCCCACCACGCCCACGCGAATGGTGGCTTGGCTGTTTCGCAATGAGCTGGGCAGCGGCACGGAAATCAAATCATTGGGAATGCCATAAATCGGAAAACGCGCGATGTTGGTACGGCGCACATCGCCATTTAACACAGGTTCGTAATAGCCTGTTACTTTGCCGCCGATTTGTCCTTTGTCGCTCACTTGCCACGGCGTAAACACTTGTTCAAAAAATTGCTTGGCAGCGGCGTGATTGATGGGCATTTGATAAGCACGCGCACAGGCGTATTGCCATTCCGCTTGCGATGCCAACTTGGTGCAACTGTTTTTAAACGATTGCAGGCTGCTTGCGAATGGCTGATTAAACCATTGCGGCAAATCGTTAAACGACACAACGCGATATTGCGCCGAACTACCCGCTGGCTGATGCACAAAGCCCTGTGCCACAGGCGCGTTAGGGCTGGTGGTAATGGGTTGAGTTGGATAAGTGGGATAAGTAGTCGGTTGAGTTGGGCGCGATGAAGTGCTAGGGCAGGCAGACAACAACAAAACTGCTGCGCTCAAAATCAAAGGGCGAACAGCAGTATGATGTAAAACGTGGGACATTAGGCGTTCCTTATATTGAGTGGGACAATCATGCTGATTTATAGTGGATTAAATTTAGATTAGGACAAGGCGACAACGACCGCCGTGTACATCTAGTACATAAGGGAGTTGGCAGCGCTGTACTAATCTAAATTTAATTCACTATATCTCATTGATTTTATAATTTTTTATTAAAATGTACAAGCAGCCTGCACTTTCTATACACACAAAAGTGCAGGCTGCTTTATCTTATTTGGCAGACAATTTTTTCAATTCATAAACCAAATCCAACGCCTGACGCGCCGTTAAATCATCGGGATTGATGTTCGCCAATTTTTCTATGATTGCTTGATTGCTGTCATCGGCATCGGGCAAGGCTTCTTCAAAAATCGCGTTGTTGGCGAACAAGTCTAGCTGTCTATCGGCAGCCTGCACTTCCAAATCACGCAAATGTCGTCTTGCCGATTTTAACGCGATTGGTGGCAATCCTGCCAATTTCGCCACCGCAATGCCGTAGCTTTTTTCTGCTGCACCGTCTTGAATTTGATGCAAGAAAACAATGTCTTGCCCTTGCTCCAATGCCGATAAATGTTGATTAAACGCGCCCGATTGGTGTTCAGGCAGCCGTGTTAATTCAAAATAATGCGTGGCAAACAAACTCAACGACTGATTGTGCTGCAACAAATGCTCTGCAATCGCGTGTGCCAACGCCAAGCCGTCAAACGTGGACGTGCCACGTCCGACTTCGTCCATAAGAACCAGCGATTGCGCGGTGGCGTGATGCAAAATATAAGCCGTTTCCGACATTTCCACCATAAACGTGGAACGGTTGCTCGCCAAATCATCGCTTGCGCCAATGCGCGTGAAAATTTGGTCAATTTTGCCAATCAGCGCGTGTTCGGCTGGCACAAAGCTGCCCGTGTGCGCCAGCAGCGCAATCAACGCCACTTGGCGCATATAAGTGGATTTACCGCCCATATTCGGACCTGTCAGCAAACACAAACGCTGCGCCGTATTCAGCGCGGTGTTGTTGGGCGTGAAGCGCGTAACTTGTTGTTCTACCACAGGGTGTCTGCCGTTGTGAATGTGGATTTCGGCTTGCTCGCTAAATTGCGGCATGATGTAGTGCTGCGTTTGCGCGGTGTGGGCGAAACTGCACAATACGTCTAGCGTGGCAACAGCTTTCGCGGTTTGTTGGATTTGCGCTAATTGCGTTTGCAGGCTGCTTATTAGTTGCTCAAATAAGGTTTTTTCCAATGCCAACGCGCGTTCTTGCGCTTGCAAAAATTTGTCTTCAAACGCTTTTAATTCGGGCGTGATAAATCGCTCGGCATTTTTCAGCGTTTGGCGGCGTTGGTAATCGCTTGGGGCTAGTTCCGCCTGATTTTTGGATAATTCAATGTAAAAACCGTGTACGCGGTTGAACTCCACTTTTAGCGTGGATAATTGCGTGCGTTCGCGTTCACGGTTTTCCAAATCGCGCAAAAAATCACCGCCATGCGTTTGTAAATGGCGCAATTCGTCTAAATCGGCGTGGTAATTATCGTTAATCACATTGCCGTCTTTTAGCCAAACAGACGGTTCGGGCAACAAAGCAGCCTGCAATAATGTTGCCGTGTCGCGCACCGCAGGAAAACACGCCGCCAATGTGTCCAACAAACTGCTTGGCGGCAATTTAATCGTTTGTACTTGCAACAAAGCATCGCGCAATGCCGACAAATCACGTGGGCGCGCCGTGCCAAGCGCAATACGTGCTGCGATGCGTTCAATGTCTGCCATGTTTTTCAGGCTGTTTGAAATATCCGCAAAATTATGTTGCAGCAATGCCGCCACCGCATCTAATCGCGCCTGCACATAATCCCGATTGCGCAACGGGTGGTGCAACCAATGCGCCAACAAACGGCTACCCATATGCGTTACACACTTATCAAACACCGAAAACAACGTGGGCGATTTTTTACCGCTCAAAGTTGCTGTGATTTCCAAATTACGGCGCGTTGCCGCGTCCAGCGCGATAAACTGATTGACCGTTTCCAGCGTTAGCGCGTCCATGTGTGGCGGCAATTGGTTTTGCGTGATTTTCAAATAATTCAACAACGCCCCAGCCGCCGAAATCGCCGCCGAATGTTCCTGCAAATCCAAACCAAAACCGCGCAAATCCTGACAAGCAAAATAATCCGTTAGCAATTTAAACGCCGTATCGGGCGCAAATTGCCACGCATTCAAACGGCTGATTGGGATTTTCGGGAAATATTCAGGCAGCCTGAACGCATCATCTACCAACAATTCCGCCACTTGCAACCGCGCCAATTCATCAACCAACTGATTAGGCTGAATCAACTTCACGCGAAACTCGCCACTTTCCAACGCCGCCCACGCCAACGCGCTCTGCTTTTTGCCAACAAACCACGCGGCAATGCGATTCGTTTCCTTGTCTTCCAGCAACGCGCTATCGGTAAGCGTGCCAGCCGTAACGATTCGCGCCACTTTGCGCTCCACCACTTTGCCAGCGACCACATCGCCCACTTGCTCGCAAATTGCCGCGCTTTTGCCCAGCTTCACCAACTTGACTAAATACTGTTCCAGCGCGTGATAGGGTACGCCCGCCATTTGAATCGGTTCGCCATTGTGCTGCCCGCGAGTCGTGAGCGTGATGTCCAACAATTTCGCCGCCACCACCGCATCATCAAAAAACAATTCATAAAAATCGCCCATGCGATAAAACACTAATTTATCAAGATGTTGCTCTTTGATTGCGAGATATTGCTGCATCATCGGCGATGGCGGTTTAACGGCGGTCATGCTGTACTTTCTTGTGAAATAAAATACGTGGATTTTAAGGGATTTTGATGTTCTTACGCAAAAATGCAGGCTGCTTTTTTCACAGAAAAATCCGCAAAAAAGCAGCCTGCACTTTGTTTATCTAATCCTCTGCTGACTCGCCCAATCCACAATTTCACTGGGTTGTCGCCTGCGCCCTACTCTACCGCCGACCACATACACTTGTCGCCCAAATTGTCGGCGCACTTCGCGTTCGTTGCGGCATGGGCGTTGTTTGGCGCGATTGCACGATGTGGATACCAAAGCAGCCTGCACTTGTTGGCACAATCCACGCGCTATGTCGTGCGCTGGAATCCGCACCGCCAGTTTATTGCGCCCCCTACCGCGCAAATTAGGCAACACCGTTGGCTTCGCTGGCAACAGCACCGTTTTGGGCGCAGGCCATATGGCTTGCAACGCAGCAACGTCATCGCAAGGCAGCCTGCACAAATGCGGTTGCAACTGCGACCAGTTTGCACCAATCACAATCATGCCTTTGTGTTGCGGGCGTTTTTTTAGGCGCAACAAAGTACGCAAACCGCGCACATTGTCGGGCAACGCGCCCAAGCCGTAGCATGATTCAGTGGGATAGGCAACCACGCCGCCACGTTTTAAATGGGCGCGTAACTGGGCAATTTGTTGAAAAGATAAGGGACGGTGCATGATGTTTTCTTTAAAGCAGCCTGCAATATTATAGTGGATTAAATTTAGATTAGGACAAGGCGACAACGACCGCCGTGTACACCTAGTACATAAGGGAGTTGGCAACGCTGTACTAATCTAAATTTAATTCACTATAACGATTTGTCGGGGTCAAGACCGCCGACAACAATCACAAAAAACCGCACCCAATACCGAGTGCGGTTCTTATCGTGGCAAATTATACCACTTCTAATACAAAATATTCACGCAATTTTTCATACACTTCATCGCTCACATTGATGCAGCCATTGGTCATAATCCGCTGACCTACATCATTTGATGCGATTCGCTCCAAACGCCGCTCGGCAGGTTTGCGCGTCCACACGCGATGCAATGCAAACAAAAAATCGCCCTCTTGCTTAAAACCAATCACTTCGCCGTCATAACCAGGGGCGGACGTTTGAACAATATTCAAACCAAACACCCCTTTTGGCGTGGTTTTGCCAATTAACACGCGATGACAATCTTGTGTGTCGGCAAAACATAACTCCGCTTTGCTGGTATCCACCACCACGCGTTTGCTTTGAATAAACGCTTCGGTGGCTGCGTCGTATTCAGCCAGTGCAGGCTGCCCTGCCAGCAAAGTCATCAACAAAACCAATAGTTTTGTTTTCATGAATTATTGACGGATTTTGGCAGGAGTTGGCACAACTTCGCGAATAATGATTTGTGGCGGAGGTGCAACTGGCTCTGGTTGTTGTGGTGGGCAAGCCGCGCCTACTGGGTCCACCGCGCGCCAATGGAAGCTACGCGCATATTTTTGGCTGTCAAACAAAATTTTGTATTGACAAGTGGTTACGCCATTTGGGCCGACACCTGGTGTATTGAAATGGAACAAATAATCCCATTCGCGCACACGGAAGCCTTCTTCAAAGTGTGGGCGACCAATCAAATAATACAACTGGTCTTTGGTCATGCCCGAACGGATTTGCTTCAAGCTATCCACATTGGGGAATGTGCCACGGTCTTTGTTAAATGTGGTGCTGCGTGGATTGGGCCAATCCAATGTGCTGCTTTGACCTTCGCTATTGGGCGAAGAGTTTACCGAATTACACGCCACCAAAGTGCAGGCTGCTATTGCCAACAAAGACATCGTTTTTAAGTTTTTCATCAACATAATTTTTTTCCTGTTTGATTCTTTGCAAGCAGCCTGCAATTGGCAAGCTGCTCTCAAAGAATGATTAAACAAAGGGTTTAACGATTACCACTGATAACCAGCACCCACGGTTGCACCGAAGTGACCTCTGCTGTTACCGCTCGCAGTACCTTTAACAATCCAGTTACCGCTATCGGAAATAGCCGAGAAGCCCACAGCATAACCCTGTTTGCCGCGATAAGTGCTTGCACCCACCGCAACCATGCTCTTACCAGGTAAGTAAGCCTGTGGTACGCCAGCCGTTGCCATTGCGCTTGCTGTGCCTGCATCGGCATCATCGGCAACATCGTTAATGCGCGCGTTCAAATTGTTCGCCACATTGTTGATGTTCGCGCCAATCGCTTGGTTAGTGTAATACAACTGGCTACCGTTAATCGCATCGGTAGAGTTCGCCGAAATCACGCCAGCGGCAACGCCTTGTACTTTGTTACCACCCATGTTCACAGTTGAATTTGGATTAACCGTGAAATTATTCACAGTCGTGTTGCCAGCAACAGTCAAATCACCTTTAACGTTAATATCTTTCGATGTTGCCACCGTGATATTGTTGCCGTCACGTTTAATGTCGATGTTACCGCCATTCAGGAACTGAACTGTGTTACCTGGAGACACTTTTGATGCTGTGTCGCCATTGGCTTGCAAGTTCCAACCACTGTTGTTAATCGCATTGGCAACCGTCGTCGCATTAACCAAGCTGCTGCCGTTGGCATTGGTTGGCGTATCCACTTTGCCGTTGTTGGCAACGGTCAAGTTAGTAGTTACCACTTCCAATGCACCTGTTGAGCCTTGTTTAATGGTTTTATCATCGGTTTTCACATCAATCGCGCCTGTTGTGCTGTTTATAGTCAAACTTTTGCCAGTATTAACCGATACATCGTAAATATTTGCACCTGTGGTTGTATTGGTACTTACGTTTACTCGAACAGTTTTGTCATTTGATGTTACTTCTTCTTTTGATGCCGCAACTTGTGATTTCAACTGACTTACATTTGATTTCAACTGACTTACATTAACCGCATCTGTGTCATTAACACCTGCTGCTACGTTGGTAATTGTGTTACCGCCATTATTGAGACCACCATCTGTTAAGCTAACTGTTTTATTTGGATCGGCATTTTTAATCGTAATACCAGCATTATTAACAGTGGTGTTACCAGCATTTACGCTATCAACAGTAATGTTTTTTGCCAAGTCATAAACCACATCGTTGTTCGCAGCGACTTTTGAAATCACGATGTTGCCATCGGTATTTTTCATATCTACTGTTTCACCAGGATTTACTACCGAACCATTCTTACCTTCTGCCGTCAAAGTAAAGCCACTGTTGTTAATCGCATTGGCTACTGTGGTCGCATTAACCAAGCCGCTGCCATTTTCAGCACTTGGCGTTACCACTTTACCTGCTGGCGTGTTGTTGTTCGCAGTCGTTGGTGCGGTACTTACGTCCAATGTGGTCGTTTTCGCCGCAACTTGGGTGTTGGTTACTGGATCCGCACCTGCAATCGGATTGTTCGAACCATCTACTTGGTTTGCTGGATAGTATTTACCATCGTTCGCTTTAACCAATGGATTGCCTTTCCCATCAACAATTTGCGTTGTCTTGTTATCAACTGCAATGTTGTATGCAACTTTGCTCGCATTGCCATCGCTTGTAACGGTTGCAGTTGTGCCTGCACCATTGACAAAGTTTACTGTGTCATATGGGCGTACAAAGTCTACTGCTTGACCATTGCCTTGCAAATTCCAGCCTGCATTCAATACATCGCCTACTGTCGCTGCATTATTCAACTGAACCGCTGTCAAAGTCGGTGCTGCTTTGGCTTTGGTTACTTCTGCACCGATGCCTGTCGCTACATTACCCTTACCATCTGCGTTTGCAACTGATGTCGTGTTTTCCAATGTACCTTTTACGTTAGTCAAAGTCATTGGTGCAGTCGTGTTGTTATCTCCATTGTTCATCGATGCGATAATAGTCGTTGCAGGGGCTACTGTTGCACCTGCTGTATTAGTGTACGTCTTCGTAGTTGGGTTGTAAGTTGCGTTGGCAATATCGGCTGGTTTGTAGAACTTGCCGTCTTGTCCTTTAACTAACTTATCGCCGTTTTCATTGGTGTACACAATTGGCAATTGGGCATTTTCTACGGTTGATTGAGCATTCACATCAACTGTAATCGTGCGCACGCCATTAACTGTTTCACCTTTAACTGTCGCTAAACCTGTGCCTTTGAAATCAACTTGGTTGGAATTTTTAACAACGTCTGTATAGCCATTACTATCTTTAGTTGACACAACCCAACCCATGTTTTTCAGGTCGCCCACTGTGGCTGCTGCATTTACATTGTTGTTTGCGTTCGCCAAATCAACCAACGTTGCAGGCTGCCCTGTGGCGGTCGCATTGCTATCTGGATTGATTGCAACAGTCGTTGTGTTCAAGCTAGATGCTACGCCTGTAATTTGCGTTGGCTTGCCATTTGCACTGGTAATGTTCAATGCAGTTGTTGGTTTATTGTCCTTGGGGTTGTTGCTGGCAGGAGTTGCCGCTTCAGCCTTAAAGTTCACTGCATTATCAGGCTTACTACCAACTGTCATCGTGGTGGTGTTTACGTTGTTGAACGTTACATCATCTTTGGTTGCAACTGTGATGGTGCTACCTGTTTGAGTGATGTTGATGTTTTTACCACCATCAATCGTTACTTTGTCGCCTGGGTTAATCACATCTGATTGACCTGTTGGCGTATCTCCGTTTGATGAAGTCAAAGTAAAGCCGCTTTTGTTAATCGCATTGGCTACCGTTGTCGCATTAACCAAGCTGCTGCCATTTTCAGTCTTTGGCGTTACCACTTTACCTGCTGGCGTGTTGTCGTTCGCAGCCGTTGGTTCAGTACTTACGTCCAAGGTGGTTGTTTTCGCCGCAACTTGGGTGCTGGTCGGATTCAGTGCAGTCAACGGATTCACTGGCGCACCTGTTGAGTCAACTACTGTGCCTGTGCCTGTGCCGTCATCTCTACTACCCGCTGGATAGTATTTACCACCAATCTCTACTGAACCTGCTGGGTAGTAGTTGCCATTAGCAGCCTGCACTATCGGTGCGCCTTTTTGGTCTACCAACTGTGTTGTCTTGTTATCTACCGCTACGTTGTAACCTACGTTGCTTACGTTGCCATCGCTGGTAACGGTTGCAGTTGTGCCTGCACCATTGACAAAGTTTACTGTGTCGTATGGCTTAACAAAATCTACTGCTTGACCGTTGCCTTGCAAATTCCAGCCTGCATTCAATACATCGCCTACTGTCGCTGCGTTGTTCAAGTGCGTTGCTGTCAAAGTCGGTGCTGCTTTGGCTTTGGTTACTTCTGCACCGATGCCTGTCGCTGCATTACCCTTACCATCTGCGTTTGCAACTGATGTCGTGTTTTCCAATGTGCCTTTTAAGTTAGTCAAAGTCATTGGTGCAGCAGTCGTGCTGTTATTGCCATTATTCATGGACGCAATCACATCGCCTTTGTTTGTCGGTTTTACGTTCGATGCCGTAGCTGGCGCACCTGTTGAATCAACTGGATCGCCTGATGTATTGGTTGTCGTACCTGCTGGGTAATAGGCCTTGGTTTTAGGGTTGTAAACCAAATTTGCAATATCAGCTGGTTTGTAGAACTTGCCGTCTTGTCCTTTTACTAACTTATCTCCTTTGGCATTGGTGTACACCACTGGCAACTGTGCATTCTCTACAACGTTTTGGTTGTTTGCACGGAATGTGAATACTGAACCGTTTTGTTCAATATCCATATTGTCGCCCGCTACAAATCGAACTGTTCCACCTGGATTGATTAATTCATTCGCTGGTGCTTTACCGCTGTTTTTACCTGCATCAACTTTACCTGCAATCACGTTAAAGCCGCTTTTGTTGATTGCATCAGCAACTGTGGTCGCATTAACCAAGTTTGGCGTATTACCAACAGTTGTTGCACTAACTGTACCGTTTCTTTGATTTGAAAGCTGAGCCGTAGTCGTAATTTGGTTGGCAATCAAATACAGTTGCGAACCATTAATTGCTTCAGTTGAAGTCGCAGAAATATTACCAGCAGCAACATTCACAATCTTACGAGCATCAGAAGCACTTGCACCAACGCTTACATATTTACCAGTACCTGTTACAGCACCAACAAAGTTGCCGTAAGTAATGCCGTTTACAATAGCAGAAGAGCATGTAACAACAGACGCAGAGCCTGCGCTACCATTACCCAACACAACAGATTCATTAGTTGTCGCAGTGATGTTGTTACCCAACACCATTGTATTGTTGCCTGAAACAGTGTTTCGGTTACCTACTGCACGGCTGTAATTTGCAGCAGAAGTAAAGTTATTCAGGTTACCAAACGCACCAGCTTCATTAGCAGCCATGGTGTTATTGTTACCAACGGTGTAAGCACCAGAGCCTGTAATTGTACTAAGGTCACCGAATGCACCAGAGTTGTTACCGCTTACATTATTGGTATAACCAATAGAAATAGATTGATTACCAGATGCTATTGTATTTGTACCAATTGCAATAGAGTGATTATTGCTTGATGTAGCGTTCGCACCCATACCGATAGACTGTTCACCAGTCGCATCAGTACCTGGGCCTACCGCAATCGAACCATTACCACTTGCATTAGACGCTACGCCCAAAGCAGTAGAAGCCAAACCAGTTGCGAATGATTGCGTACCAAATGCAGTAGCTAAGTCACCAGAACGAGATTGAATACCTACTGCAATAGAAGCTGCACCATAAGCATTGGTTGCCATATATTGCGCTTCAGTAGTAGTAGAAGATAATTTATCGACTTTCTTAACCAAATCTTGACCAGAAATTCTCTTAAATTCTGTATTTACCGCACCTGAGTTTATTGCGCCAGCTGTTACACACGAAACACCATTAAGTGAACGACCCATGCCAGAAGCTTTATCCAAGTCATCACCACCAATTGCCAACGCAGAAGCACCAGAAGAAACAGTATTACCACCAATCGCTACAGATTGATCACCCGTTGCTTTAGTTTGTGAACCCAAGGCAACCGCTTGAGAAGCAGTTGCACAAGCCAACTGACCGATAGCAACTACTTCCGATGCAGAACCGTTGCTTTGGTTACCAATCGCAATAATGCCGTAATTCAATGCGCTGTCAGTAGAAGAAGCTTTACTATTGTTACCAATAGCGATGTTATCTGTACCCGTTGCAGTAGCATTAGAACCAACTGCAACGTCTGTTCCTATTGCTGAAGCTCCAGAACCCACAGCAACAGCAGAATAATTCGCCTTCGCTTTTTCACCAATAGCTACACCTCTATCTGTTGCTTCTGCTTCGGTAGCAATACTTGTTCCAGAGGTTGAGCCAATGGAGACAGCTGCCTGCGCCGTTAAAGGCACAAGCTGAGCCGCTGCCAAAGCAATTGCCGCAGCAATAGCCTTCTTCGAAGATTTAGACTTACCTTTGCTCGGCTCAAACTCCGCCACCGCAACGTAAGTATTGGTCGATTCGTTATACACCACTCTGTATGTATGATTCATAAGTTATATCCTTATTAATTAAAATAATTTTAGGCTTGAATCGCGTCAATTTAATTCAGCCAAACGAACATTTATCCAAGCTAAAAATCAATGAACTTGTTTAATATAAAACAATATGTGAAAAAATTTGTGCATTTTATCACTTTGATAAACTCTACGCCATTTGGTACAGACAAGCAAAAATGCAACCAAATTCAATAATTTAGAATGACTATTCTATGTTTTTCAATGTTTACCATTTGTTTTTTATTGGTATTTTTTCTACTTGCAATGGGTAAATTTAAGTAAAACGCCAAGCAGCCTGCACTTTTCTGTTGCTTATTGGCTGTTTGGCTGTTTAATAAGGCGATTTAGACGTGGTAAAGATTTGGCTTTGTGCCGTATTTGGGATACAATCGCGCCACTTTGCGGAAAGGTGGATGAGTGGTTGAAGTCGCACGCCTGGAAAGCGTGTATACGTGCAAGCGTATCGAGGGTTCGAATCCCTTCCTTTCCGCCAGTTAAATTTTGTATAGTGCAGGCTGCTTGGTTTATCCATATCAAAGCAGCCTGCACTTTTTGTGTTTAAACAAAGTGCAGGCTGCTTTTGTTGCTTGCCGTGGCTTACATATATTTTTGGATAATTTGATTTAATTCGCCGCTTTTTTTAAGCTCTGCCAAACCTGTATTGATTTTTTGCAGCAATTCGGGTTTGTCTTTGCTAACCATCAACACCATGCTCATGGAGGCTTCTTGCTGCGATGAGTGGACGTATTCTGCTATGTCAAACGAATAGTCTTTGAGTGTCGGACTTTTGGCATAGAATTTGAGCGCGGTGCAGTCGCCCACTGCCACATCGGTCGATTTTTTTACTAACGACGATAATATCAAGAAATTGGTTTGTTCTTTCATAATTTGTGATTCTTTAACGTTGTTGGCACTCATCAATTCTTCTTCCATTCCCTCGTCATTTAGCACACCAATTTTACCTTTTGTCCAGTCGGGCAATGTGGTCTCTTTAATGTGTACCAAACAGTCGCCCGAGCGCATATAGGAATCGGTTGGTACGACAATATTGGCATCAGCTTCGTCTTGAGCTGTACCCATTGCCACAATGTCAATTTTTTTGTCTTGCACTTCTTTGTAGGCAACGTTCCACAGAGTTGGGACGAATTCAACAGTAAAACCTTGTTTATCCGCAATTTTTTGTAGAATATCAATTTCTAACCCTTGTGCGTTATTGTTTTCAGCAAACGCATAGGGGCGGTATTCGGCAGACACCCCCACTTTGACAACTGATGCAGATTTAGCAGCGGCAGTAGGCGCAGAAGCTGCTGGCGCAGGTGCTGGTGCTGGTGGCGCAGTTTCTTTGCCAGAACACGCTGCCAATGCCATTGTCATTGTCATCACAATTAATTTAGTTTTTAATAATTTGTTCATTTGATACTTCCTTCTATTCTTTAAATATCGTTTATCCAACCAAACAAAACTTTTGATTTCATTTGACTATTGTTATTCTATAAAGAAGCGATAGGCTTTTCTATGCCCTATCTTATTTAGTTATTTTTTTGAAAAAATCGGCTATTTTTTATCTGTAAATCATCATAAATAGGGAGTTTTATAGACTTATTTGACATAAAATTGTGTCGATTAAATTGTTTGGCGATGTATAGTGGATTAAATTTCGATTAGGACAAGGCGACAACAACCGTCGTGTACATCTAGTACATAAGGGAGTTGGCAACGCTGTACTAATCTAAATTTAATTCACTATAAAAAGCAGCCTGCACTTGTGTTAAACAAACATGCAGGCTGCTTTGTTGTGGTTTTGGGAATGAGTTAGCGTTTATCCACAATTTCTTTAAGCAATGAATAGGAATGCATTTGTTTGGTTTCGTCAAAAATGTAGCTCACCGCCATGATTTCATCAAACTGCACGGATTTTGCCAAGCTGTCTAACTGGAACGCGACAGATTCGGGGCTGCCAATCAATGAACACGCGGTCATGCTTTCCACGACGGCGCGGTCTTCGCTGTAAATCGGCAATTCCACAGGCGCGAAATGGGTGGCGCGTTTGGCTTGCGTGTGGTGTTGCCAAACTTCTTCGTTGGACGACATGGGCGGTTGCAATTTTTGCTGCGCGTTGGTAACGACATTGATGAAAAACTGGGTTTGCGTGGTGGCGAGTGATTTGGCTTCTTCGTCGGTGTCGGCAACAATCGCGTTTACGCCCACAATCACATACGGCGCGGCTAGGTATTTGGACGGTTTAAAATTTTGGCGGTAAATCTGCACCGCCATTTCCAACATTCGCGGTGCAAAATGGGACGCGAACGCATACGGCAAACCGAGTTCGGCGGCTAAATACGCGCTTTCGGTGCTGGAACCGAGAATGTAAAACGGCACGTCCAAGCCTGCGGCTGGATAGGCGGATACGTTGGCGGTGTCGTCAAAATAGGCGCGTAATTCGGCGATTTCTTCGGCAAAATCGCCGTGTTGGCGGTTTTTGCGTAGAGCGTAGGCGGTTCGCATATCCGTTCCCGGCGCGCGTCCCAAGCCGAGTTCTACGCGATTGGGGTAGAGCGTGGCGAGTGTGCCGTATTGTTCGGCTACAACGTAGGGGCTGTGGTTGGGCAACATCACGCCACCCGAGCCTACGCGCAAGGTTTGGGTGTTTGCCAATGCGTGTTGAATCAACAGCGATGTGGCGGAACTGGCTAGGTTTTTCATGTTGTGGTGTTCGGCAATCCACAGGCGTTCCATGCCGATTTTTTCGGCTTGTTGGGCGAGCGTTACCATCGATTGCATGGCGGCGGCGTAGTCTTGTCCTTCACGCACAGGGATGAGATTGAGTAGGGAAAGTTTCATTTTGTGTGCCTTGAAATGTTGTAACTGAAAATAAGTCGGGGCGGAGTAGGGGATTTCAAGGGAATAAATGTTGTTTCAGGCTGCCTGAAAATAATTTATTGAGATAGAAAATGATAAAGCTACCCAAATTTCCATTCAGGTAGCTGCTTTATTACAACACAATATAATCTAGGTATTTGGAACCGCTAGATTAAAATAAAGTTAATTGTCTTGGATAAGAACGACAATGTTCACGAACATATTCCCAATGCCCTAAACGATAGCGTGAATAAGCGCAAACATGTACACCGCGTGGATAGTTGCAATGCATATCTATCTCCTATGTAAAGTTGCTTACCTCTTGGCGAAAAGCATAGACAAGGAGATATATTATGTTTAGAATTCGCTGTACATAACCAATGTAAGTAGTTCAATTTATAACTCCTGTAAACAGTGGGTAAGAAAACTGCTTTGATATTTAAGTTGGCAGCTTAAATGTCACTATTTTTTAAGACGGCTTGAAATGTTGGTAGCATTTCAAGCCGTTTTTTATTCAAAACAAACTCAACTGCTTAGGAGTGGTCTTAATATCAAATAATTTAAGCATGATTTCAGCAAAATAATCAGCTTGTGCCTCTGCATCATCGATTTCAGTTATTACATACCCCTCTGATTTCATATAAATAGGAGAATGTTTTAAGATAACATGTCCAATTTCATGAAAAAATACTTCTAAATCTTCAGTATTTAATTTTTTTGCCCCATCAAAAACTCGCTTAGGTATAACAATTTCTTTTTTTGAAGGGGTGCTTTCTCCTTTTTTATGAATAGAGTGTACTCTATCCCATTTTGCATTTGTTTCAATATGAATTGAAATATCTTGTTCTGATAAAATATCAATTAAATTTTCAATATTAGGGGTTTGAATTCCATTATTGATAAAATTAATAAATAATTGGACAGCAAATTGTGCAATTTCCCTATTTGTTCTTGCTTGCACCATGTATCCTCTTAATTGATAAGGTTCGTCTAAATTTTCCAGCATTAAAAATTTACTCCAATATTTTTGTGATTGCATCAATTTGTTCTTGTGTTAAATTAGTTTTAGCAAATTTTGCTACTGTTTTTTGTGTATTTATATCGAGACCTTCTAGACTCATTTGTCCATTAGCTAAAATTGCATCTTCCTCGAGATTGGCTAAATCTTCAAAATTAGCCCCTTTTGAAATTAAATAATCCCTAATTACAGGCACTAAACCCATCGGGATTTTTTTAACGCCTGTTTCAATTGCACTGAGGAAAGAAACAGTTTTTTTAATTCCTTTTGACATGCTAGAAAGAGTTTCGCCTGTGTCTATCCTCGCTTTCCGAATAGTCTTTCCAAAATCATTTAACATTAAATTTACTCCCAATAAATAAAGTTCATTACCCACAATTTAAGGTAAAAGGACTTAACAAAAATGAACTACAATCACAGCAATACGTAAAAAATTATACCATTTATCAAAACTAATTCAACCAATTTAGGTGAAATTTTACTAAATAAATATCAATACATTGTTTTTAAATTAAATTATTTTTTAAAATTTGAGTCCTACCCATGAAAATACCCATAAATCTTCTCCGCCAACGCCCGACTAATCCCCTCCGTCTGCGCCAAATCGTCCACGCTCGCCGCCTGCACCCCACGCAATCCGCCAAACCGCATGAGTAAAGCCGCTTTCCGTTTCGCGCCCACGCCATCAATATCATTCAACGATGAAGTTACTCGCGCCTTATCGCGTTTCGCACGCATGCCCGTAATCGCAAAACGATGGCTTTCATCGCGCACCGTCTGCAACAAATGCAAGGCTGGCGAATTGGGCGGCAGCCTGAAACGCTCGCCCGAAAACGGCAAAATCAATTCTTCCAAACCTGCTTTGCGTTCCACCCCTTTCGCAATGCCAACCAACGGAATCGTCAAACCCAACTCTTCCCACACCGCCACCGCCACGCCAATTTGCCCCATGCCGCCGTCAATCAACACCGCGTCAGGAAAACGCACCGTTTCGCCATTCGCCTGCGCTTCCTTCATCTTACCGTAACGCCGCGTCAGTACTTCACGCATCGCCGCGTAATCATCATTCGTTACGCTGTTAATGTTGTAACGGCGATACTGGCTCGGCTGCATGGCAAAATCATCGTAAACCACACAACTCGCCATCGTCGCTTCGCCCTGCGTGTGGCTGATGTCAAAACATTCCAAACGCTGCAAATCGCTTTCAGGCAGCCCCACGATTTCCGCCAACGCCGCCACTCGCGCTTGCTGATTCACATTTTGTAATTGATGTTGCGACAGCGCGTGTTCTGCGTTTTGAATCGCCATATTTAGCCATACTTTACGCTCGCCTTTTTCCGCTTTTGGGAATTGAATGGCGCGACTGTGTTCACTATTCAAAGCAGCCTGCAAACTTTCAGGCAGCCTGAAATTACAAATCAACACATCAGGCTTCATTTTGCCCAAATAATGTTGCGCGACAAAGGCTTCCGCATAATCCTGACCGTTTGGATTCGGGTCGTGGCGCGTGTCGGGGAAAAAAGATTTATCGCCAACGTGCCGCCCACCGCGAATGCTGACCCAATGCAAACACACGCCACCATTTGCCTGCGCCAACGCCACAATATCAATATCCGCCTGATTGCCCACGCTTTGACTGTCAATAAATTGCTTGCTCTGAATCACGCTCAACGCCTGAATTTGGTCGCGCAATTTCGCTGCCGTTTCAAAATCCAAATCATCGGCAGCCTGAAACATTTGCTTTTCCAAATCTTTCAACAAATCCGCCGTTTTGCCATTTAAAAACGCCGCCGCATTTCGCACCTGTTCCGCGTAATCATCACGCGACACCGAACCCACGCACGGCGCGGAACAACGCTTAATCTGCGCGAGCAAACACGGACGGTCGCGGTGTGAAAATACGCTGTCTTCACACGTCCGCAATTGAAACACTTTCTGCAAAATCTCAATGCTGTCGCGCACCGCGTAGCCGTTGGGATAGGGGCCGAAATATTGATTAGGCTTTTTCGGTGTGCCGCGAAAATACGCCAATTTGGGAAATTCGTGTCCGCTAATCATCAAATACGGATACGATTTATCATCGCGGAACAAAATATTGTATTTGGGCAACAAAGATTTAATCAGATTGTTTTCCAAAATCAAGGCTTCGGCTTCGCTGCGCGTGAGCGTGATTTCCACCCGTGCAATTTGTTTAATCATCAACTGAATGCGCGGCGAATGGTCGGATTTTTGAAAATAGCTGGACACGCGGCGTTTCAAATTGACCGCTTTGCCAACGTATAACACGCTGTCGTCTGCGGCAATCATGCGGTACACGCCCGATGAATTGGGGAGCGATTTTAGGAAAATTTCTAGGTTGAATTCGGACATTTCAGGCTGCCTGAAAAATAATTGGAATGGGGGAATTATCGCATTATCCGCGAAATATGCGCCATCAAAGCAGAATAATCCTTTTCTGTAAAACCTGTTTGCGCTTGGCAATAAAAAACATTCGCGCATTCGGGTTCAAAAAATTCGGGCATATCATCTAGCGCAATCCACGGCTCGGATAGGCGATTGTGTTCGTTGCGCCACACACCAATTTCGCGCTCGCGGCTGCCTGTCCAAGCGATGCGAGTCAATGTGGGCGTAATGCCAATAATGCGCTCTCGGAAATCGGGGCTGAAAAAATGTTTCAAATCCGACAGCGCGTATTGATTGCGCCATGTGGAAGAAATCACAAATTGCGCGTATTGATTTTCAGGCAGCCTGAAAAATTGTTCAAAAATGGGTACGTTTGAAAATAAACATCTTCAAACGCATTTGCCAAACATTGCACGTCGCCAGCCGCCAAATTCAAGCCTTTTGCGCCTGTGGGTGGCACAATGTGCGCCGCATCGACCGCCCAAAACAGCGAATGCCAACGCATCAGCTCGCTCACAAAACTACGCAAGGGCGCGATGCTTTTTTCCAAGCTCGGGCAGTAACCAAACGCTCCGCCGCTTCGGGGCTTAAACGGTTTTTCAATTCCGCCCAAAAACGCTCGTCCGACCAATCTTCCACTTTATCAGTTAAAGGCACTTGCAAATAATAACGGCTGCAATCGCGCAAAAAAAGCAGCCTGCACATGAAATTCAATGTGCAGGCTGCTTTTAAACAACGATTAAACTTTTGCAGCAGCAGCTACTTCGGCAGCGTAGTCCACAACCGCTTTTTCAATGCCGTCGCCCACTTTATAGCGAACAAAGCTCACGATTTCCGTACCGTTTTCTTTGGCAAATTGAGCAACCGTTTGGTCAGGATTCATCACAAATGCTTGGCCATTTAAGCTAACTTCAGCCAAGTATTTTTTGATGCGACCTTCAACCATTTTCGCTGCGATTTCAGCAGGTTTGCCAGATTCAATCGCTTGTTGCGTGTAAATGTGGCGTTCTTTTTCAACCAATTCAGCGTCCACTTGGTCTTCGCGTACACATTGTGGTTTAGCAGCAACGATGTGCATACCCACTTTGCGTGCCACGTCTTCAGAACCTTTGAACTCAACCAACACGCCCTCGGTTGCCAAAGCACCGTGAATGTAAGCAACCAATTGACCGTCAGTCTCAATCACTTGGAAACGGCGTACAGACATATTTTCACCCAATTTAGCAATCACCGCTTTGCGCTCTTCTTCAACCAAAGCTGCCAATTCTTCAACGGTAGCAGGTTTTTTCGCCGCCGCAGTTTGCGCCACAGAGTTTGCAAATGCAACGAAACCAGCGTCTTTTGCTACGAAGTCTGTTTCGCAGTTTACTTCTACCAACGCGCCTACATTGCCGTTAATCGCAAATGCCAACACGCCCTCGGCAGCGGTACGACCAGCCAATTTACCTGCTTTCGCACCAGATTTAATACGCAAAATTTCTTCTGCTTTTTCAAAATTACCTTCTGCTTCAACCAATGCTTTTTTGCATTCCATCATGCCCAAGCCAGTAGCCGCACGCAAGTCAGCAACCATTTTTGCAGTAATTTCTGCCATGTTGTTCTCCAAACAATTCAATAAGATATATTCAAAACAAGCTGCCTGAAAAATGCTTTCAGGCAGCCTGAAATACAAGGTGTATTATTCAGCAGCAGCTTGTGCAGCAGCTACAGTTTCCGCAACAGCTTGGTTTTTGCCTTCCAAAACCGCATCTGCGATACCACGGCAGTATAAACGGATTGCTTTTGCAGAGTCATCGTTACCTGGGATAACATGTTTCACGCCGTCTGGGCTGTTGTTGGTATCGACAACAGCGATAACTGGGATACCCAATTTAGCCGCTTCAACCAAAGTACCATGTTGGTAGCCTGTGTCAATCACAAAAATCGCGTCTGGCAAGCCTTTCATGTCTTTGATACCGCCCAAAGAGCGTTCCAATTTTTCTACTTCGCGAGTCATGTCCAACAATTCTTTTTTGTTGCGACCGCTTGCTTCGCCATTTGCCAAAACAGCAGATTTTTCTTCCAAGCGTTTAATCGATTGTTTTACGGTTTTGTAGTTAGTCAACATACCACCCAACCAACGATGGTCAACATAAGGCATACCTGCGCGAGTCGCTTCTTCTTTGATGATTTCACGAGCTTGGCGTTTTGTGCCTACGAACAACACAGTACCTTTGTTAGCAACCAAACGACGCACTACTTCTTGTGCTTCTTGGAACAATGGAACAGTTTTTTCCAAGTTGATGATGTGGATTTTGTTACGCGCACCAAAAATGTATTGTGCCATTTTTGGATTCCAGTAACGAGTTTGGTGACCGAAATGTACGCCAGCTTCAATCATTTGGCGCATAGTAACTTGTGACATAATTTTTTCCTTAAAGGGTTAAAAGCAAACACTTTTTACAAGAACTTCCACACAGAAGCACCCTTTGCGTAAAAAATGCGAGCATTAAAAAACATAAAAAATACTTTCCAAGCTGGAAAGCTCCAGTATTATAAGTTTTTTTCTCTATTTAAACAATACTTTTATCAAAAATGCAGGCTGCTTTTTTCATTCAACGCAGCCTGCACGGCAATCATTTCAATTTTATTTAGGCTTCGTAATGGGTTGTGCTTTAGTTGTAACAGGTTTTGCCGCAACATTTCCCACAGTTGCTTGTTCACGCAACTTATTCACCGTAGCCATTTTAATACCTGGCACAGAAGCTAAATCATCAACCGATTTGAATGCACCATTTTTTTCACGGTATTCAACAATCGCCTTTGCCTTGGCAGGACCAATACCATTGAGTTGCTTATCCAATTCATCAGCCGTTGCAGTATTAATATTTAATTGGGCAAAACTTAGTGTGGTAACACCTAATGAAATAATAGACAACACTATTTTCTTTAACATAACATCCTCCTGGTGGGTAAAATTAACTAGAATAAGTAAACTCTTACTACATAACCAAACTATACTTACTATTTAAGAAAATAGCAAGCAAAACCTCCCGCGAATATAGATTATTAGCAGGAGGTTTGTAATAAAGAGTTTGGCGATGACCTACTTTCGCATAGGGACTATACTATCATCGGCGCTGGTTTGTTTCACTGTCCTGTTCGAGATGGGAAGGAGTGGGACCAAACCGCTATGGTCGCCAAACGTAAACTGTCAAATTGGTAAGCCGTTAGAAAAAAATTTCTTTCGTTATTTATTATTTAATCAACTGTATTTCGGTGATAAACTGTATTCATCAGTAAGCTTTATCTTTTTGATTACTTTGCTTTGTATTTACATTATTTGTGTTTACTTTCAAAGTCCTTCAAATGATAGAGTCAAGCCTCACGAGCAATTAGTATGGGTTAGCTTCACGCGTTACCGCGCTTCCACACCCCACCTATCAACGTCCTGGTCTCGAACGACTCTTTAGTATGGTTAAACCACAAGGGAAGTCTCATCTTTGGGCGAGTTTCGCGCTTAGATGCTTTCAGCGCTTATCTCTTCCGAACTTAGCTACCCGGCTATGCTTCTGGCGAAACAACCGGTACACCAGAGGTTCGTCCACTCCGGTCCTCTCGTACTAGGAGCAGCCCCCTTCAAACTTCCAACGCCCACTGCAGATAGGGACCAAACTGTCTCACGACGTTTTAAACCCAGCTCACGTACCACTTTAAATGGCGAACAGCCATACCCTTGGGACCGACTACAGCCCCAGGATGTGATGAGCCGACATCGAGGTGCCAAACTCCGCCGTCGATATGGACTCTTGGGCGGAATCAGCCTGTTATCCCCGGAGTACCTTTTATCCGTTGAGCGATGGCCCTTCCATTCAGAACCACCGGATCACTATGTCCTGCTTTCGCACCTGCTCGACTTGTCGGTCTCGCAGTTAAGCTACCTTTTGCCATTGCACTATCAGTCCGATTTCCGACCGGACCTAGGTAACCTTCGAACTCCTCCGTTACTCTTTGGGAGGAGACCGCCCCAGTCAAACTGCCTACCATGCACGGTCCCCGACCCGGATAACGGGTCTGGGTTAGAACCTCAAAGTCACCAGGGTGGTATTTCAAGGACGGCTCCACAGAGACTGGCGTCTCTGCTTCAAAGCCTCCCACCTATCCTACACAAGTGACTTCAAAGTCCAATGCAAAGCTACAGTAAAGGTTCACGGGGTCTTTCCGTCTAGCAGCGGGGAGATTGCATCTTCACAACCATTTCAACTTCGCTGAGTCTCGGGAGGAGACAGTGTGGCCATCGTTACGCCATTCGTGCGGGTCGGAACTTACCCGACAAGGAATTTCGCTACCTTAGGACCGTTATAGTTACGGCCGCCGTTTACTGGGGCTTCGATCCGATGCTTGCACATCTTCAATTAACCTTCCAGCACCGGGCAGGCGTCACACCCTATACGTCCACTTTCGTGTTAGCAGAGTGCTGTGTTTTTAATAAACAGTCGCAGCCACCGATTCTCTGCGACCCTCAGATGCTTACGGAGCAAGTCCTTAACATTAGAGGGCATACCTTCTCCCGAAGTTACGGTATCAATTTGCCGAGTTCCTTCTCCCGAGTTCTCTCAAGCGCCTTAGAATTCTCATCCTGCCCACCTGTGTCGGTTTGCGGTACGGTTCTGATTCAACTGAAGCTTAGTGGCTTTTCCTGGAAGCGTGGTATTGGTCACTTCATGTCCGTAGACACTCGTCATCACGTCTCGGTGTTAAGAAAGAGCGGATTTGCCTACTCTTTCCACCTACTGGCTTAAACAAACTATTCCAACAGTTTGCTAACCTAACCTTCTCCGTCCCCACATCGCATTGAATCAAAGTACAGGAATATTAACCTGTTTCCCATCGACTACGCATTTCTGCCTCGCCTTAGGGGCCGACTCACCCTACGCCGATGAACGTTGCGTAGGAAACCTTGGGCTTTCGGCGAGCGGGCTTTTCACCCACTTTATCGCTACTCATGTCAACATTCGCACTTCTGATACCTCCAGCAACCTTTACAAGTCACCTTCACAGGCTTACAGAACGCTCCCCTACCATATACAAAAGTATATCCGCAGCTTCGGTTATAGATTTGAGCCCCGTTACATCTTCCGCGCAGGAAGACTCGACCAGTGAGCTATTACGCTTTCTTTAAATGATGGCTGCTTCTAAGCCAACATCCTGGCTGTCTGTGCCTTCCCACTTCGTTTACCACTTAATCTATCATTTGGGACCTTAGCTGGCGGTCTGGGTTGTTTCCCTCTTGACACCGGACGTTAGCACCCGATGTCTGTCTCCCGAGGAGCAACTTGATGGTATTCTTAGTTTGCCATGGGTTGGTAAGTTGCAATAACCCCCTAGCCATAACAGTGCTTTACCCCCATCAGTCTCATACTCGAGGCACTACCTAAATAGTTTTCGGGGAGAACCAGCTATCTCCGAGTTTGTTTAGCCTTTCACCCCTATCCACAGCTCATCCCCGCATTTTGCAACATGCGTGGGTTCGGACCTCCAATGCGTTTTACCGCACCTTCATCCTGGCCATGGATAGATCACTCGGTTTCGGGTCTACACCCAGCAACTAGTCGCCCTATTAAGACTCGGTTTCCCTACGCCTCCCCTACTCGGTTAAGCTCGCTACTGAATGTAAGTCGTTGACCCATTATACAAAAGGTACGCAGTCACACCACAAAGATGCTCCCACTGTATGTATGCATCAGGTTTCAGGTTCTATTTCACTCCCCTTCCGGGGTTCTTTTCGCCTTTCCCTCACGGTACTGGTTCACTATCGGTCGATGATGAGTATTTAGCCTTGGAGGATGGTCCCCCCATATTCAGACAGGATTTCACGTGTCCCGCCCTACTTCTCGTATACTTAGTACCATGGTTAAGATTTCAAATACGGGGCTATCACCCACTATGGCGGAAGTTTCCAATCCCTTCTTCTATCTTAACCATTATCATATACAGGCTTTTCCGCGTTCGCTCGCCACTACTTGCGGAATCTCGGTTGATTTCTTTTCCTCTGGGTACTTAGATGGTTCAGTTCTCCAGGTTCGCTTCTCTAGCCCTATGTATTCAGACTAGGATACTGCACGAGTGCAGTGGGTTTCCCCATTCGGACATCACGGTATCATTGCTTTTTTGCCAGCTTCTCCGTGCTTTTCGCAGGCTTACACGTCCTTCTTCGCCTATCATCGCCAAGGCATCCACCTGATGCACTTATTCACTTGACTCTATCATTTGAAGAACCTTCTGACTTTGCTATTTTAGCGTTGACTACTAAAATAACTTAGATTCTCTACTTTGATAAAGCTTACTGCTTGTTGTGTACTAACCTTGCCTTTTGAATTCAAGATTAGTTGATACAATCATCACCCAAATTTTGTTATTCGATTTGTTGCCTTTGCAGGCTGCCTGAAATACTGTTGCATCAGCATCCCAAACCAAATCGACAACATTGTCTTTGTTTGTTGATTTCGGCTTTCCAATTTGTTAAAGATCGATGCGTTTAATTATACTTCTTCTCAGCTTTCGCTTATAAAAAATATATCGCAAATTAAAGTAAGCTCGCCAGTTTATCTAAACTTGCTTTAATTTGCAATCTAATTTTTCATTTTATTTAATCTTGGTGGAGGCAAACGGGATCGAACCGATGACCCCCTGCTTGCAAAGCAGGTGCTCTACCAACTGAGCTATGCCCCCAGTATTTCTTACTTCTCGTAAGCTTTACAACTTGAATTCGCTTCTCTAATCCTGGTGGGTCTGGTAGGACTTGAACCTACGACCCCACGCTTATCAAGCGTGTGCTCTAACCACCTGAGCTACAAACCCATTTTGTGTACTTCTTGCTCTTCGCATCTTCATCTAAATTACCGATAAGTGTGAGTACCTAACAATCTCTTCTTTTCTCTAGAAAGGAGGTGATCCAGCCGCAGGTTCCCCTACGGCTACCTTGTTACGACTTCACCCCAGTCATGAAACATACCGTGGTAAACGGGCTCCTTGCGGTTACCCTATCTACTTCTGGTATCCCCCACTCCCATGGTGTGACGGGCGGTGTGTACAAGACCCGGGAACGTATTCACCGCAGTATGCTGACCTGCGATTACTAGCGATTCCGACTTCATGCACTCGAGTTGCAGAGTGCAATCCGGACTACGATCGGTTTTCTGGGATTGGCTCCACCTCGCGGCTTGGCTACCCTCTGTACCGACCATTGTATGACGTGTGAAGCCCTGGTCATAAGGGCCATGAGGACTTGACGTCATCCCCACCTTCCTCCGGTTTGTCACCGGCAGTCTCATTAGAGTGCCCAACTTAATGATGGCAACTAATGACAAGGGTTGCGCTCGTTGCGGGACTTAACCCAACATCTCACGACACGAGCTGACGACAGCCATGCAGCACCTGTGCTACGGCTCCCGAAGGCACAAGAGTATCTCTACTCTCTTCCGTACATGTCAAGACCAGGTAAGGTTCTTCGCGTTGCATCGAATTAATCCACATCATCCACCGCTTGTGCGGGTCCCCGTCAATTCCTTTGAGTTTTAATCTTGCGACCGTACTCCCCAGGCGGTCAATTTCACGCGTTAGCTACGCTACTAAGCAATCAAGTTGCCCAACAGCTAATTGACATCGTTTAGGGCGTGGACTACCAGGGTATCTAATCCTGTTTGCTACCCACGCTTTCGAGCATGAACGTCAGTGTTATCCCAGGGGGCTGCCTTCGCCATCGGTATTCCTCCACATCTCTACGCATTTCACTGCTACACGTGGAATTCTACCCCCCTCTGACACACTCTAGCTAGCCAGTTCAAAACGCAGTTCCCAAGTTGAGCTCGGGGATTTCACATCTTGCTTAACTAACCGTCTGCGCTCGCTTTACGCCCAGTAATTCCGATTAACGCTCGCACCCTACGTATTACCGCGGCTGCTGGCACGTAGTTAGCCGGTGCTTATTCTTTAGGTACCGTCATCAGTTAATGATATTAGCATCAACCTTTTCTTCCCTAACAAAAGTCCTTTACAACCCGAAGGCCTTCTTCAGACACGCGGCATGGCTGGATCAGGCTTTCGCCCATTGTCCAAAATTCCCCACTGCTGCCTCCCGTAGGAGTCTGGGCCGTGTCTCAGTCCCAGTGTGGCGGATCATCCTCTCAGACCCACTACTGATCGTCGCCTTGGTGGGCCCTTACCCCACCAACTAGCTAATCAGTTATTGGCCGCTCGAATAACGCAAGGTCCGAAGATCCCCTGCTTTCCTTCTCAAAGCGTATGCGGTATTAGCTATCCTTTCGGATAGTTATCCCCCATTACTCGGTACGTTCCAATATATTACTCACCCGTTCGCCACTCGCCACCAAGTACAAGTACTCGTGCTGCCGTCCGACTTGCATGTGTAAAGCATGCCGCCAGCGTTCAATCTGAGCCAGGATCAAACTCTTATGTTCAATCTCTAACTTACTTAACTTCTGGTCTGCTTCAAAGTAACTGACAGAGAATTATTTCAATTATTAGCAACCATAAGGTATAACCAAAAACTAAAACAACAATCTTGTCTGTTTTAAGCAGTGTGAGACCATCAGGCACTCACACTTATCGGTAATCTATCTGTTAAAGAACTTCTTACTTCTAAACCTTGAAAAACTTAACCAACTTCTGTATAATCAGTCAGCTATTCTCTTTTCTTCGCCGCCGTAGCAGCGAAGAACCGAACTATACGCTACTCACCACAAACCGTCAAATAATTTCTAGCACTTTTTTACAACTTTTTTGCAATTCTCTGTTTTTCCACAACTTTTATTTTTCAACTTCTTGGAAATTGGAATTCGGTAAACTCAACACAGCACAGGTAGAGCGACTCAACGCTATGCTCTCTCTTAATCATGTAAATGAAAATAACAATGTGCAAGCTGCTTTTCTACACAAACAAACCGTGAAAAAGCAGCCTGCACTTTGCTATCTACTAAATTAGCGATTGATTGCTTTGCCGGCAATATCGCTGCGGAATTGCATTCCGTCAAATTGAATATCGTCCACGGCGCGATAGGCGGTGTTTTTCGCCCATGGCACATTGTCGCCCAAGCCAACCACACACAGTACACGTCCGCCGTTGGTGATGATTTCGCCTTGCTCGTTGGTGCTTGTGCCTGCGTGGAAAACGTGTCCTATGCTGTTTGCGGCATCAATGCCTGTAATCACGTCGCCTTTGCGCGGTGTGTCGGGATAGTTGTGCGCGGCAAGCACTACGCCTACGGCTACTTTGTCTGACCATTTGGCGGTGGCTTTGTCCAGTTTTTTGTCCAACGCGGCTTGAATTAAATCTACCAAATCGCTGTCCAAACGCGACATAATCGGCTGGGTTTCTGGGTCACCAAAACGGCAGTTGAATTCTATGGTAAACGGTGCACCTGTGTTGTCAATCATCAAGCCTGCGTATAAAAATCCTGTAAATTCAATACCATCTGATTTCATACCGCGCACAGTTGGCAAGATGATTTCATTCATGGCGCGCTCATAGACTTCGGGAGTGACTACGGGTGCAGGGCTGTATGCGCCCATGCCGCCTGTGTTAGGCCCTTGGTCGCCGTCTCGTAAGCGTTTGTGGTCTTGGCTGGTTGCCATGGGCAATACGTTGTCGCCATCTACCATGACGATAAAGCTGGCTTCTTCGCCTGTTAAAAAGTCTTCAATCACGACGCGGCTGCCTGCGTTGCCCATTTTATTGCCGAACAGCATATCGTCAATCGCGGCGTGGGCTTCGTCCAATGTCATGGCGACAATCACGCCTTTGCCTGCTGCCAAACCATCTGCTTTAATCACAATCGGTGCGCCTTTTTGATTGACGTAATCGTGTGCTTGCTCGGCATTTTCAAAGGTTTGGTATTGTGCGGTGGGAATATTGTGTTTTGCCATGAATGCCTTGGCGAAATCTTTTGATGATTCCAACTGCGCGGCGGCTTGGGTCGGCCCAAAAATCGGCAAACCTACTGCACGGAAATCGTCCACAATACCTGCGGCGAGCGGTGCTTCTGGCCCAACCAATGTGAATGTGATTTGATTGTCGCAGCAAAATTGAATCAAATCGGCATGGTTGGTTAAAGGAATATTTTGTACTTTGTGTTCGGCTGCCGTGCCTGCGTTGCCAGGGGCGACAAAAACGGTTTTGACTTTGGGCGAATTTGCCAATTTCCAAGCCAAGGCATGTTCACGTCCGCCGTTGCCGATAACGAGTAATTTCATTTTGGGAACTTTCTTTGTGGTGGAAAACAAAAGTGTTTATTCTAATGGAAAATCGTTGTTTAAGGGCAGTTTAGTGAGACAAAGCAGCCTGCACAATATCCCACAACAATCCGATTGCCAATCCAATAAAAATCAAACCGCAAATGCGATTGAGCCACATCAGGCGTTTGCCCACACTCAACCACGCTGCCAACGCCCTGCCTCTGCCTGTATAAATCAGTTGCCAAAACGTCTCAATAACCACAAACGATACGGTTAAAATGCCATATTGCGCCATTAACGGTGCGGCTGGATTCAGAAATTTTGGGAACAGCGCGGCAAAAAACAGATTTTTGAAGCCATAATTGAGTCCAAATTGAAAGGCAAGCAGCATATTTGAACCTGGCGTGGCAGAAATAAAAAAGTGCTACTGACAAACAATAGCCACGTTTCTAAATTCATCACTATCTCTTTGTTTATGCAATGGCGCGTATTGTAACGTGCAGGCTGCTTTTCAATTAAACGCCACTACAATCTAAAAATTCGCTATGATGCAACCCCAAATTTTCAACTCAAATCAGGACTGTATCTATGGATTTAATCGCCAAACTGGTAACCAGCATCAATGGTATTTTATGGGACTATATTTTAATTTACGCGCTGGTGGGCATTGGTTTATTTTTTACGATTTACTTGGGCGCACCGCAAATTATGCAATTTGGCGCAGGTTTTAAATCGGTACTCGGTGGATTATTCAATAAAAACAAAGGTGAAAAAGACCACCAAGCCTTGTCGCAATTTCAAGCACTCGCGGTGGCGATTTCCGCACAAATCGGCACAGGCAACGTGGCAGGCGTAGCAACCGCTATCACAGCAGGAGGTGCAGGCGCGATTTTTTGGATGTGGGTATCGGCATTTTTTGGTATGCCCACCATTTTTGCCGAAGCCATTTTGGCGCAAAAATACCGCATCGTCAGTCATGGCAAATACATTGGTGGCCCCGCGTTTTACATCACACACGGTTTGAGCGACAAACTGGGGCGCGGCACGGCGCGATTTTTATCGGGCTTTTTCTCGATTGCCTTGATTATCGCGCTGGGTTTTATTGGCAACGCCGTGCAAGCCAATTCCATTGCAAGCGCGGTGTCATCGGCATTTAGCATTCCACCGATTGCCGTTGGCATTGTGATTGCGATTGCGGCTGGCTCAATTTTTATTGGTGGCATCAACCGCATCGCCAATTTTGCGCAACTAGTCGTGCCGTTTATGGCGGTCATTTACATCATTTGCGCGGTGATTATTTTGTTTATGTTTAGCAACCACATCGGCAGCATGGTTCACGATATTTTTACCGCTGCATTCAATCCACAAGCCGGATTGGGCGGGGCAGCAGGCATTGGCGTGCGCGAAGCCATTCGTTATGGTGTGGCACGAGGCTTATTTTCCAACGAAGCGGGCATGGGTTCTACGCCACACGCCCACGCAACCGCCAATGTCGCTCACCCAGCTTTGCAAGGCATGGCGGCGTTCATCAGCATTTTTATTGACACATTTTTGGTGTGTTCTGCCACCGCATTGGTGATTTTGCTGACCGATGCACATACATTGGGCTTAAAAGGCGCAGCCGTAACACAACAAGCCTTTATTAGCGCGTTTGGCGGATTGGGCGGCGGATTGCTCGCCATTTGCCTAACCTTTTTCGCGTTTACCACGATTATCGGCTGGTATTATTTTGGCGAATCCAATGTTCGATTCTTGTTCAAAAACAAATTTTTAAACGTATATCGCGGATTGGTGTTGCTGGCGATTGTGCTGGGAACGCTGGGAAGAGTAGATTTAGTGTGGGATTTGTCGGATATGTTCAACGGCTTTATGGTGATTCCAAACTTAATCGCGCTGTTTTTGTTACGCAAAGAAATCAAAGCCGTATATGCAGATTACTTGGTGCAATCCAAATCAGGGCAAGGCATTTCGTATCGCTACGAATATCATGAATATCACGATAAGTAATCGCTATGCATAAAAATGCAGGCTGCTTTTTTCACGGGATTTCCGTAGAAAAAGCAGCCTGCACTTTTGTTTTACTATAAATCTCGCCAACAGGAATCGAACCTGTATTTTACGCTTAGGAGGCATACGTTCTATCCATTGAACTATGACGAGCCAGCTTTATGCCGCTCGCGCCACCGACAATTCTGCCATTTGACGCATTGCAGCGGTTACTTCGTTTTGTGGCAACGCGTTCAAGCAGTCAATCGCGTTATCCACCGCCACTTTGGCTTGTTCAATGCAATACGCCAGCGCGTCCGATTGGGTAACGTGAGCGTGAATTTTATCAAAATAATCGCGGTCGGCATTTTGTAATGCAGCGCGAACGTCCGAAGCAGCCTGCACATTGCCGCGCTGCATCAAATAAATCAACGGCAACGTCGGCTTGCCTTCTGCCAAATCGTCGCCCACATTTTTGCCGATTTGTTCCACGCTGCCCGAATAATCCAGCACATCATCAATAATTTGAAATGCCGTACCCATGTGCATACCAAAGTCTTTCAAAGCCTGCTCTTGTTCCGCCGTTGCGCCAGCCAAAATCGCGCCCACTTGTGCCGCTGCTTCAAACAATTTGGCGGTTTTATATTGAATCACTTGCAAATATTGCGCTTCGGTAATGTCCACATTGCCAATATTCATCAGCTGCATGACTTCGCCTTCTGCGATGATATTGGTGGCATCTGCCATCACTTCCAAAATTTTTAAGCTGCCCGAACCCACCATCAACTGAAAAGCACGTGTGTACAAAAAGTCGCCCACCAACACGGCTGCCGCATTACCAAACAAATTATTGGCGGTTTTTCTGCCACGGCGCAATTCGCTTTCGTCCACCACATCATCGTGCAACAGCGTGGAGGTGTGGATAAATTCCACCATCGCTGCCAGCGAATACAATTTGTCGTCATCGTAGCCCAAGCATTTGCCCGATAAAATCGTCAAAATAGGGCGCAAACGCTTGCCACCTGCGCCAATAATGTATGTGCCAATTTGCGAAATCAGCGCAACATCGGATTGCACCGCTTGATTAACGACCACATTCACGCGGCTTAAATCGTGTTCCAAATTTTGTTGAAAATAGGGGATAGCGTGCAGCATAACAATCTCAAATCAAAACTGTGAAAAGGCGCGAATTATACTCTATTTCGCTTATTTAAACGATAAAAAACCTGCTGACGCAATACACATCAACAGGTTTATTTTTCATAACGAAAAATTAGTTTTCCGCGCCTTCGTATGGACGAACGCTAACGGTTTTGCGGTTCAATGCGCCTTTTGTAGAAAATTCTACATAGCCATCAACTTTTGCAAACAAGGTATGGTCTTTGCCCATGCCTACATTGTTACCAGCGTGGAATTTCGTACCACGTTGGCGAACGATGATTGAACCTGCTGGAATCAACTCGTTACCAAAGGCTTTCACGCCCAAGCGTTTTGCTTCTGAATCGCGACCGTTGCGGGTGCTACCGCCAGCTTTTTTACTTGCCATGATTTATACTCCTGATTAAATTGGATTAGGCGATAGACAAAATTTCAATGCGCGTGAAATTTTGGCGATGACCTTGACGTTTTTGGTAGTGTTTGCGGCGACGCATTTTGAAAATGCGAACTTTTTCGCCACGACCATGTGCTACTACTTTTGCTACTACTTTTGCACCTGCAACAGTAGGCGCACCCACTGTAACTTTTTCGCCGTCAGCAATCATCAGAACTTCAAGTTCGATTTGGCTGTCGAGTTCGGCAGGTATCTGTTCTACGTTTAATTTTTCGCCAACGGTAACTTTGTATTGTTTACCGCCAGTTTTTACGACCGCGTACATACTCAACTCCATGAGAAATTGGTTGGTTTAAAAAAATTCCGCATTGCGCGGAATAGAATAGGAAAGCGCGAGATTATACTTGCTTTGATTTTTTTGTCAAATTTAACTTTTTCGCGCCACCACAAACTGCGCCAATGTGCGCAAATGGTCAGCGCGTGTATCAAAGGTTTGCAATGCATCAATCGCTTGGGCAACCAGCTGTTCGGCATAAGCGCGAGCAGCCTGCAACCCCATCAATTTAACATAAGTCGGCTTGTTGGCATCGGCATCTTTGCCTGCGGTTTTGCCCAAAGTGGCGGTGTCGGCTTCGCAGTCCAACACATCATCAATCACTTGAAATGCCAAGCCCAATTTACTGGCATACACGTCCAAATGCGCCAGTTGTTCATCGTTCAAATCAGGGCAACTTAATCCGCCCAACGCCACCGCTGCTCGAATCAACGCGCCTGTTTTTAGGCTGTGCATGAATTCCAATTCGGTTTGCGACAAATCGCGCCCCACATTACCCAAATCCACCGCTTGACCACCTGCCATACCCAAGCTGCCCGATGCCTGCGCCAACACTTTGACCATACGAAGTTGTCGTACTGTAGATAACTCGGTTTCTGTGGATAAAATATCAAAGGCAAGCGTTTGCAAGGCATCGCCCACCAACAGCGCGGTTGCTTCGCCAAATTGCACATGACAAGTCGGTTTACCACGGCGCAAGCTATCGTTGTCCATCGCAGGCATATCGTCATGTACCAAAGAATACACATGAATGCACTCCACCGCTGCCATTGCCGCTTCACAAGCAGCCTGCACCTGATTACCCAGCTCCGATGCTGCCAACACCAATAAAGGGCGCAAGCGTTTGCCGCCATCTAGCGTGCTGTATCGCATGGCTTCGTGCAAGGTTTGGGGCGCGACTTGCGAAATGGGTAACACCGTTTGCAAAATGCGTTCGGCTTGTTCAACTGCTTGATTTTGCCACACTTTTAAATCATTCATCGTTCAACTCCAACGGTTGCAGTGTGTCGCCGTCTAACTTTTGCAATACTTGTTCGGCAGCTGCCAATTTTTCTTGGCAAAAACGCACCAATTCCACGCCTTCTTGGTATTGCGCCAACGCATCTTCCAGAGACAACATCGGATTTTGCAAGGCTTGCGTAATCGTTTCCAACCGCGCTACGGCATCTTCAAAATTGTTTGGGGATAAAGTTTGTGCCATTTTGTTTACTTTGTTTTATGCTTTGCAAAACTCAAATTTCATCTAAACATCTTAATTATGCCGTCATTCTCGCGTAGGCGAGAATCCAACTAACCCATTAAGTTATCAAGATTTATTTAAAATTACCTAAATATTACGTTGGATTCCTGCCTACGCAGGAATGACGGCGTAGTGAGTTTTACAAAATTTTCAGATTAAAAAGAAGCGGATTATAGCAAATCGCACCAAAGCAGCCTGCACTTTAATCCGCCAAACATAATAGGGCGTTGGCAACGCCGTACCGTTGCGATTTCACTTTACTATACACATTGTTCTGTGGATAACTATCTGAATAACCCATTTACTTCACACGCTGAAAACGTCCGCCAGCCATAGACACAATCCAGCCGTCCAATTCCAACTCGGTTAGCTCGGCATACACGTCCACAGCAGGCAAATTTAAATTTTCTGCCAATAAATCAGGGTGGATAGGCGAAAATCCCATCGCATTGAGCAACACATTATCGCTGTTTTCGTGCAGGCTGCTTGGCGTTTCGGGTTCGTTTACTTCGCTTATTTGGGCGATTGGTTTCGCTGTTTTTTCGCGTTTCTTTCTTGTGGATAAAGTTGTGGGTAAATCCAAAGCAGCCTGCACCGATTCGCCCAACAACAGCGGACATTCCTGCACAATATCGTCCACGCATTCCACTAATTTCGCGCCTTCTTTGATGAGTTTATGGCAACCTTTGGCAAGCATATTGTCAATAGAACTGGGAATCGCCATGACTTCGCGCCCCATTTCCGCCGCCAATCGCGCTGTGATGAGCGAGCCACTTTCCACCGTCGCTTCCACCACCAAAGTCGCCCAACTCAACGCCGCAATAATCCGATTTCGGCGCGGAAAATTGCCTGCAACAGGGCGCGTTCCCAATGGAAATTCGGAAATAATCGCGCCACGTTCGGCAATTTGATATGCTAATTTTTGGTTGCTCTGTGGATAAATTCGGTCAATGCCCGTTCCCCACACCGCAATCGTGCTGCTCGATCCTTGCAACGCGCCTTCGTGTGCTGCCGCGTCAATGCCTGTTGCCATGCCCGAAATAACCGCAATGCCTTTTTCACTCAATGCTTTACCAAAATCGCCAGCCATTCGTACCGCTTGTGGCGTGGCGCGTCTGCCGCCAACAATGCCGATTGCAGGGCGCTGTAAACACGCCATTTGTCCACGCACAAACAGCAATGGAGGTGGCGTTAAACCTTCGGTTAAGAGCTGTGGATAATCGTCATCGCACAACAAAAGCAGCCTACAATTTTCCTGTTGCTCCCATTGCAAAGCCGCTTCACACGCACTTTTTGCCTTACTTTTGTCTGTCCACGCGGCGGCAGCTTGTTTGCCATGATGTGCCAACTGCGCCACCAAATTGACTGGCGCACGCAAGGCTTCGGCTGCCGAACCGCAATGCTCAATCAGGCGCAAAAAACTTTCCGCGCCAATATAAGGGGTTAGAGCCAATTCTATCCATGCACAGCGTTCTGATTCTGTAACCATTTTATTCTTTATCCACAAAATTATTCACAGCCTTATCCCTATTTCTTTTGCTATTTGCTTATTTTTTATGCAACTAAATTTTTTATTTTAGATTGAGTGATTTAGATTACTTATGCACAAGTCAATCACAACTCTATTCCACATTTTAAGCAGCCTGCACTTTTTGTACGTCTAACACCATAGCCAAATTATCCACAATTTGAAATTTAACATCTAATCCTGCAATTTTCATGCCGTAAATTCGTTCTGGCACGTCTTGATAGGCTGGGCGTGGGTCTTGCGCGATACTTTGTTCAATTAAATCGCGCAGAGCTGTGGATAAGTTTGCACTTTCGGTTGCAGGCTGCCACGCAATCGTCAATTTTTCGGGCTCACCACTCACAAATCCAGCGCGTGCATTAGGTTTGGCTTCCACAAACGGGATATACGGCTTAATGTCTAACACAGGCGTGCCGTCCAACAAATCGCCGCCGCTGCACCAAATTTGTACGCGATTGCCCGAGTTATCCACACGCAACAACGGCAACAGCGACAAACCCATGTGATTGGGACGATGTGGGCTGCGCGTGGCAAACACGCCCATTTTCTTTTTGCCGCCCAATCGCGGCGGACGCACCATTTCTGCCCAGCCTTCGTTCACGGCATCGTGAAACAAAAACTGTACCCAAATGTAATCAAAACCGTCCAAACCGCGCACGCAATCGGCAGAAAATTCGGGGTTGAGCGTGATACAAATCTGCGCAGCTGGCACAAGCTGCGGTTGGCGCGGAATGCCGAATTTTTGTGTATAAGGCGAAGTAACCGTGCCAATGCTGTGGATAAGATGCTGCATGATGCAATCCGTGTAAACAAAATAAAAGTGCAAGCTGCTTTTGAAAGTTAAAAGCAGCCTGCACTTATTGTACGACAAATTAGAAACGATAGCCTACACCTACGTTTACATTGTTAGATTTCACTTTGCAGTCGCTATCGCAATCGCGCACTTTCAAGTTAGAGCGAACGTATTCCGCACCCACTTCCACATTTGGTGCAACCGCATATTTTGCACCTACGCCATAAGTAATACCACGAGCACGAACAGAAAACGCACCGTCTTCGTCTGTGCCTGTGAATTTACCAGTAGCGTAACCCACTTTGGCATAAGGCATCAAATCATTGGTTACGCGGAAACCTTGTACATAGTTTGCGTTCCACAAGTGTTTAGATTTTGTGCCAGCATCATCAATTTTGCTAGAACCCAATTTGTATTTCAATTCAGCTTGACCTACCAATGGCGTATCTGGAAATTCAAAACCATATGAACCCACCAAGTTGGTTGCATTGGAATTTTTTGAACCTTCAACATTAGTGTAGTTGGTAACGCCAGTATCAATCCCCACACCAGCACCCACAAAATTGCTGTTTTGACCATTTGCCATTGCCACGCCAGACAAAGCTGCCAATACGCTTGCTAAAACTAATTTTTTCATCGTTTGATTCCTTTACTTAAAAATATCATCAATAATACGCAGTATGTGCTGCGAACCCGCATTCTAGCACCATTTTTTTCAAACCGATTTATTTTACACGAGAACCACAAATGCAAACTTTTTTAAACCAATCTCCCACCATCGCCGCCATTGCCACCGCAGCAGGACGCGGTGGCGTGGGCGTGATACGAATTTCAGGCAAAGACTTATTGCCATTCGCGCAACACATCACAGGCGGTAAAACGCCCAAACCACGCACCGCGCTTTACACCGATTTTGTGGATCAACACGGCAACGCCATCGACAACGGCTTGCTGTTGTATTTTGCCGCACCAGCCAGCTTCACGGGCGAAGACGTGATAGAACTACAAGGACACGGCGGACAAATCGTGTTGCAAATGCTGTTGCAACGCTGCTTGGAATTGGGCGCACGAATCGCCGAAGCAGGCGAGTTCACCAAACGCGCATTTTTGAACAACAAACTGGACTTGGCACAAGCCGAAAGCGTAGCGGATTTAATTGACGCGTCCAGCCAAGCGGCGGCACGAATGGCGGTGCGTTCGCTCAAAGGCGCGTTTTCGCAACATATCCACAGCCTAGTGGACGATTTAATCACGCTGCGAATGTTGGTAGAAGCGACTTTGGATTTTCCCGAAGAAGAAATTGATTTTTTGGAAGCCGCAGATGCCAAAGGCAAATTGGCGCGATTGCAAGCACAGTTATCCACCGTCTTGCAGCAAGCAGGGCAAGGTGCGATTTTGCGCGAAGGCATGAACGTGGTGTTGGTTGGTGCACCCAATGTGGGCAAATCCAGTTTGCTCAACGCGCTGGCGGGCGACGATGTGGCGATTGTTACCAACATCGCAGGCACAACCCGCGACACAGTGCGCGAACAAATCACGCTAGACGGTGTGCCAATTCATATTACCGACACCGCAGGTTTGCGCCAAACCGATGACGTGGTAGAAAAAATTGGCATAGAACGCAGCGAAAAAGCGGTACAAAACGCCGATGTCGCGCTGATTTTGATTGACCCAGCAGAAGGCATCAACCCAACCACGCAGGCGATTTTGGACAAATTGCCAACTTCGTTACAGCGAATCGAAGTCCATAATAAAATTGATTTGCGCGATGAATCCGCCAGTTTGCATAACGAAAGTGCAGGCTGCTTTTTATCGGGCGCGGACGTGTTGATTAAGCTATCGGCAAAAACAGGCGCAGGGCTGGATTTGCTTAAACAAACGCTGTTGGACGCGATTGGCTGGCAGGGCGAGAGCGAAGGTTTATTTTTGGCGCGAACCCGACACATTCATGCTTTACAAGCCGCGCAAGTGGAATTGGAAAACGCAGCATTGTGCAGCAACAATCAACTGGAATTGTTGGCAGAGCATTTGCGCTTGGCGCAAGTAGCCTGCAATGAAATTACAGGCGAATTTACGGCTGATGATTTGCTAGGCGTGATTTTTAGTCGTTTTTGTATTGGCAAATAAAAGCAGCCTGCACTTTGAAATTTAAAAAGCATTCGGTTTATCTGAATGCTTTTTTTGTTTGTGTGATTGAAATTGTGCTTTAAATAAAAAAATTAAATTTTAAATATTAAATAGATGATTTTTATGAGTGCAGGCTGCTTTTGTGGATAAGTTGGTTTGTGATTTGATTTAATGTAATTTTTTTGATAGCGTAACTGTGTAGATGAAGCGAAAATAAAATCCAGCACAATTGTGGATAAAATAGCTGTTTGATTTGATTTTGTGGATAAGTTGTCGTTTATACAAACAAGAGCAGGCTGCTTTGAATAATAATCAAAGCAGCCTGCTCTTGTTTTGACGCACTAAATATTAAATTTTTTCAGCAAAATATTTCAACACGCGAACCAGTTGCGATGCGTAAGACATTTCGTTGTCATACCATGCCACGGTTTTTACCAATTGGCTATCACCTACGGTTTGTACGCGCGTTTGGGTTGCGTCAAACAACGAACCGAAGCTAATGCCTACGATGTCTGATGACACGATTTCATCTTCGGTGTAACCAAACGATTCGTTTGCCGCCGCTTTCATTGCTGCGTTCACTTCTTCTTTAGTTACTTTTTTCTCCAACACGCACACCAATTCGGTCAAAGAACCTGTTGGAACTGGTACACGTTGTGCAGAACCGTCCAATTTACCGTTCAATTCAGGAATCACCAAGCCGATGGCTTTGGCTGCGCCTGTGCTGTTTGGCACGATATTCGCAGCAGCAGCACGAGCGCGGCGTTTGTCGCCTTTGCGGTGTGGAGCGTCCAAAGTGTTTTGGTCTCCTGTGTAACCGTGAATCGTGGTCATCAAGCCTTGTATCACGCCAAATTGTTTTTGCAACACGTTTGCCATTGGGGCTAAACAGTTAGTCGTGCAAGAAGCCGCAGAAATCACGGTTTCGCTGCCGTCCAAAATGTCGTGGTTTACGTTGAATACTACGGTTTTCACATCGTTGCCACCTGGGGCAGAAATCACAACTTTACGCGCACCTGCACGAATGTGGGCTTGGCATTTTTCGTTGCTGGTAAAGAAGCCTGTGCATTCCAATACCACATCAATGCCCAAATCTTTCCAAGGCAATTCTTCTGGATTGGGTTTTGCAAACACTTTGATTTCTTTGCCGTTTACGATAAATGAATCTTCGTTTAGTTCTACTGTGCCGTCAAAACGACCTTGTGTAGTGTCGTATTTGAACAAGTGAACCAACATATCGGCTGGTGTTAAATCGTTTACCGCAACAACTTCTACGCCTTCTGTTTTCAAAATTTGACGCAATGCCAAACGACCAATGCGACCAAAACCGTTAATAGCTACTTTAATGCTCATTTGAGTTCTCCATATAAAAGAGTGGTTGGGAAAGCGTTATTTTCCCATAAATGGTAAGTTTGGCTCAAATTTTTGTGTAGTAAATTTGTTTATCCTTAAAAAAATCTTTTAATAAAATATAAAAAGATGATATTTATGAGTGTAGGCTGCTTTTGTGGATAAGTCTGCAATCATTTATTTTATATCAATAAACAGAAAATGAATGGGTGTGCGTAAACCTAATGGCATAAAATAGAACCGTTGTGGATAATTTATCTGAAAATAACAAAATTGTGGATAACTTAATGCTTATTCTAGCGTTCAATCCTAAAAATAAGCAAAAACAATCTTGCAGGCTGCTTTTATGGTTTATGATGCGTGTCAAATCAACAAGGAAAATCAAGATGAAACAAAGAACACTAAAAACATCGGTTAGCGCAACGGGCGTGGGTTTGCATTCTGGTGAACGTGTGCGACTGACTTTGCACCCTGCCCCCGAAAACAGTGGCATTGCTTTTCGTCGTACCGATTTGCAAGGCGAGCAGGGCGAAATCGTGAAATTGTCGCCTTATTTGATTAACGACACGCGCCTGTCTTCCACCGTTGTAACCGAGCAGGGGGCGCGCATTGGTACGATTGAACACATTATGTCGGCATTGGCGGCATACGGTGTGGATAACGTGCTCATTGAGCTGAATGCGCCTGAAATCCCGATTATGGACGGCAGCAGCTTGCCGTTTGTGTATTTGCTGCAAGATGCGGGCATTGTGGAGCAGCCTGCACGCAAACGATTTTTAAAAATCGAGAAAACGGTTGAGATTAAAGAAACAGGCAAATGGGTGCGTTTTGCGCCGTATGATGGTTTTAAAGTGGCTTTGACGATTGAGTTTAACCACCCTGTGTTCAACCGCAGCGCACCGCGTTTTGAGATTGATTTTGCAGGACAATCGTATATTGAAGAAATCGCACGAGCGCGCACGTTTGGTTTTATGCACGAAGTGGAAATGATGCGCCAACACGGTTTGGGTTTGGGCGGCAATTTAACCAACGCGATTGTGATTGATGATATGGACGTGCTCAATCCAGAAGGTTTGCGCTATCCCGATGAATTTGTGCGCCACAAAATTTTGGACGCGATTGGCGATTTGTATATTGTTGGACATCCGATTATTGGCGCGTTTGAGGGCTACAAATCGGGACACGCGATTAACAATGCTTTGCTACGCGCGGTGTTGGCAGACGAAAGCGCGTATGAATGGGTAGAGTTTGATGAAGACAATGAAGCCTTGCCGTCTGCATTTTTTGGTGTGGATACATTGATGGCAGCGTAAAAAGTACGCAAAAAAATAGAAAAAAGCAGCCTGCACTTGTGGATAAATAGTGCAGGCTGCTTTTTGTTGTGGATAAATTGGTTGATTACACTTCGTAAGTGCTAGATGCCGTATCGCCGCCTTTTCCTGTCCAGTTGGTGTGGAAAAATTCGCCGCGTGGTGCGTCCATGCGTTCGTAAGTGTGTGCGCCGAAGTAATCGCGCTGTGCTTGCAACAAATTAGCTGGTAAACGCACCGATGTGTAGCTATCCAAGAATGTAATCGCCGCCGTCATGCAAGGCATTGGAATCGCGCATTCAACCGATTTAGCCACCACTTTGCGCCATTGTGGCAAGGCGTTGTTGAGAATATCGCGGAAATAATCGTCTTGTCCCAACCAAACCAAATCGGGGTTGTTTGCATACGCATCGCGAATATTGCCCAAGAACACGCTGCGAATAATGCAACCTTCGCGCCACAACAAAGCGGTGTTGCCATAATTCAAATTCCAGCCGTAGGTTTTGCTGGCTTCGTGCATGAGCATAAAGCCTTGTGCATAAGAAATAATTTTGCTGGCTAGCAAGGTTTTTTGTAGCGCGTCTAACCACATTTCGCGGTCGCCATCAATGCGGCTCACGCTGTGTGGGAACAATCGCGCTGCTGCCAAACGCTGGTCTTTGAATGCCGACACGCAACGTGCAAATACTGCTTCGGAAATCAAAGTCAAAGGAATACCCATATCCAAAGCGTTGATGCCTGTCCATTTGCCTGTGCCTTTTTGACCTGCAGTATCCAAGATTTTTTCTACCAATGGCGAGCCGTCGCCATCTTTGTATGCCAAAATGTCGGCAGTAATGTCCACCAAATAAGAGCTCAATTCGGTTTTTTTCCACGATTCAAACGCTTGGTGCATTTCTTCGTGGTTCATGCCCAAGCCTTCTTTCATGAATTGATAGGCTTCGCAGATTAACTGCATATCGCCGTATTCAATGCCGTTGTGCACCATTTTCACAAAATGACCTGCGCCATTGTCGCCCACCCAATCGCAACAAGGCTCGCCCTCTGGCGTTTTAGCGGCAATCGCTTGGAAAATCGGTTTAACGTGTTCCCAAGCCGAAGCGTGTCCGCCTGGCATAATAGACGGGCCGTTACGCGCCCCTTCTTCGCCACCCGATACGCCTGCGCCAATAAAGCGTAAACCTTTTGTCGCCAAGTATTCGCAACGGCGATTGGTATCGGGATAATTGGCATTGCCGCCGTCAATCAGAATATCGCCTTCGTCCAAAAATGGGATAATTTGTTCAATAAACTCATCAACGGCTGAACCTGCGCGAACCATCATCATGATTTTGCGTGGTTTTTCCAGTTTATCCACAAGTTCTTGCAAACTGTGTGCGCCAATAATGTTTGTGCCTTTGGCTGCACCGTTCAAAAATTCATCTACTTTACTGGTTGTTCGGTTAAAGGCAACGACTTTAAAGCCCTTGTCATTCATATTTAGGATTAGGTTTTGACCCATAACCGCTAAACCGATAACGCCAATATCACCTTTCGTCATTTTTGATATCCTTATCTGAGTGAGAGTTTTTTTGCAAAAGCACGATACTTTAACGCATTGAATGCAGATTAGACAATGCGTTTACAATAAAAAGCGTAAAAATAATAGGGATAAAGTGCAGGCTGCTTTGGTTGTTTTGTACGATAAATAGGCGTATAAGACGTTAAACATTCAAATAATAGGAAACGATGATGGCAAAAAAATTCCCTATCGCGCCCAAACACCCAGAGCGGATTTGTTGGGGTTGCGATAAATATTGTTCGGCAGACGATTTACAATGCGGTAATGGTAGCGAACGCATTCAGCACCCAGTGGAATTATCGGGCGCAAAATGGTACGAAGAGGGCGATTGGTCAGATTTGCTCAACGATAAACAGCAAGAAGAATTGGGTTTAAAGCAGCCTGCACATCAGCAAAAGCCCCATATCAAATTAACACTTGTCAAAGATTAGTGCAGGCTGCTTTTTAGATAGCGTTTCTATTCTATATAGGTATTCAAAATGCGCGATTTGCGATAAAATACGCGCTTTAATTTTTAATAATATATTGTTTATATAAAGGAATTTTCATGAAAGCATTAGTCGCAGTAAAACGTGTAGTGGATTTCAATGTAAAAGTGCGCGTGAAAGCGGATGGTTCGGGCGTGGATATTGGCAACGTGAAAATGTCCATGAATCCGTTTGACGAAATCGCGGTGGAAGAAGCGGTGCGCTTGAAAGAAGCGGGCAAAATCAGCGAAATCGTGGCGGTATCGTTGGGCGAGAAAAAATGTGAAGACGTGTTGCGTACCGCGTTGGCGATGGGTGCTGACCGCGCCATTCATGTGGAAACGGACGCGGTTTTAGAGCCTTTGACGGTGGCGAAATTGTTGAAAAAAGTCGCGGACAATGAGCAGCCGCAAATCGTATTGCTTGGCAAACAGGCGATTGACGATGACGCGAACCAAACCGCGCAAATGTTGGCGGCGTTGATGAATGCGCCGCAAGCCACGTTTGCCAGCAAGGTGGATTTGAGCGCGGACGAAGTGGCGGTTACACGCGAAATTGACGGTGGTTTGGAAACGATTGCGCTGAAATTGCCTGCTGTGATTAGCGCGGATTTGCGTTTGAATGAGCCACGTTTTGTGAAGCTGCCTGCGTTGATGGCGGCGAAAAAGAAATCGTTGGAAAAACAATCGCCTGAATCGTTGGGCGTGGATTTGACGGCGCGTGTGAGCGTGAAACAATTTGCCGAGCCAAAAGCGCGTCAAGCTGGCGTGAAAGTGGTGAATGTGGCTGAATTGGTTGAAAAATTGGCTGCGGCAAAAGCAATTTAAGGGGAAATGAGATGACTGTTTTAATTTTGGCGGAACACAATGGCGCGGAATTGAACGCGGCGACTTTACACGCGATTGCGGCTGCGGAAAAATTGGGCGATGTTCATGTGTTGGTGGCGGGTTCAGGCTGCCTGAATGTGGCGGAACAAGCCAGCAAAATCAACGGAGTGGCGCAAGTTTTATACGCGGACGCGCTACATTTTGCGGATTTGTTGGCGGAAGAAATTGCGCCGTTGATGGTGTCGTTGGCTGCGCCCTATTCTCACATTGCGGCGACGGCGAGCGCGTTTGGTAAGAATATTTTGCCACGTGTGGCGGCGTTGTTGGATTGTTCGCAAATTTCGGATTTGACGGAAATTGTTGATAGTAAAACATTTATTCGTCCGATTTACGCTGGCAATGTGTTCACGACTGTGAGCAGCGATGAAGCGAAATTGGTGCTGACGATTCGTGCGAGTGCGTTTCCTGCGGCGGTTTCAGGCAGTCAAAACGCGCCAATTAACGCGGTTGCGGCAACGCCAGCGCAAAATTTGAGCCGTTTTGTTTCACGCGAATTGACGCAATCTGACCGCCCTGAATTGACGCAAGCGCGTGTGGTGGTGTCGGGTGGACGTGCGTTGGGCAGCGCGGAACAGTTCAACGCGGTTTTAACGCCATTGGCGGACGTGTTGGGTGCGGCGATTGGCGCGAGCCGTGCGGCGGTGGATGCGGAATACGCGCCGAACGATAGCCAAGTCGGTCAAACAGGTAAAATTGTTGCGCCTGAATTGTATATTGCGGTGGGGATTTCGGGCGCGATTCAGCACGTTGCAGGTATACAGGACAGCAAAACGGTTGTGGCGATTAACAAAGACCCTGACGCGCAAATTTTCAATGTGGCGGATTTTGGGATTGTGGGTGATTTGTTTGAAATCGTGCCGCAATTAACGGAAAAATTGAAAAACCGTTGATTTTATTAAATATTTTTAAATCATGTTTCACGTGAAACGCAAAAAGTAATTATGTTTCACGCGAAACAAGTTTTATAAATTTTGAAAATAAAATTGATGTTTCACGTGAAACGAACCAAATTTCACAACAAAGGCTGCCTGAAAATAAATCAATTTGTTTTCAGGCAGCCTGATTTACGATAAGGAAAAATCATGCAGCAGTTGCACAATGTTCAGTCTCATTCTTTTGCTTCGAATAATTATTCGGGTGTGCTGCCTGAAATTATGGTGGTGATACAAACGGTAAACGGTGGGCACGTTGGCGCGTATGGCAACGACCCATACACGGAAAAACTGCAGCAAATCTTAAAACAGCAGTTTGGCGAACAGGAGCAAGGTTTTCCTGTATTCAATGGATCAGGTGCGAATGTGTTGGCGTTGCAAGCGTTACTGCCACGTTGGGGTGCGGTGGTTTGCGCTCAAACGGCGCACATCAATGTTGATGAAAGCGTTGCGCCACAATGGGTAGGCGGTTTCAAATTGTGGACGATTGCTACGCCTGATGGCAAATTGTCGCCTGAATTGATTGCACAAGAAACACATGGTTTTGGCTTTGAACATCGCGCTCAGCCGTTGGCGGTCAGTATGACGCAAAGCACGGAATTAGGCACATTGTATACACCTGACGAATTGCGCGCTATTTGCGATTTCTGCCACAAAAATGGCATGGCGGTACATTTGGACGGTGCGCGTTTGGCGAATGCGGCGGCGGCTTTGGGCGTGTCGTTGCGCGAGATTACGACTGATGTGGGCGTGGATATTGTGTCGTTTGTCGGGACGAAAAATGGCTTGTTGTTGGGCGAATGCGTGGTTATTTTGAATCCTGAACGTGTGTCGGACGGCATGAAATATTTGCGTAAAATGAATGTGCAGTTGGCATCTAAAATGCGGTTTATTTCGGCGCAGTTGGTGGCTTTATTAGAAAATGATTTGTGGCTGAAATCGGCAAGCAATACGAATAAAATGGCGCAAAAACTTTCAGACAGCCTGCAAAATATGGACGGCGTGGAATTGGTTTACCCGACACAGGCGAATGCGGTTTTTGCGAAATTGCCAAACGGTGTGGCGGATAAGGTGCGTGAATTGACATATTTTTATGATTGGGACGAGCAAGGCACGGTGCGTTTTGTGTGCAGTTTTGATACGACTGAACAGCACGTTGATGAGTTGGTGGCGGCAACTTGGGCGGCGATTGGTTAATGTGCAGGCTGCTTTTGAATATAATAAAACGAGAAAAACATGACCGAAATCACAACCTACAAAACCCTATCCGCGCCAATCCAAGTCGAATTTAAAGACAAAGGCAGCCGTTTCATCGCCTATGCCTATCCTGTTTTAACCGCCGATGATGTGAAAAAACACGTTGATGATTTGCGCCAAGAACACCACAAAGCGCGGCATTGGTGCTACGCCTACCGTCTCGGCACAGACGGCAATAAATTTCGCGCTAACGATGACGGCGAACCGTCAGGCAGCGCAGGTCGTCCGATTTTGGGGCAGATTGATTCGTTTGAATTGACTGATGTGTTGGTCGTGGTGGTGCGGTATTTTGGTGGAACTTTGCTCGGCGTGTCAGGGCTGATTCATGCGTACAAAATGGCAACGCAAATGGCGTTTCAGGCAGCCGCGATTGTGGAAAAAAATATTGAAAAAACGCTGTATTTGCGTTGCGATTATCCGCATTTAAATGACGCGCTGCGGATTGCGAAAAATCATCACGCGAATATTATCGAGCAGGATTTGCAACTGGATTGCCGATTGACGGTGCGTGTGCCGTTAGTGGATTTTCAGGCAGCCGTGAATGCGTGGCAGTTTGAGCGGACGATTAATTTGAGCGAAGAGCCAGTTGCGTCATAAAAAAGCCGTGCAAATTATCACAATTTGCACGGCTTTTTATTTTCAGGCTGCCTGAAAATTATAGTGGATTAAATTTAGAACCTGTATTCACAAACAACTATTTGATAAATTTTAATATTTGTGAAATATACCCTAGTTTAACAAAATTTTCAGCAGATAAATTCGTCTGCTCAAAATCTTTTGCTAAACGTCGAGACCAACCTAACCATGCAAACGTTCGTTCTACAATCCAACGTTTGGGCAGAATATGCCAAGAAATATCTTGAATTCTCTTTGAAATCTCAACAGTTAAACCCAATTGCTCTGATACTTCACGCTCAAATGTATTCCGATAACCTGCGTCTGCACAGAAACCTTTTAAACTCGGATAGGTCTCAAACGCTTTTTTTGCTACAAGAATACCTGCTTTTGTGTCATGAATATTGGCTGCATGAACCACAACAGACAATATAGTGAATTAAATTTAGATTAGTACAGCGTTGCCAACTCCCTTATGTACTAGGTGTACACGGCGGTCGTTGTCGCCTTGTCCTAATCTAAATTTAATCCACTATAGATTACCCAACGTATCAACAGCTATATGTCGCTTACGACCTTTGATTTTTTACCGCCATCAAACCCTTTATCATGTGCGCTAGAAGCTGTTTTGACACTTTGTGAATCAATAATGGCATAAGTTGGCATTGCTTGTTTTTGATGGATTAAACGTTTTTTTGAACCAATGCCAAAAGAATTCTATCCCATAAGCCTGATTGATTGGCTCTGCGATAGAAACTCCATACGGTTGAATAAGGTGGAAAATCATTGGGCAGCATACGCCACTGGCAACCTGTTTTGGTCATGTACAAAACGGCATTCACTAATTGACGTTTATCCCATTTGTAGTGGCGTAGCTGGTTAAAATATGGCTCAATCGCTTGCCATTGGGCATCTGTTAAGTCTGTTGGGTAGGATTTTCTAGTCATAAAGATATTTTATCATTTTTGTGAATGCAGGTTCTTAATTCACTATGCCTGAAAAGTCATTGACTATTTTAGATAATGCTAGATTTCACAGAATGAGTATTCTGCAAGAAATGGTGCATCATTTGGGGCATAAAGTTCTACCGCTTGCACCTTATTCGCCTGAATTAAATCCAATAGAAAAAACATGGGCAAATATTAAGAAATATATGCGTTCAATTTTGCCTAGTTATGATAATTTCACAGATGTGTTACTGTCCTATTTTTATTTTAATTAACTATACATAAGGGAGTTGGCAACGCTGTACTAATCTAAATTTAATTCACTATAGATAGTTGCAGCGTTAATGTTTTCAAAAATATTTTTATGGAATAAGAATGATGAATTTACAGCAAATTTTTACGAAACGATTTAAAGAAGCGCGGAAAGCGAAAAAGATGACACAAGAAAAATTGGGTTTGGCGATTGGTTTAGATGAATTTGTGGCGAGTACGCGCATCAATCGTTATGAAAAAGGTAATCATCAACCTGATTTAAATACATTGGTGTGGATTGCTCAAATTCTTGATGTTCCACCAGCGTATTTTTTTGTTGATGATGAATTGGTTGAAATCGTGTTGGCGCATTATCGGAAACAGGCTGTCTGAAAAAATAAAAAGCCGTGCAAATTTTGATGATTTGTACGGCTTTTTTAATCAATAATCAATTGATTCTTTGATGATTTTTAAATTAGGATACGACATCAAAATATCGTATTTGCGATTATTTTTGTACGCTTCAATTTCTAAAACAGGTTTGCTCCAATGGTCGTCGGCGTCAATTTCGCCCACTTGGTAGCCTTTGCTTTCCAAAATTTGACGCGCTTGGGCTTTCTTTTGTGGGAAGTTTGAATCACTGTAAATTTGGTTTTCAATGCGGTCGTTGGCGAATGCGCTGCTTGCGGTTGCTGTCAAAATTGCTGCTAAAAATAATTTTTTCATGTGTGATTACCTTTCTTAAAAAGTGTGTGTGGTAGGTTGAATTTCAATGAGCGTATTAAAACACAGAAAAATTAGCACAAAATTATGAATGCAAATTTATATAGTGAAATGAAATAAAAACAGTACAAGGCGACAATGCCTGCCGTGTGCAAGTAGTACATAAGGGCGTTGGCAACATAGTACCGTTGCAATTTCATTTCACTATGCTTGATTTTTCTTGGCAGCCTGAACAGGTTCTGGCAGTTGCGTAGGAAAAAATAAGCTCAATGGTCGTTCTTTGGCGATTTGTTTTACACAGCGCATAATGCTCCACCAGCTATCAATTTTGGTTTCGCGTGAACGCAATGCCACCCAAAGTGTAATCGAAAAGCTAACCCATAAATTAACCGAACCAATCATCAAAACAAAGATAACACCTTGAATAAAAGTTAAAAAGCCTACTCCACCCGATATGGTGGCATAACCCAAGTTGGCAGACGAAAAGGCAACGTGGCGAATGTCTAACGGCAAGCCCAGTGCGTGTCCCACAAAGCCTGTCATACCCAATAGCATACCAAAGCACAAGTTACCCATTAACGAGCCATAGTTGGAATGAAAATAATCTGCCACTTTCCCACGCCATTTGGTTGGTAAAATCCATTTTAAAACAGGATGATGACGCAATCTCATGCGTAGATTTAAATAATCGCAACGGTTGTCAAAAAAGCCCGAAATAATGCCCGAACAAAATAACCATACGCCAGCAATGGCAGCATACCATAGCGTTGCTTTGAATGGATTAATCGCGTTCAGCTGATACAAAACTTCGGCTTTGTTTAACAAGGGATAGGGGTAATACAGGCGATAAAACAGTCCAACCAGTATGGCGACGGTAATTGCCACCACTACGTTGCCTGTTACCGCGGCAATTTGCGAACGCAATACATCAACCAATAATTGAGCTAGTTTCATATTATTAACCTGCCCTTTTTCGGTGCGTTCTACCGCCGCAGCAAAACGTGATGCGGTCATTGCAGGCTGCTTGGTTGCCACAGTAAAGCCCAGCATAAAAATTAGCATAAAGCCCAAGCCATAGTTCAAACCAGAGGCAACGCTATACACAAATTGGTTGTCGATTTCTTTACCCAAATAAATTTTAAACCACGACATGAGCGCGATTAAAACACCACCGCCAGCCGCCGAATACAGCATACTCCAATATTCTTTTTTGCTGCGCGTGATGTAGTGTTCGCCATGGTCGCCTGTGTTTTGCGTGATGCTGCGCGATAACATTTTGACGCTGCTTTTCCACAAACGGCGAACGCTGTGTTGTTCAGCCGTTGCAATCGCCAATACCTGAGTGAGTTCTAACAAGGTGCGTGCTGGAATATTTTGGGGCGAAAAAACGTCTAATAACAAAGCAATGCGATTGAGTGTTTGATGCAATCGTTCTAGCAAATGCGCCACACCCAACGATGAGCCTGCACCAGCCACTGTACCTTTTTTGCGCAAGGTTTCCACTTGCTTATGACATTGAGACAGCATGACATATAAATGGCTATCATCAAATTCGGTTTGATTGATTTTAGCGGTTAGCCAAGCGGCAATTTCGCGTTTTAGTGCGACAAATGGTGAATCTCGGTTCAATAATTGTGGGTCAAGGCGTACTAAATCGGGTTCTAATGCTTCGGCGGCAACCCAAATTGATAGCATTTCAATGGCGTGAAAGCCTTCACGGCGCAAGTGACTTTGTGCGGTTTCGCGCTCGTGTTCGCCTGTGTGGTGGCGCAAGAGTGCAAACAGTTTCAGCCAAGTTTTGTTGTCAATCGCATTTATCCACAGGCGGTCACTTTCGCGGTTGAATAATTGAGCGAATACATCGCGTAAATCGCCTTCGTCTTTGTATGATGGATTGAATTTTTCGTAAACGCGGTCAATGAGTTCGCGCGCAAAGCCTTCTCGTGCAAAAATGCCTGCGCTAATTAAGAGTGGGTACAAGCGCAAACCATATAGCCAATGGCACAGCAAATTGGCGACTTGTGTGCATAGTTCTGGGTTATTTTGCAATAAAATCAATAAATTATTCAAACGTTCAGGCGCGCGTTTGGCTTTGCCTTTTCGCAGCCATGTAACCAGTCCTTTTAGTAAGCCAAACGCGTTGTTTTGGTCTACGCTTTGTTGAATTAAACTCAGCAAAGTAGATGAATGGGAATGTCGCATAAATATCCTATTAAAAAGCAGCTTGCATTTAGATAGGCTTATTATAATCAAGAAAATGGACTTGTGATGATAAAAGCAGCCTGCATTTGAGTTAATAAAAGTGCAGGCTGCTTTTTGCATTATAGTGGATTAAATTTAGAGGTGGTGTCCTGAAAAGTGTGCTGCAAAACTAAACAATGCCAAAGTGAATATCAAAGAAAGCTAAATCAAAAACTTTCTTGTGATAAAACATACTTTTAGAAAAACAACACGTTTTTCTAAACGCTCGCCTTACTTTGTGCCGTAAACGACAGTTATTACCCTCAATGCCAACTATGTGTTGCTTACCAACTAGATGCCATTCTTCATTTGAAAAGACATTTAAAAATGCAGCCCAGTCGTCAGTCGCCATTCTGTCATAGGTTACACGCAACTCTTTCAAACGCCATTTGAGTGCTCGCGCTGTTGCTAAATCGCGCTTACCCCAAACGTAAGCGACAATTTCGCCACTTTCTCTGTGATAGGCATAGACTAGCCACACTTTATTAGACTTGTTACCGACAAATGTCCAAAACTCGTCTATTTCAAGTGTAGAGTAATGTTTTTGTTTAGGAAATGGCTCAAACTCATGGCGTTTTAAAGCAGCCTGAACTTTGTCTTTGCTGTAACCCGTAATTGCTGCAATATCGCGAATACCACAACCTCTAACGGTCATTCTCCAAACCTGTTCATCAGCTTTGGAATGACAACCCTTATAGGTAAGGTTATGGTCGCCAATAAAATTACGACAAAAATCTTTGCAAAAATATTTTTGTTTACGATTGCCAGAGTAGCCATTTTTCTTTATATTTTGTCCTTGGCAGCGAGGACAAGTTAGAGTTATTTCTGTTTTCACACACTCAAATATACTCTGTTTTCGCTGCTTTTTTATTGCTTATTTTTTTACAGCACACTTTTCAGGACACCACCAATTTAGATTAGGACAAGGCGACAACGACCGCCGTGTACAGCTAGTACATAAGGGAGTTGGCAACGCTGTACTAATCTAAATTTAATTCACTATAAAATGGTGTCAAGCTTCAAAATCAATAATGTTAAATAAACAATATAAAGATTAACCATAGATAATAATTATTGTCGTTTACATAACAAAAACTTATAATCTGCGCTTCTTTTTAACCTCTAATCAGAATCAAAATGAAATTAAATCGCATCACTCTCGCTATTTTGGCATTATCTGCTGCACCGTTTGGCATGGCAGAAACCCCTGCTATCGGCGATAACGGCAGCGAATTGCAAACCGTAACCGTGCGTTCCAAAGCTGCTCGCGCTATTTCCGAGGCAACCAACAGCTATCAGCGCGACCGCGTGAATTTGGGCTTGCTCGGTCGTCAAGTTGCCTTTACCACGCCGATTACCGTAGTCAATTACGATGAAAAAGCCTTTGCCGACAAAAATCCGCGCAATATGGTGGACGCCATTGCCCAAACCGATGCGTCTGTGATGGCATTTGGCGGCGAAACCAATTCTATTCAAGGCTTGTATGTACGCGGTTTGCAGTTAGACAGCCGCCAATTTAGTGTGAACGGTTTGGCTGGTATGTATTCGGCTTACTCATCGCCTACCAGCAATGTAGGCGCAGCGCAGTTGATTAAAGGCGCATCTAGTGCAACCGTGGGCATGGACCCAGAAGGTGCGGTTGGTTCGTCTGTGAACGTAGAAACCAAAAAAGCATCGGACGAAGGCAATCGTACCATTGGCTTGTCTTGGTTTGGCAAAACGCGCTGGCAGCCGTCTATTGACATTGGACAACGCTTTGGCGCGAACAAAGAATGGGGCATACGCTTCAACGGCAAATACCGCGATGGCGATACCCCACGCAAAGAGTATTCCGAAACCACCAAAGAAGCGGCCATTAACGTAGATTATCGTGGCGAAACGTTCCAAGCGGCGGTTGATGCAGCGTATTCTAAACGTGCAACAACAGGCGGTCGTGCGCGTGTGCAAGATATTCAGGTTTTGAATTTCCAAATCCCCGAAGCACCAGACGGCAAAACAGGTTTAGTACCTGCGTGGCAAGCGCAATCTGCCGAAGACAAATCGGCGATGTTTACGTTTAACTGGCAGCCTAGCGATTGGGTAGCGATTTCGGGTGGCGTGGGTTATTTGGATTCGCTGTATTCGGGTAATTTTGGTGCATTGGCGATTCGCGATACACAAGGTAATTACTGGAATGCCACAGCCAATAACGCAGGCACAGGATACACATCACAAGGTTCACAAATTCGTGACCAGCGCGTAACCACACACAGCTACAACTTAAAAGCGCGTGGTTACTTCCAAACTGGCGAGATTAGCCACAACTGGAATGCCGCATTTGATATGGTTCAACGCAAACGCGATTTTGATACAGGTGGGCGTGTTGCAGCAGCATACCGAGTAAACACCAATTTGTATAACCCAGTGTTTTCAAGCGTAACCCCACCGTTGCCACGTCCAACCATTCAAAGTACTAACGAAGAGCTGAGTGCGCCAAGTTTGGCGATTTCGGATACTTTGGGCTTTATGGACGACAAACTTCGCATCACTTTGGGTGGACGTTATCAATGGATTAAACAAAAAGTTCATGTTCACAATAACCGAGGCGTATATCAGCGCACCAATCACATGAACGAAAGCCGTTTTAGCCCAATGTTCATGGCTGCGTGGTCGCCAACACAAGATTTGGTGGTGTATGGTAACTATTTGGAAGATTTAGAACCAGGCTCAATGGACGATGATACAGGCGCAGTAACCAAACCGCGTGTTAGCCGTCAAGTAGAATTGGGCGTACGTAAAAACTGGGGCAATATTGTTACTTCTGCCAATATTTATCAGATGCGCCGCCAAACATTCTGGCGCAATACTGGCGAGCATCAAGGCTACGAGCGTGTTCGTGGCTTGGAATTAAACGCTTATGCCAATTTGATGAATAAAACCTTACGCCCTTATTTGGGATTGTCGTTTATTCGTCATCAGTTGATTGATTCGCCTGCTGCTTTTGGCAATGTATTGCTCAATGGCGACCAAGTATCCAGCCCACGCTTCATCGCCAAAGCTGGTGTGGAATGGGATACGCCATTCTTGCAGGGCTTAACTTTGAACGCTGGTTTGCAGCATTATGGCAAATCGCGTCAAGCCGTAAATAAAGACTTTATGTTCCCGTCTTACACCGTAGTGGATTTGGGTGCGAAATACCAACATCGCATTAACGAAACCCAAAATTTAACGGTTCGTTTGGGCGTGGAAAACGTGTTCAATAAAAACTACTGGCAAGTACAACGCGGTCAGCAAGACCGTAGCTTTGCCGTATTGGGCATGCCACGCACATTCTGGTTGAAAGCGGAATATTCGTTCTAAATGTAGTGGATTAAAATAAAAGTGAGACAAGGCGACAACGTCCGCCGTGTATGAGTAGTACATAAGGACGTTGGCAACGCAGTATCATTGCAATTTTAATTCACTATAAAAGCAGCCTGCACTTTGATTGATGCAAAGTGCAGGCTGCTTGTTTTTCGCGTACAATTTAGGCTATTTTATTTGCAGGCTGCTTTGTTATATAAAAAAGCAGCCTGCACTTTTTCGCTTACTTTTTATATAGATAAATCAAAATGAAATTCCTACACCCCATATTCCAATGGTTTGAAAGCCGCATAGAACCCTATCCCGATGACACGCCCAGCACGCCGCCCAAAGGCATTTTGCGCTTTATGTGGGCAAGCAGCCATGGCACGCGCCGTTGGATTTTCGCGCTCGCCGCTGTAAATGCAGGCACAGGGGTCATGGACGCGCTGCTGTTTCAATTTATGGGCAAACTGGTGGACTGGCTCGGCACATACACGCCACAAACGCTGCTTGCTGAAAAAGGTTGGTCGCTGCTGGGTATGTTCGCGCTGATGTTGTTTTCGGTGTTTTGGCATTTTATCGGCTCAAATTTGCGACTGCAAACGCTGCAAGGCGTGTTCCCCATGCGATTGCGCTGGAATTTTCATCGCCTAATGCTCAACCAATCGCTCGGCTTTTATCAAGATGAATTTGCAGGGCGCGTGTCGGCAAAAGTCATGCAAACCGCCCTTGCCGTGCGCGATGCCGTGATGAGCATGGCGGATATTGTGATTTATGTGCTGGTGTATTTCATCACATCGGGCGTGATTTTGGCGAGCTTGGATAGCTGGCTGCTGCTGCCGTTTGTGTTGTGGATTGCCTTATTTATTACCACTTTGGCGATTTTAATCCCCAAGCTGGCAAAAACCGCACAACGCCAAGCCGATGCGCGTAGCCTGATGACAGGGCGCATTACCGATGCTTATTCCAACATCGCCACCGTCAAACTGTTTTCGCACGGCGCGCGTGAAGCCAAGTATGCCAAACAATCCATGCAGGAATTTATGGTAACGGTACATGACCAAATGCGTTTGGCGACCACGTTGGACACTTGCTGCTCCACGCTGAATGTGGTGCTGACCTTGTCGTCTGCCGTATTGGGCGTGCTGTTGTGGCATAACGGACAAGTGGGCGTGGGCGCAGTTGCTACCGCAACAGCAATGGCATTGCGAATCAACGGATTATCGCAACACATTATGTGGGAATCGGCGCGACTGTTTGAAAACATTGGCACGATTGCCGATGGCATGAACACGCTATCCAAACCACGCACGATTGTGGATAAACCCAACGCGCTGCCGTTAAAAGTAGAACAGGGCGACATTCGCTTTGAACATTTAGACTTTTCATACGAAAGCGGCAAACCGCTGCTCAACGGCTTCAATTTGCACATTAAAGCAGGCGAAAAAGTCGGTTTGATTGGACGAAGTGGCGCAGGCAAGTCCACGCTGGTCAATTTGTTATTGCGATTTTACGAAGCACAAAGCGGTAAAGTGACCATTGACGGGCAAGACATCACGCAAATCACACAAGAAAGCCTACGCGCCCAAATTGGTTTGGTAACGCAAGACACCAGTTTGCTGCACAGGTCGGTGCGAGACAATATTGTGTATGGTCGCCCCAACGCCAGCGATGAAGAAATGATGCAGGCTGCTTTGAAAGCCGAAGCGGCAGAATTTATTCCGCATTTATCGGACGCAAAAGGGCGCACGGGCTATGACGCTCATGTGGGTGAGCGTGGCGTGAAATTGTCGGGCGGACAACGCCAACGCATTGCGATTGCGCGAGTGATGCTCAAAGATGCGCCGATTTTGCTGTTGGACGAAGCCACCAGTGCGTTGGACAGCGAAGTGGAAGTGGCAATCCAAGAAAGCCTAGACAAAATGATGGACGGCAAAACCGTGATTGCGATTGCCCACCGCTTGTCCACCATTGCTGCGATGGACAGATTGATTGTGCTGGACAAAGGTCGCATTGTAGAAGAAGGCTCGCACGCGCAACTGCTAGAAAAAGGCGGTTTGTATGCCAAATTGTGGGCGCATCAAAGCGGCGGTTTTTTGCCTGATGATGTGGATAACAGCTAAACGAAGTCGCACAAATAACAAAGCAGCCTGCATTTGGAATCAACAAAAAGTGCAGGCTGCTTTTATTTATCGCAAATCAATCAAGCATGAACGCGACTTTCGCCCTCACCCTCAATATTCTCCACACAACGCGCACACAAAGTCGGGTGCGCCACTACCGTGCCAACACTTTCAACATAATGCCAGCAACGCTCACATTTTTGCTGTGCAGACGGTGCAACGCTTGCCGACAATTCATCGCCTTGCGCCAACTCAATTTTGGACACCAGCATCACGAAACGCAATTCATCGCCCAGCGCCGCCAACGCTTCATAAATCGCGTCAGGCGCAGTCAATTTCACTTCCGCTTGCAACGAAGAACCCACCGATTTATCCACACGCAAAGGCTCAATCGCCGCACTCACAGCCGAACGCGCTTCACGGATTGCCGCCCATTTCGCCACCAATGCTTCTTCACTCGCGCTAGGCATGGTCGGGAAATCGTGCAATGTGTGATACAACACGCTATCCGTTTCGCCGCCGCCAATGATGTCCCACGCTTCTTCCGCCGTGAAACACAAAATCGGCGACATCAACAACACCAGACTGCGCGTGATGTGATACAACGCCGTTTGCGCCGAGCGACGAGCGTGGCTATCCGCTTTCGTGGTGTATAAGCGGTCTTTCAGAATATCCAAATAGAACGCGCCCAAGTCTTCCGAGCAGAATTGCACCAAATCTTGCACCGCAAAATGGAACGCATAACGCGGATAATATTCGCCAGCAATTTTTTCTTGCAACTGACGCGCCAACACCAACGCATAACGGTCAATTTCAACCATATCCGCTTGCGGAATCGCGTCTTCAATCGGATTAAAATCCTTCAAATTCGCAAACAAGAAACTCAACGTATTGCGAATACGGCGATAACTTTCCGTAACACGTTTCAAAATTTCTTTGGAAATCGCCAATTCACCAGAATAATCAGTCGCCGCCGTCCATAAGCGCAAAATATCTGCGCCAAATTCGTTATACACTTCTTGCGGTGCAACCACGTTACCGATTGATTTAGACATTTTGCGACCGTTTTGGTCTACCACAAAACCGTGCGTTAATAATTGCTTATACGGCGCACGACCCAAAGTCGCACAACCCGTCAGCATTGACGATTGAAACCAACCACGATGTTGGTCGCTGCCTTCCAAATACAAATCCGCAGGCCATGCCAATTCAGGGCGTTGTTTCAACACAGAAAAATGCGTACTGCCTGAATCAAACCACACGTCCATTGTATCGCTCAATTTATCGTATTGCTCGCAATCTTCGGGCGACAACAATTCTGATTTATCCAATTCAAACCACGCATTGATGCCTTTTTGCTCAATTTTTTGCGCGACTTGTTCCAACAAATCCGCAGAATTCGGGTGCAATTCGCCTGTTTCTTTGTGAACAAAGAACGTCATCGGCGTACCCCAAAAGCGTTGACGCGACACCACCCAATCAGGGCGACCTTCAATCATCGCTTGCAAACGCGCACGACCCCACACAGGGAAAAATTCCGTATCGTCCACCGCTTTCAACGCATTATTACGCAGCGTTTTGCCCGACACGCCAGCCTTGTCCATACCGATAAACCATTGACCCGTAGCGCGGTAAATCAACGGCGTTTTGTGTCGCCAACAATGCGCGTAGCTGTGTTCAATTTTGCCGTGTTTCAACAAACGGTCATTTTCAGACAGCCAGTCAATCACAGGCTGATTCGCTTCCCAAACCGTCATGCCAGCCAAACGCGGCACTTCGCTGATGTAGCGACCTTGTGCATTCACAGGGTTATACAATTCAATACCGTATTGATTGCAAACGAAATAGTCTTCCAAACCGTGCGCTGGTGCGGTGTGAACCAAACCTGTACCTGCGTCTGTGGTAACGTGCGAACCGTTCAACATCAAAATTTCGCGGTCTAAAAATGGGTGCGTCAATTTCAAATTTTCCAACGCCGCGCCAGTCGTTTCCGCCAACACAGAGCAGCCTGCAAATTCATAGCGTTTAAGCGCGTCTTCCGCCAAATCTTTCGCTAAAACCAGTTTGCCTTTTGGCGTGTCAATCAGTTGGTAAACAATGTCCGCACCTGCCGAAATCGCTTGGCTGGCTGGTAACGTCCAAGGCGTGGTTGTCCAAATCACGGCAAACGCTTCGCCCGACAATTCAGGCAGCCTGAAAGCCGCCGCCAACGCCGCGTTATCGTTAAACAAATATTTCACATCAATAGCGTGGGAAACTTTGTCCTTGTATTCCACTTCCGCTTCCGCCAAAGACGAACCGCAATCCAAACAGAATTGCACAGGTTTCGCGCCTTTGTATAAATAGCCCGCTTTATAAATTTCGCCAATCGTGCGAACCGTGTCGGCTTCAGTTTTGTAATCCATTGTCAAATAAGGATTTTCCCAATCGCCAATCACGCCCAAACGCACGAAATCTTTTTTCTGACGCAAAATTTGTTCGCCAGCATATTCGCGGCATAATTCGCGGAATTTGCTGTGTGGCATATCTTTGCCATGCAATTTTTCTACCATCACTTCAATCGGCAAGCCGTGGCAGTCCCAACCAGGGACATACGGTGCGTCAAAGCCAGCCAATGTTTTGCTGCGGATAATGATGTCTTTCAAAATTTTATTGACGGCGTGTCCGATGTGAATGTCGCCATTGGCATACGGAGGGCCGTCATGCAGAATAAATTTTGGGCGACCTGCGGCGATTTGTCGTAATTTTTGGTAGCGTTTTTCGTCTTGCCATTGTTTCACCCAAGCAGGTTCGCGTTTGGCGAGATTGCCGCGCATGGGGAATGGCGATTCGTGTAGGTTTACGGTTTTGCTGTAATCGGTCATGGTTTTGCTCTTGAATAGTCGTAAAAAAGGTTAAGGCAGCCTGCACATTCGGGTTTATTGTGCAGGCTGTTTTGGATTAAATTCGCTTCATTCTATAAGGATTTATGGCTTATGGAAAGCGTGAAACAGCAATCGGGCAACAAGTAAATTCAAGTTAAGGGGGATTACACGCTGCAACATCCGTCTTATGATAACCGTTTTCAAGCAGCCTGCACGGTGTGTGGGCGGTATTTTTCTCTCATCTACACGGAGTTTTATTATGAAAATCAAACAGATTATTTTGTTGTCTAGCGTTTTGGCAATGGTGGCTTGTGCCAGCAACACAACATCAAGCAGCACATCAAGTACCGCGCATCAACATGGTTATGCTCACAGCCATGCTCATGTTCATGCTCACGCTGCGGACAGCCATGCTATGACTTTTGAGTGCAAAAATGGTATGACGATTACCGCGCAACACGGCGATGACCAAGTGCGCGTATCGGTGGACACGATTGGTGATAGTGTAACCTTGCAACGTGCTGTGAGCGGTTCTGGCGTGCGCTACGCTAGCAACAACGGTTTCTATGGTAAACCAACTGAATTCCACCACAACGGTCGCGATGCTGCGTTTGTATTCACTGACCCACAAGGCAATCAAGTTGAAACTGCGTGTAGCGTTAAAAAATAAGCGATTTCAATTGATATAATAAAAGTGCAGGCTGCTTTTGAAATACCAAAGCAGCCTGCACTTTTATTTGTGTGATTTAAACTTCAAACGCGTGTACTTTTTCTTGATACGAGCGCAATAAATTCGCCGATTGAGCAAAACGCGCGATTTCGTCGGCATTGAGCGGTTTTTCGATGATTTGCACCGCACCCGAACCGTTAATCACGGCTGGCACGCCAATATACACATCGTCTTGACCGTATTCGCCTTGCAACAGCGTGGACACGGTTAGTACCACGTCTTGATTACGCAAAATCGCTTGTGTGATTCGCGCCAAGCCCATGGCGATGCCGTAGTAAGTCGCGCCTTTGCCTTCGATGATGGAATACGCTGCGCTGCGGACGTTTTCGTGGATTTGCGCCATCTTTGCCGCGCCATCGCCCGATTTATCCAAAGCAGCCTGCAACGGTACGCCTGCAATGCTGGCGGTACTCCACGCGGCAATCACGCTGTCGCCGTGTTCGCCAATCATGTGGGCGTCTACGCTGCATGGCGACACGTTGAACGCTTTGCTCAAACAGTTACACAAACGCGCCGTGTCCAAAATTGTACCAGAGCCAATGACGCGCTCTTTGGGTAAGCCCGAGAATTGCCATGTGGCATACGACAACACGTCCACAGGGTTGGTCGCCACCAAGAAAATGCCGTCAAATCCGCTTGCCATCACTTGCTTGACTACGCTGTGAAATACTTTGAGATTGTTGTCCACCAACTGCAAGCGCGTTTCGCCGATCTTTTGCGCCATGCCCGCGCAAACGCACACCAAATCGGCATCGGCGCAATCGCTGTATGTGCCTTCTTTGACTTTGGTGGGCGATGGGGCATACAAAATGCCGTGGCGCAAATCGCGTGCTTCGGCTTGGACGCGCTTTTCGTTTAAGTCTATCAACACCAATTCATCGCAGGCGGCTTGGTTGATTAGGGAAAAGGCGTAGCTAATCCCCACCGCGCCTGTGCCAACAACCACGACTTTTTTGCCTGATTTTTTGTTCATTTGCTTATTCCTTTACGTGTGTTAAAAATAGTATTGTATAACAATTTGTGGATAAAAAAGCAGCCTGCACTTTTTGTACCCAAATCAAGATTTAGACAAAAGTTGCAGGCTGCTTTTTGCACAACCGCTTATAATCACTCTTTTTCGCCATAACAAGGATTCAACCCATGCTGCACATTCAACAGCTAAACAAACAATTAGCAGGCAAACCAGTCGCCCAAAACATCGATTTACAAGTGGATGCAGGCTGCTTGTTGGCAGTATTAGGCGCATCGGGCAGCGGTAAATCCACTTTATTGAACATGGTTGCAGGCTTAATGCAGCCCGATTCTGGTGACATTTGGCTCAATCAAATTCGCCTGAACGATGTATCGCCGCAGCAACGCAACATCGCCATGATGTTTCAAGATTTCGCGCTGTTACCGCATTGGAATGTGTGGCAAAACGTGGCGTTTGGTTTGCGTATGCGTGGTATTTGCACTGCTGCTGCGCGTGAACAGGCGTTGATTTGGCTGGATAAAGTGGGGCTGGCACGCTCGGCAGAACGGGGCATAGACGCTTTGTCGGGCGGCGAAAAACAGCGTGTGGCGTTGGCGCGAGCGTTGGTTGGGCAGCCAAAATTGCTGCTGCTAGATGAGCCGTTTTCCAGCTTGGACACAGCATTGCGCGGGCAACTGCAAACTTTGGTGCGCGATTTAGTCCGCCAGCAAAATATCCCTGCGGTGCTGGTTACGCACGACCCTGCCGAAGCCGCGCTTATGGCGAACCACATGGCGATTTTGCACCACGGGCAAATTGTGCAGCACGACACGCCCGAACAGCTATTTGCGCGACCTGCATCTGAACAGGCGGCGCATTTGCTCGGTTGTGTGAATGTGCAGGCTGCTTTTTATGTGCCGCCCGAAGCGATTGTGTTGAATCACGAAAATGGGGTGGATTGCACGGTTTTGTCGTGCGACAAGCAGCCTGCACTTTGGCGCGTGGTGGTGCGGCATCCGCATTGGGGCGATTTGATTACTTGGCACGATGGCGCGATAAGCGAATCGCGTTGTCGTGTTTGGGTTGATGACGGGTGTGTGATTCGGTTTGGTCATTCGGTATAGCAAATCTGCCTCTCTTCTTTGGGAGAGGGTTGGGGAGAGGGATTTTGGTGCTTCTGTAATTTATGTCGCTGTAATGCAACGATTTTCCCTCTCCTTAACCATTCCCCACAAGGGGAGGGGACTGTGTCAATCAAACAATCTACCCTGCACCAACACCGCTTTAACAGGCGCAAAATCCGCCCTGTGTTCCGCCAACGCGCCAAACTGCTGCAATGCTGCCAAATGCGCTGCCGTGCCATAACCTTTGTGCTGGGCAAAACCGTATTGCGGATAGCGTTCGTGCAGTGCGTACATTTCCGCATCACGCGCGGTTTTTGCCAAAATGGACGCAGCCGAAATCGTCGCGATTTTGCTGTCGCCTTGCACAACGGCTTGGGCTGGCATCGTCAAATTTTTGGGGACGCAGTTGCCGTCTATCCACACGAATGCAGGCTGCTTTGCCAAACCTGCAATAGCGCGTGTCATTGCCAACAAAGTCGCCTGCAAAATATTGTATTGAGCAATTTCGGCAGGACTTGCCGCTGCCACACTCCACGCAATCGCTTGTTGTTTGATTTCAACAGCCAGCGCATCACGTTTTTTTTCGCTCAACTTTTTGGAATCGGTCAAACCGTGTAGCGCGTAATCGGTAGGCAACATCACGGCGGCGGCAAACACGCTGCCAACCAAACAACCGCGCCCTGCTTCGTCCACACCAGCGTGACTGGGTAACACAATAAATTCAGATTGATTCATGATACAGTTTGTCCCATTCTTCGGGCGTTTCAGGTAATGCAGGAATAGCATGTTGCTCGTCTGCCCATTGTCCTAAATCAATGAGTTTGCAACGCTGGCTGCAAAAGGGGCGATAGGTGCTTTCGGGTTGCCACAGCACAGGCGTTTGGCAAGTGGGGCAGGATACGGTGGTGGTCATGGGTTTTCCTGTTGATTTAAATGACCGTCATTCCCGCGCAGGCAGGAATCTATCTAACCAATTCAGTTATCAGAATTTATTTTCTGCTATCTAAATGCTACGCAGGAATGACGGCGCGGTTATTTAGAACAATAAAATGCAGGCTGCTTTTCAGTGTAAAAATACGAAAAAAACGGTATGATACAGGCTTTATTCCTTAACGCAACGGAGTTTATTGTTATGAAAAAAACCGCCTTAACTTTCGCTTTGGGCGCATTGTTTGCCAATGCAGCTTACGCCGAACAAATCCAGTTCCGCATCATCGAAATCAGCGACATTCACACCAATTTAACCGACTTTGATTACTACAAAGACAAAGCCGACCCAAAATATGGCTTAACCCGCACCGCCACGCTGATTCACACAGCCAAAGCCGAAAACCCCAACAGCATCGTGGTGGACAATGGCGATTTAATTCAAGGCGCACCGATTGGCGATTATATGGCAGCCAAAGGCTTGCGCCGTGGCGAAAAACACCCTGCTTATGTGGCGTTGAATTACTTGGGCGTAACCGCCAGCACTTTGGGCAACCACGAATTTAACTTTGGTTTGGACTTTTTACACAAAGCCTTGGCAACCAGCCAAGTGCCAGTAGTAAACGCCAATATCGTGAACGCGCGTACAGGCAAAAACCAATACACGCCCTACATCATCAAAACCTTGCGTTTAAAAGACACCAGCGGCAAAACCCACAGCGTAAAAGTCGGCATTTTGGGCTTGGTAACGCCACAAATCATGCAATGGGACAAACGCCACTTGGAAGGCAAGGTGCGCGTAAACGACATCGTGGAAACCGCAAAACACTATGTGCCTGAAATCAAACGCAAAGGCGCAGATGTCATCATCGTGCTGAACCACAGCGGTTTGGGCGACACCAAACAAGCCTATCAACAAGGTCAAGAAAACACGACTTACGAATTGAGCAAAATCGCAGGCGTAGATGCCGTAGCGTTTGGTCATGCCCACGCACAATTCCCTGGTAAAGACTTCGCCAACTTGCCCAATATTGACATCGCACAAGGCACAATTCACGGCGTGGCTTCCACCATGCCTGGGCAATTTGGTAGCCACATTGGCGTGATGGATTTGACTTTGGACAACTCGTCTGGCAAATGGAAAACCGTGAACAGCCGTGCCGAATTACGCGCCATTTATGACAGCAACGCAAAAAAACCGTTGGTGGAAAACGATGAAAAATTAGTGCAACTGATGAAGCCGTATCACGATGGTACACGCGAATTTGTCGGCAAACCAATCGGCAAAGCCACCGAAGATATGTTCAGCTTTTTGACTTTGGTACAAGACGACCCAACCATGCAAATCGTTAGCCAAGCGCAAACGGATTATGTACGCAAAGTATTCCAAAACGATACTAAATACAAACATTTGCCTGTGTTAAGCGCGGTTGCACCGTTTAAAGCAGGTGGACGCAAAAACGACCCCAATGCCTACACCGAAGTCCGCAAAGGCGAATTGAGCTTCCGCAATGCAGCCGATTTGTATTTGTATCCCAACGTGTTGTATGCCGTAAAAGTATCGGGCAACGAATTGCGCGAATGGCTAGAATGCTCGGCAGGTATGTTCAACCACATTGACCCAAACAGCAGCAAAGCGCAAGCTTTGTTAAATTGGGACGGCTTCCGCACTTATAACTTTGACGTGATTGACGGCGTGAACTACGAAATTGATTTGACCCAGCCTGCGCGTTATGACGGTTCGTGCAAAATCGCCAATGCAGGCAGCCACCGCATTCAAAAATTGAGCTTCCAAGGCAAACCTGTGAGCGAAACCGATGAATTTATCGTGGCAACCAACAACTACCGCGCAACTGGCGGCAGCTTTGCAGGTACGGGTGACAAAAACATCATCTATGCCGCACCCGATGAAAACCGCCAAGTATTAGCCAACTACATCAGCGAATACAGCAAACAACACGGCGCAATCAACCCAAGCGCAGACAACAACTGGACGTTTGCACCAATTGCCAATCCAAACTTGAATGTGTATTTTGAAACGGCAAACAGCGACACAGCGCGTGAATTTATCCGCACCAAAGCCGTTCGCCCCTACACGTTTGAGCGCGTTGATGAAGCAGGTTTTGCGGTGTATCGCATCGATTTGAGTGGTAAGAAGTAATCCAATCATCAAATAAAAGTGCAGGCTGCTTTGTCGCAGGCATTCATGCCTACGGCATACCCTTTTATACCCAAATCAAAGATTTGGACAAAAGGGCAAAGCAGCCTGCACTTTGTGTCAACGTGATTAACTAAATCCCACATCAAAGCTACATAATATTAGAACAAGTAAAAAAAATTGAGAAGTCGATTTTTTTGTGATTTAATGCTTTCCACGTTGCACACATCGTGCAATGCGATAAATTCAACCGTCTATTAGGAGATACCAAAATGAAAAAAATCATCGCAGCAACCGTTATTGCTTTGACCACCGCAGCAGGTGCAGCACACGCAACCCTTATGACCCCTAAAACTGTAAACTACTCTTGCCAAGGCGGCAAAAGCATCAACGTAACCTACACCTTCAACAAAGAAGGCTTGCCAACCAAAGCCGAAAGCGTGTTGCAAGGCAGAAAACGCACCATGCCAACCAATCTGAATTTGTCTGATATTGCTGGCACAACGTTTGGTAAAGCGGGCACTTATATGATTGACACAGCTTATGTGGACAGCGAAACGTATAACCAAGTAACGTTAGGCACCGTAACCGCACCGAATAATCGCATTATTTACAAAAACTGTGCGCCAAACTAATTAGACAAATCAAAAAGCAGCCTGCACTTTGAATCAACAAAAAGTGCAGGCTGCTTTATTATTTACACCGCCACACGCTGCCCAATATCTCGCAACTTCGCAAACTGTTCCACCAATGCAAGGGCTATCGTCCAAACTCATCGCAAACATCTACAAATAAGTGGTAATCGCGTACAAATGCCCCGAACTGCCGTAACCCTTAACCATCAGCAGCCACAACGCCGACTCAAACAGCACACTCATCGCCAAACCAATCCAAAATTCCAACAACATCACAATCGCCCCAATCATAGAACACAGCGAAGTAATCAAAATCGGCAAATGATGTTCAAAAAAATCAACAAATTCACGCGACAAGGTAACACGCGCATTGATTTCCGAATGACTGTTGCCTTGTTCGCGCTGTTTCAAAATCACAGGCACGGCAATTTCCGCGTAAATGCGCGTAAACGTCTGCGTATCCACACGGCGGCGCGAAGCCGACACGCCGTAAATAATCAACATCAGCACCGCATAACCAAACGCCCTTTCAGGCTGCCTGAAACAATCGCGTCAATCGCAAAGCTGCCAAAAAGCGGATAAGTCGCCCACAGCAGATTTTCAGCCGGAACAAGTGAAAAGGTTTTAAAAAGACGGTTACGGTTTTGCGAACCGATGTTTTTTTAGGGTTTGAAAAATGGGGTTTTGTGGTTTCATTATTTTGGTTATAGTTTGGTTTTTAAAAATTCAAGCAGCCTGCAAATAAAATGGAAAAAATACTCAATCACGCCCTAAACCGCTTCACCAAACCTGCATCGCATTAGGTATATGAGCGATTGTTATTCTTTTGTTTTTGCAGCAATTCTATTTCCCAATTAGCAATAAAAATCTTCAAGAAATTTTGACATCAGCCATGTTTCTCATCTTCATATTTATGGCAATTCCTGCGGTTTTATTGTTGATTTATGATTGGGTTAGGGGTTGTCCTAGATAACTAGGGAAATTCAAATTAAGAACCTGTATTCACAAAAATGATAAAATATCTTTATGGCTAGAAAATTCTACCCAACAGACTTAACAGATGCCCAATGGCAAGCGATTGAGCCACATTTTAACCAGCTACGCCACTACAAATGGGATAAACGTCAATTAGTGAATGCCGTTTTTTTACATTACCAAAACAGGTTGCCAATGGCGTATGCTGCCCAATGATTTTCCACCTTATTCAACCGTATGGAGTTTCTATCGCAGAGCCAATCAATCAGGCTTATGGGATAGAATTCTTTTGGCATTGGTTCAAAAAAACGTTTAATCCATCAAAAACAAGCGATGCCAACTTATGCCATTATTGATTCACAAAGCGTCAAAACAGCTTCTAGCGCACATGATAAAGGTTTTGATGGAGGTAAAAAAATCAAAGGTCGTAAGCGACATAGGTGGTATCCTGAAAAGTGTGCTGTAAAACTAAACAATGCCAAAGTGAATATCAAAGAAAGCTAAATCAAAAACTTTCTTGTGATAAAACATACTTTTAGAAAAACAACACGTTTTTCTAAACGCTCGCCTTACTTTGTGCCGTAAACGACAGTTATTACCCTCAATGCCAACTGTGTGTTGCTTACCAACTAGATGCCATTCTTCATTTGAAAAGACATTTAAAAATGCAGCCCAGTCATCGGTCGCCATTCTGTCATAGGTTACACGCAACTCTTTCAAACGCCGTTTGAGTGCTCGCGCTGTTGCTAAATCGCGTTTACCCCAAACGTAAGCGACAATTTCGCCACTTTCTCTGTGATAGGCATAGACTAGCCACACTTTATTAGACTTGTTACCGACAAATGTCCAAAACTCGTCTATTTCAAGTGTAGAGTAATGTTTTTGTTTAGGAAATGGCTCAAACTCATGGCGTTTTAAAGCAGCCTGAACTTTGTCTTTGCTGTAACCCGTAATTGCTGCAATATCGCGAATACCACAACCTCTAACGGTCATTCTCCAAACCTGTTCATCAGCTTTGGAATGACAACCCTTATAGGTAAGGTTATGGTCGCCAATAAAATTACGACAAAAATCTTTGCAAAAATATTTTTGTTTACGATTGCAAGAGTAGCCATTTTTCTTTATATTTTGTCCTTGGCAGCGAGGACAAGTTAGAGTTATTTCTGTTTTCACACACTCAAATATACTCTGTTTTCGCTGCTTTTTTATTGCTTATTTTTTTACAGCACACTTTTCAGGACACCACCAGCGACATATAGCTGTTGATACGTTGGGTAATCTATTGTCTGTTGTGGTTCATGCAGCCAATATTCATGACACAAAAGCAGGTATTTTTGTAGCAAAAAAAGCGTTTGAGACCTATCCGAGTTTAAAAGGTTTCTGTGCAGACGCAGGTTATCGGAATACATTTGAGCGTGAAGTATCAGAGCAATTGGGTTTAACTGTTGAGATTTCAAAGAGAATTCAAGATATTTCTTGGCATATTCTACCCAAACGTTGGATTGTAGAACGAACGTTTGCATGGTTAGGTTGGTCTCGACGTTTAGCAAAAGATTTTGAGCAGACGAATTTATCTGCTGAAAATTTTGTTAAACTAGGGTATATTTCACAAATATTAAAATTTATCAAATAGTTGTTTGTGAATACAGGCTCTAAAATTTGTAGAATTTGTTCTTTTGGCTTGCGAACTTTGTCGAATGCTGCACGCGCTTCTTCATACGTCTGAAATTCTTTCTCTGTGCGCGGTGTGCGGAATATGTAGATTGATTTATCTTCGCGATATACGATTTTGTAGATTCTTGGTTTCATGTTTAAAGCCCCTTGAATTTGAACATTTGTACAATTCAAAGGGCTTTAATTACAGATTGATTTGTATTTCTGCGAATGGGGTACGTGCATGGCATTGCGCCGCCATACCCACGCTTGGATTCGCTCTCTGCCCTTTGAACTTCAGGCAATATAAGGTTTCAGCCTGCACTTTTGTTTTTGCTTACATAAAGAGCAGGCTGCTTTATCTTGGCTTTATGAATAGGTATCAGCTATCGCCATACCATTTTTGTTTTAACATCAAGCAAGCCGTCATCAGCAAAGACGGAATTGCCAAAATGATGAAAATCGTTACAAAATCCAGTTTCCAAGCCAGCAACTGACCTGTTAAAAACGTGCCAGCAATCGCGCCAAAACGTCCAATGCCCAGCATCCACGATACGCCCGTTGTACGGCATTCGGTTGGATAGAATTTCGCTGCCAGTGCAGGCAAAGACGATTGCGCCGTGTTTTGGAATACGCCAGCAATCAGCACCACCGCAATCAACAAGCTCAAACCTTGACCGATTGACCAGCCAATAAACGCGACCGAAATCGCCGTCATAAACGACATAAACCCAATCAATTTATTGCCGTTGAACTTGTCCATTAAATAGCCGTTGGCAATCGCGCCCAAGCCGCCCAAGGCAAACAAACCCGAAATTTTTGGTCCCAAATCGACTGGCATTTGCGCTTCTTTGAAAATCACAGGCATCCAGTTAATCATCGCGTAGAAAATAATTAGGCCCAAGAAATAGCTTGCCCACAGCAAAATCGAACCTGCGCGAAAGTGTGAACCCATTACCATTGCCATTGGGTTTTTCGATTGTTGCGCGCCTTTTTTCTCATTGACCACAAAAGTTGCGTTGTCCAAATTGGCAGCAGGGTTGATGCGTTTCAAAATTTTGCGGATTTGTTCCGCAGGCTGCTTTTTCACCACCAAATAAGACGGCGAACGCGGCAGGATAAACAACATAATCACGCTCAAAATCAAAGGCAACGCGCCACACCAAAACAAAGCCGTGCACCAGCCAAATTCAGGAATCAACCACGATGCGAAAAAACCGCCAGCCGCCGCACCAATTGGGAAACCGCAATACATGGTGTTCACAATCGTGGCGCGTTTTTGCGCAGGGCAAAATTCAGTTAGCAGGGTTACCGCATTGGGCATGGCTGCGCCCAAACCCAAACCTGTGATGAAACGCAAAATGGTCAATTGCGTTAAATCTTGCGCGTATGCCGATGCCACACACATTGCCGAAAACAAAAATACCGAAAACGTCAGCACCACTTTGCGCCCGATTTTGTCGGCAACTGGGCCAAACGACACCGCGCCAATCGCCAAACCAAATAACGCTGCGCTCAACACAGGGGCGAGTTGTTTTTTCTCCAAGCCCCAATCGTCTAGCAAGCTGGGCGCGATGTAGCCAGTCGCGGCCGTGTCCATGCCGTCAAAAAAAGCGACTAAAAAACAAACGGCAAAAATCATCCATTGATAGGACGAAAATTTGTTTTCGTTCAAAAATTGTTGAACATTAATGGTGCGTGTACTCATATTCTATGCTCCTAAAAAGTGCAGGCTGCTTTTTATTAAGCATTCATGCCTACGGCATACCCTTTTATACCCAAATCAAAGATTTGGACAAAAGGGCAAAGCAGCCTGCACTTTATATATATCGCTGGTGTTAGCGCATACCTGGGAACAACCCTTTCATGCCCTTTGCCATACGCATCAGTTTTTGCATATTTTTGCCGCTAAACATCTTCATCATTTGTTGCGACTGTTCAAATTGCTTCAACATTTTGTTTACATCTTGAATGCTGACCCCAGCACCAGCGGCAATACGGCGTTTGCGGCTGGCTTTGAGCAACGCTGGGTTGGCGCGCTCTTTCGGTGTCATCGAATTGATAATGGCTTCCACATGACCCATCGCTTTTTCTGCCGTGCCTTCGGGGATTTGTTTGGATAGTTCGCCCAATTCCCCAGGCATTTTGGATAGCAAATTCTCAAAGCCGCCCATGTTTCGCATTTGTTGGATTTGCGCTTTAAAGTCGTTCAAATCAAAGTCTTTGCCGCGATTTAGCTTTTGTGCCATTTCTTTGGCGATGTCTTCGTCAATGCCTTTTTGCACATCTTCAATCAAAGTCATCACATCGCCCATGCCCAAAATACGGCTGGCAATGCGGTCAGGGTGGAACGGCTCTAAACCATTGATTTTTTCGCCAATACCAATAAATTTAATCGGTTTGCCAGTGGTTTGACGCACCGACAACGCCGCGCCGCCACGCGAATCGCCATCCATTTTGGTCAAAATCACGCCTGTCAGCGGTAAGGCTTCGTCAAACGCTTTTGCCGTGTTTACCGCGTCTTGACCGAGCATCGCGTCCACCACAAACAGCGTTTCCACAGGGTTAATCGTGGCATGAATCGCTTGGATTTCGTTCATCATTTCTGCGTCAATCGCCAAACGACCCGCCGTGTCCACCATCAACACATCATAAAATTGCTTTTTGGCGAAATCTTGCGCGGCTTTGGCAATTTCCACAGGATTTTGCGATACATCAGACGGAAAAAAGTCCACCTGAACTTGTTGCGCCAACAATTTAAGCTGTTCAATCGCGGCTGGGCGATACACGTCTGCCGACACCACCAAGATTTTCTTTTTCTTGTTTTGGTCTTTGAGCAATTTTGCCAACTTGCCGACTGTGGTGGTTTTACCTGCGCCTTGCAAACCAGCCATCAACACGGTGGCTGGCGGATTGGCTGCCAAGTTCAACGCGCTGTTTTCCTTGCCCATTAATTCAATTAAGGCTTCGTTCACAATGCCAAAAAAGGCTTGTTCTGGCGTTAGGTTGTCGGCAAATTCCTTGCCCAAGGCGCGTTCTTTGACTTGTTTGACAAAGTCTTTCACAATCGGCAAGGCAACATCGGCTTCCAGCAAAGCCAAGCGTACTTCGCGCAGGGCTTCTTTGATGTTGTCTTCGTTTAATTTGGCTTGACCGTGTATGTCTTTGAAAACTTTTCTAAATCGTTTAGTTAAATTGTCTAACATAAAATCTTTCTCGTAAAAAAGTGCAGGCTGCCGCGCATTTTAGCACAAGCAGCCTGCACTTCTACAAACGCTATCTGCCTGAAAAGCATTCATTTATGCTAAAATCGCGTGTTTTTATTTATTTTGGAATGCGAAAAAATGAGCAGCGCAAACGACCAACAATTTGCCAAAGAAACCATTGCCGTTAGCCTAGAAGACGAAATGAAAAAGTCCTATTTGGACTACGCCATGTCGGTGATTGTGGGACGTGCGTTGCCCGATGTGCGCGACGGCTTGAAACCCGTCCACCGCCGCGTGTTGTACGCCATGCACGAATTGAAAAATAACTGGAACGGCGCGTACAAAAAATCCGCTCGCGTGGTCGGCGATGTCATCGGTAAATACCACCCACACGGCGACAGCGCGGTTTACCAAACCATCGTGCGCATGGCACAACCATTTTCCATGCGCTACACGCTGGTGGACGGTCAAGGTAACTTCGGTTCGGTAGATGGCGACGCGGCGGCGGCAATGCGTTACACCGAAATCCGCATGGAAAAAATCGCCCACGAAATGCTCGCCGACATTGAAGAAGACACCGTTAATTTTGGCGACAACTACGACGGCAGCGAACGCGAACCGCTTGTTTTGCCAACACGTTTTCCTGCGCTGCTCGTGAACGGCTCGGAAGGGATTGCGGTCGGTATGGCAACCAGCATTCCGCCACACAATTTGCGCGACACGCTTGCAGGCTGCCTGAAATTATTGCGCGAACCTGAAACCGACATCAACGAATTGATTGACATCATCAAAGCCCCCGATTTCCCAACTGGCGCAACGATTTACGGCTTGACAGGCATTCGTGCTGGCTACCACACAGGGCGCGGTCGTGTCGTAATCCGTTCCAAAACGCACATTGAACCGATTGGCAAAAATGGCGAACGTGAAGCGATTATTGTTGATGAAATTCCATATCAAGTGAATAAATCCAAACTCGTTGAAAAAATTGGCGATTTGGTGCGCGACAAGGCGATTGAAGGCATTGCGGAATTACGCGATGAGTCGGACAAAGACGGCACGCGCATTGTGATTGAATTGAAACGTAATGAAAATGCAGAAGTCATTTTAAATCAATTATATAAACTCACACAGTTGCAAGACACGTTTGGCATCAATATGGTGGCGTTGGTGGACGGTCAGCCTCGTTTGTTGAATTTGAAACAGATTTTGAGCGAATTTTTACGCCATCGCCGTGAAGTGGTTACGCGCAGAACGCTGTTTCGCTTGAAAAAAGCGCGTGCAGAAGGACACATCGCAGAAGGTAAAGCGGTTGCCCTATCCAATATTGATGAGATGATTGCGCTGATTAAGCAGTCGGCGGACGTGGAAACGGCGCGTGAAGCGTTGCTCGGTCGCGCTTGGCAATCGGCTTTGGTGAGCGAAATGTTGTCGCGCTCGGATTTGGATTTGAGCATGGCGCGTCCTGAATGGCTGCCTGAAAATCGCGGTTTGCAAGCAGACGGTTATTGGTTGAGCGATGAGCAAGCGCGTGCGATTTTGCGTATGAGTTTGCGAAATTTGACTGGTTTAGACCAAGACGAAATTGTTAAAGAATATAAGGATTTAATGGCGGTTATCGTGGATTTATTGGATATTTTGGCGAAACCTGAACGTGTGCGCCAAATTATTGACGATGAATTGGTGGTGATGCAAACGCAGTTTGGCGATGAGCGCAAGAGTGAAATCAACGCGGTGGGCGGTGGCGATATTGCCGATGAAGATTTGATTCCGCCGCGTGAAATGGTGGTTACGCTGACGCACGGCGGCTACATCAAAACGCAGCCGACCAGCGATTATCAAGCGCAAAAACGCGGCGGTCGCGGCAAACAAGCGGCGGCTACGAAAGATGAAGATTTTATTGAAACGCTGTTTGTAGCGAACACGCACGATTATTTAATGTGTTTCACGAATTTGGGCAAATGCCATTGGATTAAGGTTTACAGGCTGCCTGAAGGTGGGCGCAATTCGCGCGGTCGTCCGATTAACAATGTGATTCAGTTGGAAGAAAACGAAAAAGTGAGTGCGATTTTGCCTGTTCGTGATTTTCCTGAAGATGAATATGTGTTCTTCGCGACGACGTTGGGCATGGTTAAAAAAGTTCAACTGTCTGCGTTTAAAAATGTGAGCGTGAAAGGCATTAAGGCGATTGCGTTGAGAGACGGCGACAGCTTGGTGGGCGTGGCGAAAACGTCGGGTTCGTCTGATATTATGTTGTTTAGCAATTTGGGTAAGGCGATTCGTTTTAATGAATTTTACAATCCAACGAGCAACGATGATGAAAGCGAAGACGTTTCAGGCAGCCTGAATGATGAAAATTCAGCTGATGATGATAATTCTAGCGAATTTAATTTGCTGACGAATAAAGGTATTCGCCCAAGTGGTCGCGGTTCGGGCGGTTTGCGTGGTATGAAGCTGCCTGAAAATGGTCGCATTGTGAGTTTGTTGGTGGCGGAATTGGGTAGCGATTTGCAAGTTTTGACCGCTACGCAAAACGGCTACGGCAAACGCACGCCGATTGAAGATTACTCGCGCAAAGGCAAAGGCGGTCAAGGGATTATCGCGATTGATACTGGCGAACGTAACGGCGAATTGGTGGGCGCGGCGTTGGTGTCGCCTAGCGATGATTTGATGTTGATTACGAGCGGCGGCGTGTTGATTCGCACGAAAGTGGAGCAAATCCGCGAGACTGGACGTGCGGCGGCTGGCGTGAAGCTCATCAATTTGGACGAAGGCACGACTTTGGTTAGCATTGAACGTGTTGCCGAAAGTGATGATGACGGCGATACGGTTGATGATGTTGTCGCCGATGCGGTAATCGTAGAGTAAATAGTAAAAGCAGCCTGCACTTTTCAATCGCAAAAGTGCAGGCTGCTTTTTGTTTGCAGGCTAACGATTGTTTGATTAAAATAATAAATGTTAGCTTATAACATTTTTTGTAAAGGAAAAACGTATGAAAAAAATCATTTTATCGGTTGTAACAGCCATGGGTTTGGCGGCGTGTGCATCGCCCAATACACAGTTGGAACAGCAAGCAGGTTTGGCTGTGAACTGGATGCAAGAGTCAGGCGAATTTAAAGCCTTGTCTTATCAAGCGTTTAATTTTGCACGTATTGTGTTTGACAATGCAGCCGCACCAAATGGACAGAAAAAAGCAGTAGTGGTGGATTTGGACGAAACCATGTTGGACAACTCGGCTTATGCGGCGTGGCGCATCAAAAACAATATTCCGTTTAAACAAGCCGACTGGACTCGCTGGGTTAATGCGCGTCAAACCACGGCAATGGCTGGCGCGGTGGAATTCAATAACTACGTTAATTCGCGTGGCGGCAAAGTGTTCTATGTGTCTAACCGCTTGGAAAAAGAAGAACAAGCAGCGACTTTGGAAAACATGAAGCGTTTGGGCTTTACAGGCGTTGATGACCAATCGTTGCTGCTCAAAACTGACCGCTCTAATAAGAGTGTGCGCTTCCAACAAGTGCAAGACCAAGGTTACGCGATTGTGGCATTTATGGGCGACAACTTGAACGATTTTGGCGATGAAACCTATCGCAAAGACAACGCCCAACGCCGTCAGTTTGTTGACCAAAACAAACAGTTGTTTGGCACAAAATTTATTGTGTTGCCCAATCCAAGCTATGGCGACTGGGAAAGCGGCATGGCAAAAGGCTATTACTCTTTAACGCCACAAGGTAAATTAGATGCGCGTAGCAAGGCGTTGCGTACTTGGGACGGTAAGTAATTGAATGATTAAAAAAGCAGCCTGCACTTTTCAATCGTAAAAGTGCAGGCTGCTTTTTTAATCCATTTTGTCATTTATATTTGACAAAATGATTTTTATTACTCTAAAATGTCATCTATACACGACAAATATCAATATTTATGAATGCAAACCAAGTTCGCCAGTATCGTCAAATTAAAGGTTGGTCGCAGCAAGAACTCGCCCAGCGCGTAGAAGTTGCAAGACAAACCATTAATTTAATTGAAAATAATCGCTACAACCCCACGCTTTTGTTGTGCATTAAATTAGCACACGCGCTTGATACCGACTTAAACAGCCTATTTTGGCAAGGAAATGAACATGAATAAATTACTGAATAAAATTTTCAACTGGCTCATTGGCAAAGAAGAGCAAGGCTTGGACGAGCGGCAACAGCAGCTTATTAACGCTTTTTATGCAAGGCTAGGCAAATTGGCATCGAGGCTAACTTTTTTTGCCGTTTTATTGGATACTGTTTTTTATATATTGAAAAGCATACAATTATTAGGTTGGCAACCACGTGTTCCAGCGGTGGTATTCATCATGGTTTATGGCGCATTTTTTAATCTGTATTACCCCAAAAATATTGAAGAGGAGTTGCTCAATCCTGATGATTTTACCGAAATCAAAATGCAACAGAAAATGCGCAATATTGTCAAAAGGGCGATTGTTACGTTTATGGCAACGTGTGTTGGTTTGGTGTTTCTTTTATACATCAACGATCCAACGGCTCCTTTATGGTTTATGATGCCGTTTATTTTGATGGTAGCCATTTCTGTTGCATGGTTTGTTATCGCCGAAGAGCGTAAACTTTTGCAACAGCAAGCCCAAATCATGCAGCAGCAACAAAATCAGCATGATGAATAAAAAGCAGCCTGCATTTTGAATCAACCAAAAGTGCAGGCTGCTTTTTTTATAATCAACATTCTAATTTACATCTAAACATTTCTCCCTAAAAGGCATATGATAGAGACTTAAATTAACCACAACAGAAAAGAAAGTAGAGCGTTCGTAATGACAAACAAAACGCAATTTGATACGCCCGAATATTTGGGCAAAGTAGATGCTTGGTGGCGTGCTGCCAACTATATTTCCGTAGCGCAAATGTATTTGAAAGACAATCCATTGCTCAAAACGCCGTTGGTGGCGAACGATGTGAAAGCGCACCCAATCGGACATTGGGGCACTGTTCCAGGTCAAAACTTTATCTACGCGCATTTGAATCGCGCCATCAATAAATACGATGTGGATATGTTCTACATTGAAGGACCAGGGCATGGCGGCCAAGTCATGGTGTCTAATTCGTATTTGGACGGCAGCTACACCGAAATCTATCCAGACATCACGCAAGACACTGCTGGTTTGAAAAAATTGTGCAAGATTTTCTCGTTTCCAGGTGGCATTGCGTCTCACGCTGCGCCTGAAACCCCAGGCTCAATCCACGAGGGTGGCGAATTGGGTTATGCCTTGTCGCACGCATTTGGCGCGGTGTTGGATAATCCAAACGTGATTGCGGCTGCCGTGATTGGCGATGGCGAAGCGGAAACAGGCCCGTTGTGTGCAGGCTGGTTTGGTAACACGTTTATCAACCCTGTAAACGATGGTGCAGTTTTGCCGATTTTGTACTTGAACGGTGGCAAAATTCACAATCCAACCATTTTGGCGCGTAAAACAGACGAAGAGTTGAAGCAATATTTCAATGGCATGGGCTGGGAGCCGATTTTTGTTGATGTGAACAATGTGGATAACTACCACGAAATTATGTCGCAAAAGGTAGATGAAGCGGTAGAACACATTTTGTCTATTTGGCAGACTGCGCGTACACAAAAAGCGGAAGATGCAACCATGCCGCATTGGCCTGTGTTGGTGGCGCGTATTCCAAAAGGCTGGACTGGCCCCAAAACATGGCATGGCGAACCGATTGAAGGCGGTTTTCGCGCACACCAAGTGCCGATTCCAGCCAGCTCGCACGATATGGAAACGGCTGGCGAATTGGAAAAATGGCTGCGTAGCTATCGTCCAGAAGAATTGTTTGATGACAATGGCTGCTTCTTGGACAAATGGCGCGATATTTCGCCCAAAGGCGCAAAACGTATGTCGGTTCACCCAATTACCAATGGCGGTATTAACCCCAAAGCCTTGGTTATGCCCGATTGGACGCAACACGCGCTGGAAATTGGTGTACCTGGTAGCCAAGACGCGCAAGACATGGTGGAATGCGGTCGCTTAATGGCAGATGTGGTAACGGCAAACCCCAACAATTTCCGTATTTTTGGCCCAGACGAAACCAAATCCAACCGCTTAAATCAAGTGTTCCAAGTAACCAAGCGTCAATGGTTGGGTCGCCGCGATGAAGCGTATGACGAATGGATTGCGCCAGTAGGTCGCGTGATTGACTCGCAACTGTCCGAACACCAAGCAGAAGGCTTTTTGGAAGGCTATGTTTTGACAGGTCGCCATGGTTTCTTCGCCAGCTACGAATCGTTCTTCCGCGTGGTGGATTCCATGATTACGCAGCATTTCAAATGGTTGCGTAAATGCAAAACCCATGCCGCTTGGCGCAATGATTACCCATCATTGAACTTGATTGCTACATCAACTGTGTTCCAACAAGACCACAATGGTTATACGCACCAAGACCCAGGCTTGCTGACCCATTTGGCAGAGAAAAAACCCGAATTTGTGCGCGAATATTTGCCAGCCGATAGCAATACTTTAATGGCAGTAATGAGCGAAGCCTTGACTTCACGCGATCGCATTAACCTGATTGTGTCGTCCAAACACTTGCGCCCACAATTCTTCAATGCTGAAGAAGCGAAAGAATTGGTACGCGAAGGTTACAAAGTGATTGATTGGGCATCAACTTGCCACGATGGTGAACCAGATGTAGTCATCGCCGCAGCAGGTACAGAGCCAAACATGGAAGCCTTGGCCGCGATTAGCATTTTGCACAAACAATTCCCAGAATTGAAAATCCGTTTCATCAACGTGGTAGATATTCTGAAATTGCGCCACCCAAGTATCGACCCACGCGGTTTGAGCGATGAACAATTTGACGCATTGTTTACCCAAGAAAAACCCGTTGTGTTCTGCTTCCACGGCTACGAGGGCATGATTCGCGATTTGTTCTTCCCACGCGCCAACCACAATGTACGCATTCACGGTTATCGCGAAAATGGCGACATTACCACGCCATTTGATATGCGCGTGTTGTCGGAAATGGACCGATTCCACGTTGCCAAAGACGCAGCGCAAGCCGTTTATGGCGACAAAGCAAGCGAATTTGCGAAAAAAATGGGCGAAACTGTGGCATTCCACCGCAGCTATATCCGCGAACACGGCACAGACATTCCCGAAGTGGCGGAATGGAAATGGCAGCCATTGGCTAAATAACCGCGATTGAGCATAAAAAAGCAGCCTGCACTTTGAAATTTCAAAAGTGCAGGCTGCTTTTGGTTTTATAACTACACGCTAACTGGGATTAGTTAAACCATTCTCTGTAAATTTTATCGTAAGTACCATTTTGTTTGATAGTAGCCAAACCAGCATTGATTTTTTTCAGCAAATCAGGATTGTCTTTGCTCACAAAGAATGCTACCGAGCCAAACGATTCAGGCAGTTTAATTACACGCATTTTAGATTCAGCAGGGAAGCTTTTGCTAATGTTACGCAAAGCCAATTCATCGCCTGCAATCGCGTCCATTTCCTTACGAGCTACCAAAGACAACGCTTCAAACCCTGGTTTTTTGCTAGCAACAGCTTCTGTCAAACCTGCTTTTTCCAAGTCATCAAGTGCGGTTGAAGTGTCTTGTACAACAATTTTTTTATCTTTCAAATCTGCCAATGTTTGAATAGGCGAATTTTCTAGCACCAAAATCGCATTTGGCGCTTCCACATAAATATCACTTGCCGCAAATTTTGCTTTGCGTGCTTCGGTTGCGGCCACTGCACCCAAGATAATGTCGGCCTTTTTGGTGTTTAGGTTTTCTAAAACTTCATTGGTGTTTTTCCAAAGAGTAGGCTCAATTTTGGCTTTGATGCCTTGTGTTGCCAAAGCCGATTTAATCACATCTACGTCAAAGCCGCGCATATTATCCACTTCTTTTACATTGACATCTAAATAAGCAAACGGCGCAAAAGAAGTACTGGTTAAAATGGTTACAGTGGGGACATTTTCAGGCAAGCTAGACGATGCAGGATTGTTTGATGATGGCGCAGGAGCCTCAGTTGCTGGCGTAGGTGAATTGCCATTAGCAGTGCTGTTGTTGTCAGAGCCACCACAGGCAGCCAAAGTAAATAAAGCAGTCACAGAAGCAATTAAAAGAGATTTGCGAAATAACATAAAAAATCCTCGTTTTCAAAAGAAGTTAAAGATGGGTTAATTAGAGTATCAGAACAAGATGGCTATGCTTGGTATATAAACAGTGTATTTAGAGCATTGACTGTATTAAACTGGTTTAAAAATTATAGGCTTTTGTTTTGAATTTGAATAAATAAATTGACATTTCAAAAAATAGGGTTATTGGAAACAAATCGTAACTATTTGAAAAATTTATTTAATTGATTAGTTTAATATGTTGCAAAAAAATAACAATTCTTTACAAATAATTCTCAATATTAAATAAAATGATATGAGCAGATTTAAAAATGTGATGGATTTTTTGATTTTACAGTAAGGGATATTTTGGTTTTCATTACTATTTTGCGTAGCGTGACACCTTTGCAAAGGTTATTGCAGCAAAAAGCAGCCTGTGCTTTGAAATTTTAAAAGTGCAGGCTGCTTTGTTTTATGGCAAAGCAGCCTGCAAAAATTGCTGCTATAATAACGCCCTTTATTGTTTTCAAAGGATAAAATCATGAACTCAAAAGAAGGTCAAAGCGCGTTGGAAATTATGCTGATGGGGAGCTTGGCAGCCAAATTAGTTAGCTTGGGCGCAAACCAAGCCGCAGCAGAAAAAGCGGTGGAAAACTTGGAATTTACCGATGTTCGCGCTCACTTGACGCGCACCGAAGCGGATTTGAAAGCGCAATTTGCTGCGTTGTTTAAATAATCGCGCAAACTATTAAAAAGCAGCCTGCACATTTTGTTTACCAATGTGCAGGCTGCTTTTTGCGTATAATCGCGCCTAATTCAATCAACAGAAACTAAACATGACTCAAAAAACTTTGCTATTGGTGGACGGCTCGTCTTATTTGTATCGCGCGTTTTATGCGATGACGCACCTGTCCGCGCCCGATGGCACGCCAACCAATGCAGTGTATGGCGTGCTGAATATGCTCAAACGCCTACGCGCGGAGCAGTCTGCGGATTATTGCGCCGTGGTGTTTGACGCAAAAGGCAAAAATTTCCGCCACGCTTTGTATGAAGACTACAAAGCCACGCGACCGCCCATGCCAGACGAATTGCGTCCGCAAGCCGATATGTTGCCCGATTTGGTGGATTTAATGGGCTGGAAAGTGTTGAAAATCAGCGGTGTAGAAGCTGATGACGTGATTGGCACATTGGCGATTGCCGCCGCTGCGCAAGACATGAACGTGATTATATCCACAGGCGACAAGGACATGGCGCAGCTGGTTAGCCCGCGCATCACGCTGGTCAATACCATGAAAAACGAGATGCTTGACCACGATGGCGTGGTGGCGAAATTTGGCGTGAAGCCCGAACAAATCCGCGATTTTTTGGCGTTGATGGGCGACAAGGTGGACAACGTACCAGGGGTGGAAAAATGCGGCGAAAAAACCGCAGCCAAATGGTTGGCGGAATACGGTTCGCTGGACGAAATCATGCGCCGTGCTGATGAATTTAAAGGAAAAATTGGCGAAAACCTACGCGCGGCGTTGGTGCAGCTGCCGTTGTCGTATGAATTGGTTACGATTAAAACCGATGTGGACTTATCCACAGACTTGCCGCGTGGTTTGGACGATTTACAACGTCAGGCACCAAATTGGGCGCAGCTTGCACCGCGTTTTCGTGAATTGGGCTTTAAAACGTGGTTAAAAGAAGCTGAAGCGCAGTTATCCACAGGCGAAACGGGCGATTTGTTCGCGCAGCTGGAAAGCGAGCCACCCAAGCAGCCTGCACCCGAAATCACGTTCGCGCCCAAACCTGAACAGTTCAATTATCAATCGGTTACGACTGCGGAACAGTTGGCGGATTTGGTGGCGCGATTGCACGTTTGTATGCAAAACGGTTCGCCCATTGGCTTGGATACGGAAACGACATCGCGCGAACCGATGCAAGCGCAGTTGGTTGGCATCAGCGTGGCGTTGGCGGCTGGCGAAGCGTTTTACATTCCTGTGGCGCACCGTTTTGCAGACGCGCAGCTGGATTGGGCAACGGTTAAAAGCAGCCTGCAACCGTTTTTGGAAAGCGAATCGCTGGGCAAAATTGGGCAAAATCTGAAATATGACCAACACATTTTCAAAAATCAGGACATTGATTTAAAAGGTATTGTGGGCGATGCGATGTTGGCATCGTATATTGTGGAAAGCCATTTGACGCACAATTTGGACGATTTGGCGGCGCGTTGGCTGGGCTTGGAAACGATTTCTTACGAAAGCCTGTGTGGTAAAGGCGCAAAAGAGATTTCGTTTGCCGATGTTGATGTGCAGGCTGCCACGCAATACGCTTGTCAAGACGCGGATTTTGCCCTACGCATTGAGCAGCATTTACGCACGCAAATGGACGCGGCGCAGTTGGCGTTGTATCAACAAATGGAATTGCCTGTGGCGCAAGTGTTGTTTGAAATGGAACGCGCTGGTGTGCAAATTGACCGCGCAGAATTGGCGCAACAAAGCGCGACTTTGGGCGCGGAATTGTTGCAGTTGGAGCAGCAGGCGTATGAATTGGCAGGGCAGCCATTTAATTTGAACTCGCCCAAACAGTTGCAAGAAATTTTGTTTGATAAATTGGGCATTCCCACCAAAGGCGTGAAAAAAACGGCAAAAGGCGGTTTATCGACCGATGAAAGCGTGTTGGAAAAGCTGGCAGACGATTACCCTTTGCCCAAAATTATTTTGCAAACGCGCAGTTTGAGCAAACTCAAATCCACCTACACCGATAAATTGGCCGAGATGATTTTGCCGCAAACAGGGCGCGTGCATACCAATTATGCCCAAGCCGTTGCGATTACAGGGCGTTTGGCGAGCAATAATCCCAATTTGCAAAACATTCCGATTCGCACCGAGCAAGGTCGCCGCGTGCGCCGAGCGTTTACCGCGCCACAAAATTGCGTGATTGTGTCGGCAGACTATTCGCAAATTGAACTGCGGATTATGGCGCATTTGTCGGGCGATACCACGTTGCAGGCTGCCTTTCACAACAACGAAGACGTACACCGCCGCACCGCCGCCGAAGTGTTTGGCATGGCGCCAGAACATATCACGTCCGAACAACGCCGCTATGCCAAAACCATTAACTTTGGTTTGATTTATGGCATGAGCGAATACGGTTTGGCAAAATCGTTAGGCATTGACGCGATGTCGGCAAAAATGTTTATTCAACGCTATTTTGCGCGATACACGGGCGTGGCGGATTATATGCAGCGCACCAAAGAACAGGCGCAACAGCTCGGCTATGTGGAGACTTTGTTTGGCAGACGCTTGTATTTGCCCGACATTCACGCCAAAAATGCGATGACTCGCGCAGGCGCAGAACGTGCCGCGATTAACGCACCGATGCAAGGTACAGCCAGCGATTTAATCAAACGCGCCATGATAAGCGTACAAGACTTTTTGCGCCAAAGCAGCCTGCACAGCCGATTGGTCATGCAAGTACACGATGAATTGGTGTTGGAAGTCCACGACAGCGAACTGGCGTTGATACGTGAAAAATTGCCCGAACTGATGGCGCAAGTTGGCGTGGGCGTGTTGAACGTGCCATTGCTGGCAGAAGTTGGCGTGGGCGCGAATTGGGACGATGCGCATTAAACACACAAAAATAAGTGCAGGCTGCTTTGTGATATTGAAAAAGCAGCCTGCATTTTTTATGAGCGATTTAAATCGCCTCTCTCCCCTATAAAACTGTTTTTAATGGTGCGTATGACCAATTTGGAATGTCAGCGTACTGTATGTCGCTTCTTTTTGGCAAACAGACGCATCGGCAAAATCGGTTTTGTATTCCACATTCGCTTTCCAAAAACCTTGGCGCAACGGAATAATGCTAACTGTGCCGTCATCGCCAGTCGTGTCCGAAAACGCCTGCGCTTCCACTTTGTGCGAATGACTGCGGTCGCTGGTGTCAAAGCCGTCAAAAGTCGCGGTTAGGGTAACATTGGGCAACGGCTCGCCTTTGTATAACACTTTGACTTTAAACGGTTCGCCCACATGAACATTGGCAGGATTGTCCAATGGTACAATTTCCAGCAAATGCCCCAACGGGCGCGAAATAATCGCGGTGCTGGCACTTTCATGACCCACATTAGCGATGTGTTTGCCATACATGCGCGTTTGTTCGCAATAGCTCGCATCTTTCATTTGCTGCATATTTTCGCGCTTCCAACCAGCCGCGTTTTTGCTCCAAAAAGTCGGCTTGTATTCGCCCACCACCAAATAGCTGCCGTCTGGCACAGGTTTTGCGCTTTGGTATTGATAATTGTGCAAACCTTTTTGCAGCAGCGGTTGTTTGCCCGATTCTGTAACCAAAATCAACGGCTTAAAAATGTCCAAACGCGACTCCGCAATCGGCTCAAATTCTGGAAATTCGCCATAGCCCAGCTCGGCTTTTAAGATTTCTCCGCCATGCGTGTGGTCGGCAGACACCCAAACTCGGTGCGCGTGCGCCGATAAACTGGCGGCACACAGTAATGCAGCAGCAATGATTTTTTTCATGATTAAGTCTCCCATGTAGAAAAGCAACGAAACAACGGTTAAAGATGTTATATTATAACCATGATTTTGTAAAGATAAAAAGTGCAGGCTGCTTTTATTTATTGCTTCAATCAACGCACATGATAATTCGGCGCTTCTTTCGTGATTTGTACATCGTGAACATGCGATTCGCTCATACCAGCAGACGTGATTTCCACAAATTCCGCTTTCTCGTGCATTTCGGCAATGGTCGCGCAACCCAAGTAACCCATGCTAGAACGCAAACCGCCCACCAACTGATGAATAATGTTGATGATTGGGCCTTTGTGTGGCACACGTCCTTCAATGCCTTCGGGAACGTATTTATCGGTGCTTTCGGTTTTGTCTTGGAAATAACGGTCGCTAGAACCTTGACTCATCGCGCCCAACGAACCCATGCCGCGATACGATTTATACGCACGCCCTTGATACAATTCAATTTCTCCGGGTGCTTCGTCTGTGCCAGCGAACATACCGCCCAACATCACGCAATCCGCGCCAGCCGCCAATGCTTTGGCAATGTCGCCCGAAAAACGAATACCGCCGTCCGCAATCACAGAAACGCCTGTGCCTTTCAAGGCTTCCGATACATTGTGAATGGCGGTTAATTGCGGAACGCCCACGCCAGCCACAATGCGCGTTGTACAGATTGAGCCAGGCCCAATGCCGACTTTAACCGCGTCCGCGCCAGCCGCCACCAAATCACGCGCTGCTGCTGCGGTGGCGATATTGCCGCCAATCACTTGCACATCTGGGAAGTTTGTTTTAACCCAACGCACGCGGTCAATCACACCTTGACTGTGTCCGTGTGCCGTGTCCACCACCAATACGTCCACGCCAGCCGCCACCAACGCTTTTACGCGCTCTTCGGTTTCGCCGCCCGTGCCAACTGCCGCACCCACGCGCAAACGACCTTCATCGTCTTTGTTCGCATTGGGGAATTCGGTGTTTTTGATGATGTCTTTAACGGTAATCAAACCTTTTAATTCATCTTTTTCGTTTAACACCAAAACGCGTTCAATTTTGTGTTGGTGCATTAATTCACGCGCTTCTTCAATGCTTGTTCCGACTGACACAGATACCAATTTTTCGCGCGGAGTCATAATCGCCGACACAGGCAAATCCAAACGTGTTTCAAAACGCAAATCGCGGTTGGTCACAATGCCAATCACTTTGCCATTTTCCACCACAGGCAAACCCGACATTTTGCGTTTGCGTTGCGAGCGTTCTTGCAGCAATTCGCCAATCAATTTATTGGGCGACACGGTAATCGGGTCTTTGACTACGCCGCTTTCGTGGCGTTTAACTTTACGCACGGCAAGGGCTTGCTGTTCAATCGTCATATTTTTGTGAATGATGCCGATGCCGCCTTCTTGCGCCATAGAAATGGCAAGACGTGCTTCGGTTACTGTGTCCATCGCGGCAGACAACAGCGGCAAATTCAACGTGATTTTTTTGGTTAATGGTGTTTTCAGCGAGACATCGCGTGGCAGAACTTGTGAGTGAGCAGGAACGAGTAAAACATCGTCAAATGTATAGGCTTTTTCTACGATACGCATTTTGCAGACCTTTGTGTCGGTTGGTTAAAATGCACGGCATTGTAGCATATTTGTCTGATTAAAGCAGCCTGCACCGTGTTTTTTCATGACAGAACAAAGAGAAAACAGTACAATTTGCCTATCTGTTTATTCAACAAAACAATAAGGAATCCCAAAAATGATGAAATCAGTAATCGCAGCGACTTTGTTATCTGTATTGGCGGCAACAGCTGGCGCGGCTGACACCGAAGTGTTTAGCTGGAAAAGCGGCAGCTCAACCGTGTATTCTGACACCCCAGCCAACATGAAAATGGGTCAATCTAACGTGGTGAACATTCGCACAGGCACGGTAACGCCACCTGCACCACGCGAACCGTCTATTGAAAACTTGTCTTTGGCTGACCAACAAGCCGTGATTGCACAGCGCGTTGCCAATCAAAACAAACAAATCGAAGATGCCAACGCTAAAATGGTTGCCGAAACCAAAGCCGAAAACTGCCGTGCTGCACGTTTGAACTTGGAAACGGTAGAAAAAACCAATGCGCGTAACAAAGACCAGTTGATTCCGCGCTATAACGCTGATATTGCTAAATATTGCAATTAATCGGTAAACATATCAAAAAGCAGCCTGCACTTTTATTTGATGGAAAGTGCAGGCTGCTTTTTTATCTAAATAGATAGGGCAATCAAAACAGCACAATCTTTTCCGCTATAATTTCATTTTCTTCCATTCACGAAAGCAAAATCATGAACCGTAACGAACAATTATTTGAACGCGCCAAGCAAATTATCCCTGCTGGTGTCAATTCCCCAGTCCGTGCCTTTGGCAGCGTGGGCGGCACACCACGTTTTATCAAACGCGCACAAGGCGCATTCGTTTGGGACGAAAACGGCACACAATACACCGACTACGTTGGCTCGTGGGGAACAGGCATTGTTGGACACGCGCACCCCGAAGTCGTAGAAGCCGTCCGCGAAGCCGCTTTGGGCGGATTGTCGTTTGGCGCACCAACCGAAGCCGAAATCATCATCGCCGAAGAAATCGCCAAAATCGTGCCAAGCGTGGCGCGTTTGCGTTTGGTATCGTCAGGCACGGAGGCAACCATGACCGCCATTCGTTTGGCACGTGGCTACACGGGGCGCGACAAAATTGTCAAATTTGAAGGCTGCTATCATGGGCATTCAGACAGTTTGCTTGTGAAAGCAGGTTCGGGTTTGCTCACGTTTGGCAATCCGAGTTCGGCTGGCGTACCAAGCGATTTAACGCAACACACCATCGTGTTGCCATACAACGATGTAGCAGCATTAAATCAAGCATTTAGTGAATTTTCCGACCAAATCGCAGGCGTGATTTTAGAACCGATTGCAGGCAATATGAATTTGGTTCGCGCCACGCCTGAATTTGTCCAAGCCTTGCGCCAATTAACCGAACAGCACGGCAGCGTGTTGATTTACGATGAGGTGATGACGGGATTTCGCGTAGCGTTGGGCGGCGCACAATCCTTGCACGGCATCACGCCCGATTTGACGACTATGGGCAAAGTGATTGGCGGCGGTATGCCAGTCGCAGCAGTTGGCGGCAAAAAAGAAATTATGGATTGCATTTCGCCATTGGGCGGCGTGTATCAGGCAGGCACATTGTCGGGCAATCCTGTTGCCGTTGCCGCAGGTTTGAAAACGCTGGAAATTATCCAACGCCCGAATTTCTATGAAGATTTGTCCGCTCGCACCGCGCAATTAGCGCAAGGTTTAACCCAAGCTGCGCAAAATGCAGGTGTTACGTTTAGCGCAGACAGCGTGGGCGGTATGTTCGGCTTGTATTTCGCCAACCAATTCCCAAAAACGTATGCGGACATGGCAGCGTCTAACGTGGACGGATTCAAACAATTTTTCCACGGAATGTTGGATAAAGGCGTGGCGTTTGGACCATCGGCGTATGAAGCAGGATTTGTGTCGGCGGCGCACATGGCTGAATTGATTGATGAAACGATTGATGTGGCGAAAACGGTGTTTGCGCAGATGAAGTAAATCGCGCTATATAAAAAGCAGCCTGCACTTTGAGTAAACAAAAAGTGCAGGCTGCTTTTTATTGGATTGATAAATTTACGCGCTCACAGGTCGGCAAGCAATCATATAGTTCACATCTACGTTGTCGCCCAAAAAATAGCGTTTGGTTAGCACGTTGTAGCTCATACCTTGCGTGGTGCAAATGTCCAAGCCGCTGTGTCGTGCCATGCGTGCCAATTCGGCTGGTGTGATGAATTTTTGCCAGTCGTGCGTGCCTTTGGGAACGAGGTTGAGTAAATATTCCGCACCCAAAATCGCGTGAATATACGATGTGGGATTGCGGTTAATAGTGGAAAAAAATACCCAGCCGTTTGGCTTAACCAGCTTGGCGCAGGCGCGGATAATGGATTCTGGGTCGGGGACGTGTTCCAGCATTTCCATGCAGCTAACCACATCAAACGTGTGCGGCATTTCGGCTGCCAAGTCTTCCACGCTAATGCAGCGGTATTGCACGTTGCTGACTTGGTTGGCGATGGCGTGTGCGCTGGCGGTTTGCAGCGACAGTTCTGCCATGTCGATGCCCAACACGCTTTGTGCGCCGCGTTGCGCCATGCTTTCGGACAAAATGCCGCCGCCGCAGCCTACGTCTAGCACGGTTTTGCCTGATAGCTGGGCAAATTGGTCAATGTAGTCCAAACGAAGCGGGTTGATGTCGTGCAGCGGTTTGAATTCGCCTGTTTTGTCCCACCATTTGTCGGCAAGTTGGCTGAATTTTTGGATTTCGTTTTCATCTACGTTTACGGTGTTTTGCATCAATCTATCCCCTTAATGAACGTGGCGAGTGTGCCACCAGCGTTCCACAATCAAAATCAAAGTCGCCAAGAAAAACAACGCGCCCCAAACAGGCAACGATACGCCCAACACTTGATACACTTCGCCGCACACACCTGTGCCACGGATAAACCATTCGTACCAGTCAAACAAAGGTGCGTGTTTGAGTCGGAATGTCCATGGTGCGCCGCAAGATGGTTGTTCCATAAGCGGCAACGATTGCAAATAAATTTGTTGGCTGGCGATGTATAAACCAAAGGTGGCAGGCGCGGCAACCAGCAGCGATGATACGGTTCTTGCCCATTTTTTGCGTTGCGGCAAACACCAGCACAGCAGCGATACGATGAAAATTCCAGCCAATGCCATGCGCTGTTGAATGCACATGACGCATGGATTCATGTCCAGCACATATTGCGCGAACAGCGATGCACTTGTGCCGCCCAAGCCAATCAGCGCGAGCAGGGGTATCGCGATTTTGTGTGATGATAGCGATAACATAATACGTCCTAGTAATCAAAACGGTGCAAGTATAGCGCGATAAAAAGCAGCCTGCACTTCAAATAGTGAAATGAAATCGCAATGCTACGGTGTTGCCAACGGATGTTTCACAATCGGCTCTTCGCCTTCTTCGCACATCGCGGTGCGCGCAATCAGCCACATCACCAATTCAATGTCTTCCGAGCCTGCTTCGCGCACATATTCCACATGCGGTTTTTTTACCAACTTTTTTGGATTGGCGATTAAATCGTTCAAGAATTGATTGTCCCATTCTTTGTTGATTAAACCTGCGCGTGAGCCTTGCAACTGGTGGCTTATGCCGCCTGTGCCCCAAATATGCACGTTCAAATCTTCGTCCATAGATTCCACCGCTTTGCGAATGGCGCGCCCCAAATCATAACAACGCTGACCGCTTGGCACAGGATATTGCACCACGTTTACATGCAATGGAATCACTTTAACCGGCCATTTTTCTACATCGCCAAACATTACTGACAATGGCACAGACAAACCGTGATCCACTTCCATTTCGTAGCACAAAGTCAAGTCAAAACCTTATTCAATCACAGAATGCGCCAAGTGCGAAGCGAATTTTTGGTCGCCTGGTACATTAGGAATTGGACGGCGACCTCAGCCTTCATCGCTTGGCTGAAATTCGTGGTTCATGCCCAAAGCAAAGGTCGGGATTAAGTCAAAATCGAAATTGTTGGTGTGGTCGTTGTACACCCAAATAATCACATCGGGCAGGTTTTCTTTTTGCCACTCTTTATAAATAGTCGTAACCTGCGAATACAGGCTGCCAGTAAGGTTCGGCGGTTTTTTTCAAATCCCATGCCACGCCAACGGCTGGAATGTGTGAGGTATAAACGCTTGCAGTGATTTTTTCCATGATTTTTTCCTTGGGGCTGTATTAGATTAGCCCTAAATACCACACCAAATTCGCAAGATTTTAAGCTGCTCTTTTGGTGTACCAAAGTTAAAATGAAATTCGCATTCTTTCAAGAATAAAGGGAAAGATTTTCGGTCAATTCCATTATATTTTCGTAGAACGCGCTTTGCCTGATTCCAAAAATTTTCAATACCATTGATATGGTTTTGATGGTCAGCAAATAGCTCTGAATGATTGATTCTGTGATGCGTAAATTCGCTCACATCTAGCACATCATAGCTTTTGTAACAGTCGGTATAAACAATGCTATCAGGCATACATTCGTTTAATAACAGGTAGTAATGTATCTTGTTTGGTGTTTTCAACGATAACTGTGTAAACCTTGCCTCGACGTTTCAAAATACCAAATACCGCTACCTTACCAGCTGCTCCGCGACCGCGTTTGCCTTTTCGCTGTCCGCCAACACACTCTCATCAAGCTCAACTGAACCATCAAAAATTTCATCGGCTTGAAGTTCTAAATGGTAGGCAATGACTTGGCGGATTTTACGGTAAAACAGTGCTGCTGAATTGGGGTTAATATCCAATAACAGCAGCAGAACGAGCGGTTACTTCAAGTACAAAAAATTCAAGTAATTTCTTTTGTACTTTTTTAGATAGTTTACAGTGTGTTATCTTCATTTTTAAAGGGTAACATAACTGCTAATCTAATACAGCCCCTTTTTTTATAGCACCTTTTTCAGGACACCACCAAATTATGGGTGGTGTCCTGAAAGAAAAGTGTGCTGTAAAAAAATAAGCAATAAAAAAGCAGCAAAAACAGAGTATATTTGAGTGTGTGAAAACAGAAATAACTCTAACTTGTCCTCGCTGCCAAGGACAAAATATAAAGAAAAATGGCTACTCTTGCAATCGTAAACAAAAATATTTTTGCAAAGATTTTTGTCGTAATTTTATTGGCGACCATAACCTTACCTATAAGGGTTGTCATTCCAAAGCTGATGAGCAGGTTTGGAGAATGACCGTTAGAGGTTGTGGTATTCGCGATATTGCAGCAATTACGGGTTACAGCAAAGACAAAGTTCAGGCTGCTTTAAAACGCCATGAGTTTGAGCCATTTCCTAAACAAAAACATTACCCTACACTTGAAATAGACGAGTTTTGGACATTTGTCGGTAACAAGTCTAATAAAGTGTGGCTAGTCTATGCCTATCACAGAGAAAGTGGCGAAATTGTCGCTTACGTTTGGGGTAAACGCGATTTAGCAACAGCGCGAGCACTCAAACGGCGTTTGAAAGAGTTGCGTGTAACCTATGACAGAATGGCGACCGATGACTGGGCTGCATTTTTAAATGTCTTTTCAAATGAAGAATGGCATCTAGTTGGTAAGCAACACACAGTTGGCATTGAGGGTAATAACTGTCGTTTACGGCACAAAGTAAGGCGAGCGTTTAGAAAAACGTGTTGTTTTTCTAATTGAACGCATATATTTCTTAGAACCTGCATTCACAAAAATGATAAAATATCTTTATGACTAGAAAATCCTACCCAACAGACTTAACAGATGCCCAATGGCAAGCGATTGAGCCACATTTTAACCAGCTACGCCACTACAAATGGGATAAACGTCAATTAGTGAATGCCGTTTTGTACATGACCAAAACAGGTTGTCAATGGCGTATGCTGCTCAATGATTTTCCACCTTATTCAACCGTATGGAGTTTCTATCGCAGAGCCAATCAATCAGGCTTATGGGATAGAATTCTTTTGGCATTGGTTCAAAAAAACGTTTAATCCATCAAAAACAATCGATGCCAACTTATGCCATTATTGATTCACAAAGTGTCAAAACAGCTTCTAGCGCACATGATAAAGGTTTTGATGGAGGTAAAAAAATCAAAGGTCGTAAGCGACATATAGCTGTTGATACGTTGGGTAATCTATTGTCTGTTGTGGTTCATGCAGCCAATATTCATGACACAAAAGCAGGTATTTTTGTAGCAAAAAAGCGTTTGAGACCTATCCGAGTTTAAAAGGTTTCTGTGCATATGAAAGTACTGTGTCATTAGCTTGTGCTTTGATTTGGTTGAAATTATAGCTAAAATGTCATTAGCTCCTAGATGTAAGCGAATTTACGCATCACAGAATCAATCATTCAGAGCTATTTGCTGACCATCAAAACCATATCAATGGTATTGAAAATTTTTGGAATCAGGCAAAGCGCGTTCTACGAAAATATAATGGAATTGACCGAAAATCTTTCCCTTTATTCTTGAAAGAATGCGAATTTCATTTTAACTTTGGTACACCAAAAGAGCAGCTTAAAATCTTGCGAATTTGGTGTGGTATTTAGGGCTAATCTAATACAGCCCCTTAAATTATCTCTTTTTTTGACAAATATTTCTGATATGGATAAAACCTCTCAACCCGCCCTATCTGCGTTAATTATCCTTGCGCACTATCACGGTATCGCCGCCAATCCAGCTGACATTTCTCATCATTTTTCAGGCAGCCTGAACAATGATTTAAGCGAAACCGAATGGCTTTTAGCTGCCAAAAAACTGGAACTCAAAGCCAAAGTCGTGAAACAACCCATTTCACGCTTACCTATGGCTTCACTACCCGCCCTTGTTTGGCGCGAAGATGGAGACCATTTTTTACTCGCCAAAATAGACGGCACAGGCGAAGCTACGCAATATCTTATTCACGATTTAAGCGAAAGCCGCCCAATCATTCTCAATGCCAGCGAATTTGCCGCACGATATTCAGGCAAAATGATTTTTGTCGCATCTCGCGCATCCGTGTTGGGCAGCTTGGCAAAATTTGACTTCACTTGGTTTATCCCAGCCGTGATTAAATATCGCCGCATTTTTTTAGAAGTGCTGCTGGTGTCCGTTGTTTTGCAGATTTTCGCGCTTATCACACCTTTGTTTTTCCAAATTGTGATGGATAAAGTATTGGTTCATCGCGGCTTTTCTACTTTGGACGTGGTCGCTGTTGCGCTGTTGGTGGTTAGCTTGTTTGAAATTATGCTAGGCGGTTTGCGCACCTACATTTTCGCGCACACCACTTCACGGATTGACGTGGAACTGGGCGCGAGACTATTCCGCCATTTGCTCGCCTTGCCATTGGCGTATTTTGAAAATCGCCGCGTGGGCGACACCGTAGCGCGTGTACGCGAGTTGGAGCAAATCCGCAATTTTTTAACAGGTCAGGCTTTGACTTCAGTATTGGATTTGGTGTTCTCGTTTATCTTTTTGCTAGTGATGTGGTATTACAGCCCGACTCTCACGTTAGTCGTGATGGCATCGTTGCCAGCGTATGCGTTTTGGTCGGCATTTATCAGCCCGATTTTGCGGACACGATTGAACGACAAATTTGCGCGAAATGCCGATAATCAGTCGTTTTTAGTGGAAAGTATGACAGCGGTCGGCACAATTAAAGCAATGGCAGTTGAGCCACAAATGACGCGCCGTTGGGATAATCAACTGGCGGCTTACGTTGCGTCCAGTTTTAAAGTAACCAAACTCGCCGTGATTGGACAACAAGGCGTGCAACTGATTCAAAAATTGGTTTCGGTGGCGACTTTGTGGATTGGGGCGCGATTGGTGATTGAAGGAAAATTGTCTGTTGGGCAACTGATTGCGTTCAATATGCTGGCAGGACAGGTGGCTGCGCCTGTGATTCGTTTGGCACAGTTATGGCAGGATTTTCAGCAAGTGGGGATTTCGGTAGCGCGTTTGGGCGATATTTTGAATGCACCGACTGAAAATCCGCAATCGCGTTTGGCGTTACCCGATATTCAAGGCGACATTACTTTTGAACACGTTGATTTTAGATACAAAGCCGATGGGCGTTTGATTTTGCAGGATTTGAATTTACAGATTCAGGCAGGCGAAGTGTTAGGGATTGTTGGGCGTTCAGGCTCGGGAAAATCCACGCTAACGAAACTGGTTCAACGCTTATACACACCTGAAAACGGACGTGTTTTGGTGGACGGTAACGATTTAGCATTGGCAGACCCTGCGTGGTTGCGCCGACAAGTGGGCGTGGTGCTACAAGAAAATGTGTTACTCAATCGCAGTATCCGAGACAACATCGCGCTAACCGATACAGGTATGCCGTTGGAACAGATTATTCAGGCTGCCAAATTAGCAGGCGCACACGATTTCATTATGGAATTGTCGGAAGGTTACGACACAATGGTAGGTGAACAAGGCGCAGGTTTATCGGGTGGACAGCGCCAACGCATTGCGATTGCTCGTGCGTTGATTACCAATCCGCGCATTTTGATTTTTGACGAGGCAACCAGTGCGCTGGACTATGAAAGTGAACGTGCGATTATGCAAAATATGCAAGCGATTTGTCAGGGACGGACGGTACTGATTATCGCGCACCGATTATCTACGGTTCGCCACGCGCATCGGATTATTGCAATGGATAAGGGCAAGATTGTGGAACAAGGAACGCATCAGGCTTTATTGCAAAAAGCAGATGGATATTATCGTTATTTGTATGATTTACAGAATGGGTAAGTTTTTCAGGCTGCCTGAAAAGAAATCAATATTCAGGCTGCCTGAAAAATGCAGCCTGAAAATATCAAAAGGTTATCAAAATGTGGTTTTCTGCACTAAAAGACTTTTTCTCTCGTTATCTAACCGTATGGCGTAACGTATGGGCGGTACGCGACCAACTTGACCCGCCGCCACGTAGTGAAGATGAACGTGCTTTTTTACCTGCTCATTTGGAGCTGACTGAAACGCCGCTTTCTGCTGCCCCTAAAGTAGCGGCAAGATTGATTATGTTGTTTACCGTATTGGCACTGGTTTGGTCTTGGTTTGGTCATATTGATATTGTCGCCACTGCATCGGGTAAAACATCTTCAGGCAGCCGCAGTAAAATCATTCAGCCTTTGGAAACGGCTGTGGTGAAAGCGGTTCACGTTCGTGATGGACAACACGTTCAAGCGAATGAAACGCTGCTTGAATTAGAAGCAGTCGGCACGGATAGCGATGTGGCGCAATCGGAGCAGGCTTTGCAAGCGGCGCAGTTGTCTAAATTGCGCTATGAATCCGTATTAAACGCGCTGCAAACACATACTGCGCCGCGTATGGACTGGGCTACTGCCAAAACGTTTCATATTTCAGAAACCGATTTTCAGGCTGCTCAAATTCTCGCGCAAAACCAATATCAAGCGTGGGCTGCACAAGACGAACAATTACAATCCGTCTTGCGAGGGCATCAAGCAGAATTGCAATCAGCACGAGCGCAAGAGCAAAAATTGGTTTCGGTGGGCGCGATTGAGCAGCAAAAAACTGCCGATTATCAAAAACTCAAAGCTGAAAATTTTATTTCGGAACACACTTATTTGGAGCAGGAAAGTAAATCTGTCAGCAATCAAAATGATTTACGCAGCACGCGCGGTCAAATTCAACAAATTCAGGCTGCCATCGCGCAAGCGGAGCAAAATCGCACTTTGAACACGCAAAATCTCAAACGTGATACTTTGGACGCGCTCCGTCAAGCTAATGAACAAATTGACCAATATCGCAGCCAGACGGATAAAGCCAAGCAGCGCAAGCAACTGATGACGTTACAATCGCCTGTCAATGGTACGGTTCAAGAGTTGGCAACTTATACGATTGGCGGAGTGGTTCAGGCTGCACAAAAAATTATGGTGGTTGTGCCTGATGATGAAAAAATGGAAGTGGAGGCTCTTGTTTTAAACAAAGACATTGGTTTTGTGGAACAAGGTCAAGATGCTGTGATTAAAATTGAGAGTTTCCCGTATACACGCTATGGCTATCTGACAGGCAAAGTGAAAAGCATCAGCCACGATGCGACCACGCATGAGCAACTGGGTTTGGTTTATACCGCGATTGTTTCGCTGGATAAAAATCATTTGAATATTGATGGGAAAACGGTAAACCTGACCGCAGGTATGAACGTGAGTGCGGAGATTAAAACAGGGAAACGCCGCGTTTTGGATTACTTGTTGAGTCCATTGCAAACTAAGATAGATGAAAGTTTCAGAGAACGATGATTTGATGATTCTTCAGGCTGCCTGAAAACAAAAAAGCAACCAAAATTCTTTGGTTGCTTTTTGTTATTTTCAATAAGAGACAGTAAAAATCCAAATAGGATTTATATTTCATGAAATTATTTATGCATTTTTTTCTATTTTTTAAAATAAAAATGCGCATCTAAGCAATTATTTTAGAAAAAATAAAATACTTTGATTTATATTAATCAATATGTTGGATTAAATAGAATAGAGACTCAACTTTTTGATACAATCTATCAATTAAAAAAATAGTATTAGGAGTCTACAAATGGATAAATTTTCAGAACTAGGCAGCATCGCGTGGTTATGGACAAATTCAGAATTACACCAAAATTGGCCTTTATCGCTTTTTTCAACCAATGTTATTCCAGCTATTGAAACGCAACAGTATGTATTGTTGGTTCGAGATGGGATGCCTATTGCCTATTGCAGTTGGGCAAGGTTGAATTTAGAAACGGAAGTGAAATACATCAATGATGTTACTTCTCTTAAATTGGAAGATTGGCAATCTGGCGATCGATATTGGTTTATCGATTGGATTGCACCGTTTGGCGACAGTTATCTTTTAACAAAACATATGAGAAAGTTATTTTCTGATGGTTTGTTTAGGGCTATTCGAGTGGACGCAGGTTCGCCGAATGGGAAGATTTCTGAATTTTATGGGAGAAATGTTGATGCAAAATTAGCTATGCAATCTTTTGAACAGTATCAAAAAGAGCTGATGGTCGCCCATTTTGCTCTGGGTGTGCTGGTTTAATTCGTTCGGGGCGAATACCCAAATCAATCCACCATTTTGATAATCGGCTAATGCCACCCAATGCAGTTGAGGCAAAAGGTGCGCTATTATCAGAACGGATTGCCCAAGGTAAGCCAAATTCTTCAAACAGCCGCTCAAAATGAGCGATGACTGGAGAGCTGCGAGTACTGCTTAAACCTTGGCACAGCAATAGATAACGACTGAAATTGTCTGTTACGGTTAAGGGATAACACAATGTGTGATTTCCTAACTCAAACTGACCTTTGAAATCGACGCTCCAAGTGCTATTGGCTGCAATGCAATCGTTAAAAGGCTGTGTATCGGCACTGACTCTACGGCGACGTTTACGCGGTTGCACCAAATCTGCACGAGCGAGGATTAAATCGCCTGTGCTATCTGCTGGTTTATGCTGTTCTGGAAAGGTACGTGCAAATAAATCTAACAGTTTCTTTGCACCCCAATCGGGACGCTTGAGTTTCTCAGCAATGAGCCATTCGCAAATCCATTGTGGTGTGGCATTGGGGCTATGCAGAGGTCGGCGAAAGTATTCTGCTAGTCCATCAAATCCCACCTGCTCATGGCGTTTAATCCATTTATCAGCGGTTGGGCGACTGATATTAAATTGCTTGCAAAGCTCCACTTTGGTGTAACGTCTGGTGAGCCATGCTTTGATAAACAGGGTACGTTGTTTCATGATATTCGTTTTATTCCAAGGCATTGTGCTACTTTCATCATTCATGTTGGTATGTTGATGAGGGTTTACTGAATGGAATGTAAACGATGTCTTCGGGTTGTGATGTAAACTATGTTATCAGGTTGTACCCGTGTACGCCTAGTACATAAGGGGGTGGCAACGCAGTATTGATTTGAATTTAATTCGCTATAAAAAAATGATTTGCATAATAAACCGCTTTAATGCCATATAAAATCCAGCTACAATGCAACCTATTTTTACCTTTCTTGCCACGAGATAACGCTATGTTTAATTTATTCAATAAACTGTTCAACCGGAAAGCCGAAACGCCGCCCAACACCGAAAAAGAACCAGAACAGGTGCAGGCTGCTTCTGCGCCCGAAACTGCGCCTGCGGTTGCCAATGAAAATGTGCAGGCTGCTTTGAGTGCAGAAACCGAAGTCGCGCAAGAAAACACGGCAGATGAAGTACCACAAGCTGAAGCCGAAAGCACGGAAACCGCAGAAGAAAATGTGCAGGCTGCTTTGAACGCAGAAACCGAAGTCGCACAAGAAAATACGGTTGAAGCAGAACCCATGCGCCATAGCTGGGCAACGCCTGTGGTGGAAGAAGTCAAAGAAACGGTGCAATCTGCCGAGCAATGGGCGGAAGACATGGCGCACGCGGTGGCAGAAAAAGTCGATGAATTGGAAATGCGTGCCGAAATCTTGGCAGAAGAAACCAGCGAAAGCGTGAGCCATTGGGCACAAGGCATGGCACACGCGGTAGAAGAAAAATTGGACGAGCTGGAAATGCGCGCCGAAATTTTGGTTGATGAAGCCAAAGAAGCAGTGGTGGAAAGCGTGCAGACGTTGGAACACGCGCTGGAAGGCGAAAATGCGCTGCCCGAACCCGAATTGTTGCCCGAAGAGCCAGTCGCGCCTGAAGCGGAAGAATCCTTGGGCTGGACGGCACGTTTGGCGCGTGGTTTGAGCAAATCGCGCAATCAAATGGCAAAGTCGTTGGCTGGCGTGTTTGGCGGCGGCAAAATTGACGAAGATTTGTACGAAGAACTGGAAACGGTGCTGATTACCAGCGATATGGGCATTGAAGCGACCGAACAGTTGATGAATGAAGTCCGCAATCGTGTGTCGCTCAAAGGCTTGAAAGACGGCGCGGAATTGCGTTCGGCACTCAAAGACGCGATTTACGATTTGCTCAAACCATTGGACCAGCCGCTGGTGTTGCCCGATAATGGTCAGCCGTTTGTGATTATGATGGCTGGCATCAATGGCGCAGGCAAAACCACGTCTATTGGCAAATTGGCGAAGTATTTTCAATCGCAAGGCAAAAGCGTGATGTTGGCGGCGGGCGATACCTTCCGTGCGGCGGCGCGTGAGCAGTTGCAAGAATGGGGTGCGCGAAACAATGTTACCGTGATTTCGCAAGAAAAAGGCGACAGCGCGGCGGTGTGTTTTGATGCGGTGGAAGCGGCAAAAGCGCGTAAAATTGACGTGGTGCTGGCGGACACGGCTGGACGCTTGCCAACGCAATTACACTTGATGGAAGAAATCAAAAAAGTGAAGCGCGTGTTGCAAAAATCCATGCCCGATGCGCCACACGAAATCATGGTGGTGCTGGACGCGAACATCGGTCAAAACGCGGTCAATCAAGTGGTGGCGTTTGACGATGCGTTGGGCGTAACAGGTTTGATTGTTACCAAGCTGGACGGCACGGCAAAAGGCGGCGTGTTGGCGGCGTTGGCAAGCAGTCGTGCGATTCCTGTGCGCTATATTGGCGTGGGCGAGAGCATTGACGATTTGCGCCCGTTCAATGCCAAAGCGTTTGTGGACGCGCTGTTGGACGAGTGGTCGGCATAATTGGATACATATAAAAGCAGCCTGCACTTTGAATCAATCAAAAGTGCAGGCTGCTTTTTCTATTTTCTGATTTCCGCCAACACCGCATCGGCAGCGAGTTTATCCGTATCCAATTTCAGCATTTCGTGCAAACGTGTGAAATCTTGTTCCAGCGCAGCAATTTTGTCTGGATTGCGATACCAGTCCAACATCGCAGCGGCAAGTTTTTCGGGCGTGGCATCGTGTTGCAACAATTCTGGCACGGCTTCTTGGTTGAGCAAAATATTTGGCAAGCCAACGTGCGGCACTTTGATTTTGCGTTTGACCAGTGCGTAAGTGAGCGCGGAAATTTTGTAGCTAATCACCATGGGGCATTTGCACAACGCGACTTCCAGCGTTGCCGTGCCACTGGTTACGAGTACGGCATCGGCGGCGGTACAAGCCAAATCGGTTTTTGCCGCCTGCAAACGAATTGGCAATTTTTCAAATTCTGGTTGCGCCAAATAATGTTGCAAACGCTCGCGCGCGGCGGCTGTGGGATAGGGCGAAATAAATTGCGCGTTGGGCAATTCGCGCAAAATCAGCCACGCGGTGCGTAAGAAAATCGGTGCCATATAGTCGATTTCGCTGACTCGGCTGCCAGCCAAAATCGCGAAAACAGGTGTGTCGTTGTCCAGTTTTAGGCGTTTACGCGCGGCGGTTTTGTCGGCAACCATCGGCAAAGTTTGCGCCAATGGGTGTCCCACAAACAAGGCGCGTCCGCCTGCTTGTTCGTAGAGCGGTGCTTCCATTGGGAATAGGCACAATACTTGATTGACTTGGTTGACAATTTTGTTTACACGCTCGCGTTTCCATGCCCAAACGGACGGCGACACATAATGCAACGTGGGAATGCCTGCCGCTTTGAGCTGTTCGGCAACGCCTAAATTGAAATCGGGTGCATCTATGCCCACAAACACATCGGGGCGCAGATTTTTGAGTTGCGCGACCAATTCGCGGCGAATTTTGAGAATTTCGGGCAAGCGTTTGATGACTTCTATATAACCGCGCACGGCTAGGCGTTCTTGGTCAAACAGGCTTTGGCAGCCTGCGGCTATCATGCGCGGGCCGCCAATGCCGATAAATTGGGCATCGGGGCGTTGCGCTTTAATAGCTTCAATTAAGTGTGCGCCAAGCAAATCGCCAGAGGCTTCGCCAGCGCATAGGGCTATGGTTAAGGGTTTGTGAGACATGAGATTTTAATCGTGTGAAAATGTTTGCGATTGTAGCGCGAAATGAAAAAGTGCAGGCTGCTTTTTATTGCACCACCGCATTCCAAACATACCGCAACAGCCCAAACGCCAAATACCACATCATCGCGTCGATAACGCCTTCTAGCACTTTCCATGAGCAATCGTGCGCCGTAGCCAATCCCTAAAAACCAATTTTTTGTTCGGGCGACAAGCTGGCTGCCACGCTACCGACTAACATCACCGTGTCAATGTAAACGTGCGGATTGAGCAGTGTAATCGCCAAAGTGGCAAGCACGGTTTGGCGCAGGCTGCTTTTGGGCGTGTCGCTGTTGTCCACAATCAACACGGATTGTTCTGTGGATAACATGGTGCGAAACGAGCGTAATCCGTACCAAAGCAAAAACAATCCACCCAATAACGACAAGGCTGCCGATAAAACCATGCTGCGACCCAAAAAGCCGCTCACGCCCAATACGCCCAAGCTCATTAAAGTAAAATCGCATAAAAAACAAATGAATGAAACTCAAAATATGTGGTTTTTGAGCAAGCCTTGTTTGAGTACGAATGCGTTTTGTGCGCCAATCGCGATGATGAGTCCGCCTGAAATCATTGCACCGTTAAGTATGCTGGATAAAGTCACAATGTGTGGATAAAGTTGTGTGTAAGTTTGTGAATAAGATTGGATAATGTTGTGGATAAAAAGTGCAGGCTGCTTTTTTGATGTAAAAAGCAGCCTGCACGTTTGTTTGCCGATACAATCAACCTGTTAATTGTTTGCTAATCAATTTTTTTAGCGGTGGCAAATTGTTGCTCACACGCAGCACCGCGTTTCGCAGCAATTTGGCTGGCGCGCTTTCGGTGGTAAAGAACGTAACCATCGCGTTTGTGCCGTGATATAGCGGGCGGGTGTGCATTTGATGTTTGACGTTATACATTTCCAACACATCGCTGCTGCCAATGTCTTTGCCACGCGAATTCGCCTGCAAAATTTGTTTGGACAAAATGTCGGTGCTTTCCAAGCCCAAATTGTAGCCGTGTGCGGTAACAGGGTGCATGCCCACCGCTGCATCGCCAATCAAGGCACAGCGTTTGCCGTAAAACTTGTTGGCATGAACGCCCATGAGCGGATAATGATGCACCGTGCCTGCAATTTCCATTTCGCCCAATTTACCGTTGAGCATTTTTTGCGCTTCTTTGGCAAGCTGTTCGGGCGACAAATCCAGCAATTCGTGGGCTTTGGTGTTGGTAATCGTAATCACGCAGTTGGTCAAATGTTCTTCCAATGGCAACAGGGCGAGCGTGCGTCCATAGAAAAAGCATTCGCTAGCGGTGTGTTGATTGGAAATGCTGTGTTTGGTGCGGAACACGATTACCGTGCGTCCAAAGTCGTGCATATCGGCAGCAATGCCCAGCTGGCGGCGTGTTTGCGATAGGCGGCTATCGGCAGCAATCAGCAATTTAGCGGTGAGTGTGTCGCCGTTGTCTAACTCAACCAAAGCGCGTTCATCGTTGGTTTCAACGTGTTTGACACTGACACCGCAATGCAGCTCTACATTATTCATTTGCGCGACTTCTTCATACGCGGCGCGGCGAATATTGTGATTGGAAATTAAGTTGCCCAAACGGTCGGTTTTGCCGCCACGCGCTTGGGTTGGCTCGGGAAAGTGCAAGGTGTAGTCCGATGTGCCGTTATAGACTTTGGCATCGCGCAGACGATAGATTTCGTTTTCGGGAACGCGTTGCCACATGCCCAAATGTTGCATGATTTCGCGCGAACGGTGGGTTAGTGCGATTTCGCGTCCGTCATAAGCGGGATTTTGTAAACTTTCCAACGGGGCTTTTTCAATCATGATGATGCGTAGGCTGCTGTTTTTGAACTGACGCGCAAACGCTAAACCTGCTGGGCCTGCGCCCACAATCAGAATATCGGTATCCATGCTGATTCCTTTTTTGGGTTGATAAAGAAACAGGCGTTATTGTAGCGTAGCGCGATAAGATTTGCGTGATAAAAAACCTTATGTGCAGGCTGCTTTTTTGTGGGTGCAGGCTGCTTTGCTGCTGTGGTGCGTGATAAAATACGCGCTGTTTACATCATCAAACAAGGAAAACGCCGTGAACAAATGGATTGCACTTGCCCTAGCAGCCTGCACTTTAACCGCCTGCACTTGGGAAACGTATGACACAGCCGATGGCGGTACATCGTTGCGACAAAAATACCCAACAGGCACGAACGTGTATTACACCAACGGCGCAGCATCGCAAAACACGAATTACCACACCAATCGCCCACAACCGCACGCGATTGTGCCGCAAACAGATGAATAAATCGGCAAAAAGCAGGCTGAGACCTTTGCAAAACCCCATCTTTGGCGCATTTCTTCGTGATGCGCTTTTCGAACGCTTGAAAATATTTCAATATTATCTGCGCGTTCTGCGATGCTATCACTTTGAACTGCACTCAAATCTGGGTTTTGCAAAGGACTCAGCCTGCAATTTTCATTATAAGGATTACCAAAATGTCATTACACATCATCATTCTCGCGGCAGGCAAAGGCACGCGAATGTATTCCAAGCTGCCCAAAGTGTTGCACCAAATTGGCGGTAAATCCATGCTGGAACACGTGATTGACACGGCGCAAACCTTGCAGCCAGCCAGTATCAATGTTGTGATTGGACACGGCAAAGATTTGGTGTTGCAACAACTGTCGCACAAAAACGTAAACTGGATAGAGCAAACCGAACAGCTCGGCACAGGGCACGCGGTCAAAATGGCGTTGCCCCACATTCCACCACAAGGTAAAACGCTGGTGTTGTATGGCGATGTACCGTTGATTGACACAGAAAACTTAACCGCCTTGTTGCAACAAGCAGGCGACGGCGTAGGCATTTTGACCGACATCATGCCCAATCCAACAGGCTACGGACGCATTATCCGCAACGCGCAAAACCAAGTAACCGCTATCGTGGAAGAAAAAGACGCCAACGCCAAACAAAAAGCGATTACCGAAGTCAATACAGGCATTTTCGTGTTGCCCAACGCGCATTTGGCAAACTGGCTAAACGCGCTGCAAAGCAACAACGCGCAAGGCGAATATTATTTGACCGATGTCGTTGGTTTGGCGGTGCAAGACCAAGTTGCCGTTGTGCCGTACCCCGTGTCCGCACATTATTTGGCAATGGGCGTAAACAACAAATTGCAGCTAGGCGAATTGGCGAACATTTACCGCCATCACCGCGCAGCAGAAGTCATGTTGGCAGGCGTAACCTTGCTGGATAGTTTCAGCTTTCATTTGCGTGGCAGCCTGCAACACGGTCAAGACGTGGTCATTGATGCAAATTGCCTTTTGGAAGGCGATGTTGTGTTGGGCGATGACGTTCACATTGGCGCGAATTGTGTGATTAAAAACGCAAAAATTGGTGCAGGCACTGTGATTGCACCGTTTAGCCATTTGGAAGATTGCGTGATTGGCGACAACGCACAAATTGGACCATTTGCCCGATTGCGCCCCAATGCCGTGTTGGCAGACGAAGTGCATATTGGCAATTTTGTGGAAGTCAAAAACAGCACCATTGGCAAGGGCAGCAAAGCCAATCATTTGACTTATTTGGGCGATGCGGTGATTGGTAGTCAAACCAATATCGGCGCAGGCACGATTACCTGCAACTATGACGGCGTAAACAAATACAAAACCGTGATTGGCAACGAAGTTCGCATTGGTTCAGACACCTTGCTGGTTGCGCCTGTTACCGTGGGCGACAAGGCAACCACAGGCGCAGGCAGCGTCATCACCAAAAATTGCGAGCCAAACAAATTGGTGATTGCCCGAGCCAAACAAACCACGATTGAAGGCTGGGTGCGCCCTGAAAAAACAGCAAAGTAAAAGTGCAGGCTGCTTTTTTATATTTTTTTAACCACTTTTCCAGAAAGGAAATCAACATGGAATTGGTATTTATCCGCCACGGATTAAGCGAATGGAACGCGAAAAACTTGTTTACAGGTTGGCGCGATGTCAAATTATCAGAACAAGGCATTGCCGAAGCCACCGCCGCAGGTCAAAAGCTCAAAGCCGCTGGCTATGAATTTGATATTGCGTTTACATCGGTGCTGACTCGTGCCATCAAAACCTGCAACATCGTGTTGGAAGAAAGCGACCAGTTGTTTGTGCCACAAATCAAATCTTGGCGATTGAACGAACGCCACTACGGCGCATTGCAAGGCATGAACAAAAAACAAACCGCCGAAAAATATGGCGATGAGCAAGTCCACATTTGGCGCAGAAGCTACGACACCTTGCCACCGTTGTTAGACAAAGATGACGAATTTTCCGCACACAACGACCGCCGCTACGCCCATTTGCCAAGCGATGTGGTGCCAGACGGCGAGAACTTAAAAGTTACTTTGGAGCGCGTGTTGCCATTTTGGGAAGACCAAATTGCCCCAGCGATTTTGGCTGGCAAGCGCGTGTTGGTGGCAGCGCACGGCAATTCACTCCGCGCTTTGGCAAAACACATTGAAGGCATTTCGGACGACGACATCATGGCGTTGGAAATTCCAACAGGTCAGCCATTGGTGTATAAATTGGACGACAATTTAAAAGTGATTGAGAAGTTTTATTTGTAATGCTAACTAAATGTGCAGGCTGCTTTTTTGTGTTATCAAAGCAGCCTGCATTTTTTATCCACATCACATCAAACCCCATGAACAAAACCATACGCATACTAGGCATAGACCCAGGTAGTCGCAGCACAGGCTTCGGCATCATCGACTGGGTTGGGCGCGAACCCATTTATGTTGCATCGGGCTGTATCCAAACCATTCCCAAAGACGAGTTAGCAGGGCGCGTCAGCATTATTGTGCGTGGCATTGCCGAACTGATTGACACCTATCGCCCCAACCAAGCCGCAGTAGAACAAGTGTTTGTGAACGTCAATCCAGCCGCCACGCTCATGCTCGGGCAAGCGCGTGGTGCAGCCATTGCCGCGCTGGTGTTGCGCGATTTGCCCGTGTATGAATACACCGCCTTGCAAGTCAAACAAAGCGTAGTCGGGCAGGGCAAAGCCGCCAAAGAACAAGTGCAACACATGGTTGTGAAGATGCTCAATCTATCTGGCACGCCCCAAGCCGATGCCGCAGACGGTTTAGCCGTTGCCATTACGCACGGTTTGCGCCATCAAGGGCTGGCTGGCAAATTGGGCGGATTGGCGATAAAGGGTGGCAGATTGCAATCGCCTTAATGTTTATCCACGATTTATCCCTGTGTTATCCCTGCGTTATACAGAGCTTATTCGCCATTTATCCCAAATTTTATCCACAATATTTTTTGATTTAGCCAGTTGAAAATAGATTATTTTTTTGTTGATTTAAATTTTTATCCACAAAATCAATCACACAAAAGTGCAGGCTGCTTGGCATCGTTTACAAAAGCAGCCTGCATCATTCAAAAATCCGTTATAATTTGCGCCTATTCTATTGAGATATAACCCAAAATGATACGATTTGAATCCGTTTCCAAAACTTATGACGGTGGATTTCAAGCACTCAAAAACATCAGCTTCAACATTTCCAAAGGCGAAATGATTTTTGTGGCTGGACATTCGGGTGCAGGCAAATCCACTATGTTGCGTTTAATCGCAGGCATCACGCGCCCCACTTCGGGCAAAGTGCTGATGAATAAACACGATTTGGGCAGCCTGTCCGACAATCAACTGTGTTATTTGCGCCAGCACATTGGCATTGTGTTCCAAGACCACAAAATTTTGTTTGACCGCAACGTGTTACAAAACGTGATGTTGCCGCTACGCATCATCGGCTTTACCAACAAAGAAGCCGAAAAACGAGCGCGTATTGCCATCGAAAAAGTCGGTTTAAAAGGGCGCGAAAAAGACGACCCAAACGGTTTATCGGGCGGCGAACAGCAGCGTTTGTGCATTGCGCGTGCGGTGGTGCATCACCCCAGCATTTTGATTGCCGATGAACCGTCGGCAAACCTAGACCGCGCCTATGCTTTGGACATTATGGAACTGTTCAAAACCTTCCACGAAGCAGGCACAACCGTGATTATTTCGGCGCACGATGAAACGCTGATGCAAGATTACGGTCATCGCATTTTGCGTTTGCAGGGAGGGCGTTTTGCATCATGAGTAATTATGTATCGCTGCACTTGGAAAGCGCGAAACGGGCGTTGGTGTATTTTGTGCGCCAGCCTGTTGCGACTTTGCTGATTTTGTCGATGCTGTCGATTGCGATGACTTTGCCACTCACGCTGTATTTGGGCGTACAAAGCGGCAAAAACGTGTTGGATAAATTGAGCGATGTGCCACAAATCACGCTGTATATGGATTTGAGCGCGGTGCAAACCGATAGCGACAATGTCCGCAACTTGCTCACATCAGACAAACGCATTGATAAGGTGAAATTTGTGAGCAAAGCCGATGGTTTGGCAGAAATGCAGGCTGCTATGGGTTCGCAAGACATCGTGTCCATGCTAGACGAAAACCCTCTGCCCGATGCGTTTATTGTGAAGCCAGCCAACAGCACGCCCGATGCGATTACCGCTTTGCAAAACGATTTGGCGCACTATCCCATGGTAGAAAGCGTGCAGCTAGACAAAGAATGGATGCAAACTTTGTATCAATTCAATCAACTGCTTAACCGCGTGTTTTGGTTTTTGTCGTTTACGTTGGGGATTGCATTTGTGCTGGTGGCGCACAACACCATTCGTTTGCAGATTTTGAGCCACAAAGAAGAAATTGAAATCACCAAATTATTGGGTGCGCCGTCGTCGTTTATTCGCCGTCCGTTTTTGTATCAAGCGGCGTGGCAGAGTTTGCTGTCGGGCGCGTTGAGCTTGGGTTTGTGTTATTGGATTATGACCAGCACCAAGCCGTTGGTAGAGCAAATTTTTCAGCCCTATGGCATCACGCTGCAATGGCGCACTTTAACCGAAGTGGAAATGGTGGTGGTGTTGCTGGTTGCCAGCTTTTTGGGCATTGGTGGTGCATGGCTTGCCAGCACGCAGCATTTGTTAAGCTTCCGCGCCAAACGTTGATTGGGATTGATGGCATACTGCGTTGTGCGGTATGCCATTTTTGGTGGTGTCCTGAAAAGTGTGCTGTAAAACTAAACAATGCCAAAGTGAATATCAAAGAAAGCTAAATCAAAAACTTTCTTGTGATAAAACATACTTTTAGAAAAGCAACACGTTTTTCTAAACGCTCGCCTTACTTTGTGCCGTAAACGACAGTTATTACCCTCAATGCCAACTGTGTGTTGCTTACCAACTAGATGCCATTCTTCATTTGAAAAGACATTTAAAAATGCAGCCCAGTCATCGGTCGCCATTCTGTCATAGGTTACACGCAACTCTTTCAAACGCCGTTTGAGTGCTCGCGCTGTTGCTAAATCGCGTTTACCCCAAACGTAAGCGACAATTTCGCCACTTTCTCTGTGATAGGCATAGACTAGCCACACTTTATTAGACTTGTTACCGACAAATGTCCAAAACTCGTCTATTTCAAGTGTAGGGTAATGTTTTTGTTTAGGAAATGGCTCAAACTCATGGCGTTTTAAAGCAGCCTGAACTTTGTCTTTGCTGTAACCCGTAATTGCTGCAATATCGCGAATACCACAACCTCTAACGGTCATTCTCCAAACCTGCTCATCAGCTTTGGAATGACAACCCTTATAGGTAAGGTTATGGTCGCCAATAAAATTACGACAAAAATCTTTGCAAAAATATTTTTGTTTACGATTGCAAGAGTAGCCATTTTTCTTTATATTTTGTCCTTGGCAGCGAGGACAAGTTAGAGTTATTTCTGTTTTCACACACTCAAATATACTCTGTTTTCGCTGCTTTTTTATTGCTTATTTTTTTACAGCACACTTTTCAGGACACCACCCCATTTTTTATATAAAAGCAGCCTGCAATTTTGGTAGCGCGTAAGGTGGGACTTATCCCAGACCTGACAAGTTTTAAATTAAAAGTATAATGCACGAAGTTTAAACAACCAAATGGACAACACCATGCACTCACTAGAAGAATATTTCGCTCGCATACCCGATACCAGACGTGGAGCAGGCAAACGCTATAATCTAGCCAAAACACTCACAGTCATTGTTGTTGCCATTTTGGGCGGTGCGAAAGGTAATCGCGAAATAGGTGCATTCCTTGCTAATAATATTGATGAATTAAAACAATATCTTGCATGGGATAGAGATAATACACCCAGTTACGAAAAAATCCGCACATCAGAAACCTAGAGACCAAAGGTTTGGTTTTGACATTAGATGCCTTATATTGTCAAAAAAAGTCTCGTAGAGATTGATGAATTGGGGCAGTTTTACGTTGTAGGTGTTAAAAAAGGCGCAATCCGATTATTCAAAGAGTTTCAAGAACTTCCGAATAATCAAATACTTTCGAAAATTCAAACAACGGAAAGACAGAAAGGCGCACAAATTCAACGTGAAGTTGCTCTTTATCCATGTACACAATGGGTTAGCCAAAATTGGCAATCATCTAAACGTATGATTGTTGTTACAAATACGAAAATAGGAGCAGATGGTTCGCGCAAAGTGGAACAACACTTTTATTTAAGTAACTATCATCATGATAATGTAGAATTTTTTGCTAAAACGATTCGCAACCATTGGGGTATTGAAAATAATCTCCACTGGGTAAAAGATGTTCACTTTAAAGAAGATAACTCTTTAATTCGCAATAGAAATTCAGCATTTATTTATTCTATATTATTTAGTTTAGTGTTAAACATAGTACGGCTTTACGGTTACAAATCTTGGAAACCATGGTTAGCTCGTTTTGCGAATCGCATTGACCGTATTGTGGCTATTATTTAAAACTTGTCAGGCCTGGGACTTATCTCACCAATAATCGTGAATATTGAGCGAATTGATGGGTTAAAACCCACCTTACGACTGATAAATTGTTCGTTTTGCAGAAAATCTATTTATCCCACCCCAAAAAATCATCATGAATACCCGTTTATTTTTATCCGCCCTATGCCTGACATCTGCACCGTTGCTCTACGCGCAATCGGCATCTGCGCCCAGTTTGTCTGTATCCCAAATCATTCAAAACGAAATCGCCCAAACATGGCAAAGCAGCGATTTTGCGCCAACCGAAATTGAACCGATTAGCGCGTCCAGTACCGCATCTGCACCGACTACGCGCCCTGTACTGCAAACGCATACACGCTACACGCCCAGAGTACAGGCTGCTTCGGAAGTAACCTTGCCGAGCAAGCCCACGCGCCGTCAAATTTTGCAGCAAGAAATCAACCGTGAACGTCAGGCTTTGGCAGCAGCGCGTGTGCGTTTGTCTGCCGCGCAAAAACGAAATAATGCCGCAGAAGTGCAGGCTGCTTTGGCGCAAATTCAAGACCGTGAGGGCAATATTGCTGCGTTGGAATTGGAAGCGCGTAGATAAACATTTGACACAATCAAAGCAGCCTGCACTTTGGATAAAAATGTGCAGGCTGCTTTTTCCGCTATAATCGCGCCATTCCATTATGAGAACACACCATGAGCCATATTTTTTATGAAGACGGCGGACAATTCAAAGTCGCCAGCATCGTGCAAAAAAACGATAGCACCTATCAAGCCGACACGCAACACGGCAAGCGCGTCAAAGTCAAAGCCGCCAACACGTTTATTGAATTTGACGGCAGCATGGACAGCTTCATGCAAACCGCCCAAGCCGAAGCCAACGAAATCGACACCGAATTGCTGTGGGACTGCGTAGGGCAAGACGAATTCGACTTCAAAGCCGCCGCCAAAGAATATTTTGGCAACCAAGCCAGCAAAACCCAATTAGCCGCGACTTTGATGGCGTTGTATGCTGCGCCAATGTATTTTCACAAAAAAAACAAAGGCGTGTTCAAAGCCGCACCCGAAAACGTACTCAAACAAGCCCTAGCCACGATTGAACACAAAGCGCAACAAGAAGCGCAAATCCAAGCATGGGCAGACGAAATGGTTGCAGGTCGCTTGCCCGATGCCATTGCCACCGAATTGCCGCAAATTTTGTACGACCCCGACAAGCAATCGTTGGCATACAAAGCATTCCACAAAGCCAGCGACGCGCTGAAATTGTCGCTCTACGAACTGGCGTTGCACACAGGCGGCATCACGTCCAAACCACAATATTTGTTGCAACGCTTTGCCTACAAATATTTCCCCAAAGGCATGGATTTTCCCGAATTATCCGCACCAGAGCAGCCTGCACATTTGCCGCTTGCCAACGTACAAGCCTTTTCCATTGACGACTTATCCACAACCGAAGTCGATGACGCGCTGTCGGTGCAAGATTTGGGCAACGGCAGCAAGCGCATCGGCATCCACATCGCTGCCCCCGCGCTGGGCATCGAGCCGAATAGCGATGTAGAAAAAATCGTCATGCAGCGGTTAAGCACGGTGTATTTTCCTGCCAACAAAATCACCATGCTGCCCGAAAACTGGATTGGCGCGTTCAGCTTGGACGAGGGCAAAGTCGTGCCAGCGTTCAGCATTTATTTTGATGTAGATGAAAATTGGCAGTTATCCGAGCCAACCAGCCAAATTGAGCTTGTGCCAATCGCCACCAATTTGCGTATTCAAAACATCGAACCATTTTTTAATAGCGAAACAGGCGTAGGCAGCGCGGATAATCCACAGTTTGCCCACCATGCCGATTGCTTGTATTTGCTGGATTTAGCGCGCGAATTGCAACGCCAGCGCGACCGTTTGGACGACCCCACTTTGCCCAAAAAATACGATTACGGCATTGATTTTGATGCCAACGGCAAAGTGCTGATTACGCGCCGTGAACGCGGTTCGCCGATTGACACGCTGGTCAGCGAAATGATGATTTTGGCGAACACATCGTGGGCAAAAATGCTGCACGATAACGAATTGGCAGGTTTATTCCGCGTGCAGCCGAGCGGTCGCGTGCGAATGTCCACGCATTCCGAGCCGCACATCGGCATGAATGTGGCGCATTATGGCTGGTTTACTTCGCCGCTGCGCCGTGCCAGCGACTACATCAACCAAAAGCAACTGCAAAGCCTGCTCGACCCAGACAGCGAGCCACGTTTTACCAAAAACGACAGCGATTTATTTGTGGCATTGGGCGCGTTTGAAGCCGCGTTTAACGCCTATCGCGCGTTTCAAGACACGATGGAAAACTACTGGGCAACCGTGTGGCTGGTGCAAGAAAACGTGCACGAAATCAATGCTGTGGTGCTAAAAGAAGACTTGGTGCGCTTGGAAGGCTTGCCACTAACGGCACGCGCCACTGGCATTCCAATCGAGATTGCGCCCAAAGCCACCGTCAAGCTGGCGATTACCGAAATCGACCCCGAACAGCAATTTATCGCGCTGAAATATTTGTCGGTTGTGCCAACCGCGACAACGGTTGTGGTAGATGAAGAGTGATTGGGATAAATAAATTGCAGGCTGCTTTTGTATGGAATATTCCGCACAAAAGCAGCCTGCAATTTCACTTTGCTATACTGTGTTAATTCTTGTATGCTTGCCACCCTTTGTTTAGGAAAATTTCATGAGCATATTAAATAAAATCAGCGATTTTGTTGGCAAAACCTTTACGATTTGGGCGACTTTATTTGCCGCGCTGGGATTGCTATCGCCCGAATCATTCAAATGGGTGCTGCCCAACGTGCCGTATTTGTTGGGCGTGATTATGTTTGGCATGGGCTTAACGCTCACACCCAGCGATTTTAAAATTGTTGCCACCCACCCAAAAGCCGTGTTGGTAGGTGTGCTGGCGCAATTTTTGATTATGCCGATAACCGCTTTTTTGTTGGCAAAAGGATTTAGCCTGCCGCCCGAAATTGCCGTGGGCGTAATTTTGGTTGGTTGCTGCCCAGGAGGCACAGCGTCCAACGTGATTACCTTTTTGGCGCGTGGCAATGTACCGTTGTCAGTGGGCGTAACGTCCATCACCACGCTGCTTGCACCCATTTTTACCCCTGCGATTTTTTACGTTTTGGCGCACCAATGGCTGCAATTTGACCCCAGCAAAATGCTGTTGTCTATTTTGCAAATCGTGTTGTTACCGATAGTGTTGGGCGTGTTGGCGCACAAATTCTTCAAAAAACAAACCGAAGCCGCCGCCGAATTGTTGCCCTTGGTGTCGGTGGTTGCCATTATTTTGATTATTGCCGCGATTATTGGCGCGAGCAAGGCCAAAATCCTAGAAAGTGGTTTGTTGATTTTTGGCGTAGTGATTTTGCACAATAGCTTGGGTTATTTGCTGGGATTTTTTGCCGCTCGTTGGTGCAAATTGCCGTTTGACGCGCAAAAAACGCTGGCGATTGAAGTCGGTATGCAAAATTCAGGTTTAGGCGCGACGCTGGCGGCGGCACATTTTGCCGCCGCGCCTGTGGTTGCTGTGCCAAGTGCCTTGTTTAGCGTTTGGCACAATATTTCAGGCTCAATCTTGGCGAGCTACTGGGCAGCGCAAGCAGAAAAAGCGGATAAGCAAGCACAGCAACAATCGCCTGAATAAAAGAATCATAATAAAAAGTAGCTTGCACTTTGTGTTTAAAAGGTTGTGCCTGCCTACGGCATACACCTTTTATAGTGAATTAAATTTAGATTAGTACAGCGTTGCCAACTCCCTTATGTACTAGATGTACACGGCGGTCGTTGTCGACCTTGTCCTAATTTAAATTTAATCCACTATATACCCAAATCAAAGATTTGGACAAAAGGTGCGGGCTGCTTTTTGTTTGTTGGATTGATATGACGTCAACAAAAAAATAAACCGTATCCATGACAGATACGGTTTGGAATTTGGCGCGGTGGACGGGGCTCGAACCCGCGACCACTGGCGTGACAGGCCAGTACTCTAACCAACTGAGCTACCACCGCGCATGAACATTTGATAAATCAAACGCCCAAAAAAATGGTGGGTGATGACGGAGTCGAACCGCCGACATTCTGCTTGTAAGGCAGACGCTCTACCAACTGAGCTAATCACCCATTCGTTTCGCCGTGCAGCGAAACGACGTTATTAAACCAAAGTTTTGATTATTTGGCAAGCGATATTGGCTCGCTAAATAATAAGTTTTTCATATTTAATCAAATTTATTTTTGCGATTGATGGTTTTTCAATAGAAAATCGGTCATCAAATCGCGCACGCTGGCAAACATATCCAAACCTGTGGACGTGCGACAACCGCGTTGGCGCGCGGTTTCTATCCACGCGGTCAATGGTAGGTGCGCCACGATATCGCCCACAAACATATCGCCTTGCCAAGTGCCATTGGTATTGCGGCGAACTACGTTTACGGTATGCAAAAATTGGGCGTGTTCGGATACGCTATCACACAAATCGGTGAACGAGATTTTGTGTGGCACGGTTACCATAATGCCGTCCACGTTTTGCTGCGTTTTTATGCCTGCGAAAAGGGCTGCTAGCTGGGCTGGGGCAACGTGTGCAGGAATGCATACGGTATTGAAGCTGCGTTGCTGCAACACTTCGCTTACCATGCTGGGCGATTTCACTTGGGCGATGGGGGTGCCGACTACATAATATAGTGGATTAAATTTAGATTAGGACAAGGCGACAACGACCGCCGTGTACAGCTAGTACATAAGGAAGTTGGCAAACGCTGTACTAATCTAAATTTAAGGGGCTGTCCTAGATAACTAGGACAAACTCGATTTTACTAATTGTTTTAAAATAGAACAAGAACTTTTATCTCACTGTTGTTAAAACGCCATTCGCACTCCTTTAAATACAGCTCAAAATGCTTTTTGGGAATGCCGTTAAACTTGCGTAAATGACGTTTTTGCTTGATTCCAAAAGTGCTCAATTCCGTTGATATGGTTTTGTCGTTCAGCAAAATGTGTGCTGTGATTGATACGAAAACGAAGTTTCAGCGAAGCTAAAATGGCTTTGTCGCTCACATCTAATACATCATAGCTACGATAACAATCCGTATAAACAATGCTGTCAGGTTTCACTTGTTCACGGATAATAGGCAATAAAGTAGCGGTTTGAGTATTCGGTACAGTAACCGCATAAACCTTACCATTTCGCTTCAAGAGCCCAAATACAGCGACTTTTCCAGCAGCACCTCGACCGCGTTTACCTTTTCGTTGTCCACCAAAATAACTTTCATCTGCTTCTACTTCGCCATCAAACATTTCTAAATGTGGACTGTTTTGATAAATAAGTAATCGTAAACGATGAAAATAATAGGCTGCGGTATTTTTATTAACACCTACTAACTCTGCTGCTGTTCTTGCGGTTACACCTGCGACAAATAGCTCAATGAGTTTGTTTTGTTTGTACTGACTTAGACGACTTTTTCGCATAGGGATAATTCTAACTTAATTTGAATTTCCCTAGTTATCTAGGACAGCCCCAAATTTAATTCACTATACACGCGCGTTGAATCCTTTAAAGTTAGCTCCATGATAGACTCCAAAGTGGTCGTTGAAGATGGCTTTAATGTAGGGCAAATTCGCGCAAAAAGCAGCCTGCACCTTGTTTTCTGCACAATCCGCCCCATTTAAACGCAACCTATTTTCAACAACGGAAAAACAAAATGTCAGCAAATATCCTTTTAAATTTAGACAACGAACCGCGTTACAACGAGATCCGCGTAGATGACATCAAACCAGCTATGCAAACGGCAATGTCCGAAGCCCGCGAACAAATCGCCCAAATCAAAACACAGCCTGAAACGACTTGGCTCAACACCGTAGAAACATTAACCGACATCACAGAACGTGTTGGCAGAATTTGGGGCGTGGTGGCGCATTTGAATAGCGTGGTGGATACGCCCGAACTTCGCGCCGTTTACAACGAATTGATGCCTGAAGTTACCGTATTTTTCACGGAAATCGGACAAGATATTGAACTTTACGAGCGTTTCAAAGCGATTAAAAACGCGCCCGAATTTGCCAAATTGAACAACACTCAACAAACGAAATTGGCGCACGATTTGCGCGGTTTCGTGTTGAGTGGCGCGGAATTGTCGCCCGAAAAACAGGCGGAATTTGCCAAATTGCAAATGGAATCGGCGCAATTATCGGCGCAGTTTTCGCAAAATGTGTTGGACGCGACCGATGATTTCGCGCTGTATTTTGATGATGAAAGCAGCCTGCAAGGTTTGCCTGACGATGCGTTGGCGATGTTTCAGGCAGCCGCGCAAGCCGAAAACAAATCAGGTTACAAAATCGGTTTGCAAATGCCGCACTACATCGCCGTGATGCAGTACGCGGACAATCGTGAATTGCGTGAACAGCTTTACCGTGCGTATTGCACTCGTGCGAGTGAGCTGGGCAAGGCGGAATGGGATAACACGCCGAACATTACGCGCTGTTTGGAAATTGCGCTGCAAGAAGCGAATTTGTTGGGCTACGAAAATTACGCGGCGTTGTCGCTGGTTACGAAAATGGCGGAAACACCAGCGCAAGTGTTGGATTTTTTACGCGATTTGGCGAAACGCGCTAAACCGTTCGCGCAACAAGATTTGGCGGAAGTGCGCGAATTTGCCGCGACAAATTTGGGGCTGCCTGACATTCAATCATGGGATTTGAGTTACGCGAGCGAGAAATTGCGTGAACAAAAGTACGCTTTTTCTGAAACGGAAGTGAAAAAATATTTCCCTGTAAGCAAGGTGTTGGCTGGATTATTCACGCAAATCAAGCGTTTGTATGGCGTGAATTTGACGGAAAAATCTGTTCCTGTGTGGCATGAAGATGTGCGTTATTTTGAGTTGGAAAAAGGCGGCGCGATTATTGGCGGCGTGTACATGGATTTGTTTGCGCGTGAAGGCAAACGCGGTGGCGCGTGGATGAATGATTATCGCGGTCGCCGCCGTTTCTTGTCGGGCGATAAGGCTGGGCAAATTCAAACGCCGATTGCGTATTTGGTGTGCAATTTCACGCCGCCAGTTGGGAGCAAGGAATCGCGTTTGACGCATGATGAAATCATTACGCTGTTCCATGAAACAGGACATGGTTTGCATCATTTACTGACGCGCGTGGACGAGTTGGGCGTGAGCGGTATCAATGGCGTGGAATGGGACGCGGTGGAATTGCCGAGTCAATTTATGGAAAATTTCGTGTGGGAATTTGACGTATTGCGCGAAATGTCGGCGCACGAAGACAATGGCGACACGCTGCCTGAAAGTTTGTTTAACAAAATGTTGGCGGCAAAAAATTTCCAACGCGGTTTATTTTTGGTGCGCCAAATGGAATTTGCGTTGTTTGATATGTTGATTTACAGCGAGAAAAATTCAGGCAGCCTGCAAAATTGGGCGGACGTGTTGCAAGCGGTTCGTGCGGAAGTGGCTGTGATTCAACCGCCTGAATACAATCGTTTTGCGAATAGTTTTGGGCATATTTTCGCAGGTGGTTATTCGGCTGGTTATTATAGCTATGCGTGGGCGGAAGTGTTGAGCGCGGACGCTTACGCGGCGTTTGAAGAAAGCGATGATGTGAAAGCCACAGGCGCGAAATTTTGGAATGAGATTTTGGCGGTCGGTGGCAGTCGCAGCGCGGCTGAAAGTTTTAAAGCGTTCCGTGGGCGCGAACCGAAAATTGATGCGTTGTTGCGTCATTCGGGGTTTGATGTACAATAAGCCCTATTAAACACAGTGCAGGCTGCTTTTGAGTTAAACAAAGCAGCCTGCACTTTCTGTAACCACAATAAGGAGCAATTTTGGCATGACCCAAATGAACTGGTTATTTTTGATTATGGCGTTTTTGCTGTTTGCCAGCGTGTTGGCAAGCAGGCTATCGGCGCGACTGGGTATGCCCTTATTGTTGGCGTTTTTGGGCGTGGGTATGTTGGCTGGCGAGGAAGGCATTGGCAATATTTCGTTCAACAATTTTGCAGGCGCGAATTTTGTCAGCCAGCTTGCTTTGGCGGTCATTTTGTTGGACGGCGGTTTGCGAACCAAGTTATCCACATTCCGTATCGCGCTCAAACCTGCGGCGGTGTTGGCAAGTTGGGGCGTGTTGGCAAGCGTGGGTTTATTGGGCGTGTTTGCCACTTGGTTGCTGGGTTTGGATTGGCGATTGGGCTTGCTGATGGCGGCGATTGTCGGCTCAACCGATGCGGCGGCGGTATTTTCCCTGTTGCGAAACAGCGGTGTACGCCTGCATCCGCGTATTCAAGCCACGTTGGAGCTGGAAAGCGGCGTAAACGACCCAATGGCAATTTTGCTGGTGAGCGTGTTGATTAGTTTGATTATGCAGCCCGAACAAACCACATTCGGCAGCGCGTTGGTGATGTTGGTGCAACAACTGGGCTTGGGTTTGTTGTTTGGCTTGGTTAGCGGCAAGATTTTCGCGCTGTTATTGGCAAAAATCCGCTTGGCAGAAGGCTTATACGCGCTGATGATTGCATCGGGCGGCGTGCTGGTGTTCGCGTTGAGCAATTTGGTGGACGGCAGCGGCTTTTTGGCGGTGTATTTGGCTGGCGTGTTGGTGGGCAATGCACGTAATTCATCAACCGAACACGTTTTGAATGTGATGGACGGCTTGGCATGGTTGGCGCAGGCTGCTATGTTTTTGGTGCTGGGTTTATTGGTTACGCCATCTCGCTTGTGGGAGCAATGGCAGCCTGCACTGATGATTGCCGCCTTTTTGATTTTGGTGGCGCGACCGATTGCCGTGTACACATCAATCAAATGGTTCAAATACAGCAAACGCGAAATCGCCTACATTAGCTGGGTTGGCTTGCGTGGCGCAGTACCTGTTACGCTGGCGATTATGCCGTTGATGAGTGGTGTAGAAAACGCGCGATTATTGTTTGATGTCGTGTTTGCCGTTGTGATTTTGTCTTTGTTGATTCAAGGCACAACCATTCCGTTTTTTGCCAAAAAGTTGGACATGGTGTTGCCGCCCGAACCCGAACCGCTGAACGTGCGCGAAATTTGGTTGAGCGACCGCCTATCCATGACCATGCAATCGTTTTTGGTGGGACAAGATTCCGAAGCGCAAGGCAGTCACCCCTATGCCATGACGCGCGATAGCCGTTTTGCAGGCAGCCGCTTGTTTAGCCTAATCCGAAATGGCGAGCCGATTACCGTAAACATGGCGACCCAAATGCAAGCAGGCGACATCGCATGGTATGTGTTGGACGAAGAACAAGGCAACGCTTTTGCGCGACAATTTGCCGATGACGCAGGCAGCCTGCACGAACAACACTTTTTTGGCGAATTTGTGGTCAAACCCGAAGCCCAGTTGAGCGATTTGGTGTTTGCTTATGGCATTAAAGTCGCACCAGAAGAAGCATCGCACACACTAGACAGCTTGTTCCGCGAGCGTTTTGGCGATGTGCCAGTCGCAGGCGATAGAATTGATTTTGATGGCATTTGCATTACAGTGAAACAGTTAGACGAGCAGGGGAATATTCAGGCGTTAGGTTTGAAAATGCCCAAAAAAGCGCAAAACCCCGTATAATCTGCCGTTCAGGTAAAACAGACAGTCGCCGCGTATCGCGTAAGGCATACGGGGAGGAAAGTCCGGGCTACACAGAGCAGAATGCCAGCTAACGGCTGGGCGTGGTAACACGACGGAAAGTGGAACAGAAAGCAAAACCGCCGATGATTGCATTATTGCAACATAGGTAAGGGTGAAAAGGTGCGGTAAGAGCGCACCGCGCAACTGGCAACAGCTTGTGGCAGGCTAAACCCCATTCGTAGCAAGACCAAACAGAACACATTGACGCTGCTCGCCGAGTGTTTGGGTAGGTTGCTTGAACGTGCTGGCAACGGTACGTCTAGATGAATGACTGTCCAACGACAGAACCCGGCTTATCGTTTTACCTGTCTCAATTTATATAAAAAGCAGCCTGCATAATTTGTTCAAAGTGCAGGCTGCTTTTTATTGTCAAAATAATTCGAATCCTTGATTTTGTTATTAAATTACTTTTGCAATAATCACAAATCAATCACGCAAATAAGAATGCCTATCATTACCGCATTGAAAAGATTGATATTTTTGTCATAAAAAGCAGCCGTATTGCTTTAAAAGAGTTGAAAAATTCGTTAAAATGGCAAGTTACATAAATTAACGGTTACACAGGTGCAAAATGTTAGAAAACTATTTTCCTGTACTTATTTTCGCCATTGTCGGTTTAATCGCAGGCATATTATTTATTGGATTAGGCACACTATTTGGCCCAAAACGCCACTACGCTGAAAAAGACGCGCCGTTTGAATGCGGCTTTGAAGCGTTTGAAAATGCGCGTATGAAATTTGACGTGCGTTATTATTTGGTTGCCATTTTATTTATTTTGTTTGATTTAGAAGTCGCGTTCATGATTCCGTGGGCGGTGGTTTACAAAGATTTAATGGCTGAAACAGGCGCGTTTGCGTTTTGGTCTATGCTCGTGTTCATTGTCGTTTTGACGGTGGGCTTTATTTACGAATGGAAAAAAGGTGCGCTGGAATGGGAATAGAAGGCGTTTTAAATAAAGGTTTTGTAACCGCCAGCGCGGATACCGTGTTGAATTATGTGCGTACTGGCTCATTGTGGCCTGTAACCTTTGGTTTGGCTTGCTGTGCGGTGGAAATGATGCACGCTGGTATGGCGCGTTATGACCTTGACCGTTTCGGGATTATTTTCCGTCCGTCTCCACGTCAATCGGATTTGATGATTGTGGCAGGGACTTTGACGAATAAAATGGCACCTGCATTGCGCCGAGTTTACGACCAAATGGCAGAACCGCGTTGGGTGTTGTCAATGGGTTCATGCGCCAATGGCGGTGGTTATTATCATTATTCCTATTCTGTGGTGCGTGGTGCTGACCGTGTTGTGCCTGTTGATGTGTATGTACCAGGTTGTCCACCAACTGCGGAGGCTTTGTTGTACGGCTTGATTCAACTGCAAGGCAAAATTAAACGCACTTATACGATTGCCCGCCACTAAAAGGAAAGCAAAATGCACGTTATTGATTTACAGGCAGCCTGCACCGAAATTTTGGGCAAAAAAGCCAGCAAAATCCTGTTGGCATTTGATGAAGTTACCATTGAATGCCAGCCTGAACACTATTTAGACATCATGACCACCTTGCGCGACCACGAAGACTTACACTTTGAAAGCCTAGTGGATTTGTGCGGTGTGGATTACAGCACTTACAAAAATGAAGCGTGGCAAGGTAAACGCTTTGCTGCCGTGAGCCAACTGGTTTCTGTGAAAAATAATCAGCGTGTGCGCGTTCGCGTGTGGGCGCAAGATGACGATTTGCCGATTGTGCCGTCTGTGGTAGAACTGTATAACGGCGCGGATTGGTACGAGCGTGAAGCGTTTGATATGTATGGAATTATTTTCAATGAGCATCCAGATTTGCGCCGTATTTTGACTGACTATGGCTTTGTGGGACACCCATTCCGCAAAGATTTCCCGATTTCAGGCTATGTAGAAATGCGTTATGACGAAAACGAAAAACGTGTGATTTATCAACCTGTAACGATTGAACCGCGTGAAATCACACCGCGAGTGGTGCGCGAGGAGAACTACGGTGGCTAAATTAAGAAATTACACGATTAACTTCGGGCCGCAGCACCCAGCCGCGCACGGCGTATTGCGTATGATTTTGGAGTTGGAAGGTGAAACCATTGTTCGTGCCGACCCGCATATTGGCTTATTGCATCGTGGTACAGAAAAATTAGCGGAAACCAAAACTTATCTGCAAACTTTGCCATATATGGACAGGCTGGATTACGTTTCCATGATGGTCAATGAGCAAGCGTATTGCATGGCGATTGAAAAATTGGTGGGCATTGAAGTGCCGATTCGTGCCAAATACATTCGCACCATGTTTGCTGAAGTAACGCGCATTCTCAATCACTTGATGGGCGTGGGTTCGCACGCGCTGGATATTGGCGCGATGACGGCGATTTTGTACGCATTCCGCGACCGTGAAGAATTGATGGATTTGTACGAAGCGGTTTCGGGTGCGCGTATGCACGCGGCATATTTCCGTCCTGGGGGTGTGTACCGCGATTTGCCCGATTTCATGCCGAAATACGAAAGCAGCAAATATCGCAATGCGAAAGTATTGAAAGAATTGAACGCGAGCCGTGAAGGCACGATGTTGGATTTTATTGACGCATTCTGTGAGCGTTTCCCGAGAAATATTGATACGCTGGAAACGCTGCTGACGGACAACCGCATTTGGAAACAACGTACCGTAGGCATTGGTGTGGTGTCGCCTGAACGCGCATTGCAAAAAGGTTTTACTGGCGTGATGTTGCGCGGTTCGGGCATTGAATGGGATGTTCGCAAAAAGCAACCGTATGAAGTCTATGACCAAATTGATTTTGATATTCCTGTGGGCGTGAATGGCGATTGTTACGACCGCTATTTGTGCCGTATGGCGGAAATGCGCCAATCGGTTCGCATTATTAAACAGTGCGCAGACTGGTTACGCGCCAATCCAAATCTACCTGTTATCACAGAAAATCATAAAGTTGCGCCACCAAAACGCACCGATATGAAAATCGGCATGGAAGATTTGATTCACCATTTCAAATTGTTCACCGAGGGTATGCACGTTCCAGAGGGCGAAACCTACACGGCTGTGGAACACCCAAAAGGCGAATTTGGTATTTACATGATTTCCGATGGTGCAAACAAGCCGTATCGCCTGAAAATTCGCGCCCCTGGCTTCGCACATTTGCAAGGCATGGACGAAATGGCGCGTGGGCATATGTTGGCTGACGTGGTGGCGATTATCGGGACACAAGACATCGTATTCGGGGAGGTAGATAGATAATGTTATCTGCTGATTCATTGAAACAAATTGACACAGAGTTGGCAAAATATCCTGCCGACCAACGCCGCAGCGCGGTAATGGGCGCGTTACGCATTGCCCAAGTGGAAAAAGGCTATCTCGCGCCTGAAACCATTGAATTTGTGGCGCAATACATTGGCATTCCAGCGATTGCCGCGCACGAAGTCGCGACTTTCTACAATATGTACGACTTGAAACCAGTCGGTAAATACAAATTAACCGTTTGTACCAATTTGCCGTGTGCGTTGCGCGGTGGCGTGGATGCTGGCGAATACTTGAAACAAAAATTGGGTATTGGCTACGGCGAAACCACCGCAGACGGCAAATTTACGCTGGTAGAAGGCGAGTGCATGGGCGCGTGTGGCGATGCTCCTGTTATGTTGTTGAATAATCATAAAATGTGCAGTTTTATGGACGCTGATGCGATTGAGAAGAAATTGGCGGAATTGGAATAAATCCTAAATTTTGAATTTATATTTTCAGGCAGCCTGAAAAGAATAATTACATTGAAAAGCAGCCTGCATTTAAGACAAAGCGAAACAAATAAATATTGGCAGTACAGGCTGCCTGAAACTCAAAACATAAGTTAGGCAAACGAAATGGCAATTTACCAATCAGGCGTTATCTTTGAGGGCGTAAACACCGAAGAAAAAGGCTGCTGGACGCTCGCCGCCTACCAAGCGCGTGGCGGCTATCAAGCTCTACGCAAAATCTTAACCGAAAAAATCGCCCAAACCGACATCATTGACGAAATCAAAGCGTCAGGTTTGCGCGGACGTGGTGGCGCAGGTTTCCCAACTGGTTTGAAATGGAGCTTTATGCCGCGTTCATTCCCTGGTGCAAAATACGTTGTCTGCAACACGGACGAGGGCGAACCAGGGACATTCAAAGACCGCGACATCATTATGTTCAATCCGCATGCCCTGATTGAGGGCATGATTATCGCGGGCTACGCTATGGGCGCGGAAGCTGGTTACAACTATATTCACGGCGAAATTTTTGAAGGTTTTCAATTGTTTGAAAAAGCCTTGCAAGAAGCGCGTGATGCTGGCTTTTTAGGTAAAAATATTATGGGTAGCGAATTTTCATTTGAATTATTCGCGCACCACGGCTATGGCGCGTACATTTGCGGCGAAGAAACGGCTTTATTGGAATCGTTGGAGGGCAAAAAAGGTCAGCCACGTTTTAAACCGCCATTCCCTGCTTCTTTTGGTTTATACGGCAAGCCGACAACGATTAACAATACGGAGACGTTCGCGTCTGTGCCATTTATTATCCGCGATGGCGGCAAAACCTTTGCTGATAAAGGCATTGAAAGCGCAGGCGGTACGAAATTATTTTCTATTTCGGGACACGTTGAACGCCCAGGTAATTATGAAGTTGCGTTGGGTACGCCATTTTCGGAATTGCTGGCAATGGCTGGCGGTGTGCGCGGTGGCAAGAAATTGAAAGCGGTTATCCCAGGGGGTTCGTCTGCGCCTGTGTTGCCAGCCGATATTATGATGTCGTGCAATATGGATTACGACAGCATTGCGAAAGCAGGTTCTATGCTGGGTTCGGGCGCAGTGATTGTGATGGACGAAGATGTCTGCATGGTTAAAGCGTTGGAGCGTTTGGCGTATTTCTATCATGAAGAATCTTGCGGTCAATGTACGCCTTGCCGCGAAGGGACAGGCTGGCTGTATCGCGTGGTTCATCGTATTGCGACTGGTAAAGGTCGCCCTGATGATTTGGAATTGCTGGACAGCGTGGGCAACAATATGGCAGGGCGCACGATTTGCGCGTTGGCTGATGCGGCGGTGTTCCCTGTTCGCAGTTTTACCAAGCATTTCCGCGAAGAATTTGAGCATTACATTAAACACGGTAAGCCAATGAAAGAGCATAAGTGGGGCGATTGGTGATTTTTCAGGCAGCCTGCACATTAAAATAATGAATTAAATTCAAAATTAAACGCTTTGTAGGTTGGCTCTCTGAGCCGACATTTTCAGCAAATAACGCTGCCTGAAAATCTTGTCGGCTTTGAAAGCCGACCTATGAATGATAAGAAAATATTTAAATTTTAAATAAGAACGTAACTAGGAAGAACCATGTTACAAATCCAAATAGACGGCAAACAGATTGAAGTTCAACAAGGCGCAACCGTAATGGAAGCGGCGCATGAATTGGGAACGTATATTCCCCATTTCTGTTATCACAAAAAATTATCCATTGCTGCCAACTGCCGTATGTGCTTGGTGGAAGTAGAAAAAGCCCCTAAACCTTTGCCTGCGTGTGCGACACCCGTAACCGATGGCATGGTGGTACACACGCATTCTGCCAAAGCGAAACAGGCGCAAGAAGGCGTAATGGAATTTTTGTTGATTAACCACCCATTAGATTGCCCCATTTGCGACCAAGCTGGCGAATGCCATTTGCAAGATTTGGCAATGGGCTATGGCAAATCTGCCAGCCGCTACGAAGAAGAAAAACGCTCGGTAGTCGGCAAGGACATGGGTCCGCTTGTATCGGCGGAAGAGATGAGCCGTTGTATTCACTGTACGCGCTGCGTTCGTTTTACCGAAGAAATCGCAGGCGAGCAGGAAATCGGCATGGCTAATCGTGGTGAATTTTCGCAAATCATGCCGTTTATTGGTAAAGCGGTGGAAACGGAATTGTCGGGCAATGTGATTGATTTGTGTCCTGTGGGTGCATTGACGAGCAAGCCATTCCGTTACGATGCGCGTTCTTGGGAATTGTCGCGCCGTAAATCGGTGTCGGCACACGATTCTTTGGGTTCAAATATCATTGTGCAAACCAAAGAACACACGGTTCGCCGCGTGTTGCCGTTAGAAAATGAAGCGATTAACGAGTGTTGGATTTCTGACCGCGACCGTTTTAGCTACGAAGGTTTGTATCACGAAAGCCGTTTGAAAACGCCAAAAATCAAACACGGCGGCGAATGGAAAGATGTGGATTGGACAACGGCTTTGGAATACGTCCGCCATACTTTGGAATGTATCGGCAAGGAAGACGGCAAAGAACAAATCGGTATTTGGGCGAACCCAATGAATACGGTTGAAGAGTTGTATTTAACCAAAAAATTGGCAAATGGCTTGGGTATTCAAAATACTACGGCGCGTTTGCGTGAAAACGACAGCCGTCTTTCAGGCAGCTTGAAAGGGGCGCAATGGTTGGGGCAAAGCATTGAGCAACTGGCGGCGTGTGATGCGGTGTTGGTGGTGGGCGCGAATTTGCGTAAAGAACAGCCATTATTAACGGCTCGTTTGCGCCGTGCCGCAAAAAATGGCATGGCGTTGAGTGTGGTGTCTGCCAATCGTGAAGCCTTGCATATGCCTTTGTTGGCGCAAGAAATTTTGCACCCAAATGAATGGGTTAATTATTTGAATAACCTGCCTGAAAGCGTTTCAGGCAGCCTGCACAATGCGAAAACCGCAGCGATTGTGCTGGGTGCTGATGTGCAAAATCATCATGATTACGCTGGCATTTATGCGGCGGCGCAAAAATTAGCGGAAAAAACAGGTGCGACTTTGGGCGTGTTGCCACAGGCGGCAAACAGCGTGGGCGCAGACGTGTTGGCATTCAATCAAGCCAATGTGGGCGATATGTTGGTTAATCCGAAAAAAGCTGTTTTGTTGATGAATGTTGAGCCTGATGTTGATGTATTGGGCGGCACACAAGCGGTTGCCGCGCTGAAAAAAGCAGGCAGCGTGTTGGCGTTTAGCGCGTACGAAAGCGAAACGCTGTTGGACGTGGCGGACGTGTTGTTGCCAATCGCGCCATTTACCGAAACATCGGGCAGCTTTATCAATATGGAAGGGCGTTTGCAATCATTCCATGGCGTTGTGAAAGGTTATGCCGACAGCCGTCCATTGTGGAAAATTTTGCGCGTGTTGGGCAATTTGTTTGAATTGCAAGGTTTTGAATTTGAAACCAGCGAGCAAGTTTTGGCGGAAGCGTTGGGTAATATCAACGCGCTGCCTGAAAAATTAGGCAATCACAGCACATGGTCAGGCAATGCCGTTTCAGGCAGCCTGCACAAGATTGTGCGCGTGGGCGGCGTAGGCATTTACGAAACTGACCCGATTGTGCGCCGTGCCGTGTCGTTGCAACAAACCAACCACGCTGCCACACCAAGCGCACAAGCCAATACGATTACTTTGGCGCAATTTGGTTTGGTTGATGGCGATGTTGCCATTGCCACGCAAAATGGCGAGCGTGTGAATGTGTTGGTTAAAGCCGATAACACGCTGCCTGAAAACGTGGTTTACTTGCCACATCACAGCAGCAATGCCGCATTGGGCGGATTGATGAACAGCATTGAATTAGTGAGGGCTTAATCATGCAAGAATGGTTTCAAACCCTGTTTGCGACAACACTCGGCTTGGACGAAATGGGCGCAACAATCGGCTTAATCGTGGCGATTTTGGTTAAGATTGTGTTGATTTTATTGCCATTGATTTTGACGGTTGCGTATTTGACTTATTTTGAACGCAAAGTAATTGGTTTTATGCAGTTGCGTACAGGTCCGAATGTGGTTGGACCGTATGGCTTGATTCAGCCGTTTGCGGACGTGTTGAAATTGCTGTTCAAAGAAGTAACGCGCCCGAACACATCAAATAAATACCTGTTTTACATCGGACCGATGTTGTCGCTTGCGCCGTCTTTTGCGGCTTGGGCGGTGATTCCGTTTAACGATGAATGGGTGCTGACCAATGTGGACGCAGGTTTGCTGTACATTTTGATGATTACATCGTTGTCGGTGTACGGCGTGATTATTGCAGGTTGGGCGAGTAACTCAAAATACGCGATGTTGGGTGCAATGCGTTCTTCGGCGCAAACGATTTCTTATGAAATTGCCATGTCAGCCGCTTTGGTGTGTGTGATTATGGTTTCAGGCAGCCTGAATTTTAAAGAAATCGTTGCAGCACAAGCGACAGGGATTGCAGGCGGTTCAATTTTCTCGTGGAACTGGTTTACCTTATTTCCAGCATTTTTGGTTTACCTGATTTCTGCTGTGGCGGAAACAAACCGCGCACCGTTTGACGTGGCGGAAGGCGAATCGGAAATTGTGGCAGGTTTCCATGTGGAATATTCGGGTTTTGCGTTTGCCTTGTTTTTCTTGGCTGAATACATTTTCATGATTTTGATTGGTGCGCTGACTGCCATTATGTTTTTGGGCGGTTGGTTGTCGCCATTCCCACAAAGTTGGGGTGCGATTGGTGCGCCGAGTGCGTTTTGGATGTTTGCGAAAATGGCGTTTGTGTTGTACGGTTATTTGTGGATTCGTGCGACATTCCCACGCTATCGCTATGACCAAATCATGCGTTTGGGTTGGAAAATTTTGATTCCAATTGGTTTTATTTGCATTGCGGCTTTGGCGGCTTGGATGGTTTCGCCATTGAGTTTGTGGAAATAATTTCAGGCAGCCTGAAAATATATATAGGGTTGTAGGTTGGGTCTTGACTCAACATTGCAGGCTGCTTCTAAAAAATTATGTTGGGTTGCCATTCAACCTATACAAAGCAGCCTGCACTTTTCAGGCAGCCTGAAAGAAAATAATTTGATATGAAACCGATTTCTGATTTAACCGAATTGCTGCGTTCCATGCAGCCTGTACTCAATGACGGCGCGTATTATTTTGTTACGCTGCCCGAAAACTGCGATTTACCGCTAACCGACACAGTCGCCACAATCCGCGAGCGTGAAGGTTTATCGGTTGTGATTGGCGAAGAAATCGCATTGGCGCGTGGTTTGCAAAATGATTTCCGTGCGGCATGGATTACGCTGAATGCGTATTCGGATTTGGCGGTGGTGGGCTTGACGGCGGCATTTGCCAAAGCGTTGGGTCAAGTTGGCATTAGCTGCAATGTGGTGGCTGGCAATTTGCATGACCATATTTTTGTGCCGTATGAACAAGCGGATTTAGCCATGCAAACTTTATTGGCGTTGCAACAAAATGGTGTGCAGGCTGCCTGAAAATTTCAAATATGATAATCGCAGCCGCTTTCAGGCTGCCTGAAACCCAGTTTTCTAAATAAAAAACTATCCACATCAAAAGGGTAGGGAACGAATTATGGCAAATTTTGTAAAAACCTTTTTATTAGGCGAATTAGTCAAAGGCATGGGCGTTACGCTCAAAAACTTTTTCGCGCGTAAAGACACGATTTATTTCCCCGAAGAAAAAACCCCGCAATCGGTGCGATTTCGCGGTCTGCATGCCCAACGTCGTTATCCCAATGGCGAGGAGCGTTGCATTGCCTGCAAATTATGCGAAGCGGTTTGCCCTGCCATGGCAATCAATATTGAAAGTGAACAACGCGAAGACGGCACACGCCGCACCACGCGCTACGATATTGATTTAACCAAATGTATTTTCTGCGGATTTTGCGAAGAAGCCTGCCCAACTGACGCGATTGTGGAAACCCATATTTTTGAATATCACGGCGAGAAAAAAGGCGATTTGCACATGACCAAACCTATCCTGTTGGCAATCGGCGACAAATACGAAGCCGAAATCGCGAAACGCAAAGCGGCTGACGCGCCATATCGTTAATTAAGGGGCAAATAATGACTTTTTCATTGGTACTATTTTATATGTTTGCCGCGATTATTTTGTACGGCGCGTTGCAAACGGTTACGGCTAAAAACCCTGTTCATGCGACTTTGCATTTGGTGCTGACGTTTTGCGTGAGCGCGATGATGTGGTTGTTGATGCAAGCGGAATTTTTGGGCATTACCCTTGTGGTGGTGTACGTTGGCGCGGTAATGGTGCTGTTCCTGTTTGTCGTGATGATGTTGAATATTGACGCGGAAGAAATGCGTAAGGGCTTTTGGCGACACGCACCTGCGGCTTTGACGGTGGGCGTGCTGATGGCGGCGGTGTTGATTGCGGTGTTGGTTGCGCCTGATACCGCATTGAATCAATTTGGTTTGATGAAAGATATTCCTGCCGATTACAGTAATGTGCGTGATTTGGGCAAACAGCTTTACACGACTTATGTGTGGCAATTTGAATTGGCGGCGGTGTTGCTCGTGTTGGGTATGGTGGCGGCGATCGCGCTGGTTCATCGCAAATCTACCAATCCGAAACGCATTGACCCTGCCGACCAAGTGAAAGTAAACGCAGCCGAAGGGCGTATGCGTATGGTGAAAATGGAAAGCGCGGTACAAGTACCACAAACGCAGCCTGAAAACACGGAAGAGAGTAAAGCATGATTACGATTACACATTATTTGGTGCTGGCGGCTTTGTTATTTGGCATTAGCGCGATGGGCATTTACATGAACCGCAAAAATGTGTTGGTGTTGCTGATGTCTATCGAATTGATGTTGCTGGCGGTGAATTTTAACTTTATCGCGTTTTCGCAATATTTGGGCGACACAGCTGGACAGATTTTTGTGTTTTTTGTCTTAACTGTTGCAGCTGCGGAGAGCGCGATTGGCTTGGCGATTATGGTGCTGGTATTCCGTAACCGACAAACAATTAATGTGGCAGATTTGAATTCGTTGAAAGGTTGAGTTATGAAACCATGGGCAACAAAAGACGTTTTGCACAAAATTCATTCAGATAATTGGAGTGGTGCGGAAGCAGCAGCCTTGAATGATTGGTTTAATCGTACTTCATTAGACGAAATTAAGCATTTAGATGTACCTATTTTACAAGAGTTGGTGCAATTATTAGGTATGCCGATTGAATATCCATCTATTTCTGTAGATAAGTTAGATGATTTGCGGATTTATATTAATGAGCAAATGGATAAATTATTACAACAAGATGATATACGTTCTATGCTGATTAGGTTACGTGATAGATGAATTATTTAACACAAGCAGATTTAATCAAATTACATAATAGAGTGATTAGTGTTTCAGGTGGTTTGGTAGGTATGCGTGATGTTGCAATTTTAGATAGTATTTTATCGCATATGCAAAATGATGAATATTATCCAGATTTTTTTGCAAAACTGAGCCATCTAATTTTTTCTATTAACAAAATGCATGCTTTTAATGATGGCAATAAACGAACGTCTATTATGGCTGGTGTTCAATTTTTACTGATAAATGGTTATCCATTTGAGAGAGTGGAAAAATTTGCAATTAGTATGGAAGATATTGCTGTTGAAATTGCAGAGAATAAAATTAGTAAAGAAAAATTAAAAATTTTAATAAAGTTGATGCTATCACGGTGATAATTGGCAATTTCAGGCAGCCTGAAAAACGTTTTTTAAATTAAAAGGTTCACTTAAATGAACGATATGACTTTATATTTAACCATTGCTTTAGCTCCCCTAGTTGGTTGTTTGTTGGCGGGCTTGTTTGGCAACCAAATTGGCAGACGCGGCGCACACTCGGCAACGATTACAGGTGTGGCGATTTCCGCGCTGTTGTCGGCGTATGTGCTGTACGGCTTTGCCACGGGTAGCCGCGCTAAGTTTGACGAAAACGTGTACACATGGCTCACGATGGGCGGCGTGGACTTTTCGGTCGGCTTTCTCGTGGACAGCTTAACCGCCATGATGATGGTCGTGGTAACGTCTGTGTCGCTGATGGTACACATCTACACCATCGGTTATATGCACGATGAAGAAGTGGGTTATCAACGCTTTTTCAGCTATATTTCTCTGTTCACATTCAGTATGTTAATGCTGATTATGTCCAATAACTTCATTCAACTGTTTTTCGGTTGGGAAGCGGTGGGCTTGGTGTCGTACCTGCTGATTGGTTTCTATTTCAAACGCGACAGCGCGATTTTCGCCAACTTGAAAGCATTTTTGGTGAACCGTGTCGGCGACTTTGGCTTTTTGCTCGGCATCGGTTTGGTGCTGGCGTATTTCGGTGGCAGCCTGCGTTATGCAGACGTGTTCGCCTATTTGCCAAACGTGGCGGGCATTCAGTTTCTCGGCACGGATTTGATTACGGTAACTTGTTTGCTGCTGTTTGTCGGTGCGATGGGTAAATCGGCGCAATTTCCGTTGCACGTTTGGCTGCCTGATTCTATGGAAGGTCCGACCCCGATTTCTGCGTTAATCCACGCGGCAACCATGGTTACGGCTGGTTTATTTATGGTTTCGCGTATGTCGCCCATGTACGAAATGAGTACGATTGCGTTGAGCTTTATCATGATTATTGGCGCGATTACTGCGCTGTTTATGGGCTTCCTTGGCACAATCCAAAACGATATTAAGCGCGTGATTGCGTATTCAACCTTGTCGCAACTGGGTTACATGACGGTGGCTTTGGGCGTGTCGGCGTATTCAATCGCCATGTTCCATGTGATGACACACGCATTCTTTAAAGCCTTGCTGTTCTTGGCGGCAGGTAGCGTGATTATCGGTATGCACCACGACCAAGATATGCGCCACATGGGTAATTTGCGTAAATATATGCCAATTACTTGGATTACGATGTTGTTGGGTAATTTATCGTTGATTGGTACGCCGTTTTTCTCTGGTTTCTATTCAAAAGACAGCATTATTGAAGCGGTACACGCGAGTAATTTGACAGGTAGTGGTTTCGCGTATTTCGCGGTGTTGGCGAGCGTGTTTGTTACGGCGTTTTATGCGTTCCGTCAATACTTTATCGTATTTCACGGCAGAGAGCGTTGGCGCGAAATTGAACATCATCACGATGAACACCACGATGACGCACATCATCACGGTTTGGGCAAAAACGACAATCCGCACGAAAGCCCATGGGTGGTTACATTCCCATTGATTTTCTTGGCGATTCCGTCTGTGATTATTGGCGCATTGACGATTAAACCTTTGTTGTATGGTGATTTCTTTAAAGACGTGATTTATGTGAACCACGAAGCGCACCCTGTGATGCACGAAATGGCGCAAGAGTTCCATGGCGTGTTTGGCATGGTTACGCATAGTTTGGTGTCGCCTGTGTTGTATTTGGCGATTGCTGGCGTGGCGGCGGCTTGGTTCTTGTATGTGAAAGCACCGCACTTGCCTGCGAAAATTCAGGCAGCCTGCAAACCCATTTATACTTTGTTGGACAACAAATATTATTTAGACGTGATTTATTTCAATGTGTTTGCCAAAGGCAGCCGCGCATTGGGTAACTTCTTTTGGAAAGTGGGCGATACCATGATTATTGATAACGGTATCGTAAACGGCTCGGCAAAAGTAGTTGGCGCAATCGCCGCGCAAGTCCGCAAAGCGCAAACAGGTTTCATCTACACTTACGCGGCTGTGATGGTGTTTGGCGTGTTGGTGTTGATTGTGGCGTTTTTCTGGAATTTGTGGTTTAAGTGATGATGTGATTTTTCAGGCAGCCTGAAAATAAATGAAAAAGCAGCCTGCATATTTTTGATAAAGGTTTAATAATGGCTAATTTATATGTCAGCAGTAAAAAAATTATCAATTTGCTTGGTAATCAAAATATGCAGGAAAAATATTTCATCATTCCTGAATATCAACGTCCTTACCGTTGGACAACAGAAAAATGCGAAATTTTGTGGGCGGATATTGTAGATTTTCGTCAATCTATTGCGGATAAAAATGCTGAATATTTTTTGGGAACGATTGTGGTTTGCCAAAATGAAGATGGCAATTTTGAAGTCATTGATGGACAACAGCGTTTAACTTCGTTGCTTTTGTTATTGCGAGCGTTTTATTACGTTTTGGAAAATGCAGAAACCAAAGATGATGTTGTGAAATCATTGATGAACAAAATTGCGCCTTGTATTTGGGACGTTGATACCTTGACATCAAAAGTTACCGATAAATCGGCTATTCGTTTGCATACGCAAGTGGCGACTGAAACAGACAATGATGTTTTACATCAAATTTTGGCTGACGGCACAATATCAGCAGATAACGCTTCTGCTTATGCCAAAAACTATTTGTATTTTTTGGATAAATGCCAAAATTACGCTAAAAATAATCCGACAGATTGGAATTATTTGTGTTTAACCATTTTAAATAATTGCATTTTGTTACCGATTGAAAGCGACAATTTAGAAAACGCATTGACCATTTTTTCTACATTAAATGACCGTGGAATGCCGTTATCCGATGCCGATATTTTTAAAGCGCAACTTTATAAGATGACGGAAGATAAGCCATTTTTTGTAGAACAATGGAAAGAATTGGTTGAAGTGGCGGATAGAGCAAAAATCTCTGTTGATGATGTATTCCGTTATTATTCCCATGTTTTACGCGCTCAAAATGAGACAACAGATAAAGAAATTGGTTTGCGCCGTTTTTATACTGAAAATCGGTATGAGAAATTAAAAAATAATAATTTAGTCAATCAGTTAATTGATTTGGCACATTTTTGGGATAATTTAAATAATATCCAAGTATTAAAAGATATTGAGCATTCTCATTTTATCAATCTTGACGCTGCGAAATGGTTGCAATGTTTGAATGCTTATCCTAATGAATTTTGGAAATATGCTATTAGTGTATTTTTCATTAAAAATCAGCATAGCGCAACATTAAAAGATGATTTGGCAAAATTATTAAAACAATTAACCGCATTTTTATATGCAAAATTTTTGATTTCGCCAACAGTAACAAGCATTAAAGATGATATTTACAAGGCTTGTGTAACCATTATTCAAGGTAATGAATTGGTATTGCCACAGGTTAATCCTATGCCAGTACATTATGAGCAAAATACAGGGCGTGTTACCAAAGGTTTGTTGATGATTCATGCTTATTTATTTGATGAAAAGCAAACTTTGTTGCCTAATAAAATTGAAATTGAGCATATTTTTCCAAGAAAATGGCAAGACACCAACTATAACGGTTGGAATATCAATGATGCAAAACAACATTTAGAACAGCTTGGCAATAAAATTATTTTTGAAAAATTATTGAATATTCAGGCAGGTAATGGTTATTTTGGTAAGAAAAAAGAACATTACAAACAATCTGTTATTTTAGAAGTACAGCGATTGTGTGATGAACATTCAAATGATTGGTTAAAAGACGATATTACACAGCGACAAGAACAAATTATTCAACGATTAGATAAATTTTTTTGTCAAAGGTAAATTTTATTTCAGGCAGCCTGAAAACCATTTCAACAAAGATTTAATTAAATAGAGAAAACAGGTTAATACAATGTTTTTCAATAACTTACTCAGCTTGGCAATTTGGGTGCCAATTTTAGCAGGTGTGCTGGTGCTGGCAACGGGTACAGATAGCCGCGCCCCGCTTGCGCGTATTCTTGCCTTGATTGGTGCGGTGGCGGGATTTTTGGTAACGCTGCCCCTGTTTACCCACTTTGACCGTGCAAACGCTGGCTATCAATTTACCGAATTACACGCATGGATTCCTGCGCTCAATCTGAATTACGCGCTGGGCGTGGACGGCATTTCCGTGTTGTTTGTGATTCTGAATGCCTTTATTACGCTTATGGTTGTATTGGCAGGCTGGGAAGTGATTCAAAAACGCCCTGCACAATACATGGCGGCGTTTCTGATTATGTCAGGTTTGATTAACGGCGCATTTGCAGCACAAGATGCGATTTTGTTCTATGTCTTCTTTGAAGCGATGTTGATTCCGTTGTACCTGATTGTCGGTATGTGGGGTGGTCCGCGCCGTGTGTATGCAGCAATGAAATTGTTTTTATACACATTGTTGGGTTCGTTGTTGATGTTGGTGGCGTTGATTTACTTGGGCGCACAAGCCAATAGTTTTGCCATTACCGATTTGCAAAATCTGAAACAAATCCCAATGGGCGTACAACAACTGGTGTTTATCGCGTTTTTCTTATCGTTTGCGGTGAAAGTGCCGATGTTCCCTGTACACACTTGGCTGCCTGACGCGCACGTTGAAGCCCCAACTGGCGGTTCTATGGTGTTGGCGGCGATTACGTTGAAAATTGGTGCATACGGTTTCTTGCGCTTTGTGTTGCCGATTGTGCCTGACGCATCGCGTTATTTTGCGCCAGTTATCATCGTGTTGAGCTTGATTGCGGTAATTTACATCGGCATGGTGGCGTTGGTGCAAACCGACATGAAAAAATTGGTGGCGTATTCGTCTATCAGCCACATGGGTTTTGTAACGCTGGGCATTTTCCTGTTTAGCGGACTGTTTTCAGGCAACCCTTTGGGTGAATTGAACGCGTGGGGCTTGAAAGGCGCGATTATCCAAATGATTTCGCATGGTTTTGTGTCTGCCGCGATGTTTATGTGTATTGGCGTGATGTACGACCGTTTGCACACGCGTAACATTGCCGATTATGGCGGTGTCGTGAATGTGATGCCGAAATTTGCGGCGTTTATGATGTTGTTTGGTATGGCGAATGCAGGTCTGCCAGCGACTTCGGGTTTCGTGGGCGAATTTATGGTGATTATGGGCGCGGTAGAAGTGAATTTGTGGATTGGCGCGTTGGCTGCCTTAACGCTGATTTACGGCGCGTCTTACACGCTGTGGATGTACAAACGCACGATTTTCGGCGAAGTCACGAATCCACACGTTGCGGAAATGAAAGACATTAATTGCCGTGAATTTGCGATTTTGGCGATTTTGGCGGCGGCGGTTTTGGGCATGGGTTTGTATCCCGAAGCGTTTATCGCGGTGGTGCATCAAGCTGCGGATAATTTGATTGCCCAAGTGGCACAAAGCAAGATTTGAGGTGTTGAATGAACTGGAATTGGACTGAATTGAATTTGAGTGCTGCCACGCCTGAAATCGTGTTGCTAACAGGTTTGTTTGTGGTGCTGCTGGCGGATTTGTGGGTTAAGGACGAAGACCGTTACATTACGCATTATTTAAGTATTATCACGATGATTGCGGCGGCTTTTGGACAGTTGGCGGTGTGGTCGGCTGAACCTGTGTTGGCGTTTAATGGCATGTATGTGGCGGACGGTGTGTCGCAGTTGGCAAAATTGGCGGTGTATTTGGGTACGGCGATGTTGTTTGTCTATGCCAAACCGTACAACCAAGCATGTGGTATGTTCCGTGGCGAATATTACACGTTGGCGATGTTTGCGGCGGCGGGCATGAGTGTAATGATTAGTTCATCGCATTTCTTGTCGGCTTATGTGGGTTTGGAATTGCTGTCGTTGTCGCTGTACGCGATGATTGCGTTGCGCCGTGATTCGGCAGAAGCGGCGGAAGCGGCATTGAAATATTTTGTATTGGGTGCGTTGGCATCGGGCATTTTGTTGTACGGTATTTCAATGGTTTACGGCGCAACAGGCAGCCTGCAATTTGCGGAAATTTTACAGGCAGCGCAAATCGGTCAAGTGAATGGCTGGTTGTTGAAATTAGGCGTATTGTTTATTGTGGCAGCGGTGGCGTTTAAATTTGGTGCTGTGCCGTTCCACATGTGGGTGCCTGATGTGTATCAAGGTGCGCCTACTTCGGTGGCGGCGTTTATTGGTTCTGTGCCAAAAATTGCGGCAACTGTGTTTGCATTCCGTATTTTGGTAACAGGTTTGGTGTTGCAAAAAGGCGATTGGCAGTTGATGTTTGCTGGTTTGGCGGTGTTGTCGTTGTTGGTGGGGAACTTGGCAGCGATTATGCAAACCAATATTAAACGTATGTTTGCGTTTTCTACCATTTCGCACATGGGTTTTATTTTGTTGGCGTTTTTGGGTGGCGTGATTGGTATTCAGGCAGCCATTTATTATGCGGTGGCGTATATTGTGATGAGCTTGGCTGGTTTTGGCGTGTTGATGTTGATTAGCCGGGCTGGGCATGAATGCGAAAACATTAGCGATTTGGCTGGCTTAAACCAACGCAATGCTTGGTACGCGCTGGTGATGTTGTTGGTACTGTTTAGCATGGCAGGCATTCCGCCATTGATGGGCTTTTATGCGAAATTTGCGGTATTGAAAGCCTTGGTGGTGTCTAGTTTCCCAATGGCGACTGTGTTGGCTGTGTTTGCGGTGATGATGTCGCTGATTGGCGCGTTCTACTACTTGCGCGTGGTTAAGACGATGTATTTTGACGATAAAACAAGCGATGAGCCTTTGAGCGATGACTTGCCAATGAAATTGTTGCTGTCGGCAAATGCCTTGTTATTGTTGATTTGGGGTATGTTCCCAAGCACACTAACCGTTTGGATTCAAACCACAGTAGAACAGCTGATGTAATCAAAGTGCAGGCTGCTTTTTCGGTAAAAAAGCAGCCTGCACTCTATTTGGAGTAAAAGAAGTATGACTGCTTCCATGTACACTTTATTGCTTTTGACTTTAATCTTGGCGAATTTGCCCTTTTTAACCCAACGCGCATTCGGTTTTATCGCCTTGTCCAAAAAAGGCATAGGCTTACACCTGCTGGAATTGGGTACAGGCTTTTTGCTGACAGCGGTTCTGGCGTATGTTTTGGAACAGCGCACAGGTTCGGTTCACGCACAAGGCTGGCAGTTTTATGCCGTGGTTGTGTGCTTGTATTTGGTTGCCGCGTTCCCCGCCTTTGTTTGGCGATATTTTTGGCACGGGCGTAATAAAGAATAAGTAGCTATTTACAAAGCAGCCTGCACTTTCTGTTTAACAAAAAGTGCAGGCTGCTTTTTCATACATCCGATTTATTTATGCTCGTCAATCTTACAAACAAAATGATAAGCGTTGATTTCAAAACCATGCTGGAAATAAACACGATGCGCCACCGTGCGTTCGCTGCTCACATTGCTATCAACGTGTAATTGTGGGATACCATTTTCTTGCGCGATTTTATGCACTTCCGCCAACAAGCGACCCGCATAACCGCGTTTGCGACTTTGTGGCACGGTAACAAAATCATCAATATGCAAATGGCGACCGCTAACCAAATTAGTTTCTTCGCGGAAGCCACACACCGCCACCGCATTGGTTTTACCTTCTTCAAAAATACCAATCAAGCGATAACCCTGTGCGCGTTGTACTTTATTGACTTGCTCCACAAAACGGTTGATGTCGGTCAACATCGGGCGCAACACGCTCAATGCAGCAAAAGCCGTTGCTGTTTCGTGTGGCATGATTTCGCGCAACACAAAATTTTCTTGCACTTCCACTTCGGCTGGCGCGGTTGGTTCGGCGATTTCAGTTGCTGGGGTGGTTTCGGCGTTTTGTGCTGGCGATTCGGTTTTTTCGTTGTTGGCTGATTCAGCTTCGGGCGCGTTTTCGGTGGCAGGCATAAAATCCACGCCACGCATAATGCGTAAATCGTTGTCGGCAGCAAAGTCCATCAAAAAACGGAACATGCTGGGGTTCAGTGTTTCCAATGTCGCATCAATGGCAACGCAGCGAACTTTGTCAATTAAAATCGGGTGAACCAATTCGTTGTAACGCAAGCGGTGATCTTTGTTGAAAGACGACAAAATGCCGCATAAACGCTCTGCCCAGTCGCTTGGGCGGAAAACTTTTCCATTGCTGGTTGTGCCGTGGATAATGATTTCGTCTGCTTGAATAAAAGACATATCGCGCATTCCGTTGGTGGTTGCAAAATGGCGCGATTATACCTGTAATGTAAAGAATAAGGCAAAAAGAAAAACCGCTTGATTAAGCAATCAAGCGGTAAATATTTGGTTGCGGGAGTAGGATTTGAACCTACGACCTTCGGGTTATGAGCCCGACGAGCTACCATGCTGCTCCATCCCGCGTCAGAATTTGGGCATTATGCCGTTGATTTTTGCGCGTGTCAAGCGAAATAGCGTAAAATAAATCCAAATAGAAAAAAGAAAGCGGTTTTATGTGGTGTGTTTACTTGATTTGGTGTGCGAATAATAGTCTGTATTGTGGCATCACCAATCATGTGGCGCGGCGTTGGCGGGCGCACAGTTTGGGCAAAGCAGCGCGTTATACCAAAATGCACCGTGCGATGGAAATGCGTGTGGTGGCGTGTTGTTTGACACGTTCGGAAGCCAGTCAGTTGGAACACGCGCTCAAACAAAAAACACGTACCGAAAAATTGGCGATTTGGAATAGCGCAAAAGTGCAGGCTGCTTTTGTAGAGTAATAAATAGGATAAACATGAAATTATTATTGGTACGCCTATCCAGCATGGGCGATTTAATTCACACTTTGCCTGCGATTAGCGATGTGGCAAAGCACCGCCCCGATGTGGAATTGTCGTGGCTGTGCGAATCGGATTTTGCCGATATTGCGCGATTGCATCCGTTTGTGCAGCACGTTTACACGATGTCGTGGCGACGTTGGCGCAAAGCGTTGTGGCAAGGCGGCACTTGGCGCGCAATGGCAGCGTTGAAGCAAACCATGCAGGCTGCTTCGTTTGATGCGGTGCTGGATAGTCAAGGCTTGCTCAAATCCGTGTTTTTTGCCAAGTGGGCAAACGCGCCTATTTGGGGCTTGGATACGCAATCGGCACGAGAATCGCTGGCAGCGCATTTTTATACGCAAACCTATGCCGTCAAAAAAGGCGAAGACGCGGTATGGCGCAATCGTCAATTATTCGCGCAGGCTTTGGGTTATGTAGCGGACGGTGCGCCCGATTTTGGCGTGCGAGTGCCAAATATAGAACAAAGCAGCCTGCACTTGCCCGATGCGTATCATGTGGCTCTGCATGCAACCAGTCGCGATAGCAAATTGTGGGCGATAGAAAATTGGCAAGCCCTGTGGCGCAAACAGCACGAACAAGACGGTTTGCCTGTGTTGCTACCGTGGGGCAACGATGCCGAAAAACACCGCGCCGAGCAAATCGCTCAAACCTTGCCGTTTGCCCAAGTTTGCCCACGCATGACTTTATTGCAGGCTGCTTTTTGCTTGAATCTAGCGACTAGCGTGGTGGGCGTGGATACAGGTTTGCTGCATCTGGCAAATGCCGTGAATCGCCCGTTGGTTGGCATTTACACCGATAGCGACCCAATCAAAACAGGCGTACAACCTTCGTCATGGGCGATGAACGTGGGCGGCATCGGACAAATGCCCAGCGTAGAAGAAGTGTGGCAAGCTTTAAACAAAGTGCAGGCTGCTTTTTTTATAGTGAAATAAAATCGCAATAAGACGGTGTTGCCAACTCCCTTATGTACTAGATGTACACGGCGGTCGTTGTCGCCTTGTCCTAATTTTTATTTCATTTCACCATACACCAAACCCAATCATCAAAATGAAAAAAATCAACGAAAAACACCAAAACCAAATCCGCATAACAGGCGGACAGTTACGCGGCAGAAAAATCCAATTCCCCAGCGCAGACGGATTGCGCCCCACGCCCGACAGCGTGCGCGAACGACTATTCAACTGGCTAGGGCAAGACTTAACAGGGCAAATCGTGCTGGATTTGTTTGCAGGAAGCGGCGCATTGGGCTTTGAAAGCGCATCACGCCACGCCAAACAAGTAGAAATGTGCGAAATCCACAAAGCCGCCGTGCAAAACCTACGCCACTACGCCGCCCAATTTCAAGTCAGCGAGCAAGTGCATATCCACACGCAAGACGGTTTGCGGTTTTTGCAGCAAGCCCCTTGTTTGTTTGATTTAGTGCTGCTAGACCCACCATTTGCGTGGCAAGATTGGGCGATTTTGTGGACAAGATTGCAGCCTAAACTCAACGAAGACGCACTCATCTATGTAGAAGCAGGCACATTACCCGACTTGCCGACTTGGTTGGCTATAGAAAAACAAAGCAAAGCAGGGCAAAGCCAATACCAGCTCTTGCGTTATCTAAATCAAGAATAATAAATATTCTCAAAGTGTTAAAAATTCCAATGCAGGCTGCTTGTAAAACAAAACATGCTATAATTTCGCGCTTTTAAAATTTTGATGACGAGAGGCGATTATGACCTTATTTATTACAGACGAATGCATCAACTGCGATGTGTGCGAACCAGAATGCCCCAACGATGCGATTTCACAAGGCGAAGAGATTTACGAAATCAACCCCAATTTGTGTACGCAGTGTGTTGGGCATTATGACGAGCCACAATGTCAGCAAGTTTGCCCAGTAGATTGCATCTTGATTGACGAAGAGCATCCAGAAACGCACGACGAATTAATGAACAAATATTACAAAATTGTCGCAGAAAAATAATAAACAAAAATAATCGTTTAAAAAATAAACGGCACAAAACACTTGACCGAATGAGATAGAGATTATATAGTTTGGTCTCTCTTTAGGTGGGATTCCCGAGCGGCCAAAGGGGGCAGACTGTAAATCTGTTGCGTGAGCTTCGAAGGTTCGAATCCTTCTCCCACCACCATAATTCATTTTTGGAGCAGAGATATAAGCGGGTGTAGCTCAATGGTAGAGCAGAAGCCTTCCAAGCTTACGGTGAGGGTTCGATTCCCTTCACCCGCTCCAAGATTTTAAATAGCTACAATTTGTTTTCGGATTGTAGCTATAAAAATAAGCCCATGTAGCTCAGGGGTAGAGCACTCCCTTGGTAAGGGAGAGGCCGGCAGTTCAAATCTGCCCATGGGCACCAAGCTGATTATTGCTATTTTTTGATAACTCACTTTTAATGAATAGGAATTTGCCATGGCAAAGGAAAAATTTGAACGCACGAAACCGCACGTAAACGTAGGTACAATCGGTCACGTTGACCATGGTAAAACCACTTTGACTGCGGCTTTGACAACTATTTTGGCTGAACGCTTTGGCGGTACTGCAAAAGCCTACGACCAAATTGACGCAGCTCCAGAAGAAAAAGCTCGCGGTATTACCATTAACACTGCTCACGTTGAATACGAAACTGAAACTCGCCACTACGCACACGTAGACTGCCCAGGTCACGCGGACTATGTGAAAAACATGATTACTGGTGCGGCACAAATGGACGGCGCAATCTTGGTATGTTCAGCAGCTGACGGTCCTATGCCACAAACTCGCGAACACATCTTGTTGGCTCGCCAAGTAGGTGTACCTTATATCATCGTATTCATGAACAAATGCGACATGGTCGATGATGCTGAGTTGTTGGAATTGGTTGAAATGGAAATCCGTGACTTGTTGTCTAGCTACGATTTTCCAGGCGACGATTGCCCAATCGTTCAAGGTTCTGCATTGCGTGCATTGGAAGGCGACGCTGCATACAAAGAAAAAATCTTTGAATTGGCTGCTGCTTTGGATAGCTACATTCCTACTCCAGAACGTGCTGTTGATAAACCATTCTTGTTGCCAATCGAAGATGTATTCTCTATCTCTGGTCGTGGTACAGTAGTTACTGGTCGTGTAGAGCGCGGTATCATCAAAGTAGGCGAAGAGATTGAAATCGTTGGTTTGAAAGACACGCAAAAAACCACTTGTACTGGCGTGGAAATGTTCCGCAAATTGTTGGACGAAGGTCAAGCTGGTGATAACGTTGGTGTATTATTGCGTGGTACGAAGCGTGAAGACGTTGAACGTGGTCAGGTATTGGCTAAACCAGGTTCTATCACTCCGCACACTAAATTTGAAGCTGAAGTGTATGTGTTGAGCAAAGAAGAAGGTGGCCGTCATACGCCATTCTTCGCTAACTACCGCCCACAATTCTACTTCCGTACGACTGACGTAACTGGTGCAGTTACTTTGTCTGAGGGTGTGGAAATGGTTATGCCAGGCGAAAACGTGAAAATCACTGTTGAGTTGATTGCACCTATCGCTATGGAAAACGGTTTGCGTTTTGCGATTCGTGAAGGTGGTCGTACCGTTGGTGCGGGCGTTGTGGCTAACGTGATTGCTTAATCGCTAAAAATTAAAGGTCAATAGCTCAATTGGTAGAGTATCGGTCTCCAAAACCGAGGGTTGTAGGTTCGAGACCTACTTGGCCTGCCATATCAAAAACTAACCAAGTGGAAAGCTTGGTTAGTTTTTTCTTGTATATACGGATTATTTAAATAGTACGAAAAGAGGTGTATCGTGAGTCAAAAAACAGAGCATGAGCAAGAAAGCGGATTTAGATTATTCCGATATATTAAGGAATCATTTAAAGAATTCAAAAAAGTTGTATGGTCCAAGCGTAATGATGCGGTGCAGATTACAATTTTTGTGATTGTATTTGTCATTATTTTTGCTTTATTTATTTTTGGCGTAGATACAATCATTGCTAAATTATTTGGTTATTTAAACGGATATTAACGAGTGGGAGAGAGTGGTATGGCAAAAAGATGGTACGTAGTACAGGCTTATTCGGGCTTTGAAAAAAATGTGCAAAAAACATTAAAAGAACGCATTGCTCGCGAAGGTATGGAAGATTATTTCGGACGTATTTTGGTGCCTGTGGAAGAAGTGGTAGATGTAAAAAATGGTCGGCGCAATATTTCGGAGCGCAAGTTTTTCCCTGGTTATGTGTTGGTTGAAATGGAAATGACCGACAGCTCTTGGCACTTGGTAAAAAGCACGCCAAGGGTAAATGGTTTTATTGGTGGTACATTGCACCGGCCTTTGCCTATCACGCAAAAAGAAGTGGATATCATGATGGAACAAGTGGGTGGTAAGAGTGAAGAGGGTGGATATAAAAAACCTAAGCCACGTGTGGAGTTTGATATTGGACAGCAAATTCGTGTTGTAGCTGGGCCCTTTGCAGATACCAATGGTACAGTTGAGCATGTGGATTATGAGCGAAATAAATTGCGCGTAAATGTACAAATTTTTGGTCGCGAAACGCCTGTTGAATTGGAATTTGGGCAGGTTGAAAAAATCGTCTAAATGGCAAAAGCAGCCTGCATTTTGATTTTGCTTGTAAAAATAAAAAATCTTGGCTATAATCGATAGCTTAATTTTTGGGGAGCAGAATGGTTCTGCGTTATACCCGTTTTTTGGAGTCTTGAAACATGGCAAAGAAAGTCATTGGCTACATCAAACTGCAAATTCCTGCAGGTAAAGCCAACCCATCACCACCAGTTGGCCCAGCTTTGGGTCAGCGTGGTTTGAATATTATGGAATTTTGTAAAGCATTTAACGCAGCAACTCAAGGTATTGAACCTGGTTTGCCAACACCTGTAGTCATTACAGCGTATGCGGATAAATCTTTCACATTCGTATTGAAAACACCTCCTGCCTCTATCTTGTTGAAAAAAGCAGCAGGCATTAAAAGTGGTAGCTCTAACCCATTGACTAATAAGGTGGGTACAGTAACACGCGCTCAATTAGAAGAAATTGCAAAAACTAAGCAGCCTGATTTGACTGCTGCTGATTTGGATGCAGCTGTACGCACAATCGCTGGTTCTGCACGTTCTATGGGCTTGAATACTGAAGGAGTGGTGTAATGGCTAAAATCTCTAAACGCTTAAAAGCAATCCGCGCAACTGTTGAAGCTAACAAATTGTACGCGATTGACGAAGCCATTGCTTTGGTAAAAAAAGCAGCAATTGCAAAATTTGACGAATCAGTTGATGTATCTTTCAACTTGGGTGTAGACCCACGTAAATCTGACCAAGTTATTCGTGGTTCTGTTGTATTGCCAAAAGGTACTGGTAAAACCACTCGCGTAGCTGTATTCACGCAAGGCGCGAATGCTGAAGCAGCTAAAGTGGCTGGTGCAGATATCGTTGGTTTTGAAGATTTGGCTGAAGAAATCAAAAAAGGTAACATGGACTTTGACGTAGTGATTGCTTCTCCTGATGCAATGCGTATCGTTGGTCAATTGGGTACCATCTTGGGTCCACGTGGTTTAATGCCAAATCCTAAAGTAGGTACTGTTACTCCTAATGTGGCTGAAGCAGTTAAAAATGCTAAAGCAGGTCAAGTTCAATACCGCACTGATAAAGCAGGTATTATCCACGCTACAATCGGTCGCGCTTCTTTCGCTGAAGCGGATTTGAAAGAGAACTTTGATGCGTTGTTGGATGCTTTGGTAAAAGCAAAACCTGCTGCTGCTAAAGGTCAATACTTGAAAAAAATCGCAGTATCTAGCACTATGGGCTTAGGTGTTCGTGTTGATACTTCAAGTGTAAACAACTAAGAATCTTTCAGGCAGCCTGAAAATGGCTGCTTGGAACTGGGCTACTTAAATAAAATTAAGTAGATGTCCAAGACCGTAGGGAACGCAAGTTTTAAAAATCACCCTACGCAGACGGTAGTCCTGAAAATAATCATTTTAATACAAAATGTCTAATCAGGTTGCCGCGCTGGTGGGTAGTCTATTTTGGGCTATCTGAATTTAAACAGTGGGAGGTAGACCTTGAGTCTCAATATTGAAACCAAGAAAGCAGCCGTAGAAGAGATTAACGCAGCTATTGCGAACGCTCAAACTATGGTGGTTGCTGAATATCGCGGTATCAGTGTTGCAAGCATGACTGAACTTCGCGCTAATGCTCGTAAAGAAGGCGTATACTTACGCGTTTTGAAAAACACATTGGCTCGTCGAGCAGTTGAAGGAACTTCTTTTGCTGGCTTAGCTGACCAAATGGTTGGTCCATTGGTTTACGCTGCATCTGAAGATGCCGTAGCTGCCGCAAAAGTGCTGCACCAATTCGCGAAAAAAGATGATAAAATCGTAATCAAAGCTGGTTCTTACAACGGTGAAGTGTTAAATGTTGTTCAGGTAACTGAGTTGGCATCTATCCCAAGCCGCGAAGAATTGTTGTCAAAATTGTTGTTCGTTATGCAATCGCCTGTTTCAGGCTTTGCGCGTGCATTGGCAGCCTTGGCAGAGAAAAAAGAAAGCGAAAACGCTTAATTTTTCCACGATTTTATCCGTTTGAAATTTTATATTTAAATCAATATTTTGGAGTTTGATAGCATGGCTATTACTAAAGAAGACATTTTGAATGCAGTTGAACAATTGACTGTTATGGAATTGAACGAGTTGGTTAAAGCGTTCGAAGAAAAATTCGGTGTTTCTGCTGTTGCAGTTGCAGTTGCAGGTCCAGCTGCTGGCGGCGCTGCTGCTGCTGAAGCGAAAACTGAATTTGACGTTATCTTAGCATCTGCTGGTGACCAAAAAGTTGGCGTGATTAAAGTTGTTCGTGCAATCACTGGCTTGGGCTTGAAAGAAGCTAAAGACTTGGTAGACGGCGCACCTAAAACATTGAAAGAAGGTGTTTCTCAAGCTGAAGCTGACGACATGAAAAAACAATTGGAAGAAGCTGGCGCGAAAGTTGAAATCAAATAATTTTGATTTTCTGACAATTTGACCGATAAGGCTGGTAGTTTTACACTACCAGCCTTGTTTGCGCTTTTACAGATTGAAAATTGGTAAATTTACAATAATTTACTATTTTTAAGCAAGTAAATAGAAAATTATTGTAAATTTTTTTAAATATTAAGTTTTAAAACAGTGCAGGCTGCTTGCGTAACAAGATGAGCAGGCATTTATTTTAGGAGTGTGTTCATGAGTTATACCTTTACAGGGAAAAAACGTATTCGCAAAAGTTTTGCGAAGCGTGAGACGATTTTGGAAGTTCCGTATTTGCTAACGACTCAATTAGAATCGTATAGCCATTTTTTGCAGCAAAATCGTTCTGCGGATAAGCGTGTAGACGAGGGTTTGCAGGCTGCTTTTAGTTCAATTTTTCCTATTTTGAGCAATAATGGTTATGCAGAGTTGCAATTTGACCAATATATTTTGGGCGAGCCTGAATTCGATATTCCTGAATGTCAGCTTCGTGGTATTACTTATGCTGCTCCTTTGCGTGCCAAAATTAAATTGGTTATTTTCAATAAAGAAGGCGCAAAACCTGAGGATAGAGAAATTAAAGAGGTACGCGAAAATACCGTTTATATGGGTGAAATTCCATTGATGACGCCAAGTGGTTCATTCGTGATTAATGGTACAGAACGTGTGATTGTGTCTCAGTTGCACCGTTCGCCAGGTGTGTTCTTCGAGCATGACCGTGGCAAAACGCATTCGTCTGGCAAATTGTTGTTCTCGGCGCGCATTATTCCTTATCGCGGTTCGTGGTTGGACTTTGAATTTGACCCGAAAGATTTGTTGTATTTCCGTATCGACCGTCGCCGTAAGATACCCGTTACGATTTTGTTGCGTGCATTGGGCTACGATAACGAACAAATTTTGGATATGTTCTATGATGCAGAAACCTATTATCTGTTTGGTCAAACTGTTCAGGCAGAAGTGGTGGCGGAACGCTTGCGTGGTGAAACGGCAAAATTTGATATCGTAGACAATGATGGCAAAGTGTTGGTAACGGCTGGTAAGCGTATCAATGCGAAAAATATTCGCGATATTCAAGCGGCTGGTTTGACTCGTTTGAATGTTGAGCCTGAAACTTTGGTTGGCAAAACGTTGGCAAAAGACATTGTTGCCAGCGCAACAGGCGAAGTGTTGGCGGTAGCTAATACAGAAATTACAGAAGAATTATTGGCACAGTTTGATATCAATGGTATTACGCAAATCCAAACTTTGTTTACCAATGAAACCGAAGCAGGTGGCTATATTTCTGCGACATTACGCACTGATGAAACACGCGACAAACAAGCGGCGCGTATTGCCATTTACCGCATGATGCGCCCTGGTGAACCGCCTACCGAAGAAGCAGTAGAAGCGTTGTTCAACCGTTTGTTCTTCCAAGAAGAAAGCTACGATTTGTCTCGCGTGGGTCGCATGAAATTCAACACGCGCACTTACGAACAAAAATTGCTGCCTGCACAAGAAAACAACTGGTATGGTCGTTTGGTGAACCAAACTTTTGCTGGCGTAGGTGAAAAAGAAGCCAAATTGCACATTTTGAGCGTGGAAGACATCGTTGTAACGATTGCCACTTTGGTTGAATTACGTAATGGACATGGCGAAGTTGATGACATTGACCACTTGGGTAACCGCCGCGTACGTTCTGTGGGCGAGTTGGTAGAAAACCAATTCCGTAGCGGTTTGGCGCGTGTGGAACGTGCAGTCAAAGAGCGTTTGAACCAAGCGGAAAGCGAAGGCTTGATGCCAACCGATTTGATTAACGCGAAACCTGTTTCAGCAGCCATCAAAGAATTTTTCGGTTCTAGCCAATTATCACAATTTATGGACCAAACCAACCCATTATCAGAAGTAACGCACAAACGCCGCGTTTCTGCATTGGGTCCTGGTGGTTTGACTCGTGAACGCGCTGGCTTTGAAGTCCGCGACGTACACCCAACGCATTACGGTCGCGTATGTCCTATTGAAACGCCAGAGGGTCCAAACATTGGTTTGATTAACTCGCTGTCGGTTTATGCGCGTACTAATGAATATGGTTTCTTGGAAACGCCATACCGCCGCGTGGTAGATGGCAAAGTAACCAACGAAATTAACTACTTGTCAGCGATTGAAGAAGGCCGCTATGTGATTGCACAGGCAAACTCGGATTTAGACGAAAATGGCTGCCTGAAAGATGAATTGATTACCTGCCGTGAAAAAGGCGAAACTATTTTGGCAACCGCCGACCGCGTTCAATACATGGACGTGGCAACGGGTCAAGTGGTGTCTGTGGCGGCTTCGTTGATTCCATTCTTGGAACACGATGACGCGAACCGCGCATTGATGGGTGCGAACATGCAACGTCAAGCCGTGCCATGTTTGCGTGCTGAAAAACCAATGGTAGGTACAGGCATTGAACGCTCGGTAGCGGTGGACAGCGCAACAGCAATCGTAGCGCGTCGCGGCGGCATGGTGGAATATGTGGACGCAAACCGCGTGGTTATCCGCGTACACGATGCCGAAGCAACCGCAGAACAAGGCGGTGTGGATATTTACAACTTGGTTAAATTCACACGCTCAAACCAATCTACCAACATCAACCAACGCCCAGCCGTAAACGCTGGCGATGTGCTGCAAAAAGGCGATTTGATTGCGGACGGCGCATCAACTGATTTGGGTGAATTGGCTTTGGGTCAAAACATGACGATTGCGTTCATGCCGTGGAATGGTTACAACTACGAAGACTCGATTTTGATTAGCGAGCGCGTGGCGGCTGATGACCGTTACACGTCCATTCACATTGAAGAATTGAACGTGGTGGCGCGTGATACCAAATTGGGCGCGGAAGACATCACACGCGATATTCCAAACCTGTCTGAAAAAATGCAAAACCGTTTGGACGAAAGCGGTATTGTTTACATCGGCGCGGAAGTGGAAGCGGGCGACGTGTTGGTCGGCAAAGTAACGCCAAAAGGCGAAACGCAACTGACCCCAGAAGAAAAATTGCTGCGTGCGATTTTTGGCGAAAAAGCATCTGACGTGAAAGATACTTCATTGCGTATGCCAACAGGCATGAGCGGTACGGTAATTGATGTGCAGGTGTTCACACGCGAAGGCATTCAACGCGACAAACGCGCTCAATCCATTATTGAAGTGGAATTGAAACGCTATCGCCAAGATTTGAACGACCAAATTCGTATTTTTGACAATGACGCATTTGACCGTATTGAGCGCATGATTGTGGGACAAGTTGCCAACGGCGGACCAAACAAATTAGCCAAAGGCAAAGAAGTTACCGCCGAATACTTGCGCGAATTGCCTAGCCGCCACGATTGGTTTGATGTTCGCATTGCGGATGAAGACATTGCCAAACAAATGGAATTGATTAAACTTTCATTGCAACAAAAACGCCAAGAAGCGGAAGAGTTGTATGAAGTGAAAAAACGCAAAATGACACAAGGCGACGAGTTGCCACCAGGTGTTCAAAAAATGGTTAAAGTGTTTATCGCCATCAAACGCCGTTTACAGGCAGGCGATAAAATGGCCGGTCGCCACGGTAACAAAGGTGTGGTATCGCGCATTCTGCCTGTGGAAGATATGCCTTACATGGCGGACGGTCGCACGGTGGACATCGTGTTGAACCCGTTGGGCGTACCGTCTCGTATGAACATTGGTCAGATTTTGGAAGTACACTTGGGTTGGGCGGCAAAAGGCATTGGACAACGCATTGACCGTATGCTGGCTGAACAACGCAAAGTCGGCGAAATCCGTCAATTCTTGGATAAACTGTATAACCATAGCGGTAAACAAGAAGATTTGGACAGCTTGACCGATGATGAAATTTTGACGTTGGCGCACAATTTGAAACGTGGTGTGACTTTTGCATCGCCAGTATTTGACGGCGCGAAAGAAAAAGAAATCTTTGATATGCTGGAATTGGCTTACCCAAGCGATGACCCTGAAATGCAAAAACTGGATTTCAACGACACCAAAACGCAAATCCGCTTGTTTGACGGACGCTCTGGCGAACCGTTTGACCGCCGTGTAACGGTGGGCGTGATGCACTATTTGAAACTGCACCACTTGGTAGATGAAAAAATGCACGCGCGTTCAACAGGTCCATACTCTTTGGTAACGCAACAACCGTTGGGTGGTAAAGCACAATTTGGTGGTCAGCGTTTCGGTGAGATGGAGGTTTGGGCATTGGAAGCATACGGCGCGGCATACACATTACAAGAAATGCTGACGGTTAAATCCGATGACGTAACAGGTCGTACCAAAATGTATGAAAACATCGTCAAAGGCGAACACAAAATTGACGCAGGTATGCCTGAGTCGTTTAACGTGATTGTGAAAGAAATCCGTTCGCTGGGCTTGGATATTGATTTGGAACAGAACTAACTTTGTTTCAGGCTGCCTGAAAAGGTTTAAAACGCAGTTTCAGGCTGCTATCTAAAGTTATTAAGTTAGGGAGATTGATGATGAAAACGATGAAACATTTTCTATTGGTGTTGATGTTGTACACTACGACAGTCTATGCTGCACCTACTATGAGCGACAGCGAACGTATTGCTGTTTTAGAGCGACAAGTGGCTCGCTTAACCGAGCAAGTAAATCAATTGCTGGTTGAACGATTAGGTCAATCATCACACGCTCAAACCGTACATGTATGTAGCATTCAAGCCTTTACTGATACCTATCGTGCAGAAAATGTGAATCTAGGTAGAGCTCGCTTGGCAGCTTTGCAACAATGTCGTAAAAATCATAACGCTATGTTCTGTGAAGACAGTGCGGTGCAATGTAAAACGTATTGATAATTTCGGGCAGCCTGAAAAACCCAGTTTCCCTTTTTCCTAAAAATATCCAAAAAAGTCTCAAAAAATCGCCCAAACTAGGAGCAAAAATGAACTTAACCGATTTATTCGCCCCCCTGCAACAAGCAGGTTCAGAAGAATTTGATGCCATTAAAATTGGCATCGCGTCGCCAGAGACAATCCGCTCATGGTCTTACGGCGAAGTGAAAAAACCCGAAACGATTAACTATCGCACATTCAAACCAGAACGCGACGGCTTGTTTTGCGCCAAAATTTTCGGTCCAGTTAAAGACTACGAATGCTTGTGCGGCAAATACAAACGCTTGAAATACAAAGGCGTTACCTGTGAAAAATGTGGCGTAGAAGTTACCCTGACCAAAGTTCGTCGCGAGCGCATGGGTCATATTGAATTGGCTGCGCCTGTTGCCCACATTTGGTTTTTGAAATCATTGCCAAGCCGTTTGGGTATGGTGTTGGACATGACTTTGCGCGATATTGAGCGTGTGTTGTATTTTGAAGCATTTGTGGTAACTGACCCAGGTTTAACCAGCCTGCAACGTCGCCAATTATTGACCGAAGAAGATTACTACAACAAATTAGAAGAATTTGGCGAAGAATTTGATGCACACATGGGTGCCGAAGGCGTGCGTGAATTGTTACGCAGCCTGAATGTGGAACAAGAAATTGAAACTTTGCGCCAAGAATTGCAATCAACCAGCAGCGACACCAAAATCAAAAAAATCGCTAAACGTTTGAAAGTATTGGAAGCATTCCAACGTTCTGGCATGAAATTAGAGTGGATGATTATGGACGTGTTGCCAGTCTTGCCGCCTGATTTGCGCCCACTCGTGCCATTGGACGGCGGACGTTTTGCCACTTCTGATTTGAACGATTTGTATCGCCGCGTGATTAACCGTAACAACCGTTTGAAACGCTTGTTGGAATTGCGTGCGCCTGACATCATCGTCCGCAACGAAAAACGTATGTTGCAAGAAGCGGTTGATAGCTTGTTGGACAATGGTCGTCGTGGTAAAGCGATGACTGGCGCAAGCAAACGCCCATTGAAATCTTTGTCTGACATGATTAAAGGTAAAAGCGGTCGTTTTCGTCAAAACTTGCTGGGTAAACGTGTGGACTACTCTGGTCGTTCTGTGATTACAGTAGGTCCTTACTTGCGTTTGCACCAATGTGGTTTGCCGAAAAAAATGGCGTTGGAGTTGTTCAAACCGTTTATTTTCCACAAATTGGAAAAACGTGAATTGGCAACCACCGTTAAGGCAGCCAAAAAATTGGTAGAGCAAGAAGTGCCAGAAGTTTGGGACATCTTGGAAGAAGTGATTCGCGAACACCCAATTTTGCTGAACCGTGCGCCAACCTTGCACCGTTTGGGTATTCAAGCGTTTGAGCCGATTTTGATTGAAGGTAAAGCGATTCAGTTGCACCCATTGGTGTGCGCGGCGTTTAACGCGGACTTTGACGGCGACCAAATGGCGGTTCACGTTCCATTGTCTTTGGAAGCGCAAATGGAAGCGCGTACGTTGATGTTGGCATCAAACAACGTGTTAGCCCCTGCAAACGGCGAGCCAATTATCGTACCGTCTCAAGATATTGTATTGGGTCTGTACTACATGACTCGCGACAAAATCAACGCAAAAGGCGAAGGCACATTGTTCGCCGATGTGAAAGAAGTACACCGTGCTTACCACACCAAACAAGTGGAATTAGGTACAAAAATTACCGTTCGCTTGCGTGAGTGGGTGAAAAACGAAGCAGGCGAATTTGAGCCTGTGATTAAACGCTACAACACCACTGTGGGTCGTGCGTTGCTGTCTGAAATCTTGCCAAAAGGCTTGCCATTCAGCTACATCGATACCGCATTGAAGAAAAAAGCGATTTCTAAATTAATTAACGCATCATTCCGCTTGTGCGGTTTGCGCGATACAGTGATTTTTGCTGACCACTTGATGTATACAGGTTTTGCATTGGCAGCGAAAGGTGGTATCTCCATTTGCGTTGATGATATGGAAATTCCAAAAGAAAAACCTGCATTGCTTGCCGAAGCGAATGCCGAAGTAAAAGAAATCGAAGATCAATACCGTCAAGGTTTGGTAACCAACGGCGAACGCTACAATAAAGTTGTGGATATTTGGGGTCGTGCAGGCGATAAAATCGCCAAAGCCATGATGGACAACTTGTCTACGCAAAAAGTGATTGACCGCGAAGGCAAAGAAGTTGACCAAGAGTCGTTCAACTCAATTTACATGATGGCGGACTCTGGTGCGCGTGGTTCGGCAGCACAGATTAAACAGTTGTCTGGTATGCGTGGTTTGATGGCAAAACCTGACGGCTCGATTATCGAAACGCCCATTACTGCGAACTTTCGCGAGGGTTTGACGGTATTGCAATACTTTATTGCGACACACGGTGCGCGTAAAGGTTTGGCGGATACGGCATTGAAAACAGCGAACTCTGGTTACTTGACTCGCCGTTTGGTGGACGTAACACAAGACTTGGTAGTGGTTGAAGACGATTGCGGCACATCAGAAGGTTTCTCAATGAAAGCCGTGGTACAAGGCGGCGATATTATTGAGCCATTGCGTGACCGTATTTTGGGTCGTGTAACCGCAACCGATGTGATTGACCCAAGCACAGGCAGCACATTGATTGAAGCTGGCACAATGCTGGACGAAAAACTGGTTGATTTGATTGACAACTCTGGCGTGGACGAAGTGAAAGTCCGCACACCAATCACTTGCCAAACACGTTATGGCTTGTGCGCAAAATGTTATGGTCGCGACTTGGCACGCGGTAAATTGGTGAACGCAGGCGAAGCAGTCGGCGTCATCGCAGCGCAATCTATTGGTGAACCAGGTACACAGCTGACAATGCGTACGTTCCACATTGGTGGTGCGGCATCTCGAGCAGCAGCAGCCAGCCAAGTAGAAGCAAAATCAAACGGTACGGTTCGCTTCAACAGCCAAATGCGTTACATCGCCAACAACAAAGGCGAATTGATTGTGATTGGTCGCTCTTGCGAAATCATGATTTTGGACGCAGCAGGTCGCGAACGTGAATTGCACAAAATCCCTTACGGTGCAACGCTGAAAGTGCAAGATGGCGAAGAGTTGAAAGCAGGCACAACGCTGGCGACTTGGGACCCGCATACGCACCCAATGATTACCGAACACGCAGGTCGTGTGGAGTTTGAAAATGTGGAAGAAGGTGTAACCGTTACCCGTCAAGTGGACGACGTAACAGGCTTGTCTACTTTGGTGGTGATTGACGGCAAACGTCGTGGCAGCACCAGCAAATTGTTGCGCCCAACGGTTAAATTATTGGACGAAAATGGCGAGCCTGTGATGATTCCTGGCACAGATACCCCTGTGTCTATGGCGTTCCAAGTAGGCGCGATTATCCAAGTACGTGAAGGTCAAGAAATTGGCAAGGGCGATGTGTTGGCGCGTATTCCGCAAGCATCAACCAAAACACGCGATATTACGGGTGGTTTGCCGCGCGTAGCCGAATTGTTTGAAGCGCGTGTGCCAAAAGACGCAGGCATGCTTGCCGAAGTAACAGGTACAGTTTCATTTGGTAAAGAAACCAAAGGCAAACAACGCTTGGTGATTACCGATTTGGACGGCGTGGCATACGAGACTTTGATTTCCAAAGAGAAACAACTGTTGGTGCATGATGGTCAAGTAGTAAACCGTGGCGAAACCGTTGTGGACGGCGCGGTTGATCCACACGACATCTTGCGCTTGCAAGGCATTGAAGCTCTGACACGCTACATCGTACAAGAGGTTCAAGAGGTTTACCGCTTACAAGGTGTGAAAATTTCTGACAAACACATTGAAGTGATTATTCGCCAAATGTTGCGCCGCGTGAACATCGTGGACGCTGGCGACACCAACTTCATTACAGGCGAACAAGTAGAACGCGCCGAAGTGATGATTGCCAACGAGCAAGCCATCGCCGCTGGCAAAGAGCCTGCTCGCTTTGAAAATGTGTTGTTGGGTATTACCAAAGCGTCTTTGAGTACCGACAGCTTCATTTCTGCGGCATCGTTCCAAGAAACCACGCGCGTATTGACCGAAGCTGCCATTATGGGTCGCAAAGACGACTTGCGCGGCTTGAAAGAAAACGTGATTGTGGGTCGCTTGATTCCTGCGGGTACAGGTTTGAGCTACCATCGTTCACGTCGTGCGGCTTGGGCAGCACAACGCAGCGCAGATGCGGTTGCTAACCAACCAGCAGCAGACGAACAACAAGACGCGTAATCGCAAAAAAGTGCAGGCTGCTTTGATGTTTAAAAAGTAGCCTGCAATAGAAAACGGACAAACAGTTTAGATTGTTTGTCCGTTTTGGTTTGATGAACGTTTTTATTAAAAAGCAGCCTGCACATTAGGTTTACCCAAAAAGTGCAGGCTGCTTTTTCCGTGTTGGTTTACTCCTCTTTCGGTGTAGGCGGTTCAAGCTGCTCTTTCCAGCCACACTCTTTCTGCGGACAAACGCGCTCAACGCCCCAACGCTTCGTCACTTTCCGCATCGTAACTTTCCAGCCACATTGCGGACACGGCTCGTTTAACGGTTCGTGATTAACCGCGTATTTACAATCAGGATAGCAATCGCAACTGTAAAAAGTCGTGCCAAAACGCGATTTGCGTTCCACCAAATGCCCCTTGCCGCATTGCGGACACGTTACGCCCGTGTCTTTCGGCTTTTCCAACGGCTCAACGTGTTTACACTTCGGATAATTCGCGCAACCAATAAACTTGCTGCCTGAACGACTCGTTTTGTAAACCAACTGACTGCCGCATTTCGGACATTCACGCCCTTCCAATTCCGCTTGCTCTGCCACTTCTTTCGCCACACGTTCGGCGGCTTGCTCGGCGGTTTCGTTCACATTGCGCGTGTAGCTGCATTCAGGATAGCCAGCACACGCCACAAAACGCCCAGCGCGACCAAATTTAATTTGCAATTTGTGATTGCCACATTGCGGACACGTTTCGTCCAGTTCTTCCGTAGTGAATTTGGCGCGTTCAATGCCTTCTTTTTCAACCACTTGCTTGTGAAAACCTTTCCAGAATTTATCCATCACAGGAATCCACTCGCGTTTGCCATTCGCAATTTCGTCCAGTTGGTCTTCCAATTTCGCCGTGAAATCGTAATCCACATACTGCTCAAAATGCTCGGTCAAAAACTTATTCACAATCTCGCCTGTATCAGTCGGCTGAAAACGGCGTTGTTCCACGATCACATATTCACGGTCTTTTAACGTCTTGATAATGCTCGCATAAGTTGATGGACGACCAATGCCAAATTCTTCCAACGCTTTTACCAAAGTCGCTTCATTGAAACGCGGCGGCGGTTGTGTGAAATGTTGTTCGCCATACAGATTATCCACAGGCACAACATCGCCCACCGCCATTTCAGGCAGCTTTTTCTGGTCTTCGGCAGCATCTTCCTCGTCCTCGCCCTCTTGATACACGCTCAAAAAGCCAGCAAAAACCAACACTTGCCCCGTAGCGCGGAACACACCCTCGCCCACGTTAATATCTACCGTTGTCGCGTCAAATTTCGCGTCCACCATTTGACACGCCACCGTGCGCTGCCAAATCATTTGGTACAACTTAAATTGGTCAGCCGACAAAAACGGCTTCACGCTTTCAGGCGAACGATAAACCGAAGTCGGGCGAATCGCTTCGTGCGCTTCTTGTGCGTTTTTAGACTTCGTTTTATACATTTTCGCCGAAGATGGCAGAAAATCCGCGCCAATTTTATTTTCAATGTAATGGCGAATTTCCGTCAGCGCGTCTTCCGATAAAGTAACGCTATCGGTACGCATATAGGTAATCAAACCCACCGCGCCTTGCCCCACGTCAATGCCTTCAAAAAGCTGTTGCGCGGTACGCATCGTGCGGTCAGTCGTGAAACCCAATTTGCGAACCGCGTCCTGCTGCATCGTGGAAGTGGTGTACGGCGCAGCTGGTTTGCGTGTTGCTTTTTTCTTGGTTACATCAGCCACTTGCGCGGTTTTGCCTTGCAATGCGGCTAAAATACTTGCTTGACTGGCTTCGTCGGGTAGTGAAAATTGCTCTAACTTATTGTTTTGCCAATGGGTTAATTTCGCTGAAAATTTGGTGCGACCCTTGTGGCTATCCAAATGAATTGACCAATATTCTTGCGATTCAAACGCCTTAATTTCGTTTTCACGCTCGCAAATCAAACGCAACGCAGGACTTTGCACACGCCCAGCCGACAAGCCGTAGCGGATTTTTTTCCACAGCAACGGCGACAAATTAAAGCCCACCAAATAATCCAAAGCGCGGCGCGTTTGTTGCGCGTCCACCAAATTCATGTCCAAACTACGCGGATTTTGAATAGCAGCCTGCACACCTTTGGGCGTAACTTCGTGGAAGACAACACGTTGAATTTTATCCATTACGCCTTTCATGCCGCGTTTGGATTTCAGGATTTCTGCGATGTGCCACGAAATCGCTTCGCCTTCGCGGTCGGGGTCGGTTGCCAAATAGATGTGTTCTGCTTCTTTGGCGGCGGCAACGATGGCATCAACGTGTTTGCTGTTTTTGCTAATGATTTGATATTTCATCGCAAAATTATCTTCGGGATTGACTGCGCCATCTTTGGGAATCAGGTCGCGGACGTGTCCGAAAGACGCGAGTACTTCAAAATCGCCACCGAGATATTTTTTCACGGATTTGATTTTGTTGGGGGATTCTACGATTAGGAGATTTTTTGACATGGTTCGTTTTTATTATTTAATTTTAATTGTAAAAATAGGGTTTTAAGCAGCCTGCACATTTAAGCATTAAAATCACAGGTCATCAAATCAAACAACTGCTCAATCATGCCGTAGCGTTCGTTCCATTTGTAAAAATCATCAACGATTTGGCTGTCAAGATGAATCATTTGTTCAATAAAATACGCTTTGTTTTCCGCATGATTGAGCCAATTTGCCATCATTTCCTTAAACTCTGGCTAACTAAATCTTTGGCTATATCCAAACTGGCACAGCATTCAGTACAGATATTCAATGGCGGTTTGGGTACTGGATAATGCTTAAAAACTTGATAGCATTCATCAATAATTGGTTTTAACTTTTGATAAATTTCAGTCATTTTTTTAAATCCAGTTTGGAATATCGGCGTGATGCGTCAAAGCAGCCTGCAATCTTTCTTTTTTATATTCTTATTATATTGTGTTGATTTTGGCAAGTGGTTTATTAAAAAACAGTCGGCGCGTGTCCGACTGTTGTCTGTTTGTGTGCAGGCTGCTTTTTACTGCATCGTGCTTTTGCCGTGCAACACGCTCATCAATTCATCGCCAATCAACACAGGCAATTCGGAACGATGCGCCCACAGCACCAACAAAGCCAGCACTTTGGCATTTTCCAGTGTGATGTTGTCATACGGCAAGTGCATCAGCGCGTGGATAATGTATTCGCGCTGCATGGCGTTGATGGTACCGCTGTGTTCTAAAAAGTGCAGCAAACCGCGAATTTCGGTAGATAAAATTTCCAATTCTTCAATGTGATACACGCGCAATGCAGGTTGCTGGCGGTGCAGGCTGCTTTGGTTGATTTCGGGCAACTCGTCCAATAAATGCACACACGTTAAGGCATCGCTGATGTCGTCATATTCAAAGCCAGCGTCTTCCAGCATTTCGCCCAAATCTTGCGGTTGCGGAATGTCGCGTACATCGGCAAAATGTTCCAATAAAAAAGCCACCACGTTTCTCATCTTGTTTACACCTGTTTACTCAATGGCGCGTATTTTAACATTCTATATATCAAATCGCAGCTTTTTTACCATAACTTGGCTATAATCCGCACCGTTTATTTTAATTGATAGGAAATCGCAATAAATGATAATCCAACATGCAAAAACCGCCATTGCTGGTGCACAAATTTTGTTCGTTGCCTTTGGTGCAATGGTTTTAGTGCCAATTTTAACAGGCTTGAATCCTGCACTTGCCTTGTTAGGCGCAGGCATTGGCACGTTGATTTTTCAACTGCTCACCAAACGCAAAGTGCCGATTTTTTTGGGTTCTTCCTTTGCCTTTATTGCTCCCATTATTGCCGCCAAACAAACATGGGGCGTGGGCGCAACCATGTTCGGCTTGTTTGCTGCTGGTTTTATGTATTTTGTGTTTGCGGCGGTGATTCGTTGGCGTGGACTGGCGGCGGTGCATAAATTGTTGCCGCCTGTGGTGATTGGCCCTGTGATTATTGTGATTGGCTTATCGGTGGCAAGCGCGGCAAGCAGTATGGCGGTTGGCAAGGGTGGCGATGTGCAAGTTGTGCCGTATGCAACTGCTGTCGCGCTGTCGGCGTTCACGTTTTTGGTAACGGTGTTGGTTACGGTGTTCGGCAACCAATGGCTCAAACTCATTCCCATTTTGGTAGGCGTGGCGGCTGGCTATATTGCCGCGTTGATGGCTGGTGTGGTGGATTTTCAAGCCGTGATAGACGCGCCTTGGTTTGCGTTACCCACGTTCACAACACCCGAAATTAACTGGAATGCGGCGTTGTTTATGCTCCCAGTTGCCATTGCACCCGCGATTGAACACATTGGCGGTATTTTGGCGATTGGCGCGGTTACAGGTAAAGACTATGCCAAAGACCCCGGCTTGGACAAAACGCTCACAGGCGACGGTTTGGGTGTGTGCGTAGCAGGTTTGCTTGGTGGCCCGCCTGTTACCACTTATGGCGAAGTAACAGGCGCGGTGATGATTACCAAAAACAGCAATCCTGTGATTATGACGTGGGCGGCGATTTTTGCGATTGGCATGGCGTTTTTTGGCAAGTTTAATGCGTTTTTAGCGTCCATTCCCCTGCCTGTGATGGGCGGCGTGATGTTGCTGCTGTTTGGCACGATTGCATCGCTGGGCTTAAAAACGCTCATTGATGCGAAAGTGGATTTGATGAGCCCGAAAAATTTGGTGATTGTTAGCTCCACGCTCACGATTGGTTTGGGCGGATTTTTTGTGCAACTGGGCGATATGGCGTTTGCAGGCGTGGGCTTGTGCGCGGTGTTGGCGATTGTGTTGAATGCGGTGCTGCCTGATGTGGCGGAGTAGGCAAAATATAGTGGATTCAATTCAAACTATTACCGCGTTGCCAACTCCCTTATGTATTAGCTGTACACGGCGGTCGTTGTCGCCTTGTCCTAGTTTGAATTTAATCCACTATAAAAGTGCAGGCTGCTTTTTGAGTATTTTAAAAGCAGCCTGCACTTTTTATTGACGCGATTTATTTTCGCAACTCTTTGGGCAACACAAACACAATGCTCTCTTCAATGCCTGCGCCTTGTTGCATATCGTCAATGCCCCATGCGCGGATTTGTTCAATCACGCCTTGCACCAACACTTCGGGTGCGCTCGCGCCTGCGGTTAAGCCGACTTTATTTTTGCCGTCAAACCATTCGCGCTGCAAATAACTGGCATTATCTACCATGTACGCGTCCACGCCCAAACCTGCCGCCACTTCGCGCAAACGGTTGCTGTTGGAAGACGCTGGCGAACCGACCACAATCACAATATCGCATTCTGCCGCCAAATCTTTAACCGCTTTTTGGCGATTGGTTGTCGCATAGCAAATGTCTTCTTTGTGCGGATTTTTGATGTTGGGGAAACGTGCATTCAGGGCGGCGATGATGTCTTTGGTTTCATCAACCGATAGCGTGGTTTGACTAACGTATGCCAATTTATCGGGATTGTTCACGACCAATTTCGCCACGTCTTCGGGTTTTTCCACGAGCAGCATTTCGCCGTCTGCAAGCTGCCCCATTGTGCCTTCCACTTCAACGTGCCCTGCGTGTCCAATCATGATGATTTGGTAATCTTGGCTATCCAAACGCGCCACTTCTTTGTGGACTTTGGTAACCAGCGGACAAGTTGCGTCAAACACGCGAAAACCGCGTTCTGCCGCTTCCGCTTGCACGGCTTTGGATACGCCATGCGCGGAATAAATCAGCGTTGCGCCTGTGGGTACGTCCGCCAAATCGTCAATAAAAATCGCGCCTTTGTTACGCAAATTGTCCACAACAAATTTGTTATGTACGACTTCGTGGCGCACATAAATCGGTGCGCCAAATTCTTCCAAGGCGCGTTCTACAATGGAAATGGCTCTGTCCACGCCCGCGCAAAAACCGCGTGGATTGGCTAGGGTAATGGTTTTGTTTGACATATTATTCTCTTGATGACTGATTGAATGTGCAGGCTGCTTTTGCTTTATTCAGCTTCTATATCATTAGGCTGCAAGGCTTGCAACACAGGCAACACGCCCAGCGTAAAGCCTATCCAGTTGGCGATGGCTTCTTGACCCAATGGCTGGCTGTGTTCAATTTGCAGCACGCCATACACGATGCCGTCTTCGCCACAAACGGGCAGGCTGATTTGGCTGGTGGCGCGGCGGTTGTGTTCGCCGTGCAGTTCGCCAATGAGCAGCCAATGTTCGGTGCTGTCGGCGATGTTTGCCCAGCCCGATTGCGCGGTGCGGACGGCTAAATATTGCCATGCGTTGTCTTCGTTTAGGGCGATGGCGGTTTCTTGCGCCGTGCCTTGTTGCACCAAGCGAATCAGTTGGGCGGTGGCTTGGTGCAAGCCGTATAGTGCGATGCTTTGCGCTGGTTGGCGGCTGGCGGTGGAATCCAATGCCATATACAGCGGTTTGATGCGGGCTTCTTGCTGCCATTCGCTTGGGAGCTGCGCGTGTTGCCACAGTTGCGGCTCTATGTGCGCTTGTCCGTTGGCGATAATGGCTTGAGTTGCGGCGCGCGCAACGGCAATGGTATCGGCATCACACGATAAGCCTTGGGTTTGTAAATAGTCTTGGATTTGTTTCATGATTTAGTGTGCAGGCTGCTTTTTTGAATCGCGGTATTTTAAATCGCGATATTGTAACGGAAAACGTATAGTGAAATGAAATAAAAACGGGACAAGGCGACAACGCCCGCCGTGTACATCAAGTACATAAGGGCGTTGGCAACGCCGTACCGTTGCGATTTCATTTCACTATAAAAGCAGCCTGCACTTTCTATTAATAAAAGTGCAGGCTGCTTTGTTTGGATTACATCAATTATTTAGCAACATTTAATTCGCCACGCAATTTATGCGTTACTTCCATCATCACTTCTAATTGCTCAATCGTTTCTTTCCAACCGCGTGTTTTCAAACCGCAATCTGGGTTTACCCACAGTTGTTTTACTGGCACCACGTCCATTGCTTTACGCAACAAATGTTCCACTTCCGCAGCAGTTGGTACGCGAGGGCTGTGAATGTCGTACACGCCCGGACCGATGTCGTTTGGATATTTAAATTCGCCAAACGCCGTCAGCAAATCCATATCCGAACGAGAAGTTTCAATCGTAATCACGTCCGCGTCCATTGCCGCAATCGCTGGCAAAATGTCGTTAAATTCAGAGTAGCACATGTGGGTGTGGATTTGCGTGCTGTCTTCCGCGCCAGTTGATGACAAGCGGAATGATTCACACGCCCAAGCCAAATATTCGTCCCATTGTGCGCGTTTCAACGGCATCGCTTCACGAATCGCAGGCTCGTCAATTTGAATTACTTTAATGCCTGCTTTTTCCAAATCCAATACTTCGTCATTCAACGCCAACGCGATTTGTTTACACACTTCGCTCAATGGAATGTCATCACGCACAAACGACCATTTGAACATGGTTACAGGACCCGTCAGCATGCCTTTCATTGGGCGTTTGGTCAAAGATTGCGCGTAAGACGACCAGAAAACCGTCATCGGATTTGGACGAGAAACATCACCGAAAATAATAGGTGGTTTCACGCAACGCGAACCGTAAGATTGCACCCAACCAAATTGGCTGAAACAGTAACCTGCTAATTGTTCGCCGAAATATTCCACCATGTCATTGCGTTCTGCTTCGCCGTGAACAGGCACATCAATTTGCAATTTCTCTTGTTCTTCAACGCAATACGCAATTTCTTTTTTCATTGCCGCTTCGTAATCCGCCGCAGACAATTCGCCTTTTTTGAACGCCGCACGCGCTTGACGAATTTCAATCGTTTGTGGGAATGAACCGATTGTAGTCGTTGGCAAAATGGGCAAATTCATCCATTCTTGTTGCGCTTTAATGCGGTCAGCAAATGGCGATTTACGTTGGTCAGCACCTTTTGGTAAATTCGCCAAACGCGCTTTTACTGCGTCATTGTGGATTTTTTTGTTGGTTGCGCGGTCAGCAGCAGCAGCGTCAGATTCGTTTAAGGCAGCCTGCACCGCAGCTTTGCCATTTTCCAAAGCCTGTTTGATGTTGCCCAATTCGACCAATTTTTGCGCCGCAAACGCCATCCAAGATTTGATTTCGCTGTCTAATTTTTCTTCAACCGCCAAATCTTGTGGGCTATGCAACAATGAGCAGCTAGGCGCAATCCACAAATTATTGCCGAATTTCGCTTTCACAGGCTCTAATGTATCAATCACTTTATTCAAATTCGCGCGCCACACATTGCGACCGTCCACCAAACCCACAGACAACACTTTGCTAGTTGGGAATTGTTCCGCGAACACTGCTAATTGTTCAGGGGCGCGAACGCAGTCAATATGCACACCGTGAACAGGCAATTCGCTCAACAATTTAACGTGTTCCGCCACAGATGCGAAGTAAGTACCGATGATGATACGCACGCCTGTATTTGCCAACTCTTTGTAAACATTCGGGAATGCTTTAACCCAAGCCTCGCCAGCATCAACCGCCAAAATTGGCTCGTCAATTTGAATCCAATCCACGCCTTCCGCCGCCAATTCACGCAATAATTGCGCGTAAACAGGCAACAATTTTGGCAACAATTTTTCAATACGGCAGCCAAATTCTTCTTTTTTCTTACCCAACCACAACAAAGTCAAAGGACCAACCAAAGTTGGTTTGATGTCGTGTCCTTGCGCTTTCGCTTCTTTGATTTGGGCAATCAAACGCGCAGAATGTGCCGAAAATTCGGTATCGCCATGCCATTCAGGCACGATGTAGTGATAGTTGGTGTCAAACCATTTGGTCATTTCCATTGCAAATTGGGTTGCATTGCCGCGCGCCAATTCAAAATATTGTGGCAAAGTCAAATTCGCCGCGTCAAAACCAAAGCGTTTCGGAATCGCGCCCATCGCGCAAATCAAATCCAAAACGTGGTCATAGAATGAAAAATCGCCTACTGGCAACAAATCCGCGCCAGCCGCTTTTTGCGTTGCCCAGTTCAAACGGCGAATTTCAGCCGCGACTTCTTGCAATTCTGCTTCGCTTTTCGCGCCTTTCCAAAATGCTTCTACGGCGAATTTCAATTCGCGTTTTGCGCCTACACGTGGGTAGCCATTTAAGTGGAATGTGTTCATGTTGTTCTCCAAAACAAGGGGAAATTCGAGGGGTAATCTTGTGGACGCTATCTTCGCTGTTTTTGATATAAGTTGCAAACGCTTATTTTCGTCTGTTTGCATGAATCAAATTCATCATAACGCCAAGATGCAGGCTGCTTTTTTCATGTTGATGGGTAATCGGATTGGATTTTTTCAAACACCGCCTGCGGCACATAGCGCGGCACAACGTCTTGCCAACCGCTCACGCCCACCAAACCTTTGACCAGCGTGGACGAAATTTCCGCGATTTCACGCGGTGGCATCAAAAACACGGTGCGAATTGCAGGCTGCAAATCGGCATTGATGTGGCGAATGGCGCGTTCGTATTCATAGTCGCTGCCCGAACGAATGCCGCGTACAATAAACGCTGCGCCCACATCGTGTGCATAATTGACCAAAAACTGGTTTTCAAACGCATCAACGCGCACATTGGGCAGCGATTGCGTCATCGCTTGCAGCATGGCTTGGCGTTCTGCCACGGTGTAGCTGCTTTTTTTGTCGGGATTAACCCCAATCGCCACAATCAGTTCATCAAATAATTGCGCGGCTTCGGTAATCATCCACAAGTGTCCGTTGGTGGGTGGGTCAAAGCTGCCTGCATACACGGCGCGGCGAGAAGTGGTAGTGGTCATGATGATTTATTAGTGTGATGTGAATCGAGCAAACAGAGTAAACACTATTATTAAATAGGTCAAATAAATAAAAGGGCAGGCTGCTTTGTTTATGAAAAAGCAGCCTGCACTTTTTGTTTTACACTTTCCAAGTCAAAGCCAAGTTATACAATTCTTTTTTGTTTTCGTCCGTGATTTTTGCCGCTAGTTCCGCCGCTTGTTTGGTTGGCAGTTCGGCAGACAAAATTTTCATCACATTTTGTGCGTGTTCGGGCAGCGTGTCGGATTTTTCTTTGATGGCGGATTGAATCACCAGCACCATTTCGCCACGCGATTGATTGCTGTCGGCTTGCAAAGCAGCCTGCACTTCCAACACGCTGCCGACAATAAACGTCTCAAATGTTTTCGTGATTTCACGCGCCAACATGATTTGGCGTTCGGGGAATGCGTTTACCATGTCGTCCAAAGTTGCGGCGATGCGATGCGGTGTTTCAAAGGCAATAATCGGGTAATCCGCGTTTTCCCATTGCGCGAATAATTTAGCGCGTTCACCCGATTTTGGCGGCAAAAAGCCGTGAAAATAGAAATGCGGTTCGCTCACGCCTGCCACGCTCAACGCGCCCATAACTGCCGATGCGCCCACAACTGGCACAACTTTGTAGCCCGCTTCACGAACACGCGCCGCGAGTTTCGCACCTGGGTCGCACACGGCTGGCGTGCCTGCGTCTGAAATTTGCGCCACGCTTTGACCGCTTGCCAATGCGGTAATGATTTTGTCCGCCATTTGCTGTTCGTTGTGTTCGCGCACGGAAACGAGTTTCGCTTGAATGCCGTATGCAGAAAGCAGTTGGGCGGACACGCGCGTGTCTTCGGCGCAAACTAAATCGGCTTTTTGCAACACGGCTAGGGCGCGGAGTGTGATGTCCGCCAAGTTACCGATTGGCGTGGCAACGATGTAGAGTGTGCTGGGGGTAATGCTGTCTAGGGCTTTTTGGAAATGTTTTTGCATGATGATTTTTTCAGGCTGCCTGAAAGTTTAAAAAATGTGATTTTAACGTGAATTCAATTTTCAGGTTGCCTGAAACAAACTATTTCATTATGATTTAGGATTCGTATAAGATTTAAGCATTTCTCGCAAAAACTCAATTTCTTTATCTTTTTGAATTAGCAAATCTTTCAAACAATCAATCTCTACTTTCATTGCACTCATTTGGGGTGTGTTATCTGCATAAATACAAAATTGACCGTCATTATTTTCATGATTGATTTGTAAAATCATGCCCTGATTACTTTGTATCAATTCCCATAAATCAATTTTAAAAATATCTGCAATTTGCTGTAAACGTGTCAAATTTAATTGCGTTTCCCCACGCTCAATTCGAGCATAACCACTGGCGGACATTTCTAATTTTTCAGCCATTTCTTCTTGAGACCATTTGTTGAGTTCACGCATTGTTCTGATTTTTTCATTTGTTTTTATGTTTTACCTTCATTTGTTTTATTTTGCCAACTTATGGCGATTTTTGCTCTGTACGATAATCCTAGCACAAAATATACTTTCAATTTCAAATTTATATTTTAGGAAATGCGAAATGGGTTTTTTCCATCGGTTATTTAATCCAATAGATACCAAATATTCCCCAGAAACCAAAGAAATTTACAATAAAGGTGTGGTAGCTTTATCTAAAGGTAATGTGAAGCAAGCAATTGATTATTTTGAACGTGTGGAATATGAACACCCATCCGCTGCTTATAATCTTGGATTGATTTATTTAGATGGCGCAGACGTATTAGTGCCTGATTATGAAAAAGCTCGCCAATATTTTCAGCAAGCTGATGAAATGGGACATGAAAAAGCTAAAATTTCTGCTGAAATTATTGGATTAAATGAAAAAGTATTTTACAGTTTAATTCCAAATCCAAATAATGAAGTATTGCAAGAACGATTTATTAAATCAGCAATTCAATTTTTTGAAGGCAGTCAATGCGGTAATTTGGCTTATATTTTGGCTCATATGTTCATTTTATGGAATGAAAAATATACGTCTTATTCACACCCAAAAGTATTGTTAAATAAAGAAAAATTCAAAGAATTAGTAAATGAATTCATTACTTATGAGGTTTACTGTATTCAAAATTTTGCAAATAAAGAAGTGAATCAATTTTATCAAATTTCATCACTTACTAATGCTAATGGGGATTGGGAGCATTATTACCCACTAAATATGTTTTTCAAGCATAAAATAGAAGCTGAATTATCAGAATATTTTAATGTAAATGCCATACCAATTTTATTGAATATCAATAAGCAATTTCATAAAAAAAATATGAAAATTGAAGACTTTGGTGTTTTGCGTTTAATGGTTGTAAATTATGTTTATGAATATTGCATTCATGAATTTGGAAAAGATTTTTTTGATGAAGAAAATAACGAAGATGAAGAAGATGATGATTTGCCATTTTAATCTATACAAATAAAAATTTTCTAAAAATGGTTTTTAAAGTTCTGCTCGTACTAAAAAAGCAGCCTGCACAAAACTTAAACCGTGCAGGCTGCTTTTTTAATTATTCCGCAATTTCCAACCACTCCGCAGCAAGCCATAAGCCACCGCCGCCATGCCAATCGCAAACACCCAAGTTACCCCCAACGACAAATACGGCGACACATCAGACATGCCAAAAAACGCAAACCGAAATCCATCAATCAAATAAAAAATCGGATTGGCGCGGCTAATCGTCTGCCAAAACGCAGGCAAACTGTGCAGCGAATAAAACGCGCCCGATAAAAACGTGAGCGGCATAATCAAAAAATTCTGAAACGCCGCCAGTTGGTCAAATTTTTCCGAATAAATCCCCGCAATTAGCCCAAAAGAACCCATAAATAAGCTGCCTGAAAGCACAAACGCCGCGCCCAGCAACATATTTTCAGGCAGCGGCAAACCAAAAGGCGCAGTCGCCAACAACACGCCCAATCCCACCAACGCCGCCCGAACCATTGCCGCGCCAATATACGCCGCAAACATGGTAAATGGCGACAACGGCGCAAGCAGCAAAAAAGTCAAATTGCCCGTTAGCCGCGATTGCATTAGGCTAGAAGACGTGTTCGCAAACGCATTTTGCGTCATCGTCATCATCGCCAAGCCTGGGATTAAAAAGGCGTTGTACGGCACATTCGGCAGCACTTCCACATGTTTGCCCATGGCTTGCGCGAAAATCAGTTGATACAGCAACGCGGTTAAAACAGGCGCACCAATCGTTTGCAGCCAAACTTTGGTAAAACGGCTAATTTCTTTGCGAAACAGCGTGTAAAAGCCGACAAAATTCATGATTTTTCCTCCATTTTCGTTAAATTCAAGAAAACGTGTTCCAAATCATTTTCCAAAATTTTCATGTTTTCAATATGGATATTGGCGGTTTTCAGGCTGCCTGAAATCTCCGCAATTTGGTTGTAATCGTTTAATTTTAAAACGTATTGATTTGGTTCAATCATTTGAATGCACAAAGGCTGCAAATTTTCAGGCAGCCTGCACGGAATTTGGATTTGCACGCGTACGCCTTGTTCGCTGTGCAATAGATTTTCCGTTTTGTCCAACGCAATCAATTCGCCCTGTTTCAACATGGCAATGCGCTGGCAATATTGCTCGGCTTCTTCCAAATAATGCGTGGTTAAAATAATCGTATGTCCTTGTTTATTCATGGATTGCATAAATACCCACAAGCTGTGGCGCAATTCCACGTCCACGCCTGCGGTGGGTTCGTCCAAAATAATCACGGGCGGACGATGAACCATCGCTTGCGCTACCATCACGCGGCGTTTCATGCCACCCGATAGATTGCGTAAATTGGTGTCGGCTTTGTCGGTCAAGCCTAAATGGTGCAGCATTTCATCAATCCAATCATCGTTTTTGCGAATGCCGAAATAGCCCGATTGAATTTGCAAAATTTGGCGCACGTTGAAAAAAGGGTCAAACACTAATTCTTGCGGCACAAGCCCTAAATTCATACGCGATTGATGTGATTGGGTTTTGACATCAAATCCCATTACTTCAATTTTGCCTGATGTGAGTTGGTTTAGCCCTGAAATGGCGGAAATAAGTGTGGTTTTGCCTGCGCCGTTTTGCCCAAGCAGCGCGAAAAATTCGCCTTGTTCTACGTTGAATGAAACGTCTTTGAGCGCGGTAAAACCGTTGGCGTAGGTTTTGTGCGCGTTTTGTATGGTGAGTGCGTTCATGTTGGATTTTTTTGTTATGGGGAAAATGGGGATTATACGCTTGAAAGCAGCCTGCACTTTATTGAGTGCACAACAAAAAAGCCGAAATCTCACAATGAAATTTCAGCTTTTTTATTTAAATGGGCGATTTATTTACCGTGCGCACGCCCATTTTGGTTGTGCGAACGTGGTTTGTGGTTCAACAATTGTTGCTGTTGTTCGGGTGTCAAAACTTGGAAAATCGCATGACGCTGTTTTAATATTTGCAATTCACGCGCTTCGTGTTCTTTCATCATCGTAGTGCGTATCTTGTTGGCGTTCTGCAAAAACGCACCAACCGCTATATCAAATCGTATAGACGTAAAAAACCTGCTGTAAAAAGCAGGTTTTTAATATTTGGTGCCCAGGGTCGGACTCGAACCGACACACCTTGCGGCGGGGGATTTTGAGTCCCCTGCGTCTACCAATTTCGCCACCTGGGCAGGTGATGAAGACGCGAATTATACGGACAATTTGAAATTTGTAAAGCGTTTTTTGTAAAAAATGCGATTTAATCGGCAAATTATTTTATGGCTTGGTGGTGTGAATGTTAAAATTGCTGTTTTTTGTGCAGGCTGCTTTGAGTAGTAGCCGTTTGATTGGATATAAAAAATGGTGGACAAATGGGCGATTCATCGGCATTTGGCGATGGAATTGGACGGTAGATTGGCGATTGTGCGTCATGCGCCAAAACAGATTGTGTTGGCTGGCGCAGATGGCGATGTGAGCCGTGCGCTGTTGGCAAAGCGTTATCCGCAGGCGCAGCTGGTGTTGTGCGATACGGCAGAAAAAGTGCAGGCTGCTTTGGCGTTGCAGCCAAAAAATTGGTTGGCAAAATGGAAAGAAAAAGCGGTGCAGCAGCACATTGGCAACCCAAATGCGGATTTGCCTACGATGGGTGCAGATATGTTGTGGGCGAATTTGAGTTTGCCTTTGGCGGACGATTTGGTGCAGGCGTTGGAAAACTGGTCGCGCACGCTCAAAACCGATGGCTTGCTGTTTTTTTCACATTGGGGTGCGGATAGTTTTGCCGAAGTGCGAACGCTGTTGGCGGAACAAGGCGTTCAATGCGCTGCGCCGACTTTGGTGGATATGCACGATTTGGGCGATATGTTGTTTCATCACGGTTTTTATGACCCAATAACCGACACGGCAAAACTGTGTTTGACCTATGAAAACGCAAGCAGCCTGCACGCCGATTGGCAAGCGTTGGACGTTTGGCGCGTGTTGCGCCCCGATAATTTAACCGCTGCACAGCAAATCGTGGACGCGGCGGTGGCTTCGGGCAAGCTCAATCAAATCACGTTGGAAACGGTGTTCGGACACGCTTTGTGCCGAGCGAAATTAAACGATGGCGAACGGCTGGTACAGTTTCATCGCCGCACGAAAGAGTAAACAAGATGATTAGTAGATTGCGTGGTATGTTGCTGGAAAAAATGCCACCACAAATTGTGATAGATGTAAACGGTGTGGGCTACGAGTTGGACGTGTCTATGCAAACGTTTTACGCTTTGCCTGCTTTGGGCGAAACGGTGCAGCTTTATACGTATTTGGTGGTGCGTGAAGACGCGCATTTGCTGTTTGGTTTTGGTGATGCGAGCGAGCGGACGACTTTTCGTCAGTTGATTAAAGTGAGCGGTATTGGCGCAAAAACTGCGTTGGGTATTTTGTCGGCGATGACAACCGATGAATTAGCGCAGGCGATTGCCAACGAAGATGTGAAACGCTTGTCGTCTGCGCCAGGTATCGGCAAAAAAACGGCAGAACGCATGATTTTGGAATTGCGCGGCAAATTGGCGCACAGAGGTTTGGGCGATTTGGCTTTGTTTACGCCTGCTGCGGACACGGACAATCGTGCCGATGTGGTCAGCACCTTGCTGGCGTTGGGCTATTCCGAGCGTGAAGCGCAAGCAGCCTGCAAATCGTTGCCCAACGGTGTGGAAGTGGGCGAGGGTGTGCGTTTGGCATTGAAACAGTTAATGAAGTAGGCAAAATATCATGAAAAAATACATTGTATATAGCATGGCGATGTGGCTGGCTGCCTGCGCGTCTTTTGGCGAACAAACGCCGTTGGCACAACCCGTGTCGGGCGAACAGCTCAATTTGCCCAATCAAGCCATTGCGCCGATTTCGCCGACTTGGTGGCAGGCGTATCAAGACGCGCAATTAAATCGGCTCATAGAGCAGGCGTTGCAGCAATCGCCCGATTTACAAATGGTGGCAGCGCGGATTCGTCAAGCACAAGCGGCGCACGGTTTGGCGCAATCGCAACAAGGTGTGCAGGCTGCTTTGAAGGCAAATGGCGCAGGTTTGTTGCATTATTCGCCAGATGATAAAACCGCACCAATTCCAGCAGCGGTGCAAGACGCGATTGGGCACGACATTGCCTATGGCAGCCTGCAATTAAACGCGCAATGGACGTGGGATTTATGGGGCAAGCAAAAAGCGCAAACCGCCGCCGCGCTCGGTCAAGTGCAAGCGCGACAATACGAATGGGTAGCAGCGCGTTTGGCGATTGCCCAAGCAGTCGCGCAACATTATTGGCAATGGCAAACCTTGCGCCAACAAGCCAGCTATATTGAGCAGCGAATCGCCATCAAACAAAAGCAAGAAGCCTTGCTGCAACAGCGTATTCGCGCAGGTTTAATGCCTGCATCGCAAGCCTATCCGATTACAGCCGCTAAATGCCAGTTGCAGGCTGCTTTGCGTCAAATGCAGCAACGCGCCGAACAAACCTTACACGCATTGGCTGCATTGAGTGGCAAAACGCCCAACGATTTGCCGACTTTGCAAGCCAGCCATTTGGCAAGCGTCCCCACTTTGCCTAGCGATACTTTAACTGCCGATTTATTAGGCAAACGCCCCGACATTGCTGCCCAGCGCGAAGCCATTTTGGCGCGTAATCAGTTAATCAAAGCCGCGCGTGCCGATTTTTATCCCAACATTCGCATTAGCGCATTGGCAGGATTGTCGGAGCTGAAAATTGGCAATTTGCCCACATCGGCCAACCTAATGGCAGGATTGTTGCCCAGCGTGAGTTTGCCGATTTTCACATCGGGCGCATTGCAAGCCAATCTCGCGCAAAAACACGCCGAATTTGACGAACAAGTCGCCCAATACAATCAAACCGTGTACCAAAGTTTGCGCCAAGCCGCCAATGCGCTGGTTGCCTACGAGCAAAGCGCACAAGCCTATCGCCTGCAACAAGAAAGCACCGCCATTGCCCAACGCGCAGCACAAGCCGCCGCACGCCGCCACCGCGCAGGGCTAGATAACGGCTTAAACCAACTTGCCACACAGGACGAAGTGCTGGTAGCGCAAAGCCAACAGCTAGACGCACAAGCCCAGCAAAACGCCGCATGGATAAATGCGAATGTGGCATTGGGAGGTGGTTGGCTGCCATAACATAAGGTGCAGGCTGCTTTTTCACGGTTTGTTTGTGTAGAAAAGCAGCCTGCACATTGTTATTTTCATTTACATGATTAAGAGAGAGCATAGCGTTGAGCCGCTCTACCCACGCTTGGGTTGAGTTTACCGAATTCCAATTTCCAAGAAGTTGAAAAATAAAAGTTGTGGAAAAACAGAGAATTGCAAAAAAGTTGTAAAAAAGTGCTAGAAATTATTTGACGGTTTGTGGTGAGTAGCGTATAGTTCGGTTCTTCGCTGCTACGGCGGCGAAGAAAAGAGAATAGCTGACTGATTATACAGAAGTTGGTTAAGTTTTTCAAGGTTTAGAAGTAAGAAGTTCTTTAACAGATAGATTACCGATAAGTGTGAGTGCCTGATGGTCTCACACTGCTTAAAACAGACAAGATTGTTGTTTTAGTTTTTGGTTATACCTTATGGTTGCTAATAATTGAAATAATTCTCTGTCAGTTACTTTGAAGCAGACCAGAAGTTAAGTAAGTTAGAGATTGAACATAAGAGTTTGATCCTGGCTCAGATTGAACGCTGGCGGCATGCTTTACACATGCAAGTCGGACGGCAGCACGAGTACTTGTACTTGGTGGCGAGTGGCGAACGGGTGAGTAATATATTGGAACGTACCGAGTAATGGGGGATAACTATCCGAAAGGATAGCTAATACCGCATACGCTTTGAGAAGGAAAGCAGGGGATCTTCGGACCTTGCGTTATTCGAGCGGCCAATAACTGATTAGCTAGTTGGTGGGGTAAGGGCCCACCAAGGCGACGATCAGTAGTGGGTCTGAGAGGATGATCCGCCACACTGGGACTGAGACACGGCCCAGACTCCTACGGGAGGCAGCAGTGGGGAATTTTGGACAATGGGCGAAAGCCTGATCCAGCCATGCCGCGTGTCTGAAGAAGGCCTTCGGGTTGTAAAGGACTTTTGTTAGGGAAGAAAAGGTTGATGCTAATATCATTAACTGATGACGGTACCTAAAGAATAAGCACCGGCTAACTACGTGCCAGCAGCCGCGGTAATACGTAGGGTGCGAGCGTTAATCGGAATTACTGGGCGTAAAGCGAGCGCAGACGGTTAGTTAAGCAAGATGTGAAATCCCCGAGCTCAACTTGGGAACTGCGTTTTGAACTGGCTAGCTAGAGTGTGTCAGAGGGGGGTAGAATTCCACGTGTAGCAGTGAAATGCGTAGAGATGTGGAGGAATACCGATGGCGAAGGCAGCCCCCTGGGATAACACTGACGTTCATGCTCGAAAGCGTGGGTAGCAAACAGGATTAGATACCCTGGTAGTCCACGCCCTAAACGATGTCAATTAGCTGTTGGGCAACTTGATTGCTTAGTAGCGTAGCTAACGCGTGAAATTGACCGCCTGGGGAGTACGGTCGCAAGATTAAAACTCAAAGGAATTGACGGGGACCCGCACAAGCGGTGGATGATGTGGATTAATTCGATGCAACGCGAAGAACCTTACCTGGTCTTGACATGTACGGAAGAGAGTAGAGATACTCTTGTGCCTTCGGGAGCCGTAGCACAGGTGCTGCATGGCTGTCGTCAGCTCGTGTCGTGAGATGTTGGGTTAAGTCCCGCAACGAGCGCAACCCTTGTCATTAGTTGCCATCATTAAGTTGGGCACTCTAATGAGACTGCCGGTGACAAACCGGAGGAAGGTGGGGATGACGTCAAGTCCTCATGGCCCTTATGACCAGGGCTTCACACGTCATACAATGGTCGGTACAGAGGGTAGCCAAGCCGCGAGGTGGAGCCAATCCCAGAAAACCGATCGTAGTCCGGATTGCACTCTGCAACTCGAGTGCATGAAGTCGGAATCGCTAGTAATCGCAGGTCAGCATACTGCGGTGAATACGTTCCCGGGTCTTGTACACACCGCCCGTCACACCATGGGAGTGGGGGATACCAGAAGTAGATAGGGTAACCGCAAGGAGCCCGTTTACCACGGTATGTTTCATGACTGGGGTGAAGTCGTAACAAGGTAGCCGTAGGGGAACCTGCGGCTGGATCACCTCCTTTCTAGAGAAAAGAAGAGATTGTTAGGTACTCACACTTATCGGTAATTTAGATGAAGATGCGAAGAGCAAGAAGTACACAAAATGGGTTTGTAGCTCAGGTGGTTAGAGCACACGCTTGATAAGCGTGGGGTCGTAGGTTCAAGTCCTACCAGACCCACCAGGATTAGAGAAGCGAATTCAAGTTGTAAAGCTTACGAGAAGTAAGAAATACTGGGGGCATAGCTCAGTTGGTAGAGCACCTGCTTTGCAAGCAGGGGGTCATCGGTTCGATCCCGTTTGCCTCCACCAAGATTAAATAAAATGAAAAATTAGATTGCAAATTAAAGCAAGTTTAGATAAACTGGCGAGCTTACTTTAATTTGCGATATATTTTTTATAAGCGAAAGCTGAGAAGAAGTATAATTAAACGCATCGATCTTTAACAAATTGGAAAGCCGAAATCAACAAACAAAGACAATGTTGTCGATTTGGTTTGGGATGCTGATGCAACAGTATTTCAGGCAGCCTGCAAAGGCAACAAATCGAATAACAAAATTTGGGTGATGATTGTATCAACTAATCTTGAATTCAAAAGGCAAGGTTAGTACACAACAAGCAGTAAGCTTTATCAAAGTAGAGAATCTAAGTTATTTTAGTAGTCAACGCTAAAATAGCAAAGTCAGAAGGTTCTTCAAATGATAGAGTCAAGTGAATAAGTGCATCAGGTGGATGCCTTGGCGATGATAGGCGAAGAAGGACGTGTAAGCCTGCGAAAAGCACGGAGAAGCTGGCAAAAAAGCAATGATACCGTGATGTCCGAATGGGGAAACCCACTGCACTCGTGCAGTATCCTAGTCTGAATACATAGGGCTAGAGAAGCGAACCTGGAGAACTGAACCATCTAAGTACCCAGAGGAAAAGAAATCAACCGAGATTCCGCAAGTAGTGGCGAGCGAACGCGGAAAAGCCTGTATATGATAATGGTTAAGATAGAAGAAGGGATTGGAAACTTCCGCCATAGTGGGTGATAGCCCCGTATTTGAAATCTTAACCATGGTACTAAGTATACGAGAAGTAGGGCGGGACACGTGAAATCCTGTCTGAATATGGGGGGACCATCCTCCAAGGCTAAATACTCATCATCGACCGATAGTGAACCAGTACCGTGAGGGAAAGGCGAAAAGAACCCCGGAAGGGGAGTGAAATAGAACCTGAAACCTGATGCATACATACAGTGGGAGCATCTTTGTGGTGTGACTGCGTACCTTTTGTATAATGGGTCAACGACTTACATTCAGTAGCGAGCTTAACCGAGTAGGGGAGGCGTAGGGAAACCGAGTCTTAATAGGGCGACTAGTTGCTGGGTGTAGACCCGAAACCGAGTGATCTATCCATGGCCAGGATGAAGGTGCGGTAAAACGCATTGGAGGTCCGAACCCACGCATGTTGCAAAATGCGGGGATGAGCTGTGGATAGGGGTGAAAGGCTAAACAAACTCGGAGATAGCTGGTTCTCCCCGAAAACTATTTAGGTAGTGCCTCGAGTATGAGACTGATGGGGGTAAAGCACTGTTATGGCTAGGGGGTTATTGCAACTTACCAACCCATGGCAAACTAAGAATACCATCAAGTTGCTCCTCGGGAGACAGACATCGGGTGCTAACGTCCGGTGTCAAGAGGGAAACAACCCAGACCGCCAGCTAAGGTCCCAAATGATAGATTAAGTGGTAAACGAAGTGGGAAGGCACAGACAGCCAGGATGTTGGCTTAGAAGCAGCCATCATTTAAAGAAAGCGTAATAGCTCACTGGTCGAGTCTTCCTGCGCGGAAGATGTAACGGGGCTCAAATCTATAACCGAAGCTGCGGATATACTTTTGTATATGGTAGGGGAGCGTTCTGTAAGCCTGTGAAGGTGACTTGTAAAGGTTGCTGGAGGTATCAGAAGTGCGAATGTTGACATGAGTAGCGATAAAGTGGGTGAAAAGCCCGCTCGCCGAAAGCCCAAGGTTTCCTACGCAACGTTCATCGGCGTAGGGTGAGTCGGCCCCTAAGGCGAGGCAGAAATGCGTAGTCGATGGGAAACAGGTTAATATTCCTGTACTTTGATTCAATGCGATGTGGGGACGGAGAAGGTTAGGTTAGCAAACTGTTGGAATAGTTTGTTTAAGCCAGTAGGTGGAAAGAGTAGGCAAATCCGCTCTTTCTTAACACCGAGACGTGATGACGAGTGTCTACGGACATGAAGTGACCAATACCACGCTTCCAGGAAAAGCCACTAAGCTTCAGTTGAATCAGAACCGTACCGCAAACCGACACAGGTGGGCAGGATGAGAATTCTAAGGCGCTTGAGAGAACTCGGGAGAAGGAACTCGGCAAATTGATACCGTAACTTCGGGAGAAGGTATGCCCTCTAATGTTAAGGACTTGCTCCGTAAGCATCTGAGGGTCGCAGAGAATCGGTGGCTGCGACTGTTTATTAAAAACACAGCACTCTGCTAACACGAAAGTGGACGTATAGGGTGTGACGCCTGCCCGGTGCTGGAAGGTTAATTGAAGATGTGCAAGCATCGGATCGAAGCCCCAGTAAACGGCGGCCGTAACTATAACGGTCCTAAGGTAGCGAAATTCCTTGTCGGGTAAGTTCCGACCCGCACGAATGGCGTAACGATGGCCACACTGTCTCCTCCCGAGACTCAGCGAAGTTGAAATGGTTGTGAAGATGCAATCTCCCCGCTGCTAGACGGAAAGACCCCGTGAACCTTTACTGTAGCTTTGCATTGGACTTTGAAGTCACTTGTGTAGGATAGGTGGGAGGCTTTGAAGCAGAGACGCCAGTCTCTGTGGAGCCGTCCTTGAAATACCACCCTGGTGACTTTGAGGTTCTAACCCAGACCCGTTATCCGGGTCGGGGACCGTGCATGGTAGGCAGTTTGACTGGGGCGGTCTCCTCCCAAAGAGTAACGGAGGAGTTCGAAGGTTACCTAGGTCCGGTCGGAAATCGGACTGATAGTGCAATGGCAAAAGGTAGCTTAACTGCGAGACCGACAAGTCGAGCAGGTGCGAAAGCAGGACATAGTGATCCGGTGGTTCTGAATGGAAGGGCCATCGCTCAACGGATAAAAGGTACTCCGGGGATAACAGGCTGATTCCGCCCAAGAGTCCATATCGACGGCGGAGTTTGGCACCTCGATGTCGGCTCATCACATCCTGGGGCTGTAGTCGGTCCCAAGGGTATGGCTGTTCGCCATTTAAAGTGGTACGTGAGCTGGGTTTAAAACGTCGTGAGACAGTTTGGTCCCTATCTGCAGTGGGCGTTGGAAGTTTGAAGGGGGCTGCTCCTAGTACGAGAGGACCGGAGTGGACGAACCTCTGGTGTACCGGTTGTTTCGCCAGAAGCATAGCCGGGTAGCTAAGTTCGGAAGAGATAAGCGCTGAAAGCATCTAAGCGCGAAACTCGCCCAAAGATGAGACTTCCCTTGTGGTTTAACCATACTAAAGAGTCGTTCGAGACCAGGACGTTGATAGGTGGGGTGTGGAAGCGCGGTAACGCGTGAAGCTAACCCATACTAATTGCTCGTGAGGCTTGACTCTATCATTTGAAGGACTTTGAAAGTAAACACAAATAATGTAAATACAAAGCAAAGTAATCAAAAAGATAAAGCTTACTGATGAATACAGTTTATCACCGAAATACAGTTGATTAAATAATAAATAACGAAAGAAATTTTTTTCTAACGGCTTACCAATTTGACAGTTTACGTTTGGCGACCATAGCGGTTTGGTCCCACTCCTTCCCATCTCGAACAGGACAGTGAAACAAACCAGCGCCGATGATAGTATAGTCCCTATGCGAAAGTAGGTCATCGCCAAACTCTTTATTACAAACCTCCTGCTAATAATCTATATTCGCAGGAGGTTTTGCTTGCTATCTGCATATTTGTTGCGTAACAAGATAAAACGAAAAAAATGCAGGCTGCTTTGTATGGAAAAAGCAGCCTGCATTTTATTTTGCCTTACCCAAACTGTCGCCGAAAATACAACAACGGCTCGGCTTCATCGTGATGTAAAATCTCGTCTAAGTGAATATAAAACACACCATGCGTTCCCATCACATGATGCTCCACAATGTGTCCGTGTAAATGTGCCAATGCACCTTCAATTTGCAGTTGCCCTGTTTTGCCGCGATGCCAAATATGCTGCTCAAACCGCTCGGCTGGCGTGAGCTTGGTCATGCCTGCAAAATGTTCGGCAACATCTTGTTGATATTTTGCCAACACATTCACGCACAAATATTCGTTTTCCAGCAAAATGGGATAAATACTGGTTTTTTGATTGACGCACAAAACCATAGTCGGCGGCGTGTCGGTAATCGACGTAACGGCGGTCATGGTAATACCATATCGCCCCGCTTTGCCGTCTGTGGTAATCACATGAACGCCCGCCGCGCAAAACGACATGGCTTCACGAAAGTTTTGTTGTATAGTTTTTAAAATCATATTGTTATTATGTGCAGGCTGCTTTTTTATCGATAAACGCGCGTCGCTCGTTTGATGTTGCAAGTGATTTCGTAGCTAATCGTGCCAGCTGCTCGCGCCACTTCGTTCACATTAACCACATCGCCAAATAATTCCACTTCGCTGCCCAAACCTGCGTGCGAATCGGTCAATTCCACCGTTATCATGTCCATCGATACGCGCCCAATCAAGCGCGAACGAATGCCGTTAATCGCCACAGGCGTATCGTTGGCAGTTGCACGCGGATAGCCATCGGCATAACCACACGCCACCACGCCCACACGCGTAGAACGCTTGGTATAAAAAGTCGCGCCATAGCCAATGGGTTCATGCGGTTGCAACACGCGCTCGGCAAACACTTTGCTAACCAAACGCATCACGGGCTTCAAATCGGCATCAAAGCAGCCTGCACGGTCGGTAAACGGCGAAATGCCATACAACGCAATGCCAGCACGTCCCCAATCACGATGTGCTTCGGGATACGCTAAAATCGCCGCCGAATTTGCCAAACTGCTTTCGCCAGCCAAATCCGCGCACGCCAAATCAAACGCTTCTATTTGTATTTCGGTCATGCCGCGTTCCGCGTCATCGGCGCAGGCAAAATGGCTCATTTTCACGATTTTGCCGACTTTGTTGCTTTGCGATAACGCGGTATATGCCGCCGCATAATGGTGTGGGAAAAAGCCAGCGCGATGCATACCGCTGTCCATTTTTAGCCACACCGTTGCAGACTGTTTCCAATCGTGTGCCAATAAATCTTCCAGTTGCACTTGATTATGTACCACCGTCCACAAATTCCATTGCTCAATCAAGTGGTATTCTTGCGCGTCAAACGCCCCTTCCAGTAACACAATCGGCTTGGTGATGCCGTTTTCGCGCAGCTCAATTGCCTCTTCCAAAAACGCCACCGCAAAGCCATCGGCAATATCGTGCAACGCCAACGCACAGCGCACCGCACCGTGTCCATAGGCATTGGCTTTGACCACTGCCAATAATTTGCCACCATGTTTTTCTTTTAAAATACGATAATTGTGGCGCAAATGTTCCAAACGAATTTCACAAACCAAAGGGCGCATTGTTGTCTCCGTGCAGGCTGCTTTGTTGAAAAGGCGTATTATATAGCGATTGAACCGCAAAAAGAATAAATAAAACACTTGCCTAAACAGCATAAAACCCACTAAAATACGCGGTTTTCTGTATTCGTACATTTTTCAAATTTAAGGAAATTTTAACATGGTAGTGATTCGTTTAGCCCGTGGTGGCTCTAAAAAACGCCCTTTTTACAACATCATCGTAGCTGATAGCCGTAGCCGTCGCGATGGTCGTTTCATTGAACGTGTTGGCTTCTACAACCCAGTTGCCAACGAAAAACAAGAACGTGTACGCATCGCTGCTGACCGCTTGAACCACTGGGTTAGCCAAGGCGCACAGTTGAGCGATGCCGTTGCTAAATTGGTAGCAGAGCAAAAAGTTGCTGCTTAATCCATGAGCGACACTCAAAACTGGGTAGGCATGGGCTACATCAAAGGCGCGTTTGGCGTAAAAGGCTGGGTAAAAGTCCAAGCCAGCACCGAATACGCCGATAGCCTGTTGGACTACCCAACATGGCGTTTAGTCAAAGGCAAAGATGTGCAAATTGCCGAAGTGGAATTTGGCAAAGTGGCTGGCGATGAATTGCAAGTCAAATTTACTCACATCAACGACCGCGACGCAGCTGCTTTAATGCGCGGTTACACAATTGAAGTTTCACGCGATGAATTTGCAGAAACAGAAGAAGACGAGTTTTACTGGGCAGATTTGGTCGGTATGCAAGTCGTGAATCGTGAAAACATCGCATTAGGCGAAGTAGCGAAATTGATGGAAACGGGCGCACACGATGTCTTAATCGTGTGTGGCGAACATGGCGAGAAATTGATTCCGTTCGTTTCGCATTTTGTTGATGATGTCAACAAAGAAACGCGCGTGATTACGGTGGACTGGGGTTTGGATTACTGATGTTTATTCAAGCCATTACGCTGTTTCCTGAAATGTTTTGCAGCATTACGGAATTTGGCGTTACAGGACGTGCGTGTCAGCAAAATATTTGGCGATTCAATGCCATCAATCCACGTCAATTTGCCGATAACAAATTGGGCTATATTGATGATAGACCGTTTGGCGGTGGCGTGGGCATGGTAATGATGGCAGAGCCATTGTGCAAAGCCATTGATTCAGCAAAACAAAACCTTTCAGGCAGCCTGAAAACCATTTATTTAAGTCCGCAGGGCGCACCTTTGACCCATCAAAAGGTGGTTGAATTATCGCAAATGGATAATTTGATTTTGCTGTGTGGGCGGTATGAAGGCGTTGATGAGCGTGTTTTGCAGTCGTGCATTGATGAAGAAATCAGCATTGGTGATTTTGTCGTGTCAGGTGGCGAGCTACCTGCGATGATGTTAATGGACGCAGTTTTGCGTTTTGTGCCGAATGTTTTGGGCAACATGGTTTCTGCCGAGCGGGATTCGTTTGCCGATGGTTTGTTGGACTATCCACACTATACGCGCCCAGCAGAATTTCAGGGTATGGCTGTTCCCGATGTGTTGAAATCGGGCAATCATGCGCTGATTGCGGAATGGCGATTGGAACAATCGTTGCGCCGCACTTTACTACGCCGACCAGATTTACTGGAAAAGCGTGATTTAATCCCACAGGAAGCTCGCCTTTTAGCGAAAATTTGCGCTGAAAGCAACGAGTAAATCCATATTATATTAAGGAAAAGTAACATGAATTTGATTGACATCTTGGAACAAGAAGAAATCGCTCGTTTGAACAAAGAAATCCCTGAATTTGCACCAGGCGATACTGTTGTGGTATGGGCGCGTGTGGTTGAGGGTAACCGTACTCGTTTGCAAGCTTATGAAGGCGTTGTGATTTCTCGCAAAAATCGTGGTTTGAACAGCAATTTCATCGTGCGTAAAATTTCTAATGGCGAAGGCGTTGAGCGTACATTCCCATTGTATTCTCCACGTGTGGAAAAAATTGAAGTGAAACGTCGCGGTGATGTACGCCGTGCGAAATTGTACTACTTGCGTGGCTTGACTGGTAAAGCGGCTCGCATTAAAGAAAAATTGCCTGCTCGTAAACAAGGTTAATTTAGTCAATACAAAAAGCAGCCTGCACTTTTATTTGAAGTGCAGGCTGCTTTTTTATTTGTTTACGCGTTTACTGAATCCGTTTGACGATAAATGCAACTGCCATCTACCGCTTTATCTAATTGATTTAAATACTCTTCGTGTTCGGCTAATTCTTCGGGCGAAGCAGCCTGCACTTTCAAATATTCGGGGCGTGGCAACAGCGTGGCGGTGGTAGCGATAACGGGCGATGCGCTGGATTCGGCAACATCGCTGGCAAACGCGGCATCTAGGCTAAACTGTCCGCGTGTCATCGCCAAATACACTTCGCCCAGCAATTCGCAGTCAATCAATGCGCCGTGCAGCACGCGGCGACTTCTGTCCACGTCCAAGCGGTTGCACAATGCGTCCAAGCTGTTTTTTTGCCCAGGATAGCGGTCGCGTGCCATTTCTAGCGTATCTACTACGGTGCAAATGGTTTTGACTTTGGGCAAGCCCACTCGCGCAAATTCGGCATCTAAAAAGCCTACGTCAAATTTAGCGTTGTGGATAATCAGCTCCGCGCCTTTGATAAAATCAAAAATTTGCTGCGCAACTTCGGCAAACACAGGCGCGTTTTCGCTTTCCAGTTTTTCCAGCGTGATGCCGTGTACCGCAATCGCATCGGGGTTGATGTCCCGTTGTGGGTGGATATACAAATGCAGATTATTTTTAGTGAACTGGCGATTGACCATTTCCAGACCTGCAAATTCAATCATGCGGTCGGGATTTTCGGCGGCACTGTGTTCAAAGCCTGTGGTTTCGGTATCCAAAATAATTTGGCGGATAGGGGTTTCGGTCATAAAAGTAGCCTGCACGTTTAGCGATAGGGTTTTTCTATACTTTTAATTAAATCAATAAGATATTTACGCAACTGGGTTTCGCTGCACCCCATGAGTAGCGCGTCTTCAAACGCATCTTGCGCGGTTTGATACAGCTCTTCCATGTTTTGCGACATGACTTTGATTTTTTCGGTACACGATACGGGCGAGCCGTCGTCGCTGTGCCATTTGGGCATTTCGGGTTGTGCCATAAAACGAAGTCTCCCAATTAATTACGAATAAAATTTTGCGCGTTATTGCGTTTGACACGGCGAGCGGTGGCGTAGCGCGTACTCCAATATTGGCTGGATAGACTGGTGATTTCAATATTCTTGCCCGTTCGTGGTGCGTGAATAAAGCGGTCGTTGCCAATATACATGCCAACGTGCGAAATGCGACTGCCTGCGGTGCGGAAAAATACCATGTCGCCAGGTTGTAGCTGACTGCGGCTAACAGGTGTGCCTATGGTGGCTTGTTCGGCAGATGTGCGCGGCAAGTTCACGGCAAAAGCCTTGCGGAAAATGTATTGCATAAAACCGCTGCAATCAAAACCTGTGGGCGATGTGCCACCAAAACGATACGCGACACCCAAAAATCCCATTGCGCTGGAAATTAAATCGTCCACATCGCCGTGGCTATTAGATTGGGGCGCAGGAGTGGCTGGTGCAGCAGGGCGATTACGCGAATTGTTGGTTGCTGTGGCAGCAGGGGCAGCATTATGACGCGGTGCAGGCTGCTCGGTTGCAGCCGATGGGCGTTGTGCGCGCACGTTGGAATTAGTACGTTGTCGAATCAAATCCCCCAGCTCATCGGTGTTATCTGGTTGAGCGGCTTTTTGTTCTGCTTGTTTTTGCTGGATAAATTGACCGAGTGGGTCATCATCTGGATTTGCATGCGCTGGGGAAAACAACGATGTCCCCAATAAAAAGCAGCCTGCAAATCGATAAATTCTTTTTAAATCAATCATGATAAATAGGCGAAAAAAATAAAATAGGCTGCGATTTTCTGATTCAATAAACGAAAATCGCAGCCTGCGTATTTTATCCGATTTGGTGCAAGAAAGTGTTAAAAAACATTAGGGTGTGTTTACATTGTTTGTAAATAATGGCTTATGCCTGCAACAAAGCCACCATTTCGGCTTCAATTTCTTGCGGTGTCATGCTGGGAGCAAAACGTGCCACCACTTCGCCTTGGCGATTAACCAAAAATTTTGTGAAATTCCATTTAATATCATCGCCTTCATGTTTTTCGCCCAACGATGCCAGCGTGAGCAGCAATTCTTTGAATGCGTGTCCGCGGCTAATGTCTTCGGGTTGTTGTTGTTTTAAATAGGCATACAAAGGGTGCGTGTCTGCGCCATTGACGTGGATTTTTTCAAAAATAGTGAATTCTGTACCAAATTTGAGTTTGCACACTCGTTCGTATTCTGGGCTATCTTCTGGTGCTTGTTTTAGGAATTGGTTGCAAGGAAAGTCTAAAATTTCCAAGCCTTGCTCGCGGTATTTTGCGTACATTTGTTGCAGGGCTTCGTATTGAATGGTTAAGCCACATTTGCTGGCGGTGTTCACAATCAACAAAACTTTGCCACGAAAATCGCCCAAGTTTTTGGCTTCTCCTTGCGCGGTGTTTAAAGTGAAATCGTATAATTGAGTCATGATTTTCTCCATAGAATATAGTGAATTAAATTTAGATTAGTACAGCGTTGCCAACTCCCTTATGTACTAGGTGTACACGGCGGTCGTTGTCGCCTTGTCCTAATCTAAATTTAATCCACTGTAAAAGTGCAGGCTGCTTTGAGTTTTGCTCAAAAGCAGCCTGCACTGTGTGATTATTTACGCAAGCCCAAACGGGTAATCACATTGCGATAGGTTTCTGCATCGGTGCGGCGCAAGTATGCCAACAAACGACGACGTGCGCTCACCATTTTCAACAAACCACGACGGCTGTGTTTGTCTTTTGGGTTTGCTTTAAAGTGTGGAGTCAAGTCGTTGATACGGAAAGTTAACAATGCGATTTGTACTTCTGATGAGCCAGTATCGCCTTCTTTGCGTTGGAAATCTTTGACGATTTGCGCTTTTTGTTCTACGGTTAATGCCATTTTGAATGTTTCCTAAAAATAAAATGCCTTGCGGCGGACAAGTTTGTCAAGCTGCATGCAACCAAGACAAACTCCAAAAATTTCGCCCACCAAAGTGAGCGAAGTGGGGATTATGCCAAAAGTGCAGGCTGCTTGCAATCTTAATCTTTGAGTGTTTCCATTAAATCAATCATAAATTCTATGTCTTCTTGCGATACGGCATCAAATCCACGCATATCTAGGTCTTGCAACACTTTTTCGCCATCATCTGTATTGCCGATTTGAATGAATGTGTCACGGAAAAAATCATGCAATTCGGCATCGTCTGGGTGCAATAGAATGACGTGGCATAAATCGCCAATCCGACTTTGCATGAGGGTTTTCATTTGTTGGCGCGTATTTGGCATAAAGTGCAGATAGGTGCTGACTAGGAAAAACGCGGCATCGGCTTCTTGATTGATTAGGAGGCGGGCGGCTTCTTGAAAGGTATCTACTTCTATCCATTCAATATCTTGCTCGGTTAAGTTGGCACTTTCTAACAAACGTAAGCCCAGTAGGCGTAAGTCTTGGTTTTCGGTAACCAGAATTTTGCAGCCTGCTTTTAATTCGTCTGAATGTTGATAGGGGCTATCGGCATAGCTTGTAATCAGCATTTCATCGGAGTAGGCACGGGGTTTAACCAGTGGTAAATAGCCTTGTTCGCGCACCAGTTGAGCTGCATCAAATGGGTTGGCATATATCAAGGTTACTTTTTGGTTACGCAGAATATCCATTTGCTCGCGATGCCCAGCGGGGGTAATCAGGCGAATGGGATTATCGGTAATTTTTTGCAACAAGGTGTTGAGCAAATGCCAGCCTGCAAAGCTTTCGGGCGCAAAATCGGGCGCAATTAAAAAATGAATCATCAAGCATTATCCTTTTTATTGAGCGTTTGCCAATTCGGCTGCGCGTAGGGTGGCATATAATTTTTCGGCTTCTTCAACCTTTTGGCGACTGGGTTTGCGGCGTACCGATGTGTAGCCAACAATTTCGCCGTTGCGAATATTGGGGATGACAGTGGCATAAACCCAATAAAATCCACCGTCTTTGCGCAGATTTTTAACATAGCCGTGCCATTTTTCGCCGCGTTTAACCGTTTGCCACAAATCGGTAAAGGCGGCAGCTGGAATATCGGGGTGGCGCAGAATGCAATGTGGCTGCCCCAATAATTCTTCGCGTTCCCAGCCACTTAAAATCACAAAAGCATTGTTGGCATGGGTGATGATGCCGTCTAAATCGGTACGCGATGTAATTAAACAGCCGTCTGGGAAATGGGTTTCTTCGTCGGTTGTATAAATGGTACGTTCTTGTCCGTCAAAGTAAGCAGCCTGCACTTCTTTGTGTGATACGGTTGGACGAGTCATTGAATTTATTTTCATCACGTATCCTCCTTCTTAATATTGACCCAGTTGTTTGATTTGTTTAACCGTGTCGCGCGTGTTCAGCAAAATTAAACCTAATTTAGCTTCAGCGCGAGCAGTCACAACCAACACGGTTTGTTCGCCTGCTTGTACCAAAACAGTGAAGCCATCATCGCCCTCAACCACTACTTGTTTTAGACGACCGCATTCCAATTCCTTGGTAGCACGCGAACCCAACGATAACAACGCTGCCGACATACCGCCCACGCGGTCTGGGTTGGTGTGGCGATTGAGCAACCAGGCAAGGGCAATGCCATCAACCGATACAATCGCAGATGCCAAAATATCTGGCGTATTATCGTGAAGTTGATTCAAAAAATTCTCTAAAATGGGGTGTGTCATTTTATGCTTACCTCTTATCATAAAAATCAAAAAAGCAGCCTGCACACCAAATGGAGATGCAGAGCTTATAAAAAGGAATGCAGAAAATGGACTCCTGCATTCTCCGTATCAAATGATACAAACTAAAAAAACATATTAATTTGAACTGGATAGCCAATTAAAATCATATGCTGATATATGGGGTATATGTGCAATACATTCATTAAATATAGATAATTTAATAAATCTATTAGCTGGCACGATTATAATAAAGGTTTTGTATAGTCTAAAACCTTTTTTTATTTATGGGATTTATTTTTGTCCTAATTTTGATGTATATCAAATAAGAATAAATCTTGATTAGACAAGTCTGAATTTTTTTTGCAAGCGCGAAATAAACCGTTTGGCAATATTCAAATAGCGTAAATCCGCGTAAAATACGCCCATTTTTTGCAGCGCAGGCAGCCTGCACTTTTTTATTTTATCGATTAGAGAATTATCATGACTGACCAAAACCCAAACCCCCAAGTTGAAGAACAATTGGACGAAAACCAAATCATCGCCATTCGCCGCGAAAAATTGCATGAAATCCGCAAACAACGTGTGGCATTTCCCAACGATTTCCGCCGCGACAGCTTCGCCAGTGAATTGCACGAAAAATACGGCGCGTTGAGTAAGGAAGAATTAGACCCACAAGAAATCCCAGTCAAAATCGCTGGGCGCATGATGTTGAAACGCCAAATGGGTAAAGCCAGCTTCGCGACTATTCAGGACGTAAGCGGTCAAATCCAGTTGTATTTAAACAATAAAGGCGTGAGCCAAGACATTTTAGATGCGTTCAATCATTGGGATATGGGCGACATCGTGGGCGCGGTGGGTACGTTGTTCAAAACCAATCACGGTGAATTGACGGTGCGCGTATCGGAAATTCGTTTGCTGACGAAATCGCTGCGCCCATTGCCGAGCAAGTTTCACGGTTTGAGCGACCAAGAGACGAAATACCGCCAGCGTTATGTGGATTTGATTGCCAATCCCGACAGCCGCGACACGTTTATTAAACGTAGCCAGATTGTTCAATCTATCCGTAATTTCATGGTAAACGAGCAATATTTGGAAGTGGAAACGCCGATGATGCACCCGATTCCTGGCGGCGCAACGGCGAAACCGTTTGTTACACATCACAATGCGTTGGATATGCCGTTATATTTGCGCATCGCGCCTGAATTGTATTTGAAACGCTTGGTGGTGGGCGGTTTGGAGCGCGTGTTTGAGATTAACCGCAATTTCCGTAACGAAGGTATGTCGGTGCGCCACAATCCTGAATTTACGATGATGGAATTTTACGAAGCGTTTTGCGATTACGAGCGCATGATGGAAATGACGGAAGGCGTGATTCGCGCGGCTTCTCACGCGGTAAACGGTACGGCAAAAATCACTTACAACGGTAAAGAAGTGGATTTGGAAAGCCCATTTGAACGCTTAACCATTTTGCAAGCGATTAAAAAATTTAATCCGCAATACACGGACGAGCAACTGCATGATGCGGAATGGCTGAAAAAGGAAATCGTGAAACACGGTGAAAGTTTGCCACACGCGAGCGGTTTGGGCAGCCTGCAATTAGCGTTGTTTGAAGGTTGCACGGAAAGCAAGTTGTGGAATCCGACTTTTATTATTGATTATCCTGTGGAAGTGTCGCCATTGGCGCGTGCTTCGGACACGAAATCGGATTTAACGGAGCGTTTTGAGTTGTTTGTGGTAGGACGTGAATTGGCGAATGGCTATTCGGAGTTGAACGACCCTGAAGACCAAGCGGCGCGTTTCAAATCGCAAGTGGCGCAAAAAGACGCTGGCGACGATGAAGCGATGCATTTTGACGCGGATTATATTCGCGCAATGGAATTTGGTTTGCCGCCGACTGGTGGTTGCGGCATTGGCATTGACCGTTTGGTGATGTTGCTGACGGACGCGCAGACAATTCGTGATGTGGTGTTGTTCCCGCAAATGCGCCCAGAGTAAATATTGGTAATCATAAAAAGCAGCCTGCACTTTAAATCAATAAGTGCAGGCTGCTTCAAATTATGGGAAATGGTATGCAAAATTACGAATTTTAAATTTTTGAAAATGGCGATATTTGGGGCAATTGTGCCGTTTTTCGGTGTCAAGGCGGTGATATATTGTGATGTTTGCGAGTAGTCAATCGTTGGCTACGGCATTTGTTGAGCAATTTCCTGAAACGCAATCGTTAAATGATGAACTCAATAAAATCAATAAAACATCATGCTATCAATTGAAATTTTTTGGGGAAGATTATTGGGATTTGCAAGATTATCCTAATTTATAGTGAATTAAATTCAAACTAGTACAGCGTTGCCAACTCCCTTATGTACTAGCTGTACACGGCGGTCGTTGTCGCCTTGTCCTGGTTTGAATTTAATCCACTATATTTGATACGCCTAACGATGGACAAATTTTTACACGTCAAAATATTGTTGAATTAGAACAAAAATTAAGTGAAATTATTGCTATTCATTCGGAATATTATGCGGCGCAAATCTATTATTTTATTCCTGAAACAAAATCTTTGGCGCGAATGTATGCACGTATGTATAATAAAAGAAAAGGAAATTTAGAAAAATTTCAAACTTGGTCGTTGAAAAATACTCAATTTTTTATTTTGCAAAGAGGTTAAAAAAAATGAAGCACAATCAATCGCAAAATTCACAACAATACAATACCCATGCTATTCAAATTGCCCCGAATGCCAAAGATTTAAAAGCCCAATCGCTGCACGTTTTGCGCCAAGCATTTGATGCCAGTAAACAAGCAGGTACGGTTAAAAAAGTGGTTATAAAAGGACAATAAATGCCCCACCTAAAACCCTATCTAAACCATTTCTCATCGGGTTACGCGATTTGCTCTGTGGCAGGCATATTGCTGCAACAAATCTTTCATATCAAAGCGGCGGCTGGCGCGTTGATGCTGGCTGCCGTTTCGTTTACCGCCTTATACTTCGTCAAAAAAGAACGCCGTGCGCCCATGCGCCAAGAGCAATATTATTTGGCAAAACGTTGCACCATGAGCGCGGTGTTGGGCATTTTGTTGTTAGCGGTGGTGTTCGCGCTGTCGTATGCGTATGCACACGGCATAGACCAAGCACGGCAATGGGCAAAAGTTATCGCTGAAATGTGGTGGCTGGCTGTGTTGCTGTTGCTGGTGTACGCGCTGACATATTTTGGCGCGGCAATTTTTGCGTTTGGCTATTTGGCGAAAACGGAAGCGAAAAAAATCGCGCAAAAATAACAAAGCAGCCTGCACTTTAAATCAACAAAAAGTGCAGGCTGCTTTTCGTGTGCAGATTATTTCTCTGGCAACATTTCTACATAAATCGCGTTTTGCTGCTGCAAAAATTGTGCGGCAGCCTGCACTTGTTGCGGTGTGATTTCGCTCAATCGGCGGCGGATTTCTGCTTCATCGCGATACGAAAAACCAATATTGTGCAACGTTCCCATCAGGCTGCCGCGCACCAAATTTTTGCTCAACCGTGCCGCACTGTGTCCGTCTAGCACCGTACTTAACACGTCTAGCGCGTAGGGCAGGGTGCCGTCCATTTTCTGTAAATGTGGCACGCGATAGGCGAGCATCATAATTGGCTGTTTGGTTTTGCCTGTGATGGATACGGGCGATGTGTCGCGCTGCATGATTTCCGTGTTGTCGGAGCGTGCAGGCTGCTTTTTGCTGGCTAAATTGCCAAAATATTACTGCACCCATTTGAGTGTTTGCGCGGAATCTACATCGCCCACAATCAGCAAATGTGTTCTAGCGCGTGGCTCAAACCTGTTTTACCTGCTTGCTCGTCCATGCTGCCGACTTTGTATCACAGCTAGGTGGACGACTGGGGCGCGGTGGTCTTCTTCAATAATCACGTTTAAGCCGTTGTTTAGTGTGTGTTGCACGGTTTGCGCCAAGCTGGTGTGCAGGGTCAAACAGCTTAGGGGCTATTGACAATTCAAAAGAAGAGGCAAAGGATTTAAGATATTGTTTCCACACAACCATCCTAAACCTTTGCCATGTCCCGAAACACGCTTACAAATGAAACATGGTCAAGACTGTTACCTATTTTGAAACAGCTTGGCATTTATCGCAAGAAAAATTTACGCAAAACAGTAGAAGGTATCCTGTTTCGCTTACGTACAGGCTGCCAATGGGCTGATATACCTAGTTATTTTGGTAAAGCAAACAGCCTTTACCAAAGTTTCAATCACTGGTCTAAACGCGGTATTTTTACCAAATTATTTAAACATTTGGCAGATACACCCGATATAGAATGGGTCTTTATGGACGGTAGCCATATCCGTGTTCATCAACACGGCATGGGTAAAAAATCCATTGTGCATCAAGCTGTCGGTAAGAGTATCGGAGGTCATACGTCTAAAATTCATTTAGCGGTTGATGCTTGTGGTAATCCAATTGAATTTATGATTACAGCTGGTAATGTAAATGAGATTGTTGTTGCGCCTGATTTATTGGCACAATTGGACTTAAGTGATAATGAAACCGTGTGTGCTGATAGAGGTTTTGACAGTGATACTTTTCGTCGGTTAATTCATTCTAAACAAAGTAAAGCCAATATTCCATATAAGAAAAATAGAGAACATCTTAATGTGGACACAGATTGGTATTTATATAAAATCAGGCACTTGGTAGAAAATGCTTTTGCACGATTAAAGCATTTTCGTGCGCTGGCAACACGGTACGATAAATTAAAACGTAATTATGAAAGTACCGTGTCATTAGCTTGTGCTTTGATTTGGTTGAAATTATAGCTAAAATGTCATTAGCCCCTATGCCTAGCCATAAAATCTTGTGTAGGGAATGCATGGTTTTCTTTCGGTGGATTAAATGACGTGATTATAACCAAAAGTGCAGGCTGAGACCTTTGCAAAACCCCATCTTTGGCGCACTTCTTCGTGATGCGCTTCTCGAACGCTTGAAAATATTTCAATATTATCTGCGCGTTCTGCGATGCTATCACTTTGAACTGCACTCAAATCTGGGGTTTTGCAAAAGTGTCAGCCTGCTTTGATAAAACAGAAAAAGCAGCCTGCACTTTGCACTATAATGGCACCATTTCATCACACCCAAACACCATGAACACCGCTTGCCCCTGCCGATCGTCCTTACCCTACGAACAATGCTGTGCGCCCCTACATCGCCAACACGCCCACGCGCAAACTGCCGAGCAACTGATGCGTTCGCGCTATGCCGCCTATGCCACACAAAACATCGCTTACATTGTGCAAACAACCGTGCCAGTGCAACAACATCTGCTGGACACCGCCAGCATTGCCGCGTGGTCGGAGCAAGCCACATGGCTGGGTTTGGACGTGTTGCAGCACATTGCCCACATCAAACCGCATCACGCGCAAGTGGAATTTATCGCCCATTTTGCCGAAAACGGACAAACGCAGCAGCATCACGAATGTTCGGCATTTGTACAACAAAACGGGCGTTGGTGTTTTATTGACCCAACCGTTCCGCTGCCGAGCTTCAAAGCAGCCTGCATTTGCGGTTCGGCGCGTAAATTCAAAGCCTGTTGTGGACAGTTTTTTCGCTAAAAAATGCAGGCTGCTTTGGTGCAAAATCGTTTATAATTCGCACGTTCTTTTATTTAATCATTGACTAGGACGCAGACATGAGCAACGCCACCATTTTACAAAATTTACCCATTGGACAAAAAGTCGGCATCGCCTTCTCGGGCGGTTTGGATACGTCAGCCGCATTGTTGTGGATGAAACTGAAAGGCGCGAATCCTTACGCCTACACCGCAAACTTGGGTCAGCCAGACGAAGACGACTACAACGCCATTCCCGAAAAAGCCAAACAATACGGCGCAGAAGTGGCGCGTTTGATTGACTGTCGCAGCCAGTTGGCGCACGAAGGCATCGCTGCGATTCAATGTGGCGCGTTCCACGTTTCAACAGGCGGTATGCCGTATTTCAACACCACGCCATTGGGTCGCGCCGTTACTGGCACAATGCTGGTTGCCGCGATGAAGCAAGATGACGTAAACATTTGGGGCGACGGCAGCACCTACAAAGGCAACGATATTGAACGTTTCTACCGCTACGGTTTGCTAACCAATCCAGCCCTGAAAATCTACAAACCATGGCTTGACCAACAATTTATTGACGAATTGGGCGGTCGCCAAGAAATGTCAGAATTTTTGATTGCCAACGGTTTTGACTACAAAATGTCTGTTGAAAAAGCGTATTCAACCGACAGCAATATGCTCGGTGCAACGCACGAAGCGAAAGATTTGGAATTTTTGAACTCTGGTATCAAAATTGTGAAGCCAATCATGGGTGTAGCATTTTGGGACGAAAGCGTGGAAATTAAGCCCGAAGTCGTTACCGTGCGTTTTGAAGAAGGTGTACCTGTTGCATTGAATGGTGTGGAATTTGCCAACCCTGTGGATTTGTTCTTGGAAACCAACAAAATTGGCGGTCGTCATGGTTTGGGTATGTCAGACCAAATTGAAAACCGTATTATTGAAGCGAAATCACGCGGTATTTACGAAGCCCCAGCGATGGCGTTGTTCCACATTGCGTACGAGCGTTTGGTAACAGGCATTCATAATGAAGACACGATTGAGCAATACCGCATCAACGGTTTGCGCTTGGGACGTTTGCTGTATCAAGGTCGTTGGTTTGATTCGCAAGCCTTGATGTTGCGTGAAACCGCGCAACGCTGGGTAGCAAAAGCGATTACAGGCGAAGTAACTTTGGAATTGCGCCGTGGCAACGATTACTCAATCTTGAACACCGAATCACCAAACTTGACTTATGCACCAGAGCGTTTATCTATGGAAAAAGTAGAAAATGCAGCGTTTACACCGCTTGACCGCATTGGACAATTAACGATGCGTAATTTGGATATTTCCGACACGCGCACCAAATTGGGCATTTACGCGCAAACGGGTTTGGTACAACTGGGTGAAGGTTCGGTGATTCCGAAGTTGGATAAGTAAATATATAAGATGCGGATATTTTATATATTAATTTAATATCCGCATTACGTTGCTTATTTTTAAAATAAGATAGATTTAAATTTTATTTAAAGGAAAATATAGTAGTGGAAAATAAATTCAAAAAACATACCGTTCTTACGGTAGATTTTTTAGCAGAACCTGTTGAGGCTTTGTATTGGCATGCAGACAGAATTTTATCTTTACTAAAAGTAACGTTATCTTGTATAGGGCTTGAAGCAAAAATTTATCCTACTGACTTTACTTCTAAAATAAGTAGATTTAATCGCGATATTTTTTTCATGAAGTCTGGTATGAGTTATAACGAAAGTCATTCTAGATTAGTAGATTTTGAAGAAATAACAAAAGAATCATTAGATTATTTTGATAATTTTTTTGATGTCAATAATGTAATTATTGGTTGGGAATTGCAAAAATTAACAACAGATATTTTGAATGCAAAAGGTATTACATATATCAATATTTGGTTGCATCCAATTCGATATATGGAAGATGAAATTTTTCTAATTCAAAGTAATAATAAGAATTTGGAAAAAAAATTAAAGCATTATGAAATTGATGAATCTAGTTTTTATATTAATGCCGAATTTGTTAGAATTTCTTTGTTAAATAAAAAGAAAGTATATGATTTACCACCAGAATCTTGTGTGATTTTTGGACAGACCAGTAACGACAAAACTTTGCGCACAAATAATAAAAGATTAACTTTGCAGCACTATAGAAAAGATATTGATTTTTTATGTCAAAAATTTAGGAATATATATTTTATTGCTCATCCGTTAGAAAAAAATAATACGCAAATAAACCAATATATTCAATCATTTGGAAGAATCAATATGATTGAAGCCAATGCCTATTCTGTGCTTTCATCAAAAAACTTATCTTTGGTTGCAGCGATCAGTTCTTCTGTTTGTTCTGAAGCATATTATTTTAATAAAAATGTTTTATTTTTTAATAAACCTGTTTGTGATATTAAGACAAGTGATTCATATTCTGTTGATAAAATCATATTTTCCCCACAATTTTGGAATAACTTATTTAATTTAGAAGTTAAAAATATAACGAATAAAAAATTTATTTTTAATAAGAATAATCAAGTTCGTGATATTTTAAATGCCTACTACTCATATACTATTTTGGAGCAAAGATAATGCAAGATATTACTTCAATGTTGATGACTGAAATTGAAAAATTTCCAATTATTTCATTTGATGTTTTTGATACATTAATCACACGCAATGTATTTACCCCACGAGATATTTTTTTCTATATTGCTATTCAAGCAGCAAGAAAACATGGAATTACTTTATATCCGCAACGTTTTATGCCTATTCGACAAGCTGCAGAATTATCGGCAAGAAAAGATTCAGGATTAGATGACATTAGCATTGATGCCATTTATGAACGGCTGGGGCAAATGCTACAATTAAGTAAGGCAGAATTGCAAAAAATTAAAGAAGAGGAAATTGCAGCAGAGCTTAAATTTACTGTTCCACGCGAAGAGATGTTCAACATCTACCAATATGCTTTATCCAAAGGGAAAAAAGTGTATTTTGTATCAGATATGTATTTACCAACGAATGTTATTGCTCAATTACTAACTAAATGTGGTTATACAGTAGATAGTAATTTATTAGTCTCTGGTGATTATGCTGCCACAAAAGGAAATGGGGCTTTATTTGAAGTATTGAAAGAAAAGGTACGAAATGAAACAGGTCAAGCGCAAAGAATTTTGCATATTGGCGATAATTTTCATGCAGATGTAAAAAGCGCACGAGAAAATGGTTTGAATGCCATTTATATTGAAAATGTACATAAGCTGGTTGCTAAACATCCACCGATTAAGGATTCATTTCATCCTTATTTAGAAAATATTTCATTTGATTTAGGTGTAAGTCTAATGACTTCATTAATTACACATAAATTTTATGATGCAGTTACACCAAAAGCATATTTAAATCCAGAATCATTGTTTAATGGTAGTGCTTATAATCTTGGTTATTCTGCTTTGGGACCTTTATTATTGGCAACTTGTGATTGGTTGATTTCATCGGCAAAACAAGACAAAGTAGATAGATTGCTTTTTTTAGCGAGAGATGGGTTTATTATTAAACAAGCATGGGATATTGTTACTGAAAATAGAACAGATGTCCCTAAATCAAATTATATTTTAGCATCGCGTCGTGCATTTAATATTCCATTATTAGCATCGGACAAATCTTGGAATTTTGTGTTTTCATCTAATTTCCACAGCACATTGCGAGTATTTATTGAGCATAGGCTTGGACTGGAAATTACCAAAGAAATTGAATATAAATTAAAAGATTTTAATTTAAATGAAAAAGTTCAATTAAATGCCGAAGGTTTAATAGTCATCAATCGAATTATTGAAACTATTCGTACAGAAATATTGGCTAATGCAAGTGAGGAAAAAAGATTATTATTAGATTATTTGGCTGATTTTAAAAATGAAAAATTAGGTTTGGTTGATTTAGGACATACAGGGACTATCCCTTACTGTTATCGTGAGCTCACTCAATCTGATGTTGTAGCATACAATATTTTATCGGTTAAATCTTCTCAAGATATTTATCAAATTCCTTATGGATTAAATGTACGTGGTTATTTACTTGATTCTTTACCTTTTATTGTAGAGAAGTATAATCTGCATAGTCATGTACCATTATTGGAAACTTTATTTAGTTCAGACCAGCAACAATTTGTAAAATTTAGAGAAGAGAATGGGCAAGTAACACCTATTTTTATGGAAGAAGATTCCAGCATGTTAGATGCTAAAAAGCGTATGGTTACTGATGTACAACAAGGAGCGTTGGATTTTGTACGCGAATATTGTGCGGCACGCGATACTGATTACGATATTTTTAAATTAAATCCTGTGGTTAGTAGTATGATTTTGAATAAGCATTTCAAAAACCCTGCGGATATAGATCGTTTTATTTGGGACGAAGTGTATTTTGAAAATAACTTTTCAGGCTGGAAAGATAAAGCAATTTTCTCTTCTAGCGGAAAATATATTTCACTTTGGAATGAAGCCCTGAATTATAAGTCGCAATCCAATGAACAACAGGTACAAGCAGTTGTGAATAATGAGCAATTTAGTACGCCTTTAGAAAGGCTAGTTTATGTTTTAGCTGGAGAAAAGAAAGCAAACAAATGGAAAAAAAGTCCTAAACAATTTTTAGCTGATTCTCCTAATATTTTATTGAAAGCTGCATCAAAATTGGCTAAACGTTAAACACTAGATATCATAGTTGAGCCATGTTTAATACTGGTATTAAACATGGCTTTTAATTTTATAAGGAATAAAATCAAATGGTTGTATTAAAAGAGGGTGTAAATTTTGTTCAAATAGAAAATATCGAATTGCCCATTTTCTATTCGCCCGCCAAGAATAAAAATAGTAGAGTTCTTTGGATTTTATTTTCCGCAGGTGGTCCAAGAAGAAAAAATAATCTAGCTTATCCAACATTTGATAGAGTTTCATGGGCAAAAGGTAAATTTCAGGGAGAATGCCTTATTTTTGAAGATCCATCTTATTATTATAATAAGGGTATTCAAGATGGTTGGTATTTGGGAACAGGTGAAAAAACTTATTATCAACTAATTGCTCAACTTTTAACTGAGTATATACAAAATCAAAATATCAATAGTTCTAATTTAAGATTTTTTGGCTCATCAACAGGTGGGACAGCTGCAATATGTGTAAGTAGTTATTTTTTAAATTCTATTTCTATTGCATCTAATCCGCAAATTGATATTAGTTTGTGGTCGACTTATAAATCCACATGCTCTATTTTACAGAATACTGACTTACAATTACCATTTTTCATAAAAAGTATTATTAATAATACTAAATCTAAAATTTTTATTTCATTTAATATAGGTAGTGATTCAGATAGAATACAAGCACAACAACTATTTTCATATATGGGAATAACAGATATATTGCAAGATGGTATTTTTCAGAGAAATAATATTTATATATGGTTATATTCTATATTTACTGAAAAAAATAACCCACATAACGTATTTCCTACTTTTGGTATGCTTTTACCTATTGAACAAGTTTTTTTTAATGAGTTACCTAATGAAGTTATGAGAAAGAATTTTTCTTATTATAGTGAGTTGCTAAAAGATTATTACGAATTAAATGAGCAAATTATAGCTAATAAAAAATAGTATTAAACTGAATTAAATTTTAATTAAAAGCAGCCTGCACTTTAAATCAACAAAAAGTGCAGGCTGACACCTTTGCAAAACGCAAATGTATCTAAAATTTGACAATGGTCGTCATTTCCGCGTAGGCGGGAATCCATCTAACTTATTCAGTTATTTGGATTTATTTTAAGTTGCCTACATTTCCCGTTGGATTCCTGCCTACGCAGGAATTACGGCATGGTAGTTTTGCAAAGGTTTCAGGCTGCTTTTTATTTATTTGTGCGATTTACTTCGCGCGTAACAATTCCGCCGCTTCCATCGCAAAATACGTCAAAATACCGTCTGCGCCAGCGCGTTTAAATGCCAACAGGCTTTCTAAAATCACTTTGTCGCCGTCCAGCCAGCCATTTTGAATAGCAGCCTGCAACATCGCGTATTCGCCCGACACTTGATAGGCAAAAGTCGGCACACCAAATTCGTCTTTAACGCGGCGCACCACGTCCAAATACGGCATACCTGGTTTCACCATCACCATGTCCGCGCCTTCTTGAATGTCCAATGCGACTTCGTGCAAGGCTTCGTTGGAGTTGGCTGGGTCTTGCTGATATTGGTCTTTGGTGGATTTGCCCAAATTGCCTGCGCTGCCGACTGCGTCTCGGAATGGGCCATAAAACGCCGATGCGTATTTTGCCGAATACGCCATAATGCGCGTGTGAATGTGTCCGTTGGCTTCCAAAGCCTGACGGATTGCGCCAATGCGTCCGTCCATCATGTCGGACGGGGCGACCACTTGTGCGCCTGCTTCGGCGTGGCTCAACGCTTGTTTGACCAGCACTTCAATCGTTTCATCGTTCAACACATAGCCTGTTTCGTCTGTCAAACCGTCTTGTCCGCTCAAAGTGTAGGGGTCTAGCGCGACATCGGTCATAATGCCTAATTCGGGAAACTCTTTTCGCAAGGCGCGAACTGCGGTTTGCACCAATCCGTCTGGATTGTAGGCTTCACGCGCATCGATGGTTTTGTTTTGCGTTACAACGGGGAATAGGGCAAGCATTGGGATACCCAATTTGCAAGCGCGTTCTGCGGTTTTGAGCAGCAGATCCACGCTTTGACGTTTGATTTTGGGCATGGACGCGATTTCTTGTTCTTGGTTTTGCCCTTCCAACACGAAAACGGGGTAAATCAAATCGTTGGGCGTTAAAATATTTTCACGTATTAAACGGCGTGAAAAATCATCGCGGCGCATACGGCGCAATCGGGTGGTTGGGGCGTGGCGTGGTGGGAAGTTCATGGTATTTTCCTTTGTTGGGATAAGCAAAGCAGCCTGCATTTTTGTCGCAAACAAAGTGCAGGCTGCTTTTTTGGTTTATTTAAAATTAACCATTTGTTTGTCAAATTCTGCCAAATGGTCGGCACGAATATAGGGGCGAATCAGGCTTAATGTGCGATAGATACCGCGTAATTTGGTGCGTTCGTCTAGTGTGTTGTTTTTGGTTAAACTGCGGTCAAAGTCAAACCAATATTTGGTGGTGAGCCACATATTAATTGCCAAGTCGTGTATGCCGACTTCGTCAATGGTAATGATTTGATTATCTTGTAATTTGGTCAGCAATTTTACGGTTAAAGGCGATACTTTTTCGTGCGTAAAATCGTTGTGTGCGCCCAATAATTCGGCACTGCGTGTGAGTAGGGTGTTTACATCGCTAAATAAGAAGCGATAATTCCACATCACATCATACACGCCAGCCATGTATTCGGTCGTTTGACTCATGTTGATGGGTAGGGTGGTGTGTGTCAAATAATCCAATAAGTCACGGCTGTATTGCTTGAACAGTTGCACAATAATTTCGTCTTTGTTGGCAAAGTGGTAATACAAATTGCCTGGGCTAATGTTCAAATGGTTGGCGATGTGGTTGGTGCTGATGTTGCGCTCGCCGTGTTCGTTGAACAGTTGCAAACTGCTTTCTACAATACGGGTATAGGTATTTTTACGTGAGTCTTTACTCATGATGATTTTTCCCTCTCTATCATTGGGGCAGGCTAGCTGCATCGTATTTGTTCGGTTTAAAGGGGCTATTTTAGAATAATAGCTTTGATTTATTCAAATTATTTTGTATTAGGCACACAAAATTTGTACGGCGGCATATACGCTCACAGCAGCGATTAGGCTGTCGATACGGTCAAACACGCCGCCGTGTCCTGGCAACAACTGGCTGCTGTCTTTTATGCCGACTGCGCGTTTGAGCCAGCTTTCTAGCAAGTCGCCACCAATGCTCACAAAAGTCAAAATGCAGGCTGCAATCAAAGTGGTTAGTACGCCTAAATCGGCAAACAACCAGCCTGCACTGCGCGTCCACAAGGCGTAAAGCAACACGGCTGTCAATCCGCCATACGCACCTTCCCAGCTTTTTTTCGGGCTTAACACAGGGGAGAGTTTGCGTTTACCCAATGCGCGTCCTGCAAAATAGGCGGCGGTGTCGGCAATCCAAACCAATGCCATCAGCGCGAGCAGGCTGCCTGCGCCGTGGCTTTCGCGCAAACTAATCAAGGCAAACCAAAACGGCAACATGAGCAACCAGCCAACAGCCATGCCACGTGCGTTGGCTTGAACGCGCCATTTTTGTTGCAACCAAGCTGGCATCACAACCAACCAAAACAGCAAAATCACGCCCCAAAACCACGAGGGCAACTGCCAGCCGCCTGAATACGCCAGCAATAAAAATAAGGCTGTGCCACTCAAATATGGGGTTTGTTGGGCGATAGAAAAACCTGCCAAGCGGCTGTATTCCCACAAGGCGACCAGTGTGATGAGCGCGGTGAACATCGCCCACAATACGTTGCCTGCGCCAAATAGCATCAGCAGCATGAGTGGGATTAAAACCAGCGCGGTTAAGATTCTTTGTTTTAGCATGATGATTGATTGGAATAAATAATTTGTGTGATTGGTAATAAAAAGTGCAGGCTGCTTTTTATGCCGAGCGTTGTTGTTCGGCAGGCAACTGTTCGGACGTGCGACCAAAGCGGCGTTCGCGTTGCGTGAACGACAGCAAGGCTTGGTGCATATCGCTTTCGTTGAAGTCAGGCCACAGCACATCGGTAAAATAAAATTCGGCATACGCCATTTGCCACAACATAAAATTGCTAATGCGCGTTTCGCCGCCTGTGCGAATAAATAAATCGGGTTCGGGTGCGTCGCCCAACATCAATTTGCTGGCTAAATCGCTTTCGCTAATGTGCGTTTTGCCTTCGGCAATGAGCGCGTTTGCCGCCTGCAAAATGTCCCAACGTCCGCCATAATCGGCGGCAATGGTTAGCGTTAGTCCTGTGTTTTGCGCGGTGAGCTGTTCGGCTTTGTCAATGCTGCGTTGGATTTCGGCATTAAAGCGCGTTCTATCGCCAATCACACGCAAGCGCATATTGTTTTTGTGCATATTGACGATTTTCTTTTGCAGCGCGGTCAAGAATAAGCCCATTAAAAACGAGACTTCTTCGGCAGGTCTACGCCAGTTTTCGGTTGAAAAAGCAAACACAGTCAAAAACTTAACGCCAGCTTTATTGCAAATACGGCATTGTTCTTCCAACACGTCCAAGCCTTTTTTGTGTCCCATCACACGCGGTAAAAAGCGTTTTTTTGCCCAACGCCCATTGCCGTCCATGATGATGGCAACGTGATGTGGCACGATGTGATGCGGCGGAATGCCTTGTGTGCTGCTGGTGTTCATATTGGGCTTTCGGGATTGGAAAAAACGCGCATTATAGCAAGTGCAGGCTGCTTGAGTGTGTTTTGGGGCAAAACAATCAATCTTGCCTTATTTGTTTGATAGAAAATGCAGGCTGCTTGCGAAATATATCGTGGATTAGATTCAAACTAGGACAAGGCGACAACGCCCGCCGTGTACATCTAGTACATAAGGGCGTTGGCAACGCAGTACTAGTTTGAAGATAATCCACGATTAGGCGTATAATCCGCGCGGTTTTCTCCAAGTAAAGGTACTCCAAATGAGCAATATCAAATACAAACGTGTGTTACTAAAATTATCGGGCGAATCGCTAATGGGCAACGACCCATTCGGTATCAACCGCGACACGATTATGCAAACCGTGCGCCAAGTGAAAGAAATTTCCGATTTAGGCGTAGAAGTCACCATTGTAGTGGGCGGCGGCAACATTTTCCGCGGCGTGTCGGCACAAGCTGGCAATATGGACAGAGCCACTGCCGATTACATGGGCATGCTGGCAACCGTGATGAATGCGCTGGCACTTAAAGAAGCGTTGGAAAGCATTGGTGCAAAAGCGCGTGTGCAATCGGCACTTGCCATGCAGCAAATCGCCGAAACTTATACGCGTCCCAAAGCGATTCAGTATTTGGAAGAAAATAAAATCGTGATTTTTGCCGCAGGTACGGGCAATCCATTCTTCACAACCGACACGGCAGCGGCGTTGCGTGGCGCAGAAATGTGTTGTGATGTGATGCTCAAAGCGACCAATGTGGACGGCATCTACACCGCCGACCCGAAAAAAGACCCAAGCGCGACTCGCTATCAAACCGTTACTTTTGATGAAGCGATTGAGAAAAACTTAAAAGTGATGGACGCGACTGCGTTTACCTTGTGCCGCGAGCGCAATTTGAATATTGTGGTGTTTGGCATCAACAAAGAAGGCGCACTCAAAAACGTGATTTTGGGCGCAGATGAAGGTACGTTGGTACACAACTAATACCATACCAATCCATAAAACTAATCTAACCGCGTTGCCAACGTCCTTATGTATTTGTCGTACACGGCGGACATTGTCGCCTTGTTAGCTTACTTTTCTGAATTGGTATTAGAATAAAAAGCAGCCTGCACTTTTTGTAAACAGAAAATGCAGGCTGCTTTTTAAATCACGCAAAGGAAAATACGATGAACGACCTCCACCGCCGTTTGCACAAACTCTCGTTTTACTTGCGCCACATACATTTAGGCGTGTTGCCCTATGCACTTAAAGAGAAAGACGTGCAGGCTGCTTTGCGTGAATTTCGCCTGCTGCCAGCCGAACAGCAACAACACGTTCAAAGCCGCGTGGATTACTACAACAAACTATCGCTCAACACCGCTTTGACCCACGCACCACAAGAAACCGTTGGCGCATACCATCGCTGCCCCGATTGGAATTCCAGCTATTTTTATGACCTTGCCGATTTGGTGCGCTATTTTCCAGCCGATTATGCGTTTGATTGCGAGTTTGGCGATGTGATTCATGTGCCAAAGCAGCCTGCATTTGTCAAAAGTCGACCGATTCAAGACGACAATCAACATTCCGTTTTGCTCAAATTAGACAGCTTTCGGCATTTTTATGTGTACCCAGACGCGCTCACATTTTCCCAAAAGCGCAATCAGCTGGTGTGGCGTGGGGCGGCGCATCAACCATGGCGATTGAAATTTGTGCAGCAATACCACAACCACCCTTTGTGCGATGTCGGTTGCGTGCATCGTAAATCGCAAAATCAGCCGTATCATCGCTCCTATATGAGCGTGCCAGAGCAGTTGCGCTACAAATACATATTGAGCATAGAGGGCAACGATGTCGCCACCAATCTCAAATGGATAATGGCATCGCAATCGGTGTGTTTGATGACGCACCCCAAATACGAAACATGGCTCATGGAAGGGCGATTGCAGCCCGAAGTGCATTACATTGGTTTGGAAGACGATTATTCGGACTTGGACGAAAAATTGCGTTTTTACAAAGCCAATCCGCAAGCTGCCGAAAAAATCGTTCAGCAAGCGCAACAATGGATGCAGCCGTTTTTTGATGCCAAATTGGAACGCATTGTTAGCTTGATGGTGATGCAGAAGTATTTTGATTGTTGCCAAAAATAGGGCAAAGCAGCCTGCACTTTCTGTTTATGAAAAGTGCAGGCTGCTTTTTAAGTTGATACGCTTATTCCACCGTAACCGATTTCGCCAAATTGCGCGGTTTGTCCACATCCGTGCCACGCGCCAATGCCGAGTGATACGACAACAGTTGCACAGGAATCGTGTGAATAATCGGCGACAACGTGCCAATATGACGCGGTGTGCGAATCACATGAATATTGTCGGCATCGCTTTCGTATTCGCTATCCAAATCGGTAAACACAAACAGCTCGCCACCACGCGCCGACACTTCTTGCATATTTGCTTTGACTTTGTCCAGCAAACCGTCTTTTGGCGCGATGACCACCACAGGCATATTTTCGTCCACCAAAGCCAACGGGCCGTGTTTCAATTCGCCAGCAGGATAGGCTTCTGCATGGATATAAGTGATTTCTTTCAATTTCAACGCGCCTTCCAATGCGATTGGGTAGTGAATGCCGCGACCCAAGAACAACGCGCTCGGTTTTTTGGCAAACTTTTGTGCCCAAGCTGCGATTTGCGGTTCAAGGTTCAAGGCGTGTTGAATGCTGCCTGAAAGTTCGCGCAATTCTTGTGTATAACTTGCTAATTGCTCGTCCGAAACCTTGCCGCGCAAACGTCCCAAAGTTACCGATAAGCCAAATAATACAACCAGTTGTGTCGTAAATGCTTTGGTAGAAGCCACGCCAATTTCCGCCCCCGCGCGAGTGTACAACACCAGCTCACTATTGCGCGGTAACGCCGATTCCATCACATTACAAATAGACAAGCTGTGTTCATGCCCCAACGATTGCGCGAATTTCAACGCTTCCATTGTGTCCAAAGTCTCGCCCGATTGCGAAATCGTGATAATCAGTTGTTTTGGATTGGCAATCACATCGCGGTAACGGTATTCGCTGGCGATTTCCACATTGCACGGAATCCGCGCCACGCTTTCCAGCCAATATTTGCCCGTCAAAGCTGCGTAGTAAGACGTGCCACACGCCAAAATTTTAATGCTGTCAATGTCTTCAAAAACTTGTTTCGCGTTCGCACCAAAATTTTCAGGAATAAAACCGCCGTCCAAAAACACTTCTGCGGTATCCGCCACAGCGCGTGGTTGTTCGTGAATTTCTTTTTGCATGAAATGGTTATACGCGCCCAATTCCAACGAAGCCAACGACAATTCAGAATTTTTAATCGCACGTTCCACTTGTTCGCCCGACTTATCCACCAGTTTCACGATATCGCCAGCGTTCAACAACGCAATGTCACCGTCCTCCAAGTAGCTGATTTTGCGTGTGAATGCAATCACAGCCGACACGTCAGACGCGATAAACGTCTCATTATCGCCCAACGCCACCAACAACGGACAACCCATACGCGCCACAACCATATTTTCATGATTATCTTGGGCAATCACGGCAATCGCATACGCGCCGTGGAAATGTTTACAGGCAGCCTGAACCGCCGCAAACAAATCGCCGCCGTTTTGGTCGTATTCGTGGCGAACACTGTGGGAAATCACTTCTGTGTCGGTTTGCGATTCAAATTCGTAGCCCAAACCCTGCAAACGAGCGCGTTCCGCTTCAAAATTCTCAATAATGCCGTTGTGGACAACTGCGATTTTGCCGCCCGAAATGTGGGGGTGCGCGTTCGGTTCGGTTACGCCGCCGTGTGTTGCCCAGCGCGTGTGTCCAATGCCGATTTGCCCGAATACGCCTTTTTCTTTGGCTGCGTCTTCCATATTGGCAACGCGACCCACGCGGCGAACGCGCTTGATTTTGTCGTCGTTCAATACGGCGATGCCCGATGAATCGTAACCACGATATTCCAAGCGTTTTAAGCCGTCTGTTAAAAAATCCACTACATTGTTGTTTGCGCTACGAATGGCGCCGACGATACCGCACATAATTGTTCCTTAGTATCTAGTTGATAAAAAAACAAGCCGTTTGACTCTCAAAGCAGCCTGCACTTGAAATCGCGCATTATAATATTAATTTTTACTTCACTGACAACATAACAATGGAATTGGACAAACTTCTTGCGCCCGATGGCAATTTAACAGGGCTATTGCGTCAAGCACAATATTTTAATCAGCTAGACCAACTGGTTAAACGCCTGCTGCCACCCAATTTGCGCGAACATTGCCGCGTGGTGTGCGTGGAAGAGAGCGATTTGGTGATTCATGCCTATATTCCTATGGCAGCATCACGCCTTAAAATGATGTTGCCTGCGTTGTTGCCGCAAATTCAGCAGCATTGCGATTGGGTGCGACACATTCGGGTTTATACCCAGCCGCGCAATCCATCGCCTGAGCGTAACAAAACGCACAGTATCCCCAGTGATGCGTTGCCGTCATTTGAACGCACCGCGCAAAAAGTAGAACAATACCCAGAATTGGCACAAGCTCTGCGCGATTTAATTCAGCATCAGCAATAGGTTTACAAAAAATTACACATACATCAACAAAAAAACAAAGACAGCGTATTAAAAACCGCGCATAATTTCACAGTTCTTAACAAGAAATTTATGTAAATATTTTTGTTTCTTGTAAGATGACTCCATTGTTTTTAATGTATAAGGAATTTTATTATGAAAATGTATTTGTCTTTAATCGCAGCAGCGGCTTTGTCTTTGGCAGCGTGTGGCGACAACAAACCAGCAGCACCTGCGGTGGCTCCTGCACCAGCTGCGTCAGAGGTTGCTCCTGCTGCATCTGAAACTGCGCCAGTTGCATCGGAAGCTGCCCCTGCGGCAGCTGAAGCCGCTCCTGCTGCTGCGTCTGAAACTGCACCTGCTGCACCAGCCGCCACTGAAACCGCTGCCCCAGCTGCTGCGGCAGGCGAATGTGCTGCTGCGATTACCAGCGACGACGCAATGAAATTTGATCCAAAAGAAATCAGCGTACCTGCAAGCTGCAAACAGTTCAGCATCACGTTGAAACACGTTGGCAAAATGCCAGCTATGGCAATGGGACATAACGTTGTGGTTAGCAAAACGTCTGACAAAGACGGTGTTTTGGCTGACGGCGCAACCGCTAAAATCGAAAACAACTTTGTTAAACCAAACGATGAGCGCGTGGTTGCACATACCAAATTGATTGGTGGCGGCGAAGAAGATACTTTGACATTTGACGTGTCTAAATTGGCAGCTGGCGAAGCGTACGAATACTACTGCTCATTCCCAGGTCACTACGCAATGATGAACGGCAAAATTAGCGTGGCTAAATAATTAGCTAAACCCTAAAATAAGCAGCCTGCACGGTTTTTAGATTGTGCAGGCTGCTTTGCTCTTTTGTCCAAATCTTTGATTTGGGTATAAAAGAGTATGCCGTAGGCATTGTTGCTTTTTTGGAATAAGTTTATGTGGTCATTTTTGTATTCAGCATTATGGCTTGTTGCGCCGCCGATTATTCGCCATTATTTGCGTAAACGAGCGCAAAAAAATCCCGATTATTTGCTGCATTGGGGCGAGCGTTTTGGCGCAGCGTATCCCAATCCTACCCAAAACGCGATTTGGATTCACGCCGTGTCGGTGGGCGAAACCCGCGCAGCCCAGCCGTTGATTTCGGCATTGCAACAGCATTTTCCCGATGCGCCCTTGCTCTTAACACAAATGACACCCACAGGACGCGCCACCGCCCAGCAGCTCTATCCCAACGCGCAATGCCGTTATTTGCCGTATGACCGCCCCGATTGGGTACACCAATTTTTGCGTGAGCATCGCCCGATGTTTGGCGTGTTAATGGAAACCGAAATTTGGGTAAACTTGATTGCAGGCTGCCACGATGAGCAAATTCCGCTGTTTTTAGCCAATGCGCGATTGTCGGAAAAATCGCAAACGGGCTATGCCAAAATTCACGGTTTGATTGCTCCAGCTTTATCCAAATTATCAGTCTGTTACGCGCAAACGATTGAAGACGCAGAACGCTTGGAACAGATTGGCGTAACCGCGCCGATTGTGTGTGGCAACACCAAATTTGACATTGCACCGCCCGAACACATGCACGAATTGGCAGCACAATTTCGCCAAAAAATGGGCAATCGTCGTGTGTTTTTAGCCGCCAGCACACGTGAAAAAGACGGCGTTGATGAAGCCGATTTGCTGTTGCGCGAATGGAAAAATGTGTGCCAAGCCGAAGATTTGTTGATAATTGTGCCACGCCACCCCGAGCGTTTTGAAGCAGCCTGCACTTTGGCGCAACAATATGGTTTGCGTACGCAAAAACGCAGCGAAAATCAAGCGATTGTGCCCGATACGCAAGTGTGGATTGGCGATAGCATGGGCGAAATGTTTGCCTATTACGGGGCGGCAGATGTGGTGTTTGTGGGCGGCAGTTTGGTGGACACGGGTTGCCAGAATGTGATTGAGCCGATGTCGTGCGCCAAGCCTGTGCTGTTTGGGCAATCGACTTATAATTTTCAGGCGGCTTGCGATTTGGCGATAGCGGCAGGCGCGGCAAAACAATGTGCTAGCGCGGCAGAAGTGGTTCGTGTGGCGCGTGATTGGTTGGCTAATCCGAGCGAATGTTTGCCGTTGGCGCAACAGGGTGTGGCGTTTGTGGCGCAACATCAGGGCGCGAGCGAGCGGATTGCCAAGCAGATTGTTGATGTGGTTAAACAATAGAAAAAAGCAGCCTGCACTTTCGTTTACAATAAAGTGCAGGCTGCTTTGTATAGTGGATTAAATTCAAACTAGGACAAGGCGACAACGACCGCCGTGTACAGCTAGTACATAAGGGAGTTGGCAACGCTGTACTAGTTTGAATTTAATTCGCTATATTGCGAATACGGCTTAAATTGCCATCAAATCTTCTTCTTTTGCTGCCAACATTTTATCAACATCGGCAATGTATTTGTCGGTCAATTTTTGCACGGCTTCTTCGCCACGACGTGCTTCATCTTCCGAAATTTCTTTGTCTTTCAACAATTTTTTGATGTGGTCATTGGCATCGCGGCGCACGTTGCGGATAGAAACGCGTCCGTCTTCTGCTTCGCCACGCACCACTTTAATCAAGTCTTTGCGGCGTTCTTCGGTCAGCATGGGCATGGGCACGCGAATCAAATCGCCCACCGCAGCAGGGTTCAAACCCAAATTGGAATCGCGAATGGCTTTTTCAATTTTGCTTGCCATGTTGCTTTCAAACGGTTTTACGCCAATGGTACGCGCGTCCAGCAAGGTTACGTTGGCAACTTGGCTTATAGGCACTTCGCTGCCCCAGTATTCTACCGACACTTGGTCAAGCAAGCCTGTGTGGGCGCGACCTGTGCGGACTTTGGATAGATTGTCGCCCAATACTTCTAGTGAGCGTTGCATTTTGTTTTCGGCGGTTTTTTGAATGTCGTTAGTCATAGGGTTACCTAGTTGGCAAAAAAGAAAGAATGGTAAAGTGTTTGGGTGTTGGCGACAAGTGATTTTGTGGAAAAAGCAGCCTGCACTTTTTGTGGATTGAAAGTGCAGGCTGCTTTTTCAATGCCCACCAGTCGGCGCACCAAACGGTGGCTTGGCTTGCCATACCAATGCAATCAAAAACAAAAACAAGCCTGCCGACACATAAAACAATTCGGCTGCCGACAAAATAAACCCTTGCTGGGTGATTTGCATGGCTGCCATGCCGTAGCTTTGTGCTTCGGTCATGCCTGCGGCTTGCATTTGCTGCAACATGGTGGCTTGTGGGCTATATGGCGTAAAGTGTTCGGTTAGGCGCACATGATGAAAGGCTTCGCGCTTTTCCCACAGCGTAATCGCCAAAGACGAACCCATTGCGCCTGCCAACACGCGACAGAAGTTGGACAAGCTGCCTGCGCTGGCAACTTGGTGTCCTTCCATGCCTGCCAAGGTAATCGCCGATAAGGGCAAAAAGAACGTTCCCATGGCAAAGCCTAGAAAGAATTGCGGCAACACAATCCCCCAAAAATGAATTTGCGCGGTTAGCTCGGAACGCCACCAAAAGCATATGGCATACATAATAAAGCTGAATGTTACCACCCAGCGCATATCCAAGCGGTCGCCCAGTTTGCCGATAATGGGGGCGAGCAACACGGGCATAATCCCGACTGGAGCAACGGCAAGCCCTGACCATGTGGCGGTGTAGCCAAGCTGGGTTTGCAGCAACATGGGCAACAGCATCACCGTTCCCATATACAAGAAAAATGCTAAGCTCAAACACAATGTGCCAACGGTGAAATTGCGGTCTTTGAACAGCGTTAAATCCACAATCGGGTTATCGCGCCCCAACTCCCATATGATGAAGTAGGACAAAGCCACAAAGGCGATAACGGACGCGGTAACAATCACGTTGGACGAAAACCAATCTACTTCACGCCCGTGGTCTAACACAAATTGCAGGCTGCCTACGCCCAGCACCATTAAAATCAAGCCAACTGTGTCGATTGGATTTTTGACGGTTTCGGTTTCGCGTCCGCGCAAATAGTGGCGCGACAGCAAAAAGGCGAATGCGCCAATTGGTATGTTGATGAAGAAAATCCAGCCCCAATGTATGCGATCGCTGATGTAGCCGCCAATAATCGGTCCAAGAATCGGCGCGGTAATCACGGTCATGCCCCAAAATGCCAATGCCAAATGGCGGCGATGGGGCGGATAGGCTGCCAACAATAGACTTTGCGATAACGGAATCAGCGGCCCTGTGAACAAACCTTGCAGCGTGCGAAATAAAATCAACAAAGGCAAATTGGGCGCAATGCCACACAGCCACGATGTAATCACAAACATCAACACGGCGGTTAAAAACAAACGCACTTCGCCAAAACGCCGCGCCACCCAGCCTGTAAGCGGCACGGAAATGGCGTTGGCAACCGCAAACGATGTGATGACCCACGTTCCTTGCGATGTGGCTGCACCCAAGTCGCCCGAAATATGCGGCAATGCCACGTTGGCGATGGTGGTGTCCAGTACTTCCATAAACACGGATAACGCCAATGCCGCCGTGAGCAGCACCAAGGGCAATCCGCTTAAATATTTTGGTTGAGCAGTCATGGCAACACTCGTTTAGCGGCTGTTGGCGATGATGTCGGCAACCAATTTATCGGCTTGCGATAAGTCTTCGGAAAGTGCAGGCTGCTTTGGATTGGCTACGTTGGTCATGTTGTCGCCCGATTGATTGCGCGTGTCCACCGTTGCGTGCATAGATAAACCAATTCGCAATGGGTGTGCAGCCAGTTCTTGTGGATTTAAGCGCACACGCACTGGAACGCGTTGCACCACTTTAATCCAGTTGCCTGTGGCGTTTTGTGCAGGCAACAAGGAAAACGCGCTGCCCGTGCCAGCCGACAAGCCTTGAATTGTGCCTTTAAATTTCACATCGCTGCCATAAAAGTCCGAAGTCAATTCCACTTCTTGCCCTGCTTTGAGTTTTGCCAACTGCGTTTCCTTGAAATTGACATCTACCCACAAATCGTTCATTGGCACAATCGCCATTAACGGCGCACCTGCCCCAATTTGTTGCCCAAGTTGCACATTGCGTTTTGCCACTTGCCCCGACACAGGCGCACGAACTTGGGTACGCTGCACCGCCAGCCACGCTTCTTTAAACGCGCTTGCCGCCGCCATGACTTCGGGTTGCTGTTCCAACGGAATATCTTTGCCAACCGCATCGCGCTGGGCTTGTTCTTGCGCTTTTGCCGCCTGCACCGCCGCTTGTGCCGCTTGCAAAGTGGCTCTGGCATTGTCTAGCGCAACTTTAACGTGGCTGAGTTCTTCTGCCGACACCGCATCGCTGCCACGTAACGACTCGCGGCGTTTCCAATCGGCTTCGGCTTTTTGTACGGCAACTTGGGCGCGTTTGACTTCGGCAGCTTGTGCCGCCGCTTGCGCTTGTGCCGCGTTGATGCCCGAATTCAATCGCGCATTTTGTCGCACCGCCAACACGAGCTGACTTTTGGCTTTTTCTAATGCCAAAGTCGCATCGTTGTTATCCAATGTGAGTAGCACTTGTCCAGCTTGCACCGTGTCGGTGTCGTCCACCAAAATTTGGCTGACTCTGCCGTGCAGTTGCGCCGAAATTTGCACTGTGTGTCCGTTTACATAGGCATTTTCCGATTCTTCCAAATGCTGCCACGAACCAAAATGAAAAGCCGCCCAGCCTGCGCCAATGGCAGCAAAAATAATCGTCATCGCCAGCAGGGGCTTTTTATTGCGTTGTTTACTTGGTTTACTGTTTGTCATGGTGGTCTTTCTGGTTGAATTCAAAGTGCAGGCTGCTTTGTGATATTAGGGATACGAAAAACACGCTGCGCCGCGTGTAGTTTATTTACATACATTATAGCATGGACGTAACTTGTTATATAATCATACACAAAACCAAATAAAGCTGTTATTCTTGCCGTTTTTTATGGGCAAAGCAGCCTGCACTTTTTCTAAATTCTTGGAGTTACCTTGTCTTTTCTACAAACCCTAGTCGCCTTTTTAATTGCCATTTTGCTACTGGTTAGCCTGCACGAATTGGGTCATTTGCTGGTAGCGCGCTGGTGTGGCATCAAAGTTTTGCGCTTTTCCGTGGGCTTTGGTACGCCGTTTTACACCAAACGCTGGCGCAACATAGAATGGTGTCTTGCGCCCATTCCGCTGGGTGGCTACGTTAAAATGGTGGATACGCGCGAGGGCAATGTCAGCGATGAAGACTTGCCCTATGCCTTTGATAAACAACACCCATTCAAACGTATCGCCACCGTTGTCGCAGGGCCTTTAACCAATTTAGTGCTGGCGGTGCTGCTCTATTGGGTTAGCTTTGTGTTGGGCGGTGTACACGAAGTTCGCCCGATTGTTGGCACGGTTCACCCCAACACCCTTGCTGCGCAGGCTGGTTTTCAAGTCGGCGACCAAATTGTGCGCGTTAATGGCGAAGTGGTGCGAACCTTTGCTGATGTGCAAACCCAAATCGTACTGGATTTAGAAGCAGGCAAAGTGTTGGTAGATGTAGAAACCGCGCAAAAGCAGCCTGCACAGCGCATCATTGATGCAGCAGGCACACCCGAAGCCGAAGCCATTGCCAAACGACAAGCCAGCTTGGGCTTATCCGCATTCAAATCCAGCGAAAAAATCGGCATCGTGGGCGAAAACAGCCCAGCCGCCAAAGCGGGCTTGCAAAAAGGCGACCAAATCATCGCCATTAACGGTACAGCTACCCCAACTTGGGACGACTGGACAAAAATCGTGCGCGAAAACGCAGGCGCAAATTTATCGGTTAGCTTCAAACGTGGCGAACAAACCTTGCAAACCAAACTCATGCCCGAACCCGTAGAACTGCCCGATAAAAGCCAAATTGTCGGACGTGTCGGCGTAGGTGTGGGCGCAGACGAAGCGTGGGCAAAACAAGTGCGTCATCACTACTATCCAAGCAGCCTGCACGCCTTGCAACTGGGTTGGCAAAAAATGGTGGACTACACCAGCATGACATTTTCCTTTTTTGGCAAATTGGTAACAGGCAACGCATCGTTGTCGCACATATCAGGGCCGATAACCATTGCCGAAGTGGCAGGCGAAACCGCCAAAATTGGTTGGCAGCCCTATATTGAATTTTTGGCATTGGTTAGCATTAGCTTGGGCGCGATGAATTTATTGCCGATTCCTGTTTTAGATGGCGGACATTTGGTTTACTATACCGCCGAATGGATTCGCGGCCGCCCATTGAGCAAAGCCGTGCAAGACATGGGCTTGCGTTTGGGTTTGGCAGCCATGCTCACCATGATGATTTTGGCTTTTTTTAACGATATAACTCGTGTATTTTTTGGATAACAACATGAAATTAAATAAACTGGTTGCAACACTTATTGCCGTTGGTATGGCAAGCCCCGTTTGGGCAGATTTTACTGTGGGCGATTTTCGCATAGAGGGCGAACAGCACACATCAGAAGCGACTGTTCGCAGTTTGTTGCCGATTAAAGTGGGCGATATTTATACTGAAACTGTGGGCGAAAACATTATCCGCTCTTTGTATGCCAGCGGTTTTTATGAAAACGTGATGTTGGAACAAAACGGTGAGCAACTCATCATCACGGTAAAAGAACGCCCAATTATTAGCGATTTAACCATTCGTGGCGCAAAAGTGTTGCCCAACGATGCGATTTTGAAACAAATGTCGCAAGTGCGCGGCAGCACCACCGCCAGCGATGCCGATTTGGTACTGCGAAACGGCGAAAAATCGCATGACGAAAAATTAGCAGAATTTGAAACGCAATCTAAATTTGATACCGCTCAGGCTTTGGCATCGGCAGGCTTGGCGAAAGGCGATTTTTTTAGCCAAGAAGCCTTGCAACGTGCTTTACAAGCTCTGTATGGCGCGTATCGTGAACAGGGTAAAAACAGCGTAGAAATCAAGCCAGAAATTCAAGAATTGGCGCGTAACCGTGTTGCTATTACCATTGACATCAAAGAGGGCGAAACCACGCGTGTTGATGAGCTGAACTTTGAAGGCAACGAGAATTTCTCTGACTTCCGTTTGAGCCGTGTTGTGAGCTTAACAGACGGCACATTGTTCTCGTGGGCAACCAAATCAGACGTGTTCTCGTGGGAAAAATTTGCCCAAGATAAAGCGCGTTTGGAAGCGTTTTATCACGACAAAGGTTATTTTGATTTTCGTGTTGATGAAGAAGGCTTACAGCGTCAATTATCCGAAGACAAAACCAGTGAAAGCGTAACCATTAAAGTTTATGAAGGCGAACGCTATCATTGGGGTAAAGCCAATATTGTGGGCGATTCCAAAGACGTGTCAATGGACAATTTAACGCGCCATTTGTCTAAACTCAAAGAAGGTCGTTTGAGCAATATGGAAACGTTGCAGGCTGCTTTGGCGCAAATTAAACTGGAATTGCAATCGGCAGGCTATGCCCACGCGCAAGTAACCGCCGATGCCAACCGTCGCTTGGCTGAAAATGGCAAAGGCAAAAATTTTGTGGATATTACCGTGCAAATTGCACCAGGTAACCGCATTGCCGTGCGCCACATTACCGTGAGCGGCAACAACAAAACCCGCGATGAAGTGATTCGCCGCGAATTGCGTCAAATGGAAGGCGCAACGTTTGACCAAGCCAAAATCAACCGTTCTATGGAACGCTTGCGCCAGTTGGGCTATTTTGAAGACGTGAATATGCAATCTGCCGTTGTGCCTGAAAACGAACAGCAAGTCGATTTGTCGGTAGCGGTTAAAGAACGCGCCACAGGTAGCTTGAATGCGAGTGCAGGCTGGTCGCAAGACGATGGTTTGGTAATTTCGGGTAGCGTGTCGCAAGACAATTTGTTTGGTACGGGCAAATCGGCATCGTTGAGCGTGTCGCGCAGTAAAGTGCGCCAAAATGCCAATATTTCGTTTACCGACCCATATTTCACGCCAGACGGTGTGAGCATGACTTACACGCTGTTTGGCTCAAATTATGTGCCCTATAAACTCAATACCAGTGCGCGTAATTACCGCATGTTGCGTTATGGCGGCACAATGGTAATGGGTGTTCCGATTACGGAATATGACCGTGTCAATATTGGTTTAGGCGTGGAAAATATGCAGGTTAAATTACGTGATAATCCGCCGTATCGCTATCAACGTTTTGTGAACCAACACGGTGAGCGCAACTGGTTGTACAAAGGTTTGTTGAGCTGGTATCGCAATACCACCGATGATGCGTATTGGCCAACCAAAGGCTATCAAGCCAATGTAACAGGCGAAGTTGCTTTGCCGGGTAGCGGTATTCAATATTATCAACTGGGTCATCAACAAACGTGGTATTTCCCATTGAACAAAGCGTTTACTTTGATGCTGAATGGACAATTTGGTATTAGTGGTCGTTATGGCAAGACCAGCGAAGTACCGTTTATGTTCAATCAAACAGGTGGTGGTTTGGGTTCGGTGCGTGGCTTTGAAAGTGGTTCGTTGGGCCCTAAAGTGTACGACATTGACCCGATTGACGGCTCTCGCGATACCGAAACCTATGGCGGTAAATTTGCGGCAAATGTGAACGCCGAATTGCTGTTCCCATTCCCAGGTGTTAAAGACAGCCGTACCGTGCGTTTGAGCTTGTTTGCCGATGCAGGTAGCGTGTGGGACGGTAAAACGTATAATCCAAATCGTTATAGTGCCAGCAATCCAAATGGCTCAAATGGCTATTATTCTTCCGACTATCGCTCAACATTCCGTGAAGAATTGCGCTATTCGGCAGGTGGTGCGCTAACTTGGATTTCGCCTGTGGGCCCAATCAAATTGAGCTATGCGTATCCATTGCGTAAGCGCGATACCGATTTGATTCAACGCTTCCAATTCCAGTTGGGTACGGTGTTTTAATCATATTGGATAAAGTGGGCAGGTTGCGTGAAATAAAAAAGCAGCCTGCACTTTCATAAACTCATCATAAGAAAGTTTTAATCATGAAAACCACGATTTTTTCGGCATTGAAGGCGACGACTGTTGCAGGCTGCTTTTTATTGGCAACGCCAGCTTGGGCAGAAATGAAGTTTGGCTATGTAAACCCCGAACGCGTTTATACCGAAACCCAAGCCGCCAAACGCATTGAAGCGACTTTGCAGCGCGAATTTGGTCAACAGCAAAAAGAGTTGTCCAATATGCGCGATGCAGGTTTGAAATTGCAGCAAGAAGTGGCATCGGGCAAATTAAGTGCAACGGCACAAAAAGAAGCCGAAGCCAAATTGCTGGAAGCAGGACAAAAATACCGCGTGGCAGCAATGCGTTTAACCGAAGAATACAGCTTGCGCCGCAACGAAGAATTTGCCGCGTTGCAAAACAATGCCAATAGCATTATTCACAATATTGCCGAAAGCGAAAAGTTTGATTTAATCGTGCAAGAAGCGGTGTTTGTGAATGGCAGATACGACATCACCGACCGCGTGATTCAGTTGCTCGACCAAATGAAATAATGTTTTTGAAGTGCAGGCTGCTTTGTGTACGAAAAAAGCAGCCTGCACTTTTGCGATATAAGGAAAATTCAAGTGTTTACTTTATCTCAAATCGTGGCAAAACTGGGCGGCGAATGGCGTGGACAAGATATTACGGTTGATGCGATTGCCCCAGCCGCTCGCGCCCAATCGCAACACATCACGTTTTTGGCAAACCCAAAATACAAGCAAGAAGTGAGCGATAGCCAAGCAGGCGCGGTTATCGTGTCCGCCAAAAATGCCGATTTATTTCCCGACCGTAATCTGATTATCGCGCCCGATGCGTATTTGTATTTTGCCCAAGTGGCGCGATTGTTCCACCCTGTGCAGGCTGCTTGTGCAGGCGTTCACCCCACCGCCGTGATTGAAGCGTCTGCCACTGTGCCAGCCAGTTGCGAAATCGGCGCGAATGTTTATATTGGCGCAAACACCGTGTTGGGCGAGCGTTGTCGCATTTTGGCAAACAGCGTGGTTGAACACGATTGCACTTTGGGCGATGACACCGTGTTGCACCCCAATGTAACCGTTTATTATGGCTGCACTTTGGGTAAGCGCGTAGAAATTCATTCGGGCGCAGTGATTGGCGCAGACGGCTTTGGCTTGGCGTTTGCAGGCGACAGTTGGTTCAAAATTCCGCAAACAGGTGCGGTTACGCTGGGCGATGACGTGGAAGTGGGCGCGAACACCACCATAGACCGCGGCGCGATGAGCGATACCACCGTAGGGCGCGGCACAAAAATCGACAACCAAATCCAACTGGCACACAACTGCAAAGTGGGTGAACACACCGTGATTGCTGCCATGACAGGCATTTCGGGCAGTACCAGCATTGGCAGTTTTTGCGTGATTGGCGGTGGCGTTGGCACAGTTGGACATATTGAGATTGCCGACAAAACCACGATTGGCGGCGGCACATTGGTAACGCACAGCATTAAAGAAAGTGGCACGCATTACGCCAGCATTTTCCCCATGCAAACCTACAAAGAATGGGCGCGAAACGCCGTGCATATCAATCACTTAAACGAAATGCACAAACGCATCAAAGCCTTGGAAAAACAGCTTGCCCAAAGCAGCGAACAGGAAAGCTAATATGTGGCACATTGTGGCAATAGGCTATATTTTTGTTACGCTTATGTTTTCCATCGCCCAGCCCAGTTTAGCAAGAATGCTGATTTACTTGGTTTTTTGGACGATTTTACCCACCGTGTTTATGTTTTGGGTGGTGATGATTCGCCGTCGCAATCAACGCATGAAACGCATGGAGCAAAACCAAACTCTTATTCAACAACAGGAACATTCACATGAACATCACACTACCGATTGAAGCCAAAGACATTCAAAAACTGATTCCACACCGCTATCCGTTTATGCTGTTGGACAGAATCACCGCGTTTGAAAGCGGCAAAAGTCTAACCGCGCTTAAAAACGTGAGCATGAACGAACCGCAATTTACAGGACATTTCCCCGATTTCCCCGTTATGCCAGGCGTGTTGATTATTGAAGCGATGGCGCAAGCGTGTGGCGCATTAGCAATTTTGACCGAAGGCGGACGCAACCCCGATGAAATCTACTTTTTTGCAGGCATTGACAACGCGCGATTCAAACGCCAAGTGATTCCAGGCGACCAACTCACATTCCAAATTGAGCTGCTGCAAAGCAAACGCGGCATTGGCAAATTCGCCGCCAAAGCGTTTGTGGGCGATGAATTGGCGGTGGAAGCCGAGATTATGTGCGCCAAACGTAAAGTGTAAACCACATAAAAGTGCAGGCTGCTTTTTTGTGATATATCAAAGCAGCCTGCACAAAAATATCGTTATGTAGATTTATAGTGAATTAAATTTAGATTAGTACAGCGTTGCCAACTCCCTTATGTACTAGCTGTACACGGCGGTCGTTGTCGCCTTGTTCTAATCTAAATTTAATCCACTATAGTTGTAATCCAACATAACGACTCAATCCATTTTGTCGTGTACAAAAACCAACTCCCGAAAGGACAGTCATGACTCTAATCCACCCCACCGCCATCATTGACCCTAAAGCCGAACTAGATAGCAGCGTCAAAGTGGGCGCATACAGCATTATTGGCGCAAACGTGCAAATTGGCGCGAACACCGACATCGGGCCGCACGTCGTGATTGACGGGCATACCACCATTGGCAGCGACAACAAAATTTTCCAATTCGCCAGCTTGGGCGCACAGCCGCAAGACAAAAAATACCGCGATGAACCCACTAAACTCATCATCGGCAACGGCAACACCATTCGCGAGTTCACCACCTTCAACACAGGCACGGTAACAGGCATTGGCGAAACACGCTTGGGCGATGACAACTGGATTATGGCATATTGCCATTTGGCGCACGATTGCGTGGTTGGCAATCACACCATTTTTGCCAACAATTCCAGCTTGGCAGGACATGTTGAAATTGGCGATTATGTCGTGCTGGGCGGCTACACGCTGGTGTTCCAATTCTGTCGCATCGGCAACTACGCCATGACCGCCTTTGCTGCAGGCATACACAAAGACGTGCCGCCGTATTTTATGGCATCGGGCTATCGTGCCGAGCCTGCTGGCTTAAACAGCGAAGGCATGCGCCGCAACGGCTTTTCTGCCGAACAAATCGCCACCGTCAAAAATGCCTACAAAGACATTTATCTGCGCGATTTACCGCTGGAAGAAGCCAAAGCCCAAATCGCTCAAAACGCCGAGCAACACAGCGAATTGCAAATTTTGCGCGACTTTTTGGCAACCTCATCGCGTGGGATTATTCGGTAAACCAAAAAGCAGCCTGCACTTTAAATCAACAAAAAGTGCAGGCTGCTTTGTTATGTTTATGGATTGGATTACAGTACTTTCACAATACTTTCACACAAATAGCGAATATTCGCTTCGGTAATCCCAGCCACGTTAATGCGTCCAGAGCGCACCGCATAAATCGCAAATTCATCGCGCAATCTATCCACTTGCTCGGGCGTTAAACCGCTAAACGAGAACATGCCATTTTGTTGCACAATAAAATCAAAATCTTGCGTTGCACCACACTCTTTGAGCGTGTCTACAAATTTTTGACGCATGGTTTTGATACGGTCGCGCATTTCGTCCAATTCGGCAATCCATTGCGCTTTTAATTGTGCGTCTTGCAATACCATTGCCACCGTTGCGCCACCGTGCGAAGCTGGGTTGGAATACAAGGTGCGGATAATGGTTTTGATTTGGCTAAATGCACGATTGGCGGTGTCGGCATCGTCTGCAACCACGGTAAACGCGCCCACACGTTCGTTATACATACCAAAGTTTTTGGAATAGGAGCTGGCAATCAACAATTCGCGGTTTTGTTTGGCAAACGCACGCAATCCGTATGCGTCTTGTTCCAAACCGTTGGCAAAGCCTTGATAGGCAAAGTCAAACAAAGGCAACCAGCCTTTTTCGGCGGACATTTTTGCCAGCGTTTCCCATTGTTCGGGCGTGGGGTCAATGCCTGTTGGGTTGTGGCAGCAGCCGTGCAACAAGACAACATCGCCTTGTTGTGCTTGGCTCAAATCTTCAATTAAGCCTGCCCAATCCAAGCCGTGCGCTTGTTTGTCGTAGTAGCGATAGTCGCGGATATTGATGCCCACTGCGTTGAAAATGGCGTTGTGATTTGGCCAAGTTGGGGCAGAAATCCACACGTTTTGCGCGTTGGTTTGGCGTTTGATGAATTCGGCTGCCACACGCAATGCGCCTGTGCCACCCAAACTTTGTGCGGTTTTGGCGCGTTGATTGGCGATGATTTCGTGTTCTGCACCAAACAGCAATTCTTGCGTTGCGGCATTGTAGGCTGCCACGCCGTCAATGGTCAGGTAGTTTTTGGTGTTTTCTTGCGCCAACAAACGGGTTTCGGCTTCTTTAACCGATTTCAAAATTGGCGTTTGACCTTGCGCGTCTTTGTACACGCCAATGCCCAAGTTCACTTTTTCGGCACGGGTTTCGGCTTTGAACGCTTCGCCCAAACCCAAAATAGGGTCGGCTGGCGCGGCTTGAATCTTATCAAAAAACATCGCTTGCTCCTTCAACATAAAAGTGGGTAAAAAATGTGGTTATACTGCTAACGTGTCGTGCTGGCAATATATTTGATTAAAAAAAGCAGCCTGCAATTTACTCTGGCAACCAAATCGGCTCGGGGTGCAGCTGCACGTCAAATTTTTGCGCGACTTGCTGCACAATGTAATCCGACAGCGCACGAACATCATTAGCCGTTGCGTTTTGGCGATTAACCAGTACCAAAGCCTGTTTGTCATGCACCGCCGCACCGCCTATCGCAAAGCCTTTTAAGCCACATTGGTCAATCAACCAGCCTGCTGCCAGCTTCACATCGCTATTGGCTTGTGGATAAGTCGGCATATTGGCAAAAGCAGCCTGCAATGTGTGCGCGTGTTCGGCAGACACAATCGGGTTCTTGTAAAAACTGCCCACATTGCCCAACACAGCAGGGTCGGGCAATTTTTGTTGGCGGATTTGGCATACTGCATTGGAAACGTCTTGCGCGGTAATCGGACGGTTTGCCACTTGGTTTGCCAACACGCTGGCAACGTCGCCGTATTGGGTTTTGGCAACAAAATCTGTGGATAAGTTGAATACGACTGACACAATCACATAACGCTTTTTGCCTGCGTGTTTGAACAGGCTGTCGCGATAGGCGAACTGGCATTGCGCGTTGGATAGCGACACAAATGCCTGCTGTTCCAAGTCAAAACAGTTTACGCTGTGGATTAAATCTTTCACTTCCACGCCATACGCGCCAATGTTTTGCACGGGCGATGCGCCGACTGTGCCAGGGATTAAGCTCAAATTTTCCAGTCCCGATAAGCCCATACGCAAAGTTGCTTGCACAAAATCGTGCCACACTTCGCCTGCTTGTGCTTCCACTTGCACTTGTGAGCCGTGTCGTGTCACTTCGCGAATGCCGCGTGTTGCCATGCGAACGACTAGGGCAGGGTAGTCGCGCATAAACAAAACATTGCTGCCACCGCCGAGCCAGCACACGGTTTGCGCGTCAAATTCGGGTAGTTTGCACAGGGTTGGCAAGTCTTCGTTGTGTGTCAGTTCTACAAAATAGGCAGCACGTGCTGGTAAGCCAAAAGTGGTGTAAGGTGTGATGATATGGTTTTTATGTAGGTTTAACATGGGGTTATCCATTAAATAAAAAGTGCAGGCTGCTTTTACAAACCGCGATTGTTTTGCGCCCACGCGCTGCATTTTTCCAAATACCAAACCAGCGCAACCGCTGCCGCACACAGCGAAACAATCAGTGCAACCCAAAAGCCATAAATGCCCATGTCTAGCCCGTACGCCAGCACGTAACCTGGGAGTAAGCCCAGCAGCCAAAAGGCAATGGCGTGGATAATCATCGGTACGCGCGTGATTTTGTAGCCACGCAAAGCATAAGACGCGATACATTGCATAAAATCAAACACTTGAAAAATAGCGGCAAACAGACAAATTTGGACGGCAATGCGAATCACATTCGGGTCTTTGTTGTACAAGCTCACGAAAAATTCGCGCCCAAATAGCAAGCCTGTTAGGGTGCAAACCGCTAAAACCGCGCCCACGCTCAACGATACGCCCGAAATATACCGTGCGCGTGCAAAATGGCGTTTGCCCAGCGAATAGCCAATGCGAACGGTTGCCGCCGTGCCAATCGCTTGCGGAATCATGTAAATCACGCTGGTTAGGCTGAGAACGATTTGCTGCGCGGCAACGTAATCATTGCCTAAATCGGCAATCAGCCACACGATAAAGGTAAACAAACTGGCTTCTAAAAAATAGGAAAAACCAATCGGTAAACCGAGTTTGAGCAGTTGCCATTGGGTGTGCCAGTGGGGTAGTGTAAAGGTTTGCGTTAAGCCAAAAGTGTGAAAATACGGCGTTTTGGCAACATAAATCCATAGCGCAATGGCGTTGAACCAAAACACGATGGCGGTTGCGACACCTGCACCTGCGCCGCCCAGTTGTGGGAAGCCGAATTTGCCGTAAATAAACAGGTAATTCAATGGGATATTCAGTAGCAACGCCGCCCAGCTTATCCACATAATCGCGCTGGGTTTGTTTAGGCTGCTGGCATAGGCGTGCAGGCTGCGATAGAGCATGGCGGCTGGCATGCCGAGCGCGGTAAACAGCAAATATTGCCCGAACATGTGTTCAATGTAGTCGTTCATGTCCAAATAATTTTTGAGCGGCGCGATGAGTGCGAGCAACAAAATCATGCCCAACACGCCCAAAAACGCGCCAAACCATAAGCCTTGTCGTCCACTTTCGCCAACTTTTTCGCGCTCGCCTGAGCCGTGTAGTTGGGCGATGGTCGGGTTCAGCGCGGTCATAATGCCGATGAATGTGATGAACACGGTGGCAAACACGGCGTTACCCAAACCGACTGCGGTTAGGTCGCTTTTGCCTGCTGCACCTGCCATTGCCGTATCCACTACGCCAATCGCCACCGATGCAATTTGTGCCGACATCATGGGCAAAGCCAAGCTCATCAGTTGCTTGGCTTCGCGGCGAAAATCGGAAAAGGAATAGCGGTTTAAGTCAAAAATCATGGCAAAGCAGCCTGCATAGGGAAAAGGGGGATTGTATAACAAAAATGAGTGTAAACAACAAAGCAGCCTGCACTTTAAATCAACAAAAAGTGCAGGCTGCTTTTGTATTTTATAGCGAAATGAAATAAAAATAGGACAAGGCGACAACGCCCACCGTGTGCAAGTAGCACATAAGGGCGTTGGCAACGCCGTACTATTGCGATTAGTCTTCAAACTGCTTGAACACCAACGTCCCATTCGTACCGCCAAATCCAAACGAGTTAGACGCAACGGCGCGAATGTTCATTTTACGCGCTTCGTTGGCGCAATAATCCAAATCGCAGCCAGCGTCAAAATCTTGATTAACCAAGTTAATCGTTGGCGGTGCGATTTGGTCGCGAATTGCCAACACGCTGTACACCGCTTCCACGCCGCCTGCTGCACCCAGCAAATGACCTGTCATGGATTTGGTTGAGCTAACCACTAATTTTTTCGCGTGCTCGCCAAACACCGCTTTGGTGGCGTTGGTTTCGTTGGCATCGCCCAAAGGCGTAGAAGTGCCGTGTGCGTTCACATAATCAATTTCGCTTACAGGCAAACCGCTGTCGGCAATCGCGCGAGACAATGCTAGCGCAGGGCCTTCAGCATTGGGCGCGGTAATGTGATAGGCATCGGAACTTGCGCCAAAGCCCACGATTTCGGCATAAATTTTTGCGCCACGATGTTTAGCGTGTTCCAATTCTTCCAAAATCAACATGCCAGAGCCTTCGCCCATAATAAAGCCGTCGCGGTCTTTGTCCCATGGGCGTGATGCCGCTTCGGGGGCGTCGTTGCGGGTGGATAGGGCCTTCATTGCCGCAAAACCACCAATACCAGCCGTGCAAACCGCACTTTCAGCACCACCTGCCACCATGACATCTACTTCGCCGTATTGGATTTTGCGGAATGAATCGCCAATCGCGTGCGTACCCGATGCACAGGCAGACACGATGCCATAATTGTGTCCGCGATAGCCTTTTAAAATGGTAACGTGTCCTGTGATTAAATTGATTAAACAACCTGGGATAAAAAACGGATTGATTTTACGCGCACCACCAGCCACAACATTGCGTACGGTTTCTTCAATCAGCGGCAAACCGCCAACGCCCGAGCCAATGTTCACGCCCACGCGGTCTTTGTCCAAATCGGCAAAATCGTCCAATTTGGCATCGGCAATCGCTTGCAACGCGCCTGCAATGCCGTAGTGGATAAACGTATCCATGCGGCGCGCTTCTTTGGCTGGAATATATTGTGTAATATCAAAGTCTTTCACTTCGCCAGCGATTTGGCAAGCCAGTTCCGATGCGTCAAAGCGCGTGATTTTGCTGATGCCACTTTTGCCTGCCAACAAATTTTTCCATGCACTTTCTACATCGTTGCCCACAGGCGAAATTTGCCCTAAACCTGTGATGACTACTCGTCTTTTATTCATAAGTGTTTACTCTTGAAAGCGTTTTGTAACAAAGCCTCTGATTGACAGCGTGTGCCGTTAATCAGAGGCTGTATTTTTATCAACAAGATTTATCAATCAAGATTAACCTTGTTTTGAATTTACATAGTCAATCGCTGCTTGAACGGTTGTGATTTTTTCTGCGTCTTCGTCAGGGATTTCGCAGCCAAATGCTTCTTCCAAAGCCATAACCAATTCAACGGTGTCCAAAGAATCTGCACCCAAGTCGTCTTGGAAAGAAGATTCGTTTTTTACTTCGGTTTCGTTAACGCCTAATTGTTCGGCAACGATGCTTTTTACTTTTTGTTCGATAGACATAAATAATTCCTTAAAAAAAATGCCACATGGCAAGATGAATGAATAAGATGGTGTTTTAGAGTTTTCCACCTAAATTTAAGATTGAGTGATTTTATCTGTTTTTCGGTGATTTTGGCTAGTGTTTGCTGCAAAATATTGTTAAATATTGCAGGCTGCTTGCCAAATTATTGTGGCGTGTAACCCTGAACTTGGTCTGCACCGTCACCAAAAAAGTAGTTTTCCATTTGTTGCGCCAAGTATTCGCGAGCGCGTGGGTCGGCAAGCGATAGGCGGTTTTCGTTAATCAACATGGTTTGATGACGTGTCCAGCCTTCCCATGCTTCTTGTGATACGTTTTCAAAAATGCGTTTGCCCAGTGCGTTTGGCAGGGGGGCAAACTTCATACCTGGGGCTTCTTTGCCCAATTTGATGCAGTTTACCATGCGTGTCATGGTGTGTTCCTTTATGTGGTAAAAGAAAGTCGCTATGGTAGCAAAATTTAAAGCAGCCTGCAAAATATCGCAAATTTATATATCTTTGATGTGCAGGCTGCTTTGTCGTGCATCATTTAAACCATTGCGCCAATTTGCTAAACAATTTCAATTCGGGTGCATTGGCATCGCTTGGATTGCTTACTTCGGTTTGCGCGGCGTTGTCGGGTGCTGCTTCGCCTTTATACACGTTCAACGCTGCCCAGCTTTGCGTGGTAGGCATCACTTCAATGCTGTTCACGTTCATGTGCGCTGGCGTTTGGTATAGCCACAACACGGTTTGGGCGATGTCATTGGGCATGAGCGCGTTGGCGTTTTCGTATAACTGCGCGGCGCGGTCGTTGTCGCCTTTGAAGCGGACATTGGAAAATTCTGAACCGCTCACTAAACCAGGTTCAACATTGCTGACACGAACGCCTGTGCCGTGTAAATCGGCGCGTAAATTGTGGCTAAACTGGCGCACATAGGCTTTGCTTGCGCCATACACGTTGCTACCTGGGTAAACATAATTGCCTGCGATTGAGCCAATATTGATGATGTAGCCGCGTTGGTTGGCAACCATTTGGGGCAACACTTGGCGTGTCAGATAGGTTAAACCAATGATGTTGGTGTGAATCATGGTTTCCCAATCGTCAAAATTGGCTTCGTAGGCTTTGTCCAAACCCAGAGCCAAGCCTGCATTGTTGATTAAGCAATCGATTTGGCGGAACGCTTCGGGCAGGGTTTGAATGTGTGCCAAAGCAGCCTGCATCGAATTTTTATCGCACACGTCCATGGTAATGGGTTGAAAACGGTCGCCCAATTTGGCTTTGAGTTCTGCCAATTTGTCGCTACGACGCGCCGTGCCGATGACCAAATAACCAGCCTGCACAAAAGCCGTTGCCATTGCCGCGCCAAAACCAACCGATGCACCTGTAATCAGAATAGCCATTTTTTATTGTCCTTTATGTTGAAGTTTTAGTATTATGCTGCCAAACCGTAAGCACAAACTATAACATTTTTTATTTAAATAGGAACAACCATCATGAAAAAAATCACGATTTTAGCCACTTGTGTTTTGCTGACTTTGAGCGCGTGTGGCGACTCGGGTGGCGCAATGGGTGCAAATGGCGCAGCAATGGGTGGCAAAGGCGATATTTCGCAAAACCGCTCCACCGCATTCAAATCGTTTATGCCGACTTTTTCAGGCATGGGCAAAGTCGTTAAAGGCGATGAAGCGTATGACGTAGAAAAATTCAAGGCGCAGGCGGCGCAGTTTGCCGAAGAAGCCAAAGTGCCGTTCGAATATTTCCAAAATGACCCACAAGGCAATGGCGATGCGTTGCCAGTGATTTGGCAAAATGCGGCGGACTTCAAAGCTGAACAAGACAAATTTTTGGCAGCGGTGGATAAATTGAACACAGCAGCGCAAAGCGGCAATTTGGAGCAAATTAAAGCGGCGTATGGCGATGCAGGCGCAAGCTGTAAATCTTGTCATAGTACTTATCGCCGTCCTAAATAAATCGCGTAAATAGAATAAAAAGCAGCCTGCACTTTTCGTTGGTGGAAAGTGCAGGCTGATTATTTCATCGCGCCGCTCATCACACGCACGTTGTAGCGGAATAAATCGGTATAAGTCTTGGCGTTGCTGTCTTTGGACAGCGCGTCTGAATATAATTTGCCGCCCACTTTCACGCCTGTTTCTTGCGAAATGCGTTGCACCATGCGCCCGTCTTTGATGTTTTCGGTAAACACGGCTTTGATGCCTTGCTGTTTGATTTGACGAATAATCGAGGCAACGGTACGCGCAGACGGTTGTGCTTCGGTGCTCACCCCTTGTGGTGCAAGGAAAGTGACGCCATAGCGTTTACCCAAATAACCAAACGAATGATGCCCTGTTAGCACTTTGCGGTGTTCGCGTGGCACGGCGTTGAATTGCTGGCGTGCGTAAGCGTCCAAGCGCGTTAGTTCGGTGGAATAGGCTTTGAATCGCGCTTGATAATAGCTGCTGCCTGCTGGGTCGGCTTTGATGAGCGCGGCGGCAACGTTGGCGGCGTATTTTTGCATCAACACAGGGTCGTGCCAAACGTGGGGGTCAAATTCGCCGTGGTCGTGGTGGGCGTGTTCTGCTTCATCGTGATGATGGTGGTGGGCGTTTTCATCGTTTTTGAGCGGTTCAATGCCTTTGGCGGCTTCGGCATATGGCACTTTGCTTTGCTGTACGGCGCGAACCACGTCGCCACTTTCCAAACCTAAACCATTGATTAAAATTAATTTGGCTGATGTGATTTTGCGAATATCGCCGCTAGTCAGTTGATAGGCATGGGCATCGCCATCGGCTGGGACAAGATTGCTCACCGATACGCGCTCGCCGCCGATTTGTTTTGCCACATCACCCAAAATGCTAAAACTGCTAACGATTTCTAAACTTTGTGCGTGCAGGCTGCTTGCGGACAATAGGGCTACGGTTAAAAAAGTTAAACGAGTGTTCATTACGCGCTCCTTGTTGTAGAAAAATGGGATTGTAACGCATTTGTTATAATGTAACAAAGTGTTCTGAATGTAAGTTATACAATACTGTTTTTCTTGATAAGAAACATTGGATTAGAGTAAACCATGCTAACCTGCACTTTCTGTTTATGGAAAGTGCAGGCTGCTTTTGTCTGTAAAACCACGTATAGTTTAGCCCTTTACCCGAAAGGATTGCCATGCAAACGCAAAAAATCATCGCGCACATTGTCGCGTGGCTGCAAGATTACGCCCAATGCGCTCACGCTCGCGGCTTTGTGGTTGGCGTGTCGGGCGGTATTGATTCGGCAGTGGTTTCTACTTTATGCGCCCAAACAGACTTGCCCGTGTTGTGCCTGAATATGCCTATCCGCCAAAAGCCTGACCAATTTGACCGCGCCGCCAAACACATTCAAACGCTGTGCCAGCAATATGCCAACGTGCAAGGTTTAACGGTGGATTTAACCCCCACGTTTGAACAATTTGAACAAACCACGCAAAAAAGCAGCCTGCAACCCAATCACGAATTGGCAATGGCGAACACACGCTCACGTTTGCGTATGACCACTTTGTATTATTACGGACAAATCAACGGCTTATTGGTTGCAGGCACAGGCAACAAAGTAGAAGATTTTGGTGTCGGCTTTTTTACCAAATACGGCGATGGCGGCGTAGATATTAGCCCGATTGCCGATTTGCTCAAAACCCAAGTCTATGAAATCGCCCAAACATTGAATATTGATGCCGCCATTCAACAAGCCGCACCAACCGATGGCTTATGGGACGGCGAACGTACCGATGAACAACAAATGGGCGCGACCTATCCCGAGCTAGAATGGGCAATGGAGCAACACGCAGCAGGCAGCACCCGAGAGCAATTTAGCGGCAGAGAACAAGAAGTTTTTGATATTTTTGTGCGACTTAATCGCGCTACGCAACACAAAATCCAACCTATTCCCGTTTGTACCATTCCGAAAGCGTTATTCCAATGACACCGAAACCCAATCCCAAAATCGTCTTTTTTGACATTGACGAAACCCTATACATGAACCACAGCAAACACGGCGACCGAGGTGGCGTGCCAGAAAGCACCAAAACCGCGCTGCGTTTGCTTAAACAAAAAGGCATCATCACCGCCATCGCCACAGGACGCACCATTGCTGTGTTGCCTGACGCGATTTTGTCGGTGGTTGATGAATGCGGCATGGATTTAATTGTGTCCGCCAATGGTCAATATGTGGAATATCAAGGCAAGCCGTTGGCAAGTTTTCCGTTTGCCCAGCAAGAAATCGAGCAATTATCTAACACCTTGCAACAACACCAAATTTCGCACGCCTTGGTTGCTCGTTCGGGTTTGTTTACCGCGTTGGACAACCAACATTCGCAGGCTGCTTTGGCATCGCTGGGCTTGCCGTTTACCTACGACCCACTTGCCTATCAAAAACATGAAATCTATCAAATTTTAGGTTTTTATTCGGCAGACCAAGACGCGCTGGTTCAATCCATTATTCCCAACAATATCAAAATCATACGTTGGCACGAATCAGGCACAGACTGGCTAGATAAAGCAGGCTCAAAAGCGCGAGGCATACAAGCCGCACTAGACTATTTTGGTTTGACCATGCACGATGCGATGGCGTTTGGCGATGCCCACAACGATGTAGAAATGCTGCAAGCCGTTGGTTTTGGCGTGGCAATGGGCAATGCTGAACCCGAAATCAAAGCCCTTGCCCAATACGTTTGCCCACGAATTGAAGAAGATGGTATTTATCGTGGTTTACAAGAATTGGGCGTAATTTAATAAAGTGAAATCGCAATAGTACGGCGTTGCCAACGCTCTTATGTGCTATTGCGATTTCACTTCACTATAAAAAGCAGCCTGCATACAAAAAAGCACTTTCTAAAACAGAAAGTGCTTTTTTGTATGCATAAACGAATTAACGTTTAGAGAATTGTTTAGCGCGACGTGCTTTACGCAAACCAGCTTTTTTACGTTCCACTTCACGAGCATCGCGAGTAACGAAGCCAGCAGCAGACAAAGCAGGTTTCAAAGCTGCATCGTAGTCAATCAATGCACGAGTAATGCCATGACGAACCGCGCCAGATTGACCCGTTTCACCGCCACCTACAACGTTTACTTTGATGTCAAACGCTTCTACGTTTTCAGTCAAAACCAAAGGTTGGCGAACCACCATGCGGCTGGTTTCGCGAGCGAAAAATTCATCAACAGGGCGACCGTTTACGATGATTTGACCTGTGCCTTTTTGCAAGAACACTCGAGCTACTGAGCTTTTGCGGCGACCTGTGCCGTAGTAATATTTACCGTTCATTTGTCGTGTCCTTATTATTTAATTTCCAAAACTTTGGGTTGTTGAGCAGCGTGTTGATGTTCTGCACCAGCATACACTTTCAGTTTTTTAATCATTGCATAGCCCAAAGGACCTTTTGGCAACATACCTTTTACAGCTTTTTCCAATGCGCGACCTGGGAATTTGTCTTGCATTTCGCGGAAAGTACGCTCGTAAATACCACCTGGGAAGCCAGAGTGACGGTAGTATTTTTTGCCTTCAAATTTGTTACCTGTCACACGCAATTTGTCTGCATTGATAACGATGATGTAATCACCAGTATCAACGTGTGGCGTGTATTCAGGTTTATGTTTGCCACGCAAGCGGCTTGCAACTTCGGCTGCAACACGACCCAGAACTTTGTCTTCTGCGTCAATTACAAACCATTCGCGTTGCACTTCATGCGGTTTCGCTGAAAAGGTTTTCATAAAATTTAGTCCAATAAATAGGTAATAGAAACCGCTAATTTTAGATGTTTTCTGTTTGTGTGTCAATGCTTGTTTGGGCTATTTTTGATGTGGGAATGTAATCGTGCAAGGCGTAAAAAAACCGTCCAAATGTGTATTTGGACGGTTTTAGAAGAGAACCCCGCAGATGTCGCTCGGGCGAAGTCTGCTTGAACCTTGATACAAGGTGGTCATCTCGGGTGGCTTCGGGTGCGTTCTAACAGAGAGAACACTCGCGCCTACCACATCTCCCGACAACCGAGCAAACGCTTATTGGTTCAAGAAAAATATGTGCCGTTACGAGCACCGCAGGGAAATTTAACTGGTTTATTGCGCTTTAAGTGCATCGTCGCACAGCGCAATCAATTCGGTTATTTTATGTTTGTATTCGTCATTTGACAAGGCTTTTTTGTTGCTTTCTTCTATGAGTTTGAGCAAGTCGTGTGTTAGGTTGAGTGCTGCCATAATCACGACTTTTTCGGTTTCCATATTGCGGCTGGCGTTTTGAATGGCGTGAATTTTTTGGTTAAGCAATTCAACGGCTTTGAGCAGGGTAGGGCGTTCGGAATTGGGTGTGCCAATGGTAAATTGGCGATTAAGAATTTCTACGCTAATTTGTTCGATGCTCATGCTGTTTCTCCATCTTGTTGAATGGGTTGTGTTTCATCTTGGACGGGTAGGCGATTGAGCAAGGTGTGTAATTCTGACGCGCTTTGCTGCAACAGGCTACGGTATGCTTGGTTTTGTGTGTTAAGCTGAGAAATTTGTTCACGCAGCTGATTTTTTTCGTTTTCCCAATTTTGTTTTTCTTGTTCAAGTTGTTGATTTAATTTTTTTACGGTGTCGCTATGGGCTTCTTCCAGCATTTGAATGGCGGACTTTTGACGCTCTACTTCGCGCAAAAATTCGTCTTGTGCTTGGGCTTGTTGTTCTTGCAGGGCAAGGTTGTGGCTTTGGCGTTGTTCGTCTATTTCTGCCAAAGCAGCCTGCAATTTGGTTTGGGCTTCTCGCGCGTCGTTTTGGGACTGGTCTAAATTTTTTTGCAATTCAATGATTTGTTTGTCTTTTTCATTGATTTTGTCGTGCAGTTGATTGATTTGGCTTTCACTTTGCGCGGTTTGCTCTTGGATTTGCTGCGCTTGGCTGTCTAGTTGTTGGCGCAGGCTGCTTATTTGGCTTTCTGCATCGTGCAGGGTTTGTTGCAGGGTTTCGATGCGTTGTTGTTGTTCTGCATGGCTTTCTTGGTTTTTGAGTGCTTGCTCGCCTAATTCGTTGCGGCATTGCTCAATTTTGCCTTGCCAGTCTTTTTCTTTGTTTTGAATGGTGTTTTGTAGGAACGCAATTTGATCACGCAAATTCAATCGCTCTTTTTCGAGCAGTTGGATTTGTTGTTCTTGGTGTTCAATTTTGCTGCTTAATTCTTCATTACCTGAATTTTGATTGGCAGCCAATAGGGCGATATCATTGTGTTTGATACGCTCTTCGTTTAATTCTTGTGCTTGTTGTTCAAAATCTTGGCGCGCTAGTTTGAGCTCATCGGTAATGCGATTATTTTCCATGTTCAGTGTATGAAGTTGGGCAATAAGGGCTTGGATTTTGCTTTCTAGTTGTTCAATCGTTTGGTTCATATTTTTATCCATAAAAAATAAAAGGAAAATGAAGTGCAGGCTGCTTTATTCGTGTTTGGGTTCGCGCTGCATTAGGCGTTCCATCACATCACTCACGGCTAATTCGTTGCGAATTAGTTGATAGAGCATGCTGGTAATCGGCATATCGATTTGGTGTTTAACGGCGGTGTTGTGAACTTCTTCAATGGTTGGCACACCTTCGGCAACGTGTCCGATTTCTTTGAGCACTTGATGTAGGCTTTTGCCTTCTGCCAAGCCCAAACCGACTTTGCGGTTGCGCGACAATGCGCCTGTGCAAGTCAAAATCAAATCACCCATGCCTGCCAAGCCCATCATGGTTTTTTGTTGTGCACCCATGGCGGTTGCCAAGCGTGTGATTTCGGCTAAACCGCGTGTTACCAAGGCGGCACGAGCGTTCAAGCCGTAGCCCAAACCGTCTGATAAGCCTGTGGCAATCGCCATGACATTTTTGACTGCGCCGCCAACTGATACGCCAATCACGTCATCGTTGGCATATAAGCGCATGATGTTGCTGTTTAAATTGTGGGTTAATTGGTTAATCCACGCGCTGTTTTCCGATGCTAAACACACGGCGCAAGGCAGTTGTTTTGCCAATTCTTGCGCGAAGCTGGGGCCAGACAATACGCCAATTTTGTCGTTGTCGGGCAGGATTTCTTTGACGACTTGGAATGTGAGTAAACCTGTGTCTAATTCAAAGCCTTTGCAGGCGGTTAAAATCGGCAAGCAGCCTGCACTGTGTTCTTTGAGCTGTTCTACGCTGCTACGCAAGCCAACCACAGGCGTTACTACCAAAACGAGTTCGCTATCGCGTAAGGCTTCGCTCATGTCGGCATGAACGCTTAAATTGTCGGGCAAGGTAAAGCCTGCCAAATAGCGGTCGTTTAGGCGGCTGGTTTGCATGGTTTGTGCGTGTTCGCGGTTGTGCGACCACATTTGTATGCGATGTCCGTACAAGGCAAAATGTATGCCCAATGCTGTACCCCATGCGCCTGTGCCTAAAATTGTGATGTTCATGGTTTTCTCCCCTACTGTGGTTTGGTGTAGCAAACGGTTAGTTGGGCGCATTCTAGCACAAAGCAGCCTGCACTTTACACAAAAAAACACGGCTTAACAGAGTGCTACTGTGTTAAACCGTGCTTTTTTGTATGGTTTACACGCTGGCTTCGGCTTTATAAGCAGCCTGCATTTCGCGCTCGCGTTTGGTGGTTTGACGCATTACAACATAATTCATCGCCAAAACCAATGTGCCAACGGCAGCAATCATAATGGTTGCCAACACGTTCATTTGCGGGTCTAGCCCCAAGCGGATTTTGGAGAAAATCACTTGCGGCAAGGTAGATGAACCAGGCCCCGACAAGAATGACGTAATCACCAAATCGTCCAGCGACAGGGTAATGCCGAGCAAAAATCCTGACGCAATGGCGGGCATAATCAGCGGCAACGTAATCACAAAAAAGATTTTCATGGGACGTGCGCCCAAGTCCATGGCGGCCTCTTCTAGCGATTGGTCTAGCTCAACCAAGCGCGAACGAATCACAACGGTGATGTATGCCATACACAGCGTGGTGTGTCCCAAGAAAATCGTAAAAAAGCCACGGTCTAACCACGATACATCGTTGCCCAATGCGCCTTGCAGCAAGCCTTGCACTTGGATAATCAGTAGCAGCATGGATAAGCCTGTAATCACATCAGGCATCACCATCGGCGCAGACACCATACCTGCAAACAAGGTGCTACCACGAAAACGCTTGATTCGTGCCAGCGCGTAACCAGCCATTGTGCCAAGCGCAACCGCCGCCAAAGACGACACAACTGCAATTTTAAGCGACAACCATGCGGCGTTTAGGATTTGGCGGTTGTCTAGCAATTTGCCATACCATTTGGTTGAGAAACCGCCCCAAACCGTTACCAATTTGGATTCGTTGAACGAATAAATAATCAGCATAACCAATGGGATATATAAAAACGCCAATCCCAAAAACAGCATGACTTTCAAAAAAGGAGACAATTTTCCAGAGTGCATTATTTACCCCCTTTCGCGGCTTCGCGGTTGTCAAAATATTGTTGCAGGGCAATCGGCACAACCAACAGCAAGACCATAATCACCGCAATGGCTGCGGCAAGTGGCCAGTTGTTTTGGTCAAAGAAGGCTTGCCACATCACTTTACCAATCATCAAATTGTCTGGGCCGCCCACCAATTCGGGAATCACATATTCGCCTACCGATGGGATAAACACTAGCATACTGCCTGCGATAATGCCCGATTTAGACAATGGCAAAGTAATCGTGAAAAAGGCTTTAATCGGGTGTGCGCCCAAGTCGGCAGCGGCTTCTAGCAAGCGGTTGTCTAGCTTAACCAGTTGCGTGTAGAGCGGCAAAATCATAAACGGCAAATAGGCGTACACCATAACCAAATTCAACGAAAACGCGTTATAAAACAAGTCTAACGGTTCTTGAATCAAGCCGATTTTGATTAAAAAATTGTTGATGATGCCGTTGGTGGTGAGCAAGCCCATCCACGCATACACGCGCAACAAAAATGATGTCCAAAACGGCAACATCACTGCCATGAGCAGCGCGTTACGAATAGACGGTTTGGCGCGCGCAATCGCGTATGCCATTGGGTAGCCCAGCAGCAAGCAAATCAGCGTAGTAGTCAGCGCGGTTTTAACCGACAACCAATAAGCACGAAGATAAATGCTGCTGCCGTTGTCTTCGGAAAATGGGTTCAACAATGCCAACAGCGATGAACCAAAATCAGCAAAAATATCTTTGTAATTCTGCGTGATAATGTGCAGGCTGCCTTGTTCGTTAAACAAAGGCGTAAACGGTGGAATGCTCAATGCTTGTTCGGCAAAACTGATTTTGAACACGATAAAAAACGGTATCAACACCAGCAAAAACAGCCAAAAAAACGGCACACCAATCACCCAACGCGCTCCATGACGCGCACGGCGTTTTGTAGTGGAAGTATCAGACATTGCAGGCTGCCTTTCTTATCGAGTTAAAGGCGTGGGTTGGTTTTCTGGCCAATCCAAATACACTTCATCGCCCCAAGTTGGCGGTTCAATGCCGCGCACATACCAATACGGCGCAGGCACTTGGCTTTTGATAATGCGCCCGTTTTCCATTTCAACGTGGTAAATCGCAAAGCTGCCCAAATAGGCAATTTCTTTAACCTTGCCTTTTGCCCAGTTGTGCGTGTCGCGATGAGCTGGTTTTTCTTTATGTAAATCAATGTCTTCTGGACGGATAGAAATCCAAATGGTTTGACCGTTTTGCGCTTCAAATTTTTGGTCGGTATAAACTTTGGCGGGCAATTCTGGGCAATCAATCAAGGCGTGAGCATCGTCTTTGTGTACCAGTTTGCCTTCAAAAATATTGGTTTCGCCAATAAATTCTGCCGTGAATTTGCTGTTGGGGTAATCGTACACATCGGCTGGCGTGCCTACTTGTTCCAACTGACCGTGCGACATAATTGCCACACGGTGTGCCATCGTCATCGCTTCTTCTTGGTCGTGCGTTACCATAATGCAGGTTACGCCCACTTTTTCCAGCGTGTTTACCAATTCAAATTGCGTTTGTTGGCGCAATTTTTTGTCCAACGCGCCGAGTGGTTCGTCCAGCAACAACAATTTAGGGCGTTTTGCCAACGAACGCGCCAACGCCACGCGCTGTTGCTGACCGCCCGATAATTGGTGCGGTTTGCGTTTGGCGTATTGCGGCATTTGCACCAAGCGCAGCATTTCTTCTACACGCGCGGCGATTTCGTCTTTGGGCAATTTGTCTTGTTTTAAGCCGAATGCGATGTTGTCTTCCACCGTCATGTGGGGGAACAGCGCATAGCTTTGGAACATCATGTTGATAGGACGGTCATAGGGTGCGAGTTTGGTAATGTCTTGACCGTCCAGCAGAATTTTCCCTTCGCTTGGCGTTTCCATGCCAGCGAGCATACGCAACAATGTGGATTTACCACTACCCGAACTGCCCAGCAGCGCGAAAATTTCGTGTTGATTGATTTCTAGGTCAAGAGGTTTGACAGCGAGATTATCACCGTATTTTTTTGCTAATCCTTTGATTTGCAAATAAGGTGCGGTTTGAGTCATGGCATACTCCAATGAAATAAAAACAGGGCTGTTTTGATTGCTTTGGACAGTTTGTCTTTTGATTTATAGCGAATTGACTTCAAACCATAACCGCGTTGCCAACGTCCTTATGTACTATGTGTACACGGCGGACGTTGTCGCCTTGTTCTGATTTGAATTCAATCCGCTAAACTTAAAAATCTCTGGGGCTGTTTAGCGGCGTTCGGGCAGCAGTGAAAATAAAAAACGCGGAATTTTAGGGTAATCACGGTTACGCTGCAAGCATAAATATCAAGCAGCCTGCACTTTTTACCGTTTTTGCAATACCCATTTGATGTCATCGCCCACGCGGTCAAGGCTAACCGTTTGCCACGCAGGATTTTGGCGCAACATATCGTCATTTTCGGGTAACAAAAACGCACCACGCGCCGTGTCGCCCAATAATTTAGGTGCTTGATAATACACGATTTCATCAAGTAAATCTTGTTGCAAAAACGCACTTGCCAAGTGGCTGCCTGCTTCAATCATCAATTCGCCTATGCCACGCTGTGCCAGTTCGTGCAAGACTTCGGGCAAGGAAATGGGTGCAGGCTGCTTGCTGATTTCTACGTTGGCATAAGTGGCAAATTTTTGCGTATCGGGCGATGTGGTGATGATGAGTGTGCGTTGTCCGTCTTGAATGATGTGGCTGGACTTGGGCGTTCGCAACTGGCTGTCCAGCACCACGCGCAAAGGTTGGCGTACGGTTGGGAAATCGCGCACATTCAAGCGTGGATTGTCCGCCAACACCGTGCCAATGCCTGTTAGCACGGCACAACTTTGAGCGCGTTGAATTTGCACATCGGCACGAGCGGCTGCACCTGTTATCCATTGGCTTTGACCGTTAGACAGCGCGGTTTTGCCGTCCAAACTGGCGGCGATTTTGAGCGATACAAACGGGCGATTGCGTTCTATGCGCGACAAAAATCCGCGATTAAGCTGTCGTGCTTCGTGTTCCAGCAAGCCTTGTTCTACCATAATGCCAGCCGCTTGCAACATTGCCAAACCCTTGCCTGCAACCAGCGGATTGGGGTCGGTCATGGCGGCAACCACGCGCGACACGCCTGCCGCAATCAAACCTTCGGCACAGGGCGGCGTGCGTCCATAATGCGAACACGGTTCTAGCGTAACGTAGGCGGTTGCACCACGCGCCAATTCGCCTGCTTGACGAATAGCGTGGACTTCGGCGTGCGGCGAACCAGCCTGTACATGAAAACCTTGTCCAATAATTTGACTGCCGTGCGCGATAACGCAGCCAACACGCGGATTGGGCGATGTGGAAAACCGCCCTTGCCACGCCAGTTCCAAAGCGCGTTGCATGTGTTGAGTGTCTTGTGGATTGAATGTTGTCATTTTGTTTACCTGAATGATTGCGTGGATAAAAAGCAGCCTGCACTTTAAATCAACAAAAAGTGCAGGCTGCTTTTGTGTTTTATGCCAAACGTCCGTGGCATTGTTTGTATTTCAAACCGCTACCACAAGGGCAAGGGTCGTTGCGGTGTACCACTTTGCCAGCCGCTTCCAACGCATCGGGCAAATATTGCGCGTCTTCTTCGGATACGGCATTCGGGTCAAACGCACCACGCGCCAAGCCATCGCGCGATTGCGCTAAAACCGCTTCCATGTCGGGCGCAGCAGCGTGAACGGCTTGCATTGCTAACGCACGCGCTTCTTGTTCCGCCTGTATTTCTTCCTGCGTTTGAACGTGAACATAAATCAGCTGTTTGGTTGCATTGCTGCGAATGTTGTGCAGCATGGCTTGGAACATTTCAAAGGCTTCGCGTTTATATTCCTGTTTCGGATTTTTTTGTGCATAACCGCGCAAATGAATCCCTTGACGCAAATAATCCATCGCTGCCAAATGTTCGCGCCAGCTTTGGTCAATCCAGCTCATCAACACATTGCGTTCGTAATCGTGGAAGATTTTGGCTTCGGGTAAACGCGCAATCTTGTCGGCATAATCTTTTTCAATTTGCGCCAACAGTTGCTCTTTAATGTTTTCGTTTTCCAAGCTGCTGTCTTTTTTCAACCAGCCTGCAATGTCCACATGAACATTGAATTCTTCTGCCAACACGCGTGTTAGTGCAGGAATATCCCATTGCTCTTCCATGCTGGCTGGCGGAATGTATCTGTCCACCAAGTCGCTCACAATCGCTTCGCGGATTTCTTTGACAATGTCGCCGATATCGGTGCTTTGCAAGATGTCGTTGCGCCAACGATACAACACTTTGCGTTGGTCGTTTGCCACGTCATCGTATTCCAACACTTGTTTACGCATATCAAAGTTGCGACCTTCCACTTTGCGTTGTGCGTTTTCAATTTGACGCGTCAAAATGCCTGCTTCAATCGCCACACCGCGCTCTGGTGCGAGTTTATCCAAAATCGCCGCGGCACGGTCTAACGCAAACAAGCGCAACAATGGGTCTTCAAACGACAAATAGAATCGGCTTGAACCTGGGTCGCCCTGACGACCTGCACGACCACGCAACTGGTTGTCAATGCGGCGGCTTTCGTGGCGTTCTGTACCAATAATGTGCAAACCACCTGCTTCCATCACGCGTTGATGCTCGAGTTCCCAGTTTTGCTCCAAAGCCTGAATTTGCGCGTCTTTTTCCGCGTCTGACAACGATTCATCGGCACGAATCGCATCGGCTTGATGTTTCACATTGCCGCCCAGCACGATGTCTGTACCACGCCCTGCCATATTGGTGGCAACGGTAATCATGCTTGGCTTGCCTGCTTGCGCCACGATTAAGGCTTCGCGGTGGTGCTCTTTCGCGTTCAACACGTTGTGCGGCAAACCAGCCTGCGTTAGCAAATGCGACACCAATTCTGAGTTTTCAATCGTGGTTGTACCAACCAAAACAGGCTGACCTTTGTCGTAGCATTCTTTAATGTCTTTGACTACGGCTTCAAATTTTTCTTCGGCGGTGCGGAAAATTTGGTCGTTGAAGTCTTTGCGTTGGATTGGCTTATTGGTTGGAATAATCACCGTTTCCAAGCCATAAATGCTTTGGAACTCAAAGGCTTCTGTGTCTGCTGTACCCGTCATTCCCGATAATTTGGTATACAAACGGAAGTAGTTTTGGAACGTAATGCTCGCCAGCGTTTGGTTTTCTTTTTTGATTTCCACGCCTTCTTTGGCTTCTACCGCTTGATGTAAGCCGTCTGACCAACGGCGACCGTCCATTAAACGACCTGTGTGTTCGTCCACAATCACGATTTCGCCGTCTTTAATCACATAATGCTGGTCTAGGTGGAACAAGCTGTGGGCGCGTAAGGCTGCCATTAAGTGATGCATTAACATGATATTGTTGCGGTCGTATAGCGATTCGCCATCGCGCAACAAACCCAATTGCGCCAACACTTGCTCGGCGTGTTCATGCCCTGCTTCTGACAAGATAACTTGATGATTTTTTTCATCAACCCAATAATCGCCCTCGCCATCTTCGGTCGCTTGACGTGCCAAATAGCTTGGCACTTGGTTCATGACTTGATACAGCTCAATATTGTCGTCTGCCTGACCCGAAATAATCAACGGTGTACGCGCTTCGTCAATCAAAATGCTGTCCACTTCGTCCACAACGGCAAAATTCAGTTCGCGCTGCACTTTGCTGTATGGGTCGTCCACCATATTGTCGCGCAGATAATCAAAACCAAATTCGTTGTTTGTGCCATAAGTGATGTCGGCAGCATAGGCGGTTTGGCGTTCAATTGGCTCTTGATTGCTCAAAATCACGCCCACTTCCAAGCCCAAAAAGTTGTACAAAGGGCGCATGATGTTGGCATCGCGCTCTGCCAAATAGTCGTTTACGGTAACCACGTGTGCGCCTTTGCCAGCCAGCGCGTTCAAGTAAACAGGCAATGTGCCAACCAGCGTTTTGCCCTCGCCTGTACGCATTTCGGCGATTTTGCCGTCGTGCAGCACCATGCCACCAATCAGTTGCACGTCAAAATGGCGCATACCCAACACACGGCGTGATGCTTCACGGCACACGGCAAACGCTTCGGGTAAAATGGCATCTAGCGTTGCGCCGTCTGCCAATTTTTGTTTGAATTCGGCGGTTTTGGCGCGTAATTCTTCATCGGACAGGGCTTGTATAGCCTCTTCCATGTCGTTGATTTTGGAGACGGTTTTTTTGTATTGTTTGAGCAGTCGGTCGTTGCGACTGCCGAAGATTTTTTTAGCAATAGTTGTAAGCATAATTTATCCTTGTGCCGTGTTCATAAACGGCAAACGGGCGCGATTTTACCATAGTGGCTGGCAAGATGCAGGCTGCTTGCATCAATTACAAGGGTGCAGGCTGCTTGCGTGTTGCATTTAACGTGTTTTTACGCTGTTTGTGTAAGCAATTTGGGGGCAAAAAAGTGCAGGCTGCTTTTGTTACGCCAAAAGCAGCCTGCACTTTCAATCCATCAAACTATCCAATTAAACGCCACGCAACAATTCGTTTACGCTGGTTTTGCTGCGTGTTTGCGCGTCCACTTTTTTCACGATGACCGCGCAATACAAGCTGTGCGAGCCGTCTTTGCTTGGCAAGCTGCCTGACACCACTACCGAACCTGCTGGCACGCGACCGTAATGAATTTCGCCCGTTTCGCGGTCATAAATTTTGGTAGATTGACCAATGTACACGCCCATAGAAATCACGCTGCCTTCTTCCACGACTACGCCTTCTACGATTTCGGAACGCGCACCGATGAAGCAGTTGTCTTCAATAATCGTAGGTGCAGCTTGCAATGGCTCTAACACGCCACCAATGCCCACGCCGCCCGACAAATGCACGTTTTTACCGATTTGCGCGCACGAACCCACAGTCGCCCAAGTGTCCACCATTGCGCCTTCGTCCACATACGCGCCAATGTTTACATAAGACGGCATCAACACCACGTTTTTTGCGACAAAACTACCACGACGCGCCACCGCACCAGGAACAGCGCGGAAACCTGCCGCTTGGAAATCGGCTTGTGTCCAGTTGGCGAATTTGGTTGGCACTTTATCAAAGAATTGGTTTACGCCATCACCCAAAATCACGTTGTCTTGAATGCGGAACGACAACAATACGGCTTTTTTCGCCCATTCGTTTACTTTCCATTTGCCCACGCTTTCACGTTCGGCAACGCGCAAAGTGCCGTTGTCCAACTGGCGCAAGGTTTCCAACACGGCTTCTTTAACTTCGGGCGTTACCGTTGCTGGCGTGATGTCGGCGCGGTTTTCAAATGCGGTTTCAATGATTTGTTGTAATGACATGATTTTTCCTATCAATCAAAGTGGTAAAAATGGCGATTGTAGCGCAAAAAGCAGCCTGTACTCAAAAAAATAGGTGCAGGCTGCTTGGACGCGCTAAAATGCCGATAGTGAGGTGAAATCGCAATGGTACGGCGTTGATAACGCTCTTAAGTGCTATTTGCACACGGCGAGCGTTATCGCCTTGTCCCATTTTTATTTCGCTTCACTCTCATTTTGCAGACAAGGAATCGTCATCATGAAAAAAATCCTATTTATTTGTTTGGGCAACATTTGCCGCTCGCCCATGGCAGAATACATTTTCCGCGATATGGCGCAACAGCGAGGCATCGTGGTGCAGACCGCCAGCGCAGGCACAAGCGGTTGGCACGATGGCGAGTTCATGCACTGTGGCACAGCCGATATTTTGGACGGCTTGAACATTGATTCGCGCGCTTTTGTTAGCCAAAAACTCAAAAAAAGCGATTTTTTGGACTACGATTACTTAATCGTGATGGACGATAACAATTTGCGCGATGTGCAAAAACTGTTTGGCAAACACGATAAAATCTTCAAAATTACCGATTTACTGGGCAAAAGCAGCCTGCACGACCATGTGCCAGACCCTTGGTACACAGGCAATTTCAACGAAACGCGCGATATTTTAACCGCGTGCTGCCAAGAATTGCTCAACCGATTATCAGACGGACGATTGTAACCATGTACACCGAACTTCGCGCTCTATTGTCGCCCAACGAATTGCCCAGCGACACCGCCCCTTTTTTGCTAGACCAACGCAAACGCTACACCAGCACCGATTGCCTTGTGGTGCAGCCCAATAGCGTGCAAAGCGTACAAAAAATTGTGCGATTTTGCGCCGCGCGTGACATTACGATTACCCCGCAAGGTGGTAACACAGGCTTGGTGGGCGGCAGCGTGGCACAAGGCGGCGTGTTGCTTAATTTAAGCAAGCTCAATCGCATTCGCCACGTCAATTTGGCAGACAACACGATAACCGTTGATGCAGGCTGCATTTTGCACAACGTGCAGGCTGCCGCAGCCGAAGCCAACCGCTTTTTTCCACTCAGTTTAGCCAGCGAAGGCAGTTGTCAAATTGGCGGCAACATCGCGTGCAATGCAGGCGGACTCAACGTGTTGCGCTACGGCACCATGCGCGATTTAGTCGTGGGATTGGAAGTCGTGTTGCCCAACGGCGAACTGTTGTCGCACCTGAATCCGCTACACAAAAATACCACCGCCTACGAACTCAAACACCTATTCATCGGCAGCGAAGGCACGCTCGGCATCATCACAGGCGCAACGCTCAAATTGTTCGCACCACCGCAATCCACCGAAACCGCGTGGGTGGGTATAAACAGCATACAATCGGCGGTGCAACTGCTATCGCTGGTCAAAAATCAATTTGCCGAACGCTTGTGCAGCTTTGAATTAGTGAGCCAATTCGCACTCAACTTGTCCGCCCAACACAGCCACATCGTCCCATCCGTGCAGGCTGCTTGGCACGTTTTGATTGAATTAACCGATAGCCTTGCGCGAGACGATTTGGGCGATTTATTGGCAGACTTCTTGTACACAAACGGCTATGAAAACAGCGTGCTAGCCCAATCCGAACAAGAACGCCAAGATTTATGGACATTGCGCGAAAACATTTCCGCCAGCCAACGCGCATTAGGCGCAAGCATTAAACACGACATCGCCATGCCGATTGTGGCGGTTGCCGATTTTGTAGAACAATGTGGCGCAGAACTAATCCAACATTATCCCGATATGGATATTGTCGTGTTTGGACATTTGGGCGATGGCAGCCTGCATTACAACACCTTTTTGCCCAACGTGTTAAGCAACGATGTCTATCAACACGAAGACACAATTAACCAAATTGTGTACCGCCACACGCTGCAACAAAACGGCACAATCGCCGCCGAACACGGCATTGGCAGCCTAAAACGCCATTGGTTGCCCAGCGTTCGCAGCCCAGCCGAAATCGCACTCATGAAAGCGATTAAAGCCCAGCTAGACCCGCAACAGTTGTTTAATCCACACAAATTGTTGCCTGATTAAACGCGATTTTGCTTGACGACTAACCACTCAATCGGTATAGTGCCGTCTTTCATCAAATCTAGTGGCGAATTAGCTCAGTCGGTTAGAGCAGAGGAATCATAATCCTTGTGTCCGGGGTTCGAATCCCTGATTCGCCACCAACTAGGTTTCTTGAACACTTGGCGAATTAGCTCAGTCGGTTAGAGCAGAGGAATCATAATCCTTGTGTCCGGGGTTCGAATCCCTGATTCGCCACCAGATTTAAATCAGTTGAGATGCTAAATTTCAACTGATTTTGTTTACGGGGGTATAGCTCAGTTGGTAGAGCGCTTGCATGGCATGCAAGAGGTCAGCGGTTCGATCCCGCTTACCTCCACCAAAATAAAAGAGTTCAGTTTAATTGCTGAACTCTTTTTGTTTATTTACAAGGAAATCCCATGAAAAAATGGCTTATTTTGATGCTGCTGGCAGGACAGGCAGCCTGCACATCGGAAACCAATCAAATAGCAGCTTCTGCACCCGTAGTTCAAAGCGCATCGTCAGCATCTGAACCTGTGCAGGCTGCTTCGGTGGTTGCAGCAAGTGCGGCGATGCCAGCCAGCGAAGTCGCCCAAACCATGCCTGTTGGCGATATGGCGGCGTTGATTAAATTGCTGAAAACTTTTGAAGACGAAGTCGCACAAAACAGCCAACAAGCAGCAAGCGTGCAAGAACCAGCCCAAGTGCAGGCTGCTGCGTTAAAAGAATTGGCGTTTTTTAAACAGCAAACCGCTCGTTTGCGCGATTTGAAATTGGACGGACAAGCGGCGGCATTGCGCGACAAAATGACGCAAAGTCGTGAATTGTCTGCTGGTGCGATTGAAGCCTTGCTGACCAATCCTCAAGCCAAAAGCGATACGCGCTATGCCACACAACTGGCTGATGCCGAACGCCTGCAAAATGAAGTTTGGCAAGCGTTGGAAGCGTGGCATAAAACGGCAGCTAAATAATCTGAAATACAAAGCAGCCTGCACTTGGAAAACAAAAGTGCAGGCTGCTTTTTAATAGTGCAGATAAAAAAACACTCTCTGATATGACTACCAAAGAGCAACAAGGGTTTAATATAAAAACCAAAGGATTAAAAAGGAGATGAATGATTAAACTTTGGCGCGGTGGACGGGGCTCGAACCCGCGACCACTGGCGTGACAGGCCAGTACTCTAACCAACTGAGCTACCACCGCGCGTATCAATCGCCGTAAAAGCAACCGATAAAAACTGGTGGGTGATGACGGAGTCGAACCGCCGACATTCTGCTTGTAAGGCAGACGCTCTACCAACTGAGCTAATCACCCGTGTCGCTGTTGCGAAGTGAGAATTAAACCAAAATTTGCGCTGTTCTGCAAGCAAATTCTTACATAAATTTTAAGTAATTTAATAAAACATTGTTTGATTTGCCTATTTTTAAAATTGTGTTTAGCCATTGTAATGGCGAATTAAATGTTATTTTCTTTCAACTACACACAAAATTATGTAAACAAAAATCAAAAAAAAGGTTTATTTTGATGTGGTTATAAGTGCAGGCTGCTTGGTGTGGTATTGGTGTGAATGGTGTTTTGCACTACAATCACGGTCTTTTATTTTAATAAACAACAGATTTTGGAATTTCCGATGAAATTTGCGCTAAAAACAGTAGTGGCATTGGCGGTGGCTGGTGGCTTGGCTTGGGGCGGCTACCAATATTTCCAACCCAAAAACGAGGTTTCTTATATTACCGAGGTGGTCAAGCGTGGCACGATTGCTCAAACGGTGTCGGCAACGGGCGAGATTTCGTCTTCGCATTTGGTTGATGTGGGGGCGCAGGTGTCGGGTCAAATCAAGCGTATGCACGTTAAGATTGGCGATGTGGTCAAAAAAGGCGATTTGATTGCGGAAATTGATAATGTGTCGCAAACCAATGAGTTAGACCGTAACAGGGCGCAGTTGGTGGCGTATCAGGCGCAGTTGGAATCGGCGCAAATTGCGTTGCGAACGGCGCAGCGTAAACACAGTCGCTATAAAACGCTGTCGGGTGCGGACGCGGTGTCCAAAGAGGAATTTGAAGCCACCGAAGATGCTTTGGCTTCGGCGCGTTCTCGCATCAAAGAGCTGCAAGCGTCTATCAAACAAACGCAAATTGCGATTAACACCGCGGAAACGAATTTGGGCTACACGCGCATTACTGCCCCTGCAGACGGCACGGTGGTGGCGTTGGTGGTGCAAGAAGGGCAGACCATCAATTCCAGTCAAACTTCGCCTACGGTGGTGCAGATTGCGGATTTGACGATGATGTTGAACAAAATGCAAATTGCCGAGGGCGATGCGACCAAAGTTCGCGCTGGGCAAAAAGTGAATTTTACGATTTTGTCTGAACCCGATGCGCCGATTAGCACGACTTTGGATAGCATTGACCCAGGTTTGACTACGATGTCGCAAGGCTCATACAGTCGCACCACCGACACGACCACGAGCGCGATTTATTACTATGCGCGTGCAACCGTGCCGAATCCTGACGGCAAGTTGGCGATTGGTATGACCACGCAAAATACGATTGAAATCAAAAGTGCGGACAATGTGTTGATTGTGCCAACGGTGGCGATTAAATCGCGTGATGGCAAACACTTTGTGCGCGTGTTGGAGAACAATCAGGCGGTGGAAAAAGAAGTGCAGGCTGGTTTGAAAGACAGCATGAACACGGAAATTCAATCGGGCTTAAACGAAAACGATAAAGTGATTATGTCGGAAATGAGCGCGAGCGATAAGGCTAATGCAGCCAATCAGAATATGGGCCCGTCACGTATGTAAGTGCAGGCTGCTTTTGGGGAGAGAAATCATGCAGTTTAAGCGTTTTATTTTATTGGGTTTGATGTCGTGTCAGGCAAACGGCGCAGGCGCGGCAAAAAGCAGCCTGCACATTGAAAAAGTAGAGGTGTATCGTTCGGATAATTCTACGCAATGCGGTGGCGCAGGTGTCGCTCCTGAAACCATGCAGCGCGAATTAGGCGATATTCAGGTATTTGTCGCGCGTAAAGATTATTTGCGTGGCGTGGCGTTTCCGTCTGTGTGCGGTGGCGCGACTGGTGATGTTAATGTGTACACGATTGCTAAACAAGACCAAGCCGCTGCGGAGAAGTTGGGGTTTCGCGTGTTTAGTGCAGTAGAATAAATCACAAGTAAATTAAATAGTTAAAGTGCAGGCTGCTTTGAGTGTTCAAGCAGCCTGCACCGTATCAAAGGCATAACGATGTCATTAATTGAATGTAAAAATATCAACCGCTATTTTGGCGAGGGCGAAAACCGCGTCCATGTGTTAAAAAACATCAACCTAACGATTCAAAAAGGCGATTTTGTCGCGATTATCGGGCAATCGGGTTCGGGCAAATCTACGCTGATGAATATCTTGGGTTTGTTGGACACGCCCACATCTGGCGCGTATTCCATCGCTGGCACGGAAACGTCCAAAATGTCGGCGGACGAATTGGCGGCAATGCGCCGTAAGCGTTTTGGTTTTATTTTCCAGCGATACAATTTGTTAAGCTCCATTTCGGCGCGTGATAATGTGGCGTTACCGTCTGTGTACGCAGGTTTGGATTATGCGGAACGCAGCGAGCGTGCGGATAGTTTGTTGGATAAGTTGGGCTTGAAAGGCAAAGAAAAAAACAAGCCGAGCGAATTATCAGGCGGTCAGCAGCAGCGCGTGTCTATTGCGCGTGCGTTGATGAATGGCGGCGAAATTATTTTTGCCGATGAACCAACTGGTGCGTTGGATTCGGGCAGCGGCGAAAACGTGATGGAAATTATCCACGAGCTGTACGCCGAAGGGCATACGATTATCATGGTAACGCACGACCCAAAAATCGCCGCGCAAGCCAATCGCGTGATTGAAATCAAAGACGGCGAAATTATTTCCGACTCGAGCAAAACGACCGAAATCGCGCCAAGTAATGTAAAAAGTATTCAAGAAAAACACGGTTTGGCGTTTTACAAAGACCAGTTCCAAGAAGCCTGCACGATGTCGGTGCAAGCGATTGTGGCGCACAAAATGCGCTCGTTGCTGACGATGTTGGGGATTATTATTGGTATTGCGGCGGTGGTGTCGGTGGTTGCGCTGGGCAAGGGTTCGCAAGAGAAGATTTTGGCGGACATCAATAGCATGGGGACGAACACGATTTCTATTTTCCCTGGTAAAGGCTTTGGCGACCGCAACCGAAGTCGCATTAAAACGCTCACCGTTGCCGATGGACAGGCGATTGCGAAATTGAGTTATGTGGAAGCGACCACGCCATCTACCAGTACCAGCGGCACTTTAACTTATCAGAATACCGATTTAACCGCTAGTTTGTATGGCTCGGGTGAGGGCTATTTTGATGTGCGTGGTTTGAAGCTGGGAACAGGCAGATTGTTTGATGCCAGCGATGTGAAGGACAACGCGCAAGTAGTCGTGATTGACAATAACACGGCGGAAAAATTGTTTCCTGCTGGCACTAATCCGCTGGGCAAAACCATTTTGTTCCGCAAGCGACCGCTCACTGTGATTGGGGTTTTGCAAAAAGAAGACAATATGATGGGCGGTTCGGACAGCCTGAATTTATATTCGCCTTATACCACGGTGATGAGCCAAATTAGCGGCGATAAATTCATTAGCAGCTTGGCGGTTAAAGTCAAAGACAATGTGGATTCACAGGTGGCAGAGAAGGGCATTACCGAGCTGTTGTTGGCGCGACACGGTACGGAAGACTTTTTTATGCTAAACAGCGACAGTATTAAGCAAACGATTGAATCGACAACTGGCACGATGACGATGTTGATTTCGTGTATCGCGTTGATTTCGTTGGTAGTAGGCGGTATTGGTGTGATGAATATCATGCTGGTGTCGGTTACGGAGCGCACCAAAGAAATTGGCGTTCGTATGGCGATTGGCGCACGTCAGAGCAATATTTTGCAGCAGTTTTTGATTGAAGCGATTTTATTGTGTTTGATTGGTGGTGTGTCGGGCGTGTTGATTTCGTTTGGATTGGCGGCGGTGTTTAACCATTTTGTTACCGATTTTGCGATGTCGTTTTCTACTGCGTCTATTGTGGGCGCGGTGGTTTGCTCAACCGCGATTGGTGTTGTGTTTGGTTATATGCCAGCGAAGAATGCGTCTAAACTCAATCCGATTGATGCGTTGGCACATGATTAACGTATAGCAAAGCAGCCTGCACTTTTGTAGATAGAAAGTGCAGGCTGCTTTTGTATTCAAATCTTTGATTTAGACAAAGGGTATACAGTAGGCATAAATAGACGAAAAAAAAGCAGCCTGCACTTGTTTGAATGATTCAAAGTGCAGGCTGCTTTGGTATTGTCGCTAATTATTTAGGCGAACCCACCGCATTTTCGGTATCGGTTGGTAATGCTTTGTTGCTTGGGTGAGAAGTACCCCACACAAATGCTGTCAGCAAGTGGATTTTTTCTTCGGTCAAGAAGCCTTCCCATGCTGGCATTTGGTTATGGCGACCACCTGTAATGGTTTCCATAATCGCTTTTTCTGAGCGACCCCACAACCAAGTGTCATCGGTCAAATTCGGTGCTATGCCCAATGTGCCTTGACCTTTATCACCATGACACGCTACGCAGTTTGCTGTAAAGATTTCTTTACCGCGAGCAGCGCGGGTTTCGTCAAAACCTTCTTTGCGAGACAAAGACATCACGTAGTTGGCTGCATCACGAACGCCTTCTTCGCCCAATACAGGACCCCAAGCTGCCATGATACCTGTACGACCTTTGTTGATGGTTTCGTGGATTTTTTCGGGTGCGCCGCCATAAATCCAGTCGGTGTCGGTCAAGTTAGGAAAGCCGCGTGAACCTTTGGCATCTGAACCGTGGCATTGAATGCAATAAGTATCAAACAAGTTTTTACCGATTGTCATTGCCGCTGGGTCTTTTGCCACATCAGGAATGCTCATGCCTTTGTATTTGGCATACAGTGCGCCCGTTTCTTGTTCGGCAGCCTGCACTTCGTCTTGATATTGGCTAACTTGTGACCAAGGTTTGCCGTTGAAGCCAATACCTTTAAAGTCGCCCAAACCTGGGTAGAACGTCAAATAACCAATGCTGAATACGATTGTGCCAACAAACATCCAATACCACCAACGTGGCAAGGGATTGTTGTATTCATCGATACCGTCCCATGAATGTCCCATGGTTTTGGCGTCTTCATCTTTTTTGAGTCTGACTTTATCTTGCGACAACAGCAGCCAAATGACGAAAATAAAGCTACACACGACAATTGTAATAATGTAGTAACTCCAAAACGGGGAAGTGAATTGTGATTCCATTTTATGCTCCGTTCTCACGGTTGGATTGGGCGGTTGGCGTGTCTTCGTCATCAACAATGCTGTTTGCCGCATCGTCATAATTGCTCTTATTGCGTTTGTTGAACACAATCAGCAACACCGTCATAAAACTGATAAATACACATACGGTAAACAACACCCGCGCCCAATTCAAATCCATGATTTTTTACCTTTTGTTTTTCAATGCCAAGCCTAAACCTTGCAGATAGGCAACCACAGCGTCCAATTCAGACTTGTCTTTTAGCTCTTCTGGAGCTTTGGCAAAATCTTCGTCTGTATAAGGCGTTCCCACTTTTTTCAGCGCACGCATGTGTGCAACCACTTCAACTGGGTCAACCTTGTTACGCGCCAACCATGGGAATGCTGGCATATTAGACTCTGGAACAACTTCACGCGGATTCAACAAGTGAATGCGATGCCATTCGTCCGAATAACGACCGCCCACACGCGCCAAGTCTGGACCTGTGCGTTTTGAACCCCATTGGAATGGGTGGTCATACACCGATTCGCCTGCTACGGAATAGTGTCCGTAGCGTTCGGTTTCGGCGCGGAATGGACGAATTTGTTGCGAGTGGCAGTTGTAGCAACCTTCGCGTACAAAAATGTCGCGTCCAGCCACTTGCAATGCGGTGTAGGGTTTGACCCCTTCGGTTGCGGTTATTACTTCTTTACTAAAAAACAAGGGCACGACTTGTACCAACAAACCAATGCTGATGGTAATGAATGTAAAGACAATCAAGAAGCCGACTTTTTCTTCAACTAATGCTTGTAATTTCATTTTTGGTAGCCTGCCTTTTCTTAATGATGTTGCGTTTGTGGCAGTGCGGGAATTTCCGCATCAACTGGTTTGCCGTTTGCAATGGTGCGATATACGTTGTATGCCATTAAGCACATACCGCTCAAATACAATGCGCCACCTGTAAAACGAATTGCATAGTAAGGCATAGAACGCGCCACCGATGCCACGAATGAGTGCGTCAATGTACCATCTGGGTTTAATTGCGCCCACATCAAACCTTGCATCACGCCTGAAATCCACATGGAAGTGATGTACAACACCACGCCAATGGTGGCGATCCAGAAGTGTACGTCAATCAGTTTGGTGCTATACATTTCTTTTTGACCAAACAAGCGTGGAATCAAGTAGTAAATCGAACCAATGGTTACAAAGCCTACCCAACCTAATGCGCCAGAGTGAACGTGACCTACTGTCCAGTCGGTGTAGTGGCTCAATGCATTTACGGTTTTAATCGACATCATCGGACCTTCAAAAGTGGACATACCGTAGAATGACAACGATACCACCAAGAATTTCAAGATTGGGTCGGTACGCAGTTTGTGCCACGCGCCAGACAAAGTCATGATACCGTTAATCATGCCGCCCCAAGACGGTGCAAACAGAATCAGCGACAACACCATGCCCAAAGATTGCGTCCAGTCAGGCAATGCAGTGTAGTGCAAGTGGTGCGGGCCTGCCCACATATAGGTAAAAATCAATGCCCAGAAGTGCACCACCGACAAACGGTATGAGTAAACAGGACGACCTGCTTGTTTGGGTACGAAGTAATACATCATGCCCAAGAATGCAGCGGTCAAGAAGAAGCCTACGGCATTGTGTCCATACCACCATTGCACCATGGCATCAATTGCGCCGTGGTAAACAGAGTAAGACTTCATTGCGCCTGCTGGTACAGCCATGCTGTTTACAATGTGCAGCAAGGCAACCGCTAAGATAAACGCGCCATAGAACCAGTTGGCAACATAAATGTGTTTGATTTTGCGTGTGGCGATTGTGCCAAAGAACACCACGGCATAAGCCACCCACACCAAAGTAATCAAAATGTCGATTGGCCATTCCAATTCGGCATATTCTTTAGCTTGGGTGTAGCCCAAAGGCAGGGTGATAACGGCAAGTACGATGACCAGTTGCCAGCCCCAAAAGGTAAATGCAGGCAACCAGTTGCCACCAAACAGGCGAACGTTACACGTGCGCTGCACAACGTAATATGATGTAGCGAATAAGCCACTACCGCCAAATGCGAAAATCACTGCATTAGTATGCAGTGGACGAATACGACCGAAGTGAAACCAAGGTGCAATATCTGTCAGGTTTAGGGCAGGCCAGCGTAGCTGTGCAGCGGCAATCACACCGACCAGCATACCGATAATGCCCCAAACTACTGTCATGATGGCAAATTGGCGCACCACTTTGTAGTTATAAGTTTGCGTTTCCATGAAAGTCTCCAAATACATGGCAGGATTGTTGGTGCAATAAAATAGCGCAGGCAGCCTGCACGTTTTATTGCTTGTCTTAACTTAACACTGTGTGCATAAACCATACACGCAGCAACTTAATTTAGCATTTTAAAACAAAACCGTCTTTTCTACCAAGTCAAATAATGGTAAAACAGCAACATCATTGTGAGATAGTCACAGTTTTCGTAAGGTTATCCAAAAGTAGCGTCTTTGTATTTGACTCACATCAACATAACTTAAACAAACAAATTTTAACATTCTTAACATTATGCTGAATTACACCATTACTCCGCACCCACACAGCCACCAATGGCATATTTCTTTGACTTATTCGCACGAAAAAAGCAGCCTGCACCAACTTAAATTGGCAAACTGGACGGCTGGTAGCTATATGATTCGCGATTTTTCACGCCACATTATGCGCGTGCAGGCTGCTTGCAATGGCGAGCCAATTGCTATCACGCAAATCAACAAAAACACTTGGCAGCTGCCCGACCAAGCTGGCGAATACCAAATTGATTATGTCGTGTATGCCAACGATTTATCTTGCCGAGCCAGTTTGTTGGACAACGAACGCGGTTTTTTTGACGGCGCGTGCCTGTTTTTGTATCAACCCAATCGGCACGATGAAGAATGCCGCGTGCAATTGCGTGATTTGCCTGCAACATGGCAAGTGCAAACCACGCTGCCAGCCTTGTCCGCCCACGAATTTCGCGCCAAAAACTACACCGAATTAACCGACCACCCGTTTGAATTGGGCGCAAACATAGAAGTGCTGCACTTTACCGCCTGTGGTATTGCCCACCGAATCGCGTTAAGCGGACATTATTCCGACTTTGACCGCGAACGTTTGCTTGCCGATTGCCAAGCGATTTGCGAATACGAAATCGATTTGTTCAAGCAGCTTGCACCGTTTGGCGAATATTTGTTTTTGTTGTATTTGGGCGACAAAATTTATGGCGGATTGGAACACATCAGCAGCACCGCGCTTCATGCCGACCGCAACGCGCTGCCACCACACAATATGGGCGATGAGCCAAACGCAGCATACACCGAATTGCTAGGCTTGATTTCGCACGAATATTTTCACGCATGGAACGTCAAATCCATCAAACCGAGCCAGTTCCAACCGTATGATTTAGACCAAGAATGCTACACCGAGCAACTGTGGGCATACGAAGGCATCACGTCTTATTATGACGATTTGATTTTGGTACGCAGCGGCGTGATTAGTTGGCAAAACTATTTGAATTTGTTGGCGAAAAACATCACGCGCGTAACCCGACAAGCGGGACGACATTGGCAAACGCTGGCGCAATCTAGCTTTGCCGCGTGGCATAAATACTACAAACAAGACGAAAATTCGCCCAACGCGATTGTGAGCTACTACCAACAAGGCGCATTGGCAGCATTGTGTTTGGACGCGCAAATCCGCCAAAGCAGCCTGCACTCGTTGGATTTTGTGATGCAAAACTTGTATGCGCGATTTTTATCCACAGGCAAAGGCACAGACGAAAACCAATGGCAAGCGTTGGCGCAAGCATTCACGCAATTAAATCTGCATGATTTTTTTGAACAAATTTTGCACTCAACCGATGAATTGCCCTTGCAAGGCAGCCTGCAATCGTTGGGCTTGGAATTGCGCTTTTTGCCACACAATCGCCAATGCGATGGTGCGTTGGTTGCCGAATTTCCATCTGCCACACCACAAGCCGATTTGGGCTGTCGAGCCAATCAACAAGCCGATGGTGCGGTGTTGAGCCACGTTTTTGCCAACGGTGCTGCCGAACAAGCTGGGCTAAAATCGAAAGACAAAATCATTGCAGTGAACCAATTTGCCTGCACCAATTGGGTTGCACAAACGCAAACCAAAGTGGGCGATACGCACGTTTTGCATTATTTCCGCGATGGCGTGTTGCAGCAAGCGCAGATTACGGTGCAGGCTGCTTTGCCGCACACGGCGTATTTGTGTGTGCGCGATGAAGATTTGTTGGCAAAATGGTTGAGCGCGTAATTGCATATAGACTCTAACTTTTTACAAAACCTAACTTGCTTACAAACTTTTCGGATTGGCGCGAAAAGTTTAGAATAGCAACTTTTATTTTTCACAATGCGCAGGATAGTTGATTGCTGCGCTGCATCGCCTAAATAAATGGAGTATAAAAAAATGGCTATTGAAAAAATTGCCGATTATTTGTATGTGTCTAAACAGTTGGACGAGCGTTTTGCCAAACGTGCAGCGTTAACAGGCATTAAAACCGTGATTTGCAACCGCCCAGACGGCGAAGAGCCAAACCAACCCGATTTTGAAACGGTTAAAGGTTGGTTGGAAGCAAATGGTATTGAAAACGTGGTGTATATGCCGATTGTGATGGACGGTATCGACGATGCGGCTTTGACCGAATTTCAAGAAACCATTGCTAAATCGCCAGCACCCATTTTGGCGTATTGCCGCACGGGTACGCGCTCGGCAATGATGTGGGCGTTGAACCAAACCAAACGTGGTGTGGAAGTGAACAGCTTAATCAAAGCGGCAGAATTAGCTGGTATTAACCTTGAACCACAACGTGAACGTTTGAACGCGGCATATCAAAAACGCGGTTAAATCGCACAAAACACAAACAAAGCAGCCTGCACTTTTTGATTTAAAGTGCAGGCTGCTTTTTTAGCTTAAATTATAGTGGATTAAATTTAGATTAGGACAAGGCGACAACGCCTGCAGCACATAAGTGCATTAAATATACATGGCAACGGCATTACCATCTGCTACTTGTGTTACGCCCAAGTACACCGTTTTTACGGGAATCGGTTTGCTGGTAATATTGGTTGCAGCCAATTGCGTTTGCGACAAGCTATCGCCTTGAACCGCAATCGGTTTATCTTTTAATTCGTTCCAGTTTTGAATATTGGTTTTGTCTTTGCTCAATATAGGAAGCAGCCCAACAAACCCAATAATTTTGATTGATTTGAAAACATATAATAAAGCCTTATGTTGGTAAATATTATAAAAAATAATAGAGCGTGCCAATTATTCATATTGTAGAGTTTGAATACAATAAACAATGAGTACTTTGGTTATGCCTATATTTACTTATTTTAACTAAAAGCAACGAAAATATAAATATTTGCACGCCCTAATGTTTGGCTTTGTTGTATTTTGGTTGAAACAGCTGTTTGCTTATGCTTTACTTGCTGTTCGTTCCCAACCATTTGTCGCGGATTTTGTCCAATTCGCCATTTTGTTTGATGGTTGCCAAGCCTTTGTTTACACGTGCTTGTAATTCGGTATTGCCTTTTTTCATGACCATAACCAGTTGGGCCTCTGGCAAATTGTCTGCTTCATAGGCAACGATATGTAATTTTTCATTTGGATTGTTTTTCACATATTGTTGCAGCAACAATCTATCTTGCAAAATCACATCAACTTCGTTTTTCATCAAGCCGCCAAACAGCAAGAATGTGGTTTTGTAGGGCAAGATCTCTTTTGCTACGCCAGCTTCTTTGATTTGCGTGGCGTGTTTCGAGCCGTCCAATGTGCCAACGCGCAAGCCCGCGGTATCGCCCAAGGTTTTGAGTTTGCTAACCAAGGCTTCGTCTTTGAACATCATTACGCTGGCATTGGTAGCGTATGAGTCAGACAGGGCGTATTTGGCAGCGCGGTCATCTGAATAGGAAATGCCCGAAATCGCCAAATCATATGTGCCTTCGTCCACATCGGTAAACAGAGTTTGCCAATTGCGTTTGTGGAATTGCACTTTAAAGCCTTCTGCTTCGCCAATTTTACGGATTACATCTGCGTCCATACCCACAACTCCACCGTTGGTTGCCGAGAATGAGAAAGGTAGTGTTTTACTTGTGGTGGCAACGTTGATAACGGGCGCGTTGGCTGGCAAAGGGCTAACGTAGTCGTCCACTAAATTTTTGTTTTCGGTGGCGGGAACGCTAGATGCCGCAGCAGTAGGTTTAGTATCGGCTGGGGCAGCAGGTGCGGCAGTTTGGCTTTCGCCGCCACAAGCAGATAGCATCAGGCACAATGCGCTAGATAATAAGATTTTTTTAGTTGAAAGTTGCATTTGGACACCTTTTTAGAGTATTTGTTAAAAAACAGTATAAATCCTGTCACGAAGCTGTGGTTGTTGCATAGGGCGATAAAGAATATTTATTAGGATATGCTGTTTATCTATAATATATATATTATGGCGGCTATTGTCAATAGAATTATATATATATTTAATATGCAGGCTGCTTTTTTAATCCGTCAAAGCAGCCTGCACACAATTATAGTTAATGCACTTAACACGGCAGGCGTTGTCGCCTTGTATTAAAAAATAATTGTATCAACTATCATGTTAAAATCCAGCCACTTTTGTTTACAAACAACCAATATCATGACTGCTTACCAAGTTCTCGCTCGCAAATGGCGCCCCAAAACTTTTGCCGATTTAGTCGGACAACAACACGTTGTCAAAGCCCTGCAAAACGCGCTCGACAAAGGGCGATTGCACCATGCCTACTTGCTCACAGGCACACGCGGTGTGGGCAAAACCACCATTGCGCGAATTTTGGCAAAAAGCCTAAACTGCGAAAACACCCTGCACGGCGACCCATGCGGACAATGCCAAACCTGCTGCGATATTGACGCAGGACGTTTTGTGGACTTGCTGGAAATTGACGCCGCCAGCAACACAGGCATCGACAATATCCGCGAAGTGCTGGAAAACGCCCAATACGCGCCCACAGTCGGCAAATACAAAGTCTATATCATTGACGAAGTGCATATGCTGTCCAAATCCGCGTTCAATGCCATGCTCAAAACGCTGGAAGAGCCGCCCGAACACGTCAAATTTATCTTGGCAACCACTGACCCACACAAAGTGCCGATTACGGTGTTGAGCCGTTGCCTGCAATTTGTGTTACGCAACATGACACCGCAACAAGTCACCGACCACTTGACCCACGTTTTGAAAACTGAACAAATCATGTACGAACCCAATGCGCTGGCGTTATTGGGGCGTGCGGCAAATGGCTCAATGCGCGATGCGTTGAGTTTGCTAGACCAAGCCATTGCCATGGGTTCGGGCGGCGTAAAAGAGCTGGACGTGCGACAAATGATTGGCGCGGTGGATAAGCGTTATTTATATGATTTATTGACCTTTTTAATGGAACAAGACGGCGAACGCTTGCTTGTCAAAGCGCAAGAAATGGCAGCCAACGCGATTGGTTTTGACAGCGCGTTAAACGATTTGGCGATGTGGTTACAGCGATTGGCGTTAATCAAAACCGTGCCGAGTGCCGTTGCCACAGACGACTCAGAACGCGAGCGTTTGGTGCATTTGGCAAATTATTTTAGCGATGAACAAATTCAGTTGTATTACCAATGTGTGATTCACGGCAAACAAGACTTGCCACTCGCGCCCGATGAATACGCAGGCTTTGTGATGACTTTGCTGCGGATGCTGGCATTTGCGCCATTTGCGGCAAAAAACACGCCAAGCGATAGCGTGATTGAAGGTACGCAGCTACACAATCCGCCTGAAAAAAAAAGCCGTGAATTAGCCGAAACCAAGCAGCCTGCACCTGAAACCGAAGTCGCACCCGACACCAAAATCACGCCCGAAACAGAAAGCAGCCTGCACGTTAAAGTTGAACCAGCGTATGACGACACGCCCATGCCAGCCGAAACTTGGGACGATGAACCGCAAAACGAAGTCGCCCCAGATGAAGAAATCGCGCCCATTCAAGCAGATGTGCCTGAATTAACCGCCGAAAACTGGACGCGCATTGCAGACGGTTTAAGCGAGTTGCCCAGCATTGCCGCCGCGCAAATGTCGCTCAGCCACATGGCTTGGGTGGATTACGCCAACGGTGTTTTGACTTTGGCAGTCCTGCGCGACAAAACGCAACACACGCTCACGCCCGAATATTTGACGCGAATTGAGCAAGCCTTATCGCAATGGTATGGTACAGCAATCCGCGTGCAAGTGATGGATTACCACGCTGGCGAACATGGTGAAACGCCGAACATGGCACACGCGCGTATCGCACAAGAACAACGCGATTGGGCGCGACACCAAATGGAAGCTGACCCAGCAGTACAAAAAATTCAGCAATTATTGAATGCGCGTTGGGTGGAAAGCACGCTGGAAGTTTTGACCGATAGTGAATCAACAAAATGAAAAATACGATAGTTTTTAAGATAGTAGGCTTATTTTTGCTGCTGTCCGCAGGTTTGCGTTTGGCATTGTGGGCGGTTTATGGCGATTATTTTGCCGATGTAAATGTGCAGGCTGCTTTGGGGCAGGGCGCACGTTTTGATAGCAAATTGGTGGTATTGGCGTTGTCGCCTTTTTTATTGCTATTGCTGTTGCCGTTTGGCAAGCTCAACCAAGCGCGTTTTCGCCGTGCGTGTGCGTGGTTTTGCTGGCTAATTATCAGCCTGTTGCTGGGATTGGGCGTGGCAGACATTGCCTATTTTGGCGAAGTGCAACGCCACATTGGCAGCGATTTGCTCAACATTGCAGGCGACATCGGTTTTATTGTGCAAACCGCGTTCGGCACACGTTGGCTTTACACTTTGTGCGGAGCGATTGCGCTGGCAGCCTGCACTTTTTTGTGGCGCAAATGGATTGTGCAGGCTGCTTTGCCTGTGTCGGGCAGCGTGTGGCAACGGATTGCCAGCAGCACATTAACATTGATTTTGTTGATTTTGGCAGCACGCGGTTGGGTGCTATCGGGCAAACCGCTCAATTCAGTTGATGCGTTTATGGGCAACGGACAAGCGCAAGCCAATCTTACGCTCAACGGTGCATTGGTTACGCTAGACGCGGTGCGCGAACGCCAGCAACAACAACCGCTGGTGTATGTGGACAACGCCACCGCACAATCCTTTGCACAACGCTATCCGCAGCCATTTTCCTACCAAAGCAAGCAGCCTGCATCGGGCAGAAACATTGTGTTTATTTTGCTAGAAAGCTGGTCATATCGTTACATTGATGCATTAGCAGGTGGACATTATCGCGCCACGCCCCACATGGATAAGCTCATTGCCCAAAGCCAAGTTTGGGATAACTTTTATGCCGCAGGACAACGCAGTATTGTGGGCATACAAGCCGCGCTGACTTCTGTGCCAGCCTTGCCCAATCGCCAGCCACTAGGCTTTGGCTTGGAGCTGAACAACATGAGCCGCATTGCCGAATTGGCAGGCAAACAAGGTTATCGCACGCTCATGGCACAATCGTCCAAACGCCGCTCGTTTCACATGGACGGCATTGCTCGCGCCTTGGGTTTTCAAGAATATTACGGGCAAGAAGACGTGCCGCTGCGCCGAACTTATCCACAAGACATACCGCCTTATGGTTGGGATTACGACACGCTGCAATTTTTAGGGCAACAAATTAGCCAGCAGCCTGCACGTCCATTTTTTGCATTTTTGTTTACAGGCACAACACACGAACCGTTTGCCAACGCAGGCGCAGAATTTGCACTCTATCCACACGATGCCAAAGGCGAAAACGGCTTTTTAAACGCGCTGGCATACAGCGATTGGGCGGTACACGAATTTATGCAATACGCCGCCAAGCAAACGTGGTATCGCAACACCATTTTTGTGTTTACTGCCGACCACACGCTCAACAGTGGCAAGCAGCCTGCAACCGTGCGCGAGCGTTTTCACATTCCGCTGATTGTGTTTGACCCACAAAATCCCAATCCAGCGCGTCATTCACAACTGGCAAGCCAATACGATTTGCTGCCCACTTTTGCCGATTGGCTAGGCATTGCTCAACCTGTTAGTACGTTTGGGCGCAGTTTGCTCAATCCAAACAGCGAAGTCGTGCCGCTGATGCTCAACCAAGGCAGCCGCACCGCCAGCATTTTACCTAATGGCGACACCGCAGAATTTGAAGGCAAAAACGCGCTATCGGGCGAACCCAAATCGCTGCAATGGTTGCAATGGCGAATGCAGCAAGCCGATAAATTATTGCGCGACAATGCGTGGGCGAAATAGTTTGGTTAATATAGTGAAATGAAATCGCAACAGTACTGTGTTGCCTTGTCTCGTTTTTATTTCATTTCACTATAAAAAGCAGCCTGCACTTTTTGTTTGATAAAAAATGCAGGCTGCTTTTTTAGATTTTCAGATTCATTTCAACACAATCGTCTTACCAATTGGCGCGAGCGACAACATCGCCAATTTGATATGTTGCACGCCAAACGGAATGCCGATAATGGTTACAAAACATGTCAACGCCGCGCTCAAATGTGCAATCGCCAGCCACACACCGCCAAATACAAACCAAATGATGTTGCCCAACAAGCCCAATACGCCTGTGCCAATGTCTTCTTCTCCCGTCAGTTTGTCGCGCGGCACGGCTTCACGCCCAAACGGCCACAGTGCGAATTGTCCCATCACAAAGCAGGCTTTTGCCCAAGGCAAGCCGATAATGGTTATCGCCATAATGATGCCTGCCAAAAACCAGCCTATCGCCATAAAACCGCCGCAGATAAACCATAAAATATTCAGGATTAAGCTCATTTTGTTTTCCTTTTGTTGATGTGAATAAGCAAGGATATTGGGTAAACAAGCGAATTTTCAAGCAGATAAATACAAAAGCAGCCTGCACTTTATGTAAACAAAAGTGCAGGCTGCTCTATTATAGGTATCTACATAAAATTATTGACTTGTTATTGTGCAAATTTTAAATGCTCAGCGATTCAATCCCCCAAAGGGGAGGGAGTAGATTCGCGGTTATCGAATTACTTTAAGCAATTTTGAACGATTGTGCTATGTAGATATCTATTGCTTATTTATCCAACTTCTCACGAATAATCGATTTCACAATTTCCGCATTATTCGGCACAACTTGCACGCGCTGTGGCAAATCTTCCAAACCAGCCAATTTTGCAGGACGCGGAATTTCTACCGCGCCAACCGTTTCGCGAATGGTTACATCAAATTTCGCCGCCAACGCGGTTTCCAAACAAACAATCGTTTCATCAGGCAAACGCACTTCACGCGCCACTTTCACGCCGTCGGCGGTGTGTGGGTCAATCAATTCGCCGTCTGTTTCGTACACTTGTTTAATGGTTGCCAAACGGTCTTTATGCAAGCTGCGACCCGATACAAAACCGTATTTTTCGTGAATTTCAGGCAGCTTGTAATGCAAATTGAAGCCTTTGCCAGTCGCCACTTCCGCCCACAAAGTTTCCACTTCGCTGCTGTCGCGTTCCATCAAATCAAACACAAAACGCTCAAAATTAGACGCTTTGGAAATATCCATACTTGGGCTAGACGTTACATAGGTATGCTCGGTGTTGCGCGGACGGTATTCGCCTGTTTTGAAGAATTGGTCTAATACATCATTTTCGTTGGTTGCGACAATTAAGCGTTTGATTGGCAAGCCCATTTGTTTGGCAATATGACCTGCACACACGTTGCCGAAGTTGCCGCTTGGTACGCAAAAACTTACTTCTTGGCGATTGTTTTCTGTTGCGCGGAAATAGCCTGCGAAATAGTAAACCACTTGCGCGACAATGCGTCCCCAGTTAATGCTGTTTACCGTGCCGATGTGGTATTTTTCTTTGAATGCGTGGTCGTTTTGCGCGGCTTTGACGATGTCTTGGCAATCGTCAAACATACCTTTCACGGCGATGTTGATGATGTTTTCGTCTTGCAAGCTGAACATTTGAGCGCGTTGGAATGCCGACATTTTGCCTTCGGGCGACAACATAAACACATTTACGCCTTTTTTGCCGCGTAATGCGTATTCCGCCGCCGAACCTGTGTCGCCGCTTGTTGCGCCCAAAATATTTAACTGCTTGTTTTGTTTGGTTAATACATATTCAAACATATTGCCCAAAAATTGCATTGCCATGTCTTTAAACGCCAAAGTTGGACCATTAGACAAGGCTTGAATTTTGATGCCGTCTTTTAAGGTGCGAACGGGCGTGATTTCTTTGCTGCCAAATACTTCTTCGGTGTAGGTGCGTTCAATGATGTCGTGTAAATCTTCGGCTGGAATATCGGTCGCGAATAAGCTAATGATTTCAAATGCCAAATTTTTGTAACTCAAATTGCGCCAATTCGCCAACATGGTTTCGGTAACGACTGGATAGCGTTCAGGCAGCATTAAACCGCCGTCTGGGGCTAAACCCATTAACAAAATTTCGCTGAATTGTTTGCGCTCGGTTTGTCCGCGTGTGCTGATGTACTTCATGATGGATTCTTTCGTGTAGAGAAAGCAGCCTGCAAATAAACGGGTGCAGGCTGCTTTGGTTTAATGATTTATTTTGTAAACAAACGCTTATAGCAAGCAGTTACGGTTCTTGCGCCCACTTCGGCGATGACTTTGGTGCGTCCTTCTGCTGTCAGCAGTTGTGTCGTATCAGCCATTGTCATTTGATTGGGTGCTTCTTGTCCCACGCAACCGCAAATTTTATTCTCCCACTCGGTTTGTTGCGCTTGAGTCATGGCAAGTGCTGCCAAACGCCATTCGTTGCGCGATTGCAATTCGGTGGTGCATTGGTTTTGTACATACATACCAAACAGGTTTGAGCCCATTTGTGTTGCGTTGCCGCCCATGCCTGCCAAGCCGTTGCCGCCTGCGCTACACGCGCTCAAAATCAAAGCCGTTGCCAAAGTTAAAGCGATTTTTTTCATGATGCTGTCCTTGTGATAAAACAGGTTAAGAAAGGTGGCTATTATCGTGTAAACGGTGTAAGCAAACAAGGCAGCCTGCACATAAATCGTCTAAAATACGTTATTTTTTGTACAAAGCAGCCTGCATTTTATGAACGATTTATTCTCCACCCCACCCAGCGCACCGCTTGCCGAACGCTTGCGTCCGCGCACATTAGACGAAGTTATCGGGCAAGAACATTTAACAGGCGAAGGCAAACCCCTGCGCGTGGCATTGGCAAGTGGCGAGCCGCATTCCATGTTGCTGTGGGGCAGCCCCGGCATTGGCAAAACCACTTTGGCACGAATTGTGGCACAAGGTTTTGGCGCACAATTTTTGCCGCTCTCTGCCGTGTTTTCGGGCGTGAAAGACATTCGCGAAGCCATACAAAAAGCCGAAATCGCGTGGCAACACGGTCAGCGCACCATTTTGTTTGTGGACGAAGTGCACCGCTTCAATAAATCGCAACAAGATGCGTTTTTGCCGTATGTGGAAAACGGCTTGATTACGTTTATTGGCGCGACCACAGAAAATCCGTCTTTTGAAGTCAATCCCGCTTTGTTGTCGCGGGCGCAAGTTTATGTACTCAAATCGCTGGACAAAAGCAGCCTGCACTTGTTGTTGGACAAAGTACGCGCTCTGCCCGAATTTTCAGCTTTTCATTGGGACGATGACGCGCCATCTTTGTTGATTGAAAGCGCAGACGGCGATGCGCGGCGGTTTTTGAATAACGCAGAACAAATTGGACGCGCCGCCACCATGCGCCAACAAAACACGATAACCGCCCAATTTATCGCCCAAACGCTAGGCGAGCAAGTACGCCGTTTTGACAAAGGCGGCGAGCAGTTCTACAACCAAATTTCCGCCTTGCACAAATCGGTGCGCGGTTCACACCCCAACGCAGCGTTGTATTGGTTGTGCCGAATGTTGGACGGCGGCGCAGACCCACGTTATTTGTCGCGGCGCATTGTTCGTATGGCGTGGGAAGACATTGGTTTGGCAGACCCACGCGCCTTGCAAATTGCCAACGATGCCGCCAGCACTTATGAACGCTTGGGTTCGCCCGAAGGCGAATTGGCGTTGGCGCAAGCGGTGTTGTATTTAGCCAGCGCAGCCAAATCCAATGCAGGCTATGTGGCATACAAGCAAATGCGCCAATTTGTACGCGAACACGGCAGCGAGCCTGTGCCTGTACATTTGTGCAACGCGCCCACCAAGCTCATGGCAGAATTGGGCTACGGACGCGATTATCGCTATGCTCACGATGAACCACACGCTTATGCGGCTGGCGAAAGCTATATGCCTGATTCGTTGAGCGAACCCGATTTTTATCAGCCTGTACCGCGTGGGCTGGAAATTAAAATTGGCGAAAAATTGGCGTGGTTGCGTGGTTTGGACGATGCGGCAGATAGTGAGTAAACACAATAAAGTGCAGGCTGCTTTTTCTAGCGTTTTTTGCCGAAAAAGCAGCCTGCACTTTTTGTATTTAAAGGTTGTGCTAGCCTATGGCACAGCCTTTTTATATTGCGATTAATCTCGCGCACTCAATACGCGGCGAGCAAACCAAATCGCACCAAACACAAAGGCGGCTAAACCCAACAATTCGCTTGCCGTGCCCCAGTTGCTCAATTTGATTGCCAACGGCGCATCTGAACCGCCCGATGTAACCGATGCGGCAATGATAAACGCCATCACGACACCAACTAGGCTTTCGCCCACAATCAAACCTGCTGCCAACAAAGTGGCGTGGCGTTCTGCTGTGCCTTGCGCTTGTTCAACCGATTGTTGATTTTGGCTGGCGCGTTGTGCCACTCGTTTCATCACCCACCAAGATACCAGCGTACCAATCACCAGCGGCATATTCACGGCTGGCGGCAAGTAAATACCCATGCCCACTGCCAAAGCAGGCAGGCTGTATTGGCTACGCTTTTGCAAAACGCTGTTTAAAATAATCAAGGCGATGCCAATCACAATGCCTGTAAAAATATAGCCCCATTCCAAGTTGTTAGAAAAAATACCTTTGGCAATGGTTGCCATTAACGTGGCTTGCGGTGCAGACAAGGCTTGTTCTGCGTCCATATCTGGGCGCGGCATAGCACCTGTAAAGCCGTAGGCGTGATACAGCATTTCCAATACGGGGGCAATCACTGCTGCGCCCACTACGCAACCAACCAACAAAGCCACTTGTTGTCGCCATGGAGTTGCTTTAACCAAATAACCTGCTTTCAAGTCTTGCAAGTTATCGTTGGAAATGGCGGCAATCGCCAACACAATAGATGCGGTAAACATGGTGAGCGCGGTTAAAAACGCTTCGCCATTTTCCATTGCCAAAATACCTGTGCCTTTGCCGATGACATACAATACCAATGAAGTCAGCACCACCGAAATAATGCCAATGCCAGAAATCGGGCTAGACGATGAGCCAACCAAACCTGCCATGTAACCACAAGCGGCGGCAACAAAAAAGCCAATGCCCACAGCTAAAATCGTGCAAACCAATACCAACAAAATGGCAACGCCTGCCGAAATAGGAGCAGCCTGCACAAAATAGAACACAATGCCTGCAATCAGAACAATGGTTGTCAATGTGATGGCAATCATGGTTTTGGGCGACATATCTTGTGCGGTGCGCTCGTTGGTTGCTGCATCGGGATTTTTGAGCGCAGCAAACGATTGACGCATGCCTTCCATCATCGGCTTCATTAGGCTAATCAACGTCCAAATGGCGGCAATACCAATCACGCCCACGCCAATAAAGCGCACTTTGGTTTTCCACAAACCCATGGCATATGCAGCCATTTCCATGTCGGCAGGTTGTGGTGCGGTTGCCGAAAAATAAGGTACGGCAACAAACCAAGCAAAAATCAGCCCTGTTAAAATAGCGATGCCGCCCACAATGCCAACCAAGTAGCCAGCACCCAACAGCGCGAGCGAAAAACCCATTGGAATTTGGAAAATGGCATTGCCTGCTTTGAACCACAAGCTCGCGCTGTCTGCCACCACGCGCAAACCGCTCATGGCAAAGCTCAATACGCCAGCCAAAAGACCTCCTGCGGCAATTTCTTTTGCGCCAGTGCTACTGGTTTTGCCTGTGCTTTCGTCTGGGTTGCCCGCTTTTAAAATTTCCGCTGCTGCCACGCCTTCTGGATAAGGCAATTCGCTTTTCACCACCATAACATGACGCAATGGAATGGTAAAAATCACGCCCAAAATACCGCCTGTCGCGCACAGCAACATGGTTTGCCAAAATGGAAAACCTTGCCAGTAGCCCAACATCAGCAAAGCAGGCAAAACAAAAATCACTGCCGATAATGTGCCTGCTGCCGATGCTTGTGTTTGCACCATATTGTTTTCCAAGATATTGCTATCTGGGAAAAACTTCATCACAGCCATAGAAATGACCGCAGCAGGAATAGACGAGGCAAAAGTCAAACCGACTTTTAGCCCCAAGTAAACGTTAGATGCCGTAAAAATCACGGTAATGAGTGCGCCCAAAATCATGCCGCGCCAAGTTAATTCGCGGTATTGAGCATAAGGGTCTTTTGTAGCCATTTGGATATTGCTTCCTGTGTTACGAAAGCATACATTATAACCATAAATTTACAAATGATAACAGTTTTTAATAAAAAGCAGCCTGCACTTAATATAAATCAAAGTGCAGGCTGCTTTTGTTTGTTTTTTAGCTGTGTTTTAGCATATTTGCATGATGCAATTTTACTCCCTCTCCTTGTGGGAGAGGGCTGGGGAGAGGGAAAATCTCTGTATTTAACGAATATTGGTTACAGTTGAAAGATTTTCTTCTCCCTAACCCTCTCCCACAGGAGAGGGAATTAAATGGCTGAATATTCAAAATTTGAACACAGCTATTTTTTTACATCAACACAATATCGTATTGCTCTTGCGAATACAAACTTTCTACTGCCAACGAAATCGGCTTGCCAATAAAATCAATCAACATGGCGAGCGATTGCGATTCTTCGTCCAAAAACAAATCAATCACGCTGGGCGATGCGATGATGCGGAATTCTTTGGCTTCAAAGCGGCGACTTTCGCGTACCACTTCGCGTTGGATTTCGTAGCAAATGGTTTGCGCAGTTTTTAGGCTGCCCCTGCCTTGACAAGTGGGGCAGGGTTCGCACAAAACGTGTTGCAAACTTTCGCGGCTGCGTTTGCGCGTCAATTCCACCAAACCAAGCGTGGTAAAACCATTGAGCGTTACCCTTGTGCGGTCAAAGCTCAACGCTTTTGCCAATTCTTGCAATACGGCTTCGCGGTGTTCGGGCAATTCCATATCAATAAAATCGATGATGATGATGCCACCCAAATTGCGTAAACGCAGCTCGCGTGCAATGGCGTGGCAGGCTTCCAAATTGGTTTTGAAAATGGTTTCGTCAAAATTGCGCGCGCCGACAAAACCGCCTGTGTTTACGTCAATCGTGGTCATCGCTTCGGTAGTTTCGATGATGAGATAGCTGCCAAAATTTAGGTTTACGCGCGGTTGCAAGGCGCGACTGATTTCGGCTTCAATGCCATAGGTTTCAAACAAGGGGCGTTCGCCTTTAAATCGATGCAGTTTGTCGGCGGCATCTTGCACATATTGCTGGGCAAAGGCGAGCATTTTGTCGAAATTTAGTCGCGAATCAACCAAAATTTCGCGCGTGTTGTCGTTGAATAAATCGCGCAAAACGCGTTTGGCGAGCGGTAAATCTTGATACAACAAGGTTTCGGGCGGACACAATTTGGCTTGGTTGCAGATGTCGTTCCACACGCGAGTTAGATAATTGATGTCGGCTTGCAATTCGGCATCGGACGCGGTTTCGGCACTGGTGCGAATAATGTAGCCATGACAGGCTTGCTCGGGCAAGAGCGCGTTGAGCCGTTGGCGCAGGCTGCTTCGGTCGTCTTCGTTTTCGATTCGCTGCGAAATGCCAATGTGTTCGTCTTGTGGCAAGTGAACCAAAAATCGCCCAGCCAACGAAATCTGTGTGGAAAGTCGTGCGCCTTTACTGTTGATGGGGTCTTTAATCACTTGCACCAAAATGGTTTGTCCTTCAAACAAAACGTGTTCAATGCGGTGATGGCTATCGGGATTTTGACGTTGTTCAATCACGTCCATAATGTGCAAAAAGGCGGCGCGTTCCAAGCCAATGTCAATAAACGCGCTTTGCATACCTGGCAGCACGCGGCGCACAATGCCCAGATAAATATTGCCGACTAGGCTGTGGTCGCTGTTGCGTTCGATGTGCAATTCGCAAATATTGTTTTCTTCCAACACGGCAACACGCGTTTCTTGTGGCGTGATGTTCACCAGCACGGTTTCGGGCGGACGGGGCATATCTTTGGGAAGCGGTATGGTTTCAAAGCCCATGGGTTTGACCTTTTGGTTTGATTTAGACGAGCGGTATTATATCGCCAAAAGCAGCCTGATACCTTTATAAACCCCATCTTTGGCACATTTCTTCGTGATGTGCTTCTCGGACGCTTGAAAATATTTCAATATTATCTGCGCGTTCTGCGATGCTATTACTTTGAACTGCGCTCAAATCTGGGATTTTATAAAGGTCTCAGCCTGCAATTTATTAGATACACGCTTTTTGCTACAATTTGGCTTATTCATAAATAAGGAATCACACTCATGCTATCGTTTACCAACCAATCCGCGCCCACTTGGGACGAGCCGATTGATATGCTGTTTGCCTGTCATGGTAAGGTCAAAAAGTTTTGCCAACAATTAACGCTGCTGCCCGATTATTTGGCGCAAAACGGCGCAAACGAAGCAGCCTGCACCGCTATCAAACAAATCTGCACCTATTTTAATCAAGCCGCGCCCTTGCATCACGAAGACGAAGAACAGGATTTTTTCCCAGCTTTATTGCAATACGCGCCACAAGCGCAAGACGATGTAAACGAATTATTGCGCCAACATGGCAGCCTGCACGCCAATTGGGACGCATTACGCGAAGAATTGGGCGCCTTGTTGCAAGGCAAGCAACAGCATTTGTCTGCCGATTTGATTGCGCGATTTGTGTCGGGCTACGATAAACACATCGCGATTGAAGAGTCGTTATTTGATTTGGGACGCGCGTGCATTCCTGTGGCGCAACGTCAGGCGATTGGCAAGATTATGGCGGCGCGTCGATTGCCAAAATAATGGATAAATATAGTGCAGGCTGCTCTTTGATGATTTAAAAAGCAGCCTGCACTTTTATTCATATTCACGCATCATTTGGCATCAACCCAAAATGCTCAAACGCGCTTGCCGTTGCCATGCGTCCGCGTGGTGTGCGTTGCAAAAATCCTTGTTGAATCAAATACGGCTCAATCACATCTTCAATCGTGTCGGTGCTTTCGCCAATCGCGGCGGCTACGTTGTCTAAGCCCACTGGCCCGCCCGAAAACTTGTGCAACACCGCTTCCAAGAATTTTCTGTCCATCATATCCAAGCCAATTTTATCTACATCAAGCATAGACAAAGCCGCGTCTGCCACGTTGGCATCAATTTTGCCTGCGTGTTTGACTTCGGCATAATCGCGCACGCGGCGTAGCAAACGGTTGGCAATGCGCGGTGTGCCACGACTGCGCCGAGCCACTTCCCACGCGCCTTGTTTGTCCAAAGTCATGTTCAACAGTTGGGCAGAACGGCGCACAATGGTTGCCAAATCTGCCGTTTCATAAAACTCCAATCGCGCCACAATGCCAAAACGGTCGCGCAATGGGTTGGTCAGCATACCTGCGCGTGTGGTCGCGCCAATCAGCGTAAACGGCGGCAAATCAATTTTAACTGACCGTGCGGCAGGGCCTTCGCCAATCATGATGTCTAGCTGATAATCTTCCATGGCTGGATACAAAATCTCTTCCACCACGGGGCTTAAACGATGAATTTCGTCAATAAACAACACATCGTGCGGTTCAAGATTGGTGAGCAACGCTGCCAAATCGCCAGCGCGTTCCAACACAGGGCCCGAAGTCTGACGTAAATTCACGCCCAATTCTCGCGCCACAATGTTCGCCAGCGTGGTTTTGCCCAAACCTGGTGGGCCAAACAGCAGCGTGTGGTCAAGGGCTTCGCCACGCTTTTTGGCGGCTTCAATAAAAATGCCGAGCTGCTCTTTGGCTTTGCGCTGACCAATGTAATCGCTCAACAATTTGGGGCGCAGCGCACGTTCCAGTTGTTCTTCTTGGCTGGACATTTTTTGTGCCGACACCATGCGCGGTGCAGCAGTTGTGCTTAAATTATCGGTTTGAATCATAGTGTTTTTGAGTTGAATAAAATAAAAGTGCAGGCTGCTTTTGCGTTTGCATCATGTTCACGAGCATGGCGTATCGCCGCCATACCCACTCTTTTCGGTTGCTGCACGGTGCAAGTCTGCCAGACTCATGTTCAGCGGTTGCGTGCATTGCGCCATGACACGCTGCAATTCAGTATGGCTGGCGTGGGCGTGGTCATACACAAACAGCGGAAACAAATCCGACAGCAAAATCCGATTGGGCGCGGTTTGCAGCAGCCAGCCCTTTTCGCTGTGCGCCACATAATCGCGCTGCGCCAGTTGGTTGAGCAAGTGCGTTAATTGCGGACGATTCAGCGCGGTTTGTTGCTGCAATTCTCGTATTTTCAACGCTTTACCTTGTGTTTGCGCTTGGGTCAGCAGCAGCAATAAATCCACCGCATAATTAAAGCTGTGATTGGGCTGCTGCTCTGGCGGCACACTTTGCCAATCGCCAATGCTGGCTGCAATCAATGCACCGCCCAGAATAATCGTCCACACCAAATTCAGCCAAATCAAGAAAATCGGAATCGCGGCAAACGCGCCATAAATCAAGGCATAGCTGTTGAAATTGCTAATATACAAACCAAAGCCGTATTTTGCCAACGTAAACAACACACTCGCCACCGATGCGCCAATCGCCGCGTCTCGCAACGGAACGTAGCAGTTGGGTACGCCATAGTAAAACAGTAATAATATCAACGCATTCAGCACAATTTGCCCCAGCGATTGCAGGCTGCTTGTGAACCAGTTTGGCTCAACCGCTTGCCCAAAATGCAGCAAAGATGCCGATGCCGATAAACTAACGCCCACAAAAATCGGGCCTAGCGTGAGCAATCCCCAATAAACAGGCAGGCGCACCAACATGGAACGCTGTTTTTGCACGCGCCAAATGCGGTTAAAAGTCGCGTCTATGGTATGAATCAGCATGATAGACGTAACCATCATGGCAAGCACGCCAATGGTAGTCATTTTGCCTGCCTGCATTTTGAATTCGTCCAAATAAGACGCCACCGCGCTCGCACCGCTCGGCACAATCGTGCGATGTACAAAATCCATGAACGATGCCGACACATCGCCAAACATGGGAAAGGCGGTAATGACCACCAGCATCACAGTCAGCAACGGAATCAGCGCAAGCAACGTGGTAAATGTCAAACTACCTGCGGTTTGTGAGATGCCTGCTTCACCAAATCGGTGCACTAAAAACAGCAAAAATCGGCTGCTTTTGGTTTGGGCGATACGGTGCAGGCTGCTTTTGAGTGATAACCACATTAAATTGAAAAGTCCTCAATGGCTGGCGCAAACAATAATTGTTGAACGCGCTCGTGGGTTAAATCGGAATGCAATAAGGCAATAAAATCATACAAATAATTTCGCATCAAAATGTCTTTGTGTAGCGCGATTTGATAGTGGCTCGGCTCAAAGCAATGCCCAATGTCCAGCAAGGTCAAATCCGCATCACGGTTGATGTCGTATGCCGATTTGTCCAACAAAGCCACACCCAATCCCAAGCGAACATATTGTTTTAAGATTTCGGCATCGTCCGATTGCAAAGCAGCCTGCACCGTTGCGTGTGCTGTTTTTGCCAATGCGCGAGATGCTGCCGAGCCTGTGTGCCAAGTAAAATCGTAAGTCAATAATGGATAGCGCAACACATCGCCCAAAGAAAGTGCAGGCTGCTTGGTTAAATCATGCTGATTGGGTACACACAAAGCATAACGCCATGTTCCACAAGGAAGAAATTTCAAATCACCTGCGCCAGACGGAATGTCCGCACCCACCGCCAAATCCACATCGCCATTGCGTACCATTTCTGCCAACTCGCTGGGCGAACCTTGGCGCAAAATCAAGCGTACATCAGGATAGTGTTGCATAAAATCGGGCATCATGCGCGGCAACTGATAATGCGCCCAATGATGTGTTGCAGCAATCGTGAGTGCGCCGCTGTGCGTGTCGGTAAACTCGTGTCCAATGTTTTTGATATTTTGTGCCAAGCGCAACATTTGTTCCGCCGCTTCCAAAACTGCCAAACCTGCTGGTGTAACCGCCACAATCCGCTTGCCGCTGCGAATAAAAATAGACACGCCCAATTCATCTTCCAACAAACGGATTTGCTTGGACACACCAGGTTGCGAAGTAAACAACGCATCGGCAGCATCGGACACGTTTAAATTGCGGCGATACACTTCTACCGCATAGCGTAATTGCTGTAATTTCATAATAGGTTATGCTTATGAACCAAAAAACAGACGAAATGTAGCACGCACACACCAATAAAGCAAAGCAGCCTGCAATTTCCATATTGTTGTTTTTGTGCAACAAAAGAACAGCAACGAATAAATAATATATGACAAATAACAGTATCTTGGGCATTATGCCAACACAAAGAATAGGCAGAAAAACAGTCTTTGTATTGACAGCATCGCTGCAAATTCTTATAGTAAGCAACGTTTGTATTTAGGTTTGTGGCTGCTTTTTTGGCAAAAGCCTGAATCTTAAAGGTGGCAGATTTCTTATCCGCCACTCAATCATTTTTTTTGATGAGGGAATAATAAATGACTAAACAAGTTAAATTGAGCGCACTGATTGTTGCTTTGATGGCTTCTACTGGTGCAATGGCGCACGATATCCATGGTTACACTACTAGCCAAGGTTCTGGCGAAGTGGTTCGCAATAATTTTGGCGAATGCTGGGAAAACAACTACTTGAACAAAGCTGAAAACGGATTGGTTGAATGTGGCGACCGCGAAGCGGCTGCACCTGCACCTGCACCTGCTCCACGTATGGAAACAGTTGAGCAAAACGAAACTGTATCTTTTGGTTCTAACTTCTTGTTCGGTTTTGACAAAGACAAATTGCGCCCAGAAGCAGTTGAGACTTTGAACCAATTAGTTGCACGTGTAAATGGTACTAACGTACAAGCTGTTCGTGTTGAAGGTCATACAGACTTTATGGGTGCTGAACAGTACAACCAAGCTCTGTCAGAGCGTCGTGCGACTGCGGTAGCGAACTACTTGGTGAGTCAAGGTGTTCCTGCTGAGCGTGTTTCTGCTGTTGGCTTGGGCGAAAGCCAAGCGCGCATGACTGAGTCTTGCCAAGCAGAAGTAGCTAAATTGGGTAACCGTGTATCTCGTGCGAAAAAACGCGCTGCTTTGATTGCTTGTATCGAGCCTGATCGTCGCGTAGATGTTCAAATTCGCTCTTTGGTAACTCGCGAAATCACTCGTCCAGTACAATAATTTATAGGCTCTCTGGGGCTTTATAATTGAAATAAAAAACCAGGTTCTGATTGCATTGGAATTTGGTTTTTTGTTTTATGACGACACAGCGCAGCGATAGGAATCATCATGCCCGAAATCAAAATGTACACAGGCGCATTTTGCCCTTATTGCACGATGGCAAAACAGTTTTTGTCGCAACTGGGTGTGCAGCAAATTGAAGAAATTCGCGTGGACAAAAATCCTGACGAATTTGCCAATATGCAGCAAATCACAGGGCAGCGTAGTGTGCCACAAATTTTTATCGGCGATACTCATGTGGGTGGGTTTACCGATTTGTATGCTTTGCATCAAAAAGGCGAGCTGATGCCGCTTTTGTCTGATGCGTAGATTTCCCTTTGTTTTTTATAGAAAGAATGACGATGAGCGATAAAGAAGTTCAAGCAACCGAAGCAACACAACCTGTGTTTTCTGTTGAAAAATTGTATGTAAAAGATTTGTCTTTGGAAGTGCCACATGCGCCCAAAATTTTCTTGGAAAGCGAAACGCCAGAAGTAGATATGCGTATTAGCACCGAATCTAGCCAAATTGAAGCGAACTTTTACGAATGTTCGGTTACGGTTACTTTAACTGCGAAATTGGCAGACAATCGCGTGGTATTCTTGAATGAAGTAACCCAAGCAGGTATTTTCCGTTTGGAAAACATTCCAGAAGAAGATATGAAAGTGTTGTTGGGCGTGGCTTGCCCGAACATTTTGTTCCCTTATGCGCGTGAAGCGGTGTCTTCTACGATTTCTCGTGCGGGCTTCCCACCTGTGTTGCTTGCGCCAATCAATTTTGACGCGCTGTATCAATCGCAACAAGAACAACCTGCGGTTTAATGGCTTATTTAAAGCAGCCTGCATTTTGGATTAAAGTGCAGGCTGCTTTTTGATGTGTTGAACGATACGATGACAATGGATTTATTTGCACAAACCTTATCTGTGTCGGAACTCAATCAAGCGGCTGATGCTTTGCTGGACAACGAGTTTTCCGATGTGTGGATTAGCGGCGAAATTTCTAATTTAACCCGCGCTGCCAGTGGGCATTATTATTTCGCGCTCAAAGATGACCACGCGCAGGTGCGTTGTGCGCTGTTCAAGTTCACGGCAGCGCGATTGGCTGTGCCACTCAAAGAAGGTGATGCGGTAGAAGTGCGCGGCAAAATCGGCATTTACGGTGCGCGTGGCGAATTTCAGATTACGATAAACGAAGTGCGTTCGCTCGGTTTGGGGCAGCTGTTTGAGCGATACGAACGCCTAAAAGCGCGATTGCAAGCCGAAGGGCTGTTTGATGAATCGCGCAAACAAACCTTGCCCGAACACCCCAAGGCGATTGGCATTGTAACCAGTTTGGCGGCGGCAGCTTTGCGCGATGTGGTCAGCACGCTCAAACGCCGTGCGCCGCAAATTCCTATCATTGTTTACCCTACGCCTGTTCAGGGCGCGGGCAGCGAACAGCACATTGCCCAAGCCATTATGCGTGCCCACCAACGCCGCGAGGTTGATGTGTTGATTGTGTGTCGCGGCGGCGGTAGTTTGGAAGATTTGTGGGCGTTTAACGAAGAAGCCACCGTCTGCGCCATAGCAGCCTGCACTTTACCTGTGGTCAGCGGAGTAGGGCATGAAACCGATTTCACACTGGCGGATTTTGTTGCCGATGTTCGTGCACCCACGCCCACCGCAGCGGCGGAACTGGTTAGCCCCAATCGTGCCGAGCAGTTGCGCCATGTGCAGCAGTTGTGGTCGCGAGCGCAGCAAAATATGACGCAGCGTTATCGCTATGCCGCGCAAAAAGTGGATTTTTTGGCGCAAAACTTAAAACATCCGCAGCAAAAGTTAGCCGAACAAGCCAAACAGTTGGATTTTTTGGCACAAAAGCTACACACAAGCAGCCTGCACTTGCTTGCCAAACAGCAATACCGTGTGGCGCAACAAGTGCAGATATTGCAACATCGTCGCCCGAATATCCAAAATAAAAAGCAGCAGCTAGACTGGATGCAGGCTGCTTTGCAACGTGCTATGTTTGGCTTGATTGAATCGCGTAGGCAGCAAATAGATAAGCAAAATCAAATATTAAATGCCATGTCGCCGTTGAATATTTTGCAGCGCGGTTATGCGATTGTGCAAACTGGGCGCGGACAAGTGGTACGCGATGCGAACGACTTGCGTTTGGGACAAAAATTGGCGATTCGTTTGGCAGATGGCGCGGTTGATGTGCAAGTAGCAAAGCAGCAAAATCAGGCAGATTTATTTGATTAAAAAGATAGTTTTTTGCATGTTCGCCTTGACGATGTGTGAGCAAAATCGTAGTATTGGCTGCATTAAAGGGGCATTTTTAATACAACCAGAAGGACGAAAATTATGAAAAAATTTGCATTAGGGCTGTTGGTATTGGCGATGAGTCAAGTAACTTTGGCGGCAAATAGCACTACCGCTACGCATCAGGTTCGTGTGCAAATGGGTGCGTACCAAAACCAAGCAGGGGCGCAACAACAAGTGGCGAGCGCGGCGTTGTTGGGTGTTCGCGCACAAATTCAGCAAATCACAACGGCGCAAGGGGTGGTTATGTATCGCGTTCGCAGCGAGCCGATGACTCGCGCACAAGCTGAAACGGCAATCAAACGCTTGCAACAAGAAAAAATTGAAGCGTTTATTACCAATCAATAAAATCGCACCAAAAAGCAGCCTGCACTTTGAATATAAAAGTGCAGGCTGCTTTTGATTGTATGCTTAATACGCAGCGGCTTGTTTTTGCTGCCATGCCATTAATTTACGGCTAATCCAACTGAGCAATACGCCATAAGCTGGAACAAATAGCAACAAGCAAATCGTCAGTTTAAACAGGTAATCCACAAACGCGATGTGTGTCCAGTTTGCCGCCATAAATGGGTCGGAGCTGGCGTAAAACGCAATCGCAAAAAACAGCAGCGTGTCCATTGCATTGCCAATAAACATAGACGTGGTGGGCGCAATCCACCATGATTTGAGCTGACGTAACTTATTGAATACAAAAATATCCATAATCTGCCCAAACGCATAAGCCGAAAAACTTGCCAGTGCAATGCGGAACACAAATAGATTAAATTCCGCCAACGCTTGCCAGCCCGTCCATTCGCCATTGGTAAACAACACCGACAGCGCGTACGACAACACCAGCGCAGGCAACATTACAAAAAAGATGATTTTTCGCGCCAAACTTTGCCCGAAAATCCGCACGGTTAAATCGGTTGCCAAAAAGATGAACGGGAATGTGAGTGCGCCCCAAGTGGAATGTACTTCAAAGCCGTTGGGCAGCGTGATAGTAAACGGAAATTGCACCAAATAATTGCTGGACGCAATCACGGCAATGTGGAAAATAATCAGCCAAAATAAGGCTTTGGATTGTTGTTGATTAGAAAAAATAAAGTTTTGCATGATTTTCCTAGTTTTGTTATCGCGGGATGGTTACGAACCGCGGTTGGTTGATAAAAATGAGTGCTTACAACAAAGTGCAGGCTGCTTTTTACTGCATATCGTGCTGAAACAAACGCTCTCGCGCCAGTTGCTCAAATGGCGTATTTTCACGCCCATAGTTGGCAAAAGGATGAATCGCAATGCCACCGCGTGGCGTGAATTCGCCAAATACTTCAATGTATTTTGGGTTCATTAGCTGGATTAAATCTTTCATGATGATGTTGATGCAGTCTTCATGAAAATCGCCGTGATTGCGGAAGCTGAACAAATACAGTTTGAGCGATTTGCTTTCCACCATTTTGATGTCGGGAATGTAGCGAATCACAATCGTGGCGAAATCGGGCTGACCTGTAATCGGGCAGAGGCTGGTAAATTCAGGGCAAACGAATTTGACGAAATAGTCGTTACTGGGGTGTTTGTTGTCAAACGATTCCAAGACTTCGGGGGCGTAGTTGCTGGGATATTGCGTTTTTTGATTGCCAAGCAGCGTGATGCCGTTTAGCTCTTGTTGATTTCTGGACATATTGAGACCTAGTTTTGTTATAGTGAATTCACTTCAAACTAGTACAGCGTTACCAACGCCCTTATGTACCACGCGTACACGGCGGGCGTTGTCGCCTTGTCCTAATTTGAATTGAATCCACTATATTGCGGGAGGGTTACGAACCGCATGGGTTGAATAAAAAAGTGCAGGCTGCTTTTTAATAACAAAGCAGCCTGAAACGAAAGTCGCGCATTATAAGCTATTTGAAGCCTTAATGGAACGTTTTTTCCGCACTAATAAACCATTCGCCGCTGGTGCGTGAATACAGCGCAGACATATTGCTATCTACCTTCAAATAGCGATAGTTCAAACGCGGCGTAATATTGCGCCACGACAATTTATGGTGCCACACCGCTGCGCTGACTTGATATTCCTTGTCGGCACGATGATTGCCATACAAAAAGTGTGCGCCTTGGAAGCGGCGATTGGCATAATTAAAATTAGCGCGTCCGCCCCATTGTTGGTTATCGTACACGATGCCGCTCACAATGCTGCGGCGTTTGGAGCTTTCTGCTTTGTCGTTCAAATTGTCGTAGCTGCCATTTACACCGCTAAACAGCAACCAACTGGGCGTGGGATTCCATATCAATGTTAAGCCTACGTTGTTGTTATGACCATCGTAATATTGGGCAACTCTGTCGTTATGATATTGCGTGTTGGAATAAGTATGCGCGGCAGAAATAGACCATTGTGGATTAAAGCGATAGCGGTAATTGCTGGTTACGCCAAAGCGTTGATTGTAGCGTTCTCCGCCCAACCAGTTTTGCGTGAAAAAAGGCATAACGCCAAATTGATGTCGCCAACTTTGAAAACGGTAGCCCACATTGAATTGCACAGAGTTCTCATCGTAATCTGAGTTATCCCAATAATGCACACCGCTACCACTCACGCCCAATCTAACATAATGATTACCTGCTAAATTGGTGTCTTTTTCTACGCCCAAATGATAGTTAAAACCGTGCGCCGATTTGGGCAAAGCATCGGTATTTTTTACAAAATGTCTGCCGTTGTAATATAAATCCGTGCTATTGGCTGCGTTGTTTACATTATCGGTTTGCGTGTATTGCAAGCCCATACTAGGCTGCCAACTTTGTTCGTTTTCCATGCGCGATAAGTAGGCATCTGCCACTTTTTGCGCCCCAGCTTCTGGATTAATGTCCGCTTTGGCTTGGGTCAATTCGGCTTCCGCTTCGTTATATTGCTTGTTTTCAAACAACATAATGCCTAAATCCAAACGCGGATAACCCAATTCTGGCTGCGTGGCAACCACTTTGCGGTATTCGGCAATCGCCTGTGAATATTTTTGCTTTTGACGCAACAACGTGCCTTTGGCATAAACCCACAAGATTTCATCGTATCCTTCTTGTGGCTCGGTTGCTAATAAGCGTTCTAGTTCGTCCCATTTTTTTGCCAACAACGCTTGATTGATTTGGTCGTCTATTTGTTGTTGCGTGCTGACTTTGGGCTGCATTTCCAATGGCGCTAATTCGGGCAACGGCTCGGTTTGTGCTGAATTGGGCAGTGGCTCTAACACATATTCCAGTTGTGTATTCACATCGTCAAACGGTTGTTGCAATACTTGTGGGTCAGCGTGTGTGGTGGTTGGGGCTTTTGCAATAGCGATAACTTCTGCCGCATTATTGTCCGTACGCTTTGCTACAAACGGAGCAGGCAGTTCATCGTCATCTGCTGCAACTGCTGACAGACTCACAGCTAACCATAACCAAAATAGATGCTGTTTATTCATTTGATATACCCAGAGTGTTAAATATTTTGCAGGCTGCTTTTGAGTGTTTTCACGCAAAAAAGCAGCCTGCAAAAATAAGACGCAAGATTATAAATTAGCGTTTACCACCGAAACCAACGTGCTCTAAGCCCTTGAAGTTTACTGTACCAGCTACTTCTTCTGCATTAGCACCAAAGATACCTAATGTGTAAGTACCAGCAGTGCCATTGGCAGTGGTTGCTTGTGTTTCACCAATACCCGCAGTACTTGTCTTGGTGCCATGAGTGTAAGTGCCGATTCGACCTTCTCCCAAAGTAATCGTACCAGTTTTATCAATACCAGTAATAGAACCGCTGCCCGATTTTTTATCAAAATTAATGGTGTAGTTCAACACACCGTCATTATCTGTGGCAGTGAATGCTTTACCTGTATAGGTATAAGAACCAGTAGCTGGCAGTGCAGCTTGTTCAATAGATACACCTGTAACAGCATAGCTATTCATTAGTTTGTCAGGGTAAGTTTTTTCTTCAGATTTCTTTGTATCGTAACCAATCATTGTGGTTTTGATACCAGTTGTATCAAAGCCTATCACAGTCGAGTAGTTTTGGTTATAAGCACGCACATTTTCAGTTGTTTCATAACGGTATTGCTTTTGGTCTGGTTGGCTTACGTTATACGTTAAGGTATGTTTAGTCTGCATGGTTAAATCTGTGAGTTCATTATGTGGCAGATATTTGTTAAGATTAATGTCACTCACAGTTAAATGTGTATCGGTTTGAGTACCTTTGGTAATGGAAACTGTTAAACTTTCTACTGCGCTAGTAGTGGGATCGGTTACTATTGCCTTGTTCTTATCAGCAATTTTGGTATAGGCATCTTTAATAGCTGCTGCATCTAGTACAGGAGAATATCCGGTAGTAGTATTCGTATTTGTGCCTGTATTGTCAGTTGTAGAGCCACCGTTGTTGCCTGTATTGTTAGGTGTAGTAGAAGTGCTACCCGAATTCAAACCATTGCTTCCTGTTCCTGCTGCGGATAAACCAGAACCGCCACCACTACCGCTGCACGCAGATAATGCGGTTGCAATCAAAAGTGCCAATAAAGTTTTGCTTTTATTTGTATACATTTTCAAATCCCTTTTGAATAAATAAATAAAACGATATGCTTATTAAACGATTTCACGATTATTAACAATGCAACCCAATTTATCAAGCATTTTCTCGTTATTTACAACAAAGTGTTGTAAATAGCGCGGAACACGATTATGGGCTTATTTTGGGTTGACAGAATAATTTTCACAAAATCAAACCCAACCGAGTATTGTCCTTTATAATACGCCCAATTTTATACCGTATTTTCATCAGGCAGCCTGCATCAAAACGTGCAGGCTGCCTGAAAACATCATTTTAGAAAGCAAAACATGAAATTTATTGACGAAGCCAAAATTGAAGTAGTCGGCGGTAAAGGCGGCAATGGTGCAGCCAGTTTCCGCCGTGAAAAATTCGTACCTCGTGGCGGCCCAGATGGCGGCGACGGTGGACGCGGCGGCAGCGTGTGGGCAGTTGCCGATGAAAATGTAAACACATTGGTAGAATACCGTTTCGTGAAACGCTATCAAGCGAAAAACGGCGAAAAAGGACACGGCGCAGACCGCTATGGTGCAGGCGCAGACGACATTGAATTGCACATGCCAGTTGGCACGTTAATCCGCGATGTGGATACCGATGAAATTGTGGCGGATTTGACTTTCCACGGACAGCGCGTGTGCGTGGCGAAAGGCGGCAAAGGCGGTTTGGGCAATATCCATTTCAAATCATCGGTAAACCGTGCGCCGAAACAATCCACACCCGGTGAAGACGGTGAACAACGCACTTTACAATTAGAGCTGAAAGTATTGGCAGATGTGGGTTTGCTGGGTATGCCAAATGCGGGCAAATCTACGCTGATTCGTGCCGTTTCTGCGGCGCGTCCGAAAGTGGCGGATTATCCGTTTACGACTTTGCACCCGAATTTGGGCGTGGTTCGCATGGACGAAAACAATAGTTTTGTGATGGCGGATATTCCGGGATTGATTGAAGGTGCGGCAGAAGGCGCAGGTTTGGGGCATCGCTTTTTGAAACATTTGTCGCGCACGGGTTTGTTATTGCACGTTGTGGATTTAGCACCGTTTGACGAAGAAACGGACACGGCTGGCGAAGCGTTGGCGATTATCCACGAATTGCGTAAATACGATGAAGATTTGTACGATAAACAGCGTTGGCTGGTGTTGAACAAATTGGATATGTTGGATGATGAAGAAGCGGAACAACGCACGGCGGATTTTTTGAATGCGATTGGCTGGAATTATCCTGCGCCTGACGACCGTTTTACGTTTGATATGGAAACGCCAAGATTGTTTAAAATCAGTGCATTAACGCATGACGGCACGCAAGAATTGGTGCAACAAATCAATCAATATTTGAACGAGAAAAAGCGTTTGCAAGCGGAAGCGGACGAAGCAGCAAAAGCGGCGGCGGCTTTGCCTGAAATGGAAAAAGTGCAAACGGATACTTCTGTTTTCAAAGCGGAATAATTGTTTAAAACATAAAAAGCAGCCTGCACATTTTGTTGCCTAAAAGTGTAGGCTGCTTTGTTGATTCAAACCACATCACATGACCACCATTGCCCAATTCATCGCCAATAGCCCTTTGCCGCGCAACGAAACGCGAATGCTGCTGCAATACATCACAGGCTTGTCGCGTAGCCAGTTGATTACGCACGACAGCGAAACTCTATCGCCCGAACACGAAAGCAGCCTGCACGCGCTGTGCCAACGCCGCGAACAAGGCGAACCGATTGCCTATTTATTGGGCGAACGCGAATTTTACGGACGCAGTTTTACCGTGTCGCCAGCCGTGTTGATTCCACGCCCCGAAACCGAACACCTGCTGGAAGCTGCATTGTGCAGGCTGCCTGCGCGTGGTTTTTTGTGGGACATGGGAACAGGCAGTGGCATCATCGCCATTTCCGCCAAATTGGAACGCACCGATGCCAACGTATTTGCCAGCGACATCAGCCCCGATGCGCTCAACATCGCGCAACACAACGCGCAACGCTTGGGCGCAGCAGTCGCATTCGCACAAGGTTCGTGGTTTGATTGCGCCGTGTCGGCACATAAATTTGACGTGATTGCGTCCAATCCACCCTATATTAATTCGCACGACACCCATTTGCAGCAGGGCGATTTGCGCTTTGAGCCTGCCCACGCGCTGACCGATTTTGCTGACGGCTTGGCACACATTCGCCATATTGTTGCCCGCGCGCCAGACTATTTGCAGCCGCAAGGTTGGTTGCTGCTGGAACACGGCTATGACCAAGGCGCGGCGATTCGAGATTTGTTCGCGCAACACGGTTACACGCAAGTGGAAACTTTGCGCGATTTGGCTGGCTTAGAACGGGTTACGTTGGGGCAAATGGGTTAAACAAAAAAGCAGCCTGCACTTTTCATCAACAAAAAGTGCAGGCTGCTTTTTATAGTGAATTAAAATTGCAATGATACTGCGTTGCCAACGTCCTTATGTACTACTCGTACACGGCGGACGTTGTCGCCTTGTCTCACTTTTATTTTAATCCACTATATTTCGCGTGATTAAACATGCGGTTTAATCAACTCAATCCCATCTTCACGCGCCAAAATCAGCAAATCGGCAGCGCGTTCGGCAAACAAACCGTTTTCCACCAAACCTGTGATTTGGTTCAATTCGCGCTCCATTGTCAGCGGTTGGCTCAAATCCAAGCCCGTTACGTCCAAAATGTCGTTGCCGTGCAGGCTTTTGTAGCCAATACGCAATTCGGGTTGTCCGCCCAATTTGGCGATTTGTCGCGCCACCATAGAACGCGCCATCGGAATCACTTCAATCGGCAAAGGAAACTTGCCCAAACGGCTCACATATTTGCTTTCATCGGCGATACAAATAAACTGGTCAGCCAGTTTTGCCACGATTTTTTCGGGCAAATGTGCGCCGCCGCCGCCTTTAATCATTTGCAAAGTGTGGTTGATTTCGTCCGCGCCATCAATATAAATAGACAAACGGCTGACTTCGTTGGCAGCGATTTCGGGGATTTCGTATTGCGCCATCAATTCGCTGCTTTTTTTGGACGTGGTTACTGCACCTTTGATTTTTTTACCACTTTTGCCCAAAGCTTCAATAAAAAAATTGATGGTGCTGCCCGTACCAATGCCGATGTATTCGTTTTCTGGCACAAATTCCACCGCTTTTTCGGCGGCTGCACGTTTAAGTTGGTCTTGTTTGGTCATGATGATTTCCCTTTGTTGAATGAATTGTCGCGGTTAAGCCCACGACTTACTTTGTCGCGCTCAAAAGCACAATCGCTTGCGCTTCAATCGCTTCTTCGCGCCCCAAATAACCTAATTTCTCGTTGGTTTTGCCTTTGATGTTTACTGCGTCTATGGGCAAATTCAAATCAACAGCAATGTTGGCACGCATTGCGTCAATGTGTGGGCGCAACTTCGGTTGCTGCGCGATGAGCGTGCTGTCCACATTGACCACGCGCCAGCCAGCAGCCTGCACCGCTTGATACGCCACGCGCAACAAATGACGGCTGTCGGCATCTTTGTGTTCGGCGGCGGTATCGGGGAATAGTTTGCCAATGTCGCCCAACGCGGCTGCGCCCAGTAAGGCATCGGTAATCGCGTGCAGCAGCGCATCGGCATCGGAATGCCCCAGCAAACCTTTGTGATGCGGAATGGTTACGCCGCCTAAAATGAGTGGGCGTTGTTCTACCAGTTGGTGTACGTCATAGCCTTGTCCAATGCGAATATTCATTTCCGCTCCTGTGATTTTTGTCGTTTGATGTGTGCGATATAGGCTTTGGCTTGATGATAGCTGCCACCTGTTACGCGGCGAAAACAGCTTTGTGCCAAGATTTCTTCGTTTTGTTCAAGCAGAAATTGTACGTCTGCCAGCGTTTCGTGTTGTTTTGGATAACCGAGTTCGCGCTCTCGTTTGCGTAGCGTGTAAAGCGTGGGAATCGCAATGATGAGTATGAGTACGCAGGTAAACACGATAATCAGCGAAGATAAATCCATGATGTATCCTGTACTGTATGGTAGATGTTCATTTTATCCTGTTTACCGCGATTGCGTGTACCAGATTTTGGCAGCCTGCATATCGGCAGCGATTTGCGTTTGCAGGCTGCTTAAATCGGCAAAACGCTCTTCATCGCGCAATTTGTGCAAAAAGCGAATGTGCAAGCGTTCGCCATATAAATCGCCTGCAAAGTCAAACAAATGCACTTCCAACTTGGCTTCGGGCGTGTGCGATACGGTTGGATTGCGCCCAAACGATGCTACCCCTGCGCGGCGACCAAATGCGCCAGTCGCTTCCACCACAAACACGCCTTGCAAGGCATACGCATGGTTGGACAAGTGAATGTTTGCCGTGGGGCAGCCAATTGTGCGACCGAGTTTCGCGCCATGTTTGACCCTGCCGCTTAATGTGTAGCCGTGTCCCAAAATTTGTTCGGCGCGTGGCAAATTGCCTGCGGCTAGGGCTTGGCGAACAGCGGTGCTACTGGCGCGTTCGCCTGCAATCAAAATGCTGGGCGTGTTTTCGGTTACAAAATCGCTTTGGGCACACAATAAATCAAAATCGCCGCCCCGCGCTTTGCCAAAACGAAAATCGTCACCCACCAGTAAATAGCGCGTATTCAAGCGTTCGCGCAACACGGTTTGAGTGAATACATCGGCTGGCGTGTTGGCAAACGTGGGGTTGAATCGCTGCACCCAAACGCCGTGCAGGCTGCTTGTTTGCGCCAAAAGTTGCAATTTATCGCGCAAGGGCGATAGGCGACTGGGTGCGGTTTTGCGGGCTTGTTGGGCAAAAAATTCGGCAGGCTGTGGCTCGAACACAATGGCAATGGCAGGCAAATTTCGCGCTGCGGCTTCGGTTGCCAAGCGGTTCAAAATGTGGCGATGTCCTGTGTGTACGCCATCAAAATTGCCAATGGTTACTGCGCTGCCTTGCGGCAAATAGGGGGCGGATTGTCCAAGCCAAATCTTCATAATCGGGGATAAATAGGGAAAAAATTGAGCGTATTGTACCGAAAGTGCAGGCTGCTTGCCTTGTTTTTTGCCTACATGATGACGTGATTTTATTGTAGAATAGCCCTATTTTTTGTGCAGGCAGCCTGCACTTTATTTGTTTGATAGAGAGTAGTATGAATTCTGAAGACTGGTTGGCGCAACACAGCCAATTAAAAATTATTTGGGAATATCGCGAAATGTTTGTGAAAGGCGCGTGGATGACGCTGAAACTCACAACATGGGCGGTTGCAGGCGGCGTGGTGCTGGGCTTATTTGGCGCATTGGCACGCATTGTGCGCGTAGAAAAAGGCGGCGCGTTTGCCAAAGCGATTGCGTGGTTATTGCGAACGCTATCGGGCTTGTACGTTACCCTGTTTCGTGGCACACCGTTGTATGTGCAGATTTTTATTTGGCACTTTGTTTGGTCGACCGCGCTGATTAATCCCACAGACGGTTGGTTGATTAGTGGCGACTTGGCAAGCGAAATCCGCCGTAATCACGCCGCGTTGGTGGCAGGCGCGTTGGCTTTGACCGTAAACGCAGGCGCGTACATCACCGAAATTTTCCGCGCAGGCATTCAGTCTATTGATAAAGGACAAATGGAAGCCGCTCGCTCGCTGGGTTTGACTTATCCACAAGCCATGCGCCATGTGATTTTGCCGCAAGCCTTGCGCCGAATGTTGCCGCCGTTGGCAAACGAATTTATCACGCTGCTCAAAGACAGCTCGCTGGTGTCGGCGATTGCAGTGGCGGAATTGGCGTATGTACAAAGTACGATTTCGGGGCGTTATTCTATTTATGAAGCACCGCTTTATACTGTTGCGCTGATTTATTTGGTGATGTCTATCGTGCTGGGCTGGGTATTCTCGTCTTTGGAAAAGAAATACAACACCGCACATCATCGTTAAAATGGCAAAGCAGCCTGCAAATATAGAGTGCAGGCTGCTTTTTCTACTCACATCATTCACCCCACAAGGAAAACAACACAATGGGCATAAGCTGGCTTGCCGAACCACAAACTTGGATAGGTTTTGTAACTTTGTTCATACTAGAAGTCGTACTGGGCATAGACAACTTGGTTTTTGTCGCGATTTTAGCCAATAAAGTCAAACCGTCATTGCGCGACAAAGCACGGCTCACAGGTTTGGCGTTGGCAGTGATTATTCGCATTATCATGCTCGCGTCTATGGCAAAAATCATGACGCTCACATCGCCGTTGATGCAATTATTTGGCATGGCGATTTCGGGCAAAGACATGATTATGTTTGCAGGCGGTATTTTCCTGCTCTACAAAGCCACCACCGAATTGCACGAACGCTTGGAAGGCGTAAACCACTTTCAAGTTGCCGACACCAACAAAAAACACGCCGCATTTTGGGGCGTGGTTGGACAAATTTTGGTACTCGATGCCGTGTTTTCCATTGATAGCGTGATTACCGCCGCAGCAATGGTGGAACATATTGTCGTGGCAATGGCAGCCGTCGTTGTCGCCATGGCAGTCATGATAACCGCCAGCAAACCGCTAACCGAGTTTGTGGACAAGCACCCAACAGTCGTGATGTTGTGTTTGGGCTTTTTGTTGATGATTGGATTTAGCTTAATTGCCGAAGCGTTCCATTTCCACATTCCAAAAGGCTATTTGTATGCCGCGATTGGTTTTTCTATTTTGATTGAAATTTTCAACCAAGTATCGCAAAAAAACAGCAAGAAAAACGAATACATCAACAGCTCGTGGCGACAACGCACCGCCGAAAACGTGTTGGGCATGATGGGCATACGCGAAAGCCTGCTCGCCACCAACGGCGCCCCCACAGACGACAATGAACACTTTGAAGAAAACGAAAAATCCATGATTCGCAGCGTACTCACGCTTGCCGAACGCCCGATTTTTGGCGTGATGATTCCACGCAGCGACATCGAACGCTTGGACATTTCGCAAAGCAAAGACGAACAACGCGCCAAGTTAATGGAATCGCCCTATTCACGAATGCTGGTAGTCGGCAAAGCAGGCGTGGACGAACCGCTGGGCTACATCAACAAAAAAGATTTGCTCAACCATGTGTTAAAAGACGGCGAACTCAATGTGCAGGCTGCTTTGAAGCAACCGCTAATGCTGCCAGAAAGCGCAACCGCCTTGCAAGCGATTGAATTGTTTCGCAAACACAGCGCGGACTACGCTTTGGTGGTGGACGAATTTGGCGCAGTGCTGGGCATGGTAACCATGAAAGACTTGCTGGAAACGATTGCAGGCGAGTTCCCCGAAGAATTTGAACGCCAAGACGAGCCCACCATGCAAGAATGGTCAGACAACAGCGTAACCGTTGATGGCGCGTTGGAATATGTCGAACTCGCACCGCAGTTGGGTTTGCCTGCACCGTCTGATGACATGGAATTTCACACCGTGGCAGGCTTGGTGCTGGAAGAAATGGGCGACTTGCCCGAAGTGGGCGATGCGATTGAATTTCACGGCTGGCGATTTGAAGTGCTAGAAAAAGACGGACACAAAATTGAGCGTGTCAAAATTGAGTGCGTGCCTGAATCGCAAGAGTGAACAAAGTGCAGGCTGCTTTTTAACCATTCAAAAGCAGCCTGCACTTAATTTTGTTATGATTTTTCTACTATTCACTTGAATTAAAACGCACTATTAGGGATAATAGCGACCCTTAATTCTCATCAATAATAGGTAATATAAACATGACACTAACAAAAGCAGAATTGGCCGATATTTTAGTAGATAAAGTCAGCAATCTTGGCAAAAATGACGCAAAAGAGATTGTAGAATTGTTTTTTGAAGAAATTCGCACCACATTGGCACAAGGCGAAGAGATTAAAATTTCAGGTTTTGGCAATTTCCAACTGCGCGACAAACCGCAACGCCCAGGACGCAACCCTAAAACAGGCGAAGAAGTCGCCATTACCGCACGTCGCGTGGTAACGTTCCATGCAAGCCAAAAACTCAAGGGCATGGTAGAACATTATTATGAAAAACAACAAGCACGCTAACCCACAGACGATTCCAGCCAAGCGTTATTTTAGTCTGGAAGAAGCCTGCGATGTAATTGGCGTTCAACCCGAGCAACTGCTGGGATGGCAACGCCAATCTGGCGGCATTTTGGGCAAAGGCGGCCAAACTCTAACCCGATTGGATGTGTTGAAATTGCGCCAGTTGCAATATGGCATTAGCGATTATTTCGCGCGAGAAGCATTGGATAGTGAAGGCAATCCAGTGATTAGCGCCAACGAAATGCGCGACAGACTAACCGCCTTGCTGACACAAATAGACAAGACGCTTGCTAATTAAAGCAAACAAAATTATAATTCGCGACTTTCTTTGAGTCGGAGTGTGGCGCAGCCTGGTAGCGCACTTGCATGGGGTGCAAGGGGTCGAAGGTTCGAATCCTTTCACTCCGACCAATAGATTTAAGGACTTAACCATTTATCGGTTAAGTCCTTTTCCTTTTTGCGCCAAAATTGTATAAAACTTTGTATAAAAGATTTTTTTTACTTACCATCTGGCCATTATTAAATGGAAATGGAATACTTAACTTAATCTGTCAATTTCATCACGCAAATCCAAGCCATAAACCAAATTTGCAGGCTGCACTTCAAGCCATTTAGCCAACTTTACCACCTTATCATTGTGCGGAATCGCTTCACCACGCAACCATTTACCAGCAGCGTGCAAGGTAATCGGTTTACCAAAGTAGCGTAAATTAAATTCACGTTCCAAAATCGAAGCCTTTGGTGCATAGCCTTTTGCTTGCATTGTAACCTTTAATTGATCGGCGAACTGTAATTTTTGAGTCATTTTATCCATAACAGTTACTGAACCCCACCAATATAAATACCCACACCCAAGCAAGATAAACAGGATAAAACGGGACAATTCAAAACAAAGTGGGATTAAAAACTGCAACGCCATTTCACACAGTGAAACAAAAAAACAAAGCGGACAACATCGTCCGCTTTTCGCATTTTTGAGCAAATCACAATCCACGAGCCAACGACGCTTTCACAATATCCAGCAAACGCTTCTCGCCGCCAGACTGCAACACCCCTGAACCATCAATCGGTAAATAAGGACGAGCAGGAATGTGAACTTTACGCCCACGCCCTGCTTGCCCACCTATGTGATGAATTGCTGCATACGGTTTATTAGACCCAATCCGTGCAAAATCATTACCCGACTGCGTAGTCAAACTCGCGGCAAGCTGACCACTTAATTGTAGCGTTTTGCCACCGTCTTTTGCAGCTCGTTTGCTTTGCTGCCAACTTTGACCGCCCCAGCTTTCGCTTTCAAAATTGTCTTCGGACATGCTCAACAATTCCACCGCTATGCTAGACATCATCGGGCGGCGGTTTTCTACGTTTTGCAGCAACCGTGCCATGCCCCTGTCAAAATCGCTTGTGTCTAAACTGATTTGCAACATCTTACGCTCCCAATCCCAATAATTCAGCTACCCACGCCAGCTGTGCCAAAGTCAAAGCATTGCGGAATTTTTCCTGCAACATCATTTCTTTGACCGCCACACGAGCCAATTCGGGTGGTACGTTTTGCGCTTTGTTTATCGCCATTTGTGCGGTGCGTTGCAAAAACGTCTTGCCTTGATTGGCGTTAAATCCTGCATTAAACTGTCTGTCCACGCGAATGCCTGTGCGTTGGGCGTAACGCTGTTCACCTGTGGATTTGTTTTCGCCAATATCTACGGTAATGGTTTCCAGTTTTGGGCTGGGTAATACTTGGCTTTCGCCACGCTCACGCGATAAAGGACGAACATGACAACGGCAACGAAAATCCAACGGCGGATACAAACTCCCCCAAACAGCGTCATCAGCCGAATACACGCGACCGTGCAATTTTCTGTGTGTTTCGCGTGTGCGTTTGTCGTTGATGGCGACATATTGCCAATAGGGGTGCGTGTCTTTTGCGGCAACCATTTCCGCGTATCGAGCTGCCATGTAAGCGGATTGCAAATTGGTTAAATGAATCGTTTTCAGGCAGTATGGGCTGCCAAGTTGTACGTTTTGAATTTCGCCTGTGTCGAGGTTTGGACGTTCTTGTTTGCCCCACCAGCCTTTACTTTGTAATACAGGCGTGAGTTCGCGTTCAAAATCTTTGAATGTTTGCCCTTGTTCGGCTGCCTTAACCACCGCTTGATGAATGTCGTTCGCTACGTCCATGCCCGCCGTTTTCGCAACGGTAAACGCGGAAACGTGTGCGTCATCAAGCATCTCTTGCCAATCCCACGACACGTCCACGCGCTTTTGCTTTAAATAGGCAATCGCATTTTCAGGCTGCATTCCAAAAATGACTTTGATGTCTTCGGCGGTCATGATTTCACTCCGCTTGCACTTCCAAACGCCCCACTAAATCCGCCAAGAAAATCAGTCGTGCCAATTCATCTTGTAGGGCTTGGTCGTTCATGTTTGGATAATTTTCGGCTAATTGATGTAACACGATTTCGGGCGTTGCACCGTTTTGTAAATTCTGAACAAATGTATTTGTGAAATCAGCTTTACCGCCTACGGCATACCCTTTTATACCCAAATCAAAGATTTGGACAAAAGGGCAAGGCAGCTTGAAAGAAAGAGATAAAACATTAGTTCAGTAAACGCGATTTACAACGCCAATGTCTATATTGACGGCGTGAATTTATTGGGTCAGGCAAGAGAGTTCAAAATGCCTGAAATTGAAATCAAACAAGAAGACTTTGACGGCTTGGGCTTGGTGGGACAAATCAAGTTGCCAAGCGGCGTGGAAGCATTGGAGGGCGAAATCACTTGGAACAGCATTAACCCTGAATGGGCAAACAAAGCGTACAACCCATTCAAAGCCGCACAGTTGATGGTGCGCGGCAATTTGCAAACTTTTAACGCGCAAGGCTTAAAAACCGAAGTGCCTGTTGTGATTACAGTCAGCGCGATGTTCAGCAAAAATGCCCTTGGCACGTTTAAGCCGAAAGAGAAATCCGAGCATCCGACCACATTCCAATCAGCTGAATGCCGTGTCGTGATTGATGGGCGCGAATATCTGTATTACAACGCCTTTACCAATACTTATCGCGTAAACGGTTCGGACGCATTGAGCCAATTCCGCAAAAACATCGGCGCATAACTTTCGGTTAGCCTGCAACAACAAAACCAATCTTTCCCAACATCGGCAAAGATTGGTTTTTTAATGCGCGTTAAAAGTCAGCAAAGCAGCCTGCACTTAAACTGCCACTTTCATCAACCTCGTTTAGGAGAACCAAAATGTCTGTTAATCCAGCACAGCAAATCAAACAAGATTTAGGCGTACAAACCATCGTAACCCTGAAATACCCCGTTCGTCTTGCCACAGGCGAAACCCTGCAAAAAGTAACGGTGCGCCGTCCCAAAGTAGGCGATTTACGCGCTGTGATGCACATTGAAAATGAAGCCGAGCAAGGCTTGATGTTGGTATCGCGTGTAACGGGTTTAGTGCCAGAAGATTTAGACGAGTTGGATTTGAAAGATTTGGAGGCATTGCAAGCCACCTTTCGCACCGAAGAAGAAGCAGTTTAACGCACCCAGTCAGCAGCTATTTCACAAACAGCTATTGGCAGCGTGTGCCGATGTGGCGTGGTGGTTTGGGTGGAGCGTTCAAGAAATTTACGATTTGCCATTAGATGAATTTGCCGACTGGCTAGATGAAGTCAATCGGCAAATTAAGGCGAAGTATCAGAAATAGGATTAGGCGTTGCGCTCACGTTCGGCAGCAATTTCGTGCTGTAAATCGCGGCAGTAGCCGTTATTGGTGTCGGCATCATCTTTACCAAACGCAGCGCGGAATACATCGGCAATGCCAGCCAATACCGTTGCTGCAAGCAATGGCAGAAACAGCAGCAAAGCCAAAACCATTATGCCCCAAATAAAAATCATGATAAGCACCTTGTCAATAAACAAGTTTTTAACACGGAAATTATAATACATGGCTTCAGATTTAAGTTTATCTATTAGCGTGTCGGCGGTGGTTGACGGCGCATTGTCGGGTTTAACCAACATCGGCAAGGCGATGAATACGCTCAAATCCACCACCACGAATTTAACCGCTAAACAAAAGGAATTAGGCGAATCATTAGAGCGCAATAAAGACCGTTTGAGCAGTACATCTGCCGCGCATTTGTGGCGGCAATACAATCAAGTTGGTTAAGCAATTGATAAATTAACGCGCAAACACGAACAGCTTGCCAAAATCGCAGCGCGTAAAATTGGCAATCAAGAACAATGGCAAAATTTAAAAGGGCAATGGCAAAACGCAGTCTCTGCGGCTGGTGCATTGATATTGCCTGTTAAGTTGGCAATTGATTTTGAAAGCGCGATGGCAGATGTTAAAAAAGTCGTAGATTTTGAAACACCCGAGCAATTTAAGTAAATGGGCAACGATATTGTGGCGATGAGTCGCAAAATCCCCATGGCCGCGACAAAATTAGCCAAAATCGTGGCGTTAGGTGGTCAATCGGGTATTGCCCAAAACGACTTGATGAGATTTACCGACAGCGCAGCCAAAATGGGCGTGGCGTTTGATGTCTCCGCAGAAAAAGCAGGGCAATCCATGGCGGAATTGCGCTCGGCATTCCAACTTGACCAAAGTGGCGTGGAAACGCTAGCCGATAAAATCAATTATCTGGGCAATACCACACCTGCTGCTGCCAAATGCATTATGGAAATTGTGCAGCGTGTGGGTGCGTTTGGTACGGTGGCTGGATACAACACAGGTACGGTGGCGGCACTTGGCGCAACCATGCGTGGTTTTGGTATTCAAGAAGAAATGGCGGCGACCAGTATTAAAAACATGATGTTGGCACTGGTGGCAGGGGAAACCGCCACCAAAAGCCAAAAAGCAACATGGAAAGAATTAGGGTTTGACCACGAGCAAATCGCCAAAGATATGCAAAAAGATGCGGAAGGCACTACGCTGAAAGTGCTGGAAGCGGTGTCAAAACTAGAAAAATATAAACAAGCATCAACACTGAAAGAATTATTCGGTAGCGAGTCCTTGTTGGGTATTGCGCCATTTCTTACCAGCATTGATACTGTTAAGAAAATTTAGAAGGTGTGAAGAGTGCCGCCAATTTTGACGGCTCAATGAATAAAGAATATGAAGCACGTGCCGCGACTACTGCCAATAATATTCAGTTGTTAAAAAACAGTTTGACGGGACTGGGCATTACAGTTGGCTCAATATTGTTGCCAGCCGTTAATCGTTTTGTTGTTTTGTCCACCAGCGTAGTCAATGCGCTGACCGATTGGGCGCAACAGCACCCTGTTTTAACCCAAGCGATTGTCGGCACAACTGCCGCTATTTTGGCGTTCATTTCTGGCGGTTTTGTCATACGTGTGCTGGGTAATCGTATGATGGCAGTATTGCTTTCGGTACGCGGTGGTTTTGCTGCTTTAAGTGCTAGCATTACTGCGGTTCGTGCAGTCATGCAAGGTGGTGTAGCGTTATCCTCGCTTGAAGGCAATTTAGGTAAGGTAATACGAGCGTTTACAACTGTTCGTACAGCGATTATGGCATTTAGTTTATCTTCCGCAATGGCTTTTGCCCCTGTATTGCTGGCGATTGCAGCGGTCGCGGCCGCAGCAGCGTTGATTTACATTTACTGGAAACCGATTAAAGCCTTTTTTATTGGCTTTTGGGACGGTTTTAAAGACGGTATTGCGCCCATTATGCCTTTGCTGGAAATGATAGGGGCTGGCTGGAAAGGTTTATTTGATTTGGCTGTGGCATTTGTGCAGCCGATTATCGCGTGGTTTCGTGAGCTGGGTTTGGTTAGCGATGAAACGGCGCAAAAATCGCAAAGCATTGGCTATTTTTTTGGCGCGATGTTGGGAACACTACTGGGGAATGTTCAAGCGATTGGCGGTGCGATTATCAACGGTTGGCGCATGATTTTTGATAGCCTGTTTAATGTGGTCTTTATGGTTATTGAACAGGTTAAATCCGTATGGCAAGGCGGATTAAGCAACATGGTTGCGCTGGTAATGAACTGGTCTATTTTGGGCGCAATCCGTGCCATTTTGAATGCGATTGCGGCATTGTTTGGCGGCGAAGTAGGCAGATGGGCAAGCTACGGCGCAAACATGATTGACGGCTTGATTAACGGCATTTCGGCTGGCATTGGACGCGTGGTTGCAATGGCGCAAAATTTGGCAGCGCGTGTGAAAGGTGCATTTACAGGCGCAATGCAAATTCATTCTCCCAGCCGTGTTTTCCGCTCGTATGGCGGATTTATGACCGAAGGCTTGGCGATTGGCGTAAACAAAAGCGCGGATAAGCCCATTGGCAAAATCCGCCAACTGGCAAGTAACCTAAAAAACCGTTTTGCCGAACGAATGAGCGGTTTTCGCAGCGATTTGTCGGCGCGGCTATCTGCCAATGCGGATAATTTAAGCCAAGCGCGAGCCGAATACAGCCAAGCACAATTCAACAATGGCGGTGCAATGACCATTCATTTCAACCCCACGATTAACATCAATGGTGGCGGTAATATGTCCGCACAAATGCAGCAAGGTTTACAAATGTCATTGTACGAATTTGAAAAAACGCTTGAACGTATGATGGCAGAAAAAATACGGAGGGCTTATTGATGTTTGCACAACTGGGCGATGTGAAATTTGAATTATTGAACAGTTTCACGACTCTTGAAGAAACCCACGCCGCCACTTTCGCCAAACACGATGTGTTGAAAGGCAGACCGCGTTTGCAAGCGATGGGTAATGATTTGACCGAGTTACGGTTCGGCATCAAATTGCATTGGAAACTGGGCGATGTGGACACGGCATACAAGGGCTTGATTGCCGCCAAAGAAGTCCAGCAAGCGGTAAGTTTGGTGTACGGTTCTGGGCGATTTGTCGGCTGGTTTGTGATTGAACGGCTGACCAGTCGCACCACGCAAATGGACGGCAATGGTCGCACGGCAGCGCGTGAATTGGACATTGAACTGACCGAATTTGTGGGCGACCCAAATAACCCACTTCCCACACCCGCAATTATTTCAGGCAGCCAAAATCCATTATTGGCAATGCTGCCTGAAAGCGCGAAAAGCCAAGTTTCGCCAATCGTAGAGAATGTGCAAAAAGCCGTGAAAGTCTATCGCACGGTGGAAAAAGAGATTGACGAAGCACAACGCTTGTTTCAGGCTGCCAAAGAGTTGCGCCATGACCCAGCAGGCGCATTGCATATTGTGGGTGATGTATTGGGTGTGGCAAGTGGTGCGTTGGGCAAATTAAACACACTGCCTGAAATCACCGCAAAATTGGGCGATTTAAAAGGCGTAGCCGAATTCGCACTACAAAGTAGCCAAGCGGCTTCGCAGCTGGGTAACGCGGTCGGTGAACTTCGTGCAGGATTTGACAGTGGCAATGTAGGAGATTGGCTAAATAACGGTGCAAACGCGATAGATGCTGCCGCTGAAAGTCTGCAAAACGGCACAGCAGCCGTGCAAGGTTTAATCGCATGGATTGCGACACGAAAGGATGCAACATGAACGGCGTTTTAATTTACACCACGCTCGATGGCGACCGTTGGGACACGATTGCGCATAAGCATTATGGCACCGCTTTTGAGATTGACCGCTTGATTGCAGCTAATCCGCATTTGCCGTTTGCGGAACAGTTTGAAAGCGGCTTGACCGTGTTTATCCCCGTCATACAGCAAAAAATACAACGTAATCAGGAGAAAATGCCGCCATGGTTGAGATAATGAATTTACTTTCAGGCAGCCTGAAAAGCGAAAACCAGCACCCCGTTACACGCCCTGATTTTGTTTTGCAATACGAACAAAAAGACATCACAGCCGACATCGCGCCCTATCTGTTATCGTTTACTTACACGGATTATTTGGGTGAACAGTCAGATGAATTGCAGGTTGAATTTGAAGATACGGACAGGCGTTGGTTGCATTCATGGTTTCCCGAACAAGGGGATAAATTGAGTTTGTCGGCTGGCGACCAGTTCACAGGCTTGATTAACTGGGGTAACTTTGAAATTGCGGAGATTGAATGGGAGCGCAGTCAAAACGGCGGCGACAGAGTAACACTCAAAGCATTAAGCACAGGCATTACCAAAGCCAATCGTACCCTAAAAGCCAAAGCCTATGAAAATACCACGTTGGCGGCGATTGTCCGAATGGTAGCCAAACGACTGAAATTAAACGTTTCAGGCAGCGTGGCGGACATCAAAATCCAACGCGTTACCCAATATCAAGAACGCGATATTGAATTTCTTACCCGATTGGCACATGAATATGGGCATACATTCAAAATTGTCGGCAACAAAACGCTTGTATTTGAAAGTCGTAAACAATTGGTAGAACGCAAAGCGGTGGCTATCTTGCAGCCTGAAAACTTAATCCGTATCCGATTGCGAGATGCGATTAAAAACGTTCCAACTGCTGTGGAAGTATCTAGTTTTAACCACAAAACCAAAAAAACCGTTCAGTCCACGAAAAAGACAAAATCGCGGCGTCAATCGCGAAAGAAACCAGCTAAACGCCCGACCACAAGCGATATGCTTAAAATTGTGGCACGTAGTGGCGAAAGTCAAGCGCAATTAAACCGCCGCGCCCAAGCTGCACTAGACAACGCGCAGGATGAACAATGCGCAGGCAGCGTGTCGTTGTTTGGTCATGCTTTATTGGTGGCGGGGCAGACGGTGCAATTAGTCAAAATAGGACATTTTTCAGGGAAATATTTGGTCAAACAAGCGCGACATGATTACAGCCATTCACGTGGTTATACGACTGAATTGGAAGTCAAAATGATTGAATACATAGATGAAGATACGGAGCAGCAAAATGTTCAGGCAGCCTGAAAATCATGATTTTACCGCCACATTGCAATTTGGTACGGTTGCGGAAATTGACGATAAAAAACACGCTGTACGCGTGGTGCTGCCAGCATTGGAAAATCTGCAAACTGATTGGCTGCCCATGATTACGCTGGCGGCAGGTGGCAATCAGTTTTACTGTTTGCCTGACATGGGCGCGTTGGTGGTTTGCCTGTTGGACGCGCGTGGCGAAAGTGGCGTGTGTTTAGGCGCGATTTACAATGAGGCTGACCCTGTGCCAGCGACTAGCCGTGATTTGCACGTTTTGCAATATGCCAACGGCACGCGCATTCAGCACAATCGCAAGACTGGCGATGTACTCATCAAAACGAATGGAATGGTAACGATTGACGCGGATACCGTTGTTCAAAAAACACTCACGGTAAACGGCTTACTCACTTACACCGCAGGCATGGCAGGTTCGGGCGGTAGTGGTGCAGCTGCCACGATTTCAGGCAGCCTGAAAGCCACAGGCGATATTTCAGCAGGTGCCATTTCGTTACAAAATCACGTTCACACCGAACAAGGCGATGGGGCAAAAACCAGTTCAGCCGAATAAATCAAAACCGTCAAAATTCCTGACATCAGGAAATTTTGGCGGTTTTTGTTTTGTCTTTTTTAATCCGCATTAAAAGCCATTCAGGCAGCCCGAAAGCATAATTGACGCATGAACTACGAACACCCCATTTCCCAACATTGGCAGCTCGCACAAGGCGGTAACGGCATCACGCAAGGTGCGGACGACATTGATTTATGTATCCACAATATTTTGTCCACGCGCAAAGGCGCAGACGTATTACGCCCCAATTTCGGCTCAAACCATTTTGATTATTTGGACACGCCCGAAGACATCTTCGTGCCAAACGTGGTGCGTGAAATCACGCTGGCGATTCAAACATGGGAAAAACGAGCCGTAGCAGAACGCGTACGATTTAGCGGCAACGCCCCACACATCACGATGATTGTGGAATGGCGAATCGCGAACGACATCGCCAGCGAACTCTATCAAACCCAAATTTACGCAACAGGAACAGCAACATGAATGTGAGCGATTTAAAACGCGAAGAAGTCAAAATCGTGGACGACAACCCTGAAACGGTGTTGGCGGAAATGATTGCGGATTACGAATCACGCACAGGCAAAACGCTGCAACCTGCCCACATTGAACGCTTGCTGATTAACACATTCGCCTACCGCGAAACGCTCAACCGCCAGCAAATCAACGAAGCCTATCGGCAACAACATGTCCGTTTTGCCACAGGTTTGATGTTGGATTTATGCGGTGATGACGTGAATACGCCACGATTGGAAGCGTCTGCCGCTCGTTGCACGATACGGTTTCAGGCTGCCAATTTTAGCGGCGAAGTGAATATCCTAATCGGGACATTGGTATCCGTGGGCGATGTCGTTTTTAGCACGATTGAACAAGGTCAATTAAACACCAATCGCACCCAGCAAGATTTACAAGCAGCCTGCACTCAAACAGGCGAACGCGGCAATCCGTGAAATCGTGCGGCGTTTGGGTTTGGGTGAAATCAATCTTGTGGAAGGCTTAAATAGCAAACAGCACAACGCCAAAATCAGCCGAGACGGCAAATACGTTTACGGACACGCCGACCGCTGGGCGCATTACCGCATTGAATTAAACCAAACCATTACCAACGACCAAGCCGCTTTATTACGCAAAACACTACACGCTTTTGCACCAGCACGTTGCGTGTTGGCAGCATTGGATTTTCGTGCTGCTGCCCTGCGCCACAACGGCACAGCCCAGCGCGACGGCACATTCAACAAAGGAACTGCATAAATGGCAAATTTAAAAGAAACCCCAGTCTGGGAAGCAGGCGTTTACCAATGGGAAACATCCGACCCTGTGATGGGTGGTGAAAATGGCATTGACAATAAGCCCACACGCCAGCTCGCCAATCGCACATCATGGCTCAAAGCAGAAATGGCTCGCATTAACGATTTAATCCATGCAAACCAGCAAACAGCTACACAACAATTCGCACTCAAAACCACCACTATCACAGCAGGAGCAGGTTTAACTGGCGGTGGCGTGTTACGCGACAATCAAACTTTGTCATTGGGTAAACCGTCCAAAATCACAGCAACCACAACCAATTTAGCCGTTAGCAATACGCATACGCATGAAATCGATAAAGCCAGTGGTGCGGTGGCAGGCATTGTCATGCTCTCAGCTTCTACCAGCAGCACCGCAACCGACAAAGCTGCGACACCCAGTGCCGTCAAAGCCGCGTATGACCTTGCCGCCAGCAAAGTCAGTTTAACTGCCAACCAAGCCATTGCAGGCAGCAAAACATTCATCAATCCCATTATTGTTGGCGAAACGAGCAGTTGGGAAAAAATGAGATTCAACGTCAAAGGTGGACACTGGCAACTTGAATTTAATCCTGCTGGCATAGACGGTAAATCTTTGAATTTTCTGTTTACTTCGTCCGAAAAGAATCCGCAACAAACACGCATTCGCTTTCCAACCGTTACCAAGCATCAAAACGTCGCCTATGAAAGTTGGGTGGAGGGCGCGATTAACAAAGTTGTGGGACGTTTTGCCGCCAGTAACCACACTCACACATGGGCAAGCATCACAGGCAAGCCAGCCACGTTTGCCCCAGCAGCGCACACCCACACCGAATATCTACCCAAAACAGGCGGAACGATTGATGGAAATTTAAAAATTCAAGGTCATTCAGATAATTGGTATGGCAGTTGGATAAACAATACCAATGCTTTGGGCAGTGCTTTTTTACATTTAGCAACAGGCGGAATCACTCGTGCAGGGATTGAAACTTCCCACGAAGGCAACGGCTCATGGCGCATCGCTTTGATGGGAACAGCACAAGGCGATATCAACCAAGACCGCCACGAACAATTAATGACAGTTAGCGCCGCCAGCGTTTGGACAAAAGCTTACGGCAGCCTGCACGATTACTTCACGCGCCGTAATGAGTTCGCCGTTCAAGCCACAGATAACGGCTATACCCGATTACCCAATGGCTTAATTTTGCAATGGGGCAGTTTCTATTACAACGATTTGCCCAGCTGGAATAATACATTTGATATCACCTATCCCATTACATTTCCAAACAAAGTATTGTCGGTTGTCGCCTGCGGTGCAGGCTACCAAGGCACGCCAACCAACGCCGCCACTTTGCGTAATCACAATTTCACAGCCTATGTACGAGAAATGTACACAGGTGCAGAGGCTGGCGGAGTGCGCTGGTTTGCAATCGGTTTTTAAAGGAGATAATCGATGAGTATTTATTTTGATTACGGCGTACAAACATTTTTTGACGACACCATTCACGAAACCGTACCTCAAACCGCGCAAACCATTACTGCCGAGCAGCACCAAGCCTTTTTAAATGCATTAAATCAAGGCGCGTACATTACCCAAGATTTGCAAATTGTACCGCGCCCAAGTACCGCGCACGTTTGGCAGAACGGTAAATGGCGTATATAGCTGCTATTCCAGTTCAATCCGAGACGGCGGTGTGCGCTTCAAAGTCATGCCCTTGCCGCCTGACAAGTGGGATTTAATCCGCGTGGATTTGCCTGAGCAGCGCATACATGAGTTTTACGCTCAAACCAAAGGTGCGAAGTACGATTGGGCTGGCTGTTTGGGGATTGCCTTACCTGCCTTGCGCCAAAACGTGAAAAAATGGTTTTGCAGCGAATGGTGTGCAGGCTGCTTGGGTTATGACCAGCCTGCGCGGTTTAGTCCGAATGGGTTGGCGAAACAGCTTTCAGGCAGCCTGAAATAGCAAAAACCCTGTCTGAAACACAGACAGGGTAGACAAAACAAAAACGGCTGCGTGGCGGTGTAACGAGCACCGTTCCCACGCCTGCACGCTACGCCACCCGAATTACTGACTGATATTCAACGTGCAGCACGGTTCTTTTATATTTGCAGTGCAATACCTTTGGTGGCAAAACAACGGGTCAAACATTTGGTACAGCGACGACAGAAAAAGCATGGAATGCAACGCAAATCGCCGAAAAATTGCAGGCTGCACGACAACGGCTAGGTGGGGTATTCATTGAAAACGAACCGTGGCAACGTTGTGTCAAACGCTACGACCGACCGCATACATTCTTTTATGCCGACCCACCGTACTGGCAAGTCACAGGTTACGAGCGTGTATTTGATTGGACGGAATACGAACAGCTTGCTCAAACGATGCGAACCATGCAAGGTAAGATGATGTTGAGTATTAATGACCACCCCGATATTCGCGCATTGTTTGCCGAGTTTAATATTACAGAATTGCAGCTAGCTTATTCTGTGGGGCGCAAAGCAGAAAGCCGCATACAGCGTGGTGAGTTGGTTATTTGTAACTACTGATTTCAAGCAGCCTGCAACAACAAAAGCGACTGAAACGTCGCTGTTGTTATGTTTGATGCTATAAATTCAAATCCAAACGTTTATGGTATCAAAGGTGCAGCGGTTTTATAGGCCAAAGAAGCCATATTCAGGATTGTGGGTATTAGGGATATTCATCATCCTGTCTCCATTAATTGATGACTGCATGATGCCTTTGGTTTATGGTAATAGCCAGCGATGAGATTGCTCAATTTGCACAGTTGTAAAAAATCCTGCTTGCAATAAGCAGGATTTGAAACTTTGTTGCACGGTATGAAATAAATAGTAAGTGGGTTTATCTTGCAAAATGTGGGGAGAATTTCGCGCGTAGCATCAAGTTACGTTAAATTATGTAACTTACATTACAGAAATATGATTGATAGTTACGTTATTTTCTTTACTTAAAGTTACGTTAAAACTAAAATGGGCTTATTTCAAGATTGCAACCATTCTAGAGAAGCCAATGACCAATTTAGCTCACGAAACTTTGTTTTCATCCAACACGCAGCCTGAAAACGAACGGCTCGCACTCTTAAAACAGCATTTTCCTAACTGCTTTGATAAAAACGGCGCATTTTTGCCTGAAAAAATGGCTGAAGAATTGCACGCAAAAGGCGTTGCCACGCAAAAAGAAGGTTACAGCCTAAATTGGCTGGGTAAATCCTATGCCAAAGTATTACGCGATTTGCCGCCTGAAACCTTATTAGTTGAACATACAGCGCACAATAGGCTGCCTGAAAACGCCAACAGCGAAAATATCCTAATCAAAGGCGATAATTTGGAAGTGTTGAAACACTTAAAACACGCCTACAAAAATCAAATTAAGATGATTTACATTGACCCACCATATAACACAGGTTCGGACGATTTTGTGTATCAAGATAACCGCAAATTTACACCTGAACAACTGGCGGAGTTAGGCGGCATGGATTTGGACGAAGCCAAGCGCGTGCTGGAATTTACCGCGAAAAAATCCAATTCCCACAGCGCGTGGCTGACGTTTATGTATCCGCGTTTGTATATTGCGCGTGAATTGTTGCGCGATGACGGCGTGATTTTTATCAGCATTGACGGAAATGAAGTATCCCAATTAAAAATATTATGTGATGAAATTTTTGGCGAATCCAACGTAGAGCAATATGTGTGGAATCTATCTGATTTTGAAGAGAGTTCCTTCACCAAAACAGCATCTCACACCGTCCGTTTTGAACATGAATATATTATTGCTTGTTATAAAAAGAATAAATCTTTAGGCAGATACAAAGAATATCGCTTGCTTGATAGAACTGATTTAACCAACGCTGATAATGACCCACGCGGAGAATGGTTTTCGGGCAATATTTCAAGAAACGGCATCACATCAACAACTGGCAGCAAATATTTCACTATCACAACACCAACAGGCATTGAGTATTCAAGAAACTGGACGATTGATGAAGACGAATACAAAACGCTATTGGCTGATAACAAAATCTATTTCGGCAAAGATGGGAATGGCGTGCCAAGATTAAAGATGTTTAAAACAGACGCTTTCATGAGTATTCAAAGTTCCATTTTTTCGGGTGTGAAAACATCTATTTCAGGGAAAAACGCAATCAAAGAATTATTTGATGATATGGAAGTTTTTTCCTTCCCTAAACCAATAGAACTGATACACAGACTGGCTAGTATTACCATTCAACCCAAAGATTTAATTTTAGATTTCTTTGCAGGTTCTGGCACAACCGCCCACGCCGTGATGCAACTGAATACCGAAGACAATGGCAATCGCCGTTTTATTTGCGTTCAGCTGCCTGAAAAAACCGATGAAAAATCCGAAGCGCATAAAGCTGGCTATCAAACTATTTTTGATATTACCAAAGCGCGTATTGAAAAAGCCGCCGCTAAAATCCAAACTGAAAACCCTGATTACACAGGCGATTTGGGCTTTAAAATTTTCCAAACCGAACCGAATTTTCAGACGGCATTGGACGTGGATTTTGACCCTGCACAAACAGAAATCCCCGATAGCAAAAACGCCATGTTGAGCGATGAACAATTACACACGCTTTTAACCACTTGGCGTGTTTATGATGGTTGCAGGCTGCCTGAAAATGTACAACCTATTGATTTGGCAGGCTATACGGCTTATTACTGCCGTCAGCATTTGTATTTGTTGGCGAGCGGTTTTTCGTCTGAATGCGTCAAAGCCTTGATTGAAAAGCTGGACAATGACAAGGATTTTATCCCTGAACGCATTGTTTTATTTGGTGAAAATATGGACAGTGCTATGCAAAAAGAACTTGCCCAAGCGGTGAAAACCTATGCCAATAAAAAAGGCTTGAACAATTTAAGCGTATTGGCGAGGTATTAAAATGGCTGGTTTTACTTACGAAAAAAATTTACCCCACCAAAAGCGAGCGATTGAATCGGTTTTGAGCGTGTTTGACCGCGTGTATTTAAAAAATGGTAGCCGTGATGAAAATCCCGAAATCGTGTTTTCAGGTAGCCTGAAAGCCGATAATTTGCAAAAAATCCAGCAAATTAACGGCGTAAGCGATATTGCGCTTTCAGGTAGCAATGTGCTTGATATTACCATGGAAACGGGTACGGGCAAAACCTATACTTACACCAAAACCATGTTTGAATTGAACCGTGTGTTGGGTATTTTCAAGTTTATTGTGGTTGTGCCGACCCTTTCTATTAAGGCAGGCACGAAAAATTTTCTGCAAAGTCCCACGCTTGTCGAGCATTTTCGCAAGGATTTTGCAGGGCTTTATGGCGAAACGGAAATTAAATTGTATGTGGTGGAAAGCCAAAAATCCAAAGCGAAAAAATCATCTATGCCATCTGAAATCGTGCGTTTCGTGGAAACAGACGATACGCAGAAAATCCATGTTTTGCTGATTAACGCAGGTATGATTAACTCCGACACAATGGCTGGCAAAGACAAGGGCAATGATGGCAGTCGTCTGATTAAGGACAAATATCATGTGCCGTTTGAGGCGTTGGCGGCGGTGAAGCCGTTTGTGATTGTGGACGAACCGCATAAACTTCCCCAAGGCAAAAAGACTTGGAAAAATTTATTGAAATTCAATGCCCAATTTATTTTGCGTTATGGCGCGACTTTCAATAATCAATTTGAAAATTTACTGTATCGCCTAACCGCCGTTGATGCGTTTAATGATGATTTGGTCAAAGGCATTCGCGCCTTTACCGAACAGATTGACGGCGACAATGGCGAGCGGATTAAATTGTTGGATTTGGACTGCAAAGAGGCAACTTTTGTTTTAAATAAACAAGAATTTAAATTAAGCAAAGGCGATAATTTAAGCCGTATTCATCAAGCCATTAACGATTTGTTTGTGTCGGAAATGAATAAAACTACGCTGGTGTTGAGTAATGGCATGGAGCTGAAAAAAGGCGACACCATCAATCCGTATTCATACAGCGATACGGTGCGAGATAAAATGATGCGTCAAGCGGTAAGACAACATTTTATTTTGGAAAAACAATTACTCACACGCAATGGCGGACGGATTAAACCGCTTACGCTGTTTTTCATTGATGATATTGCTGGCTATCGTGATGAACAAAATCAACTTTCAGGCAGCCTGAAAACGCTGTTTGAACAAATGGTTAAAGCGGAATTGGAAAGCTGTCTAAAAACCGAAAACGATGAATTTTTACGTCAATATTGGCAAACGGCATTAAACGATATTTCCAAAACGCATGGCGGTTATTTTTCACGCGATAACAGCGACAAAGACGAAAAAATCGAGCAGGAAGTAAATGAAATTCTGCACGATAAAGAAAAGTTATTATCGTTGGACAATCCGCGCCGTTTTGTGTTTTCCAAATGGACGTTGCGTGAGGGTTGGGATAATCCAAATGTGTTTCAGATTTGCAAATTGCGTTCAAGTGGTTCTGAAACCAATAAATTACAGGAAGTAGGGCGTGGCTTGCGGTTGCCTGTGAATGAATACATGGCACGCGTAAAAGACCATGAGTTTTTCTTGAATTATTTTGTGGATAATAGCGAAACGGATTTTGTCAAAAAATTGACCGATGAAGTGAATAATGCGGTTGTGAAACCAATTGAATTTATTGCTTTAACAGATGAATTGATTGAGAAAATTCGGACTGTTTATCCCGATGAAAGCAAAAAGAGCATTCGCAATAAATTAGCGGATTTAACCGATGACGATGATGTATTTTTAGAAAATGGTTTTGCCCAAACCAGAAAATTATTCCCGAAAGCCTTTGAAAGTGCAGGCAGCCTGAAAAACGGCAAAATCACGCGTTCAGGCGATAAAGCGACCAAAGTCAAAATGCGCGAGGGCAAATATGATGAATTAAAAGTATTATGGGAAACCATTAACCAAAAAGCTTTGTTGCAATACAAAATTGGCAATGAAATCGAGTTTTTAAAACTGTTTACCCAGTTTTTGCGCGAAAATACCGATAAATTTACGCCAACAGGTATTCGCACGATTCAAAATGAAATTCGTGTAGAAAATAGCCGTTTAACGGTAACGCAAATTGATGGTTTGCATGATGAAACGTTTGAGTCAATCAATACGATGGATTATCCAGCGTTTTTATTGAAATTATCGCAAGTTGCCTTGATTCAACGCTCTACTTTGCACCAAGCATTTGTTGCGGTGCGCAATACATTGGATATAACCAAGTATCTGAATGAACAAACAATTACCAAAATTCAGGCAGGCTTTGACCGCTGGCTGTTGTTAAACTCATTTAATGCTTTTGAAATTGGTTACAACCGTGTTAATGGCAGTATTCACCCAACCAAGTTTACCAATGCAAAAGGACAACCATTGGCGGAAATCAATGCGGCTGATTTGGGTACGCAATTTGATAATGAACATAATCCGTTGGCGGAATTTTTGTTTGAAAGTGTGTTTTATGATAGCGCATTAGAGCAGGAAAACATGATTGATAAGCAGGTTCGAGAAGTGGTGGTCTTTACCAAAATCCCGAAAAACTCAATCAAAATACCTGTTGCAGGCGGCAGTAGTTATTCGCCCGATTTCGCCTATATTGTGAAAACTGATTTAGGCGAAACGCTAAACTTGATTTTAGAAACGAAAAATGTCCAAGACAACGATTCTTTACGTCAAGAAGAAGTGAAAAAAATCGCGCACGCGCAGGCATTGTTTAGCGAAATTAGCCGCGATGTAAATGTTGTTTTTCAAACACAATTTGAAGGTGATAAGATTGCGAAATTGCTTAATCAATCGCTGCTGAAAAGTTAGAACCTGTATTCACAAAAATGATAAAATATCTTTATGACTAGAAAATCCTACCCAACAGACTTAACAGATGCCCAATGGCAAGCGATTGAGCCATATTTTAACCAGCTACGCCACTACAAATGGGATAAACGTCAATTAGTGAATGCCGTTTTGTACATGACCAAAACAGGTTGCCAGTGGCGTATGCTGCCCAATGATTTTCCACCTTATTCAACCGTATGGAGTTTCTATCGCAGAGCCAATCAATCAGGCTTATGGGATAGAATTCTTTTGGCATTGGTTCAAAAAAACGTTTAATCCATCAAAAACAAGCAAAGCAGGTATTTTTGTAGCAAAAAAAGCGTTTGAGACCTATCCGAGTTTAAAAGGTTTCTGTGCAGACGCAGGTTATCGGAATACATTTGAGCGTGAAGTATCAGAGCAATTGGGTTTAACTGTTGAGATTTCAAAGAGAATTCAAGATATTTCTTGGCATATTCTGCCCAAACGTTGGATTGTAGAACGAACGTTTGCATGGTTAGGTTGGTCTCGACGTTTAGCAAAAGATTTTGAGCAGACGAATTTATCTGCTGAAAATTTTGTTAAACTAGGGTATATTTCACAAATATTAAAATTTATCAAATAGTTGTTTGTGAATACAGGTTCTAAGGTTCGAATCCTCTCACTCAGACCAATAAATTCAAGGGATTGGTTTTTTGTAAACCAAGTTCTTTTTCTATTTGTCGCTTCTCACGCGCAAAAACGTAGCAAATCGCGGCGCGCCTTTGTTGGTAAACCCACGATATTTATAAGTAATGGTGCTGCCGATTTTGGGCGGCTGGCGACGGTCGGCATCTTTAAAACCAGAGCCAATACGAAATTCACCTCTATCATTTTTGCACGATAACGCGCCCAGTAGCCCTGCATATTTGCCTTTGCCCTCGTGGTGTTGAGTTACCACGCATTCGGCATCGTGCGCGGTTTTGAGTTTGAGCAACTGTGCGCTGCGTCCGCCGCGATACGGTGTATTGGGGTTGCGCAGCATCACGCCTTCGCCGCCTTTGGCTTCAATTTCGCGCAAAAATTGACGAGCGTGTGCTTCGTCTTTGACCACAATTTGTGGTATGACAACAAATCGCGCTTGTGGATATTTTGCCAAGTGTTGTTTGGCTTTGTCCAAGCGTTGATACAGCGTGCCTTGTGCAGAAGGTACATCAAAAACATGCAACTTGATGCCTTGCCACGAATGTCCTGCGCTGCGAACGGCGGCAGACACGGCTTCAAATTGTCCGCGTCCGATATACAGTTCACCGTCCAATGCAAATGGTGGGAAGTTGTGCGTAAAACCAGCAGGCGGCGTAAACACATTGCCTTGTCGGCTGATGAGTTGTTTTCCATCCCAATAGGCGCGCACGCCATCTAGCTTTTCGCTCATCGCCCAGCCTTGAATATTTTGTCCTTGGTATTCTTGCGCCAGCAATAAATCGGGCTTAGCAGCCTGCACGATGCACGGTAGCAGTAAACAGAGTAAAGCGAAAGGTTTGATATTTATCATTTGGCTCTCCTTTTTAGATTTTAAATGACCGCATTGCTGCACATTGTTATATAGCTTATTCCGCCGCCGCGCCCACTTCAAAACTGTGGGTAATTTCCGTCGCTTTGCCCAGCATAATAGAAGCCGAGCAGTATTTTTCTGCCGACAACTGCACCGCTTTGGCAATGCTGTTTTCTTTCAAATCGTGTCCCAGCACTTTGAAATGAATGTGGATTTTGGTAAACACTTTGGGAATGCTGTCGGCACGTTCTGCGCTAACCGTTGTGATGCAATCGGTTACTTTTTGGCGTTGCTTGCGCGCGATGTCCACCACGTCAATACTGGAACAGCCTGCCACGCCCATCAACAACATTTCCATAGGACTTGCACCACGGCGTGTTGCGCTGTCGTCTGCTGCGCCTTCCATCACGACGCTGTTGCCCAATTCGTTGCTGGCGATAAAGCAGCGTCCATCTACCCAGCGACTTGTAATTTTCATGATTGTTTCCTTTCGGTTTCGTGTGTTCAAGCGGTGCATTATAGATTAAAATATTCTACTTGCAGTAAGCGTATATTGCTTAATGTAAATAAGTCAAACAAACACAAAGGAAATCATCATGTCTCAATTTGACGTAGTAGTCATCGGTGCAGGGCCAGGCGGTTATATTGCTGCGATTCGTGCCGCACAACTGGGTTTTAAAACCGCGTGTATTGACGCTGGCGTAAACAAAGTGGGCAACGCGCCTGCGCTGGGCGGCACTTGCTTGAATGTGGGTTGCATTCCGTCCAAAGCTTTGTTGCAATCGTCCGAACACTTCCACGCGGCGCAACACGATTTTGCTGAACACGGTATCAGCGCAAGCAGCCTGCACTTTGACGCCGCCAAAATGATTGAGCGCAAAGATGCGATTGTGACAAAACTAACGGGCGGTATTAAATTTCTGTTTCAAAAAAACAAAGTAGAAAGCCTGTTTGGTACGGGTTCTTTTGTGGGCAAAAACGGCGATTTGTGGCAAATCCAAATCAGCAATGGCGCGGAACAAAGCGTGGTAGAAGCCAAACACGTGATTGTGGCAACAGGTTCTGTGCCGCGTCCTTTGCCGTTGGTGCAAGTGGATAACGTGAACGTGTTGGACAACGAAGGCGCGTTGAATTTGACCGAAGTTCCAGCCAAATTGGGCGTGATTGGTTCGGGCGTGATTGGTTTGGAAATGGGTTCGGTGTGGAAGCGCGTGGGCGCAGACGTAACCATTTTGGAAGCCGCGCCAACCTTTATGGCGGCTGCCGACCAGCAAATCGCCAAAGAAGCGTTCAAATACTTTACCAAAGAACAAGGTATCGCGATTGAATTGAGCGTAAAAATTCAACAAATTCAAAACGAAGCCAATGGTGTGCGCGTGGAATATGAAGTAAACGGCGAAAAACGCACCGATGTGTACGACAAATTGATTGTGGCGATTGGTCGCGTCCCCAACACACAAGGTTTGGGCGCAGACAAAGTGGGTTTAACGGTGGACGAGCGTGGCTTCATCGCAGTGAACGAGCATTGCCAAACCAATTTGCCAAACGTTTGGGCGATTGGCGACGTGGTGCGCGGCCCGATGTTGGCACACAAAGCCAGCGATGAAGGCGCGGCGGTTGCCGAACGCATTGCAGGACAAAAACCGCATTTGGATTTCAACTGCATTCCTTGGGTGATTTACACCGACCCAGAAATCGCATGGGTAGGCAAAACCGAAGAGCAGCTCAAAGCCGAGGGCGTGGAATACAAAAAAGGCACATCGGGCTTTGGCGCAAACGGTCGCGCATTGGGCTTGGGCAAAGCCAAAGGCACGGTTAAAGTGCTGGCTTGCGCGAAAACCGACCGCATTTTGGGCGTGCACATGATTGGCCCGATGGTGAGTGAATTGGTTGCCGAAGCGGTTGCAGCAATGGAATTTAAAGCCAGCAGCGAAGACATTGCGCGCATTGTTCACGCCCACCCAACGCTGTCGGAAGTGTTGCACGAAGCGGCATTGGCAGCAGATAAACGTGCGTTGCATGGTTAATTTAGTGAAACAATAAAAAAGCAGCCTGCATTTTGGGTTAAACAAAAAGTGCAGGCTGCTTTTGAGAGTAAAATGAATAAAAGCAAACAACTAGGACAAGTTATCACGCCAGCTTGGATTGTGAATGAAATTTTAGATGCCTGCCATTATGCAGGCTGCTCTATTTTGCGCCGCTACGTACTTGAACCTGCTTGCGGCAATGGTGCATTTTTGAGCGAAATGGTGTCGCGCTACATTGCCGCAGCCAAAGCCGAACAACAGTCCAACGAACAAATTGCAGCCGAATTGGCGCAATATATTGTGGGCGTGGAGCTAGACCCCGTTGCTTATGCCGATTGCATCACGCGCTTAAATCACATTGTGCAACAAGAATTGGGGTTGCCCAACATTGCGTGGCGCATTCACAATCAAAACACGCTGGATTTTTATCGTGATTATGTGGGCTATTTTGATTGGGTTGTGGGCAATCCGCCCTATATTCGCCTACATCGTTTAGACGAAGCCATGCGAGCGCGTTTGAAACAGCAGTTTCGCTTTACGCACGGCACAACCGATATGTATCTTGCCTTTTTTGAAATGGCGTTTGCCATGCTCAATCCAAAAGGCAAATTGGGGTTTATCACGCCCAATAGTTTTCTGCACAACACGTCTTATCAAGCCTTTCGCCAATTTTTGCAGCAGCAAGGTTATCTCATCGCTTTGTACGATTTCAAATCTAACAAATTATTTGAAGGCTTTTCTACCTACACCGCCATCAGCATTTTTGATAAGCAACACCAGCAAAGCGATTTTGCCTATCTAGAATACCAAGACGGCAAATGTGTAACGGTTAATCGCATTGCTTTTCATCAGCTTAATCCCAAAAAATGGACACTTGCCAGCAGCGAAAACGCGCAATTTCTGCAACGCTTGCAAACTGGCACACAACTGGGCGATTTATTCAACGTGCAATATGGTTTTGCCACATTGCGCGACAAAATTTTTATTGCCAAAGCCACGCCTATTGATGAAACACACAGTCAATTCAATGGGTTTAACATAGAAAATGCGATTTTGCGCCCGATTGTGAAAGGCTCACGCTACAAAGGTTTGCCAGAAGATATAGAACACGTTGTTTTTCCGTATTATTTATGCAATGGGCGTTATGTGGCTTATACCGAAGCCGATTTTGCGCAACAATTTCCGTTGGCTTATGCGTATTTGTTGCACCACAAACAAACGCTGTCCGAACGCGATATAGACAAAAATGTACAATGGTTTGAATTTGGTCGCAGTCAAGGTTTGCAAACTTCGCACAGCGAAAAAATTGTGGTTAGCACCTTGTTTTATGATTGCATTACGTTATTTAGATTGCCCAAAAATGTGTTGGTTTATTCGGGTATTTTTATCACGCAAAAGCAGCCTGCACACGATTGGGAAATTGCCGAAAATGCCTTGCGCTCGCCAGAGTTTTTCCACTATGCGCGATTGACTGGCAAAGATATGTCAGGCGGATATAAATCACTGTCTAGCAAGCAAATTAAAGGATTTGCCTTACCCATTTCGTGCCCAAATAGTCTATTTTAAGAAATCGTTATCATGAATAATGCCGAATTTATACAATGTTTAACCCAATCGTTTGTCGTTTTTTTGAATACGCATTCGCGCAGTAATGCCAAGCTCAAAGTATTGCACGGGGCAATCGCCCAAGATTTAAGCGCACGGCTGGGCGAGTCTTATCGCATACAATCGCTTGGACACGGCAACGATAAAGAAGGACAAATTGCAGGGCGATACATCAACAAAAATGTGGATATTGTGGTGTACAAAAATCAACAGGCGATTGCAGGCATTGGCGTGAAATTTGTCATGCAAAACTACGCGCAAAATGCCAATAATTATTTTGAAAATATGTTGGGCGAAACGGCTAATATTCAAAGCCAACGCATTCCGTATTTTCAAATCATGGTTATTCCCAAAACGTTGCCCTATTACAAAAAATCGGGGCAATTTGATAAATGGGAACAGTTTAACGCCCATCATATTCAAAAATATGTGGTTTTGTCTCAGGATAATCAGGCATGGGCGCACACGCCTGCTAAAACTTTGCTATGCGTATTGGATTTGCCCAACATTCAACAACCTGCCACCAAGGACGATTATGTGCAGCAATATTTGCAACTGCACCAAAATCAACAGCTTATTATGCAGCCCAGCCCCAGCAATTTGTCTTTTGGTAACGATTTAATTTATAATGACTATGTTGATTTTATGAACAAAATCACACATCGTATTTTGTCTATATAAACAAAGCAGCCTGCACTTTTCATCAAACAAAAAAAGTGCAGGCTGCTTTTATCATGCAAACCCCATTCCTACGCAATACAATAATCCAACTCAAACTTCGCGCCGCTATCTTGCGCCAACAAACGCGTCAATTCGGGCAACACATCGCGCAATAAATCGGGCAACACATACGGCGGATTGATGATAAATATACCGCTGCCGTGCATACCAAAACCATCGGCGCGTGGCGTGTGAACGTGCAAAGCAGCCTGCACATAATTGCGCGACAATTTTTTCAATTTTTTGGGCAATTCCACACTCTCGGCGCGGCTCAAACATGGATACCACACCATATAACAGCCCTGCTCAAAGCGTTTGAGCGCGTCTTTGAGCGTTTGCACCACTCGCGCATAATCTTGTTTTTGCTCGTAAGGCGGGTCAATCAATACCATCGCACGGCGCGTAATCGGCGGCAACAAACTCAACAAACCTGCAAAGCCGTCTTCTTGTTTGATGATGCCACGCCGTCCCAATTTGGCTTCGCGCATATTTTGCGTCAAATGTCCAAAATCCGCAGGGTGCAATTCAAACAAACGCAGCTTATCCGCCTCGCGCAGCAAACTTTGCGCCCACCAAGGCGAGCCTGCATACAAATGTTCCGCAGGCAAAATGCGTTGCAGCGTGTCCACAAAATCCTGCACGGGCGCAGACAAATTGTCAGCAGCCTGCAATTTGGCAATGCCGTCTGCAAATTCGCCAACTTTTTGCGCTTGTTCGCCGTGTAAATCGTATAAACCTGCACCGCTGTGCGTGTCTATATACCAATATGCTTTGTCTTTTTGATTAAAATAATCCAACACCGCATACAAAATAAAATGTTTCAACACATCGGCATGATTGCCTGCATGAAACGCATGACGATAACTCAACATAAACTTTAAATCTCAATTTCAATCAGATAGCCATCATTATATGCAAAAAGCAGCCTGCACATCAGCGAAAGTGCAAAAGCGATAATTTTATGTTACTATATCCAGCTTTGTTATTGTAACCCTTTTTTACATTAGGAAATTCAAATGAGCGCAACAGAATCTTTGGAACGCAAAGTAACCGTATCTTTGTCTTGGTTGGACATCAACGCAGAAACCGATAAAAAATTGAAACAAACGCAACGTCGCGCCCGTGTAGATGGCTTCCGTCCAGGTAAAGCACCGTTGAAAATGATTGCGTCTATGTATGGCGCGAGCATTCAAAACGATGTGTTGAATGATTTGGCACAAGCGCAATTCAACAAAGTAGCGCAAGAACAAAACTTGCGTATCGCAGCAGTAACAGGCATTGAACCTGTTGAAAATCAAGAAAAATCAGACGAATTTCAAGTGGTTTTTGTTTACGAAACCTATCCAGACATTCAAGTTGCCGATTTGTCTGCTTTGGAAATTGAAAAAGCCGTTGCCGAAGTGGGCGACAAAGAAGTAGACAACACGATTGAAATCTTGCGTAAACAACGCACTCGCTACAACCGCGTAGAACGTGAAGCGCAAAACGGCGACCGCGTGATTATTGATTTTGAAGGCAAAATTGATGGTGTGGCGTTTGATGGCGGTTCGTCTAAAAACTATCCTTTCGTGTTGGGTCAAGGTCAAATGTTGCCAGAATTTGAAAATGGCGTGTTGGGCTTGAAAGAAGGCGAAAGCAAAGACGTGGAAGTGAGCTTCCCAGCAGACTACCATGGCAAAGATGTAGCTGGTAAAACGGCAGTATTCACGATTACGGTTCACAATGTTGCAGCGGCTGAATTGCCAGAAGTGGACGAGCAATTTGCCAAAGCATTGGGCATTGCCGATGGCGATGTAGCAAAAATGCGCGAAGAAGTGAAGAAAAACGTAGGTCGCGAAGTAAAACGCCGCGTGGCTGCACAAAACACCGATGCGGTGATGAAAGCCTTGCGTGAAGCGCATTCGTTTGCCTTGCCACAAACTTTTGTGAAAGACGAAGCGCAACGTTTGGCAGAAGAAATGAAACAAAACTTCGCGCAACAAGGTTTGGACACGGCTAGCTTCAATTTGCCTGCGGATATGTTTATCGAACGTGCCGAAGAGCGCGTGGCTTTGGGCTTGTTGTTGCCTGTGATTATTGAGCAAAACAATTTGAAAGCCACCGAAGAGCAAATCAAAACTTTGGTAGCCGAGTTTGCCGATAGCTACGAAGATCCACAAGAAGTGATTGATTGGTATTTTGCTGACCCATCTCGCTTGGCTGGCGTAACCAATTTGGCGGTTGAAGCCAATGTGGTGGACTTTGTGTTGAGCAAAGCCAAAGTAACCGAAAAAACCGTTAGCTTTGATGAAGTGATGGCTGCGGGTATGTAATCGCCCCAGTCAAAACAATCTATACAATAATAAAAAGCAGCCTGCACATTTTGCGCTCCAAATGTGCAGGCTGCTTTTTCTTTATTTACTTCGTGTTACAATGTTTTTTTACACATATAGGAGAAGTCGTATGCAGCTACAAATTGAAATCGCCAAAATCATTCTCGCTTTTATGGTGTTGATTAACCCGTTTAGCGCGTTGCCCGTGTATTTGGATTTGACCAAGCAATACGACAAAGCCGAACGCCGCAAAGTGGCGCAAATTGCGTCTTTTACGCTGTTCGTTACCATTGCCGTGTTCGCGCTGTCGGGCAATTTTATTTTGAAGCTGTTTGGCATCAGCACAGGCGCGTTCCAAGTGGGTGGCGGCATTTTGGTATTTTTGATTGCGATATCGATGATGAGTAGTGGCGACAATATGGCAAAACCGACCATTGGCGACGGCGAATACCATGAAATCAGTATCCAAAAAATCGATCACACCAAATTGGTTTCGACTTCTGTTGTGCCGATTGCGATTCCAATGATGATTGGGCCGGGCGGCATTTCGACGGTGGTGATTTATACGTCTTCTGCCAACACGCTGCTGGACAAGGCTTTGGTGATTATTGCAGGCGCGGTGATTTCGTTGATTTGCCTGATTTCGTTGCTGGCGGCGAATAAAATTAGCAAATTGTTGGGCGAAACGGGTTTGACAATTTTGAATCGGGTGATGGGTATGCTGCTGGCAGCGGTGGCAGTGGAAATTGTGGTGGCAGGGCTTAAATCGTTGTTTCCGATGTTGATGAAATAATATGTTTATAAAAAGTGCAGGCTGCTTTTTCGTATTCAAAAGCAGCCTGCACTTTATTGATACGATTATTTTTTTAATTCACCATGCAAACGTTGCGCGGTTTGATGCGCCGCATCGGCACTGTCCGCCAACACGGTAAAATGCCCCATTTTGCGCCCGACTCTTGCCGATAATTTGCCATACAAATGCAAATGTGCGTGGGTGTGTTGTTGCACGCTTGCCCAGTTTGGCTCACTGCCATCGCTGCCCCATACATCGCCCAAAATATTTGCCATGGTGCAAGGGGATAACAAATCGGTGGTGGCTGGTGGCAAGTGGCACATCAGTCGCACTTGTTGTTGGAATTGGCTGCTGGCGCAAGCGTCAATCGTGTGATGACCGCTGTTGTGTGGACGTGGTGCGATTTCGTTCACCACAATTTGCTGTTCATCGCCCACAATAAACATTTCTACCGCCAACACGCCAACGTAATCCAGCTCGTTGGCAAGGCGAATTGCCATTTCTTTGGCTTTCTGCTGTACGGCTTCGGGCAAACGGGCTGGCACAATGGAATACGCCAAAATGCCGTTTTCGTGGTGGTTTTCGGCTGGGTCAAACGTGGCGATTTGCTGGTTATTTAATCGGCAAACCACAACGGAAATTTCGGCGCGTAAATCCACCATGTGTTCCAACACGCAGGGGACGTTGCCGTGTGTGGTAAAAGCAGCCTGCACTTGTTCCAGTGTTTGCACGCGAATTTGTCCTTTGCCGTCATAGCCCAATGTGGCGGTTTTTAAAATTGCAGGCAACAAATTTGCCGTGTCGGGCGTGATGTCGCTGGCTTGGTTGATGACTTGATACGGTGCGGTTTGCAAACCTGCTTGGCGAATCCATGCTTTTTCGGCAATGCGATTTTGGGCAATGGCAACGCAATCGCCACTGGGCGACACATTGGTGTGTTGCGCCAAATCGCGCATGGATTGGGCGTTTACGTTTTCAAATTCGGTGGTAACGGCAGCGCATTGTGCCAATTCTTGCAAGGCGGTGGCATCGTCAAATGGCGCACACAAATGTTTATCGGCAAAACGTGCGGCTGGGGCGTTCGGGTCTGGGTCTAACACGGTTACGCGGTAGCCCATGGTTTTGGCGGCAAGCGTAAACATACTGCCTAGCTGTCCGCCGCCCAAAATGCCCAACATGGCTGGGGGTAGAATCGGATTCATAAGTGCGCCTTTACATCAACAAAATGGGAAAACGCGAATTTTAGCAGTTTTCGGCAAAGCAGCCTGCACAAATCGTGTGCTTCGTGGCACAATCTGCGTTTGTTTTGTTCACAAAGGTTTTTTCATGCAGACTTTTATTCGTGCGACCAGCGTGCTGCTGGCATTGTTTTTAACCGCGTGCGGTACGACCCAATCATCGCAATCCAATCCAGCCAATCAACAAACTAGCCAACTACTTAACGCAAAAGGCAAATGGCAATCATTGGGCAAAATCAGCAACGGCAATATGGAAGTGTCCTACGACACAGGCAGCCTGCACGTTACGCAAGGCATTATTCAAATCCGCAGCCGAACCGTGGTGCGCGATATGGAAAAAGAAAACTTCATCAACACGCCAGACTACAAAACCGCGGTGGGCGAATGGGAAATGGTGTGTGCCAAACAAACTTATCGCTTGCAGAGCATGAGTTTTTTTGATGTCAAACGCAATGTGTTGGCGCAACACAGCTACACGCATCAGCAAACGCCACCGATGCCCATTCAACCCAACACGCCAGCCAAAGTCTTGTTTGATGTGGCTTGCGGCAAAACTAACTAAACGGAATCGCCATGATTATTTCGCTAGACATTGACGCGCAAAAAACCTTCACGCCACTTTGCCCCGATGAATTGCCTGTGCAAGGCGGCGATGAAATTGTGGGGGAACTCAACGCACAGGCTGCTTTGGCAAATTTACGCGTCATGAGCAAAGACGCGCATTCGCCCCGCGCCAAATGGTTGTGCGCTTGCCACGCCGAACAACTTCGCCCAACAGGTTTGCCCAACGCGCCCGAAACATGGGTATCGCACGCCATAGTTGGCAGCCGTGGCTTTGAATTATTGGACGGTTTGCCCAGTAGCATCGAATACGATTTTTGCGTATGGAAAGGCATAGACCCCGAATTGCACCCCTATGGTGCGTGTTACCACGACATTGCCGAGCGATTAAGCACAGGCTTGATTGAATGGCTGCACGCCCAAAACGCCAGCGTGTTGATTGTGGGTGGCTTGGCAACCGATTATTGCGTCAAGGCGACCGTGTTGCAGCTATTGGCGGCAGGCAAATGGCGCGTGATTGTGAACCGTGCTGCGTGTCGTGGCATTGCGCCCGATACGGTGCAGGCTGCTTGGTTGGCGATGCAAAATGCAGGCGCGATGGTGTTGGACAATGCGGCGGAGATTGGGCGATATTTGAATCAAGGCGAGTAACGTCTATCTAACAAATAAAAAAGTGCAGGCTGCTTTTGAAAACTATCCAAAGGCAGCCTGCACTTTAATATTTATCTGTACGATTTAAATCATGCAAAATCAATCAATTCAGGATTGATTTCGGTTTTTGCCAAATTGTTGGTGTAGTTGCACAAAGTCGCCAATGCCACACCCAACACGACTTCTACCGATTGTCGTTGCGTGTAACCCGCGTTCAAAAACGCCGCCAATTCTGTGTCCGACACCGCGCCTTTGTTTTCCATTACCGCAACGGTAAAGTTTGCCAACGCGCTCAATTTGGCATCGTAAAAATCGGCTGGATTCACGGCGCGAGAAGCTGCAATCGCGTTTTCAGACAACAATTTTTTCAGCGTTGCCAATTTGGTATGACCTGCCACGCAAAAACCGCATTCGTTGCGTTTGGCAGCGATGATTTGTACTACTTCGCGTTCGCCAGCAGTCAAAGTCGTGTTGCCGTTCAATTTGCCCACTTCTTGATAAAACGCCAAAGCTTCGGGCGAATTGGCAAGCACGCCAATCAGGTTAGGCAAAAAGCCATTGTTTTTCAACGCGGCTTCTACGCGTGGTTTAGCGGCTTCGGGTGCGGTTTCTACGGTGTGAATGGTTAAACGTGCCATGATGCGTGTCCTTATATCAATAAAAAAGATGGCGCATTATATGTCAGCATGGATTTTGTGCAAAGATTGATTGATGCTAGTGGCTATAACCAAAAGCAATAAGAATAAGTGAGATGGAAATATAGTGAATTAAATTTAGATTAGTACAGTGTTGCCAACTCCCTTATGTACTAGATGTACACGGCGGTCGTTGTCGCCTTGTCCTAATCTAAATTTAATCCACTATACAAAGCAGCCTGCACTCAAATTTCGGGTAAAATGGTGGCTTTTCTTTTTGTTTACTTTGTATCCATGCCTGCATTTCGTTTACTCACCCTTTTGGCAGATGGACGCGCTCATCATATTACCGAATTGGCTCGGGCAATAGAGCGCGTACCGCAGCAACTTAATTCCATTTGGCAGCAAGTGCCAGCGCATTTGCAACCTTTGTTGCGCCAACGAGATGGCGTGTGGCAGCTTTCGCGCCCATTGGCTTGGTTGGACGATGCGGCAAATCTTGCGCCATTTGCGCTGACCGTGTTGCGCGAAACCACGTCCAGCAACGATGTGTTGCTCAACGCTGCGCGAAATGGCGAGTCAATTCATCGCAAAGTGGTGGTGGCGCATCGTCAAAGTGCAGGGCGTGGACGACAAGGCAGAACGTGGCAACATCGTGTGGGCGAATGTTTGATGTTCAGCGTGGGTTGGACGATGTCGGTAGCGCAAAGCCAAGTGGGTGCGGTTACATTGGTGGTGGCGTTGGCGTGTCAGCAAGCGTTGGCAAAACTGGGCTGCGAAGTGCAAATCAAATGGCCCAACGATTTGGTCATCGGTTTGGACAAATTGGGTGGGATTTTGGTGGAATCGGTGCGCCACAATGGTCAAACGCATTTGGTGATTGGCATTGGCATCAACTTTTTATCGTCACCCAATGTCGAACAAATCGCCGCCGTCCAAGCAGCCTGCACCAGCAAGCCAACCGCGCACGATGTGTTAAACGAAGTCGTACAACAATTAAACGATTTATTGCCGCAATTTGAACAACAAGGCTTTGCACCGATGCAGGCTGTTTATGAAGCGGCACATCGCGACCAACAACAAGATGTGGTGCTGCTCAACGATGGCGTGTTGCAGCATCAAGGGCGCGTGCTGGGTATTGATGACACAGGCGCGTTGCGTTTGCAAACCCAATCGGGCGAACAAAAAATTGTGAGCGGCGAAATTAGTTTGCGCCGCCCAGAACAATGCGCCGTGCCAACACAGCCAACGGAATCGCACTATTTATTATTGGACGGCGGCAATAGTCGGCTCAAATGGGCATGGGTACAAAATGGCGAGATTTTGCAGACTCATGCCGCCCACTATCGCGATTTAACCGCATTGGCGAACGATTGGCAGCGTCATAGCCAACCGCATACGCGCATTATTGGTTCGGCGGTGTGCGATGCGGAAAAGCTGCAACAAGTGCAGGCTGCTTTGCCTTTGCCGATTCAATGGCTAGGGTCAATGGAGCAAGCGTTGGGCATTCGCAATCACTATCGTCATGTAAACGAACATGGCGCAGACCGCTGGTTCAATGTGTTGGGCAGCCGCAAGTTCACGCAAAACGCTTGTGTGGTGGTGAGCTGTGGCACAGCGGTAACGGTGGACGCGCTCACGCACAACAATCACTATTTGGGCGGCAGTATCATGCCAGGCTTTTATTTGATGCGCGAATCGCTGTTGCGCCGTACCGCCCAATTAAATCGCCCAGAAGGGGAGTATTACGAATTTCCCACCACCACTTCCAACGCGATTACCACAGGCATGACCGATGCGATTTGTGGCGCGATTATGATGATGCACGCGCGTTTGCAACAACGCACCCACACCCAAGTCGATATTATTATTACAGGCGGTGGCGCACTCAAAGTCGCCAAAGCCTTGCCCGAGCGTTTTGTTTTAGACAACAACGTCAAAATTGTAGATAATCTTGTGATTTTCGGATTGCTAAACTGGATAAACCAACAATGAAATGGCTGTTTTTTACCCTTGTCGCTTTAAATTTAATCGTGTTTGCAGGCATGCTAGCGCGTAAAATCTATCAACCAGCCCCTGTTGCGGCGGTGGTTGCGCCCCAATCTGCGCCACAACAACCCAGCCAAGTCATCATCAACACAGGCACGGGCGCAGTGGCGATTCCGAGCAATGGCGGTGCCAATACGGCTCGTCCTGTTGCAAATGCGCCACGTTCTGCGCCTGCACCACGCACGACCAGCAGCACTACGTCACGCAACACCGCCAACGAAGGCGCAGCTGAATCTCGCCCAGCGCATCGTGCTTGTTCCGCTCGTGTGAGTATGCCTGCCGATGACTATCATCGCATCAAAGGCTTGCTCAACAATTTCCCACACGCAGCAACCAGCCAAGTCGTGCAGGGCGGCGGCGAGGGCAACGCGCAAAGTTCAACACGCATGAATGTGCTGTTTATGAATGTAACCGACCAAGATGCCAGCGCGATTCAAGCCGTAGTGGGGCGATATGGTCAGTTGAACCGCACACCGTGTAATCAATAATATTCAAAAGCAGCCTGCACTTTTGGTTTGACTTGCAGGCTGCTTTTTCATTTTCATTGGAAAACTACATCATGAACCTAAACCAACTCCAACTCGACACCGCCTTTGCTCACATAGACAAAGGCAACTACGCCGCCGCTGCCCCCGTATTGCGCCGTTTTGCCGAACAGGGCGATTTAGACGCGCAATACCAATACGCCTTTATGCTCGAACACGGATTGGGCGTAAAAACCAATTTAGTGCAGGCTGCTTTTTGGTATGAAAAAGCCGCCCAGCAAGGCGACGTTGCCGCCCAATTTAACTATGCCGAATGCTTGGAAGATGGCGTAGGCGTGGCTCAAGACTATGTGCAGGCTGCTTTTTGGTACGACAAAGCCGCCCAGCAAGGCGACATAGACGCACAAAACAACTTGGCACGCCTGTATGCCGAAGGCTTGTTGGGCGAACAAAACTACCCACGCGCCGCCGAATACTGGCGCATGGCAGCCGAACAAGGCGATGACGAAGCCCTATACAACTTGGGCGTGGTTTACGATGACGGTTTGGGCGTTACTGCCGATTATGCCAAAGCCGCCGATTACTACACCCAAGCCGCCGAATTGGGCAACCCCGATGCTATGGTCAATTTAGGTTTGCTGTATCAAGAAGGCTACGGCGTAGCGCAAGATTGGACACAAGCCGCGCACTATTTTCGCCAGGCCGCCGAATTGGGCGATGCCGATGGACAATTCAATTTAGGTTTATCGTATGCACAAGGCGAAGGCGTAGCACAAAACTACGATGAAGCCGCCAAATGGTGGAAACGCGCCGTCGCACAAGATAACGCCGATGCCGCCGCCGCGTTGAAAGAATTAGCAAAGATTCGGCAAGAATAGCGCAAAACAAAAAGCCCAAGCAAATCGCTTGGGCTTTTTTAAATTTGGTGGCCAGAGGCGGGATCGAACCGCCGACACACGGATTTTCAATCCGTTGCTCTACCGACTGAGCTATCTGGCCAAGAAAGATGCGAATTAAAGCAGAAAACGTAAACGGTGGCAAGCAAAAAATATCGCCCCAAACCAACCGACTTTGTTTATTAACGGAAAAAATATCAAAAAGCAGCCTGCACTTTCGCCACATCGCAAAAAATGATATAACCGCCCCTTTCGTTTACCAAATTGCAGGCTGCTTGCGATGACAAATACACAAAACTTATCTTGCGCCAAATTGGTGGTGGTCAAAGTCGGTTCTAGCTTGGTCACTGCCGAGGGCAAAGGCATTGACCAAACCGCGCTCAACAACTGGGTAACGCAAATCGCGCACATCAAACGCGCTGGCACAGACGTGATTTTGGTGTCCAGCGGTGCAATTGCCGAGGGCGTTAAACGCTTGGGCTGGGCAAAACGCCCCACCGCTATCAACGAATTGCAGGCTGCTGCTGCGGTTGGACAAATGGGTATCGCGCAAGCCTACGAACGCGCATTTTCCGCGCACCAGCTCAACACCGCGCAAATTTTATTGACCCACGAAGATTTAAGCGACCGCACGCGCTATTTGAATGCACGAAGCACGCTCAAAACTCTGTTGTCGCAAGGCATTGTGCCTGTCATCAACGAAAACGACACCGTTACCACCGATGAAATCAAATTGGGCGATAACGACACGCTGGGTGCATTGGTAACCAATTTGGTGGACGCAGACGCGCTCATCATTTTGACCGACCAACGTGGTTTGTATGACAGCGACCCGCGCAAAAATCCGCAAGCCCAATTCATCAGCGAAATTTCTGCCGCTCACCCCGAATTGGAAAACATGGCTGGCGGCGCAGGCACAGGCGTTGGCACAGGCGGTATGTATACCAAAGTGTTGGCAGCCAAACGCGCGGCTTTGAGTGGCGCAAGCACGGTGGTGGCTTCTGGGCGCGAAGAAAACGTGTTGGCGCGATTGTGTTCGGGCGAAAGCATTGGCACACTGTTTACCAGCGAATTTAGCCGTGTGAATGCGCGTAAACAATGGCTGTTGGGGCATATTCAAATCGCAGGCAGCGTGAACGTAGATTTGGGCGCAGAAAAAGCGTTGTTGGAGAAAAACGGCAGCTTGTTGCCAGTCGGCTGCGTGCGCGTGAACGGACATTTTCATCGTGGCGAATTGATTGCGGTGCTAAACGAAAACGGCAAGGAAATCGCGCGTGGTTTAACCAATTACAGCAGCGCGGAAACGGCGAAAATTTTGCGTTGCCATGCCAATGAAATCAGCCAAAAACTCGGTTTTGCGTTTGAAGATGAATTGATTCATCGCGATAATTTGGCGTTGCATGTTTAACGGGTGGTTATTTACCACTGACGCAAACTTAAAAAAACAACAGGAACAAAAATCATGAAAAAAATAGCAATTTTTCTCGCCAGCGTGTGTTTAGCAAGCAGCCTGCACGCGCAAACGCCGCGTACCGAAGCCGAAGTGTATGCCTATCGCCAAGCCATGCAATCGGCAAATCGCGATTTGCAATCGGGCAATGTGCAGGCTGCTTTTGCTACGATTAAAGCACAAGCCGAGCTGGGTTTTGTGGAAGCGCAATATATTTTGGCGACTTTGTATCACGATGGCGAAGGTACAGCACAAGACATCGCCCAAGCAAAATTGTGGTATGAACGCGCTGCTGCACAAGCCGATAATGCAGAAATCGCCGCGTTGGCACAGCAAGCGTTGGACGAATTGGCGAGCAGTAAATAAAAAAGCAGCCTGCACATTGCGACTGCTTCGTGTAGCGTGTAGTATGCACTTTTTTCCCACTTCCAAATAGGACTAGATTCATGATTTTAACGAATAAATGGCTTGCCGCAGCCGTATCTTGCGTGGCACTTTCTTTAACCGCTTGTGGTGGCAGCAACAGCGGCAATCAAACTGCTGCGCCAGCACCTGCTTCGGACACCAATAGCGCATCAACCGCTTCTGCACCAGCATCGGGCAAAGTATTGCGCGTGGCGATGAATGCCGAGTTCGCGCCGTTTGAATCGTTGGACGCGCAACAAAATATCGAAGGCTTTGATGTGGATTTGATGAACGCGATGGCAAAAGCAGGCAATTTCCAAGTGCAATTCCAACATCAACCGTGGGATAGCTTGTTCCCAGCGTTGTCGCAAGGCGATGTGGACGTGGTGATGTCGGGCGTAACCATCACAGACGAGCGTAAAATGACGATGGACTTTACCGAGCCGTATTACCAAATCACACAAGTGGTTTTGGTTACACCAGGTAAAAAAGTACAAAATATCAATGATGTAAAATCTCTATCCAAAGTGGGCGTGGTAACAGGTCATACAGGCGACTTTGCTGCACAGAAAATTTTTGGCGCAACCAGTGGTAACATCGCACGCTTCAAAACGCTGCCTTTGATGCTGAAAGAAGTGGAAAGCAGCGGCGTAGATGCAGGTATTAGCGACAGCGCGGTGGTAGCAAACTACGTTAAAAACAACGAAAGCAAAGGCTTTACCATGGTTCAAGTACCTGACTTTACTGTGGAAAACTACGGTATTGCAGTGAAAAAAGGCAACCAAGAAACTTTGGATATGCTGAATGCCGCGCTGAAAAAAGTCCGCGAAAGTGGCGAATACACGCAAATTGAAAGCAAATATTTCGCGAAATAATCGCGCATAAACAAAGTGCAGGCTGCTTTTGAATACGAAAAAGCAGCCTGCAATTTATAGTGCTTTAAATCTCACATTTAAATTGTTCTTATCTTGGCAACAGCTTCATTCTCAAATTGAAAAAGTAAAGAAAATGTTTTACTATTGCTTACAAATGTACTGCAAAAAGGAATTATCATGCCTACCGTAAACTTTAATATGCGCTTGGACACCGAATTGCGAGACCGTGCTTTTCCTGTGATTGAACGCTTTGGTTTATCGCCAGCACAAGCATTTAAGCTATTTTTAACCCAAGCTGCGGCAACGAACACTTTGCCGCTTTCATTTGACTACCCAGAGCCAAACGGCATGACACCGCAAGCTGTGGCGTTGCTCAAACAATCCATTGCTGAAATGGACAGCAACAGCGAAACCTTTGCCGATATTCAAGCCCTTGCCAGAGTAGCCGATGAAAACGCTTAAAACATCAAACGTATTCAAAAAAGATTTGAAAAAGCATGGTTTAGCCGCAGAATTGGTGGACGTGTTGTATTATTTGCAAAACGGTTTAACCTTGCCCGAAAAATACCGAGACCATGCACTTAAAGGCGAGTTTGCTGGGTTTCGCGATTGCCACGTTAAGCCTGATTTGGTGCTGATTTATCGCGATAACGGCGAGCTATTGGAATTGCACCGTTTGGATACGCATTCCGAAGTATTTGGCTAATTATTGTGCTACAACAACAATCACGACCATGATGATTTTATAGTGAAATGAAGTCGCAATAGTACAGCGTTGCCAACGCCCTTATGTACTAGATGTACACGGCGGTCGTTGTCGCCTTGTCCTATTTTTATTTCATTTCACTATAATTCCTATTGCAAAATCAGTATAATGCGCGTCTTCTCATTGCAGGCTGCTTTGGACAACAACAAGCAGCCTGCACTATTTTAACCATCAGCCCCGCTATTACGGGCTACCTGAAAGAACACAAACCATGAAAAAAGTATTTATCCGCACCTTTGGCTGCCAAATGAACGAATACGACAGCGAAAAAATGCTCGCTGTATTAGCCGAAGAACACGGCGGTATTGAACAAGTTGCCGAACCCGAAGGCGCAGACATTATTTTGTTTAACACTTGCTCGGTGCGCGAAAAAGCACAAGAAAAAGTGTTTTCTGATTTGGGTCGCGTGAAACATTTGAAAAAAGACAATCCGCAGTTAATCATTGGCGTGGCAGGTTGCGTGGCTTCGCAAGAGGGCGAGGCGATTATTGAACGTGCGCCGTATGTGGATGTCGTTTTCGGGCCGCAAACTTTGCACCGCTTGCCTAAAATGATTGTGGACAAAGAAACCACAGGCTTGTCGCAAGTGGATATTTCGTTCCCCGAAATTGAAAAATTTGACCACTTGCCGCCAGCGCGTGTGGAAGGCGGCAGTGCGTTTATTTCCATTATGGAAGGCTGTTCAAAATATTGCTCATTCTGCGTTGTGCCGTACACACGCGGCGAAGAATTTTCACGCCCACTCAATGATGTGCTGACGGAAATCGCGAACTTGGCGCAACAAGGTGTGAAAGAAATCAATCTGTTAGGACAAAACGTAAACGCCTATCGCGGCGAAATGGACAACGGCGAAATTTGCGATTTTGCGACTTTATTGCGTATCGTGCATGAAATCCCTGGCATTGAACGTATGCGTTTCACAACTAGCCACCCACGCGAATTTTCGGACGCGATTATTGAATGCTATCGCGATTTGCCGAAATTGGTTTCGCATTTGCATTTGCCAATTCAAAGCGGTTCTGACCGCGTGTTGAGCGCGATGAAACGCGGTTACACGGCGTTGGAATACAAATCCATTATTCGCAAATTACGCGCCATTCGCCCTGATTTGTGTTTGAGTTCGGATTTTATTGTCGGCTTCCCAGGGGAAACAGAACGCGAATTTGAACAAACATTGAAATTAGTCAAAGACATCGCGTTTGATTTGAGTTTCGTGTTTATTTACAGTCCGCGCCCTGGTACGCCAGCCGCGAATTTGCCAGACGACACGCCACACGAAGAAAAAGTGCGTCGTTTGGAAGCCTTGAACGAAGTGATTGAAGCCGAAACAGCGCAGATTAACCAGTCTATGCTTGGCACGATTCAACGCTGTTTGGTGGAGGGCGTATCCAAAAAAGACCCTGACCAACTGCAAGCGCGTACCGCCAACAATCGCGTTGTGAATTTCTATGGCACGCCTGATTTAATCAATCAAATGGTGGAATTGGAAATTACCGAAGCGCGTACGTTCTCTTTGACGGGCGAATTGGTTTAATCGGAAATATAACGAGTGTCGAGGTCAAGACCGCCGACCTACGTTGTAACCGCACAAAGCAGCCTGCATTTTTCATCAATAAAAAAATGCAGGCTGCTTTTTTTGTGTTTTTGCTGCTTTAAAAACCTTGTAAAAAGGCATAGAATAGCTAACGTAAACTTGCGAAAGTTTGCATTTATTGATGAATATAATCAGGAGAAAATCATGAAATTAGCAGCAAAAATCATCGCCGCCACCGTATTAGCCGCCGTGAGCATGGGCGTTCAAGCCAAAGGCCCAAAAGTGGACTATACGCACCCAGGTATCACAGCCATTGACATGAAAAACGCCAACCAAGTCAAATGGGTAACGGTAGAGCAAATCCGCGAAAGCCTGAAAAATAAACCGCCTATGACAGTATCGTTTGACATTGACGACACAGTGCTGGTGTCATCGCAATGCTTCTATTATGGTAAAAACACGTTTTCGCCAAACGATTATAGCTATTTGAAAAATCAAGCGTTTTGGAACTATGTTGCCGATGGTTGCGACCGCAGCTCTATCCCCAAAGAATCGGCTGCTGCTTTGATTAAAATGCACCAAGAACGTGGCGACCAAGTGGTGTTTATCACGGGACGTACAGGTCATACCAATAACGACCCAACGCGCTTGGACGTGCTTGCCACTTTGCTGGAACGTGCGTTTAACGTGAAAAATATGCAACCCGTGAACTACACCAAAGACACGCCTGTTGCGCCGTATCAATACGACAAAACGTATTACATTGTGAAACATAAATCGCAAATTCACTACGGCGACAGCAATGATGATGTGTTGGCTGCGCGTGAAGCAGGCATTCGCGGCATTCGCGTGATTCGTCCGCAAGTGAGCACCAACCGCCCATTGCCAATCAATGGCGGCTATGGCGAAGAAGTGTTGGTGGATTCGTCTTACTAATTTGAATCAACATAAAAAATGCAGGCTGCTTTTGCTGGAATGGGAAAAGCAGCCTGCACTTAACTATTAAATATTAAATAAACAAAAAATTTACTTCACACACATGACCAAACCGCTTTCATTGATTATCAGCCTGCTGGGTTTAGCCGCCTGCGCCACATCGCCCCAATCTGCACCCCCTATTGTGCAGGCTGCTTCTGTACCTACCAGCATTCCTTATCCCGAACCGACACAAGCCGAGCAAATCAATCAACTGGCGATACAAGTGGCGCGTTTGGAGCAGCAAATCGCTGTCTTAACCGAGCAACTCAATCAACACGAAACAAAGCATCATTCGCGCAACACATCGCGCAACCAAACCAAGCAGCCTGCACCCAAACGTGTAACTGCGCCCGCAGTCAGCCAAAGTAAACCCGAAGCCAGCACATCGCCACTATCGCAAGCGCAAACGTGGTACAAACAAGGTCAATATCAAAAAGTGCTGGATTTATTGCGCTTACACGATAGCGGTGGCAACGGCGATGCAAACGCGCAGCAGAGCATGATTTTGTTGTTACAAAGTAATCAAAAATTGGGCTATTGTCAGTCGGTTATCCAAATTGGACAGCGATTTGCGACCTTATTTGCCCAACACGATTTCGCGCCCGAAGCCTTGTATGCCGTAGGACAATGCCAATGGCAAATCCAGCAACGCGACATCGCCAAAGAAACATGGCGCAATCTTGTTTTGCGCTACCCAAACACCCCTGCCGCACGCCGCGCAGGCTCATCAAACTCAGTTAAAAAGGACACGCCATGACCGCCGTATTACCCGACACGCGCCCCTATCCCACTGACCCTGTTAAAAGTGATTTGTTGTTGTATGCAGGACAAGTCGCCCACGCCACGTCCAACGCATCGCGCACGTTGGCGCAAGGCAATTTGGCGGCAAAAATCAGCGAAATGTTCGCGCAACGCCACCCTTTGTGGCTGTCTGTGGCGATGAGCATGGCTGCCGACCGCGAAACCTACACCGTGTTGATGGACACGGTAGATGACGTATTACGCGCCAAACACGACGACGAAGTGCAATGGTTTGCCTTGCCTGTGATTGTGGTTGCAGGCACAAAACAAGCCACCGCGCTGCTCACCGCCAGCCCTGCTGCCGAGCTGTGTGGCGTGTTGGCAAATTACCCAGCTTTGCGCCCCTTGACCCACGCCACTTGGCTACCCAATTTGCTTCGTGCCGATGATTTCGCGCAAATCAAAGCCGAAGATTGGTATGCCGCCAAACAAAGCGTGCAGGCTGCCGAACAATTCGCACAAAACTTGCTGATTCGCGCTGCTGAATTGCCCAAAGACCAATCGGTACACGTTTTGTATGCCTTGGGCTATGGCTCAACCGAAGTGCAGGCTGCTTTGGGACAAAACTTGCGCGAAGCCGCTTTGCCGTTGATGCAAGTGTGGCAACAGCATTTGACCCAATCGGGTATGACTTTGTTTACCAATCCGCTCAACGCCCAATCGCCGATTGCCGCGCTTGCTGATGCCAGCCAAATGCGCCTACGCATGGCGTTGGACGTGTTTGCTGCCAACGCGATTCGTGCGGTGCGTTTGCAAAGTCCGCGAGTTGGCGTGGTGATGGCAGCGCAAACGGGCGGCAAATTGCTGTTTGGCTTCAACGCCACCGAATCGGCATACAATTTGCCTAACTTGGTGTTTACATGGAATTTGTTGCCGCGCGACCACATTGCCAGCATTCAGCAAAACTTTTTGGATTTGCTCACCGATTGCCAAGTGGAAAACGTGTATTTGCTGCACGAGCCGCTATCCGAAAATGCCGAATTGCCGAGCTATGCCCAAGCGCCAGATTTGATGGGGCATAATCCACTGTTTGGCAATGGTACGGTGCATTGAGTTAGCCAAATGAATAAAAAAATGCAGGCTGCTTTTTGATGATTTCAAAAGCAGCCTGCACTTTTTGTGTTGTTTACTTCAATCGCCCCTGCAATGCCCATTCATTGGCTTGCTGCAAGCGTTCCACCGTGCCGACATCGAGCCACAAACCGCTATGCCATTGCCCCGACACGCGATTTTGCGTCATCGCTTGTCGCAACAAGGGCGCGAGTTTTGCCACCGTGTTCGCAGGCGTGTCGGCAAACAAATCGGGCGAATACACGCCCACACCGCTAAATGTGCCTGCTTTGCCGTTTTGTGGATTGGCATCAAGCAAACCATTTTGTTGCAACGAAAAATCGCCAGTTGGATTGTGTTCTGGGTTATCCACCAGCCACAAATGCGCCAGTTGATTGGGTTGCCATTGGCTTGTCAAAGTGCAGGCTGCTTTGAAGTTTATATCGGTCAGCACATCGCCATTCACCACCAAAAACGGCTCATCGCCCAGCAAGGGTAGGGCGGTTGCAATGCCGCCTGCGGTTTCCAGCCCACCTGCACATTCGGGCGAATAGGCGATGTTCACGCCATAATCGTCGCCTTTGCCCAGCGTGTCTTCCAGTTGCTGCCCCAACCATGCGTGGTTGATGACAATTTCGCGGATACCAGCAGCGGCGAGTCGGCGCAAATGCCAACCAATGAGCGGTTCTTCGCCCACGCGCAACAGTGGTTTGGGCGTGTGGTCGGTTAGGGGGCGCATTCTTTCGCCACGTCCTGCGGCTAAAATCATCGCTTTCATGTGCAGGCTGCTTTCTAGGCTTTTTTGACAAATTCCGATTTCAAGTTCATGGGCGTGCCGTCAATTTTGCAGCCAATGTCGTGGTCGCCGTCTTGCAGGCGAATGCCTTTGACTTTTGTGCCTTGTTTGATGACCATGCTGCTGCCTTTAACTTTCAAATCTTTAATCAAAACAACGGTGTCGCCGTCTGCCAAGGGTGTGCCGTTGGCATCTTTAACGATAACGGTTTCTTCGCTGGCAGTTTGGTCAGACTCTTGCCATTCGTGAGCGCATTCGGGGCAAACCAGTTGTGCGCCATCGTGATAAGTCAAATCGGATTGGCATTGTGGGCAATGCGGTAAATTCATGGTTGTTCCTTAATTTGTTTACAAAAAATGTGCTACCACATTCTCCATAGCAACGATAAAAACGCCACCAACAGCAAAATTTTTGCCATGAGCGACACCAATTCGTGTACGGTTTTTTGCTGCTTTTTGCTTAAAAAGTTTTTGATGATTAAGCCAATCATCAGCAAAAAGAATAAAACCGTAAAATATTTAAAGATGATATTCATACAATAAAGTGCAGGCTGCTTTTTCTATTTCAAAAGCAGCCTGCACATTTTATCAATGCGATTAATTCAATTTTGCCGTTGCTGCACGGTCTAATTTGCAGTTGTCCAACACAATGCTTTGTTGTGCGCCTTCGGTTTGCGCTACCGAGAATTTGCCGCCATCAACCTTGTCGACATTTTCCGACGTAGCAGGCATTGCCGTCCACACTACTGTGCGAACGTCTGGGTCTTGGCTCACAAAGCGGTTCATTGGCACAAAGCCATCGCGCCACATACCTGGGGTTATTTCGCCGTTGATTTTAAGCTGAACCACTTCCACGTTTGTGCCAACAAAACCATACATTGCCGTCATTTTTTGTTGAACCGATTTGCCTGCAATTTGTGCGGTGCAAACATAAGCCACTTCTTTTTTACCATCAACATTGGTTGGCGTGGTGGCTGCGGCAATAGTCGGTGCGGTTTCCGCGCCAGCCAATGCCGCGCTGCCTGCCAATAAAATAGCGGTGATGGTTTGATTCCATTTCATAAAGCACTCCTTGGTTGTGCAAAAAAATCAAAACGCGATTAAACGCAATCGCATCAGGTTTGTCAAATAAAGTTCTGTTTAATTTGCGTGATTTAGCATTGCAGGCTGCTTTGTTTACACAGCACGGCGAAAACTTACTGCTCGAATAATGTGCGCCCGATTAACTTCATCGTCTTGCGCCAAATCCGCCAACGTCCGTGCCACACGCAAAATGCGATGAAAACTGCGCGCCGACAGCGACAATTTTTCCAAAATCTGCCCCAACGCTTCACGCGCTTCGGATTGAATTTGCGCCACTTGGTCTAATTCGCTGGACGACAATGCCGCGTTGATTTTGCTTTGTCGCGCATATTGGCGTTCTCGCGCTGCCAACACGCGCTGTAACACGGTTGCGCTGTCTTCGCCTTGTTGTGCGCTAACCAGTTCCGCTGCCGATAGGGTGGGTACTTCAATCGTCAAATCAATGCGGTCAAGCAGCGGGCCCGAAATACGGTCACGGTATCGTTTGACGCTATCGGGCGTGCAGCGACACGGTTTGCTTGGGTGTCCCAAATAGCCGCATGGGCAAGGATTCATCGCCGCCACTAATTGAAATTTGGCTGGATAAGTCGCCTGCCGCGTCGCCCGAGAAATATGAATTTCGCCGCTTTCCAACGGTTCGCGCAACATTTCCAACACACGGCGGTCAAATTCGGGCAATTCGTCTAAAAACAACACGCCTTGATGCGCCAACGAAATTTCGCCGGGCTTCGGGTCTGAACCGCCACCCACCAACGCAGCAGAACTTGCCGAATGATGTGGCGCACGAAACGGTCGGCGTTTATCGTGTTGCAGGCTGCCTGTGAACTGCGGCAACAGCGAGCGCAACGCCCAGACGCTGGTCAATTCATCATCGGTCAAAGGCGGCAAAATAGACGGCAAACGTTGCGCGAGCATGGATTTGCCGGTGCCTGGTGGCCCCATCATCAACAAACTGTGTCCGCCTGCTGCGGCAATTTCCAATGCCAATCGCGCCGTGTGCTGTCCTTTCACATCGCGCAAATCGGGCAAAGAATCGGGTGCAGGCTGCTTTGGTACATCGGGCAAACGGCTGGGCGCAAGGCTTTGTGTGCCGTTTAAATGCGCCGCCACTTCCAACAAACTGTTCGCGCCGTATGCCGTGATTTGCCCCATGCTGGCGGCTTGAATCGCATTGTCGCTGGGCAACACAAACGCTCTGCCTGCTTGCTGACCCTGCCACGCCATTGCCAACGCACCGCGAATCGGACGCAAGTTGCCCGACAACGCTAATTCGCCAGCAAATTCGTATCGCTCCAAATCGTTGGCGATAATTTGCCCACTGGCTGCCAAAATACCAATCGCAATCGGCAAATCAAATCGCCCCGATTCCTTGGGCAAATCCGCAGGCGCAAGATTGACCGTGATTTTTTGCATGGGGAACTCAAAGCCACTTTGCAAAATTGCCGCACGCACGCGGTCGCGACTTTCTTTGACTTCGGTGTCGGGCAAACCCACAATGTTGCATTGCGGCAAACCGTTTGCCAAATGCACTTCCACTTCCACCAAAGGCGCGTTCATACCATTGAGCGCACGACTATTGACCACCGCAAACGTCATGTTGGTTGCCTTATTGTTCGGTTGATTCAGTTTCGCTAGATGCCGCGTTTTCAGGTTTGAGCAAGGCTTCCAAAGCCGCCAAACGCGCTTCCAATTCGCTTACCTTTAAACGAGTTTTGATTAAGATTTGTTGTTGCACTTCAAATTCTTCGCTCGTTACCACGTCCATTTTGTTCAACGCACCGCTCAACATTGCTTTGGCGTTTTTTTCCAAATCTTTGGCTGGGCTGTTGGCAATGGTTTCGCTGATTTTATGGCTCATGTCTTCAAAAAGTTGTTTGGCAATCATGGTGTTTCCTTTTTTAAGTGAGATTTAAGTATGCGACAAAACGTGCGGTTGCAGCAATCTTGCTCCCTCTCCTGTGGGAGAGGGAGCAAGATTGCTTTAATACACAATTTTCTGTCGTACACTGAGATGAAAGGCGAGATTGTAACAAATAAAAGTGCAGGCTGCTTTTTTGATTGATTCAAAGCAGCCTGCACATCAAATTAAGCAGTCATATTGTCTTTATCACACATTTTTACATATAATAGTAACAAATTTCATTTTATGAATTTTCTTAACCATCTATAAAGGACTATTTGCCATGAGTGAAACCATCACGTTTGCCCAATATCTTAAAGACAACAGCCGCGCCACACACGACAGCGTAGACGAATTAGTGATGTCGATGAAACCATTTTCATCGCCCGAAAACTACACCAAATTTTTGCAACTGCAAGCGGTGTTCCATAAAATTGTAGATGATATTTACAAAAATCCAGAATTAAATCAACAAATTCCAAATTTAGCATCGTTAGCGCGATACGATTTTGTGATACAAGATTTACAAGATTTGAACGCGCAAGAAAAAGCGGTAGATTTAGAATTGCCCAAACCAGAAGGCGCGGAAGCGATTGGCTGGCTGTATTGTGCCGAAGGTTCAAACGTGGGCGCGGCATTCTTGTTCAAAGATGCGCAAGCCAATTTGGGCTTTACAGGCGAGCACGGTGCGCGTCATTTAGCACCACACGCCGATGGACGCGGCAAACATTGGCGCGAATTTGCCGTGCATTTGAATAATTTAAATTTAAAAGATGAAGAACGTGAAACCGCATTAAAAGGTTCGTTGGAAGCCTTTGCATTTTACAAAAAATTATTACGCGCGATTTTTGAAGTAGCGTAATCCACATAAAAAGCAGCCTGCACTTTAACTTGTCAAAGTGCAGGCTGCTTTTATTTGAAATGTGATTAACCGCCACACGCGCCACAACAACCGCTTTCTTTTGGCTTGTCTTCGGTATTCAACACAGGCAATTCCACTTCTTGGGTTTCTTGCACTTTTTCATTTTCGTTTACTTGTTGATTTTCTTGGCTCATTTTGTTGCTTCAACAGGGTTAATGAAGCGGGTATCATACGATTTTTGCGATTAAAATAGTTTGATTTATATCAATTTATTTAATTCATGTTTAATGAATTTTCAATTTTCGTAAACCATGCCGATTTTTCATCATCGCTCAAAAAAGCAGCCTGAAAACTATTTTTGCAAAGTTGAGCAATTTCCGCCGCGCTCAAATCAAACGCATTCGCCAACGCCATGAAATTATCATTCACATAACCGCCAAAATACACAGGGTCGTCCGAATTAACCGTAACCAACATGCCGCGTTTGAGCATACGGTGCAAATTGTGTTCGCGCATATTGTCCACCACTTTCAATACGTGCAGCAAATCCAAGGCTTCACGCACATAATCGGGCGAACCCTCTTCGCCAGCGTGGGCAAACACACGCGCAAATTTAGACGGTGGATTGCTGACTTCGCTGTAATCCAAGCCTATGCCGATGATTTTGTCGCGATGCGGCAGGGATTGTGCCAACGTTTCAAATGCAGATTCTTCCGACAAATGGCGCAAAAAGCACATAATCAATGCGCTGCTGATGTCCCATTCGCGTTTTGCTGTGTCGCAAGCGCGGACGATGCTTTCAAACGCTACGCCGCGTTCGGTGTGCGTTACGTTGTCCTGGCGGCATTTTTGCAGATAAGCATAAGTTAAATCAAAGAAATCTTGTTCGTGCAGCAAGACTTTTGCGCCTGCCTAATAGATGTCTAAAAAGGATTGCAGATTGTGGAAATCGTAGGCGGCGCGGACTTCATCAACATTGGCATACGGAATAGACACGCTATTGCGTTGCGCGATTTGGAACATGAGTTCGGGTTCGAATGTGCCTTCGATGTGGACGTGTAATTCGGCTTTGGGAAGAGTTTGGATTAGGGGGGGGTCATTTTTGATAAGTTTAGAGAGTGGTTGAAAGGTGCGCGATTATAGCATTTTGGCTGGCTGAAAAGTTTGGTAATCGGTATGGGATATGTTTCATGCTGCCTGTGTTTTTGGGGTGTAGGGTGGGTACTTGCACCCACGCAGTTTTCAACAATTGGCGGCATTGAAAAGTTTGAGTGAATTTAACAATGCGTGGATGCGAGCACCCACCCTTGTATCATTCCCACCCTGTGGATAACAACGTATTATTCACATTAAACCAGTTGAGTAGGAAATTGAGCCCACCCTAAGTACCAAGACACCGAAGTGTAGATAAACCTACTCAACTACCCATCTTTCAATCTGAACAGTATCCAAGTGCACGGTATCATACCCGTAGACACTGCATGAACAAGGAAAGACACTGATGGATCATCCAACATTACCCTATACACACATTATCGGCATAGATGCAGCATCACAAAAATTTGATGTCTCATGGCTCAAAGACCGCAATAAGCATACTTACCGCAGCAAAGTTCTAGAGAACAATCCTGCAGGCTGCCTAAAATTACTCGAATGTATTCGCAAAAACATCACCACCAATTTAACCACCGTACACATCATTATGGAAGCCACAGGTGTTTATCACGAACTACTTGCCTACTTCCTGAATGATCAAGGAGTAGCAGTGAGTATTGTCAATCCAGCCTATATTCACAGCTACGCACAATCGCTAGGCGCAGTACACAAAACTGACAAAGGTGATAGCCAAATCATCGCCCGATTTGGTGCAGAACGAAATCCAGCTATATGGCAACCAGAGCCCAAATCTGTACGAGAATTGAAAGCCAAACTTAACCGTCTAGATGCGCTGAAACCTGATTTGCAACGGGAAGACAATCGCCTACACGTTGCACAAATTAGCGGAGTACCTGATGAAGTGATATTGTCCATCCACCAAATCCGTCAAGCATTAACCCAAAGCATTGCTGATTTGGAACATGATATGGACGACCACATTAACCGTCACCCTGATTTGAAAAATGATGTGGCATTGTTGCAAACCATTGCCTGCGTAGGCAGAGAAACGTCTACGCGAATGGAAGTATTATATCGAAGCAAACAGTTTACCAAAGCATCACAAATGACAGCGTTTTTAGGATTATAGTGGTTTAAATTTAGATTAGGACAAGGCGACAACGACCGCCGTGTACACCTAGTACATAAGGGAGTTGGCAACGCGGTACTAATCTAAATTTAATTCACTATATTGTCTGTTGTGGTTCATGCAGCCAATATTCATGACACAAAAGCAGGTATTTTTGTAGCAAAAAAAGCGTTTGAGACCTATCCGAGTTTAAAAGGTTTCTGTGCAGACACAGGTTATCGGAATATATTTGAGTGTGAAGTATCAGAGCAATTGGGTTTAACTGTTTTGCCCAAACGTTGGATTGTAGAACGAACGTTTGCATGGTTAGGTTGGTCTGGACGTTTAGCAAAAGATTTTGAGCAGACGAATTTATTTGCTGAAAATTTTGTTAAACTAGGGTATATTTCACAAATATTAAAATTTATCAAATAGTTGTTTGTGAATACAGGTTCTAAATTTAAATCACTATAGTTCCAAGAAAAAGGGAATCGGGTCAACAAAGGCAAGGTAACATTGAGCAAACGCGGTAACAATGCCATGAGAGCATTGCTGTACTTTCCTGTAATTAATGCTTGTCGTTTTAATCCTGATATTAAGCTACTCCGAGAGCGTATGCTTGCGCGTGGTAAGGTGAAGATGCAAACGGTAGGGGCAGCAATGCGTAAGTTGGTGCATATTTGCTTTGGTGTGCTTAAGCATCAATCGGTTTACGAAGCTCGTGTGGCAGAACCTGTTTAGTCAATATTTTTAGTTTTTGGGATTGACTTGAGCGACAGTATCTACGCTTGCTTATTGTATTAGTTAGTAAAGTGATACAAATGCTATATCGTTAATTAATATGTAATATTTATTATTTTGAGACCGTTGTAAACTACCTAAATATAATATGTAATCACTAACTAAATCTTCGGCATCATTTCTGCGAAATCTATCAAGAAAAGCCGCTTGAATTTCAGGAGGTAAACATAAGCTCACATCATCACGACCTCCTGAATTTAACCAAATAGTGCCATCATTAGGAGAAATACCAATATCAGTAATTTGCCCCCAATATCCATGAAATTGATTTATATAATTTGCGGTAATCTGATTAAATTGGACAAAAAATTCGTTGATTAATCTTTCTTGTCCATTAATTTCAAGAATTTGTGTTGAATTTTTAAAATCTGGATTACAAACCAAACTGCGTAATAATGTTCTTAATCTACGATGAGCAACAGCATTGGGACGATTTCCATTTCCTATAAATCGTGCGCCTCTTGCGCCTCCATTATCAATCACATTTTCATCGATATGATTTACTGGTTCAGCTGCGCCGTAGTTTAAATCTAGAACAATTCGTTGCCCATCATTGCGCAAGACATCTTCATCATCATTTTCACCATGAATTAGTCGAGTTAATGGAGCATTTTCAGTACAACCTGCATTATGTGGGCGCGCTCCAAAACAAGCAGCTTGTCCATTTCTAGCTGCTTTTCTAAAAAAAGCAGGAGCTTGGCAACTAGGGCATTGCAGAAATCTTCTGAATTGAGAAATTACAGTTGGGCTTAATTGCGAAAATGTGTACGCAGTATAAGTCTGATTGTTTAATGTACAAAAAGCGTTATCCATAGAATACCTCACATTTAGTAGGTTAAAAGATTTCAATAAAATTAAGATGCTGTCTCAAATTTTCAATAGATATAGTAAGAAAATAATTAATTTGTTACTCCAAACAACAAACTCTCCTTAATCACTCTAATTTTATCGCGCAACACAGCCGCTTCTTCAAACTGCAAATCCCTAGCCGCTTGCTGCATCTGTTTCTCCAACCGCGTAATTTCATCAATCGCGTCCTGTTCCGTGCGGATTTCGGTTTTCGATGCTTTTTTCTTGCTCGATTTCGTTTTCAGGCTGCCTAAAACTTCGGTTTCTGCATTGTAAACACCATCAATCAAATCTTTCACTTTCTTATTGATTTGCTGCGGCACAATGCCATGTTCTTCGTTGAATTTCATCTGTTTTTCGCGGCGGCGTTCGGTTTCGTCAATCGCGGATTTCATGCTGTCGGTGATTTTGTCGGCGTACAAAATCGCCACACCGTTCACGTTTCGGGCGGCGCGTCCGATGGTTTGGATTAGGCTGCGGTGCGAGCGTAAAAAGCCCTCTTTGTCCGCGTCCAAAATGGCGACAAGCGACACTTCGGGAATATCCAAGCCCTCGCGCAACAGGTTAATCCCCACCAACACATCAAACAGCCCCAAACGCAAATCGCGGATAATTTCCACGCGCTCCACCGTGTCAATATCGCTATGCAAATAGCGGACTTTTACGCCTAATTCTGTATAGTAATCAGTCAGTTGCTCCGCCATGCGTTTGGTTAGGGTTGTTACCAACACGCGCTCGCCTTTTTCTTTGCGTATATTGATTTCACTCAATAAATCATCAACTTGCGTACCAACTGGGCGGATAATGATTTCAGGGTCAAGCAAACCAGTCGGGCGCACGACTTGTTCCACAATTTGCCCTGCGTGTTCGGCTTCGTAGGCGGCTGGCGTGGCGGACACAAACACGGTTTGCGGCATGGCGCGTTCAAATTCGTGGAATTTGAGCGGACGATTATCACGCGCGGACGGCAGCCTGAAACCGTAATCAACCAAATTTTGCTTGCGGCTGGCATCGCCTTTGTACATCGCGCCAATTTGCCCAATGGTAACGTGGCTTTCGTCAATGAATAAAATCGCGTTTTTCGGCAAATAATCCATTAAAGTTGGCGGTGGTTCGCCCTCTTTTTTGCCCGAAAAGTGGCGGCTGTAATTCTCAATCCCTTTGCAAAAACCCATTTCATACAGCATTTCTAAATCAAATCGTGTGCGTTGTTCAATGCGTTGTTGTTCTACTGGGCGGTTTTCATTTGTATAAAATTCAATGCGTTGGCGCAGTTCTTCTTTAATGGATTCGCAAGCGCGTAACACGGTGTCGCGTGGGGTAACGTAGTGGCTGCTGGGGAAAATGGTGTATCGCCCGACACGTTGGTGCAGGCTGCCTGAAAGTGGGTCAAACAGCGATAGGCGGTCAATTTCATCGTCAAACAGCGAAATTCGCAGCGCGTAATCCGAGCTTTCGGCTGGGTACACGTCCACCACGTCGCCACGCACGCGAAACGAGCCGCGTTTGAAATCCACGTCGCCGCGTTCGTATTGCATGGACACGAGTGTGGCGATGATGTCACGTTGGTCGATTTGGTCGCCTTCTTTGACCGATAAAACCATTTGTTGATATTCGGTCGGGTCGCCGATACCGTAAATGGCGGACACAGTGGCGACAATAATTACGTCATTGCGCGTCATCAGGTTTTTGGTGGCGGACAGGCGCATTTGTTCAATGTGTTCGTTGATTGCGCTGTCTTTTTCAATGAATAGGTCGCGGCTGGGGACGTAGGCTTCGGGTTGGTAGTAGTCGTAGTAGGACACGAAATATTCTACGGCGTTTTCGGGGAAAAATTCGCGCATTTCGGCGTAGAGTTGGGCGGCTAGGGTTTTGTTGTGTGCCATGATGATGGCTGGGCGACCGCTTTGGGCGATGACGTTTGCCATGGTGTAGGTTTTGCCTGAACCTGTTACGCCGAGTAGGGTTTGGCTAGACAAGCCGTCCGCTAATCCGTCTAGTAAACCTGCAATGGCGGTGGGTTGGTCGCCTGCTGGGGGAAAGGGTTGGTGGAGTTTGAAGGGGGAATTTGGGAATTGGATAATTTGCATTTTTTCAGGCTGCCTGAATGTGAAATTTTGAGAACTTGGGATTATACGATTTTAGGTTTCAGGCTGCCTGAAAACATTGATTTCCGCAAAAATCCCATTTAATATATACAATCAAATTTTCAATATATACGGAGAAAACCATGCTAACCAAAGTATTCCAAAGCGGCAACAGCCAAGCCGTTCGTATTCCAATGAATTTTCGTTTTGATGTGGACACGGTGGAAATTTTCCGCACAGAAAATGGCGATGTAGTTTTGCGTTCGCCCAAACCGCAAAATCGCGGTGATGAATTATTTGCGATTTTGCAGCAATTTGATGATGATTTTATCGCAACCGTTGAAGCGCGAGATAATGAACCGCCACAGGAACGCGAAGTATTATGATGTATTTATTAGACACCAATATTTTGATTTATATTCAAAAAAATAATCCGCCAACTGTGCGCGAAAAAATCAATAATTTGCCGAATAGTGCACAATTAGTGATGAGTTTTGTTACCTACGCTGAATTGCTAAAAGGCACGTATGGCAGCCAAAATCTCGAAAAAGCACAAGCCAATTTAAACGCACTTACGCGGATTATTTCCGTGTTGCCATCTCACGAAGCGATGCCTGAACATTACGCCAACTGGGCGAATCAACTGAAAAAACAAGGAAAACCGATTGGCAATAATGATTTATGGATTGCTGCTCATGCGTTGGCGGTGGGTGCGGTGTTGGTTACGCATAACACAAAAGAATTTTCACGAATCAATAATTTACAACTAGAAGACTGGGTAGAAGAATAAAACAGCAGTCTGCACTTTCTGTTTACAGAGTGCAGGCTGCTTTTTTATCTGAAAACCACTTACGCCAATACCGCCAAAGCCGCATCATAATTCGGTTCTTGACCGATTTCGGCAACCAATTCGGCGTGCAAAACTTGGTTGTTTTCGTCCAACACAACCACGGCACGAGTGGTCAAACCGCGCAATGGGCTGCCTGCCAAATTCACGCCATAGTCCGCGCCAAATGTGCTGCGGAATGACGACAACGACACCACGTTTTCAATGCCTTCTGCGCCACAAAAACGCGCAAAGGCAAAGGGCAAATCCGCTGCAATACACAGCACCACAGTGTTGTTCAGATTTGCGGCGTGTTCGTTGAATTTGCGTACCGAAGTCGCGCACACGCCTGTGTCAATGCTGGGAAAAATGTTCAGAATTTTGCGTTTGCCTGCAAAATCCGCCAGCGTTTTGTCGGATAAATCGGTGGCGGTCAAAGTGAAATCGGGTGCGGTTTGACCTACTTGCGGCAACGTGCCTTGTACTTCTACGGGCGTGCCTTTGAATGTTACTTGTGCCATAAAACAGTCCTTTGTGTGGTGTGGAAAAGAGTGGCAAGAATAAAGGTTTTTGATGTGCTTGCCAAGACTAAAAAAATGTAGGCTGCTTTTCGCTTATTTTTTACTACGAAACGTATTCTTATGAAACACAATCGGCTGTTCCACCGCCAATGTGAGCTGTTTGGGCAGAAATTGTGTCGCCAAAATCAACACGGTTATCGCATAGCAAAAGCAGCCTGCACTGCTGGATTTTTGCCAACCCAGTTGCAGCGCACCGCTCAAAATCATGGCAAAGCCCCACGCCACAAACGCGCCCACGCCAGCCAAATATAGCGCATATCGCACATGACGGCGCATTCGTTTTTGCGCGGCGACTTTTGCCAAACACAGCGCGATAATCGCGTTAAAAATAAAGCCGACCATGCTCATGGCAAGCAAGCCTGTGTCCCACAATGGCAACAAATACACTTGTTCGTGTTTAACTGCCCACAAAATGCCCGATTGTCGTCCAATCCACACGGTTAAAATGTCGTAGAGTAGGGCAAACAAAGGCAACGCCAAAAAGACCATTGCCAGCGCAAAAGGCGTGTAGGGTTTGTTTTCTTGAATATTCATGATGATTCAATAAAAGCAGCCTGCACTTTTTTATACCTAAATTAAAGATTCGGACAAAAAACGCAGGCTGCTTTTTTTATTTAGATTGAATTATTGAGCAAATTTTTCCAACGCAGCAACGGCTGGCAATTCTTTGCCTTCCAAAAATTCCAAGAACGCGCCACCGCCCGTTGAAATGTAGCTGATTTTGTCGGTAACGCCAAATTTGGAAATAGAAGCCAACGTATCGCCACCGCCAGCGATTGAGAATGCGTTGCTTGCTGCAATCGCTTCTGCCACTGCTTTTGTACCGCCCGCGAAGTTGTCAAATTCAAACACGCCCACAGGACCGTTCCACACGATTGTGCCAGCGTTTTTCAAAATTTCCGCCAAACGAGCGCGAGATTGTTCGCCGATGTCCAAAATTTCTTCTTCGGGTTTGATTTCGTCCACGTTACGCGCGATTGGCGTTGCCGTTTCAGAAAATTCAGTTGCCACAATGCTGTCCACAGGCAATGGAATCGGATTGCCGCGTTTTTCCATTTTTTCCATAATCGCTTTGGCTTCGTTTACCAAATCTTTTTCCACCAACGATTTGCCCAACTCTTTGCCTTGCGCCAACAAGCAAGTATTCGCAATGCCACCGCCCACAATCAACACGTCCACTTTATCTGCCAAACTTTCCAAAATCGTCAATTTAGTAGAAACCTTGCTGCCAGCCACAATCGCCACCATCGGACGCGCAGGCTCTTTCAACGCCTTGCTCAAAGCGTCCAACTCAGCCGCCATCAAAATGCCCGCGCAAGACACAGGCGCCGCCGCCACCACCGCTTCGGTTGATGCTTCCGCACGGTGCGCCGTACCAAACGCATCGTTCACAAACACATCGCACAAGCTCGCATAGGCTTGACCCAATTCAGGGTTGTTTTTCTTTTCGCCCTTGTTGATACGCACGTTTTGCAACATGAATACTTCGCCAGCGTTTACCGTTGGTTTGTTGTCGCGCCAATCATTCAACACTTTGACTTCTTTATTCAACAAGTTACCCAAATGTGCGGCTACGGGTGCAACGTCATCTTCGGGTTTGCTTTCGCCTTCGGTTGGGCGACCCAAGTGGCTCATCACAATCACGCCTGCGCCATTGTCCAAGCAATATTGGATTGATGCCAAAGACGCACGAATGCGCGTGTCATCACTAATTTTGCCGTCTTTGAATGGTACGTTTAAATCCGCACGGATTAACACGGTTTTACCGTTTACGTTTTGTTCGGTTAATTTCAAAAAGCTCATGGATAATTCCTTTATATAAGGTGGTTACGAAAATAGTAGAAATACGAAAAAGCAGCCTGCACTTTTTGTTTATGCGATTTTACGGAGCAAGGCGTTCCTTAATCCAGCCATCGTCTTGCAAGCGATAGCGAATGCGGTCATGCAAACGGCTGGGGCGACCTTGCCAAAATTCTATGCAATCAGGCTGCAATACATAGCCGCCCCAATGCGGTGGGCGTGGCACATTAACAGGGTGCGTGGCAGCAAATTTGGCAGCGCGTGCCAGTAAAACAGATTTGTTATCAATAACTTGACTTTGCTCGCTTGCCCACGCGCCAATGCGGCTGGTGTAGGGGCGACTGGCAAAATAAGCGTCCGATTCGGCTTCGGATAGCAAGCTGACTTTGCCTTCAATGCGGACTTGTCGTTCCAATTCCGCCCAAAAAAATGTGAGTGCGGCAAACGGTTGATATGCCAATGCCTGACCTTTTCGTCCTGCATAATTGGTAAAGAAAACAAAGCCTTGTTCGTTTACTTCTTTGAGCAACACAATCCGTGCACTGGGGCGACCATTTGCATCAACCGTGGCGATGTTCATGGCGGTGGGTTCGGCAACTTGCGCGTTCATGGCATCGCGTAGCCATTGTTCAAATTGGATAATCGGATTGTCGGCGCATTGTGTCGCAGACAATTCGCGCTGACTGTATTCTTGGCGAATGGCGTGCAAATCCATAGCGCAGCCCTTTATTAACAAAATAAACCGCATTATAGACCGACACGCAAGCAGCCTGCAAAAAACCATTACTTAAATGAGAATGCCTCGCATTTTGATAGCCAAAAACTTAAATTTTTTAAATGTCATTAATTTTTTGCTATAATTCAACGCAGTCATAAACCAACGAGCAGCCCCAAAGTGCAGGCTGCTTGTATAACATATAAATCGTTGAATATTATGAAACTCACTGTTATTGGATTGAATCATCACACCGCGCCTTTGGCGATTCGCGAAAAATTGGCGTTTGCCGCAGCCAATTTGCCCGATGCTGTGTACGATTTAAGCACAAACATCGTTGCCGAAGCGGTTATTTTATCTACTTGCAATCGCACCGAATTGTATTGCGTGGGCGATGCCGATGCCGTGATTCGCTGGCTGGCAAATTATCAAGGCGTAAACGAAGCCGAAATCCGCCCCTATTTGTACACATTGGGTTGCAGCCAAACGATTGCTCACGCATTCCGTGTCGCTTGCGGCTTGGACAGCATGGTGTTGGGCGAAGCGCAAATTTTGGGTCAAATGAAAAACGCGGTGCAAGTGGCACGTGAACAAGGTGGCGTGGGAACATGGCTTAATGCGCTGTTTCAACGCACGTTTGCTGCTGCCAAAGACGTTCGCAGCATGAGTGGCGTGGGCGATAATGTGGTCAGCATGGCATCGGTAGCCGTGCGTATGGCAGAGCAAACTTTGGGCGATATTAGCAACCTAAATGTTTTGTTTATTGGCGCAGGCGAAATGAACGAATCGGTGGCAACTTATTTTGCTGCCAAACAACCCAAAAGCCTGATGATTGCTAATCGAACGCTCACACGCGCAACCAATTTGTGCAGCCAGTTAGGGCAGGGCGCAACCGCTTGTGCTTTGGACAATGTGCTAGAAATTTTGTCGCGCTACGATGTGGTGATTTCTTGCACAGCGAGCCAAGATGCAGTGGTAACGCGCGAAATGGTGGCGAAATCGACAAGCCAACGCGCAGGCAAAACCCAATTTTTGCTGGATTTAGCCGTGCCACGCGACATTGAAGCCAGCGTTGCCGAGTTGGATAACGTGGTTTTGTTTACGGTGGACGACATGGCTGCACGAGTGGCACAAGGCAAAGAAGCGCGTCAAATCGCAGCCGAGCAAGCCGAAGAAATGGTGCAAGCCAAAGTGGGCGAATTTTTAACATGGCAACAAAGCCGTCAGCGCGTGCCGTTGATTTGCGCCTTGCGTGATGAAGGCGAAAAAGCGCGTAAACAAGTGCTAGACAACGCCATGCGCCAACTGGCAAAAGGCACGCCAGCCGAAGAAGTGTTGGAACGCCTGTCGGTGCAATTAACCAACAAATTGCTGCATTCGCCCACACGCGCACTCAACAAAGCGGGTGTGCATGATGCTAACGTGGTTCACGCTTTGGCGCAGGTGTATCGCTTGCCGAGCCGTTCGTAAATTAATCATTAAAATGGAAAAAGCAGCCTGCACTTTGAATTAAGCAAAAGTGCAGGCTGCTTTTTATATACCCAATCACATCACGGCAACGCGCTAGCAATTTCCTGTCGCATCTTATCCAAAAATCGCCCTTGTCGCACCAGTTGCGCTGCCGATTCATATTGCTGCTGCTCAAAGGCTTGGCGCAGTTGAATCAACGAAGTTTGCTGTTCGGCAGCGATTTCCGAGTCCAATGCCAACATTGCTGCTTCGTCTTGCTCCATTTGCGCGTCCATGAGCGTTTCGCGCCATTGCATTTGTTGCATTAAAAATTCGGGCGCAAAAGACGTATGTTCGGGCGCATCGGCATCAATATTTTGGGTGCGTAACAATTCGGCAGCGCGATTGAGTGGGTGCGATAATTGCTCATACGCCTGATTGATTGCCGCCGACATCATCATCGCCTGCTTTTGCTCAAATGCGCTTGCCGCTGCAAAACGGTCTGGGTGAAATTGTGCGGCAAGCGTGCGATATTGTTGATGTAGTTGCTCGGCGTTCAAATCAAACTGCACAGGCAAGCCAAAAAGCTGAAAAGCGCGAGACATGGTGTATTCCTATTCCAAAAAATAAAGCGGATTATAGCGGATAAAGTGAAATGAAATTGCAATAGGACGGTGTTGCCAACGCCCTTATGTGCTATAGTGGATTGAATTTAGATTAGGACAAGGCGACAACGACCGCCGTGTACAGCTAGTACATAAGGGAGTTGGCAACGCTGCACTAATCTAAATTTAATTCACTATAAATTTATTCAGCTAGCAATGGGCATACACCGTCAGTTGTTGGACAATTTTCCATTTGATTATAGATAACGAAAGAAATTTTATGATCCAGCTCACACCCGAACAATTACTAGAAGTCTTCCGCCGCCGTGCCGCCACGCGTGCCTACGACCCCAATCGCACGATTAGCGATGCCGATTTTGCGGCTATTTTGGAATGCGCGCGCCTGTCGCCCAGCTCGGTGGGCAGCGAGCCGTGGCAATTTTTGGTAATTCAAAACAGCGATTTACGCGCTAAACTCAAACCCGTGTCGTGGGGCATGGCAACGCAAGTGGACGATGCCAGTCATTTGGTTGTGATTGCCGCCAAAACCAACGCCCGATTTGACACGCCATTTTTTGACGACATCATCGCCAGACGCGGTTTTACAGGCGATGCCGCCGTTGCCGCTCGCGCCAAATATCAGCGTTTTCAGCAGCACGATGCCGACATTCTTGCCAGCGAACGCAGCGTGTTGGATTGGGCTGGCAAGCAAACTTATATTGCGTTGGCAAACATGATGACAGGCGCGGCATTGCTGGGCATTGATTCTTGCCCGATTGAAGGCTTTGATTACGCCGCCGTAAACCAAATTTTGAGCGATGCAGGCTGCTTGGACACAAACGAATGGCGCGTGTCGGTGATGGTGAGCTTTGGTTATCGCGCTGGCGAAATTAAACCCAAAGCGCGTAAAACGGTTGATGAAGTGGTGCGGTGGTTTGAGTAGTGCAGGCTGCTTTGTGAAATAGATTGCGTCGTCATTCCTGCGTGGGCAGGAATCCAACGTTGTATTCTTGTTAATAAACAATAATATAGATAACTAAATGATTTCGTTGGATTCCCGCCTGCGCGAGAATGACGGCGTTTCTAAAAATTTTGAGCTAGCTATGTGCAGGCTGCTTTTTCGTTATAATATCGCCTTTTCCTTCTGATTGACTTTGCCACCATGAAAAGCCAATTCCAACACATCGGTTTAGTAACCCGACCCAGCACCCCCAACATCGCATCGGTCATTGCCGAGCTGTCCAGCTTTTTGCAACAGCAAGAACTCAATGTTTATGTAGATACAGAATACGCCGCCAGCACACACGAACCCTTGCCACAAGGCTGCCAAGTCAGCGAAGATTTGGGTAAACAATGCGATTTGATTTTGGTGCTAGGCGGCGATGGCACATTTTTAGCCGCCGCCCGACAAGCCGCGCCCTATCGCGTGCCACTCATCGGCGTAAACCAAGGACATTTGGGCTTTTTAACCCAAGTAACCAGTGACAAAATGTTGCCCGAACTAGACAGCATGTTGCGCGGCAAATATTTGGTGGACGAATGCTTGGTGCTGGAAACGTCTATTTCACGCGCAGGCGAAGTCATACATAAAGCATTGGCGTTGAACGACACCGTGTTATCGCGCGGCGGTACAGGTCAAATGATTGAATTTGAAGTATTTATCAACGGCGAATTTGTCTATACACAACGCTCGGACGGCTTGATTGTGTCCACGCCCACAGGCTCTACCGCGTATTCATTGGCAGCAGGTGGCCCAATTTTGCAGACCACACTTCGCGCTTTTACGCTTGTGCCGATTTGTCCGCAATCCATGACCAATCGCCCGATTGTGATTTCCGACACAGGCGAAATCTGCATTTTGATTACCAAAGCAGGCGATGCGCGTGTGCATTATGACGGACAATCGGTGGTGGATATTCAAAGCATGGACGTGGTTACCATTCGCCGCTATCGCCACAATTTGCGCGTGCTGCACCCCATCGATTACCAGTATTACAAAACCTTGCGTCAAAAATTGCATTGGGGCGAGCAGTTGGTTTAATTTGATTTTTTTAACCTTTATAACAAGGACGCACACATGGGACTTTTTGATTCTTTGGTGAGCGTTGCTACATCGGCAATGGTAGGCAACAGCGAACAAGGACAAGCGATTCAGTTAATTACGCAACTGGTGCAACAAAATGGCGGCGACATTGGCGGCTTGCTTGGGCAGTTGCAACAAGGCGGTTTGGGCGACGCGTTGCAAAGCTGGATTGGCAATGGCGCAAATCAAGCGGTTAGCGGTGGTGATTTGCAAAACGCGCTGGGCAATCATTTGCAACAAGCCGCACAAAGCGTGGGCTTGAATGTGGGCGATGCAGGCAATGTGTTGTCGCAATATTTGCCGCAAATCATCAACGCTATCACGCCAAACGGCACAGCCGCCGATGCCGATGGCTTTGGTTTGGACGATGTGTTACGCATTGCCCAGCAGTTTTTGAAGTAATATAGTGAATTAAATTTAGATTAGTACAGCGTTGCCAACTCCCTTATGTACTAGGTGTACACGGCGGTCGTTGTCGCCTTGTCCTAATCTAAATTTAATCCACTATAATACCAATAAAGAACAAAGCAGCCTGCACTTTCCATAAACAAAAGTGCAGGCTGCTTTTTCACATGGATTACCGCTCGCGCAAATCCACCAATTCCGTGCCAGCCAAGTAATCATACAAAAACTGTCGGCGGCGATTCAGCAGCGCAAATCCCCACGGCAAAATCCACCAAAACAGCGACAACCAAGTGGCAGAACGCGGCGCAATGCCTTGATAACGCAAGGTTTGATACGCCAGCAATGGAATAAACACCAAAAACACGCACGCCCACAAATAACGGCGCAACAACACGCTGCGGTGTGGGTGCAGGCTGCTTTGTTTGTCGGATAAGCCGATTTTCCACACGCGCATGGGCAGGGTTTGCCCTTCGCGTTGCCAGTTTAGGCGAAAATAAAGCCACCACGAGCCGAGTAAAATCAACACGGTTAAAAGTGATGAAAACCAGTTGTGTTGGGCGATTGCGCTGGGCAGTAAGGTCAAAATGCCACCAGCAAACAAACCTGCCAGCAGCGAAACAGAGCCGACTAGCAAAGATTCGTAACACAGGGCAAACAGGCGGCGGCGAAGTGGAGCGGGAGTAAACATAATTAGGACGATTGTAGTTGTTGAGCTATTTCTATGGCGCGTGGCACATAATCGCGTTGGGTAAATGGGTCAAAAACGTGTGCAGGCTGCATTTTGCGTAACCAAGTGAGCTGGCGTTTTGCCAACTGGCGCGTGGCAGCTTGCCCTTGTTCCACAAAGTTTTCAAAGTCCGTTTCGTCAGCCAAATGAGCCCACGCTTGGCGATAGCCCACGCAGCGCATAGACGGCATATCGGGGTGCAGCGCAGGATAGCGTTGTTGCAACTGGCGCACTTCGTCCAAAAAACCGTTATTTATCATTTGGATAAAGCGTTGGTTGATTTGCTGGTGCAGCGCGTGGCGTTGTTCGGCAATCAGCGCAATGGTCGGCAGATTCAATAATGTAGGCTGCATGGTTTGTTCGGCAAAATGTTGCGACAAGGGCTTGCCTGTGAGCCAAAACACTTCCAAAGCGCGTTCAATGCGTTGTGTGTCGCTGGGCGATAAACGTTGGGCGGTGACTGGATCGGCTTGTTGCAACAAATCATACAAATGCGCCAAACCGTGCGCCTGTTTGACCTGTTGTAAGCGTTCGCGCGTGGCGGCATCGGCTTCGGGCAGTGCGTTCAAGCCTTGTGTGAGCGCGTGGTAATACATCATCGTTCCGCCAACAATAAGCGGCAATTTGCCTTTGGCGCGAATTTCGTCCACCAAATGCAAGCAATCGTGCACAAAATCCGCTGCGCTGTATGTTTCTAATGGGCTGATTATATTGATTAAATGGTGCGGTACGCTTGCCAATTCCTGCGCGGTGGGTTTTGCCGTGCCAATGTCCATGTCGCGATACACCAACGCGCTGTCCAAGCTAATGATTTCGCACGGCACAGCTTGCGCGATTGCCAATGCCAACGCAGTTTTGCCGCTGGCTGTCGGCGCGATAATCGCCAAAGCGGTGGGAATAGTTGAGTTTTGTGTCTTCATGGACGCGTATTGTAGGGCGTTTGCGGATTTTGGTAAACGCATCATTTCAAACGTGAAAATCTTGACGATTTTTGTTAATTCAGGTTAAATGCCATTATCAGAAAAACAAACACGGTGCAATTTGCATCTTTTTTAATCTTGTTTACGAAAGGATTTCACATGAATCCGATGTATATAACTTTTGGCATTTATTTGATTGTCGTATTGCTCATTGGCATGGCAGCTTATTTTTCCACACGCAACTTTGATGACTACATTCTGGGCGGACGCAGTTTAGGCGCGTTCGTAACCGCGTTGTCGGCAGGCGCGTCCGATATGTCGGGCTGGCTGCTGATGGGTTTGCCAGGCGCGATTTATCTGACTGGTTTGAGCGAATCGTGGATTGCGATTGGCTTAACCGTTGGCGCGTGGCTGAACTGGTTGCTGGTGGCTGGGCGACTTCGTGTTCACACTGAATACAACAATAACGCACTCACCTTGCCCGATTATTTCTATCATCGTTTTGGCGCAACAGGTCATGCAATGAAAGTGATTTCGGCATCAATCATCTTGTTTTTCTTCACAATTTACTGCGCTTCGGGCATTGTGGCAGGGGCGCGATTGTTCCAAAGTCTGTTTGATATTTCCTATACACAAGCCATGTGGTTGGGCGCAGGCGCAACCATTGTGTACACGTTCATTGGCGGCTTTTTGGCAGTGAGCTGGACGGACACGATTCAAGCCAGTTTGATGATTTTCGCGCTCATCGTTACCCCAATTATGGTGTATTTGAGCTTGGGTGGCGCAGACGAAATGCAGGCTGCTTTGCAAATGATGGTGCAAAGTTCAGGCAAACAATACGATAGCCTGCTGGCTGGCACAACGCTGATGGGCATTATTTCTACCGCCGCATGGGGTTTGGGCTATTTTGGTCAGCCGCACATTTTGGCGCGATTTATGGCAGCCGAAAGCGTGAAATCGCTGGTAAACGCACGCCGCATTGGTATGACTTGGATGATTTTGTGTTTGGGTGGCGCGTGTGCCGTTGGTTATTTTGGTATTGCTTACTTTGGTCAGCACTCACAAGAAGCCGCTATCATGAATGGCGACCACGAGCGCATTTTCATCGCTCTGACTACTATTTTGTTCAACCCATGGATTGCAGGCGTGATTTTGTCGGCGATTTTGGCAGCAGTCATGTCCACCTTGTCTTGCCAACTGCTCGTGTGTTCTAGTGCGATTACCGAAGACTTCTACAAAGGCTTTCTGCGCCCCAACGCCCCACAAGCCGAATTGGTGTGGGTGGGACGTGTCATGGTGTTGGCGATTGCCGTGATTGCGATTTTGATTGCGTCTGACCCAAACAGCAAAGTGTTGGGATTGGTGTCGTATGCGTGGGCTGGTTTTGGCGCGGCGTTTGGGCCTGCGGTGATTTTCTCGCTGTTTTGGAAACGTATGACCGCAGCAGGCGCGTTGGCTGGCATGGTAGCAGGCGCGGCGGTGGTGGTAGCGTGGAAGCCACTCACAGGCAGCAGTTTGTATGAAATTGTGCCAGGCTTTATTGCTTGTGTGATGGCGATTGTCGTAGGTTCGCTGTTGAGCCCAGCACCGAGCGCAGCCGTACAACAACGCTTTGATGATGCCGATGCTGCGTTTAAAAAAGCGTCTAGTTGATTGAATCATCTAAACAACCGAAGCAGCCTGCACTTTTCATCAACCAAAAAGTGCAGGCTGCTTTTTTGTCCAAATCTTTGATTTAGGTATAGTGAATTAAATTTAAACTAGTACAGCGTTGCCAACTCCCTTATGTACTAGCTGTACACGGCGGTCGTTGTCGCCTTGTCCTAATCTAAATTTAATCCACTATAAATTGCACCGTATCGCCTGCGCTCAACAAAGTGGGTGGATTGCAGGCTGCATCAAACAAAGGTAAATCGGTTTTGCCCAAAATTTGCCAACCTGCTGGCGATGCAAACGGATACACGCCTGTTTGTGCGCCACCAATGCCCACCGAACCTGTGGCAATGCGCGTGCGCGGCGTGTGCAAATGCTCGGGCAAGCCGCCCAAATACGGAAAACCAGCCTGAAAGCCCATCATAAAAACGGTATAGGTGTAACGCGTGTGTTCGCGCACCAATTATTCGACCGACACGCGATGAAATTGCGCTACCGCCGCCAAATCCATGCCAAATTCGCCGCCATACACCACGGGAATTTGAACGTGTTTGCCAACATAGTTTGCAGCTTGCGTATTGTGCCAAATGGTGTGCAGGCTGCTTTGTTATGTTGCTGAACGCAAATTCAGGTATGATGCGTGCATTTTCACAAGAAAGCAGCCCATGAACACCCCAATTTTAGCGATAACCGCAGGCGAACCCGCAGGCATTGGCGCAGACATTTGCTTGGATTTGGCGCACATGAATTTGCCCTGTCGCGTTGTCGTGTTGGGCGATAAAAACCTGCTGGCAAATCGCGCCAAAATGCTGGGCAAAACGATTGCTTTGCGCGATTTTGACGCAAAAAAGCAGCCTGCACCCAATGAGCTAGAAGTCCTACACATTCCACTCAAAACCGATTGCACGGCAGGCGAACTCAATCCGCACAACGCACCGTATGTGATTGAATTGCTAGACCGCGCCATGCACGGCATCAACAACGGCGAATTTGCAGGTATGGTAACCGCGCCCGTCCACAAAGGTGTCATCAACGACCACTTTGGCGAACAACTTTATTTTAGCGGGCACACTGAATACCTAGCCGAAAAATCCCACACGCCACAAGTCGTGATGATGCTCGCAGGCGGCGGAATGCGCGTGGCGTTGCTGACCACCCATTTGCCCTTGCGTGAAGTGGCAGACGCGATTACGCCCGAATTGATAGACAGTGTGGCGACCATTTTGCACAACGATTTGCAAAACAAATTTGGTATTCAATCGCCCAAAATCTTGTTGGCAGGACTCAATCCACACGCAGGCGAGGGCGGACATTTGGGGCGTGAAGAACTGGAAATCATGCAGCCAACCGCCCAAATATTGCGCCAACGTGGCGTAAACATCACCGACCCATTGCCAGCCGACACGCTGTTTCAGCCGTTTTATTTGGACGATGCCGATGCGGTGTTGGCAGCGTATCACGACCAAGGTTTACCTGTGTTGAAACACGCCAGTTTTGGTGGTGGTGTGAACATTACGCTGGGTTTGCCGTTTATCCGCACATCGGTAGACCACGGCACAGCGTTGGATTTGGCAGGCACAGGCAAGGCGCATTCGGGCAGTTTAAAAACCGCTGTTGAAGTCGCTTGGGAAATGGTTTGCGCCAGCCGCCGATTTGATTCACGAAACGCCCATTGAAGCCGCCGAGCCAATCCACGAATACGAAGAAACGCATTATCCACATTAATCAACTCAATCATGACTTTTTTGCCCCACTGGTTGCCCCATATCGGTTTGATTTGGGCAACATGGCTCGCATACGCTTGCCTAATTGCAGGCTGCTTTGTTCGCCACAAAAGCAGCCTGCACCTTTTATCCCAGCTACCACGCTTACCCATAGCCATCGCCTTGTTCGCCTTGTTGTGGGCATTGAACGTGCGCGTAGAAGCAGGACAACTGGCAGGTATGAGCTATCATTTGTTGGGACTCAATTTAATCAGCCTAATGCTTGGTACGCCTATGGCACTTTTACTGGGCAGCAGCATCTTGCTGCTGTTTGGCATCGCCCAACAAAGCAGCGGTTTTGTCGCCCCATTCGCGTTGAACGCCTTGTGTGTGGTTGTACCAGCGTGTTTGCTCAACGCGCTGATTCGGCAACAATTATTGTGCAGGCTACCTAAAAACGTGTTCATCTACATTTTTTGTGCAGGCTTTCTATCGGGCGCATTCGGTATGCTGCTGACAGGCTTGCTGGTGTGTAGCGTATTGTATTTTGCCGATGTCTTATCCAGCGCAATCATTTGGCAACAAGCCTTTCCCATTTTCTTTTTACTGGCGTGGGGCGAAGCCTTTTTAAGCGGCATTGGCGCAGCCGTTTGTGTCGCCTTCAAACCCGAACAACTCGCCACGTTTGACGATGCCGTTTATTTGCGCCAGCCAACCAATCGCATTTGGGATAAGGAATAAGCAGCCTGCACCTAATTCAAAGCAGCCTGCACTTTTATTTTTGAAAGTGCAGGCTGCTTTTTTTGTTTGATTGAAATACAACACAAACAAATATTTGTAAATAATATAGTCGAATGTATAGCGAAATGCCTTGTAATTCTTTACAATTCGTTATCAAACAGTACGTCCATTCAGAATATTGTTTCATTACAAATAACTAACATATTTAAATGATGAATTTTATTGGGAGCAAATTATGAAAATGCTAACCTTACTACCTTTTGTGCTATTTTCTGTTGCTGCGTGTGGTCAAAACACACAACAAACTGCAGCAGCCGAAAAAAACAATTATCCCACCGCCACAGTGGGCGCAAACGTAAGTGATATTCGCACTAACCCCTTTTTCCAAGGTATGTATGCTGCTTTTGAACAAGCAGGCAAAGACCACAGCAGCCTAAAATTGTTTGTCGAGAGCGCAGAAGACAATCAAGACAAACAAGATGCTCAGTTGCAAGACATGATTCAACGTGGCGCAAAAGCCTTGGTAGTCAATTTGGCAGATGTGAGCAAAGGCGGCGATTTTGTTCGCAAAATGTGTCAAGCCAAAATCCCTGTGGTGTACATCAACCGTAGCCCTGGCGATAAAAACTTGGCTTCTTGCGACACGGCATACTTTGTCGATGGCGATGCCGCGCAGGCTGGCGTATTGCAAGGTTTGCAAGTGTTAAACGCATGGAAAGCTCACCCAGAATGGGACAAAAACAAAGATGGCGTGGTGCAATATGCCATGATTGAAGGCGTTCCAGGACACGCAGGTGCACAAGCGCGTACCAAATGGTCGGTTAGCACTATGGAGTTTTATCCAAACTCTGGTGTACCTGTTGCCAAAGTTTTGCAAGATACTGCCATGTTCCAAACCGCCGAAGCAGAAGAGCTTTTGGAAAAATGGCTTGCATTGCCAGAATTCCAAAATGTTGAAGTGATTTTGGCAAACAACGACAGTATGGCATTAGGTGCAATCAACACATTGAAAAAACATGGCGTTAAATTACCGATTTTTGGTATTGATGGTTCTAAAACTGCGCTAGAAGCCGTTAAAAATGGTGATTTAGTTGGCACAGTATTCAACGACTACGATGAACAAGCCAAAACCGCCGTGCGAATGGCAGCTAATTTAGCGGCTGGCAATCCTGTGATGAGTGGCATCGAACATGGTGTGGAATACAAAGTGGTCAAAGTGCCGTATCAAGACATCAATTCCAATAATCTTGATGCCTTTATCCAACGAGTAAGCAAATAAAATCATGATGATATTTGGAGAATAAAATGAAAAAAATCAGTAATAGCCCAGTTGGGTTACGCAAATACTCAGGCTTGATTTCATTGGTTGTGTTGTTTTTGATTTTAACCGTTGCATTGCTGGGTTTGAGTGCGTGGTCAACCAGCCGTTTGGCACAAAACACACAAATTATTAACGTAGCAGGTGAGCAAGGTGCATCGATTCAACAATTATCTAAAAACTTGTTGGATATTAACCTGTATTTGGCAGAGCAAGTAAACAAACCTGCTGCAACGACAACAGCGGCAGCAGCCAGCGATGTGGCTATGCCTGAAACCAATGCCAAAACAGGCGATGTTGCTTTGGCAGATTTGCCACAAGAAGCCTTGTTCCGTTTGCAAGAGATTAAGCAAATTCGCGATAAATTCGAAAGCACTTTATCTGCATTTGAAAAAGGTGGCGAAGTCACTACGCAAGACGGCAGCTCTGTTACCATTAGCGCGGTATCAGGCAACGCAAAAGCCGCGTACCACGCAGCCAATTTGCGCCAAGTTTGGGAACCGTATTTGGGTTTGATTGATAGCTTTTTGTCGTCAAATCAAGGCAATCAAGCTAATTTAAGAAAACAAGTGAGTGACTACTTGGTGGACTATTCACGTTTGTATAACCAAACCTTGCTGACCGACTCTTCACAATTAGCAGCGGCGTTAAATAGCGAAGTGGTCGCACAAGCATCGATGCTGCAAAAATTCCAACTGGGCGGTATTATCGCGGCGGTGGTTTTGTTCTTCATGATTGTGTTTGGTGCGCTGCGTCAATTGGTTGCCAATGACCACAAACTGGCGATTGCCAACGAAGAGATGAGCGAAATCATGGTGTCGGTGAACGAAGGTTTGTTCTTGGTGGACAAAGATTTGACCATTGGTAGCCAATATTCTCGCCGCTTGGAAGACATTTTGGGGCAAAAAGATTTGGGTAACAAAAACTTGCTCGATGTATTGGATAAATTTGTACCACCCGAAGAAGTCGAAACCACAAAATTCTTTATTGAACAGTTGTATAGCGACTGGGTAATGGAAGATTTGATTGAAGACTTGAATCCGCTTAACCGCATTAGCGTACAAGATGAACGCACCAATGAATTGCGTTTTATGGATTTCAAATTCTTCCGCGTATGGATTAACGACAAAATCGAACGTGTATTGGTCAGCGTAACCGATACAACCGAATCGGTGATGTTGCAAGCCAGCTTGGAAGCGCAAAAAGAGCAAGAAAACCGCGAAATGGAAATGCTCAGCACTATTTTGAATACCAATCCTGTGTTGCTGAACAACTTTATCGGCAGCAGTACGCAAAATTTGGATGAAATCAACCAAATTTTGAAATCACCAGGTTCAGATTCGTATGAATTGCAAGGCAAAGTACAATATATTGCTCGTTTAATTCACAAAATCAAAGGCGAAGCATCATCGCTCAAATTGCAACGCATGGTAGGTATTTGCGAATCGTTTGAAGAGTCTTTGAAAGTGATGCGAAATTCCAGAAGCTTGACTGGTCAAGACTTCTTTGGCTTGGTGGTATTGTTGGAAGACTTGTATCGCTTGTTCGATATTTTGAAAAATTACAGCGGTCGCATGGGGCAAGAAGCTGGCTCGCACGCCAATCAAGCGGCAGCACCAAGCAGCACAGAACCCGCTTGGCGCACATTTGCCACAGCGCAAGTCGATTTCTTGAAACAATTTGTTGGCGACATTGCCACGCGCAATAACAAACAAGCGCAGTTGGTTGTAAGCGGTTTTGACCAATACGAAATCAAAGAATCGCAATGGGACAAGTTAAAAAATGTTATGATTCAGCTTTTGCGTAATTCGGTGGTGCACGGCATTGAAGCACCCGAAGTACGCCAAGCTCGTGGCAAACCTGCAATGGGTACGCTCAAATTAACATTGACCCAACAAGCCGATGGCAATTTGGTCTTGGCAGCGGAAGACGATGGCAATGGCATCGATTTTGAAGCCATTCGCCAAAAAGCTGTGAACTTGGGCTTGCTGGCAGCAGATGCCGCACCCAATGCCGAGCAAAAACAATTGTTGAACATGATGTTTAGCAATGGTTTTTCAACCGCAGCAAACGAATCGGAAGATGCAGGTCGTGGTGTGGGAATGGATATTATTAAAGATGAGATTCAAAGCATTGGTGGACGCATTGGTGTGACTACCGCAGCGCATCAATACACTCGTTTTAGTATCAAATTTCCGCAGGGAAAATAATTTAGAATAGGGGATAAGAATGCCTACATTAATGATTGTAGATGATTCCAACATCATTCGAAATCGAATTGAACGCAGTATTCAGGGCTTGGATATTCAAGTGGTTGCTACTGCATCAGACGGTGCAAAAGCAGTAGAAATGTTTAAAGAACACAAACCCGATTTGGTTACCATGGATTTGACCATGCCCAATTTGGACGGTTTGGAGTGCATTAAACAAATTCGTGCATTAAGCCAAAACACCAGTATTTTGGTGGTATCGGCTTTATCGGATAGACAAACTGGATTACGCGCGTTGCAATACGGTGCGCGTGGCTTTATTTGCAAACCGTTTACCGATGAACAACTGGTGATTGCGTTGAACAAATTGATTTCGCATCAACAAAAACGCTAAACAAAAAGTGCAGGCTGCTTTTTCTATTTCAAAAGCAGCCTGCACTTTTTAAATTACATCAATACCCAATTCATTCAAACACGACACCAACCAAAAAATTGGCAAACCAATCAACGCATTCGGGTCAGAACTATCGATGCGCTCCAACAACGCCGCACCCAGACCTTCGCTTTTTGCCGCACCTGCACAATAAATCGCATCAGGCTCACGCGCCAAATAATGGCGAATTTGCTCGGGCGACAACACACGCATTTGCACTACTGTTTTGTCCACATGATGCCGCAAGCAGCCTGCACTCGTGTCCAGCACACAAACCGCGCTATAAAATTCAATGCGCTGCCTCGACAATTCCGCCAACATCGCCGCCGCCTTTTCTACCGACATCGGTTTACCGAGCTGACGATTGTTGCACCACGCCACTTGGTCAGCCCCAATAATCAAATGCTGCGGATAATGTTGCGCCAACGATTGCGCCTTGCCAATAGCCAACCGCAAAGCTGTATCCGATGGCGATTCGCCAGCCAAAGGCGTTTCGTCAAACATCGGTTTTGCCGCAACAAAATCCACGCCCAATGTTCGCAACTGCTGCTGCCGAAAAACCGAAGTAGAAGCCAAAATAATCGGTAAACTCATCGTCAAAACTCCTGTGTCCAATGACAAATAAATCTGAAAAAACGGTTAAAAATATTGACTACAAAGCAATAAAATTATATCATGCCCTGTTTATGTTAAACCGAATATTGATTGAACCCCAAGCGTTTGCCATCAAGCAAGAAAACCTGCGCGGCAAAGTTTTATTGAATGATTTAGACAAACGCGTTTGGTCGCACGATTTTACCGAATTGTCATCAGAATTGGCGTACACTTTGCAAGGTGGCGTTGATAGATGGCAACGTCCGTTTTTAGCGCTCACGCTTTCGGGCAGTTTGCCTTTGCAATGTCAACGTTGTATGCAGCCTGTTCATTTTGCGCTAGATGAAAATGTGCGAATTGTTTTGTTTGAAAACGAAGAATCGCTAGACGAAGCCATGCTTGCCGATGAAGAATTGGAAGGTATGTTGCTCGAAGCTGAATTAGACGTTTTCTCGTTGATTGAAGACCAAATATTAATGGCATTGCCGTTTTCGCCCAAGCATGATGATTGTGGCAATGCAGATTTAGATGCGGTTAATCAAAACAAAACTAATCCTTTTGCCGTGTTGGCGGGTTTGAAAAAATCGGACTAACCTGTTTATTTTTTGACTGATTATATATTTTTAGGAGCTTGAAATGGCTGTTCAACAAAACAAAAAATCCCCTTCTCGTCGTGGTATGCACCGCTCTCACGATGCTTTGACTGCACCAGCTTTGTCTGTGGACGGCGCAACAGGTGAAGTTCATCGCCCACACCACATTTCGCCAAACGGCATGTACCGTGGTCGTAAAGTTGTGAAAGCCAAAGGCGAGTAAGGCTGTTATGCAGAAAAAAGTCAGCGATTGCGTGTTGATGCACTCGGCTGGCTTTTTTCGTTTATGTAATATTAAGTGCTTTGGGAGATTGTGATGACGGTACACAAAATTTGGTTTACTTATGATGAAATTCATCATACCGTTAAAAAAATTGCCGAGCAAATTCAGGCATCGGGCATTCAATATGATGCAATGATTGCGATTGGCGGTGGCGGCTTTATTCCTGCGCGTATGTTGCGTAGCTTTGTTGATGTGCCAATTTATGCGGTAACGACTGCCTATTATTTGGACGAATCGGGCAGCGGTGAAACGGCAGACGAAATTCAAAAAGTGCAATGGATTGACCCAATCCCCGAAAAAATTGTTGGCAAAAATATTTTGGTGGTGGACGAAGTAGATGACAGTCGTGTTACGGCAGAATTTGTGTTGCGCGAATTGCAAAAAGAAAATTTTACGGAAGTGGGTTTTGCGGTTATTCATAATAAAATCAAAGAAAAACGCGGCGTAATTCCCGAAGGTGTGCATTACTACGCTGGCTTGGAAGTGCAAGACTGGTGGGTAAATTATCCGTGGGACGCAACCGATATTGACGCGCACAATCATCGTGCGGCGCATAAGGTTGAAGCGGCATAAATCAGGATAATGCGATAAGCAGGCAGCCTGCACATAAATTGGGTGCAGGCTGCTTTGTTTACAGCAATCGGAAATAGATTGGAACAAGATGATTACTTTGTCGGTTGATGCGATGGGGGGCGACATTGGGCTGGCGGTTACTGTGCCTGCTGCGGTGTCGTTTTTGGCAAAAGAGCCGAATGTGCGTTTGATGATGGTGGGCGATGAAACTTTATTGCGTGATGCGTTGCAGGCTACTTCTGCGCCGATGCAGCGAATTGAAATCGTCCACGCCAGCGAAGTCGTGGGCATGGACGAAGCACCACAACACGCTTTAAAGCATAAAAAACAATCGTCTATGCGTTTGGCGATTGAGCAAGTGAAATCGGGCAACGCACAAGCTGCGGTGTCGGCAGGCAATACGGGCGCATTAATGGCAACGGCGCGTTTTGTGCTGAAAACTTTGCCACACGTGGACAGACCTGCGATTGCGAAATTCTTGCCTGCCCAAGACGGCAAAGTAACGCTGATGCTGGATTTGGGCGCAAACGTGGATTGCACTGCAGAGCAGTTGGTGCAATTTGCGGTATTGGGTAGCGAGCTGGTGGCTGCGTTGTATCCCGACAAAAAAACGCCGCGCGTGGGCTTATTGAACATTGGCACGGAAGACATCAAAGGCACGGAAGTGGTCAAACAAACCTTTGGCTTGTTGCGCGAAAGCAGCCTGCACTTTGTGGGCAATGTGGAAAGCAATGCGATTTTTGGTGGCGAAGTAGATGTGGTGGTGGCAGACGGTTTTGTCGGCAATGTGGTATTGAAAACGATTGAAGGCGCGGTCAAATTTATGGGCAGCGCAATCAAAGAAGAGTTTAACCGCAATGTGTTTACCAAAATGGGTGCATTGGGCGCGTTACCTGCGCTCAACGGCTTTAAAAAGCGGCTAGACCCACGCCGTTTTAATGGTGCGATTTTCTTGGGATTGCGTGGCGTGGTTATCAAAAGTCATGGTGGCACGGATGCGGTGGGCTTTGAATACGCGCTTGCCGAAGCCTATCACGAAGCGCAAGCCGATAGCTTGGCAAAAATAGAACAAGGCGTGTCGGCGGCGTTGCTTGCCTTGGAAGAAAAGCGTTTGATAGGGCAAACAGGGAGTTTGCATTAAAAGGGCGTAAAAAAGCAGCCTGCATTTTTGTTTACGAAAAGTGCAGGCTGCTTTCTTATTTACGCGGTTGGCGCATCGTTCTGAATCACACGCGCCACCAGTGCTTTATCGCGCCCTTGCATATTCGGGATTTGCACCTGAATGCCGTTGCCTGCCGCCACGTCCACAAACTCGCCTTTGCGTTTCATTTGTGCCAACGTGATTAACTGGTTGCCAGTCGGGTGGATAATTTCCAGCAAATCGCCGACAGAAAATTTATTTTTCACGTCAATCGTTGCCCAACCGTCTGCGTCAATCGCGCTGATTTGTCCGACAAATTGTGATTGTTTGGCAATGGAATGTCCGTACAAATAATTTTGATATTCTTGTGTTTGATGGCGTTCCAAAAAGCCTGATGTGTAGCCACGATTTGCCAAGCCTTCCAATTCCGCCAACAAGCCGTAATCAAATGGTTTGCCTGCAACCGCGTCATCAATTGCTTTGCGGTACGCCTGCGCCACTCGTGCAACGTAGTAAACCGATTTTGTACGCCCTTCTACTTTCAGGCTGTCTACACCGATTTCCGCCAATTTCGCCACTTGCTCAATCGCGCGTAAGTCTTTGGAATTCATGATGTATGTGCCGTGTTCGTCTTCCATGATTGGCATCATCTCACCTGGGCGATTGGATTCTTCAATCAGGAAAACTTTGTTGGCGGCTGGGTGGCGTTGTTGTCCGTTGATGCCTTCAAAAGCAGAATTGGCTTCTTCTTGCGCGGAATTGAAATTGAAACCTTGCAATAATTTTGCGTCGCCCATTTCGTCTTCCACCGCGTCATGAACCTTGTAATCCCAACGGCAAGAATTGGTGCAAGTGCCTTGATTTGGGTCGCGGTGGTTGAAATAACCTGATAATAAACAACGTCCTGAATACGCAATACACAATGCGCCATGTACGAATACTTCCAATTCAATATCGGGGCATTCTTGGCGGATTTCGGCGATTTCGTCCATGCTCAATTCGCGCGACAAAATAATGCGTTCTACGCCCATTTTTTGCCAGAATTTCACGCCCCAATAGTTGGTGGTGTTGGCTTGCACGGATAAATGGATAGGCATGTCTGGGTATTTTTCGCGCACTTCCATGATTAAACCGGGGTCAGCCATAATCAGCGCATCGGGTTTCATGGCGATTAGGGGTTCCATGTCGCTGTGGAAGGTTTTGAGTTTGCTGTTGTGCGGCAAGGTATTTACGGTCAAAAAGAATTTTTTGTTGCGCTCGTGCGCTTCAGTAATGCCTTGGCGCAACACGTCTAATTTGGCAAATTCGTTGTTGCGGGCGCGAAGTGAGTAGCGTGGTGAACCTGCGTAAACGGCGTCTGCGCCAAAATCAAAAGCAGCGCGCATGCGTTCTAAGCCACCTGCTGGGAGTAATAATTCTGGAGATTTCATGTGATGTGTTCTTTCAAAAGGAAGCAGCCTGCACCAGTTGCAGGCTGCTTGTTTAATTGGGCTGCATTATCGTTTTTTTTGCGATTTAGGTCAAACAGATAACTTGAATTTATGGTTTATACGGCTCAACCGTGTAACCTTGTTGGCGCAACAGGGCAATCACGCCTTTTTCGCCAAACAAATGCGCCGCACCCACCGCAACCAAAGTCGGTTTTTGCGCCAAATATTGCGATAACTTGGGAATCCAGTTGGCATTGCGTTGATACAAAATTTGCCCATCAACAATTTTGCCGATAATGGCGTGGTCTTGCGGGTCTATGTCTTCCAAAATGGCTGCACCGTGGCTGGCTTGCCATAAATCGGCAACATTGCGTTGCTCGTAATCGCGCAACAATTTGGCTTGCATGGCAATGGCTTTGTTGCGGTTGGCAAGATAGCTGTCGATGCCGCGAATGGCAACATCATCGGGCAGTTGGCTTAACATTTGATACGGTTCTAGCAATTCCAATCCCAATACAGGCTTGTTTTGCGCTTGCGCTGATTTTGCCAACAACATATCGATGCCGTGATTAAAATCGTAGCCAGCAGGCGTGTCGGCATAACCCAAATGAAACCAAATTGCCCACGGTGCAAGGCTAATCGGTGCATCGGGCTGGGCAAACAGTTGAGCAAATTCGGGCATGACGGATTGGACGAACACTTGTTGTACAGGGGCGATGCGTTTTTTGCCAATGGTGCTGTTGAGCGATTTTTCTACCATTAAAGTTGCCATTAGCTGCATGGCGATATTGGGATTTTTTTCTAAATATTCGGGTGCAACGGCTTCGGTTTCCAGCACCAACTGCTGACTTTGTTGCAACGCGGTTTGGAAATCGGCTGGCAACTGGCTGTTGGTTTTGCCGATATGTACCGTGCCAATGAGTACGCTATTGGGCTGACCTGTTTTGCTAATCTGCCAAATCAGCGATTGGGTGTTGTCGCGAGCAGCCTGCACTTGGGCGGTGGCAACGCTATCGGAAGCAGCCTGCACTTTTTGTGTGGGTTCGGCTTGGGTGCAGGCGGTTGTCATCAATAGGGCAAAGGGGAATAGCCATTTGAATAGGTTGGTCATATTTAAGTCCTTTGGGTTGATAAACGTGTCAGAAAAATAGTCGTAAGTCGGGCTGGCAGCCCGACAAATCTGTGAATATTGTGAAATGTGTCGGGCAAGCCTGCCCGACCTACGGTCATTTTACAGGAAGTCTTAATCAACGCACCAAATTACTGCCATCGCGCCAATGCAATCGCAAAAACGTGAGCGATGACAACAGCGTCATGCTGCTAATCGCCCAAAATGTGTAGCGAAAGGCGGTATGCAGGCTACTTGGGTTGTGTTGCGCGAAAAATTGTAGCCATGCCGCGCCAATCGCTGTGCCAAAGCTAATCGCAAGCTGTTGGTTTACGGTCATCAGACTGCTGCCGCTGCCTGCTTGCTGTGGGCGCAAATCTGCCAGCGTGAGCGTGTTCATAGACGTAAATTGTATGGAATTGCACGCGCCCAGTAGCAATAAAATCGGCAACAAATGCCACAGCGGTGCATGGGCATCGGGAATGGTCAGCGCAAGGGTTAGCAAGCCAATTAGGCAGGTGTTGATGGCGAGTGTGCGTCTGTATCCCAAGCGCGTGATAATCGGTTTAATCGTGGGTTTGACCATGATGGACGCGGCGGCAAGTGGCGCAAGCACCCAGCCTGCTTGGCTTGGACTGCGCCCCAATCCCAGTTGCACTAATAGCGGTAGCAAAAACGGCAAGCAGCTCATGCCCAATCTGCAAAATAAATTGCCGATTAAACCGAGCCGAAAGGTGCGAACCGACAGCAGTTGTAGGTTGTATAAGGGCGATGGGTGTTGCTTGGCGTGTTGCCAATAGCCAAACCACGCGCACAGTGAGAATAGGGCGGTTAAGCTGCTAAACCAAGCAGCCTGCGCGTGTTGTGCGGTTTCTACGGCAAAACTCAATCCCAATGCGCCGCCGCCAAATAGCAAAAAGCCGAGTAAATCAAACGGTTGATTTTGTTCTTTTTTGAAATTGGGCATGATGCGAATGGCGGTAGCAATCGCGATAAAGCCAAAGGGTAGGTTAATCAGAAAAATCCAATGCCATGTGGCGTATTCCACTAAATAACTGCCAACAATTGGGCCTATGATTGGGCCGATTAGTGCAGGCATGACGATGTAATTCATCACGTTGATTAGGCGACTTTTGTCATAGGCTTGCATGACAACCATGCGTGGCGTGGGGGCTAACATTGCGCCGCCCATGCCTTGTACTACTCGCGCAAACACTAACATCGGCAGGCTGCTTGCGACTGCACACAACAGCGAGCCTGCCATAAACACGCTCATGGCGGCGATGAACACGCGCTTTGTGCCATAGCGGTCGGACAGCCAGCCGCTCAATGGCATAATCAACGCCAAAGTGAGCGAATAGGCAATCACGGCAGCCTGCATTTGTAACGGCGATTGGTTTAAATCTTGCGCCATGCTGGGCAATGCGGTATTCAAGATGGTGGAATCCAGCATTTGCATAAAAATCGCCAAGGTAAGCAGCAGGGGCAAAAAGCGTGAAGGTTGTGTGGACATGGCTTATAGACTGTTTTTTAGTTGCGCCAGTTGTTGTAACACTTGGCGGCTGGCGATGTGTGGTACATGGTGTTGAATCAACACGCGATTCAATGCCAACGCGCTGTTGAGTTGATTGGGTTGCAGGCTGCTTTGTTGCAATGCGTGCAACACGTTGCCTTGTATCAAACACGAATCGGGCGACAACACGGCTTGACTGGGTTCTATGGCTTGTGCTGCGTGTTCGGCGCGTAGCAAATAATAGGCATCGGCAATAATTGCGTTGCCGTGCTGGTCGGTTTGCGTGTCGGGCGCGTAACCCAAAGCGTTGAGCAGTTGCCATTCAAAATAACGCAAAGCTGCGGTGTGCGATGTGGCTTGGGCGATTTGCTGCATAAGTTGTTGCAAGGCTTGATAAATGGCGGGATTTGGGTCTTCTCGCACCGTGAGTTTTAGCACCAATTCGTTGGCATACATTGCGCTAAACAAGGCACGGTTTTTCGGTTGCGCCCAGCCGCCCAACCATTCGGCGCGGTGTATGGTTTTGAGCTCTTCTTTGCCAAACCACGACACGCTAATTGGCACAAACGGCACAAGTACGCCACGCAATTCCGAGCCGCGAGTACGCGCACTTCGCGCCAACAAAGCCACGCGCCCGTAGTTTTGGCTGAATACTTCTAGCCACAAACTGGTTTCGCGCCATGGTTTGCTGCTCAATACAAAAACGGGTTGATGATTGATGCGTTGTTTCATACAAAAAATCTATGAAAGCAGCCTGCATTTTTCTGTGAATAAAATGTGCAGGCTGCTTTGCTATATTGATACGATTACTTCAATCCACATTTAGACTTAACCGCCGCCACCGCGCTATCCAATTTCGCTTCGGTCAATTCGCCTAACACGGCTTGCTGTTGGTTGCAGCTTGGCGCACGAATCACGGTATAAGGCAACGCGCCCACTTGGTTGCCAAACGATTTCATCATCGCGCGGCTGTTGTTGCCCGTGTATCGCCAAATGGGATACGACACAGGCGTGCTTTTCAAAAATTGCGCGATGTTGGCGGTTTCGTCCATGGCAATACCTACCATTTGCACGTTTTGGCGTTTACCTTTTTGCGTGTACCAACGGCTCATGGCAGGCATTTCTTTGCGACACGGGCCGCACCAAGTCGCCCACAAATTGATGATTTGCACAGGGGCTTTGGCGTTTAGCTCTTGCGGTTTGTTGCTGCCGTGTAGCACAAATTCCGAAGCAGCCTGCACAGGTGTGACAACGGCAAAGAGTAGGGCGGTTAAAATAGCGGTTGTTTTCATGGTGCTTTCCTTTTGGGTTACAAAGAGTTTAGTGTAGTAGGTCAATACAATCGTTCAAAATGACAGCAACGGTTGAATAACTGCTAATCCGTTCCCTCTCCTTTGGGGAAGGGGATTAAATGGCAGGCTATTCAAAAATTCACAATAAATTTGTGTAGATACCTACGGCTGTGAAGTCAATCTCATCACGCGCCAAACGGCACAAGTCGACCATCTTGCATGGTAAGCGTGCGATTAAAGCGCGTTGCCAATTCATCATCGTGCGTGACCACCACCAAAGCGGTGTTCAATTCTGCCTGTAATTCCAATATCATCTCCAACACATGACGCGCGTTATTTCGGTCTAAATTGCCAGTCGGTTCGTCTGCCAACAAACATTGCGGACGTTTCACCAAAGCACGCGCAATCGCGGCACGTTGGCGTTCTCCGCCCGATAATTCGGCTGGGCGGTGCATCATGCGTTGCCCCAAACCGACTTTTTCCAACATCAAAGCAGCCTGCACTTCGGCTTCATCGCGTTTCATTTTGCCTATTAACAACGGCATCATCACGTTTTCCAACGCGCTAAATTCTGCCAACAAATGATGAAATTGGTACACAAATCCCAAATATTGATTACGCAGGCTGCCCAGTTGCGTTTGGTTGAGCGCAGACAAATCTTGCCCCATTAGCGAGATTTTGCCCGATGTTGGCTTGTCCAATCCGCCCAAAATGTGCAGCAACGTGGATTTGCCGCTGCCCGATGCGCCAATAATGCTGACGCTTTCGCCTGCTTGAATTTGCAAAGTCAAATCGCGCAACACTTCAACGTGCAGGCTGCCATCTTGATAAGTTTTGGCGACTTGTTGGCAATCAATCACACTATTATTCATAACGCAAAGCCTCCGCAGGTTGGGTGCGAGACGCGCTCCAACTTGGATAAAGAGTTGCCAATAAAGACAAAATCAACGAAATAGACACCACGCCAATCACATCGCTGGTTTGAATGTCGCTGGGCAAATAGTTAATAAAATACACTTGGGACGACACAAATTGTACGCCAAACCATTGTTCAATTTGCGCGATGATTGCGCCGATTTTCCATGCTAACAGCAAGCCCAGCACCAAACCTGTGAGCGTTCCCAATACGCCTGATACCATGCCTTGCACCACAAAAATCTTCATCACACCGCGTGGCGACAAGCCCAAAGTTCGCAAAATGGCGATGTCGGATTGCTTTTCGTTTACCGCCATCACCAAAGACGACACCAAATTGAACACTGCTACCACAATAATGCAAGTCAGCAGCAACGTGAGCATGCGTTTTTCCATTTCTACGGCGTTGAAATAGCTGCGATTGTTGTCCGTCCAGTTTTGTGTCCACAAGTTTGTGCGTTCGCTTTCGGGCAACAAAGTTTGCATAACTGCTGGCGCATTTTGCGGGTCGGCTAATTTTAGGCGCAGACCAATCATCGCATCGTCTAGGCGATACAGTTTTTGCGCGTCTGCCAAATGAATCAAAGCCATGCTGTTGTCGGCTTCGTCCACGCCTGTTTTGACAATGCCCACCACGCTAAATTGCTTCAAACGTGGCACAACGCCTGCTGGGGTAACATTGCCTTCGGGCGTGATAACGGTTACTTTGCCGCCCACTTCCGCGCCCAAAATTTGTGCCAAACCAGAACCCAAAATAATGCTGAATTCGTCCGCTTTTAAGTCCTCAAAACTGCCTGCGCTCATTTTGTTGGCAAAATCTACTACGCTTTTTTCTTGTTCGGGCAAGATACCGCGTAGCTGTATGCCGCGCACTTCGCCCGAATTGGCGATTAAGCCTTGCCCTGCTACATAGGGCGCGGTTGCCAATACTTGTGGCTTGCCTGCAAATTTTTGTTGCAGCGATTGCCAAGTTTGTGTGGCGTTTTTGCCTGTCACGATGTGTCCGACTTCGGCGTGTGGCGCGATGTTGAGCAGTTGCCCACGAATTTCTTTTTGAAAGCCGTTCACGACCGACAGCACCACAATCAGGGCAATCACGCCCAATGCGATGCCAACAATCGACATAACGGAAATAAACGACATGAATCCGCTGCGCTTTTTGGCGCGTAGATAGCGCAATCCAATCCAAGTTTCTAGTGAAACCATGTGCAGGCTGCCTTTTTTGGTTGAAATCTTCGTACAATCTGAAATTGCCGTCATTCTCGCGTAGGCGAGAATCCATTTAACTTATTCAGTTATTGGATTTATTTTCTGTTATAGTGAATTAAATTTAAATTAGTACAGTGTTGCCAACTCCCTTATGTACTAGATGTACACGGCGGTCGTTGTCGCCTTGTCCTAATCTAAATTTAATCCACTATACTTAAATATCACGTTGGATTCCTGCCTACGCAGGAATGACGAATAGATAAGATTGACAAAGTTTTTAAGTTGATAAAAAAATAGCGCGTATTGTAGCGATTTAGCGCGTTCTAATCAAAACACCGCGCGTAAAGCTGGGCAAGTTGCTGTAAATGTTGCGCCGTCCACGCCACGCAATCGTGCTGTGCCAATTCGTCGCGCGACAAGGTTTTGCCAATGCGATAAAAATCATCGCCTTCGCGCCACGAATAATGTGCAGGCTGCTTTTCGCCCACCAACGGGTGCGTGGCGTATTCGCTGTCTTTGCCGCGCCAAATGTGCCAATCGTGCCAATTTGCGTGTGCTAGTTGCGCCAAATAGCCGTGATATTGCCCAACGGTGCTGTTGGATTTTGCTGCGCGATAGGCATGCCAATCCAAGCTCACAATCAAGTTTTGGCGATTGAGTATCAGCGACAAAATCGGCGCATCGTGTTCATGCCCTGCCAATTTGAAAAACGCAAACAAATGAGCGCGAACTTGCCAACCATTGCACCAGCGTTCAATGTGCGTTGCGCCAATCGGCAAGCCAGATGCTTGCAAAGCAGCCTGCACTTGTTGCACAAACTGTTTCCAATCCGTCCAAGCCACGCGATAGTGCGCTTTGACGGTTTCAATGGAATCGGGCGCAAATTGCTTCATCTGCGCAAATTGGTAAAACGGTTGGTTGAGCGTGTCGCAATGCCACGCGGTTAAAATCGGTTGCTTCATGGGGTTTATCGCCTGTGTCGGTCTTCGTTCATTTGTTGAATGCGAATGTGTTCTACCAAATCGCGGTGTCTATCGGCTTCGGTTTTATCGCCCAGTCAAAGCCCTTTTTCTTGCTGCTGCTACCGCTGCTCGCTAGGGTTGCCCAAAATGGCGGTAAAAACGGCAAAAACAGCCAAATGCTGCCATAAATCAAGCCAACCAACGCCGTAATCAACATAATCGGAATCATGACAACCAGCCACAAACCGACGCACACCACCACGCCGACCACCCAAATCACGCAATGCCAAAAAATTTGCCACCAATCCATGATGCCACTTCTTTTTATGTTTTATGTGGTTGAAATAATTTGCTTGGCAGACGCAGGCGCATTATCCAGCCAAACAGGTGCAGGCTGCCCCAGTTTTTTCGCTTCACGCGCATAAAAATCACGTTTACACAATGCAGGCTGCTCTACGGCATGCACAATACGGCAACCGTTGGACGACAAAGCAGCCTGCACCAATTTTGCCACCGCCGCATCGCGATGAATCATATTGGCAACCGCATTACCGCCCGATAACGGCATTTCGCGCCGCAACAGCGAATACAAAGGATGTCGCTCCGCCGTATACAAGCCGCCCAAACGCACAATATCCACGTTTGTCGCACCGCTGTTCAACAGTAACTGCTCGGCAGCCTGCACTTTTTTGCCCGATTCCGTGCTAGGGGTTGGCACAGTTCGCTCATCGCACACACCTTGTGTCGCGCCAAACACGCCCACGCTGCTGCCATAAATCCAATGTTGCACGCCAACACGCTGACCTCGCTGCACCCACCAAGCCACCGTTGCCGCATAATCCGCCATCGCAGACGGTGGCAACAACAGCACCCAAGTCGTGTAGTTTGCCCAATGCGCTTGCCAAACAGGGCGATTCAAATCCGCTGCGTCCAAAGCAATCGGCAAATTCACATCATCAGAAGTCAGATGCCGTTTGATTGCACCAACCGCAATATTTTGTTGATACAAAGATTCTGCCAACGCACGACCCACAAAGCCCATGCCAATAATCAAAACCGAAATCGCCATTGATTTTCCTGAATGCAAAAATACCGCACTAACAACTGCTAGTGCGGTATAGATATTTAACTAGTGGGGTGGCAGATGGGACTCGAACCCACGACCCTCGGAATCACAATCCGATGCTCTAACCAACTGAGCTACAGCCACCACAAAAACAAAAATGTTGAGTCATTTGGCACGCCCGACAGGAATCGAACCCGTAACCCCCGACTTAGAAGGTCGGTGCTCTATCCAGTTGAGCTACGGGCGCATTATCTGGAACGTATCAAAGTAAGAATAAGTGGTCGGGGCGGTGGGATTCGAACTCACGACCCTCTGCTCCCAAAGCAGATGCGCTAACCGGGCTGCGCTACGCCCCGACTGTTTGCTGGTAGCTGTGAACTACCGAAGAGCCGAACTATACAGATTGGCTCGGTATTCGTCAAACATTTCTTTGCAAGAAAAGACGATAAATTACATTATCTTTTGTTTTGTATGGTGAAAAAGTTATCGTGCGCCAAAGCCTGTCAGAATAATTTTGATGGTTTTGAACACAATTAGCAGGTCTAACGACAGCGAAAAATGTTTGATGTAGTAAAAATCGTGTTCAATTTTGACGCGGGTTTCGTCTTCGTTGCCTGCGTAGCCTTGTGTTACTTGCGCCCAGCCCGATAAACCTGGTTTGACGATGTGGCGATAGTTGTAAAACGCGATGCTTTGTTCAAATTGTTCTACAAAGACTTTTTGCTCGGGGCGCGGCCCGATTAGGCTCATGTCTCCTTTTAAGATATTGAAAAATTGGGGCAATTCGTCTAATCGTGTTTTGCGGATAAAGTGTCCGACTTGGGTAATGCGGCTGTCGCCCACTTGCGCTAGTTTTGCGCCGTCTTTTTCGGAATCTTGGCTCATGCTGCGGAATTTGTAGATACGAAATTCGCGTCCGCCTTGTCCTACGCGGTTTTGGGTAAACAAAACGCTGCCCGAACTTTCCAAGCGAATGGCGATTGCGGTCAGCAGCATGAGTGGCAGGGCAAAGGGTAGGGCGCACAATACGCATACGATGTCGAGCAGGCGTTTGACTAGCATATAGGCTGGCGATGGCAACAGTGAGCCCAAGTCGTTTTCATACATGTGATGAATTTGCACGCGCCCTGTGAGCGATTCTTGGATTTGGCGAATGTTGTACACGGGTATGCCGCGCAGGGTGCAGGCTGCTAAAAATTTTTGCCATTCGGGGGTTAAATCGGGGCTGTGTAAATCGGCAACAACGGATTGCAGGCTGCTTTGTGGCAAAACGGGTTGTTGCAGTTCTATCCAGTTTACATGGGGGATTTGCTGGGCTTGGCTGGCGCGTCCGATTGGAATATAGGCAATGTGTGGAATGTGGCGGTTGCGGCGAATGAAGTCGCCCACAAAAAACGCGGTCGCCAAAATGCCGTTGGTGATGACAAAGCTGTTGGAAAAGGTAACAAAAAACACGGCACTCATGCCAAACACGCTGCTGTATGACAAGCCAACGGCGGGCAAAATGTGCAGCCAGCTTTGTTTGCCAGGGAAATACAGCAGTTTATTGATGGAAATAGCGGCAAGCGTGTAGGCAAGCAGGCTAATCAAATTGCTGTTGATGACTTTGCTGTTGAGCGGATTGATGTCTTTGAAAAATAAATACAATTCTGTGGTGATGGCGGCTAATACAATGCCTGTGAGCAAGCGAATAAAAAGAGAAGGCGTGGGTTTCATGTTCGGCGTAGCCAAGTGTAAAGGTGTTGCAATAAAAAAGTGGGGAGCAGGCGCGGCAAGGTGCGTTGCAGCAGGCAAAATACGGCGGCGAGCGGGGCTTGCAAGCGCAATTGGCGTTTGAGTTGATATAACTGCCATTCGCTTTGGACGTATTGCCAACCGCGGCGGCGTTGCACCATATTTGTGCCTGTTCGCGCGTAAACCAGCACATCGGGCAAATTAGCAGCCTGCACATTTTGCGCCAGCATTCGCAGCCACAAATTGTAGTCTTCCATAAACCAATGATGTTGATAACCGCCTGCTTGCTGCACCGCGCTTTTGCGATAGGCAATAGTCATGTGGTTGAATGGATTGCGTTTTTGTGCGAATTGTTGAATCTGTTGATGGGATTCGGGAACGCGGCGATTGCCGTGTGCTTGTTCGGGCGATTGCGTGAACTCGGCGATTTGTGCGCCCAGTAACGCCACATTGGGGTGCGTGGCTAAATACGCCAGTTGTCGCTCAAAGCGATGCGGCGCGGCAATGTCGTCTGTGTCCATGCGAAACACCCAATCGTGCTGACAATGTGCCAAGCCGTGATTGAGTGCTTTGCCCAAGCCCACATTGTGCGACAAAGGCAATACGCGCAAAGGCAATCGCGTTGCCCAATCGTCCAAAGCAGCCTGCAATTGGGGCGTAATGTTGCCGTCTAACACAATGACAATTTCATCGGCAAGGCAAGTTTGCGTGTGCAGGCTGCTTAAACATTGGTTTAAAAATGCAGGCTGCTCGCGTTCGTATAGCGACATCAAAACCGAAAAGGGAGCGTATTGAGTTGGCATGATTTAAATCGCGGCAACCAATTCGCGCACCAAATCGCCCACGGCTTGCGGTGCGTTGCTGCCGTGTTCTTCAATTTGTTTGACAATGCAACTGCCCACAATAACCGCATCGGCAACTTGGGCGATTTGCGCCGCGCTGTTGGCATCGTGAATACCAAAGCCCACGCCAATCGGAATGTGAATGTGTTGGCGCAATACCGCGATTTTGTCAGCAACGGCTTGCGTGTCTAGCTGCGCTGAACCCGTTACGCCTTTGAGCGAAACATAGTACACAAAACCGCTGGCACGTTTGGCGATTTCTTGCATACGCGCTTCGGTGGTGGTGGGTGCAATCAGGAAAATGCAGTCCACGCCACGCGATTTTAAGGCTTCTTGCAAGGGCGCGATGTGTTCAATCGGGCTATCTACGGTTAGCACACCGTCCACGCCAGCTTCGGCAGCGGCTTGGGCAAAGGCTTCGTAACCCATTTTGTGAATGGGATTTAAGTAGCCCATCAACACCACAGGCGTGTGTTGGTTGCTTTGACGAAATTCGCGCACCACGTTCAAAACATCGTGCAGCGAAACGTGGTTGGCAAGAGCGCGTTCTACGGCGCGTTGAATGGTTGGGCCATCTGCCATGGGGTCGGAAAACGGTACACCCAATTCCAAAATGCTTGCGCCAGCTTGCGCCATGCTGTGCATCAGTTGAACAGTGGTGGCAAGATTGGGGTCGCCCACGGTGATGTAGGGAATCAGGGCTTTGCGCTTGCCCAGTTGAGCAAAAGTTTGTGCGATGCGACTCATGATTGTTCCGTTTGGTTGATTGGAAAGGGTAGGATTATAGCGTGAAAATAGATAGTGAATTCAATTCAAGGCACAATGCTCTTTTGTGTGATTTAGGCATACTGTGGCTTGTTGATTATTCGGTTGAATTGAATTCACTATATTGGTGATTTGAAATGGTTAAGCTATATTAAAACCAATAGCCAAAGTTGAACGTAAAGCCATTATTGTCTTTGGCGCGAACATAGCTAACGCCTGCGCGTAAAAACGATTGGTGGCTATTGTTGTTGCGATGCGTGCCTAATGTCACGCCAAATTCTTGCATATCGCGCATAAACGGTTTTTGTCCGCCAATATAGCGCGTGTCAATCAATGAATATTCAATGGCTAATTGTTGGCTTCCCAGCGTAATCGGTTGGGATAGCATCACACCATTGCGTAACATCGTTTGTTTGATATTTGGGTCAAATGAATAATCGCCTGCTTTGAATTTGCCTGTGCGGTAGTGGCCAATCATATTGGCGATATTCAAATCAAACTGCTCAAAAGGAATATGATAGGTACTGGTTAGGCTGGCACTGGTTACCGATGCAATCGTTGCGCGGTCAACTGAGCCTGTTAGGGCATAACGAACACCAGGTGTCAGCGTCCAATTTTGGGTAATGGGGAAGCGATGTGCGATACCAACACCCGCATGATAACCTTTCGCTTTACCAATGGTGTACATGGTTAAAGGCACGCTAATAATAAGCTGCTGACGCGAATCGTCGCCCGTTCCAATCGAATACGACAACGGCAGGGTATAAGAATTGATGCGCTCGCCATTGTTGGAGAACGAACCAATGCTCACACCTGTTCCGATGAGATTGTTGATAGGAGTGGCATCGGCATTGGTGGTGCTTTCTTTGTTGTCTGTGCTGCTAGACGGCGTGGTGGCAATATTGCTAACCGATTGAATTTCAGTATTGAAATCGGTGGCTGCCATAGTGGGCATAATCCCTGCTGCACCTGTGATGGGGCTGGCGGCAGAATGTTTAGATTGGTAGCGCATCATGTCGCCAATAATGCCACTGTGTTTGACCCAATCTTCAAAAGCATCTTGGGCTTTTTTACGGGTTGCACCAGTGAACACTTTGTTTTCAATGCCCAAGTCTGGTGCATTAAAAACCAAATCGTTCGAATTGGCGGCATACGACGCGGTAAAGTCCACATCGTTAATTCGTCCAACGGCAAAGGCAGCAGAAGATTGCGTGTAGCCGCTATTGGATAGAGAGAAATCTTTAACCAAATCAATCAAATCGCTAGAAGTATTGGAGCAGACTGTTGCGCCAGTATTGCCCGACACATCAACGCGAAAACCATAACTGTTGCTACATGCCAGCGTGTTGGCGTGAGCAAAGTTGCCAAAAGAAAAAGCCAATGCAAGTGCGAGTGCAGAATGTGTCAAACGCATAGTTGTTACTCCTAGTGTATCAAGTCATCAATTAAGGTGGACAGCCCAATCTTGGATTGTTAAGTTAATGCCAAGAAATGTTAAATATCCACATATTTGGATTTTAACTATTTTTGTTGGCTGTGTGGACTTTTGTAGCACAAAATAAAACAATACTTTGTATAATCGCAAACTTTACCGTTCTCGTTGTTGCATAAAAAAGGAAGCCAAAATGAACCCAGCCCATTTGCAAGATTATTTGGACTATGCCAACAACCAGCCTGCACCCGAACAAAAACTATTGCAGGCTGCTTTAAAATTGGCGCAAACCCATTATCCAGACGATGCCGTAACCACATCGGCGCACGAACCTTTGTTGCAACATTTATTGCAGGCTGCTTTGATGGTGCGCGATATGGATTTGCTTGCCGAAGCCGTTGCTGCCACGCTTTTAACCGATATTTCCACTTATTGCACCGATTGGAAAACGCAAGTGAGCGAGCAATGCGGACAAGCCGTTGCCACGCTAGTAGCAGGCATAGACGAAGTACAAAAACTGACGCATTTTGCCAAAGTAGATGCACTTGCCACGCCCGAAGAACGCGCCAATCAAGCCGAAACGATGCGGAAAATGTTGCTTGCCATGGTGTCCGATATTCGCGTGGTGCTGATTAAATTGGCGTTGCGAACACGCTCTATGCAATATTTATCGCAAACGCCCGACAGCCCACAAAAACGCGTCCTTGCCAAAGAAACGCTGGATATTTTTGCGCCGCTTGCCAACCGTTTGGGCGTATGGCAACTCAAATGGCAGCTCGAAGACTTGGGTTTTCGCCACTACAACCCCGAAGAATACAAACGCATCGCCAAATTGTTGGACGAAAAACGCACCGAGCGTTTGGAATACATCGAACAATTTTTAAGCAGCCTGCAAACCGCCGTAAACCAAGCAGGCATTCAATGCGATGTGGCAGGCCGCCCCAAGCACATTTATTCCATCTACAAAAAAATGGTCAAGAAAAAGCTGGATTTTGACGGCTTGTACGACATTCGTGCCGTGCGCGTGTTGGTAAACAGCGTGTCGGAGTGCTACACCACGCTCGGCATTGTGCATAGCCTGTGGCAGCCAATCCCAGGCGAATTTGATGATTACATCGCCAACCCCAAAGGCAACGGCTACAAAAGTCTGCACACTGTGATTGTCGGACCAGAAGACAAAGGCATTGAAGTACAAATCCGCACCCACGAAATGCACGAATTCAACGAATTTGGCGTGGCAGCGCACTGGCGATACAAAGAAGGCGGCAAAGGCGATTCGGCATACGAACAAAAAATCGCGTGGCTGCGTCAGTTGCTAGATTGGCGCGAAAACATGGCAGAAAGCGGCAAAGAAGATTTAGCCGCCGCGTTCAAAACCGAATTGTTCAACGACACCATTTACGTTTTAACACCGCACGGCAAAGTATTGTCGTTGCCAGCAGGCGCAACGCCGATTGATTTTGCCTACGCCTTGCACAGTAATTTGGGAGACCGTTGTCGCGGCGCAAAAGTAAACGGACAAATCGTGCCGTTGTCCACGCCATTGGAAAACGGTCAGCGCGTAGAAATCATCGCCGCCAAAGAAGGCGTTCCGTCTGTGAACTGGCTGCACGAAGGCTGGGTCAAATCCAACAAAGCGATTAGCAAAATCCGCGCGTATATCCGCCAACAAAACGCCGAAGCTATTCGTGAAGACGGCAAAAATCAGTTTGATAAAGCGATTGCCAAAATCAACCCCAAGCCCAATCATCAACAGTTGTGTGAAAAGCTCGGTTTTAAACATTTGGACGATTTGTTTACCGCAGTCGGGCAGGGCGAAGTGTCGCCACACGCCATACAAAAAGCCGCTGGTGTGCTCAACGAACCGCCGCCTGTGCCGATTAGCGAAACCAGCATCGTTAAAAAATCCAAAATCCAATCAGGCGGCAAAAATGGCGTGTTGGTGGGCGGCGAAGGCGGTTTGCTGACCAATCTTGCCAAATGTTGCAAACCTGCACCGCCCGATTTGATTGTCGGTTTTGTAACGCGCGACAAAGGCGTGTCGATTCATCGCCAAGGCTGTGCCGATTTTGAACACTTGGCAACGCAATCGCCCGAAAAAGTGATGACAGCAAGCTGGGCAGGCATAGACGCAGGACAAATGTTCGCGATAGACATCGAAGTCCGCGCCCAAGACCGCAACGGCTTATTGCGCGATGTGTCCGATGCGCTGGCTCGCCACAAAGTGAACGTAACCGCCGTGCATACACAAACGCGCGACTTGGAAGCCAGTATGCGCTTTACGCTGGAAGTGAAAAAAGTAGATGAATTGCCGTGCGTGTTGGCATCGCTGGCAGAAGTCAAAGGCGTGAGTGGCGTGATGCGCTTGTGATGCGATAAATAAAAATGCAGGCTGCTTTTTTGCTATAATCGCGCCCCTAAATCCGCAAATAAGGATTGCAATCTCAACATTTGCCCTTATATTGCGAGCCACACCGTTTTGTTTTACTTTTTGCCTGAAAGCCCAAAACATGGCTATTGCAGGTTAAATACCAAGTGCAGGCTGCTTTTGAATGGGAAAAATCCCAACCGTATTTCTGAATAACGCGCTATTAACATTTCAAAGCAGCCTGCACTTTATCCGCAATAACGAGAAATCTTATGTCAAATCAACATTTTCAAGACAACGATACCGATGACAACACATTGGACGACTCACGTCCACTCACGCCCGAAGAACAGCGCGAGCGTTTGCGCCGTTTGATTATGCTGGGCAAAGAGCGCGGCTACATCACCTATGCCGAAATCAACGACTCCCTGCCAGACGATATGTCCGATGCCGAACAAATTGACGGCATTGTCAATATGATTCAAAGCCTTGGCATTCAAGTAACCGAAGAAGCACCCGATGCCGATGCCTTGCTGATGAACGACAACAGCACAGGTATCACCGATGATGACGCGGTTGCCGAAGCCGAAGCCGCCTTGTCGCAAGCTGATTCCGAATTCGGGCGCACCACCGACCCCGTGCGTATGTATATGCGCGAAATGGGTCAAGTGGAACTTTTGACGCGCGAAGACGAAATCAAAATCGCCAAAGAGATTGAAAACGCACTCAAAAATATGATTCAGGCCATTTCCGCTTGCCCAGGTTCGGTTGGCGAAATCTTGGAATTGATTGAGCAAATCAAAAAAGACGAAATCCGCGTAGATGAAGTGGTAGAAGCGATTATCGACCCCAACGAAGTGTTGCTCAACGAATTGGGTTTGGGACATTTAGAAAGCAGCCTGCAAAGCGATAACGATGCCGCCACAGATAGCGATGACAGCAGCGACGAGTCGGACGAAGACGACGACAGCGACAGTGGCGATGCAGGCAGCATGGACAATCAACAAAACTTGGAAGAGCTCAAAGCCGAAGTGTTGGAGCATTTCAAGCAAATCGAAAAAAGCTACGGCTTGATGATTCGTGTGCTGGATAAAAACGACAGCAAACACGCCAAATATTTGGAACACCGCAATAATATCGCGCAAAAATTGTTGGAAGTGCGCTTCTCTACGCGTCAAATCGAAAAATTGAGCGATAACTTGCGTAGTCGTGTAGAACAAATCCGCAAGCTGGAACGCGAAATCCGCGATATTTGCCTAGACCGCGTTCGCATGGACAGAGAATACTTTATTGAGCAATTTATGCCCAATGCCACCTATTTGGAATGGATTGACGAAGAAGTCGCCAAAAACCGCGTGTGGAGCGAGGCTTTGGGGCGTTTCAAACACGCAATTTTGGAAAAACAAACCGAAATGGCGGCGTTGGAAGCCCATGCGCGAATTTCGATTGCCGAGCTAAAAGACATCAGCAAAAACATGGTGAAAAGCGAAAAAGAAACCGCTGCCGCCAAGCAAAAAATGATTCAAGCGAACTTGCGTTTGGTGATTTCTATCGCCAAAAAATACACCAATCGCGGCTTGCAATTCTTGGATTTGATTCAGGAAGGCAATATTGGTTTGATGAAAGCGGTGGATAAGTTTGAATATCGTCGTGGTTATAAGTTTTCGACTTATGCGACTTGGTGGATTCGCCAAGCGATTACGCGCTCGATTGCTGACCAAGCCCGCACAATTCGTATCCCTGTTCATATGATTGAAACAATTAACAAAATGAACCGCATTTCGCGTCAGTATTTGCAGGAAACGGGCGAAGAACCCGATTCAGCAAAATTGGCGGAATTGATGGAGATGCCCGAAGACAAAATCCGCAAAATCATGAAAATCGCCAAAGAGCCGATTTCTATGGAAACGCCGATTGGCGATGACGATGATTCACACTTGGGCGATTTTATTGAAGATGTGAACAACGTTGCGCCAGCCGATGCAGCCATGTATTCGAGCTTGCGTGAAGTAACTTCCGATATTCTGGAAAGCCTAACGCCGCGTGAAGCCAAAGTGCTGCGTATGCGTTTTGGCATTGACATGAATACCGACCACACGTTGGAAGAAGTGGGCAAGCAGTTTGATGTAACGCGCGAGCGTATTCGTCAGATTGAAGCCAAAGCATTGCGTAAATTGCGCCACCCAACGCGCTCGGATAAATTGAAGAGCTTCTTGGATAGCGAAGAAGGCAAGTAAATCGTTGTAAATAAAGTGCAGGCTGCTTTTTCAGTAACACGAAAAGCAGTCTGCACTTTTTATTTAATTCAATTGAGTTTGAGAGTGTAGTTCCCTTTCTCATTTCGCAATGCTACAATACCCCTGCCCGAAACCCTGATAAATTCAAGGTTTCGGGCATTTTTTCACTTCAAAAAATCACGCTAAAACAGCAAAAATTGCTGTGCATTCACCCGTTTTTCTTGCGTTGGTTTATCGCCAAGCAGCACTTTCATCGCGACAAATTGCTTTTCCGTTACTTCCAAACAGCGTACCGAACCTTCTTTTGGTAGATTCGCGCAAAGCCGTTTGTGGTGTTTTTCCAACATATCTCGCCCACGTACAATCCGTGTATAAACCGATAATTGCAACCGAATGTAACCGTCTTTTACCAAAAAACGGCGAAAATCATTAGCCGCCTTGCGTTTGGCGCGACTGGTTACGGGTAAATCAAAAAAGACGATGATTCGCATAAATTGGTTCTCACTCATAGTTATGTTCTTTTAAAGACAATAATTCAGGCAGCGTCAATTTTTGTGCATCTTTTTCTTTCAAAGCAGCCTGCAAACTCGCTACCGCACGGTCTATCGCGCCCAATGTAGTGAAAATTTGCCCACGCCAACGCATTTGATAATGCAATAATTGAATCAAATTTTGCTTATTGTGTGGCGTTAATTCATCTTGCAGGCTGCCTGAGAGCGTGGTGGTATGCACCCATAAATCCACCAAAGGACGAAACGGCTCAATAACATCATCAGCTAAATTAAACGGATTTTGCTCGTTGTGATGATGCAATCCCAACGCTGGCAACCAACCATATTGCACCAACGCTCGCGCCACCGCCGAACGCAAAATGGTGTAGCCATAATTTAAATGCGCGTTCAGGCTGTTTTCTTGTTGGCGCGTGAATTCATCGCCAAAAGCTGCCTGAAAATAATAAGCCGCCGCTTGCGCTTCTTGATTGTCGCTGTCGCCAGATTTGACTTTTTCGGCAAAATGCAACAATCGCTCGGCGGCTTTGTCCGCACCCATTTCATTTAACACAAACGATTGATTGATGATTTTTTGACGAACAATTTTTTGCCAAAGCTGTTTTTTCTGCGGCAAAGTCGCGTTTAATTGCAAATTCAGCGTTTTGAGTGGGCGATGATATTGCGCGAATGGCAACCATTGACCGCATGGCAAAAATTGCTCATCACACGTCAATAAACCAATCCCATTTTGCGCCAAAGCCGATAGCAAGGGCGCAGTCAAAACGGTTTCGCGGTTTTCCACCACAATTATGGCAATGTCTTCTAATGGTACGGTGTGGCTGCCGTCTTGTTGTGCAATCAATAATTGATTGTTGTGTAAAGATAATTTACCACCTTTGCTGATTAACAAACTTCGCCAACTCATTTTGATGCTCCTTGAAAAAAATCCCCCAAACGATGATTTAATATTACTTTAAATCATCGTTTGGGGGATTGGGTTTAGCCAATATTTGGGCGTTTTCTGCTACGTGTTTCGTGAATGTTTTTACCTAATTCATCAACTTGCAGTTTTTTGAATGATGAAGCCATTTTCACACCAATGCTTCGATGTTCGCCATCTTTACATTTTTTCTTATCACGGTCATGTTCACGAATGGTAATTGCACCTGTTGCACGGTCTAAACTTGCAAAATAACCCATAATGCCCCCTTTCTTTGTTTGCACTTCTAGCAAATCATTTTTATACAAAGCAAATTTAAAATGATAGCTTTCGTCCATTAAAATCCAATCGCTTTCATCTTTATGTGCCACTACGGCATAATTAGGCAAAATGCCTTCTGCCACTTGCCACGCATAAATTGGCACAAGATAAAATTTTCCTGATTTCTCAAACACATCAACGCGCACCATAGAACCGTTATCCGCCACACCATTGATTTTGCGTAACAACATACCTGATTTTTGTACGATTTCCACGCGCACGGCTTTGACTTGCTGTCCGCCTTGTTTGAAGAATGGTTCAGCAAAGGCTTTTGCAGGGTCATTTTTAAATTGTTCCAAACGCGCTTTCAAGGCTTCGTATAAAGCAGGTTCACGTTCACGATTAACCATGTTTTCCAAATCATTCAATTTCAACTGCGTTAATGGCACGCGCAAAACGCTGATTTTCTCGTCTAAACGCTTGGCAGATTTAATGGTTTCTTTGTGTCCTTGCCCAGTCATTTTTCGCGTTGGCATACGCGACACAAACAACGGCATAACGTATTCATGCAAGGCTTCGGGGCGGTTTGGTAATTTTTCAGGCAGCGTTCGGAGCGGATTATCATCAAATACACGAATCATCACTTCTTCACGGAAATGTTCCCAAGGCGTTGGAAAATGGATTGAAATCACTTCGCCTGTTTCCTTGTCAATGCGTTCGCCTGTGAACACATTGCCTTTTTGATAACGTACAAATTGCGTGATTTTTTGCTGCATGGCAACCGTGCTACACGCCACCACCACCGCATCTACCGCATGATGACGGTCATTTTCTTCACGATTTTTGCTCAAACCCCAACGCCCACGCAACAACGCGGTAATTTGCCCATTGCTGGCAAACACGCGCTTTTTGCCTTTGCCTGTTAAATGCAAATGCTCGCTGATAAATTGACACAAAAAGCGCGAAACATAGCGCGTGTCGTTCAAATTGCGTTCAAGAAAACCTTTTTCATCAAGCTGTTTTGCCATGATTTTTTGCTTTTTATTGGGCGAAAACTGGCAATTTTGCACATTTTCCACAAATAACCGCCAACTCTCGCTGTTGTCCGCACCACGTAAATATTCGTATGGCGTTTGATTGCCTTTGTTTTGGTTTTCCGAAGCCAACACTAAGATTTTATTATTGAAACTGTCGTCCCAAGTCCGCGAGAATGGCAGCGCGTGGTCAATTTCCACATACCCTTTTTCAGGCAGCCTGCGAACATCAATTGGCAAACCTGAATACAAACATTTGCCCTGCTGTAATTGATATAAGCGCAATTTCAAAATATCCACCGCTTTGGGTTCATGCGCTGCATTGGGGAAAAACTGTTTCCATTCATCAATAGCGCGTCGGCGTTGTTCTTGATTTTCTTCTTGTTGTTTTTTTAATTTATCGCGGTCAGAGAATGATTTACCGACTTCTCGTCCTGTCTCAATATGTACACGCGCTGGCGAACCGTATCGGCGAATAATCGCGTTAATCACTTTTCGCGCTTGCGTGAGCGTCCGCAATACAACAGGATTTCGCAGTTTATCGGCAGGAATATTCGGCAAGAATTTTTCGGTTTTATCGGCAATTTTTTCGTGACGATTACCGTAAATTTGCGTACACGCTTCATCGTAGCGCAAACCTTGTTCCATTAACGGCAACAATTTTTCCAACGCTTTTAACGACAATTCCATAAAATTGCTGAAATTTAACTGCTCTTGCAAGGCAATTATCACATTTTCGGGTAATTGATTTTTCAGGCAGCCTGCAATCTCATCATCGGTTTTGTAAATGGAAAATGCCGTACCGATTAAATCTAATAGTTTAGGCTGCGTTTTCAGCTTTTCCCATTCTGATTTCAACGATTTGTTTTCCAAAGATTTTCTAATGGCGTGATACGATTTCATTTCCATGAAAGTGGCAGATTCGGCATTGTCTTTTCCATAACGCAAACCTTTGAAAAATGCGGTTTCAGGCAGCCTTAACAATTTACGAACTTGTTGATAGGTCAATTTTGTTTTGTTGTATGGCTCGTTCAATAACAATTCACGCTGTTCACGCGATAAAGCAGATTCCAAGCCATTGTCTTGAATACGCAAATTCGTCAATTTCCCCAGCCACACAAAACGCTCTGCGCTGTATGTATTTTTTGCGGCTTTGTATTCGCTCGGTTCAAACGTGCAACGCCCCAACATTTCCAGAATCGCATCGCCCGATAAAGCGGCTTTTTGGTTCATCAATAAATCATTAATCGCGGTTTTCAGGCTGCCTGAAACGTGCGGATTGCCCAAACGTGTTTGCGCGTCAAATAATTGATTTAACTCATTTTGCAAATCCAAACGATTAAATGTGTGCGTGTACGCGCCACGTTGATTGCGAATGTGTCCGTCTTGCGTGGCAAATTGTTTAATCGCCAATTCTGCTGGCGTACGATATTGATTAGATTGAGATTGTAATAATTGATGATTGTGATTCATGCCCGACAGCAACGCGCCCAATTCTTTATCCGCCGTTTGGCTTTCGTTTTTGCGCTGCGACAAATAGCCGCGATGTTTAACCAAATTAATCAACACCGCTGCCCATTCTTTGGGTTCAAGTTTTCTGTCCAAACCTTGTGCGCGAAGTTCCCACGCCTGATTGGGTAAACCGATGATTAAACCTTTTTCATCATAATCATTGGCTTGCAAAACATTTTCTTGTTTCAACAAACGGCGCAATTTGTTCATGCGATTGGCGCGGCGACTGATTAAACGGCGTTGAGCGCGAGCCAATCGGCGCGTTTCCGCCAACGATGAACCGTCTTTGGGGTTTCGGCTTCTTCAAACGTCCGCACGCCCACATCAATCAAACGAAGTGGATTTTCTTGTTCGTCCATTTCCACAACCGCCCAACCGCAAGACGCAATCCCCAAATCCAAACCCAAAATGTAATTTAATGATTTTGCAGCCATGATGTATTACCCCTGTTTAAAAAATATTTGGTGGTGTCCTGAAAAGTGTGCTGTAAAAAATAAGCAATAAAAAAGCAGCGAAAACAGAGTATATTTGAGTGTGTGAAAACAGAAATAACTTTAATTTGTCCTCGCTGCCAAGGACAAAATATAAAGAAAAATGACTACTCTGGCAATCGTAAACAAAAATATTTTTGTAACATGAAATGATTAGATTGACAGTGAAATCATTGTGTTGTATGATTCTCGCTATTGTTGCATTGCGAAATGAGAAACGTTGCTACAATAAGAAGTTCTGAAAAGAAATTCGTAACGCTCTGCCCCCTAAAAATTTCGGTTTTTAGGGGGCATCGTTTTGTGATGAATAGTGCAGGCTGCTTTTTCAGTAACACGAAAAGCAGCCTGCACTTTTTATTGCGATTTCGCACCCACCTTCCCATGCACCAATTCTTTAATAATCAAGCGATTTGGATTGAGCGCGTGGCGCAATCGTAGCGACAACAATCTGGGCGTGTTCATAATTTGCGCGGCGATGTCGGCAGCACACAAAGGCGCGGTTGCCAAGCCACGCGAACCGTGCGCGGTGTTGATGTAGGCATTCGGTAAATAGGGACACGGTGTGTTGATGCGGTAATTTTTGTCCAGCGCGTATTGGGCATAGACGCGGCGCATGGCATCGGTATCGCCCAACGCGCCAACGGCAGGCAAATGGTCATGACAATCGCAACGCAACGCCGCATGACCGCGCGATGATTCGTGCAGGCTGCTTGGTTCGTTCCATAATGTGCTAAACGATTGATACAGCGTGTTATTTAGTTGAGCCAATTCATTTCGGTTGTGCTGTTCGTCCGCGCTTTGCCAAGTGTCGTCCGCGCAATTTGGTGCAAAAGTCGCCCCAAAACAATGTTCGCCTTGCCACGCTGGGGAAATGTAACTCGCGCCCGATAAGGCGATTTTGAGTTGCAGGCTGCTTTTGTTTGCTGCAACCAAACTGGTTTGACCGCGAATAATCTGCAACGGCAAAGTCTGCACAATCGGTGTGTGCAGGCTGCTTGCACCTGTGCAAAACACCAAATGACTGCCCTGCCAAGTGTGCGTTTTGCTGCGAACGTGCCACATCGCGCCATCGTAGTCCGCCTGAATCAAACGCTGGTTGGTGTGCAACGTAATATTCGGGTGCGACAACAGTTTTTGTACCAACGATGCAGGATTCAACCACGCGCCTTGTTGCCAAAACAAACCGTCCTGCTCAATGCAAATGCCTGCCAACTCGCTCGCCAGCTGCGCCGATACAGCACGATACAAATGCGCGTGTTGCGTTTGTTGCGCCAATTTGCGGTTGCGTTCGGCTTCTTTGGCGTTGTGATTCAAATGCAGCACGCCACACGCCTGCCAAGTGGTTTGTTCGGGCAACAACCGCCGCAGCAAGTGGCGCGTGTAGCCATAACCCGACAACAGCAATTCGGTTTGCTCGGTGGCGTGGGGCGAAATTTTGGCATACAACAAGCCCTGACGGTTGCCGCTGCCTGCCTGCGCCACTTGCGATTGCGCTTCCAACACGGTTACTTTTGCGCCACGAATCGCGCATTCATACGCCGTTGCCGCGCCTGCAATGCCTGCGCCAATAATCAAAATGTGCAGGCTGCTTGGGTCGCGACAATCGGCGGCGGGCGGCGTTTGCCATGCTTTTGGCGAGACTTCGGGCGCAGGCGCAATCGCTTCGGTTTGCCATTGAATCGGCACAGAAAAATGCGCGTGAAGGCTGCTTGCTTGGGACTGCGGTATCAACCACAAATGTGTGTTCTGCCAAGCATTCGGAACGCAATGCACCGCTTGCGTGGTCGCACACGATAGCGCGTTTTGTATCGCCAAGTGCAGGCTGCTTTCGTATTCATTTTGGGGCGATGTCGATTCGTAGTGCGGAACGGAATCAGGCAACACGCACCAAACCACATGTTTTTCGTGTGGATTGCGTTGTTCAAATTGCAGTAACTGCGACCAAGTGGGCGGCGCGTTCCATGCGTAAACGGGAAGATTTTGGGTCATGATGATGCTCGTAGGTTATGTCATGTTCAGCAACCCAGTTCCCTCTGCTGTGGGAGAGGGTTAGGGAGAGGGCAAAATCGTTGGATTATCGCTCCGACTTTCCCTCTCCCTAACCTTCACCCAAAGGGGAGAGAATAGATTTGCAGTTATTCAATGGTTTCGCAGAAAATCCAATATTCCGCTACAATGCCACCCTTATGTTCAACACACAAAAAAGCAGCCTGCAATGAATATTCTCATTTCCAATGATGACGGTTACTTATCACAAGGCATTGCCCTGTTGGCGCGACTGGCTGGCGAATTTGCCAATGTGCGCGTAGTTGCCCCAGAGCGCGATAAAAGTGGCACAAGCAATTCGCTCACACTAGACAAACCGTTGCGAATCCGCACCGCCAGCAACGGCTTTCAATTTGTAAACGGCACGCCCACCGACTGCATTCACGTTGGTATGCACGTTTTGGCACAGTCGGATTTTAAACCAGATTTGGTGCTATCGGGCGTGAACCACGGCGCGAATATGGGCGATGACACCGTGTATTCAGGCACAGTTGCCGCCGCCACCGAAGCGTATTTAATGGGCATTCCAGCCGTAGCGTTTTCGCTCAATTCACATCGCTTTGATTTGTTTACCGAAACGGTAGAAAAAGCCGTGTGGAGCGTGTTGTCGCACATTATGCAGCAGCCGCCCACATCGCCCGTGTTGTGGAACGTGAACATTCCAGCCGTAGCGGTACAAGATTTGCGTGGCATTAAAGTAACGCGACTGGGTTTGCGCCACCACGAACAAAACGTAATTGAATCCACCGACCCACGCGGCGCATCGATTTATTGGATAGGCCCAGCAGGCGAAGTACGCGATAATCAAGCCGACACCGATTTTGCCACGTGCGATGCAGGCTGGATTAGCATCACGCCTTTGCAAATGGATTTGACCGCGCATAATCAAATAGACAAATTGCAGGCTGCTTGGCAAGATTTTCGCCTGCAAGAATGCCCGTAAAGCATTGTCGTGATGCCGATAAAACGGTATGATTCAGCCGATTGCAGCGCAAAGCAGCCTGCACTTTGAATGATGATTTAAGAAAGCGAAATATCATGAATACGAACAAAAAAACAGCTTGTTTATTATTGAGTTTAGTTGCCGCTGCAATTTTGTCGGCGTGTAGTTCTGCACAACAAGCACCTGCACCAGTCGTATCTGGCACAAATACAGGCGGCTATGGCTACGACAATGGCACGGTTACCACACCATACGGCACAGTCAATACACCTTATGGCACTACTGGTTCGCCAACCGATACGGCTAATAATCCTTACAATACAGCACCTTATGCCTCAGCAGCAACCACAACTCCGTCTGCTACACCGTATACCCCAGCAGCAACCACAACCCCAACTGCTGCACCTTATACCCCAGCGACTGGCACTGCGTACACGCCAACCGCATCAACAGGCAGCACATTTATCCCCAACTATTCACCTGTGGACAAAAATGCCAGCACGCACCGAGTTCAAGCAGGTGACACGGTTTACAACATTTCCAAACGCTATGGCATCAGCCAAGAGCAGTTAATGCAATGGAACAACTTGTCTGGTACAACCCTTTCTATTGGACAAACTTTGTGGGTAAAGCCAGTTGGTAGCAGCAGCCGTACAAATGCTGCACCTGTAACAGCAGCTAAAACTGGCACAGGTTCGCAACATAAAGTGGTTGCAGGCGACACGGTTTACAATATTTCCAAACGCTACGGCATCAGCCAAGAACAACTGCGCCAATGGAATAACCTGAACGGCAACAATATTCAGTTGGGACAAGTGTTGCGCGTAAGCCAATCGGGTAGAGCAACAAGCACTGCTACAACCGCTGCTGCCGCGCCTTATGTACCAGCCAAGCAGCCTGCACCTGCCGCAGTCACTACCACTAACACAGCAGCCGCGACAACAACCGCTACAACCCCAGCAGTTGTCGCTACGCCTACGCCTGTCGTTGCCAGTGTTCGTACACAAACCAAAGACGGCATTGTGTGGCAAAGTCCTTTGCCAAACGGTAGCGTTACGCAAGAATTTGGCACAAATCGCGGTATGTTGATTGATGGCAAAGGCGCAAATGCCGTAGCCGCAGCCGATGGTCAAGTGATTCATATTGGTGCATTGCGTAATTATGGCAATCTGCTTATTGTTCAGCACTCCGACCAGCATTTGACCGCTTATGCACAGATTGCATCAGCCTTGGTACAAAATGGTCAAAAAGTGGTGCGCGGTCAGCCAGTGGCAACCTTAGGCAGCAATAAATTGTTATTCGAAGTCCGTTCAGACGGCAAAGCAGTCAATCCAACTACCTATATCCCATTTTAATCAACAGTAAGCACTCCATTTTTGGGCGGATTTCGTATCCGTCCATTTTTTTAAGCAGAAAGAAATCAACATGATTATTGTGATGCAAGCCACCGCGCAAGACGAAGACGTGCAAAGAGTCGTGCAAACCATTCGTCAACAAGGGCTGAGCGAACACATTTCGCGCGGCAAAGAATGCACCATTATCGGTGCAGTGGGCGATGAGCGCGTGTTTGACATCGCCCAAATCGAAGCCTTGCCACAAGTAGAACGCGCCATTCGCATTGTGCAAGATTGGCGCATCATCAGCCGCGAAGCATGGGCGCAAGACACACAAATCACCGTGCGCGGCATGGCATTGGGTGGACATTCTGGCATACGCAAAATTCAAGCAATCGCGCAAACAGACGCAAGCAGCCTGCACCTAAATGCCGACAGCGATGCCGCTTTGTTTGACCCTTTTTACACGCCAGCTAATCCTTATGCGCGTGCAGGCTGCTTTTCGCTGGAAAACACCACGCAAACGCTACACGACATCAGCCAAATCTGTCGGCAAAATAACAAAATCATCGTCATGCGGATTCGAGACAGCGCACACTTGGAAGTCGCCTTATCCGTCCAAGCCGATATTCTGTATTTGGGCGGCGAATTGCTTGCCAACCGCAGCTTGTTGCAAGAAGTCGGCAGCCTAAATATCCCAACTATTGTGTGCAAAGACAGCCATCATCGAGTTCGCGATTGGTTGGTGGCGGCAGAACAAATCGTGTTGCGCGGCAATCAACACGTTATTTTGGGTGATGCAGGCACATTGAGTTTGCATGGCGAGCCGTTGAGATTGGACGTTGATGCGCTAGTCGCCGCCAAAAAATTGAGCCATTTGCCTGTGTTGGCAAACATTAGCCAGCTTGCACATCGCCACATGGACAAGCAAACCTTGTGGGCATTGGCTTGTGCGGCACAAGTTGATGCGATTATTGTGTAAATATATAGTGGATTAAATTTAGATTAGGACAAGACGACAACGACTGCCGTGTACAGCTAGTACATAAGGGAGTTGGCAACGCTGTACTAATCTAAATTTAATTCACTATAAAAAGCAGCCTGCACTTTTTGTTGATTAAAAGTGCAGGCTGCTTTTTATAGTGAAACAAAAACCGCGCCAGATTAAAAAACTCAGCGCGGTTAAGATTAAAAGTTGAGTGATTAGTTCAAATTGTTTTCAGCATCAACCAAAGAACGACGAGCCAAAGCCAAGTTAGATTTAGAACGATCCAACACAGAGTACAAGAACAAGCCATCGTGTTTAGCCAATGGGCGCAACAAGTGGTATTGTTTACCCAAAGTAATCAAGATGTCTTCGATATTGTCTTTCAAACCCAACATGCCCATAGTTTTCATTTTTGCACGCATCACTTCGGTGTTACCAGCAGCAGCGATTTCCAAATCGATTGCAGCAGAACCACCGCCTGCCAACAACATACCACTTGAGTAGTCTACTACAGCAGCAGCCAAAGCACCATCAACGTTCAACATTTCTGATACGGTTTTATCGTAATTCATTCTAAAAGCTCCTAAAAATAACAAAAAATACTTTTGAGTCAAAACTGGTGACTCGTAAAACCAAGAAATAGGTATTTCCAAACGGTTACCAGGTTCCCACTTGCCAGCCTTTTGTTACTGACTTGTTTTGCTGCCTAGAAACTGGTTCGAATTATAAATCTCCCAAAAAAAATAGTAAAGCTGCATTTCAGATGCAAAATTAGTCTTTCTGATTAGGAAAATCATGATTGGAAAGGAAAAATATCAATTTTTATTTTATTTGGAGTGTACATTCTATCGAATAATCAAAAAACTATGTTTATAATGAAAGGTATTATCTTTAATTTTGAGTATTAATACCAAGTACTTTTTAGGAAGAAAAGTGTGTTAAAATTACCACGCTTTTGAGTCGCTGTATTCTAGGAAATGCTGGAATAACCGTTTTTTTCACTTGACTTTTGACCAATATCAATACTTATGACAAACCAAGACAAAATTCTGATTTTAGATTTCGGCTCGCAAGTTACCCAACTGATTGCGCGTCGTGTTCGTGAAGCGCACGTTTACTGCGAACTTCATTCTTTTGATATGCCTTTGGACGAAATTAAGTCATTCAATCCAAAGGGTATTATTTTATCTGGCGGTCCTAATTCGGTGTACGAATCGGATTATCAAGCGGACGTGGGTTTGTTTGATTTGGGCGTGCCTGTGCTGGGCATTTGCTACGGTATGCAATTTATGGCGCACCATTTGGGAGGCGAAGTGTCGGCGGGCAATCAGCGCGAATTTGGTTACGCGCAAGTGAAAACGATTGATTGCGAACTCACGCGCGGCATTAATGACGGCACGCCAAATATGTTGGACGTGTGGATGAGCCATGGCGACAAAGTGTCTAAATTGCCAACGGGTTTTGCTGTGATTGGCGACACGCCGTCTTGCCCGATTGCGATGATGGAACACGCGGAAAAACAATTCTACGGCATTCAATTCCACCCCGAAGTTACCCACACGAAACAAGGTAAGGCTTTGTTAAATCGTTTTGTTTTGGATATTTGCGGCGCGAAACCGAGCTGGACGATGCCGAATTACATCGAAGAAGCGATTGTGAAAATCCGTGAACAAGTCGGCAATGAAGAAGTAATTTTGGGCTTGTCAGGCGGCGTGGATTCTTCTGTGGCGGCGGCGTTGATTCATCGTGCGATTGGCGACCAATTAACCTGTGTGTTTGTGGACCATGGTTTGCTGCGTTTGAATGAAGGCAAAAATGTGATGGATATGTTTGCGCGTAATTTGGGCGTGAAAGTGGTTCACATTGACGCGACTGAGCAATTTATGGGCAAATTGGCTGGTGTTACCGACCCTGAACAAAAACGCAAAATCATCGGCGCAGAATTTATTGAAGTCTTTGACGCGGAAGAGAAAAAATTAACCAACGCGAAATGGTTGGCGCAAGGCACGATTTACCCCGATGTAATTGAATCGGCTGGCGCGAAAACGAAAAAAGCCCACGCGATTAAATCGCACCACAATGTGGGAGGGCTGCCTGAAAACATGAAATTGAAATTGCTTGAACCGTTGCGCGATTTGTTTAAAGATGAAGTGCGCGAATTGGGCGTGGCGTTGGGTTTACCGCGTGAAATGGTGTATCGCCACCCATTCCCTGGCCCTGGTTTGGGCGTGCGGATTTTGGGCGAAGTGAAACGCGAATACGCGGATTTGTTGCGCCGTGCCGATGATATTTTCATTGAAGAATTGCGCAACACGATTGACGAGCAGTCGGGCAAATCTTGGTATGATTTGACAAGTCAAGCGTTTGCGGTGTTTTTGCCTGTGAAATCGGTGGGCGTGATGGGCGATGGACGCACTTATGATTATGTGGTGGCATTGCGTGCGGTGATTACCAGTGATTTTATGACGGCGCATTGGGCGGAATTGCCTTATTCGTTGCTCGGTAAAGTGTCGAACCGTATTATCAATGAAATCAAAGGGATTAACCGCGTAGTTTATGATGTGAGCGGTAAACCGCCTGCAACGATTGAGTGGGAATAATCAAATAATATAAAAGCAGCCTGCACTTTCAATTTGTAAAAAGTGCAGGCTGCTTTTTATGCTAAATCGCGCAACTTTCATCACCATGAACCACAACCGTCAATTTGCCTGTAACAGGGTGAATCACCAGCCCATGAACAGCAATATTGGCAGGCATCAACGGGTGTTTGCGAATCAGGCTAACCGTGTGGCGCACGCTGTCTTCCACGCTATCAAAACCTGTGAGCCAGTTGTCCAAATCAATGCCTGCGTGGCGCAGCGTGGTGATGCGGTCTTCGGGAACGCCTTGCTCTTCGGCTTTGGCAAGAAAGGCTTGGGCGTTCAGTCCGCGCATACCGCAGTCGTAATGCGCGATAACCATGATTTCTTCTACGCGCAATTCCAGCACCGCCACCAACAGCGAACGCATCACCGAACCCCAAGGGTGCGTCACCACCGCGCCTGCATTTTTGATGAGCTTGACATCGCCGTTACGCAAACCCAGCGCGGCAGGCAAAAGCTCCACCATGCGCGTGTCCATGCACGACAAAATTGCCAATTTGCGCTCTGGGTATTTGTTGGTTAAAAAGTGTTCGTATGCGCCGCTGTCTACAAACGATTGATTGTGTTGCAAAATGTGGTTTAGTTCTGACATATTGTGCTGTTTGATAAAGTCTGAAAATGGCATCATAAACCGAATAAGCAAAAAAAGCAGCCTGCACATTTACGCTTTCTTGACTTATTTTGCGACTTATTCTTATAATCCGCCACTTTACGTTCTCTGCCAAATCAGGCACAACTTTCCGATTTATCTCACTATATATTTATTTTGATTATTCCAACCCAGCCCAATGCACCGCGTATTTGCATCACACAAAAAGTGTAGGCTGCTTTTTATCTGAAAAATTATCTTTATGCACGTTTCTGAATTACAAACCAAACACATTACCGAACTGTTGGCACAAGCCGAACAAATGGGTATTGAAAACGCCAACCGCCTACGCAAGCAAGACCTTGTGTTTACTATTGTGCGCGAGTTGATGAAAGACGGACAAGAATTCATCTGTTCTGGCACGCTAGAAACCTTGCCCGATGGCTATGGTTTTTTGCGTTCCGCTGCTACATCGTATTTGGCTTGCCCTGATGATATTTACGTTTCGCCCAACCAAATTCGCCGCTTCAATTTGCACACAGGCGATACGATTGAAGGCACGGTGCGTGTCCCCAAAAATGACGAAAAATACTTCGCTTTGGTGCGCGTGGACAGCGTAAACAGCAACAATCCCGAAAGCAGTCGCCACAAAATTTTGTTTGAAAACTTAACGCCGCTGTTCCCAACCAAACAGCTCAAATTGGAGCGCGAAAACGATTTGTCGGCAGAAAACATCACAGGGCGCATCATTGATTTGATTTCGCCGATTGGTTTGGGGCAACGCGCCTTGTTGGTTGCGCCACCCAAATCGGGCAAAACCGTAATGCTGCAAAACATCGCCCACGCCATTACCGCCAACAATCCCGATGTGGAATTGATTGTATTGCTGATTGACGAACGCCCAGAAGAAGTAACCGAAATGACACGCAGCGTGCGTGGCGAAGTGGTGGCTTCCACCTTTGACGAACCTGCGCAACGCCATGTGCAAGTGGCAGAAATGGTCATCGAAAAAGCCAAACGCATGGTGGAACACAAAAAAGACGTGGTGATTTTGTTGGATAGCATCACACGCTTGGCGCGTGCGTATAATACGGTTGTGCCGACTTCGGGCAAGGTTTTGACTGGTGGTGTCGATGCCAATGCGCTGCATCGCCCCAAACGCTTTTTTGGCGCAGCGCGAAACACCGAAGAAGGCGGTTCGCTCACGATTATCGCCACCGCTTTGGTGGACACAGGCAGCCGTATGGACGATGTGATTTTTGAAGAATTCAAAGGCACAGGCAATATGGAATTGAACTTGGAACGCCGTTTGGCTGAAAAACGCGTGTTCCCAGCGATTAACATCAACAAATCGGGTACGCGCCGCGAAGAATTGCTCGTGCCAAGCGACCAGTTGCAAAGAATGTGGGTGTTGCGCCGTGTGTTGCACCCAATGGACGACGTGGAAGCGGCTGAATTCTTGTTGGACAAAATCAAAAAAACCAAAAACAACCACGACTTTTTTGATGAAATGCGTGGCGGCGGTTCAAACAGCGCGAAAAAAGTCGGCACAACCACAACCACCGTGGCATCTGCTGCGCCAGTTAAATCCACACGCGGACGCAAACCGAAAACGGCAAGTGAATAAAGTGCAGGCTGCTTTGGCGTTCGTTTGATTTTGTTGATTGAAATCACGCAAGAAAGATAGATTTATGAAAAAACCACAACGCAACGGCTATGCCCGCATAGACCGCGTTAAAGAACAAGTGATGCGCGAATTGGCAGAGCTGGTACGCACAGGCTTAAAAGACCCACGCGCAGGCTTTATCACGATTAACGATGTAGAAGTAACGCGCGATTATTCCCACGCTACTGTGTATTACACCGTGTTGAGCGGCGACCGCGAAGCCAGCTTACAGGCTTTGGAACACGCCAAAGGCTTTTTGCGTAGCGAATTGTCGCGCCGAATCACGGTGTTTCGCACGCCAGAATTGCATTTTGAATACGATGAATCGCTAGAACGCGGCGTACAGTTGTCTAATTTGATTGACCGCGTTGCCAGCGAAAAACCTGTTCAGGATTGATTATTGAGTCGAACGCCAAAGGCGTACCCTTTTATACCCAAATCAAAGATTTGGACAAAAGGGCAAAGCAGCCTGCATTTTGAGAAGGAGATGACATGAAAACATTGGTTTTTTGTGCGGGAGCGAAAGACCCCAATTTGTCTGTTTTACAACAAATTTCGTCCGATTTATTGATTGGCGTGGACAGAGGCGCAAGCACATTGGTTGCGCACGGCTACACGCCCGATTATGCGATTGGCGATTTTGACAGCAGTGAACCGCCCGAACAATGCCGTCATGTCATTCGTTTGCCAACCGATAAAGACGACACCGATTTGGAAGTCGCATTATTGAGCGTGTGCGAACGAGTTGGCGAAGAAAACATCAGCCAAATCATTATTGTGGGCGCCTTGGGGGCAGGGCGGCTAGACCACTTGCTAACCAATATTTGGCTGGCACATCAACCGCGATTTGTTCCCTATTTACACAAAATTCGCATGGTGGAAGCCAACAGCATCACACGCTTTTTTGGTGCAGGCGAACACGTTTGGTTGCACGAAGCCGACAAAAAATATGTGTCGTTTATCGGTTTAACGCCCATCAAAAAACTCAGCATTAAAGGCGTTAAATACCCCGTAGAAGCCAAAGATTATCCCAGCCCTGTGGCTCTGGTTAGCAACGAATGTTTGGGCAGCATGATACGTTTTTCGTTGGAAGAAGGTATTTTGTGCGTAGTGCAAAGTAATGATTAATTGTATTTTTTGATTTGAACGTGTTATGATGCGCGGCTTTTATCAATGGGCAATGATTCATCTGTTTGCCAATAGAAAATCGCAAAAGGAATAACATGGCAAAAAAACTTACCGAGCAAGACATTATTAATTGGAACGGTAGCGAAGACGATTATATGAACGAGCAACATTTGGCGTTTTTTCGTGATTTGTTGTTACAAATGCAGGAAGATTTGATTTCCCGTGCCGATGAAACGACTGTACATTTGCAAGACCATGAAGCCGCGCCCGACCCAGCCGACCGTGCTTCGCAAGAAGAAGAATACGCGCTGGAATTGCGTACACGCGACCGTGAGCGTAAATTGTTGAGCAAAATTCAAGCATCATTGCGCGATATTGAAGACGGCGAATATGGCTTCTGCCGCGACACAGGTGAGCCGATTGGTTTGCGCCGTTTGTTGGCACGTCCAACCGCCACTTTGTCGGTGGAAGCGCAAGAACGCCGTGAGCGTTTGAAAAAACAATTTGCGGATTAAAGCACGAAATAAAGTGCAGGCTGCTTTTGAGAAAATACCCGCATTGGCGGGTATTTTTGCATGAATAGAGATATAAACACATGAAAAATAACAAACAAATTGCACTACGCACCGCGCAGGCTGCTTGGTTGGCGTTAATCGCGCTCACGCTGCTGTGGGACGGCTGGTATGCGCCTTTGCACACGGGGCGTTGGTTGCTGGTCATTAAGTTGTTGCCGTTGGCGTTGCCTTTGCGTGGCATTTTGTTGGGGCGAGTTTATACTTATCAATATTGCTCTATGCTGGTGTTGGCGTATTTTACCGAAGGCATCATGCGTGTGTTTGATGTGCAGCCGTTGAGCCGTGCGTTGGCGGCTGGCGAAGTGGCATTAAGCGTAGTGTTTTTTGTGGCGTGTTTGTTGTATTTGCAGCATTTTAAGTTGAAGAAGAAAGAATCGCATCATGCGTAATCATGATTCATCGTTGGGCAGCTGGTTGTGGCTGGGTTTGTTTTTGGTGGCGGTGTTGCCCTTTTTGTCGATTTGGCGCGTTGGGCCGTTGCCCAGTTTCTTTTTGGAAATCGGCTCGCTATTGGGCGCGTTGGCGTTTTTTTTGATGACGGTGGGTGCAGGCTGCTTGCGTGGCGTGGCTGTTCCACGCGCATCGTGGTATTTCGTTGGCATGGCGATTTTTTGGGCGATTCAAGCGCGTTGGCTCAATTTGACTTATGCAGGCATGAGCGACATGGTGTCGTGGACGTTTATGGTGCTGGCGTTGATGTGCTGGGCGTGTCGCGGCTGGACAGAACATTTGGGCACAGAACAAGCCGTTAGCCTGCTGGCAAGTGTGATTGTGGCAGGTTGCGTGGTGCAGGCTGCTATTGGTTGGCTGCAATACACAGGTTTAGCCAGCCATTTTTCGGGCTATTTAATGTATCGCAAAGGCATAGTGGAAGGGCAGCTCGCCCAGCGCAACCATTTTGCTCACTATTTGATGTGGGGCGTGTTGTGCAGCGCGTGGCTGTGGTCGCAACGCCGCTTATCGGCAGGCATCGCCAGCGCATTGGTGCTGTTTTTTGCCGCCACGATTTCTTTGACAGGCTCGCGCACCGTGTTTGCCTATATTTTGATGCTGACCGCATGGTTGCCGATTTATCGCATCATTGGTGGCAGAGAAAGCACGCGCCCCGTGATTGGCTTGGCATTGGCTGCGTTTGTCGTGTTGGTTAGCCAATATGCCGTTGAACCGATGTTGAATTGGATAAGCTCCACCAATCAAGTGCAAACCGCCGCCGAACGCATGGTTGGCTCGCAAATCGAAGGTTCAGGTCGCGGCTACGAATGGCGCAAAGCGTGGCAAATTTTCTTGTCTGCGCCCTTGTTTGGCTATGGCTGGGGCAGCTATTCCTTGTATGGCTTTTTGGAAAACGTCTATCCCACAGGATTTCGCCCCTACGAAAACAACGTATTGTTCACGCACAGTCACAATTCGTTTTTGAATTTACTCGCCGAAATGGGCTTGGTTGGCACAACTTTAATTTTGGGCGGACTGGCATGGGCAGTCAAAGGCAGCCTGCAACGCATCAATCAGCCTGTTGGTGGTTTGTTGATTGCGTTGATGGGGATTTCTTTGGTGCATAGCGCGTTGGAATATCCGCTGTGGTACATCTACTTTTTGAGCGCGTTTACGTTGTTTATTGGTTTTTCGCCCGCACCGCAAACGAAATCAAACCGACCAAAAGGGCAAAGCAGCCTGCACTTTTTGTTGCCCTATGTCGCCGCTTTGTTTGCCGTGTTTATAGCGATTGGCATACTGCGATTGGCAAGCGCATATCAAGAATTGCGTCAATTTTCGGGCAATCCAGAAACCTTGCCGACCAAACGCACACAACAAATTGTGGGCTTGTTACGCATCGCCAAAACCGAGCCGATGTTGCGCCATTATGCCCAATTTCAGTTGAGCAGTTTCATCAATCCCAACGATGCCACGCAACCCGAATGGGCAGAAGAAGCCCTGCGCGAAGCCTTGCAATATCGCCCCTATGCCAATGCGTATAAATACGCTTTTGTTGCCTATCAAGCAGGACATATCGAAGAAGCACGCGATTGGATGCGGCTGATGTATCACTACTATCCAGCCAAAATGCCTGCCTATGCCGCACCGATTATGAACACCAATCATTACCTCGAATTGCGCGATGATTACACACGCACTTGCCAAGCCTATCGCCAAGTTGTGCCGTCTGCGCCTTTGTGTGCCGAAGCCTTGCCCTTGCCGATGCGCGTAAAATAAGTCATTTCGCGTAAAACAATGTTAGCAATGCAAAGAATTCGCAAAAAGCAGATACAACCTGCTATGAATGTAAAGACATTGCTGCTAATATAAGCGCGATTTTTCACAATAACCGTAAGGAGAACACCATGAGCCGTGTGTTGCTTGTAGATGATGATGATTTGCTAACCGAATTATTAACCGAATACCTTACTGCCGAAGGTTTGGAAGTGACCCGTATGCCCGATGGCGAAAGCGGTGTACAAGAAATTTTGAATGGTCAGGGCTACGATGTCGTGGTGCTGGATTCGATGATGCCGAAAATGAACGGTTTGGACGTGTTGAAAACCGTTCGCGCCCAAAGCAAAATCCCTGTGATTATGCTCACAGCAAAAGGCGACGACATCGACCGCATCATTGGCTTGGAAATGGGTGCAGACGACTATGTACCCAAACCATGCCAACCGCGCGAACTGTTGGCGCGTATCAACGCCATTTTGCGCCGTTCGCAGCAAAACACCGAAGCCAGTAGCACCAGCAACAGCATTGTGGCAAGTGGCGTAACTTTGTATCCGTCCAAACGTCAAGCCACGATTGGCGATACGGCTTTGGAATTGACCAGCACTGAATTCAATTTGTTGGAAGTGTTGATGCGCCACGCAGGTCAAGTGGTGAGCAAAGATGCGTTATCGCAAGAAGCACTCGACCGCAAATTGGCAAAATTTGACCGCAGCATCGATGTGCATATTTCGAGCATTCGTCATAAATTGGGCGATGCGTCGTTGATTCAAACGGTGCGCGGTTTGGGTTATTTGTTTGTGAAGAACTAATCGCTGTTTCATCATATAAGTGCAGGCTGCTTTTTTATCACACAAAAGCAGCCTGCACTTTTTTGCACTATAATCCGCCTTATTTTGATTGCAGATAGACAACCATGAAATTGTTTCAACGCATTTTTGCCACCTTTTGCATGGTGATTATTTTGGCGATTTTTGTTGCCAGTTTTTCTTTTTGGCTGGTGCAAGAACGCATTGCACAAAGCCAATTTAACCAGCGGCGCAACATGGAAATTAGCCTGCTTGCCAACGCATTTAGCACGTTTCAATCCCAAGGCGAGCAAGCCACACGCGAATTATTGCAACGCTGGGGCAACCACCCAGCCAGTCGCAATGTACTCATCATCACAGGCGACAACAAACGCGAATTGCTCGGGCGCAACGTATCCAATAGCGAATTGGAAAAAGCATACAGCTACGCACGCACACACCCCGATTCCAATTTGGCGATTTTGTATTACGACCCATTTGGCGAAGAATATCTCTTTTTTATTCATAACTTTGACAACGAACAAATCGAACGCCTGCCCACTTTGATGATTCCAGGATTGTCGATTGCGCCCATTTGGCACGAATTTATCGTGTTCGCCAGCATTTTGACGATTGGCTTACTGCTTGCCTACATTGTGGCAAACAACATCACGCAGCCCATTCGCATTTTGGAACACGGCATGAACCGACTTGCCAAAGGCGAATTAGACGCGCGCGTATCGCAACAATTAGACGACCGCAAAGATGAATTGGCAAATTTGGGCGTACAATTCGACAAAATGGCAGCGCAGTTGCAAATTTTGGTAGAAAAAGAACGCCACTTGCTGCACCACGTTTCCCACGAAATGCGCTCGCCCTTGGCACGCATTCAAGCAATTGTGGGCTTATTGCAAGCGCGACCCGAAAAACAAGCCGAATACATCGCCCGATTGGAAGGTGAATTAACGCGCATGGACAATTTGGTTGGCGAATTTTTGACCTTGTCGCGCTTGGAAACAGCCAATATTCCCATGGAAAAAGAAGCGATTGCGCTGTTGCCATTTATCACGCAAATTGTGGAAGACAGCCAAGCCGTTGCCGAGCAGCATCAGCATCAAGTGTCATTTGAAGCCAGCAAACTCAACACCAAAACGCGCATTTTGGGCAACGAGAGTTACTTGTATCGCGCATTTGATAACGTGATTCGCAACGCCATGAAATACAGCCCAAACGGCAGCACGATTCAAGTTCGCGCCTATGAAGACCGCAAGCACGTTCACATTGAAATTGTGGACAACGGCATGGGCATCAAACCCGACCAACTGCCGCATATTTTTACCGCGTTTTATCGCGCCGACAGCAGCAACGGCAAAGACGGCACAGGCTTGGGTTTGGCGATTACCAAACACATCGCGCAGCAACACAATGCCAAATTGATTGCCGAAAACGTATCGCCCAATGGCTTGAAAATGCACTTTATTTTTCCGAAATTCGTGAAAAATCAGCAAACTGAATAAAAGCAGCCTGCACTTTTTGTAGAAAGGAAACCCCATGTATTTTTTATTATCGCCCGCTAAAAACCTAAATGAAGAGCGCGATTTCACCCCAAAAATCTATTCGCAACCGCCGCTGCTAGACCAAGCCGAACAGTTGATGAACGATGTGCGCCCCTTGTCGCCCCAACAAATCGCCGAGTTAATGCACGTTTCCGACAAAATCGCGTTGCTCAATGCCGAACGCAATCAAAACTGGCAACCGCCATTCACGCCCGACAACGCCAAACAGGCTTTGTTTATGTTCAATGGCGATGTGTATGACGGCATTGGCGCGTATCAACGTAGTGAAGAAGAAATCAGTTATATCCACAATCATGTGCGGATTTTGTCTGGCTTGTATGGCGTGTTGCGACCGCTGGATTTAATGCAGCCGTATCGTTTGGAAATGGGAACACCGCTTGCCAATTCGCGTGGCAAAAATCTGTATGAATTCTGGGGCGAGCGCGTGACCGAACGTCTGAACTTTACCTTGCAATGCTCGGAAGACGGCATTGTGGTGAACTTGGCATCGCAGGAATATTTTAAAGTGATTCAGCCAGCTAAACTGAATGCGCGAATCATCACACCTGTGTTCAAAGACGAGAAAAATGGCGTGTACAAAGTGATTAGCTTTTACGCCAAACGGGCGCGTGGCTTAATGGTGCGCTATGCCGCTGAAAACGCAATTGAAGACGTGGAACAGCTAAAACAGTTTGATTTGGACGGCTATGCGTACAACGAAGCGGCTTCGTCCGAAAACGAATGGGTGTTTTTGCGCTCGCAAGGTTAAATGAATAAACCAAATTAAGTGCAGGCTGCTTTTGAGATTTCAAAGCAGCCTGCACTTTTGTTTATGGAAAGAATAGTTTATACCTATAGTGAATTAAATTTAGATTAGTACAGCGTTGCCAATTCCCTTATGTACTAGATGTACACGGCGGTCGTTGTCGCCTTGTCCTAATCTAAATTTAATCCACTATAAATCAAGATGTGGATAAAAAGTGCAGGCTGCTTTTGCTATAATCTAGCATCTTGAAAATAATTGAATTTGTAACAAAAAATGAATATTCCCGATTTATCAAAAACCCTTTCAAAAGACCGCCATTTCCTAAAAACCGCTTTCAGGCAGCCTGAAAAATTCGGCGGATTAGAAAAAGTCCAACAAAAATACCAAAAATCCCACGACCTATTTTTACAACGCCAAGCGCGTGTGCCAGCGATTACGCTCAACCAAGATTTGCCTGTTTACGAAAAACGCGAAGACATCAAAACTGCCATTCAAAACAACCAAGTAACCATTATTTGTGGCGAAACAGGCTCGGGCAAAACCACGCAAATTCCGCAAATTTGTTTGGAATTGGGGCGCGGCGTGTCGGGATTGATTGGACACACGCAGCCACGCCGTCTTGCCGCTCGCTCGGTGGCGGAACGGATTGCCGAAGAATTGCACAGCGAAATTGGGCAAGCAGTCGGCTACAAAATCCGTTTTAATGACAAAACTTCGCCATTATCTTTTTTGAAATTAATGACGGACGGCATTTTATTGTCAGAAACGCAAACCGACCGTTTTTTAGCGAATTACGACACCATTATCATTGACGAAGCGCACGAACGCAGCCTGAATATTGATTTTCTGCTGGGCTTTTTAAAACAATTATTGCTGAAACGTCCTGATTTAAAAGTGATTATTACGTCTGCCACGATTGACGCGGAACGCTTTTCGCAGCATTTCAACAACGCGCCTGTAATTGAAGTGAGCGGACGAACTTTCCCCGTAGAAATTGTATATCGCCCCTTGCACGAACAAGACGAAGACGAAGCGGAAATTGAATTGGCGGACGCGATTGTGGACGCGGTAGATGAATTGGCGTGTTTGGGACAAGGCGATGTGTTGGTATTTTTGTCGGGCGAGCGTGAAATTCGGGAAGCAGCGGAAGCCTTGCGAAAATCGCCCTTACGCAAAAATGACGACATTTTGCCGCTTTTTGCGCGATTATCGGCGCAGGAACAGCACAAAATTTTCCATCCGACTGGCGACAAACGCCGCATTATTTTGGCGACCAACGTGGCGGAAACGTCGCTGACCGTGCCGCGCATTAAATTTGTTGTGGATACGGGGTTGGCGCGTGTGAAACGCTATTCGGCGCGGGCGAAAGTGGAACAGTTGCACGTTGAAAAAACCTCGCAGGCAGCCGCGAAACAGCGTTCAGGGCGTTGCGGACGCATTTCGGCTGGCGTGTGTATCCGCTTGTTTTCCGAAGAAGATTTTAATCAACGCCCTGAATTTACTGACCCTGAAATTATTCGTACAAATTTATCGGGCGTGATTTTGCGGTTGATGTCCTTGGGGTTTGGCGATATGGAAACGTTTCCGTTGTTGGATATGCCCGACCAACGCTATATCAATGACGGTTATCAGGTGTTGTTGGAATTGGGCGCGATTGCGGAAAGTTAAAAAGCAGCCTGCACTTTTTCAAGCTGCCTGAAAATAGGAATTGTAAATATGGAGACACAAAAATTGCCACATTGGTTCTGGCAACTGTTACCCGTTTTAACCAAACGGCAAAATATTGATTCTTTTGAGCAATGGTTATATGACACGCAAGCCGAAAGCTCATTTCCAAACGATGTCTATCAATCACTTCTATGGTTGAATTATCGTGAATCGTGCCAAGTCGTTATTACCAAACTAATTGAATTAGCAAGCCAGTATGTGCCTTTATATATGGTTGATGATAGATTGTATGCCATACAATTTATGACTCAATTATTTTCATTTGAACGCCCTGAATATTACTGGGAAAGTAATGATGAGATTTGGACATTTTTGCCGATTGATAATGCCAATTATATTTCTGCATATCGAGAGATTATGGAAGATTATTGGTATGAGTTTGATAGATATAGCCAATAATGGGAAAGTGATATTTCAACAGAATACAAGGTATTTCATTTGGAATATCAGCGAATTACAACTCAATTAACCGAAGCAATTTATAAACACATTACAGAACAAACGGATTTGCTCTGTATGCAGCCTAAACCTATTTTCAGGCAGTCTGAAAAATCCAGTTTCTCAATCTTCAATATTTTTAAAAAATATTTTTAATTTAATCTAAATAAATATGATGTCTCCACAAAAAAACCATTACAAACTCACCCCACTCGGCAAACAAATGGCACGTCTGCCGATTGACCCGAAAATCGCCCGAATTTTAATCGCGGCGAAAAAGCACGATTGCATGGCGGAAATGTTGATTATTGTGTCCGCCTTGTCCATTCAAGACCCACGCGAGCGACCGCTTGAAGTCCGCGAATTGGCGAACAAAGCCCATGAGCGTTTTGCCGATAAGCAGTCGGATTTTTTGACGTATTTGAATATTTGGGACAGTTTTCAGCGTGAACGTGATAAAAAATTGTCTAATAAACAATTAGTTCAATGGTGTCATCAATATTTCTTGTCGCATTTGCGTATGCGTGAATGGCGAGAATTACACGCGCAACTGACTGAAATTGCGGTGGAAATGGGTTTGACGAGCAAGGAAAACGCTTTCAGGCAGCCTGAAAATTTATCCGTGTTTGAACAATCCGATATTTCTAGCGATTTAGATTTATCAGCAAAACTCAAACAAAAACAACTAGATAAGAAAAATCATCATGCCAATATCAAGGCGAAAAAAGAAGCGAGTTTCGAGCAAATTCATCGTGCCTTGCTGACGGGTTTGGTGGCGAATGTGGGGCAGAAATCGCCTGACGCGAACGATTACATCGGGGCGCGTGGCAGCCATTTTCATTTGTTCCCTGCGTCCAGCGTGTTCAAAGCCAAGCCAAAATGGGTAATGGCGGCGGAATTGACTGAAACGTCCAAATTATATGCCCGAGATGTGGCAAGCATTCAGCCCGAATGGATTGAGCAGGAAACACCACATTTGGTGCGTTACCATTATTTTGAGCCGCATTGGGAGCAGAAACGCGGCGAAGTGGTGGCGAGCGAGCGCGTAACCCTTTATGGTTTAACGGTTTTGCCACGCCGTCCTGTTGCGTATGCCAAAGTTGCACCCGATGAAGCGCGTGAATTGTTTATTCGTGGCGCGTTGGTGGCGCAGGAATGCGATTTGCAGGCTGCTTTTTTCGTTCACAATAAAAAATTGATTAAAGAAGTTGTTGATTTAGAAAATAAATCTAGAAAACAAGATATTTTGATTGACGATGAAATTTTGTATGAATTTTACAATCAAAGGCTGCCTGAGAATGTGGTTTCAGGCAGCCTGAAAAAGCCGCTTGCCGATATTCGCACCTTTGAAACGTGGCTGAAACACGCGGACGAAGCCACGCAAAAACGCCTGTTCCTCACGCGAGACGACTTGATGCAACACGCCGCCGCCCACGTTACGGAAGAGCAATTTCCGAAATTTTGGAAAACGGCGGACGGCAAATTCAAGCTGTCGTATCGTTTTGAGCCGCACCACCCACTTGACGGCGTAACCGTTTCACTGCCTTTGACGGTGTTGAATCGTATCAATTCGGCAAGTTTGGAATGGCTGGTTCAAGGCATGATACGCGAAAAATTGCAGTTGTTAATCAAAGCCTTGCCAAAACAAATCCGCCGAATTTGTGTGCCTGTGCCTGAATTTATCACGCATTTTTTAAACCAAAATCCCGACCAAAACGCCCCGATTTTGCCCCAACTTGCCCAAGCGATTGCCAAATATGCTGGCGATATGCGGCTGTTGGAACAAATTGATTTGGACGAATGGACAGCTTTCAGGCTGCCTGAACATTGCTATTTTAATTTACGGATTGTTGATGACGGCGGTCAAGAATTGGCGATGGGACGCGATTTAGTTCAATTACAACAACAACTTGGACAAGTGGCAAGCATGACATTCCGCGACAACACGCAGGAATTTGAACGCGATAACATTAAAACGTGGGACATCGGCAAGCTGCCTGAAAGCGTGAAATTTGCGCGTGGTAAACAGCAATTGGTCGGCTATTTGGGCTTGCAAAAAGAAAAAGATGGCAAAATTGCACTGCGTTTGTTTGATACGAATGAAATGGCGCAAGCGGCACATCATCAGGGCGTGATTGAGTTGATGAAATTGCAGCTAAAAGAACAAGTTAAAGACTTAAATAAAGGCTTGTTGAATTTCACACAAATCGTGATGCAACTCAAACAAATCGGCGTGGACACATTGCGCGAAGACATCACGCAAGTGATTTGCGACCGAGCGTTTATCGGCGAAGACGAATTGCCACGCAACGAAAAAGACTTCAAAGAGCAAGTTAAACGAGCCAGAAATCGCCTGCCAGCGGTCAAAGAAGCCTTGAATAAACACTTGTTGGAGGTGGCGAATCAGTATGCGGTTTTGGTGAATACGATGGGCAAGCATCCACTTAATTACACGTTAAAACAACAGCTTGAAAAGTTGATTTATCCGAAATTTGTCAGCCGAACGCCTTGGCAACAATGGCAACGCCTGCCCATTTACCTGCAAGCCATGCAAAAGCGAATGGAAAAATATTCCGCTAATCCCGCTCGCGACAAAATGCGTGAAGATGATATTCAAGAGCTGGAAATGGCATGGACAGAGCGTATTCAGGCAGCCAAAATGCAGAATCAAGCAGTTTCTGATGAATTAGCTGGGTTCTTTTGGAGCATTCAGGAATTGCGTGTTTCGCTGTTTGCGCAGGAGTTGAAAACGCCGATGCCTGTGTCTATCAAACGCTTACAAAAAGAGTGGGATAGTTTACAATAGAGCCTTATTTTAGAACCTTGGAGCATATTTATGAGTAATGTTATTCAGAAAATTATTTTTGGCAGTCCTGGTACAGGAAAAAGTCATTTAATTCAGCATAATATTCTTTCATCTTTAATTAAAGATGATGATAAAGAGAAAGAAAAAAAGAAAAGAGAATCTAATGTTGTTAATGTGGTATTTCACCCTGAATACACGTATGGAGATTTTATGGGTAAATTATTACCCATATCAACTGAATCTGGGAATGTAGAATATCGTTTTTATGAAGGACATTTTTTAAAAGCATTATCTTATGCCTATAGAAATTTAGTTCTTGTTCTTGATAAAAACGGTGAGCAATCACGAAAACCTGATAATGTAGTTTTAGTAATTGATGAAATTAATCGTGGTAATTCTTCGGCAATCTTTGGTTCAGTTTTTCAGTTACTTGATAGAGATGATAGTGGTTGGTCTAGCTATGAAACTACACTTAATGGAATAGTATTTGATAAATTTCAAGAGTTAATTTTTAATGATATTAAAACATCAACTACAAAAGGTGGTAAGACAACCAATGAAATTGGGGCATTTAAGGGGGAAAAATTTCCAGATTTACAAAAAGAGATTATTTCTTTGCTTGGATTAGATTTAAATCAAAGGAATATAAAAATTCCACCTAACCTTCACATTATTGCAACAATGAATACATCTGATAGCTCTATTTATTATATGGATACGGCATTCAAACGCCGTTGGGAGTGGCAATTTATCGATGTCAATTCAAATCTCATTTCAGAACTAGGAGTCGCTTTTTATTCGGAAAAAGAATGGGTTGATTTCATTGCTAAACTAAATAACTTTATTAAGTCAAATCATAGTTATATTCGTGGCATTGAAGATAAGCAAATTGGTCGTTACTTCATCAAGGCAGAAAAAAATCAAATCAGTTACGCAGTGATTCAAAGTAAATTGATGTTTTTTATTTGGGATAGTGTATTTAACCGCGATAAGAAACCATTAACTGATTTATTGAAAGTTGATAGAAATGAATTAGTTACGTTTGGTGATTTTGCCGCAAAAGTTAAAGAGTTTATTAAAGCAATTCAGGAAAATTAATGTTTAACTTTAATGAATTAGAAATTGTATACTCAAATGAGCCTAATTGTCTTCGAGGCTCATTTGTGGGTATTCGTCAAGATAAATATTTAGGAAAAATGGCTTTCACTCTGCCAAAAGGTTTTGATAATTTTGAGAAAAATTACGACAATGTTAAAAAGCTATTTTTCTCTATGTATCGTATTTTTAATAAATTTCGTCAAAATAATCAAAATAATAGTAAGCAATTTGATGAAAAGCCAACATCAAAAGACAATGTACAAATTGATAATCATCAAGGAGCATACATTTTTACTGATGAAGATAATAATGAGACTATTTTATATAGCAAGATTGATTTGATTGAGAAAATTTTTGAGACTTATCAAGAGTTGGAAATTGAATCTCTAATTCAAGAAATTGGATTGATTGAAGATGTTGATTATTCAAAAATTGAAAATTATTTGGATAAAGGAATTTATTTAAAAAATAATGCTATTTTTATAGAACATACATTGGGATATAGAAATATTGTCCGTGGTGTTCCATCGGAGTTGATTGAGTTATTTTGTTATATTTATAAAGAGTTGGCTAATGAATTAGAAAAGGAATTATCAGAACAAATTAAAGAAATTGCATTTAATTTCTCTTATCAATATTTAAGCCCAGAACAAAGTTTGTTTTCCGAACATTCATTTGATATGACTATTGGTATATTAAAAGATTGTTTGGATAATATTCATAAAATAACTGCATATAAAAATGCACAATATTGGGATATTTATGAAGCAATAGAACACTTTTTATATGGTAACCTGAAATTTGATGCTGAAAGCAATCAAGAATTTTGGGGTATCGATAATTTTAGTTATATTTGGGAGGAAATGTGTAATTCTTGGATGGCACAGAATAAAGACTATGAAATATTGTATTGTGATACGAATTTACAATTAAATAAATATAGGGATAATTTATCAAGAGAAAAACGAGTTTGGATAGATTATAACCAAATCCAGAATGTTTTTCATATTGAATTAAATGGATTTAGGCGCTGGATAAGACCAGATATTATTATTGAGTCTAGAGAGAATCATGGTTTAAGTGGGAATCCTCTTATCGTTGCCTTAAGTGAAAAAATCTTGAGTATAGAGAAAAGTCCTGTACCTAAAATTTTGTCTCTGTATACAAATCGTATCAATGTGGAATTTAAGCTTAACTCAAATAAAGAAAAAAATTTAAATTCAGATATTTTCGATATATCTAAACAGATTTTTGAAAATTTTGTATTTGAGTTTAAAAATTTACACAAAAGAAAAAGAAATAATCACAATAAATTAAAGGGGTATCAATATGATCCTAAAAATAAATATCATTTTATTTTGAAAAATATTGATGAAACTATTTATGAGGAAATATACCAAAATATACTAAATAAAGGAAATAAATCCAAGCAAGGGCTAAAGAATGTAAAATATATTGTAGATTGGAAGTATTATTCCTATACAGTTTTTGATAATCCAGAATTTCGAAAAGATCCCAGAATTAATTTAAGTATTATAAAATCTAATTTATATGAATTTTGTTTATCTAAAAGCATAAATGATGAAATAGTTAGTCAATTTGGTCTTCCTTTTTATGATATTAAACATGAGGAAATTATTCTTTCTGTTACAGATTTAAATTGTGGAATCCAGATTGTAAAATTAAATTTTCCTAAAATTCAGGAGATTTATCTTAAATGACTGAAATATTTAAAAGTGATTTTGTATTTGGATTGCAAGGTAATAAATATCAGGAGTTTATTGAACAAATTGCAAAACCAATCATTAATGAGATAGTAGAAAGTACTATTTACGATATTATTCAATATGATAAGCATTTATCAGTTAAGGATTTTGAAAATACACAAAATAGTATTGTATCTGATTTATACATAAATTTTTTATACGATATTGAAAAGTCAGATAATCAAGTATTTTTCAAACCTAAAGTATGTATTTCGTTTGATGAGCGATTATGCCAAGATACTTGTCCCAACACGGGTAGAAAAATTGCAACAATTAAAGTTGCAGGTGTAAATTTAGCCTATTTCATTTTGTTTGATGTAAAAGAGTTTTTTGATTTTATTTACAATAATCAATTAGATAAAAATGATGAAAAATCTATTTATCGTGAAAATTCATCATTAAAAGAACAAATGATTGTTAAGAAAGGATATATTCATAACACAAATCAAAATCAAGAAAGAGAATTTAGTTTTGCGCGTATTTCAGTCGATGATGGTATACCACTATACCACGATAGATATGAAATACTCACTTCTTTGAAAGTTGGGGATTTTGTAGATTTGGTATTTAGTTCATCTGAAAAAGATTCAAGATTCCCAAATCAGGTACTGCTATCAGATAATCAAAATGAAATTGAAAATGTGGCAAAAAGATTTCAAGGTATATTAACTTATCCGAAATATACTAAAAAAAACTTTGCTTTCATCAATACAGATGAGGGAATAGAAATTTATGTGCGACCTAGTTTGGCTAAAGATTATTCTCCTTATGAAGAAACATTAGTAGAGTGTATTGCAACACTTGCTGAGAAAGGTTGGCAAGCTGAAGTAATTAAAAATATAGATGGAACTATATAGGTCTTGTTGAACATTCATAGCTTGAGCCATTGATACGCAAGGGCTAGAGCGACATTATTTTCATAATTTCGCTTTAGTTTATCAAACCGTGTAGCAATAGCTCGGTAGTTTTTAATTTTGTTAAATTGGTTTTTCACAACATGGCGACATTTATATAAATGCCAGTCCATATGATGATTACCTTTTTTCTTATTATTTGATTTTACTGGTATATTTGCATGAGTATCTTCAGCTTCAATTTGTTCACGCAAAGGTTCTGAATCATAACCCTTGTCTGCACAAACTATTGATGTTTCACTTAAATCCAATTTAGCAATCCATTCAGGTGCAACTTTAACATCATGTACCGAACCGTCAGTAATGATAAATTCCAAAGGATTGCCATGTGCATCTACTGCTAGATGAATTTTAGGTGGTGTTCTGAAAAGTGTGCTGTAAAAAATAAGCAATAAAAAAGCAGCGAAAACAGAGTATATTTGAGTGTGTGAAAACAGAAATAACTCTAACTTGTCCTCGCTGCCAAGGACAAAATATAAAGAAAAATGGCTACTCTGGCAATCGTAAACAAAAGTATTTTTGTAAAGATTGCTGCCGTAATTTTATTGGCGACCATAACCTTACCTATAAGGGTTGTCATTCCAAAGCTGATGAACAGGTTTGGAGAATGACCGTTAGAGGTTGTGGTATTCGCGATATTGCAGCAATTACGGGTTACAGCAAAGACAAAGTTCAGGCTGCCTTAAAACGCCATGAGTTTGAGCCATTTCCTAAACAAAAACATTACTCTACACTTGAAATAGACGAGTTTTGGACATTTGTCGGTAACAAGTCTAATAAAGTGTGGCTAGTCTATGCCTATCACAGAGAAAGTGGCGAAATTGTCGCTTACGTTTGGGGTAAGCGCGATTTAGCAACAGCGCGAGCACTCAAACGGCGTTTGAAAGAGTTGCGTGTAACCTATGACAGAATTGCGACCGATGACTGGGCTGCATTTTTAAATGTCTTTTCAAATGAAGAATGACATCTAGTTGGTAAGCAACACACAGTTGGCATTGAGGGTAATAACTGTCGTTTACGGCACAAAGTAAGGCGAGCGTTTAGAAAAACGTGTTGTTTTTCTAAAAGTATGTTTTATCACAAGAAAGTTTTTGATTTAGCTTTCTTTGATATTCACTTTGGCATTGTTTAGTTTTGCAGCACACTTTTCAGGACACCACCAAATTTTATCCAATATGTTATTAATTAAAAGGACTTTCATGCACGAAATCAAATGCCCCCATTGCCAAACCGCGTTCACGATTAACGAAGCCAGTTATGCCGACATCTTAAACCAAGTCCGCACGCAAGAATTTCAAGCCGAAATTCACGAGCGATTAGTGCAACACCAAGCCCAAGCCAAAAGCGAATTGGCATTGCAACAAGCGAAAGCACAAACGCAATTTGAACAAACCTTAGCGCAAAAAAATGCTGAAATCGCCCAATTAAACAGCCAATTAGCATCGCATGAAAAAGACAGACAATTGGCCGTTGCTGAAGTTTCAGGCAGCCTGAAAGCGGATTTGGCAACGCGTGAACGCGAAATTGAGCAACTGCGCGCACAAAATGCTGCGTTGGTTGAGCGTATGAATTTGGAGCGTGATTTGGCGATTAGCCAAGCATTGGCGGCAAAAGAACGCGAGGTGCTGGATTTAGAGACTCAACTGAAATTGAGTGAATCAAAAAATGAATCAGAACAACGTGCGCTGCAAGATAAATTTCAAATGGTTTTGAAAATTAAAGATGAAGAGATTGCAGCTTATAGAGATTTCAAGGCGAAGCAGTCCACAAAAATGGTCGGCGAGAGCTTGGAATTGCATTGTGAAAACGAGTTCAACCGTGTGCGTGCGATGGCGTTTCCGCAGGCGCAGTTCGGCAAGGACAACGACGCGTCTTCAGGCAGCAAGGGCGATTATATTTTCCGCGAAACAGACGGGCAGGGCAGCGAAATCGTTTCCATTATGTTTGAAATGAAAAATGAAAACGATGGCACGGCAACCAAAAAGAAAAACGTGGATTTCCTGAAAGAATTGGACAAAGACCGCCGTGAAAAAGGCTGTGAATATGCGGTGCTGGTGTCGTTGCTGGAGGGCAATAACGATTTGTATAACGATGGGATTGTGGACGTGTCGTATTTGTTCCCGAAAATGTATGTAGTGCGCCCTCAGTTTTTCTTGCCGATGATTTCGCTGCTGCGTAATTCGGGGCTGAATGCACTGAAATACAAGCAGGAAGTGGCGACGATGCGCGCACAGAATATTGATATTACAAACTTTGAAAGTGAGCTGGACGATTTCCGTGAGAAGTTTGATCGCAATTATCGTTTGGCGAGCGAGAAATTTCAGTCGGCAATCAAGCATATTGACGAGACAATTAAGCATTTGGAAAAGACAAAAGCGGATTTGCTGGGGGCGGAAAATAATTTGCGTTTGGCGAATGATAAGGCGGAAGATTTGACGGTGAAGAAATTGACGCGCAAAAATCCGACTATGAAAGCGAAATTTGATGCGTTGAAAGATGGGGAATAATAAAAAGCAGCCTGCACATAATTAAAGTGCAGGCTGCTTTTTTATATGTTGTAGCCGTGTAAAAAGCGCGTTTCGCTGCCGTCCCATTTAATTAAATGGTCGCCATAGCCTGCTAATCCTTCCGCACCCGATTCGCCCAAGATGATATTAGACGATTGGTGTTTGCCAACACGCAAGGCAACTTTGGAATTGAGATTGTCGCGCAATCGTCCGCTTAATGTTGCAGAATCAGGGCGTTGTGTTGCCACGATTAGATGAATCCCTGCTGCGCGTGCTTTTTGCGCTAATCGTACCAAAGGCTCTTCGGCGGATTTGTCGGCATCAAATAAATCGCCTGCTTCTTCTACTAAAACCACGCAATAAGGCGGTCTGGCATGGTCGGCTAAATCGCTGACTTTGTTTTTGTGATGTGCTTCCAATAAGCTATATCGCTCTTCCATTTCATCAACCAAATCATGCAAGGTTTGCACCATTTCATCAATTTCTGTGATGACGTTGCCGCCTACTAAATGTGGATAACGCTTAAATTCTTGATAGTCTACGCGCTTGGGGTCGAGAATATACAATTTCACGTCTTTTTCTGAATTTAATTGACACAAACTGTGCAACAAGGCGCGGATAAACACGGATTTGCCTGATTTGGTTTCGCCAGCGACAACGCAATGCGGCGCATCGGTTAAATCGGCAAATTGTGTGTTGCCTGCTTCGTCAATGCCAATGCACACGGGCAATTTTTCGTTTTTGCGCTGAAATTGCGTTAAGGCAGCCTGAAATTCGGCTTTGCCAAAATCGCGCCATTCTTTGCGCGGACGCAAGATTTTCAAATCAAATGTATAAAGCGTACCGCAACTGGTATTGCGTTCTATGCGTAAAGCATGGTCGGCAATATTGAGTTCGCTGCGTAAGGTTTTTTGTTTACTTTCGTTGCTGTCCAAATCGCTGGCTTGTTTGAGTTGCACACGAAAGCAGCCATAGCGCAAGCCATTGGCGATGAGTTCTACTTTTTCGGCAGCTAATTTTGCGCGTTCCAAGGCTTTTTTGACGATTTCGGCATCTAATACAATGCTGTTTTCGTGGTCTGAATGGTCATTATTTTGCAGGCTGCTTGGTGCGGTTTTTTTGCGTGAATTGGAATGTTTTTGCGCTAATTTTGCCAATTCTTCCAAAAATTGTTTTTGTGCGTCCAATTCAGAATGCTCGTTGTTTTTGCGATAGGTATACCACCGCTTTTCCAGCTCAACTGCGCCTGTGTGCCACAAATCTTGGATAAATTGATACAAATCATCTCGCGTGCAAGGTTTGCCTTGTTTCAATTCAAATAGGGCATCGCTTAAATAAGCCAGCCACAATCGCGCTTCTTTTTGAAAACAGGTTTCAAAATTGGGGATTTCGCTGCCTTTGGCATCGGGTGCGGTTTCTAAATGTGGTATTAAATCTTTTGCAAAACAATATGCAATGCAAAACATCGCCCAGTCATAGTTATTATCAAAAGCGGGCAATGCGCCTTGATTGGCTAATTCTTTGCGAACTTCTTGGCTTTTCAGGCTGCCTTTGATTCTGGGTTTCATCAATTCGTGAAACCATTCTGTATCCCAGCCTGTTGCGGTATTGACTTGATAGGACATTGTTTTCCCTTAATTAAAATATTGATTGGCAAGTACATGGGACTGTGCGCCGCCTGTTGGCAACGATTTGGCGCGTACTAAATAGGTGCTGCAAATGTGTTTAGCCAGCTCTTGACGGACTTCGGTGGTGATTTCGGTATCTTGCGATAATAAAATCACTTGTTGCGGCAAACATGTCCAATGGTTGAACAAGCCTTGGCGGTGTCCTGCATCTAAACGTGCAAGCGGTGTATCAATTACCATTGGTGCGTGATAACGGGCAACTTGTGCCAATGCCGATACCAGCGACATAATCAAAATTTGCATTTGTCCTGCGGATAGGGCAGCCTGAATTTTTTCGCCATTGCTACCATACAAACCCAGTTGTCCGCCTGCTTGTACTTCAATGCGTTGAATACGTGGGTCGTGTGCAATATTTTTGTGCAATTTGGTGGCGATGTTGCCCAAATCATTGGCTTTGGTTTGCAGCAATTTATTGGCGAGACTTTCAATCATTTGCTCCATGCGTTTGGCGCGTTCGGATTTTTGGTGCTGTGGCGAATTATTGGCAGATTCTTGGCGCAGTCGTTCTACTTCAAGTTGCCAGCGGTGGGTATTTTTTTCTTCTTGCTCACATTTGGTGCGCGCGCCGCCTAATTTGCCATTTAAATCGTCCAATGCGTGATGAACTTGCTCTAATTCTTCCACTAATTCATCGTTGCCTGTGCCTTTGAGCATGGCAATTTTGCTTGCCATGTCTTGTGCAATGCGTTCTTGTTCGCTGATGTTATCCAAAATTTCGCCAATATTAGACAGGGGCGATGCGCTTAATTGACGGATTTGATTGCGAATATCTACCGATGCACTGGGCGATAAATAATTGTGTTCAATTTGTTCGGCGCAATTTTCAGGCAGCGGATAAAACAAGCTATTCCAGCATTCTCGCACCGCGTCTTTCATTAGTTCATCGGATAAAATGGTTTGTGCAGAACGCCCCAGCACTTCTTTTACTTTGTCGCTGTTTTGAAATTTATTCCAAAAATCATCAACTTTATCGCCAATTTGGTCTTTATTGCTTTCGTAGCCCAAACGGTTGGCTTCTTTTTCCAGTTGTAAATCCAATTTATCCAATCGCGCTTGCGGTAAAAACGCCAATGGCATGGCTAATACCGCTTCTTTCATCGTATCGCGGAATTTTTGCTGCATGATTTCGGCTTCTTTTTGCGCTTTGGCAAGGTCTTCGGTATGCACAATACTGCTGCTTCCGCCCAATGTTTGCGTTAATGTATCTCGGCGTTGGGTGTATTCATTGATTTGATTGAGCAGGGTTTCTTGTTTTTCGCGTTCTTCTTGCAAAATGGCTTCTGCTTGAATCAATTTGCTTTCCGCTTCTTTTAAAGCAGCCTGCACTTTGGCAGAAGCACTGGCGGAAATATTTTGAGTGCGAAATTGACTTAAACTTTCTTTAAGTTGATTGAGCAATGTAATGCCCAGCAAACCCATCAACGCATCTTTTAGCCAAATGCCTGCACCACTTTGTGCGGCGGTTTGCACAATTTTTTCGCCATCAAAAAAGAAAAATGGTGCGTAATCCGATGGGGGAGCAAAGCGGCTAAAAAAGTTGCGTTGTTGTGAAGGAGGAATCAGTTTTTTGCCACTTTGGTCGTTACGCATATACCAAAGCGCATATTCACGCGAATTTTCGGCAGAATATGAGAAATTGCGGTTGGCATCAAAATACCATTTACGCGCGATTTTTAGTGTATGCACCACATCACGACTGCGTAGGCTAATTTCTAATTCCACCGACATGGTGTGATTGCCACGACGCGCTTGGGCTTGATGAAATAAGGCTTGATTGATAAAACGTGGATAGCTGTGTTCTTGCGAATTTAAACCTGCGCGATTCAAATGCACAATCGCATCGGCATCATATAAACCCAAATAAATTGCTTCGAGCAGCGTGGTTTTGCCGTGTCCGTTTTCTGCGCCAATCAACACCAAGTTTTTGCCGTTTTGCGGTTCCGGGAACGTAAATTCTGCATCGGCATACGATTTGAAATTGTGTAATTTAATTTTGCTAATCCACATGGTTTTACTCTTTCCAATAATCTGTATTGCCCAGCACATCATCAAAAGTGGCACGGCGATTGTCGGCGCGGCCACGTTCTTGTTGCGCCATTTCCCATGCCAGCAATTCGGCTAACGCATCTTCGGGTACTTGAAATTCAACAGCGGTTTGACGCAACAATGAACGCGCTGTTTCATCTTGCCACAACATCAAATGTTCTAATTTTTCTTGTACTTCTGCTTTCATTTTTTGCTCCGAGAGTGGGCGTTAATCACGTCTTTTGCCCAAGTTTGTTTAATCCATTCAATTTCTTTATCAGAAATCAGCTCCGCGCCAAAAGCAGCCTGCACTTCCAATAATTTATCCAACATCATTTTTCGCGCTTCAACGGTAAACGGGCCGGGAATGTGTTGCCCGTTTTTGTATTCCACGCGCCCGTTGCGCCGTTCCATTTGGCGATATTCGGGCTTATTGCGAATCTCCACTAACCAATCCCGAAACTCAATCAATGGCAAAAATTCCGTTTTTCCTACATCAACAAAGCCTTGCAGGCTGCGGTCTTTATTCACCACCGTGCAAGTCCAGCAGCCAAAACGACTGGAATTTGTGCCGCAGCCTGGGGCTTCTTCCTGCGATAACACAATCGGACATTCGCCGCCTGCCGCTTCACGATACAAACGAATCAAATCGCCATGCGTACCGCCCCAAGGCGGATTGTTCGTTGCGAGAAATTCCCACACATCATCGGTACTCAAATCCACAATCGGGCGATAAACAAACGCATTGGGCAAATCATTGTGTGGCGTGAGATTGGAATTTTCTAAATTTTGATGGCGTTCAATGCTGGCTTTGCGTGTGGACGATTCATCTTTTCGCACGCCCAATACGATGATTGCTGCGCCGTTTTCATCCACTTTTTGCTTGATGTAGCCGCTGGTTGGTTGAATTTTCAGGCGGTCGGTACACCAACGCATGGAACGGTTTGGCGTGGGATAACCTTTACCAATCAACAATGTCCAAAAGGTTTCTTGCAATTTTGGAACAGTTACTTCCCCAGTTACAGGCAGCCTGAAAATTTCTGCTGCGTTCAAAATCGTATTCAGCGCGTTGCGCATGTGTTGCACGACAAGCGGACTTTCCACTAGCGTGTCATTGGACACGAAATACACGTTTCGCTGACGCAAAGACGGCGGCAATAACAACAGCATTTCAAAAACAAGATGAGCCACCAAAGTGCTGTCTTTGCCACCCGAAAATGTAACAATCCAAGGGTAATGCTGCGCCATGCTTAAATATTCATCAGCAATGTTTTGTCGGATTTCATCAAAAGGCGAAAGGGTTTGAATCGGGATAACAGTCATTTTTGTGGTTCATTTCATCGTTTTAATCTTATTTGCTCCTAAAACAGGTGCAATGCGGATTGTACCTAAAATTGGTGCAATGAGAAACCCACGTTTATCCATACATTCCACAGAACACATGAAGTTGCGACAACTCCTTATTCGGCGGCGACTAGATTTAGGATTGTCGCAACGCGCATTGGCGGAAAAATTAGACGTGGTGCATTCGTTTATCGGCAAAGTGGAAACAGGCGACAGAAGATTAGATGTATTTGAATTTGTGGAATATTGTCATGCGCTGGATTTGAACGCAGCCGACATTTTGCAGCAGCTACAAGCAGAATTGGACGCAGAATGAATCATCAATCATTGTTTTATTACGCGAATGGTTTTAGACAACTACACACCAATTTCACGCACAAAAACAACAAATCGCCACATAAATTTATTCTGATGCTCGCAGTTGTGGCGTTGTATGAAAAAAGCAGCCTACACACAGAAAAAATCATTTTAAGCGATGAATTAAAACAAGAATTTGAACAACAATGGGTGTTGTGGGTACAAAATTCGCATCATAAAATGAACTTCGGCATGCCCTTGTATCACATGAAATCTGAACCGTTTTGGCGATTTCATCTCAAACCAGATAGCGAATCCGAGTTTGAAAACAAACACCGCATGAAAACCTTTTCCAGTTTGTGCGAAGTCGTGGAATATGTGGAATTGGACGCAGATTTGGTTGCGCTGTTCAAGCAGCCTGCAACGTGTCAGATATTAAAAGACGTGCTGTTGGCGCGATTATTTGAAATTCTGTAAAAAAGCAGCCTGCAACTTAAATGTGCAGGCTGCTTTGTCCTATCTGCTAGAATACCGCCTTTTTTCATTCTAATCATTCAATTATGCACCACATAGAAGACAACCCCAATCAAACCTATTTCAGCGAAAATCCCAATTTTCCTAGCAAAATCATCGTATTCACACTATTCATCGGCGCATTTTTCGGCTACCTGAACGACACCTTACTCAACGTCGCGCTAACCAAAATAATGGCAGATTTTCATGTTGATAAAACCACAGTCCAATGGCTCACCACAGGCTTTTTGCTGATTATGGGCGCGTTCACCCCAATCACCGCCAACCTCATTCAATGGCTTGAAACCCGAAAAATGGTCTTGATTACGCAGACTATTTTCATTGTTGGCTCACTCATTTGCATATTCGCCACTAATTTTCCCGTGTTGATGTTTGGGCGCGTGTTTCAAGCGATTGCCGCCGCGTTTTTCGTCCCCATTTTGTTTAACGGCATCTTAACCATTTTCCCACCCAATCAACGCGGCAAAGCCATGGGCGTGATTACCATGATGTTCACCGCTGCCCCAGCCATGGGTCCCACCATTTCAGGCGTGATTATCGACCACCTAAGCTGGCGTTACCTGTTCTGGCTGACCATTCCTTTTATGGTGTTGGCGATGCTATTAGTGAGCAAATTCTTAACCGTAAACCTGAGCGACATCACCAAACCCAAAGTAGATATTCCGTCAGTGATTGCGTCAATACTAGGTTTTGGCGGTTTGGTGTACGCCAGCAGCAATTTTGAATCTTTACCGTTAGCCGTATTCGTCGCCGTGATGATTATTTCTTTGATGATTATCGCCTTTTTCGTGAAACGCCAACTCACGCTAGATGTGCCATTGCTCAATCTACGCGTGTTCGAGTTCAAACAATTCCGTTATGTCGCCATTATTTTGGTGTGCGGCTCGTTTCTGTTTTTGGGCATGGAATTACTCTTCCCCATGTACACGCAACAAGTTTTATTGATGACAGGCACAGCCACAGGCTTAATGCTCATGCCAGCCAGTATCGCCCAAGCGATTGCTGCCCCACTTTTTGGCGCATTGCTAGACAAAAAAGGCGGACGATTCATGTTAATCCCAGCCACGATTGCGCTGCTCGGTTCATTGGGCGCGATGTGGACATTTTTGGATTTACAAACCAACACCATCGTTTTAACAATTTTGTTTACCGCCATGGCAGTCAGCGTCAGCGCATGTATTACAGGCGAAACGCACGGATTAAACGCTTTGCCACGTGAACTCAATCCGCATGGCGCGAGTACTTTAACCACACTCAACCCGATTGCAGGTGCATTGGGCGCAGCGTTTTTTGTTGGCATGACCAGCATTGGCGAAAAAATGAGCCAAGCGACCAATCCGCAGCAAGACATGTTAAACGGCATTCATCTAGCGATGGCTTGCGCGTTTGTGGTTGCCGTGATTGCGTTTGTGTCGGCATTTCAAATTAAAACAAACGATTGGCGTAAAACAGAATAAGCGCGTACAAAAAGTGCAGGCTGCTTTTGAATACAAGCAGCCTGCACTTTTTATGTGATTAAATTACTGACGAATTTTCGCCAACATTTTAGTCGTAGAAGTCTGATGCAAAAACGGAATGCTGTGAACCTGTCCGCCACGCGCCAAGGTTTCTGCTGCACCTACAATCGCATCGGGTTGCCAGTCGCCGCCTTTAACCAGCACATCGGGCTGCACTTGCGCGATTAAATCGGCTGGCGTGTCGCTGTCAAACCACGTTACCACGTCCACGCTCGCCAAAGCCGCCATCACCGCCGAACGATTGGCAAGTGAGTTAATCGGGCGGTCATCGCCTTTGCCTTGTCGCTTGACCGATTCATCGGTATTCAACGCCAACACAAGGCTCGCACCTAACGCCCGCGCTTGGGCAAGATAGCTAACGTGTCCGCGATGCACAATGTCAAAGCAACCGTTGGTAAACACCAAAGGGCGCGGCAGTTGCGCCAATTTTTGCGCCAGTTGCTCGGGCGGCGTGATTTTTTGTTCAAAATCGGGGGTAGGGTAGGGGGTATTCATCGTCTATCCAAGCATGAAACGCCCATTTGCTTAACTGCTGCAAATGGGCATGTTGATTTACTTAATCGTTTCCACCTGAATCATCTCGCTCGGTGCAGAAGCAGCCTGCACTTTCGGGCGGTCGGCATAGTGCAACACAGGCGCAGCAGGCGGGTCAAGACGTGCCGCAGCCGCAATCAATGCGCCCACGCTGGTCTCCACCAAAATCAAGCCCGACGCCGCTGCCAGTTGCACCGCTTCTTCGCGTGAAGTTTTGTTGATAATAGGCGTAGCTGGCTCAACCAAAGCAGCCTGCGCCACAGGTTCTGCGGCAACAGGTTCGATTGCCGTTTCTTCGGGTTTTTCATGCTCCGAATCTTCTTCAATCGCCTGCAACAACGCGGTTGGCGCGGTTTCGCTGATTTCGGTTTCAGGCACAGAAGCAGAATTGTCTGCATCAACCATTTCAGGCAACACCGTTTCCACCGCATCGCGCACCAACAAAGCAGCCTGCACCACTTCGGTGCTTTCATCTGCATAATTTGATGCAATGGCAGCAGGCGCAACGGTCTCAACCGTTTCGTTCATCACATCAACCGCAACCGTTTGGCGTTTAATCAATGTGCTATCGGCTGCCAAATCAGGATATTGCGCCACAACGTGTGCGATGCCATCTTCCACAATCGCGCTCACATGGTTCAAATCCAGGTAATGCTCGATTTTGGCTGCCGATGGAATGCCACGCGGTTTTTGGTTATTGCGACGGTCGTATTTGCTACGTTTTTCGCCACCCAAGTTCACCACCAAAGGTTTTTCTTTTTTGGCTTTTTGTGGGCGATTTTTCGGATTCGCAGCCGCTTGATTAGTCGATTCCGTTGCTGCTGGATTCAATTCCGCTGGCGATTTTGCAGGCTGCTTGCGTGGATTCGGCTCATTTTTGGGGCGCGATTTCTCAACACGTTGCTCTGGCATCGCTGGTGTGGCATTGGTATCAACAGGGCGTTCTTTTTCCGCATCGCGCTGACGATTGTTCGCTTTGCGATTGGTGCGTTGATTGCCGTTTTCGCTTGGCGCAGCGTTTTCATCGCGTGTTGATTTGGGTCGCGCACGGCGATTAGGGTTATTGCGTTTACGATTACCGTCTTTTTTGCTGCCTGAAACCGCTTTTTTCTCCGTTTCAGGTTTGCTGTCGCTACCTGTAAATAAGCGTTTCAGCCAGCCCTTAAAGCTAGACCACCACGATTTATTTTCGTTCACCGTAGGCGCAGGGGTTGCGTGTTTCAAACCGCGTACAGCAGGTTCGGGACGTGCCGCTTTTTCGCCTTTTTTGTTGGCAAACGGCACGCTGTCGGATTTTTCAGGTTCAGCCACACGTTTATAGCTTGGGTCGGCATTTTCATCTACATCATCAACTTTAATACGCGAAATTTCGTAATGCGGATTTTCCAAATTCGGATTAGGAATCAAAATAACCGACACGTCCAAACGCTCTTCCATGCCAAACAATTCAGCGCGTTTCTCATTCAACAAGAAAGTTGCCACATCAACAGGCACTTGCGCGTGAACTTCGCCTGTATTTTCCTTCATCGCCGCGTCTTGAATCAAGCGCAAAACGTGCAGCGCAGTCGATTCAATACTGCGAATCACACCCGTGCCAGCACAACGCGGACACGCAATATGGCTGCTTTCCGCCAAAGCAGGCTGCAAGCGTTGGCGTGACAATTCCAACAAACCAAAACGCGATAATTTACCCATTTGCACACGCGCACGGTCTTTTTTCAGCGCATCACGCAAAGTTGTTTCCACATCGCGTTGATGTTTCGCGTCTTCCATGTCAATGAAATCAATCACAACCAAGCCGCCCAAATCGCGCAAACGCATTTGACGCGCCACTTCTTCCGCCGCTTCCATGTTCGTGCGGAAAGCCGTTTCTTCAATGTCCGAGCCACGAGTAGAACGCGCCGAGTTTACATCAATAGAAACAAGGGCTTCTGTGTGGTCAATCACAATCGCACCGCCGCTTGGCAAATTCACCGAACGCGCAAACGCCGTTTCAATCTGCTGCTCAATTTGCAAGCGCGAAAACAAAGGCGTGTGGTCTTCATAGAGTTTCAGCCGCGACAAATTATTCGGCATCACATAACTCATAAATTCAGACACTTGCTCGTAAACTTCGGGATTATCTACCAAAATTTCACTAATATCAGGGCGGTAATAATCGCGAATCGCACGAATCACAAGCGAGCTTTCCATAAACAACAAATACGGCTGTTTATGCGCGGCTGCCGCGTCTTCAATCGCACGCCATAATTGCAGCAGGTAATTGAAATCCCAGTTTAATTCTTCCGCGCTACGACCAATGCCAGCCGTCCGCGCAATAATGCTCATGCCGTTTGGCACATCTAATTGCGCCATCGCTTCTTTCAATTCAGCACGGTCTTCGCCTTCAATACGGCGCGACACACCACCGCCACGCGGATTATTTGGCATCAGCACCAAATAACGACCCGCCAAACTAATATAAGTCGTCAAAGCTGCGCCCTTGTTGCCGCGTTCATCTTTTTCAACTTGCACAATCAGTTGCGTGCCTTCTTTCAACACGTCCTGAATACGCGCCTTGCCGCCTTCGTAATCGCGGAAATAAGCGCGTGAAATTTCTTTAAATGGCAAAAAGCCATGGCGGTCTGTGCCGTAATCCACAAAACACGCTTCCAAAGACGGTTCAATGCGCGTTACCACGCCTGTGTAAATATTGCCTTTGCGTTGTTCTTTGCCGAGTGTTTCAATGTCCAAATCCAATAGGGTTTGTCCATCAACGATTGCCACTCGCAATTCTTCGGCTTGCGTGGCATTGAAGAGCATTCTTTTCATGTTATACCTTTATTTTCAAAAGATTAACACGTTTTCGGTTTGATAACTGCTCGCGTGTTGGCGCGGAAAATACGCGCTGCGATGTGTGCAGTTTTGACGATAATAAAGAGCGTTTTTGAAAATTGCAGGCTGCTTTAAATACAAAACGTATTCCGTAGGGTGGGCATTGCCCACCATTTAAGTATCACATTAACGCTGATTTTGGTGGGCAATGCCCATCCTACAATAATATTTTGGTTATGTATTTTCAGGCTGCCTGAAAGTTATTTTATTTAAATGAATAATGTTTAAGCCATCGTCTAATTTTTATATTTCAAACAATATTTTCGCTGCCGTAGGCTTGTGGCAACAAAAAGGAAAACGTGTAAATTACTTTTTTTGTAAAATGGCGACATACGGCTTTTTAGCAATCAATCGGTGTGCAGGCTGCCTAAAAATCATTTTTCACATTAAATCAAAGCCGTATCACTTGCAAACACCGTGTTTTAGGCAGCCTAAATGCTGCTAAAACAAGTTTCGGATTATAGAGAAAATGCCCCAAATTAGCAAAGAAATAGTCAATCACATTACCATTCAAGAACATGAAGCAGGGCAACGCCTTGATAACTATCTGATTAAAATATTAAAAGGCGTACCCAAAAGCCATATTCATCGCATTATTCGCGCTGGCGAAGTGCGCGTAAACAAGGGGCGCGTGAAACCCGATTATCGCATTGAAAATAAAGATTTAGTGCGTATTCCGCCGATTCGCATTGCGGAAAAAGATGTTTCAGGCAGCCTGAAAAATGCGCCCATTCCTGCGCGTGAATTTGACATCGTTTTTGAAGATGATGCGATGATTGTAATTAACAAGCCGAGCGGTGTGGCGGTGCATGGCGGTTCGGGCGTGAGTTTTGGCGTGATTGAGCAGCTTCGCCAATCGCGCCCTGACGCGAAATATTTGGAATTGGTTCATCGGCTTGACCGCGACACAAGCGGTTTGTTGATGATTGCGAAAAAGCGTTCTGCGTTGGTTAAATTGCATGAAATGCTGCGAAACGACCACCCGAAAAAGATTTATTTGGCGTTGGGCGTGGGGACATGGCAGCCTGAAAATCGCCATGTGAAACTGCCATTGATTAAATACACGGGCGCGAATGGCGAAAAAATGGTGCGCGTTGGCTCTGATGCGGACGGGCAATCGGCGCACACGATTTTTCGCGTGTTGAATACGTTTTCAGGCAGCCTGATGCATTCGGTTGGGATTTCGGCGTTGAGTTTGGTTGAAGCGACTTTGAAGACAGGGCGGACGCATCAAATTCGCGTACACATGCAATCGCAAAATTGCCCGATTGCGGGCGATGAGCGTTATGGCGATTATCAGGCGAATAAGCGTTTGCAAAAATTGGGGCTGAAACGTATGTTTTTACATGCTTTTGTTTTGGAATTGAATCACCCCTTGACGGGCGAGAAATTGCATTTAAAGGCGGATTTGCCAAAAGAATTGCAGAATTTGTTGGATAATTTGCAGGCTGCTTTTGGCTTGTCGGGGGTATAATCGCGCTTATTTTTAACACGAGATTTCATCATGCAACATATTCACATCATCGGCATTGGCGGCACATTTATGGGCGGACTGGCGCGAATCGCCAAAGAAGCAGGTTTCAAAGTTACAGGCTGCGATGCGAAAATGTATCCGCCGATGAGTACGCAATTAGAAGAATTGGGCGTAACCGTGTATGAAGGCTTTGATGCAGCGCAACTTGATGAATTTAAAGCCGATATGTATGTGATTGGCAATGTCGCCAAGCGCGGCATGGACGTGATTGAAGGCATTTTGAACAAAAATCTGCCCTATACATCAGGACCGCAATGGCTGGCTGAAAACGTGTTGCACAAAATGTGGGTGCTGGGCATAGCTGGCACACACGGCAAAACAACCACCGCTTCCATGCTCGCGTGGGTGTTGGAATATGCAGGTTATGGCGCAGGTTTTTTGATTGGCGGCGTACCGCAAAATTTCAGCGTTTCCGCACGTTTGCCGCAAAACGACAGCGCGTTTTTCGTAATTGAAGCGGACGAATACGACACCGCGTTTTTTGACAAACGCAGCAAATTTGTCCACTATCGCCCACGCACCGCGATTTTGAACAATTTAGAATACGACCACGCCGACATTTTCCCCGATTTACACGCGATTCAAACGCAATTTCATCACTTGGTTCGCACCGTTCCCAATCAAGGCTTAATCGTGGCAAATGGGCGCGAAGAATCGCTGCACGAGACCATTGAGCGTGGCTGTTGGACACCGATTGAATGGTTTGGCAATCAGGCTGGCTGGCAAATTGCGAACGTGGGTGCGGACGGCAGTTTTGACGTACATTTCAAAGGCGAACACGTTGGACACATCGCGTGGGAATTGCTCGGCGAACACAATCGCATGAACGCATTAGCCGTGATTGCGGCAGCGCGACACGTTGGCGTGAGCGTTCAGGCAGCCTGCGAAGCGTTGAGCCAATTCAAAAACGTGAAACGCCGCATGGAAATCAAAGGCGTGGAAAATGGGGTTACCGTTTACGATGATTTCGCGCATCACCCGACCGCGATTACCACGACTGTGGCAGGTTTGCGCGACAAAGTGGGCGCGGCGCGAATCATTGCCGTATTAGAGCCACGTTCCAACACAATGAAACTCGGCACGATGAAAACCGCACTTTCAGGCAGCCTGAAAAATGCCGACCAAGTTTTCTGTTATACTGGCGGCGTGGATTGGGACGTGGCGGACGCGCTTGTACCGTTGGGCAACAAATTGCACGTTGGCAAGGATTTTGATGAATTTGTGAATGCGATTGTGGCGGCGGCGAAATCGGGCGACCATATTTTGGTGATGTCTAATGGCGGATTTGGCGGCATTCATGATAAATTGTTGGCAAAGTTGAAGTAATATAGTTAATGCACTTATCTTTTAATACTGCGTTGCCAACGCCCTTATGTACTATTCGTACACGGCGGGCATTGTCGCCTTGTATTAAAAAATTATTGCATCAACTATAAAACAAGAAGTGCAGGCTGCTTTTTGCTGAAAATGGGCAAAGTAGCCTGCACTTTTTATTGTGTCTTTGATTTGCATTAAATATATAGTGAATTAAATTTAGATTAGTACAGCGTTGCCGACTCCCTCATGTACTAGCTGTACACGGCGGTCGTTGTCGCCTTGTCCTAATCTAAATTTAATCCACCATAGTAAATTTTTATTGAATACAATGGCTTATGATATATAATAACGAATTGTAAAATGTATCAATTTGTCAAAAACCGCCTGCGAAATTTTGCTACAATATAATCAAATTTCATCGATTTCCCAACCACTATGGAGTAGTAACTATGAAAGCAGCACGTTTTTATGACCGTGGCGATATTCGCATTGAAGATATTCCAGAACCTGTTGTTGCCCCTGGCACAGTGGGTATTGATGTCGCTTGGTGCGGTATTTGTGGTACAGACTTACATGAATTTATGGAAGGCCCGATTTTTATTCCGCCTTGCGGACATCCACACCCCATTTCGGGCGAATCTGTGCCTGTGACAATGGGTCACGAATTTTCGGGCGTGGTGTATGCCGTGGGCGAGGGCGTGACCGATATTCAAGTGGGTCAGCACGTCGTGGTTGAGCCTTATATTGTGCATGATGACGTGCCAACAGGCGAGGGCAGCAATTATCATCTGTCCAAAGACATGAACTTTATTGGTTTGGGTGGCTGCGGTGGCGGTTTGGCGCAAAAAATTGCCGTTAAACGCCGTTGGGTGCATCCGATTTCCAACAATATTCCATTGGACCAAGCGGCTTTGATTGAGCCATTGTCGGTGGGTCATCATGCGTTTGTACGCAGTGGTGCAAAAGCAGGCGATGTGGCTTTGGTGGGCGGTGCAGGCCCGATTGGTTTGTTGTTGGCAGCGGTATTAAAAGCCAAAGGTTTAAAAGTTATCATCACCGAATTGAGCACGGCGCGTAAAGAAAAAGCCAAAGAGTCGGGCGTGGCAGATTATATTCTTGACCCATCGCAAGTTGATGTGGTGGCAGAAGTGATGAAATTGACCGACAACCAAGGCGTTGATGTGGCGTTTGAATGTTCGAGCGTGAACGCGGTATTGGATACGATGGTGGCTGCGTGTCGCCCAACGGCAAAAGTGGTGATTGTGTCGATTTGGAGCAAACCTGCTAGCATCAATATTCACAGCGTGGTGATGAAAGAGCTGGACGTGCGTGGCACAATCGCGTATTGCAACGACCATGCGGAAACGATTAAATTGGTAGAGCAAGGCAAAATCAATTTAGAGCCGTTTATTACTCAACGCATTAAATTGGACGAATTGATTTCCGAAGGCTTTGAGCGTTTGATTCATAACAACGAATCTGCGGTTAAAATTATTGTGAACCCAAATTTGTAATGTGATGGATTGATAAAAATGCAGGCTGCTTTTTTACGGATTTTCGTAGAAAAAGCAGCCTGCACTTTTTATTAACCAACTAGAAGCTCATTTTCAAACCAACGCGAACCGAACGCCCTGCCAAAGGTGTCAAGTATTTAAGCGTGGAATTATGTGGACGCGCTTCGGTGTTGCTCAAATTTCGCGCATCAACAAACCATTCCAATTCGCTTTGTGCGATATGGTGCGTGTAGCTGGCGTACAAATCCCACAGTGTGTAGCCGCCCAAATCAGGCTCGGGATTGACGTTGCGCCCCAAGTGTTTTTGCGGACGATAATGCGTGAGCGAAGTGGCAATATTCCAAGCGTTTTTTTGCCACGTTAAACCGACGCCATAGCGCGTGGTTGGCAATTTGGGCATGTATGCGCCATCGTTTTTGCAGCGAACATATTTACCAAAATCGGCATGAGCAGGGTTGTCCGAACCACACGATACGGCACGATTTTTAACCCAATCGGCAAATACGCGTGTCTGCAATTTACCATAGCTTGCTAAATCAAATTGATGTTGCCAATCCACTTCCCAACCGCTGATTTTGGTATCGCCTTGTCGCCATTCTTTGTATGGCATGTGTCCGTCTTTGGTTGTGCCAGATGAACCCAAATACAAATAATCGTGGAATTGGGTTTGGTAGTGGTTTACGTTAATTTGGCTATTTCCAATGTTGAATTGATTGTGCCATTCCCATGTTTTGGCGGTTTCTGGTTTCAAGCGTGGGTCGCCATGTTCGTTTGCCAGAATGGCGTGATGACGGTTGCTGGCAAACAATTCGTTTACATCGGGTGCGCGTTGCGAATGAGTCCAGCGAATGCCTGTTTGCCAAAAAAGTGCAGGCTGCCACGTTAAATTGGCTTGATAACTTCGCAACTGAAAGGTTTTGTTGTTGTGTTGCTTAATATAGCCCTCGGTTAAGCCGCGTGAAGGGGTGTAATCCTGCAAAAAGGCTTGTTGATGTACTTTGCCATATCGTGCGCCTATATCGCCAGACCATTGTCCTGCGCTGAATTTTTGTAGCGCGAATAAGCCATATTCTTGGGTGCGTGTGTTGGGCAAATAGCGGTCTTTGCCTTGACCGTTGGTGCTGCGGTTGCGCCAATCCAAGCCCAATGTGCCTTTCCACCAATCGGTTGGGTGGATATTGGCTTCCAATCGTGCTTGTCGTATATGGCTGTTTAAGCTGTTTGCCAAATGTTCGCCCAATAATTCTTTATTTTGTGCGTTGGTGTAGGCAAATTGCGCGCGAATATTGTCTAACCATGGCGTGGCTGGGTGATATTGCGCGTCTATTTGCCAACGAGTTTGCGTGGTATCTATGTTTACAGGAGCGGTTCGCAATTCATCGCCTGCGCTTGATAGTGTGGCAACATACCCCGGTACGCCATAAACATGACGATAACGGCTGATGCCCATGCCGATATAACCACGCTCGCCAATATAGCTGATGCCAGCCGATGCCGATTGTCGATGGGCGTGGCTATTGGGCATTTTGCCTTTGACATCGGGCGATTTTTGGATTAGTTCAGTCAGGCGTTTGCCATAGCCTTCGGTTTCATTTGGGTCGTAGAGTGGATTTTTTATCCACATACTGTTGTCAAACCAGTTTGGTTTTTTTTCTTTATAGACATCGCCCAGCCCCAAGCCCCAGTCATCTAAAAAATCTTTCCCTTTTTGTAAATATCGGTTATCTACATAAGCAAAATGGGCTTTGTTGAAAAATTCTTCATATTGCGGAAAGGCTTGGCAACTCAATTCTAATGAATGGTCGCCCATAATTGCTGTGCCGTCTCGGCAGGCTGCCATTTTGTTGTACGATGGAATTTTGTAGCCCGAAATTTGGCTGTTTGCACCGTCAATATGCCATGCCACATTGCCAGCTGTGCCGTCCAAGCGAAATAGCTCGCTGTGTGGCGTGTTGTAGCCGCCGCTGATTTCTACTTTGCCGCCAATTGGTTGTTCGGGTAGCTGGTTAGGAATCAAACCTGTTTCCACTGTTACCGCACCGCCCACCGCATTGCCACCATACAAAACCGCAGCCGATGATTTTTGCACGCTAATTTTATCTGCCAAAAATGGCTCAACCGCGGTGGGCATATTGCCCGACATTGCTGCCATATCGGCAATTCCCAAGCCATTTTCGCTGATGTAAACCCGCGAGCCTGTTAAGCTGCGAATTTGTGGCAAACCATTGTTCGCGCCAAAGCTGCTGTTATGCACACCGCTGATGCGTTCCAGCGTTTGACCGAGCGATGGCGCACGAGTGGTTTGCAAAGTAGCTGCATCAAGCGTGGCTTTGCTGCCGCTGTCTAATTGACTGCCTGATATGGGCAAGCGTTTGCCAGAAACAGTTGTGTTGGGCAAATCTTGGACATTGTCTGCCCAAGCGGGTAGGGCGATTAACATTAGCCAGATTGGTTTTAAATTCCATTTGTTTGATTTCATTGTGCTATTCCCTTTGTATGTAGTGGATTAAATTTAAATCAGGACAAGGCGACAACGACTGCCGTGTACATCTAGTACATAAGGGAGTTGGCAACGCGGTACTGGTTTGAATTTAATTCACGATAAAATAAAAAATGCGCTGTTTGGGTAAACACGCATTGGTTTGAAATTATTTTTACAAATAATATACCATAACAAATGAAAAGTGTATAGATTTGTTAATTTTTTTGATTTTGGTTAAATTTGAGGTGCATTGAATAAAAGTGCAGGCTGCTTTTTGACGGATTTCTGTGGAAAAAGCAGCCTGCACTTTTATTTACTCAAAAATTCATGGCTTTTGAGTACACCATTGTTATCAAAGAAAAAGATTGCGCCTTTGCCTTCGCTATTGGTGCAAGCCAAGCCGTCATCACCTTGTGCATTGGTGAATTTTTCGCTGCAACCCATATTGCTGGTAAACACGCGAATTTGGCATTTGAGCGTTTCGCCGTCTTTAATTGCCAGCATACCATTGGACGTGGTTTTTGGGGCAGAGCAACGCTCATTCCAAGGTGAAGTATTGCTGACCAAACCACAGCCCGATAAGCTCAATAGCAAAGCAGCCTGCAACATGAAAACGCGCATTTAGTTCTCCGTTAATAATTCCTTCCAACGCGCCACCTGATAACGCACTTGTTCAGGCGCAGTACCGCCAATATGATTACGCGCATTCAGGCTGCCTTCGGGGGTCAGCACCGCGTACACATCGTCCGCAATCAAATCGCTAAATCCGCGCAACACGTCCAACGGCAATTCACTCAAATCACATTTTTGCGAATCCGCATGACGCACCGCCAACGCCACCACTTCATGCGAATCGCGGAACGGCAAGCCTTTTTTCACCAGATAATCCGCCAAATCGGTTGCAGTCGCAAAACCTTGCATGACGGCAGCGCGCATATTTTCAGGTTTCACGGTAACGCCGTGCATCATATCGGCATAAATTCGCAGCGTGTCAATCACGGTGTCCACCGTATCAAAAAGCGGCTCTTTGTCTTCTTGATTGTCTTTGTTGTACGCCAACGGTTGCGATTTCATCAACATAATCAAACCAGTAAGATGTCCAATCACGCGCCCCGATTTACCGCGCACCAATTCAGGCACATCAGGATTTTTCTTTTGCGGCATGATGGACGAACCCGTACAAAAACGGTCGGCAATATCAATAAAACCAAAACGCGGCGACATCCACAAAATCAATTCTTCGCTCAAACGGCTTAAATGCACCATCAGCAAACTCGCCGCCGCCGTAAATTCAATCACAAAATCACGGTCAGACACCGCGTCCAACGAGTTTTGGCAAATCTGCTCAAAACCCAGCAAATGCGCCGTTGTTTCGCGCTGAATCGGGTAAGTCGTGCCAGCCAACGCCGCCGCGCCCAATGGCATGCGGTTCACGCGCTTGCGGCAGTCCGCCATGCGCTCATCGTCGCGCCCCAGCATTTCCACATATGCCAACATGTGATGCCCAAAGCTCACAGGTTGCGCCACTTGCAAATGGGTAAAACCTGGCATAACCGTTTCCGCGTTTTGCTCGGCGAGTTCCACCAACGATGTTTGCAAGTTTTTGATTAAACTGCGAATCACGGTAATTTCATCGCGCAACCACAGGCGAATATCGGTTGCCACTTGGTCGTTGCGGCTGCGTCCTGTGTGCAAGCGTTTGCCAGCGTCGCCAATTTTGTCGGTTAAGCGGCGTTCAATATTCATATGCACGTCTTCCAAATCCAGCGACCATTGCAGGCTGCCTGAATCAATATCTGCCTTGATTTCCGCCATACCGCGTTGAATTTCCGCCAAATCTTGCGCCGACAATACGCCCGCTTCGTGCAACATTTGCGCGTGTGCCAGCGAACCTTGAATGTCCCAATGCGCCAAGCGTTTGTCAAAATCAATCGAACCTGTGTATTGTTTGACTAATTCGGAAACAGGTTCGTTGAAGCGTCCTGACCATGTTTTGTTGTCTTGCATGATGTTTGTTCCTTGTTTAAAAAGTAAAAATGTAAAGGGGAAAAGTGCAGGCTGCTTTTATTGGATTTGGAAAGCGAATCGTGCAACTTTTGCTAATTTAAGAGTGGGTATGGCGGCGATACGCCATGTTCGTGATTAAAAAGCAGCCTGCACTTTTATGACTGGCATTTCTGCGCCATAAAATCAATAAAACTACGCACTTTGGCTTTCATGAACTGGCGATTGGCATACACGGCATACAGCGGTGGGTCTTGCATTTGGCAATCGGGCAGCAGGCGGATTAATCGTCCTGCACGTAAATCGTCATCGGCAAGCCACGCTGGAATGTAGCCGATGCCTGCCCCTGCACGAATGAGCGATGCCAGCATTTGTGTGTGGTTGCTGCGAATTTTGCCGTTGAGCTGTAAGTTGATTCTTTGCCCTTTGTACTCGCCCGATAGCTGCGACAAATCAACATAAGATTGCAATACGGCTTGATGTTGCGACAATTCATCGGGGTGTGTAGGCTGTCCGTGTTGGGCGATATAGCTGGGCGATGCCGCTAAATAAAACGGAATCTTGCCCAAGGGTTTGGCGATGATGTTGTCGGCTAATGTGTGCGTTAAACGCAGGGCAAGGTCTTCGCCGTCGCTGTTTAAATCGACGCGCTGATTGGTGAGTGTGAGCATCAGTTCAACATCGGGATACAGCGTTTGGTATTCGTGCAATAAGTGGGCAAAATGGTCGCACGCAAACCAAACAGGTGCGGAAATTCGCAACAAGCCTTGTGGCTTGCTTGTGCCAGCCTGCGCCGATTCTGCGGCTTGTGCCAGCAATTCCAACGCGGTGCTGCAATCTTGAAAATAACGCTCGCCTTGTTCGGTTAGTTTTAGGCTGCGATTATTGCGATACAGCAACTGTGCGCCCACGTTTTTTTCCAAGTGGGCAACGTGTTTGCTTGCCATAGGAATGGAAATATCCAACAAATCCGCCGCCCGAGTAAAGCTGCCACTTTGCACCACTTGGCAAAATACTTTCATGCTTAATAATGTATCCATGCTTATCCTTGTTTATAAGCCAAAAGCAGCCTGCATTTTAGCGATTGTTGCACAATATAGCTATTGAAAGAGGCACAAAAATAAGGGCCATTTCCGCTTGTGAAAATAGCCCTTATGTTTATAAATCCGCCACGTTTACCCCACCCAACGCACGCTGAATATTCCTATCCATGCGTTTCGCGGCAAAATCATCAGTCGCGTGGGTTAATTCATGGACTAGTGCGCGAATTTGCTCCGCCGTATGCGCGGCTAAACTCGCATTCAATCGCGCAATCAAGCCATTGATTTTATTCAATTCATCTTCACTCAATAAATCAGAATCCAATTCTAACGCTGCCTGAATCGCATCAATCAAACTTTCCGCTTCCACTTTCGCTTCGGCACGCGCACGGGCAGCGGCATCGTCTTTCGCGTTGCTCATGCTGTCGCGCAACATCTGTGTAATCGTGTCATCGTCCAAACCGTAAGACGGCTTCACTTCAATTTGCGCTTGAACGCCAGTCGTTTGCTCACGCGCCGACACCGACAACAAACCGTCCGCATCTACTTGAAATGTAACACGAATACGCGCCGCGCCAGCCACCATCGGCGGAATACCGCGCAAGGTAAATTTCGCCAAACTGCGGCAATCCGCCACCAATTCACGCTCGCCTTGCACAACGTGAATCGTCATAGCTGTTTGACCGTCTTTGAACGTGGTAAATTCCTGCGCTCGCGCCGTTGGCAAAGTGGAATTGCGCGGAATAATTTTTTCCGCCAAACCGCCGTAAGTCTCTAATCCCAAAGACAAAGGCGTTACGTCCAACAGCAGCCACTCGCCGTCATTTTTGTTGCCAGCCAACACATTCGCCTGCATTGCCGCACCCAATGCAACCACTTGGTCAGGGTTCAAATTGTTCAATGGCGTTTGCCCGAAAAACGCGCCAACCGCTTGCTGAACGTGCAGCATTCTCGTTGCGCCGCCGACCATAATCACGCCTTTGATGTCGGATTTGCTTGCGCCAGCGTCTTTTAATGCTTGTTTGACTGGTTCAATCGTTTTGGCGACCAAATGCTGTGTTAAAGCGTGAAATTCCGTGCGCGTAATCGTTGTGTCCAGCGTTTTGCCGTTGCTCAATGCTGCCTGAATGCGCGTTTCAGGCAGCCTGCTCAATTCTTCTTTTGCCACACGAACCAAGCCAAACAATAATTGAATATCGCGTTCATCGGTCAATGAAAGCTGATTATTTTCAACGATATGGCAAAATAAACGGTGGTCAAAATCATCGCCGCCGAGCGCAGAATTGCCGCCAGTCGCTTTCACTTGGAACAAGCCTTTGGACAATTCCAACACCGACACATCAAACGTGCCACCGCCCAAATCGTACACCACAAACGTGCCTTCCGCGCCATTGTCCAAACCGTAGGCAATCGCGGCGGCGGTCGGCTCGTTCAGCAACCGCAACACGTTCAAGCCAGCCAAACGCGCCGCGTCTTTCGTGGCTTGGCGTTGCGCATCATCAAAATAGGCAGGGACAGTAATCACCGCGCCCACCAGTTCGCCGCCCAAGCTGTTTTCGGCGCGTGTTTTCAGTTCGCGCAAAATGTCGGCGGACACGTCAATCGGCGTTTTTGCGCCATTTTTTGTTTGCAATTCAATGATTTTTTCGGATTTGCCGAAACGGTATGGCAGATGTGAAACATCAATTTCGGCTAATTTGCGCCCGATTAGTCGTTTAGCTGACGAAATGGTGTTTTGTGGGTCAATCTTTTGTTGTTCCAGTGCTTTTTTGCCGACAATGGTTTGCTCGTTGCCCAAATAGCGCACAACCGAAGGCACAACCACTGCGCCGTTTTCATCGGGCAGGCAGGTTGCTGAGCCGCTTCTTACGGTGGCGACTAAGCTGTTGGTTGTGCCTAAATCTATGCCGACCGCCAAACGGTGTTGGTGTGGCGCGGTGGACATATTCGGTTCTGCAATTTGTAGTAAAGCCATGATGTGTATTCCTTGATGTTGATTTTGTGGCGCGATTTTAACATAGTTTGTTGAGTGATTTAGTCGGATATATAAAAGTGCAGGCTGCTTTTGAGTATTTATAGTGAATTAAATTAAATTTAGATTAGTACAGCGTTGCCAACTCCCTTTTATGTACTAGCTGTACACGGCGGTCGTTGTCGCCTTGTCCTAATCTAAATTTAATCCACTATAAAAGCAGCCTGCACTTTGTTAGTGCATAGATAAAAATAAAGCCCCTTGAAATAATTCAAGGGGTTTATATTTGGCGGAGTAAGAGGGATTCGAACCCTCGATCCAGGTTATAGCCCAGATGCACCCTTAGCAGGGGTGTGCCTTCAGCCTCTCAGCCATTACTCCGTTTCAGAAAGACGCGATTATATTTTTGCTAACCGAGATTCGTCAATCATTATTTTTTTTAAATAAGTATTGGTTTGTTTTTACAATAAATATTTTCGCATTAAACAGCAGCCTGCACTCACATTTTGGTTGAGCGGCATAATCGCATCGCCCAAGGATTGATAGCGGTTAAGCTGATAAAACGCCACGGAATTGAGTGATGCGTACAAACTCAATAAACTTAAATCGGCTTGTATGGCAAGGGCTTCGGCGCGTTGTAATAGGGCTGTACCTAGCCCGTGGTTATGCACAAAGGGGTGGACATATAACGCATCTAGCTGGGCTTCTTGGTAGTCTAGCTGGAAAAAGCCTTGCACGGTGTTTTCGTATTCAATCAGCCACAGGGCTTTGTCGGGGCTGTTGATGGTTTCGTGGTAGCTTTCGGGGTGCAGCAGCGATAACCATGCGTCCATGATTTCGGGTGTGTAGCTTTGTAAGCAAGTATAACGGACGGCATGGCGATGAACGCGCAAAATGTCGGGACAGTCGCTTAATTTGGCTGGGCGCAAGGTGGTGGGAAAAATGTTCATGGTGTGCGATTAGAATGATTTTGATGCGTGGATTATAAAACGTGTGCGGATAGGGGTAAACCTGCATTGAGAGATGTGTATTGGTATGATACTTATGGCGCGGTATTTTTTTAGGGAATTTTTGAAATGCTGTAAAAAATACCGTAAATTTTATGTTGATGCAATTTGATTGAATTGTACGATATTGAACTACAAGCAGCCTGCACAATAGGGCTATTTGAAAATTATTCTTTGTAAATCAATTACTTTGTTTACGGCGTTGTACGGTATTGGACAAGAAAAAAGCCCCAAAATGGGGCTGTTTTTTTGACAGCGAGACTTTAAAAGAATATATAAAAATATGATTTTAAATAAAATTAAATTTTAAAAAATAATAAATACCGTAAAAAGTACCGTAATTTTCAAATATCACAACCCTAGATAGTTTAGAACCTGTATTCACAAAAATGATAAAATATCTTTATGACTAGAAAATCCTACCCAACAGACTTAACAGATGCCCAATGGCAAGCGATTGAGCCACATTTTAACCAGCTACGCCACTACAAATGGGATAAACGTCAATTAGTGAATGCCGTTTTTTTACATTACCAAAACAGGTTGCCAATGGCGTATGCTGCCCAATGATTTTCCACCTTATTCAACCGTATGGAGTTTCTATCGCAGAGCCAATCAATCAGGCTTATGGGATAGAATTCTTTTGGCATTGGTTCAAAAAAACGTTTAATCCATCAAAAACAAGCAATGCCAACTTATGCCATTATTGATTCACAAAGCGTCAAAACAGCTTCTAGCGCACATGATAAAGGTTTTGATGGAGGTAAAAAAATCAAAGGTCGTAAGCGACATATAGCTGTTGATACGTTGGGTAATCTATTGTCTGTTGTGATTCATGCAGCCAATATTCATGACACAAAAGCAGGTATTTTTGTAGCAAAAAAAGCGTTTGAGACCTATCCGAGTTTAAAAGGTTTCTGTGCAGACGCAGGTTATCGGAATACATTTGAGCGTGAAGTATCAGAGCAATTGGGTTTAACTGTTGAGATTTCAAAGAGAATTCAAGATATTTCTTGGCATATTCTGCCCAAACGTTGGATTGTAGAACGAACGTTTGCATGGTTAGGTTGGTCTCGACGTTTAGCAAAAGATTTTGAGCAGACGAATTTATCTGCTGAAAATTTTGTTAAACTAGGGTATATTTCACAAATATTAAAATTTATCAAATAGTTGTTTGTGAATACAGGTTCTTAGAATGAATTAACCGACGAAAAGTATCACTGTCAAAACCTCTATCAGCACACACGGTTTCATTATCACTTAAGTCCAATTGTGCCAATAAATCAGGCGCAACAACAATCTCATTTACATTACCAGCTGTAATCATAAATTCAATTGGATTACCACAAGCATCAACCGCTAAATGAATTTTAGACGTATGACCTCCGATACTCTTACCGACAGCTTGATGCACAATGGATTTTTTACCCATGCCGTGTTGATGAACACGGATATGGCTACCGTCCATAAAGACCCATTCTATATCGGGTGTATCTGCCAAATGTTTAAATAATTTGGTAAAAATACCGCGTTTAGACCAGTGATTGAAACTTTGGTAAAGGCTGTTTGCTTTACCAAAATAACTAGGTATATCAGCCCATTGGCAGCCTGTACGTAAGTGAAACAGGATACCTTCTACTGTTTTGCGTAAATTTTTCTTGCGATAAATGCCAAGCTGTTTCAAAATAGGTAACAGTCTTGACCATGTTTCATTTGTAAGCGTGTTTCGGGACATGGCAAAGGTTTAGGATGGTTGTGTGGAAACAATATCTTAAATCCTTTGCCTCTTTTTTTGAATTGTCAATAGCCCCTAGCAGCTTCACCAGCATCTTTTAAATCTTGCTCCAAAGATTTTGCAGCATCTTGAAGCTCTTGGCTCATTTTTTGTGCAAAATCGGCAGCGTCCTCTATTTTTTCGCTGGCATTATTAACCATGTCATTATAAATTTCTTGACTGGCTTGATTAAATTTATTCCAGCTTTCTTGTGCATCTTTTGAAAACTCATTTGCTGCACCTTTGGCATCCTGAACAAAGTCATTTATGGAATTTTTGAATTTATCTACACTGTTATTAAAGTCTGCTTTTGTTTGACTATACGCCGCAGAAGCTTTACTAAATATTTGATTAATTTTTATATTTAAATACTGGGTATATGGGTTAAATATTACAGTTTGACTAACATCTGTCACAATATTTTCAGGATCTAAACTTGGTGTTACTAATGAATTAATATTACCTTTATCTAATACATTTAACGCCCAAGTTGCACAATGGCTACCAAAGAATAGGTTATATTGTGGTGGATTTGCTGTACTTTCATTAATATAATTTATCATATTTTGATATTGTTCTTGAGTAAGCGGAATTTTTCCTGTTGTAGCTGAATATTTATGATCAGTATCATCAAAAATCTTTCCATTACCCTGTAAACTATGGCTTGTTTCTGGTGCAAAACCATACCCACGCTTATTTCCATTTTCATCAGTAAGAACAATAAACGTGTGAGGTATTACATCATCTGCAAATGTATCGACCCTAACTTCTATACTATATGCCATAATAATTCTCCTAAAAATTTATCTAAAAATAAATTCAATAGTTGGTTTAGGTTTCAAAAATATTTCTACATATTCCTCTCTACTTTGTTTAAAAAATTCTACATGAATAGTGATATGATATTTTTTATGAAGTAAATAAGCCTGTTGGCTTACAAATGGAATAGAATTTTTACAAAATGAAAAAATAGAAATACTTACTCCTTCTGAATTTTGACTAAACCAAATCTTTTCACAATCTGTTTTTTGATAAATACGCTTATATTCTTTTGCAAACTCCAAACCTACATGATGATAGGTTCTATCTTCACAGCCAGTTAATAGTATTAGTGAAATAAATAAAAAATATGGCAATATTTTGAATTCCATAGAACACTCCTAAATCTGGTTAAGCAAGCGTAGGGTGGGTGCTTGCACCCACGCATTTCAAGTTACTCATTAACTTATCCTTGCAACAGAAATTTTACAAAAATTACCACAATTTAAAATTACGGTCGACAACTTTGAGACTTGTTCTTATTTTTATAATTCTGATACTTCAATCAACTTTCAGGCTGCCTGAAATATCAAAACTATTTAACATTACTGGTTAATTCAGCGTAATCGAGCGTAAATCACGTAAGCGACCTAAACCCTGTAAATTAGGAGCTTTTAATTGTTCAGGAGTTAGCTCTACCGTATCTGTGTAACGGCTATACAAACTGTTGCTAGCAAATTCTACATCGCCCATTTCACTAGTTGTACCATCTATTTTAGTGTAGCTACCAATATGGGTTAAACGGTTGCCATTGCCTAAATCTTTGCTATTTTCTTGATGTTCTAAATTAAGAGATTGAATACCCAATGCTTGTAATGTAAACAATTCATTGGCTTGTGAGATGCCGTCTTGATTGATGTCTTGTCATACTTTCAGGCTGCTAAACAATTCATCTGCTTGATTGATGAGATTATCGTGATTACTGTCTAATTCTGCCAGTGCTGCATAACCATGAGCTGCTGTCGCACCATTAGACAAAACAGAATGGTTACCAAAGATTTCCTTACCGCTATCAATTTTGCCGTTTTTATCCAAATCTAACGCCAAAATACCGTTACCTGCTGCCGTCCAGCCTGTAGCAGTTGCAATACCGTCTGCGTTGTGGTCAAAACGCGCACTGATAGAAGATGGTGCAATGGTTTGAATGCCTTTGCCGTCTAGGTTTAGGATTAAGGGGTCGTAGCCGTGAGCTTTGCCATTTTTATTTAATTGTCTATATCTATAATGGTAAGGATCAAAATTATTACATGGTTTATTGATTGGAAAATTATCTAAACTATCAGAAATTCTTTCTGAATATATGTCATAGTTATCATCAATAAATTTTTTAGCAAGTTCTTCAAAAGTTTCACTGACATCATCAAAAAAATCTTCCGTTAAATATTGCCATGTTTGACCAAGTTCTTGTTCCCCGATATCTCCAAATAAATTATTAAATTCTTCTGTTTTCATTATTCCATCAAGAAGTGCGGATACCATAATTCCAGACGCAACAGCAACTGTTGCTCCCAATGCAATTGGTATTGTAGCTGGCAATAATGATAATGCTGCAGTAGTACCTAAAATCCCAATACCTTTAATACTTGATTTAACAAAATCTTTTGTTTTTGTCTCAGGATTAACTAGACTTTTACCAATTTCATATGTTGCCCCTGCGTATGCAAAACCGTTACCCACATGCTTCATTATTCGCGAGGTCTGTGCATATACATCAGACTTCATTGCTTGACGCATTTCTGGAATTTTATTCTTTAAGATATCTTGACGTATTGCTTTAGCACTATATACTCCTTCTTTTCTTGTTGTAGAAGACGTATATGTTTCTGCCATTTTTAAATTTTTATATAACTTTAACTTTGAATCTATATCAAGTCCTCCAGAACCAATTCCTTTCTCTCCCAAATAATTTAAAAACCCAGGAAGAACATAAGGCGATAAATCTGTAGCTGCTTGGAGACCATAATTGTTATAATAATTTATTATCCATTGTATTGGATCTTCCAATTGATTTTGTGACTTAAAACATACAGAATTTTGACGATTATTGTTCATATATATACCTCATTAATTCTTAATCCAAAACGAAAATAAACATTGTAAAAATAAATGAAAAATCAGGATAATAGTTGAATAAGTTACAGCTAAAGTAATTACCCAAATACCAAAAAAACTCTCTATATTATAGAGATTTAAAACAAATTCATATGGCGTTAGTAACATTAAAAAAGATAACGAAAAATAGGTAATGATTTTTTTCTTGTTAGTTTTAATAGAGTACTCATATTGCATAAGAAAATCTGTTTTTATTTGCATAATCACTACATCATAAAAATATTTTTTTATTTTCATTTTGATGAGAAAAAATAAGCATATTAAAAATAATATTCCTATGATATTTATAATATAAAAGTGATTTTCTTTAAAAAAAAGAATATAAAAAAGTGATTTAATAAATGATACAAAAATAGCGAAAAAGAAAAAAAACGATACCATGAATACATTTATTTAACCTTTTATAAAATTGTCTTAAGAAAGCGTAAGGGTAGGCTTGCACCCACCCATTTCAGGCCACAATCATTTTACTTCTCCCTACATAGAAATTTTACAAAATTTATCATAATTTAAAATTACGGTCAACAACTTTGAGACTTATTCTTATTTTTGTAATCCTGATATTTCAATCAGCTGTCAAGCTGCCTGAAATATCAAAACTATTTAACATTACTGGTTAATTCAGCGTAACCGAGCGTAAATCACGTAAGCGCCCTAAACCTTGTAAATTAGGAGCTTTTAATTGTTCAGGTGTCAGCTCTACCGTATCGGTGTAACGGCTATTTTAGTGTAGCTACCGATTATGGGTTAAACCGTTGCCATTACCTAAATCTTTGCTATTTTCTTGATGTTCTAAATTAAGCGATTGAATATCTAAACTCATTAGAGTATGCAATTCGCTTACTTGACTAATACCATCGCTATTAGCATCTATCCATACTCTTAATTCATTGAATGCCTTATCCAAAGCATTTACTTTACCATCATTGTTGCTGTCTAATTCTGCCAGTGCTGCATAATCATGAGCGGCTGTCGCACCATTAGACAAAACCGAATGATTACCAAAAATTTCTTTACCACTATCAATCTTGCCGTTGTTATCCAAATCCAATGCCAAAATACCATTACCTGCTGCTGTCCAACCAGTAGCGGTTGCGATGCCATCTACGTCATGGTCAAAACGCGCACTGATAGAAGATGGTGCAATGGTTTGAATACCTTTGCCATCTAGGTTTAGGATTAGGGGGTCGTAGCCGTAGGCTTTGTTAGAGCGTGGTAATTTTTTATAAGGGGCTGTCCTAGTTATCTAGGACAGCCCCTTCATTTTTTTGATTTACGCTACTTTGGGTGCAGCAGGTCGCGCAGACGACAACGAGCCCAACACCGTACCGTGTTCATCTTTAATCAAACAAAAACTGACTTCGGCATAAATAAATTCGCCATTTTTATGTAGGGCTTTGGTGCGCGTTGCTTTGCCATCGTGCTTGGTTTTGCCGCTTTGCACCGTAGCATAAAAACCACGCCAATGCGGTGCGCGTAGTTTTTCGGGAATGATAATGTCCAAACTCTGTCCCAAGGCTTCGGCTGCGCTAAACCCGAACATTTTTTTGCTGGCGGTATTCCAAAAACGAATCACGCCTTTTTCATCGGCAAAAATAATGGAATCGGTCATTTGTTCTAACATGGCTTGATAGGCTAACTGGGTCATGGTTGTTCTCCTGTGATGTGTTATCATACAAATAAAGTGCAGGCTGCTTTTGCCCTTTGATACCTAAATCAGCCATTTAGATAAAAAAGCAAAGCAGCCTGCACTTTATATCACAATTACAACGCAGCCAACACCGCATCGCCCATTTGCGAGCAAGAAACCAGTTGGCAACCGTCTTCAAAAATATCGCCTGTGCGGAAACCCTGTTGCAACACTTTTTGCACCGCGTTTTCAATTTGCACAGCACGCGCTTCATCGTTCAAGCTGTAACGCACCAACATCGCCAACGACAAAATGGTCGCCAACGGATTCGCTTTGTTTTGCCCTGCAATATCAGGTGCAGAACCGTGAGACGGCTCGTACAAGCCCTTGCCGTTTTCGTCCAACGAAGCAGACGGCAGCATACCAATCGAACCTGTCAGCATAGACGCTTGGTCACTCAAAATGTCGCCGAAAATATTGCCCGTTGCCATCACGTCAAACTGTTTGGGGGCGCGAACCAACTGCATTGCCGCGTTGTCCACATACATGTGGCTCAATTCCACATCGGGGTATTCTGGGGCGATTTCGTCAAAAATTTCGCGCCACAATTCGGTGGTTTCCAACACGTTTGCTTTGCCTACGCTGCACACTTTTTTGCTGCGTTTTTGCGCGGCTTGGAAGGCAACGTGGGCGATGCGACGGATTTCGCTTTCGCTGTATTTCATCGTGTTGAAGCCTTCGCGCTCGCCATTTTCCAGCACGCGAATGCCGCGCGGTTCGCCAAAATAAATGTCGCCTGTTAATTCGCGCACAATCAAAATATCCAAGCCAGCCACGACTTCAGGTTTCAATGTGGACGCGTTTGCCAATTCTTTGTACAACACGGCTGGGCGCAAATTCGCAAACAAATTCAAATCTTTGCGAATTGCCAACAAGCCGCGCTCTGGGCGCAATGGGCGGTCTAATTTGTCGTATTGTGGCGAACCTACCGCGCCGAGCAACACGGCATCTGCTTTGCGGCACAGGTTTTGCGTAAATTCTGGGTACGGCGCACCAAATTGGTCGTAGGCTTCGCCGCCCAAAGGCGCGTATTCATAAGCCACGTCCAAGCCTTGCTTAATCAGTTTGTCCAACACGCGCACGGCTTCGCGCACGATTTCTGGACCGATTCCGTCTCCGCGTAAAATGGCGATTTGTTTTGTCATTTTTGTTTATCCAAAAAGTGTAGTAAATAAAAAGCAGCCTGCATTTATTTTCAAGCTAGCTACGAAATGTCATTAATTTACATTGTTCTGCATGCAGTGTTGGAAAATGCCTTTTGATAGTTCTTCCGCGATGCTTTTTTGTTCTTCTGGGGGGTATTTAGAACGGTCATTATCGGAAATGGTGTCATAAGCAGTTTCTACTGCTAAATGTGCCAATCTGTTTAATTCTGCGCGTGTTTCTTGATTTTTAGCAGCAGGCAACATTTTATTGACCTTTTTGTTTGATTGACATCATGCCCGAATCTTAAACACCGCCTTGCGAATCATCGCTTCTGTGCCAACCAACGGCGCGTGCGCATCATTTGGGAAAAACAACGCAAATTCGCCCACATCAACCGTTAGCCACGCTGTTGGTTCGCAATCAAAAAATTCGACATCGCGCTGTTCGTTGTAGCCTAAACCATTGTGCAGGCTGCTTTTGTCTATCCAGCCATATTCTTCTGCGCCGCTAATCGGCACTTGAATATCAATGTGATGCGTGTGCCGTTCGGGCTTGGCTTGCTCGCGTGTTCGCATGGGTTCGCTGCCGATAAACAGGCGAATATTCGGGTTATCAATCGGATATTGCCCATCGGGTAAGGCGGCGAAATCCAGCGTTTGCAGCAACGCAATGGCTTGGGCAAAATCGGGGTGCAGCGCGGCATAACGCTGGGCGTTGGCAATGCTATCGTGAATCATGCGGCGCTACCAAACGGTTGTGAACTTGGCAACATCGCTGTTTTTGGGTGCGTCTGGCGAACAGGTTGCCGTGCCAATCATCATCAAGCCGATGATTTTTTCTTTTTCCTGACATGCCATCGCTTCTTTGAGCAGGAGCGAATTGACCCACATGCCCGTAATCCAAACGCTGTCAAAACCTTGTGCTTTGGCGGCAAGCTGAATCGCATAGGCAGAGCAGCCTGCACTCAATTCTTGCTCCCATTCGGGTTTGCCTGCTTTGGGACTGTAAATTACGGCAATCGTCATCGGACTCATTGCGCCAACTCGTTCCGCTTTTTTCATGGCTTCATCGCTAAAATTGAGCTGGGTTACGGTGTCGCGCAACAAGGTTTGAAAGCGTTGTAAACCTGCTTCGCTTTGGATGACCACAAAACGCCATGGGGTCAAATGTCCGTGGTCTGGCACTTGCGTTGCCGCCTGCAAAATGCTGTCTAGCTGCAATTCGTCTGGCGCAGGCGCGGCTAGGGTTTTGGTGGAACGACGTGTGGTCAAAAGGGTTAAGCTATCCATGTTTTGTCCTATTTAGATGATTGAGTACGAATAATATGTTCAATTGCAGCGGTCGCGCAATATAGCCCAAAAGTTGCCGTAACCAGCATGCTCGCGCCATAACCTGCACACGATAAACCTTGTGGCGCGGCGTTGAGGTCGCAAGCAGCCTGCACTTGTGGCGGCGTAATCTGTTCGCGTGAATACACGCATGGTACGCGCATTTTGCCATTTCGTGCAAAGCCATGTTTTTTGCGTAGCGTGTAGCGCAGATTAGACAGCAATGGGTCGTGCGTGGTTTCGCTCAAATCCGCGTTTTCAATCAAGGCAGGATTGCGCTGTCCGCCTGCACCGCCGCTCACAATAAATGCTTGTTTGGTTTGGGTAAAACGCAACACCATCGCGGTTTTGATACGCATTTGATCAATTGCGTCAATCACAAAATCAAATGCAGGCTGCTTGGGGAATAATTCGGGCAAGTTGTCGTCATCAACAAAATCTTCAATTTCGTGTACCGCGCATTCTGGGTTGATTTGTGCGATTCGTTCGTGCAGGGCGCGAACTTTTGCCTTACCAAAATCGGGCGTGAGCGCGTGTAGCTGGCGATTGACGTTAGACACGGCAATATTATCCAAATCAATCAAAGTGATATTGCCGACTCCGCTTCGTGCCAACGCTTCGGCAGCCCACGAACCCACGCCGCCCACGCCCACCACGCAAACGTGCGCTTGACGCAATGCCTGCAAACCCTGTTCGCCATATAAACGCGCAATGCCACCAAAGCGGCGCAAATAATCCGATTGTTCCATAAATCTTCCAAAAAGTGCAGGCTGCTTTTTTGCGCTGCAAAAGAAAAAAATGCCGACAAAGCATACAACATCTATTATACTGCAAAGTACAGGTATAAGCCTGTGCAACCTAACAATGGAGTAATTTATGTATAAACATCTCGTCGTTGCCGTAGATGGCAGCAATACTTCACTGAACGCCCTGCAACACGCTTCTAGCTTGGCTGTGGCAGGCAATGCCCAACTGACTTTGGTAACCGTTGCCAACCCCAGCGAATACATGACGCTCGCCCCCGAATTTTTGCAACACGAAAGCTACGAAGCCGCCGCCATTTCGGGTGGTAACGAAGTGCTTGCCGAAGCCAGCCTTGCCGCCAAAAACGCAGGCGTTGCCAACGTGCAAACACACTTGCTGGTCGCATCGCGCGGCGAAAAAGAAATGGCGCAAGAATTGGTCGATTTTGCCGACACACAAGGCGCAGATTTAATCGTAATTGGCACACACGGTCGCACAGGTTTAATGCACTTGCTGATGGGCAGCTTTGCCGAAACTGTGATGCGTCAAAGCCATTTGCCATTGTTGGTAATTCGCAGTCAAAACAGCGAAGTAAGTGAGTAATTACTCTTGTTATTTTGATACAAAGCAGCCTGCACACGATTCAAAATGCAGGCTGCTTTTGTATTTTAAACTGAAATTTTGCTACCAATCAAAATGCTGAAATTGAAAAAATTCAGAGAAAATGCAAATTTTATTTGACAAGAATGAAATAAAAGTACATAATCCGTCCTGTTCAGTTACGAAATGGGATTGAATATTTCTCCTGCATTTCTCCTTTGTAGACTTCGCGCCTATTCTTTTGAGTAGGCGCGTTTTTTTTGCTCGTATAACGCAAAGCACTTTATTAAAGCCGCAATCTACGTTAAAATTGCGCGTTTTATTTTTAACCAACAAACAAAGAGATATTTTTATGAAAACTGCACAAGAATTGCGCGCTGGTAACGTATTTATGATTGGTAATGACCCTATGGTTGTACAAAAAACCGAATACATCAAAGGCGGTCGCTCATCAGCAAAAGTGTCTATGAAATTGAAAAACTTGCTGACAGGCGCAGCGTCTGAAACCATCGTTAAAGCAGACGACAAATTTGACGTGATTGTTTTGTCGCGCAAAAACTGCAAATACAGCTATTTTGCTGACCCAATGTATGTGTTTATGGACGACGAGTTCAATCAATACGAAATCGAAGCAGAAAACATTGGCGATGCGTTGAAATTCATCGTGGACGGCATGGAAGATGACTGCGAAGTAACTTTCTACGAAGGCAACCCAATCTCTGTTGAATTGCCAACGATTATCGTGCGCGAAGTGGAATACACCGAGCCTGCAGTTAAAGGCGACACATCTGGTAAAGTGATGAAAACCGCGCGTTTGGTTGGCGGCACAGAAATCCAAGTGATGTCTTACGTTGAAAACGGCGACAAAATTGAAATTGACACGCGCACTGGCGAATTCCGTAAACGTGCTTAATATTTAAGTTAAAAGCAGCCTGCACTTTAAAATTGTGCAGGCTGCTTTTTTGTGTGATTTAAACTTCAATTTTATTGGGTGTAAAGGTTTCCCATTTGTTGCAAGCAGGGCAATGCCAAAAATACACTTGCGATTTGAAATGGCAATGCTGACAACGATACATCCATGTTTTTTGCAACTGGCGATTCAGTACACCGCGCATCATGTCGGCATCGGCTTTCCATTGCGAATTTAAATCAGGCATACTCAAACCAATCAGGCGATACATGCCGTTTAAATCGGGTTTGCTGCGAATCAAATCCAGCGCGGTTTCATTGGCAACTGCCTCGCCGTGTAGCAACAAAGATTTGTCGTAAATCACGTTCAAAAAATCAATTTGCGGAAAGGCTTTGGCATAGCCGATTAACACGTCCAAACCAGCCTGCGCTTCGCCCAAGGCTTCGTAGGCATCGTATAGCTTTTCGCCCACCATGGTTAAATAAGCGTAGTTTTGCTTTTCAATCGCGGTGTAGGCATCAATGGCGGAGCGGTAATTGCCTTCTTTTTGGTGTATATCGCCCAGCAATATATTGGCGCGTGTGCATTTGGGATTTGCCAACAAAGCAGCCTGCATTGCTTCTTGCGCGGCATTTAGATTGCCGTGAAAGAATTGATTTTGCCCAATTTCGCAATAAAATTGAGCAATTTCAAATTGATAGGTTTGTTCATCGTGCGCCAATAGTTGTGCGGTGGCAATCGCTTTTTCCCAGTCGCGGTCTTGTTGATAAATGTTCAACAGCCATTCGTTGGCTTGTTTTGCCATATTGCTCGACTGTAATCCCAAAAAAGTTTGCTCGGCTCTATCCACCAAACCCGCACTTTTGTAGTCCAAACCCAGTTCGTATAACACACGTTCGCGTTTTTCGTTTACCGTGTCGGGCGAATCCAGCAAGGCTTTGTGCAGGGCAATGGCTTTGTCGTTTTTGCCATGTTGGCGATACAACTTGCCCAGCGACAAATTCAATTCGTGCGCGTTGTTTTGCATTTGAGCCACTTCGGATAGATAGCGTGCGGCGGCGGTTTTGTTGTCGTTTACCAAGGCATCAACCGCCGAATAGAAATTTTCGGGAACGGTTTTGGCGTGTTTGACCACCGTTTTCATGTCCACACGCGCTGCCAGCCAGCCCAGTAAAAAAAACACAGGCAGCATGCAAATTGGAATCAGCAGCCACCAAATGTCTATATTGTTGTCCATACGATTCCTTATTGCTTGTCAGAAGCAGCCTGCACGGGCGCGGCAATGTCTTGGGTTGCCAAACGAGCAGATTTTTGGACTTCGGCACGCAAACGCGCATTTTCGCTACGCAGGCGCAACAGTCGTCCGAACAAGGCAAACATGCCAAAAATCGCGCCCACGACAAACATACCAAACATCACGACAATTAAAGGCAATTCCATTTGCTGCGATGGCAAATACGAAAACGGCACGCGCTGGAAATTGATTAAGGCAAGAATCAAGAAAAAAATCAAAACAATGGCTTTGATGATTAAATAGAATAACTTCATGATTGCTCCTGTTGTAAAAAAGTGCAGGCTGCTTGCGCTGCAAGACGTCAAAATTGCCGTAAGTGTAAACGATTTGGGGCAGATTTGATACTTGTTTAATCGTTTTGCGCGTGTATAATCGCCCACTTTCCCTTTAACTTGAACCACTCAACACATAGAAAGAGATATTATGAGCGCACCCATTCTCGCTACGCCTTTATCTGACCGCGATGGCAAAATTTGGTACAACAACGAAATGGTCGATTGGCGCGATGCCAAAACCCACGTTTTAACGCACACTTTGCACTATGGCATGGGCGTATTTGAAGGCGTTCGCGCGTATGACACGCCCAAAGGCCCAGCGATTTTCCGTTTGCAAGACCACACCAATCGCTTGTTCAATTCTGCCAAAATTGTGGGCATGGATTTGCCGTTTACCAAAGAACAAATCAACCAAGCACACATCGATGTCGTCAAAGCCAATGGTTTGAAATCGTGCTACTTCCGTCCAATGGCGTTTTACGGCTCACACAAATTGGGCATTGCCCCCAAAGCTGATGACGTGCAAGTGATTGTTGCCGCTTGGGCATGGGGCGCGTATTTGGGCGAAGAGGGCTTGCGTAAAGGCATTCGCTGCAAAATCAGCAGCTTCACGCGTCATCACCCCAACATCACCATGATTAAAGCTAAAGCCAATGGCAACTACATGAACTCCATTATGGCGAACACCGAAGCGCACCAAGGCGGCTATGATGAAGCGATTTTGTTGGACGCAACAGGCTATGTTGCCGAAGGTTCGGGCGAAAACATTTTTGTGATTAAAGACGGCGTGATTTACACCCCTGCGCTGGACGTGGCTTTGGACGGCATCACACGCCGCACTGTGATTGAAATCGCCACCGAAATCGGCATCAAAGTGGTAGAAAAACGCATCACACGCGATGAATTGTATATTGCAGACGAAGTGTTCTTTACAGGTACAGCGGCAGAAGTAACGCCAATTCGCGAAATCGACAACCGTCAAATCGGCATTGGCGAGCGTGGCGCAATTACCACCGAAATCCAAAAACGCTTTTTTGATATTGTGGAAGGACGCAATCCTGCGTATGAACATTATTTGACGTATGTAGGTTAATTTATCCATAAACAAAGTGCAGGCTGCTTTTCTGGAAATGGAACAAGCAGCCTGCACTTTGTTTATTCGCTATAAAACTCAATCGGCAAATCGTCTGGGTCACGGATAAAAAAGAACGATTTATAGTGAATTAAATTTAGATTAGTACCGCGTTGCCAACTCCCTTATGTACTAGCTGTACAAGGCGGTCGTTGTCGCCTTGTCCTAATCTAAATTTAATCCACTATATCAAAAGTAGCCTGCACATTCAGTAAACAAAATGTGCAGGCTGCTTTTTAATCAACAACAATCAACGCCGATTATTTGTCTTTCACTTCTTCAAATTCCGCGTCCACAATGTCATTGTCTTTTTTGCTGCTGCCAGACGCTGCGCCCTGTGCTGCTTCGCCTTGTTGTGCTTGCTCTTGCGCTTGGGCATACACGATTTCGCCCAATTTTTGGCTGGCTTTACCCAATTCTTCGGCTTTGGCATCAATCGCGGCTTTGTCGTCGCCTTTAACCGCTTCTTCGGTATCTTTCAACGCCGCTTCAATTTTTTCTTTTTCAGCAGCTTCTAATTTGTCGCCGTGTTCTTCCAAAGATTTTTTAACTGAGTGAATCAAGGCTTCGGCTTGGTTGCGACTTTGCACCAATTCGTGCAATTTTTTGTCTTCTTCGGCATTGGCTTCCGCGTCTTTAACCATGCGTTCGATTTCTTCTTCGCTCAAACCAGATGAACCTTGAATCGTGATGTTTGCCGCTTTGCCTGTGCCTTTGTCTTTTGCCGAAACGTGCAAAATGCCGTTTGCGTCAATGTCAAAAGTTACTTCAATTTGTGGCATACCGCGTGGTGCAGGTGCGATGTCGCCCAAGTTGAATTGACCCAACGATTTGTTTGCCGAAGCGCGTTCGCGTTCGCCTTGCAACACATGAATGGTTACGGCTGGTTGATTGTCTTCCGCTGTGGAGAACACTTGCGATGCTTTGGTTGGAATCGTGGTGTTTTTCTGAATCAACTTGGTCATGATGCCGCCCATGGTTTCAATGCCCAAAGACAACGGCGTCACGTCCAACAACAACACGTCTGTGCGACCGCCGCCCAACACTTCGCCTTGAATCGCTGCACCCACGGCAACCGCTTCATCAGGGTTCACGTCTTTGCGTGGTTCTTTACCAAAGAAGTCTTTAACCGCTTCTTGTACTTTTGGCATACGAGTTTGACCGCCCACCAAAATCACATCATCAATATCAGACGCGCTCAAACCAGCGTCTTTTAAGGCGATGCGGCAAGGCTCAATCGAACGTGTAATCAAATCTTCCACCAAAGATTCAAATTTCGCGCGTGTGATTTTCAACACCAAGTGTTTCGGGCCAGTCGCGTCCATTGTGATGTATGGCAAGTTGATTTCGGTTTGCTGACCGCTAGACAACTCAATTTTGGCTTTTTCTGCGGCTTCTTTCACGCGTTGCATTGCCATTGGGTCATTTTTCAAATCAATGCCTTGCTCTTTTTTGAACTCGTCAATGATGAAATTGATGATGCGTTGGTCGAAGTCTTCGCCGCCCAAGAATGTGTCGCCGTTGGTTGCCAACACTTCAAACTGTTTGTCGCCGTCCACGTCCGCGATTTCAATAATCGAAATATCGAACGTACCGCCGCCCAAGTCGTAAACTGCGATTTTGCGGTCGCCGCCTGATACTTTGTCCATACCAAACGCCAAAGCTGCTGCGGTTGGCTCGTTGATGATGCGTTTAACGTCCAAACCAGCGATGCGACCTGCATCTTTGGTGGCTTGACGTTGGCTGTCGTTGAAGTAAGCAGGCACGGTTACGACCGCTTCGGTTACTTTTTCGCCCAAATACGCTTCGGCAGCTTCTTTCATTTTACGCAACACTTCGGCAGAAATTTGTGGCGGAGACAATTCTTTGCCTTGTGCTTTTACCCAAGCGTCGCCGTTTGAAGATTTAATAATCTCAAATGGCATGGTTTCAATGTCGCGCTGAACTTCTTTGTCTTCAAATTTATGACCGATTAAGCGTTTTGCTGCGTAAATCGTGTTTTTTGCGTTGGTTACGGCTTGACGTTTAGCGGGTGCGCCAACCAGTGTTTCGCTGTCGGTGTATGCCACAATCGATGGTGTGGTGCGCGCACCTTCTGCGTTTTCAATCACTTTAATCGTGCCGTTTTCAGAAATCGCCACGCATGAGTTGGTTGTGCCCAAGTCAATACCAATTACTTTTGCCATTGTTTTTGCTCCTAAAAATAGTCGTGTTTCTACGGATGTTTACGAGTGCAGGCTGCTTTTGCCTACGATGCTTGGCAAGATAAGGCTGGCTGCTGTCTTTTCAAGTAGAAATGGTACAAAAAAACTCTAGTTTTTTGTTTATATTGAATTAAATTCAAGCCATCACTGCGTTGCCAACGCCTTTATGTACGATTTGTACACGGCAGGCGTTGTCGCCTTGTGCTGACTTAAATTTAATTCACTATATATACAAAAAAGCAGCCTGCACTTGTTAAACAAAAAGTGCAGGCTGCTTTTTATGTTGATTTAATTGGCTGTGTTCGCATATCAACGAAAAATTAAAACACAACCATTTAATTAAACGGCAAATTATTCATCATCGCCAAAATCAGGCGCATTGTCATCATCGTCAGCCGAAATGCTTTCGATAGCCGATGGATTGTCGCTCACCAATTCGCGGATTTTTGCCGCAATTTCGTTGGCGATTTCAGGGTTATCTTTCAACCATTGGCGCACGTTGTCTTTGCCTTGACCGATTTTGTTGCCCTCGTAGCTAAACCACGAACCCGATTTGTTAATCACGTCCAAATCTGCGCCCAAATCAATCAATTCGCCCTCCCAGCTAATGCCTTCGCCATACAAAATGTCGAATTCAGCCATGCGGAACGGTGGCGCAACTTTGTTTTTAACCACTTTGACTTTGGTTTCTTTACCAATCGCTTCGCCATTTTTCTCGATTTTGGTTGTGCCAGAAATATTCAATCGCACAGACGCATAGAATTTCAACGCGTTGCCGCCTGTTGTGGTTTCTGGATTGCCATAGCTCACGCCAATTTTCATGCGCGTTTGGTTGATGAACACCGCCAGCGTGTTGGTTTTTTTGATGTGTCCTGCCAGTTTACGCAAGGCTTGGCTCATCAAACGAGCGTGCAAACCAACGTGGCTGTCGCCCATGTCGCCTTCAATTTCCGCTTTGGGAACAAGTGCGGCAACCGAATCAATCACGACCATATCCACACCGCCCGAGCGCACCAACATATCGCAAATTTCCAAAGCTTGTTCGCCTGTGTCGGGTTGCGATACCAACAATTTTTCGACTTCTACGCCCAATTTACGCGCGTAAATAGGGTCAAATGCGTGTTCTGCGTCAATAAACGCACACGTTCCGCCTGCTTTTTGGCATTGTGCAATCGATTCCAAACATAAAGTGGTTTTGCCCGATGATTCTGCGCCGTAAATTTCCACAATACGACCACGTGGTAAACCGCCCACACCCAAGGCAATGTCCAATGTGAGCGAACCTGTGGAAATGACTTGCAATTCTTCGTCTTGGTGGCTGCCGTCCATTTTCATGACTGCGCCTTTGCCGTAGTTTTTCTCAATTTGTGCCAAAGCAGCCTGCAATGCGGTGGCGCGTTCGGCTTCGGTGGTGGGGCGGTTTACGGATACTTTGTCTTTGCTGGATTTTTTTTCTGCCATGATTTTGTTCTCTGCTGTTGAATAAAAAAAGTGGGCGCATTATCGCATAATCAAATGCAGGCTGCTTGGTTTTGTCTGCACAAAAAAACAGCAACCCGAAAGTTGCTGTATCAAGTGATAAAAGGAATAAAAATGAAAAACAGATAAAAACTAGCGTTCCACCACAATAGATGAAGACAAGCTTGTATGTGTATTGCCTGTGTTTGCACCCAAGAAAGACGATGCTAAATCAGCACAACAGCCACAGCAAGTTGCTACGCCCAGTTGGTCTTTCAAATCGGTTAAGGAAGACGCGCCAGCAGCAACGGCTTCTTTGATTTTGTGGTCAGTAATCGCATTGCAGATACATACAAACATAATCATGTCTCCCTAAAAACAAACGATAGTAAATATCTGTTGCTAATGATATTGTCTTTCATTTGTTTTGGCAATAGGGGAAAGTAAAATTTTAATATAGATATTTTCCTTTATTGACCGAATTTCACTACAATGCCGTTTTTATTTCCAAGCAGCCTGCACTTTTTAATTATGTTTTTTTCTGATTCTCAACTCAGCGCATCTTTGTTGCACAACTTAAACAACGAACAATTGTCTGCCGTAACTTATCCACCACAGTCGGTGTTGGTGTTGGCTGGCGCAGGTTCGGGCAAAACGCGCGTGCTAATAACTCGCATTGCGTGGCTGTTGCAAAACGGCATGGCAAGCGTACACAGCATTATGGCGGTTACGTTCACCAACAAAGCCGCCAAAGAAATGCAAACCCGTTTGGGGGCGATGTTGCCGACCAATCTCCGTGCCATGTGGCTGGGGACGTTTCACGGTTTGTGTCATCGTTTTTTGCGTTTGCATTACCGCGATGCCCAGTTGCCACAAGCGTTTCAGATTTTGGATAGCGCAGACCAGTTATCGCTCGTTAAACGCCTGCTCAAACAGCTTAATGTTGCCGAAGAAACGCTTGCACCGCGTGTGCTGATGGGCTTTATCAACGCGCAAAAAGAAAGCGGTTTACGCGCAAGCAGCCTGCACGCCAGTAATCCATACGAAAAAACGCTGATTGAATGCTACGCGGAATACGAAGCGATGTGCCAACGCGAAGGTGTGATGGATTTTGCTGAACTGATGTTACGCAGCTACGAAGTGTTGCAGCGTAACCCAGCCTTGCGCCAACATTATCAACAGCGGTTCAACCACATTTTGGTGGACGAATTTCAAGACACCAACAAATTGCAATATGCGTGGCTCAAACTGATGGCAGGCGAGCAAACGGCGATTTTTGCGGTGGGCGATGATGACCAATCTATCTATCGTTTTCGTGGCGCAAATGTGGGCAATATGACGGCGTTGATGCGCGAATTTGGCATTGAGCAGCCGATTAAATTGGAGCAAAACTATCGTTCTGTGGGGACGATTTTGCAGGCTGCCAACGCAGTCATAGAAAACAACGATGAACGCTTGGGCAAAAATCTGCGTACCGATGCCGAGTTGGGCGACAAAATTCGCTTTTTTTCGGCGTTTAACGATTTTGAAGAAGCGGAATTTATCGTACAAGAAATCAAAAATTTGCAGCGCGATGGCTGGTCGTTGGAGCAAATGGCGGTGTTGTATCGCAGCAACGCGCAATCGCGTGTGATTGAGCAGGCGTTGTTCAAAGCCGCTGTGCCATACAAAATTTATGGCGGATTGCGATTTTATGAGCGGCAAGAAATCAAACACGCGCTGGCGTATTTGCGCTTGGCGGTGAACCCCGATGACGACAACGCTTTGTTGCGCGTGATTAACTTTCCGCCGCGTGGCATTGGGGCGCGAAGCATTGAAGATTTGCAACACGCCGCGCAGCAACAAGGCACGTCTTTGTGGCAAGCAGCCTGCACGCAAGGCAAGGCAAAAGTGGCGGCGTTTGTGCAGTTGGTTGAGCGTTTACGCGAGCAAGTGGGCGTGTTGGAGCTGCCCGAAATCATGCAAAATATTTTGGACGACAGCGGTTTATACGCGCATTATCAATCGCAAAAGCAGCCTGCGGAACGCGAACGCACCGAAAACTTGGACGAATTGATGAACGCGGTGCATTACTTCAAACCCGAAGACACGGCATTTGAAAACTTGCCTGAAAATGCGTTGGACAACCCAGAATTTCCGATTTTGGCGTTTTTGAGCAATGCGGCATTGGAAAGCGGCGAAATGCAGGCTGCTTCTGGGCAACAAGCGGTACAGTTGATGACAGTTCACGCGGCAAAAGGCTTGGAATTTGACGCGGTGTTTTTGAGTGGTTTGGAAGAAGGGCGTTTCCCCAGCGAATTGAGTTTGAAAGAACAAGGCGGTTTGCAAGAAGAGCGGCGATTGATGTATGTGGCGATTACGCGCGCGCGCAAACGCTTGTATTTGACAATGGCGCAGCAGCGTATGTTGCACGGACAAACGCAATTTGGCACGACTTCGCGTTTTGTTGATGAAATTCCTGTGGAATTGCTGCATTTTCTATCGGCAAACCAAAAAAGCAGCCTGCACACTTGGCGCGAGCCGTTTGCAGCAAACAAAAAGCAGCCTGCACATTCAATCCCAAGCTCAAACACATTGTTTGATGGCTACGAATTGGGGCAAAATGTGCGCCACGAAAAATTTGGCACAGGCGTGATTATTGATGCGGTAAACAAAAATGGCAGCGCACGGCTGACGATTAACTTTGGCAAACAAGGGATTAAGGAATTGGATTCGGCGTTTGCGAAATTGGAGAAGTTGTGATTGATGTGGGCTGTAAGGTGGGATTTATCTTACCGAGTTTATTTAAGTTACTCCGTTGCTTAACGTATCTTGAATAAACACGCTACTTTGTTTACAATACACCGCTTTCTTGCAGCGCATATACCTGAAAGCACGGAACATAAATCAACAAAAATTTATGTTGCGTGTTTTTTTTCAACCATAAAAAGCAGCCTGCACAAAAACCTTATTTTAAAAATCAGGAGTTCTCAAAAAATGTCTATTCCAGCCTTACTCGTACTTGCAGACGGCAGCGTTTTTCACGGCACATCAGTCGGTTACAACGGCAACACATCAGGCGAAGTCGTGTTCAATACCGCCATGACAGGCTATCAAGAAATCCTGACCGACACGTCTTACACCAAACAAATCGTAACGCTAACCTATCCCCACATCGGCAACACAGGCGCAAACCGCGAAGACGTGGAAAGCGACAAAATCCGCGCGGCTGGCTTGATTATTCGCGATTTGCCCTTATTGCACAGCAATTTCCGCGCTGAAGAAAGTTTGCAAGAATACTTGGTTCGCAACGAAACCGTTGCCATTGCCGACATTGACACGCGCCGTTTAACGCGAATTTTGCGCGACAAAGGCGCACAAGCTGGCGCAATCTTGACTGGCGACAACGCAACCGTTGAACAAGCGCAAAAATTGATTGCCGAATTTGGCAGCATGGTAGGTAAAGATTTGGCAAAAGAAGTAACCTGCTCAATGCCTTACGAATGGAAAGAAGGCGAATGGGCTTTGGGTGAAGGTTTCAGGCAGCCTGAAACGCCATTGCACGTTGCCGTGTACGATTTTGGCGTGAAAACCAATATTTTGCGAATGTTGGCGCAACGCGGTTGCCGCTTAACCGTTTTCCCAGCACAAACCCCAGCGGCGTATGTGTTAGCAAGCAATCCAGACGGCGTATTTTTGTCCAACGGTCCAGGCGACCCAGAGCCTTGCGATTACGCCATCAATGCAATCCGCGAAATTTTGGCAACCAAAAAACCTGTGTTCGGGATTTGTTTGGGACATCAATTATTGGGTTTGGCGAGCGGCGCGAAAACCAGCAAAATGCCATTCGGGCATCATGGCGCAAACCACCCTGTACAAGAATTGGCGAGAGGTAGAGTGATGATTACCAGCCAAAATCACGGCTTCCAAGTTGATGAAAACACGCTGCCTGAAAATGTACGCGTAACGCATCGTTCGCTGTTTGACGGCACGGTGCAAGGCATTGAATTGACGAATCAAAGCGCGTTCAGTTTTCAAGGACACCCCGAAGCCAGTCCCGGTCCGCATGATGTCGGTTATTTGTTTGATAAATTTGTTGCTAATATAAAAGCAATAAAAGGGTAAGTTTGTGTTTTATTTTGATGTTGCACTGAAATTGTTGCTGGGTTTTTTGGCATTGATATTACTGATTAATTTAACAGAAAAGTGGAATCTTGCCCCTGCATCTGCAAGCGATCAAGTGCAAAATTATGTATTAGGTGGTATTGTTGGTGGCGTTATTTACAATCCTGATATTACCGTTTTAGAGTTTATGTTGATTTTAATCATTTGGTTGATGTTAGTCTTATCACTGCGATGGTTGAAAAAGCATAATAATTTAGTCAAACGATGGGTTGATGGTGAACTAGTTGTACTGGTTTCAAAAGGATAAATTGATGTCAAATCCATGAAGCAAGTGGGCTTATCAGCACATGATTTGTCTTTTAAATTGCGTATGCAAAGCATCTACTCAATCAAAGATGTAAAACAAGCCATTTTGGAACAAGATGGGCAAATTATCATTACATCGTTTAGCGAAACCAATCCCAAATATTCTTTGGTTACCGATGGTGTGATTGTGCAAACGACATTGGAAATGATTGATAAAGATGAAGATTGGTTGCTTGCTGAATTAAAATCACAAGGAATTGAAGATGTTAGCAAAATATTCCTTGCTGAATATAATGATGGAAAAATTGCCATAACCAAACAAGAAGATTAATCCAATATTTTTACACTACTCTAAGAAAGAAAAGAATTTTTTATGAAATTAACTGAAAAACAAATGCGCATATTGTCTATTGCCGCTACGATTATGGCAGTGGGTATGTATGTATCCTATATTCCACAAATTCAAGCGAATTTGGCAGGCAACAAAGGCGCACCTTTGCAACCTTTGGTGGCAGCGATTAACTGTACCTTATGGGTGGCATATGGCTTACTTAAAGAAAAACGCGATTGGCCTGTGGCATTGGCTAATGCACCTGGTATTGTGTTTGGCTTGATTACATTTATTACCAGCTTTTAAAAATCATACCGATTTCATGCCAGTCAAATACTGGCCGGTCTTACTCACCACTATTAACATAAGGATTGACCCTATGAAAAAGGGTGGCGCCCTGAAAAGTGTGCTGTAAAAAAATAAGCAATAAAAAAGCAGCAAAAACAGAGTATATTTGAGTGTGTGAAAACAGAAATAACTCTAACTTGTCCTCGCTGCCAAGGACAAAATATAAAGAAAAATGGCTACTCTTGCAATCGTAAACAAAAATATTTTTGCAAAGATTTTTGTCGTAATTTTATTGGCGACCATAACCTTACCTATAAGGGTTGTCATTCCAAAGCTGATGAGCAGGTTTGGAGAATGACCGTTAGAGGTTGTGGTATTCGCGATATTGCAGCAATTACGGGTTACAGCAAAGACAAAGTTCAGGCTGCTTTAAAACGCCATGAGTTTGAGCCATTTCCTAAACAAAAACATTACCCTACACTTGAAATAGACGAGTTTTGGACATTTGTCGGTAACAAGTCTAATAAAGTGTGGCTAGTCTATGCCTATCACAGAGAAAGTGGCGAAATTGTCGCTTACGTTTGGGGTAAACGCGATTTAGCAACAGCGCGAGCACTCAAACGGCGTTTGAAAGAGTTGCGTGTAACCTATGACAGAATTGCGACCGATGACTGGGCTGCATTTTTAAATGTCTTTTCAAATGAAGAATGGCATCTAGTTGGTAAGCAACACACAGTTGGCATTGAGGGTAATAACTGTCGTTTACGGCACAAAGTAAGGCGAGCGTTTAGAAAAACGTGTTGTTTTTCTAAAAGTATGTTTTATCACAAGAAAGTTTTTGATTTAGCTTTCTTTGATATTCATTTTGGCATTGTTTAGTTTTACAGCACACTTTTCAGGACACCACCTGAAAAAGTAGCCCTGTTTATCGCATTAATCAGCGTATTATCCGCGTGCAACACCATCCATTCTGTTGCACGCGACGCCAATACAGCCGTGCAAGCATGGAATGACGACTACCAAAAACAAAACAATCGCTAACACATTACACCAAACTACAAGGCGGTTTGCTCATCAAACTATCTGAAGAAAACCCACTCATAAAGGTATTTCATGAAAAAAATGGCTTTACTCCTCTGCCTACTTATGAGCGCTCTCGCCTTCGCAGACAACGAAACCATCGACCTGAAAAAATCAGCCAACTCAGCGCGGACATCGTCGATTCCTCAACTCAATGCATCTACAAAACCCGTGAAACATGGATACGTCAAACGCGTGGTGGATTGGCAATATTCATCATTCCAACGATATGTGGCAAAAGGAATTTTGCCGATGGATTGGGCAGGAAATGGTGTGGAAATTGAAGACGGTTTTGGCGAATAAACGTAGGTTGGGTTGATAAACCCAACACCGGCAGATAATTTGACGGTTTTATGTTGGGCTTTCAACCCAACCTACAAGGAGGCGAACGAATTTCAGACGACCCCAAAGTAGGTTGGGTTGCCAAACTCAACGTTTTTAGGCGATTAGTGGTTTGTGTTGGGTTTTCAACCCAACCTACACTTGCTGACTGAAAATACCATTTACACAGGATCATCTATGTATCAAATTGACATCTCCAACAAGAAAATGAATAAATTAAATGCAACAACATTTTCAGAATTAAATTTAAGTGAGCGGTACGATATTCAAGAATGGATTGACGATACCCCAGAAATTCTTGGGGAAAAATTATTGATTATTGGGAAAGAAATTATCTTACCAAGTGGTATTCGATTAGATTTATTAGCAATAGATGAGAATGGTAATTTAGTTATTATTGAATTAAAGAGAGATACTTCAGGCAATCATGTTGAATGGCAGGCAATTAAATATGCTTCATATTGCTCAGCTTTTACAGATGAAGAAATTTTTAAAATACATCAGGATTATCTTAATAAGAAATATAATGATAGAGATGCAAAACGAGAAATTGAAAATTTTCTTGTTACTTTTGAAATGGAAAAGTTGAATAAAGAACAACGCATTATTTTAGTTTCACGAGATTTTAATTCTGATGTTGCTTCTGCTGTTTTATGGCTAAATGATAAAGGACTGGATATTAAATGCATCAAGATTAATTCATTTATTTCAAAAAACAATGAGTTACTTATTTATCCCACCCAAATTATCCCTTTACCCGAAGCAGAAGATTTTATTAAACGGAAAGCTATCCAAAGAAAAGAAAATTCTTTACAACAATATGATGCAGATAGGGTTTCATTTGACATACCCGAATATTCAAGAGATGAGTTAAAAAGCAAATTGTCTGATTTTTTATCTAAACAAATTAATTTAAAAGAACGATTTATTGCATTTTTTAAAATCTTATTATCTGAAAATCGTGAATTTCATCGCGAGGAAATTAAAGAGATATTCTTCAATACATATGAAATTGGTAATGATGTCCAACATGCAGGCAGATTATTAAGCAATGTCAGCCAAGTAATTACTCGTAAAGCTAACGATTTTCTCCGTCAATTAATCAAATTTGGCAGAGATTATGACCATTCAGGAGCATACAAACACAGTTATTTCATTCCTGATGAATATCGCCACTTAGTTCAAGAAATAATTGATAAAGTTGAATAACATTTTTTAAAACAGAAAGACCCATCTATGCCTAAACGTACCGACCTAAAATCCATCCTTATCATCGGCGCTGGCCCTATCGTTATCGGTCAGGCTTGCGAATTTGACTATTCAGGCGCACAAGCGTGTAAAGCCTTGTGCGAAGAAGGCTACAAAGTCATCTTAGTCAATTCCAACCCAGCCACGATTATGACCGACCCGAACATAGCGGACGTTACCTACATTGAGCCAATCATGTGGCAAACGGTGGAAAAAATCATCGCCAAAGAACGCCCAGACGCAATTTTGCCAACTATGGGCGGACAAACCGCGTTGAATTGCGCTTTGGATTTGGCGCGAAATGGCGTATTAGCTAAATACAACGTGGAATTGATTGGCGCAACCGAAGACGCGATTGACAAAGCCGAAGACCGTGGACGCTTCAAAGACGCCATGGCAAAAATCGGCTTGAACACCCCCAAATCATTCATCTGCCACACGATGAACGAAGCCTTGCGCGCCCAAGAAGAAGTGGGTTTCCCAACGCTGATTCGTCCGTCATTCACCATGGGCGGCTCAGGCGGCGGCATCGCATACAACAAAGATGAATTTTTGGCGATTTGCGAGCGCGGTTTTGACGCATCACCTACGCATGAATTGTTGATTGAACAATCCGTTTTGGGCTGGAAAGAGTACGAAATGGAAGTGGTGCGCGACAAAAAAGACAACTGCATCATCATCTGTTCCATTGAAAACTTTGACCCAATGGGCGTACACACAGGCGACAGCATCACGGTTGCCCCAGCGCAAACTTTGACCGACAAAGAATACCAAATCATGCGTAATGCCAGCTTGGCGGTATTGCGTGAGATTGGCGTGGACACAGGCGGCTCAAACGTGCAATTCGCGGTCAATCCCGAAAACGGCGAGATGATTGTGATTGAAATGAATCCGCGTGTATCGCGTTCGTCTGCGTTGGCGAGTAAAGCAACTGGTTTCCCGATTGCGAAAGTAGCGGCGAAATTGGCAGTCGGTTTCACATTGGACGAATTGCGTAACGACATCACAGGCGGACGCACGCCAGCGTCTTTTGAGCCGAGCATTGATTATGTGGTTACGAAAATTCCGCGTTTTGCGTTTGAAAAATTCCCTGCGGCGGACGACACTTTGACCACGCAAATGAAATCGGTGGGCGAAGTCATGGCAATGGGTCGCACTATTCAAGAAAGTTTCCAAAAAGCCTTGCGCGGTTTGGAAACAGGTTTGTGCGGCTTTAATCCGCGTTCGCAAGACAAAACGGAAATTCGCCGCGAACTTGCCACGCCACGCGCTGAACGTATGTTGTTTGTGGCGGACGCTTTCCGCGCAGGTTTTAGCATTCAGGAAATTTACGATATTTGTAAAATTGATTTTTGGTTCTTGGCACAAATTGAAGATTTGGTCAAAGAAGAGCAAAAAATCGTTTCAGGCAGCCTGCAAGATTTGGATTTCAATACTTTGCGCCGTTTGAAACGCAAAGGTTTTTCAGATAAACGTATTGCCCAATTATTGGAGCTGCCTGAAAAAGACGTGCGCGAACATCGTTACAACTTGAATTTGCACCCAGTTTACAAACGTGTAGATACTTGCGCGGCTGAATTTGACACCGACACTGCGTATTTGTATTCCACATATGAAGAAGAATGCGAAGCGCGTCCGTCTGACCGCAAAAAAGTGATGATTTTGGGCGGCGGTCCAAACCGCATTGGTCAAGGCATTGAGTTTGACTATTGCTGTGTACACGCAGCGTTAGCGTTGCGCGAAAGCGGTTTTGAAATGATTATGGTGAACTGCAACCCTGAAACCGTTTCTACCGATTTTGACACGTCCGACCGCTTGTATTTTGAGCCTTTGACGTTGGAAGATGTGTTAGAAATCGTCCGCAAAGAAAATCCTTGGGGCGTGATTGTGCATTATGGCGGTCAAACGCCTTTGAAATTGGCGAATGCGCTGGTTGAAAATGGCGTGAACATCATCGGCACATCAGCCGACAGCATTGACGCAGCCGAAGACCGTGAGCGTTTCCAACAAGTTTTGAATGAGTTGGGTTTGCGCCAACCGCCAAACCGCATTGCGCGTAATGAAACCGAAGCCTTGACGTTGGCGGAAGAAATTGGCTATCCGTTGGTGGTGCGTCCGTCTTATGTGTTGGGTGGTCGTGCGATGCAAGTGGTTCATTCTGAGGAACAATTACAGCGTTATATGCGCGAAGCGGTGCAGGTTTCGGAAGACAGCCCTGTGTTGTTGGATTTCTTCTTGAATAATGCGATTGAAGTAGATGTGGATTGCGTGTCAGACGGCAAAGAAGTCGTGATTGGCGGCATTATGCAGCACGTTGAACAAGCAGGTATTCACTCGGGCGACTCGGCTTGTTCGTTGCCGCCGTATTCGTTGAGCGTTGAAATTCAAGACGAAATTCGTCGCCAAACCAAAGCAATGGCGTTTGCGCTGAACGTGAAAGGTTTGATGAACGTGCAATTTGCGGTGCAAGACGGCGTGGTGTTTGTATTGGAAGTGAATCCGCGTGCGAGCCGTACCGTACCGTTTGTGTCCAAAGCGACTTCTGTGCCGTTGGCGAAAATCGGGGCGCGTGCGATGGCTGGCATTTCCTTGCAAGAACAAAACTTTACGGCTGAAATTATCCCTGATTTCTACGCGGTGAAAGAAGCGGTGTTCCCATTCATCAAATTCCCAGGGGTGGATACGATTTTGGGCCCTGAAATGCGTTCAACTGGCGAAGTGATGGGCGTAGCGGAAACCTTTGGCGAAGCGTATTTGAAAGCGCAATTAGGCGCAGGCGAGCGTTTCGGCAAAACAGGCAAAGTATTTATTGCGGTGCGCGATGAAGATAAACCGTTGATTTTGCAAACGGCGAAAAATTTCCAAGCACTCGGTTATGGTTTGTGCGCGACACGCGGCACGGCGGCGTATTTGGCGGAACACGGCATTATCGCGCAGCCTGTAAACAAGGTGCGTGAAGGTCGTCCGCATATTGTGGATATGATTAAAAATGGTGAAATTGCCTTGGTTATCAATACTTCAGGCAGTACAGGCAACGAAATTTCAGACAGCCAAGAAATCCGCCGCAGTGCATTGAGCCAACGTGTACCACAATACACGACTGTGGCAGGCGGCGAAGCGATTAGCTTTGGCGTGAAAGCGTTGAGCGATACACATGTATTTAGCGTACAAGAATTGCATGAGCAGTTGAAAAATCGCTAATCAAAAAAGTGCAGGCTGCTTTTGTGGTAGTGCTTCATGCCTACTGCGTACCTAAATCATAGATTTGGACAAAAAGGCAAAGCAGCCTGCACTTTGCCCAAAGCAGCAAAATCGTTTATTATCGCGCCAAGTTTTATTAAGCATTTTTGGAAAGGAATCCAATATGAAAACAAAAATTGTTGCAGTTGGTTTAATGATGTTGGCATTGGGTGCGTGTTCTGCGCCGCAATTATCGGGTGTTTTTTCGCCTTCTACTCAAAGCACGACATCGTCTGGGCGTTTTACTTTGGCAAGCAGCCATTGGTCTGATGTGGCGAAATTGCGCGCCGAATCGCATCGTTTGGGTTTGGAAGTTCGTGCAGGTCGCTTAACCAAAGTGCAGGCTGCTCAACATTTGAACCGATTCCGCATCAATTTGGTTGGCAGAAACAGCGTGGACGACAGCGTGTATGAAGTCTACCAACAAGCCGCGGTGGATAGCCAACGTGGTGTGATTGATGCCACGCAATCCAAAGCCTATGTGGAAAATGCTTTGCGCGGTTGGCAACAACGCTGGCCGAATATGACCAATAAACCCAATAATCCTGCGTTTACCAATTCTTTGATGGAATTTATGGGCATGCAGCCCTTGCAGTAATGGCATAAAATGATTGCCTTTTTTGCCTGATTTGGTACAATGCGCGTCATTAAAAACAACCCCTAGCAAGCCGCAAATTGATTGCGGCTTGCCTTTTTATTTATTTATTTAAACAAAGCAGCCTGCACAGTTGGGGCTATTTTTGGAGAACACATTTAATCATGAAAAAAATCCCTTTAACCGTTCACGGTGCGGAACGCTTGAAAGCTGAATTGCAACAACTCAAAAGCGTGGCGCGTCCCGAAGTGATTGCCGCGATTGCCGAAGCACGTTCGCATGGTGACTTGTCGGAAAACGCGGAATACGAAGCGGCAAAAGACCGCCAAGGCTTTATTGAAGGACGCATTGCGGAATTGGAAAACAAATTGTCGCACGCGCAAATTATTGACCCGAAAGAAATCCACGCAGACGGCAAAATCGTGTTTGGCGCAACCGTGAATTTGATGGATTTGGACAGCGATGAAGAATCGTGCTATCAAATTGTGGGCGACGATGAAGCGGACATCAAATTGTTCAAAATTTCGGTTAATTCGCCGATTGCACGCGCCTTAATCGGCAAAGAAGAGGGCGATGTTGCCGAAGTGCAAGCCCCAAGCGGTATTCGTGAATATGAAATTTTGACGGTGCAATATATTTAAGTTGCCACACAATATAAAGTGCAGGCTGCTTTTTAATGGTTTTTTCCGTTAAAAAGCAGCCTGTACTTTTGTTTGGGCGATTAAAATTTCATGCGTTTTAATCTTAACGCATTCCCCAACACCGACACCGAGCTCAACGCCATCATCGCGCCAGCCAACACAGGCGTAAGCAATCCAACCGCCGCAAACGGAATCCCCAACGCATTATAAATAAATGCAAAAAACAAATTCTGCTTAATCGCACGCAAAGTCGCACGCGCCACAATGAGACCGCTCGCCAGTTGATTAACCGATTGCTGCACAAGCACCGCGTCCGCGCTTTGTTCGGCAATATCCGTGCTGCCGCGCACCGCAAAACCCACGTCCGCCAACGCCAACGCTGGCGCATCGTTGATGCCGTCCCCAGCCATTGCCACTTTCGCGCCTTGTTGTTGAAGTTGTTGGATAAATTCGGCTTTTTGGCGCGGCGATTGGTTGCCGTGCGCGTGGTTTTCAGGCAGCCTTAATTGTTGCGCGATGTGGGCAACGGTTGCCGCGTTGTCGCCACTTAAAATGTGGACGGCAATGTTGTGTTCGCGTAATCGTTGAATGGCAGAAAGGCTGTCGGGTTTGAGTGGATCAGCTAGGGCGAATGCGCCAACGGGTTGATTATTCAATGAAACGGCAACCAAGCTCGCGATTTGCCACACACTGCCAACTGCTCCCTCTCCCTGTGGGAGAGGGTTGTTTGGGTTTGCAATTACGTTGTTGCTGTCTGAAACGGTTTGCCTTCTCCCACGAGGAGAGGGAATAAGGCTTTCAGGCAGCCTGAAACCGCAAAAATCCAATTTCCCCACTTTCACATCGCCCAAACCATCAATATTCGCGCTAATCCCTTCGCCAGCGACCGTGTTCACATTTTCCGCATTCAACGGTGCAATTTCACGCGCAAAAGCAGCCTGCACAATCGCATTCGCCAAAGGGTGCGCTGCGTGTTGTTCCACCGCCGCCGCAATTTCAAATAATTGATTTTCCGTAAAATTATCCGCCGTCCAAATTGCCGCAATATCAGGTTTTCCCTGTGTTAGCGTGCCTGTTTTGTCCAAAATCACCGTATCCACCGCGCCAGCCATTTCCAATGCTGCCGCATTTTTAAACCACACCCCATGCTGCACCGCCTGCCCCATGCCAGCCATAATCGCCGCAGGGGTCGCCAAACCCAATGCGCACGGACACGCCACCACCAACACCGCCACCGCACGAACCAAAGCTGCCGTAAAATCGCCCACAATCAACCAGTTAGCCACCAAAGTCAGTAACGAAATCGCCAACACAGACGGCACAAACACCGTCGCCACCTTGTCCGCCAAACGCGCAATCGGGGCTTTGCTGCCCTGCGCGTCCGCCAACGCCGCCACCATGTCGCCCAACAGCGTGTCGCTGCCCAAACTTTCCGCGCGATAATCAAGGCTGCCTGAAAGAATAGAACCTGCTAACACCTTGTTTCCAATCGTTTTGTAAACAGGTTGGCTTTCGCCTGTCAAATGGCTTTCGTCCGCCCAACCTTCGCCCGACATCACTTCGCCGTCTGCCGCGATGCGTCCGCCTTGTACACAGCGCAAAATATCGCCTTGTTTCACTTGGTCAATTTTGACCGTTTGCCATTGATTATTTTGCAGAATTTGCACATCACGCGGCGTGAGTTGCAGCAGAGAACTGAGCGCGTTCAGGCTGCCGCGTTTCGTTTTCGCTTCCAAATATTTGCCGAGCGACACAAACGCCAACACCATTACGCCCGCTTCAAAATAAACGTGATGTGCTTGTCCTGCCAACACCATTCCCAATGAATACAAATAGATAGATAATGTACCCACCGACACCAACACGTCCATATTCGCCAAACCACCGCGCACGCTGGCAATCGCACCCTTGTAAAACGGCAGCGCAAAATACGTCTGCGCCACAGTCGCAATCGCAATCTGCAACCAAAGCGGCGGCATCAGCGCGTGCGAACCGCCGATCATTCCAATCATACCCACCCAAAACGGCAACGACAATGCGAGCAACGTCCACATGCGCCAATGGCTTTCATGCGAATCTGTTTCAGGCAGCAACGAAGTTTGCACGGCTGCCTGAAAGCCTGTTTTTTCAATGATTTTGATGAGTTCATCGGGATTGGTTTGCGTGTCGTCAAACGTGATTTGCGCGGTTTCGCCAGCAAAATTGACCACCGCTTCGGACACAAATTCTTTTTTATTCAACACTTTTTCAATGCGATTGGCGCAGGCTTGGCAAGTCATGCCTTGAATGTTGAAATTGATGTGTTGGGTTGCCATGTCGGGTCTCCAAAATTTTTGGTATTGGGGGAATGATAAACTTTGACTGGTGGTTAAGGTCAAGGGCTAAAAAAATTTCAGGCAGCCTGAAAGATGATTTTCAGGCTGCCTGAATGATTTCAAATTAAAAACGATTCCATGGCATTTTTGCTAACAATTTCGCCATACCACAAAACCCCGTTACGCCAGCAAACACCAACCCAACCCCAACAAAAGCTGATAAAACATAAAACACAGGCGACACTAACGCACCCAAAATCACGCCTAATAAAACCAAACTTCCTGCGGCAATTTGTACTTGGCGCATGATGTCCATTGGCGCGTTTGCCACTTTTTCTACGGGAAAACCTGCTTGTTCCCAAGCATTCAAGCCACCGTCCAACACATAAATTTCCGCAGCATTTTGTGCAAAAGTGCGTAACTTATCCCAATTTTGGCGCGTTCTCATGCCTGATAAACAATGAAAAATTACCACTGCTTGACTAGGCGGCGACAATTTATCCAATTCATCTAACGGCATAGATTGCGCTTGCACGATGTGTTTGGCGCGATATTCATTTACGCTGCGAATATCAACCAATACCGCGCCTTGTTGTAATTTTTCCGCTACTTGTGCAGCGTTTAATGTATTTAAATCCATTTTTAACACCTCTACGAACAGAACATTTCTTTTAAAATCAACAATAATTTCAAAGCATTTTCACTACGAACGAAGTAATACAGCGTTTGCGATTCGCGCCGATAAGCCACCAAACCTTCATCGCGCAATTTCGCTAAATGCTGCGACAATGCCGATTGCGTTAAAGGCAAAAGCGCTACTAATTCGCCCACGCTCAATTCTTTTTCGTCTGCTAGTAAACACAAAATTTGTAAACGGACAGGATTGCCTAGCGTTTTTAAAAATTGCGCTGCTTGTTCAGCTTGTTGTTCAAAGTTTAAATTTTGTTTTAAATCAGACATATTTTAAAAAGAACTAAATTAGTAAGTTCTAATATATGAATATTATCAGAAGTTTCTAAAAAAAGAAAGGCGGCCTGAAAAAAATCTTTCAGGCTGCCTGAATCATCATTTACGCCTGCACCGCATCAAACCCAGCATCTTCCACCACATCAATTAACGCCGCGATATTCGTTTTCGCGTCATCAAATTCCACGACTGCACTCGCGCTTGCTAAATCCACATTTGCGCTGCTCACGCCAGCCGTTTCGCTCAATACTTTCGTTACGCTTTTCACGCAGCCGCCGCACGTCATGCCGCCGATGTTTAAAGTTACTGTTGCCATTTTTGTTTCCTTGTTGATTGTTGATAAAACGGCAATAATATAAACCTTAACCACAGGTTAAAGTCAAACCATTTTTTCAGGTAGCCTGAAAGGAAACATCATGAACATCAGCCAAGCCGCCCAACAAACAGGTTTATCCGCCAAACAAATCCGCGATTACGAAAAACAAAATTTGCTGCCTGAAACCCAGCGTAGCGAATCGGGCTATCGCGTGTATGGCGAACACGATTTACAGCGATTGCGCTTTATTCGTCATGCGCGAGATGTCGGCTTTTCGTTGGCGCAAATCCGCGAATTGTTGGCGTTGCAAGACAATCCGAACCGCCACAGCCGCGATGTGAAAAATTTAACCGCACAACACATTACCGAATTAAATCAACGCATTGAATCGCTGCAATCCATGTTGCACACGCTGCAAACGTGGCATAATGAATGTTCGGGCGATGAACAAGCGGATTGTTGTATTTTGGCTGGATTGAATCAGCATTAAAAAAGCAGCCTGCACTTTCAAAAATAAAAGTGCAGGCTGCTTTTTAGGGTTTATTGGATTTATTTACCCGCTTTTAAACCTTGCCACAAACGGGTTTGCAGTTTAATTGCTTCGGGCGATTTAGGTAAAACCACAAAACTTTGCGCTTTCACTTCATCGCTTGGGAAAATGGAATTGTCTTTGGCAAATTCGGGCTGCATCAAATCACGCGCGGGTTTGCTAGACGGTGCGTAGGTCACAAAATTGCCATTTTGCGCGGCGATTTTCGGGTCTAGCGTGTAGTTGATGTATTTGTGCGCGTTGGCAACATTGTTGGCGTCTTTTGGAATCATAAACGAATCAATCCAAATGCCTACGCCTGTTTTTGGGGTTAGCACTTCAATATGGTGCTTGCTGCCTGCTTCTTGGGCGCGGCGTTTGGCAATGTTCAAATCGCCGCCGTAACCAATCGCTACACACAATTCGCCGTTTGCCATGCTGTCAATGTAGCCAGACGAGCTGAATCGTTTGATGTCGCCGCGTACTTTTTTCATCAAATCGGCAGCGGCTTCAAAATCGGCAGCATTTTCGCTATTTGGGTCTTTGCCCATGTATTTCAATATCAATGGGAATTGCTCGGTTGGGCTGTCAAAAAAGCTAATGCCGCACGATTTCAGTTTTGCGGTGTACTCTGGATTAAACACCAAATCCCATTCGTTTTCAGGCAGTTGGTCTGTGCCAAGTGCTTTGCTCACTTGTTCTTTGTTAATTGCCAACGTGTTAATGCCCCAAAAATATGGCACGGCGTATTTGTTACCTGGGTCCACATCGTTCATCAATTTCAACAATTCGGGGTCAATGTTGTTGTAGTTGGGGATTTGGCTTTTGTCGATTTCGCGATACGCGCCTGCTTTGATTTGGCGACCGACATTGGCAATAGACGGCGCAACCAAGTCAAAACCCGATTGTCCTGTTAAAACTTTGGCTTCCAATACTTCGTTGCTGTCGTAGAACGCTTGGGTCACGTTTACGTTGTTGGCTTTACCAAATTCGTCCACAGTGGCTGGGTCCACATAATCTGACCAAATGTAAATATTTAAATCGCCCGTAGCTTGTTGATTGCCCGACGCCGATTCGCTTGAACCCGAAGCAGCCTGCACGCCAGATGCTGTGTTGCTAGATTGATTGGAATTTGAACCGCCACACGCACCCAAAAAAAGCGCAGCCAATGCGGAAACCAAAAGTGTTTTGTTCATTTTCGTGATTCCTAAAAAGAAAGTAGCGTGTGTCCAAGGCGGAACACACGCAAGTGGTGTTGAATAAAGGTGCAGACGGTGCAACAAAAAGTGCAGGCTGCCTCGTTGCCGTTTGGGACGCTTTTTAGCTACAAAATAGCTGAATCCAAACGCTTGGGCGGCAGCGCGATTAAACGAAAAAAATCGGCTCAATGCAAGCGAATTTTTGCGTTTGTTGTACTTTTTTACGCTGGATTGTTTTCATCAAAAAAATCAACGCGCAGATTAAATTCAGCAGCCAGCGCGTTGCCCAAAGCCTGCACGCCATAACGCTCGGTAGCGTGATGTCCTGCGGCGATGAATACTGCGCCTGTTTCGTTGGCAAGATGGAACTGCGCTTCGGAAATTTCGCCTGTTACATAAACTTGTGCGCCAGCGTCAATCGCTTGTTGAAAATAGCCTTGTGCGCCGCCTGTACACCACGCAATGCGGTGCAGGCTGCTTTGTGTATCGCCTGCAACAATGGGTTTGCGCCCCAAAACGCGTTCCATGTGCGCCAACAATTTGGGCAAGGTGTTTTGCTCGGCTGGCAGCGTGCCGATGTTGAGCAAATTTTGTTCGCCAAATTGCGTATCCAACGTCCAGCCTAGTTTTTGCGCCAGTTGTGCGTTGTTGCCCAGTTGTGGGTGTGCGTCTAGCGGCAAATGGTAGCCTACCATATTGATGTCGTGGCGGAGTAGGGTGGCGATGCGTTGTTTTTTCCAACCAATAATTGCAGTTGGTTCACTTTTCCAAAACATACCGTGATGCACCAACAGCATTTGTGCGCCCACTTGTGCGGCATGGTCAATCGCAGCGCGAGACGCGGTTACAGCGGTAACAATATGGCTAATCTGTTCCGCGCCTTCCACTTGCAAGCCATTGGGTGCGTAGTCTTTGAATTGGGTGGTGCAGAGCGTTTGGTCGCACCAAGTTAAAATATCGTGTCGTGTTGTCATTCGTGTTTTCCTTGTTGATAAAAAGTGCAGGCTGCTTTTGTTAAATAAATTTAAATTTTGTCATATTCCTGTCATATTTCGTGATTATACTGCCAGCCGTTACCTTGTTTCTATGAATTAGAGGAAATCATGCCGCAGACTAAACCTGTTGTAATGCACAAAACCAACGCCGCCTTTGCCATTTTGTTATTGGGCATGGTCGGCTATTTTATTTTTTGGGGATTGGGCTACACCAACCACAACCACGTTATTTTGTTTTTATTGGCGACCCTGTTTGGCGTGTTTATGGCGTTCAACATTGGCGGCAATGACGTAGCCAATTCGTTTGGTACATCGGTGGGTGCAGGCACTTTGACCGTGCCACAAGCCTTGTTGATTGCCGCCGTGTTTGAAGTCAGCGGTGCGGTGATTGCAGGCGGCGAAGTAACCGACACTATTCGCAACGGCATCGTTAAATTAGACAGCTTGCCGATGCAGCCATTGGATTTGATTTTTATCATGATGTCGGCATTGCTGGCGGCTGCGTTGTGGTTGTTGTTTGCCACCAAAAAAGGGTTGCCTGTATCCACCACGCACGCGATTATTGGCGGTATTGTCGGCAGTTCCGTGTCATTGGGCTTTATTGTTTCGGGTGAAAACAGTGACCCATTCAGTTTAGTTAAATGGTCACAAATTGGCACGATTGCCATTTCTTGGGTGTTGTCGCCATTGTTGGGCGGATTGGTATCGTATGGTTTGTTCTACTTGGTTAAGCGCAATATTTTGGACTACAACACCAAAGTAGAAGAACAACTCAAAGCCGTTAAAGCCGAGAAAAAAGCCTATAAAGAACAACATCGCCTGCGCTTTGAATCGCTAGACGAGCAAGAAAAAATCCAAGCTGCATCGGCAATGGCGCGTGATGCCCAAATTTATGACGAATTGGATTACGAAGCAGATGAATTGGAATCCAATTACTACAAAGGCTTGCACGAAATTGACCAACGCAAAAACAATATTGATGCGTTCAAAGCACTTTACACTTGGGTGCCAGCGATTTCGGCGATTGGTGGCATGGTGATTACGTCTATGCTGCTGTTTAAGGGCTTGAATAACTTGAACTTAAATATGAGCAATTTAACCAGCACCTTTGTGATTTTGATGCTCGGTGCAGGCATTTGGATTGCGACTTTTGTGTATGCCAAAACGCTCAAACGCAAAGATTTGGGCAAATCCACATTCCTGATTTTTTCGTGGATGCAAGTGCTAACCGCCGCAGGTTTTGCGTTTAGCCACGGCGCGAACGACATTGCCAACGCGATTGGCCCATTCGCTGCGATTATGGACGTGCTGCGTACCAACGACATTGGCGCAAATGCTCCTGTTCCGCCTGTTGCCATGCTGACGTTTGGTGTGGCGTTGATTGTCGGCTTGTGGTTTGTGGGCAAAGAAGTGATTCAAACGGTGGGCAAAGATTTGGCGGAATTGCACCCGTCATCGGGTTTTACCGCAGAATTGTCTGCTGCCAGCGTGGTGATGGGCGCATCTGTGTTGGGCTTGCCTGTGTCTAGCACGCATATTTTGGTGGGCGCGGTGTTGGGCATTGGCATGGTCAATCGCAACGCCAACTGGAAAATGATGAAACCGATTGGCTTGGCTTGGGTGATTACATTGCCTGCGGCGGCGGTGTTATCCGTGATTGGTTTCTTGGTTTTGCGTGCTGTGTTTATGTAATCATTTTTAAACAAAAAAAGCTGCCTGCACATTGAGAATTTCAATAGTGCAGGCTGCTTTTTCTATCAAAAATGGGTTTATAAAACACGCCAAATGCGCTATATTCGCCCAGTTTGGTAGGACGTTTCTATAGTTGATGCAATTATTTTTTAAGACAAGGCGACAACGCCCACCGTGTACGAATAGTACATAAGGACGTTGGCAACGTAGTATTAAAAGATAAGTGCATTAACTATATCCTGCTTGTTTGTGAACGCTTTTTCATCAAAGAGAAAAATCATGTCTAAAATTTTAATTGTTCCAGTTAATCGTCATATCAATGTGGCAGCGGTGGCACAAGCCGTTGCCAATGCTTTGCCCAATGCTGCGGTGTTCAATCCTTTGGCGGATTTAAATCGCGCACAAGATTTGTTGGCAGCAGGCAAAGGCGATGATTGGTTGGATAGCTTAATCGGCGAAGCATCGGCTTACGCACAAGCACAACTGGTTATTCAAGGCGTTGTGCCAGATGCAGACAATTTGTTGTTGTCGGCGCAAAACGTGGAATTGGCAACCGCATTCAACGCGCAAGTGGTGTTTGTGGTGTCTGGCGATAGCTCTACCGATGCTGCCAAACGTGTGCAGGCTGCTAAACAACTGTTCGCAGGCAAACAAGTGGTATTCGCTGGTGTGATTGCCGACAACCCCAAAACCGCAGAATTAACTAAATTAGCGTATTTGGGTTCAGCCGCGGCCGTGAGCGGCGTAGAAAAATTGGCTGGCGTAACAACTGACCGCGTATCGCCTGCCCAATTCCGTTTTGACATGATGCAAGCAGCGCAAAAAGCCAACAAACGCATCGTGTTACCTGAAGGCGCAGAGCCACGCACCGTTCGCGCCGCTGCCATTTGCCACGAAAAAGGCATCGCTCGTTGCGTGTTGTTGGCGCACCCACACGCTGTTCACGCCGTTGCACAAGAATTGGGTATTACTTTGCCAAGAAGCTTGGAAATTATTGACCCAGAAAGCATTGCCGAACAATATGTTGCGCCAATGTGCGAGTTGCGTAAATCCAAAGGCTTAACCGAAGAGCAAGCCCGTGAACAGCTCAAAGACACGGTGGTGCTTGGCACGATGATGATGGCGCAAAACGATGTCGATGGCTTGGTATCGGGCGCGGTTCACACCACCGCCAACACCATTCGCCCTGCCTTGCAGTTGATTAAAACCGCCCCAGGCGCGAGCATTGTGTCTAGCGTGTTCTTTATGTTGTTGCCAGGTCAAACGGTGGTGTATGGCGACTGCGCGGTAAACCCCAACCCCAATGCCGAACAGTTGGCAGAAATCGCCATTCAATCGGCAGACAGCGCAAAAGCCTTTGGCATTGAACCACGCGTGGCGATGATTTCGTATTCCACTATCAATTCGGGCAGCGGGCCAGATGTGGACACCGTGATTGAAGCCACCAAATTGGTTAAAGAAAAACGCCCCGATTTGGCGGTGGACGGTCCATTACAATACGATGCGGCGGTGGTGGAAAGCGTTGCCAAATCCAAAGCACCCAACAGCCCTGTGGCAGGCAAAGCAACCGTGTTTGTGTTCCCTGACTTGAACACAGGCAACTGCACCTACAAAGCTGTACAACGCAATGCCAACGTGTTGAGCGTTGGCCCAATGCTGCAAGGTTTGCGTAAACCTGTAAACGACTTGTCGCGTGGCGCATTGGTGGAAGATATTGTTTATACGATTGCGCTGACTGCGATTCAAGCGGTGCAAATGGAACAGGCTAAATAATTGGCGTGAATATGAAAAGCAGCCTGCACTTTTTGTTGATAGAAAGTGCAGGCTGCTTTTTTATTCACATTTCAACTGATGCGCCTTGTCCGCAAACGCATTATTAGCAATAGTACACAATTTTTCGCGCATGGCAGGTTCGGCAGCAGGCAGCGATTGGAACAGCATTTTTGTGTTGCCCTGATGAAACAACGATGCTTTTTCGCCTGCTTTTTCGTAACACGTTTGCGCGCGTTTGAAATAGTTTTGACACGCGGCAGGCAGTTGTTCCAGTGTTAATGGCTCGTGCTTGTGCATTCCGTGCGCCCATGTTGCCGAGCCAGTTAAAAGCGTCATCATGATAAAAAGAGTGGATTTCATCTTATTTTTCCTTTGTTGATTACAGCAACTTTGTTCCCTCTCCTTTGGGAGAGGGTTAGGGAGAGGGAAAATTGTTGAGTGCAATAACTTTTCGCTATTGCTGAAAGGTTTACCCTCTCCCCAGTCCTCTCTCACAGGAGAGGGAGTAGGGTGGCGTATAGATAAATATTGGTTGATAAAAGTGCAGGCTGCTTTTTGTGTGATTTTAAACCTGCACAGTTACTTTGTTACCCCAATCGCATCATCTCAATCTGTTCCAAACTGCGCCCCAAAAAGCGTTCGCCAATCGTTTGAAAGCGCAGGGGAATATCGGATACATAAAAGCGATAATCGGGTATGGCGGTGCTGGGATTGAGCAAATCGGTAGCAGCCAAAGCCTGTGCAGTCGCTTCGGCGGTGGTGGTGGAGCTGTCCACCAGTTCAATATACGGTGCTTCGTGCTTAATCGCGGCTTTGAGTAGCGGAAAATGTGTGCAACCCAAAATCAGTGTGTCAATTTGGTCTGCCAAAAGCGGTTTTAAATATTCGTGAATGGTTAAGCGCGTTACTTCGTGGTCAAGCCAGCCTTCCTCTACCAACGGCACGAGCAGCGGCGTGGCTTGCGATAAAATGCGCGTGTCGGGATTTTGCGCGTGAATGGCGCGAGCGTAAGCATTGCTGTTTACGGTGGTGCTGGTGGCAATCACGCCAATGTGGTTGTTGCGCGTGGTGGCAAGTGCGGCTTGTGCGCCTGCTTCAATCACGCTCAACACGGGTATATTGCCAGCCATTTGCTGGACTTTTTTATAGGCAACCGCGGCGATGGTGTTGCACGCAATCACAAGGGCTTTGACTTCGTTTTGCAGCAAAAATTCGACGATTTGCGTGGTAAATTCTTCAATCGTGTTACGCGATTTTACGCCGTAAGGCACACGCGCCGTGTCGCCAAAATAGACAATGTTTTCGTTGGGCAGGCGTTCCATTAGGGCGCGAACCACGGTCAAGCCGCCTACGCCCGAATCAAACACGCCAATGGGTTTTTGTTTGCGCTGATTATTCATAATAATGTGTGCAGGCTGCCTGCAAATGGAAAACGCTTATTCTAACCAAAATCGTGCAAAAAGGGGGCAAATCGCGTATCATGGGCAACATTTTTCGTGCAGGCTGCTTCAAAATGGGCAGCGGCACATAAGTTTAGAGTAGATAGCCCAAATGAACAACAAAGCGGTATAATCTACACCAGTTTGATATAGATACGAGACTCGTTTTATGAAACCTATTTTCTTGGACTTTGAGCAACCGATTGCCGAGCTAACCAACAAAATTGAAGAATTGCGCTTAATGCAAGACGATTCTGCGGTGGATATTTCCAAAGAAATCAACCAACTGCAAAAGAAAAGCGCAGATTTAACCAAATCTATTTTTGCCAAACTCACGCCCGCTCAAGTGTCGCAAGTATCACGCCACCCACAGCGTCCCTACACATTGGACTACATTGACGCGCTTTGCACCGATTTCCAAGAGCTGCATGGCGACCGTCATTTTGCCGATGACGATGCCATTGTCGGCGGTTTGGCGCGATTCAACGGTCAAAGCGTGGTGGTGATTGGACATCAAAAAGGGCGCGATACCAAAGAAAAAATTCGCCGTAATTTTGGTATGCCACGCCCAGAAGGTTATCGCAAAGCCTTGCGTTTAATGCAGTTGGCAGAAAAATTCAAATTGCCCGTGCTGACGTTTGTGGACACACCAGGTGCATACCCAGGTATTGGCGCAGAAGAGCGCAACCAGTCCGAAGCCATTGGCAAAAACTTGTATGAATTGACCAAATTGCGTGTGCCTGTGATTTGCACCGTGATTGGCGAAGGCGGTTCAGGCGGCGCATTGGCGATTGCGGTGGGCGATTACGTTAATATGCTGCAATATTCCACTTATTCTGTGATTTCGCCCGAAGGTTGCGCGTCTATTTTGTGGAAAACAGCAGAAAAAGCACCCGATGCCGCCGCAGCATTGGGCATTACGGCAGATCGTTTGCACAAGCTGAATTTGGTGGATAGAGTGATTGAAGAACCATTGGGCGGCGCACATCGCGATTATGCCGAGCTGATGAAGCGCGTGAAACAAGCGCTAGAAGAACAACTACGCGAAGCACGCGATATGCCTATGGACAGATTGCTCACACGCCGTTTTGACCGCATTATGGCGTATGGTCAGTTTGTAGAAAAATAACCACCAAGCAGCCTGCATTTTTTGTTTACCAAATGTGCAGGCTGCTTTTTTTAGTCAACAAAATCAATAAAATCATGCAAAAACTAGGTTTATTTGGCGGCAGTTTCAATCCGCCACACAACGGACACGTTCACATCGCCCAAGCCTTTGTCGATGAATTGCAGCTAGACAATGTGATTTTTTTGCCAGCAGGCAACCCCTATCACAAAAGCAGCCTGCACATTGACGCAGAACATCGTTGGCAAATGACACAATACATCATCGAACTGGATTCGCGTTTTGCCGCTAGCGATGTGGATTTAAATCGCGCAGGAGCAACGTATACCATTGATACCATAAACATTTTCCGCCAATTCTATCCACAAGCCGAATTGTGGTGGCTAATGGGCATGGACAGCTTGATGACGCTGCATACTTGGAAACACTGGCAAACGCTGGTGCGCCAAGTAAATATTGCCGTTGCCGCACGAGCAGGGCAAATGCTGACGCAATTACCCCATGCGCTGCACGATTATGTGGGCAACGCGCTGCAAACAGGCAGCCTGCACTTTTTAAACGTGCCCATGTTGGATATAAGCTCTACGCAAATTCGCGCTGCGTTGGCACAACAGCAAGATGTGTCGGCATGGTTGCCCAAAACGGTGGCGGATTATGTGCAGCAGCAGAAGTTGTATCAAAACCCAAACACGGCGGCTTGATTGGCGGTGTGATGAACCTATTTCTCACACCATATTCTAGGCTATGAACCACAACGAAAGGTCAATCAAATGAAACACAAAATGATGAAATTCGCTGCGCCCTTGCTGGCAATGATGTTGGCAATGCCTGCATATGCGGATAATCCACCCACGGCACAAAGCGGTCTTGGCTATATGTATCGGTAAGGCTTGGGTGTAAAACAAGATTACGCCAAAGCGCGTGCTTTATTTGAAGCAGCAGGCATTGAGGGTTTAGATATAGTGAATACAGGTTCTAAATTTAATTCACTATAATTTGAATTATATGAACCGCAACAATCTGCGCTAATCCCAAAAATCCACCGAAAGCAGCCTGCACTTGGTTTGTATTCAAAGTGCAGGCTGCTTGAATTGCCCAAATACGCTATAATGCGCGTCTTTAAAATCTTTTTGAAATACAAATAAAATGAACGAACAAGAATTACAAAACCTACAAAAAATGGTGGACATCGCCGTAAACGCGCTGGAAGACATCAAAGCCAAAGACATTGTGGTGCTGGATACCAGCGAAAAAACGTCTTTGTTTGCGCGTATGATTATTGCCAGCGGCGACAGCACTCGCCAAGTAAAAGCACTCACCAACAACGTGGCGGTGGACTTGAAAGAAGCGGGCTTCACAATTTTGAGCAGCGAAGGTCAAGACAGCGGCGAATGGGCGTTGGTGGACGCAGATGATTTGGTGGTACACGTTATGCTGCCAGCCGTGCGCGATTTTTATGACATTGAAGCCTTGTGGGGCGGCGAAAAACCGTCATTCCACGCAGGCGCAGCCAAACCTTGGCACGCAGCAGATAACTAAACTTGCACCGCCATTATGTTAGCCAAAACTTTGAACAAACGGCTGCAGCAAGAGCGCGAATTGTTGCACGCCTACGATTTAGCCGCAGCCCGGAAATCCATTCGCTACACGCACAAACACGCCATCGCATCGTTTGGCGAAAACAGCGTGGAATGTGCAGGCTGCTTGCTCAATTTGGGCATTTGGCATGAATTGTCGGGCGAATATGCGGCGGCAGAACCCCTGCTCAAACAGGCAGAGCAGATTTTTCGGCAACATTTGCCTGCACCGCACCCCGAAATCGCAACCGCGCATTTTTATCAAGCGCGAGTGCTGTATCGCCAAGCCAAATTTGACGAAGCTGTGCAAGCGTTTTGGCAAGTGCTGGTGCAATATCAAGAAGCTTATTTCCCCCAAACTGACCATGTGGACATTGCGCGGACGATTCAATGGCAAGCGTATTCGCAAATGCAGTTGAAAAATCAACAAGAGCAAGGCTTGTCCAACCAAGAAAAAGCAGCGGCAATGTTTGAGCGTTTGTTGGGCATGAATCACGCCGAAACGGCGATGGCATACACTTATGTGGCGGAATGGTATATGCGTGGCGAACACCGTCTGCACGGCTTATCGGTTTTGCAACACACCTTGCCCACCGCGCAGCAACACGCAGGCAGCCTGCACCCCGACACGGCTTATGTCGCTACCCAGTTGGCAATTTGCGAAGACGTATCAGGTTTGCACGACAAGGCGCGAGAACACTTTGCCCTTGCCAAACATATCTACGAACAAAGCGTGGGCGAACAGCACCCTTTGTATGCCGAATTTTTGATTGGTTTTGCTGAACACCACGCCGTGCACGGTTATGTGGAACAAGCGTTGCGCTACTATCATCAAGCATTGGAAATTTTTACCGCCTGCATGGACGAAGACTTTATTGGCATTCCGTTTGTGATTAAACGCATTGCCATGTTGATGATGCGCCATTTGGCTGATGAAGAATCCAGTAGCGAAAACGAATAACGATGAATATCACGGTATTAGCAGTAGGCACAAAAATGCCGCGGTGGGTAGATGAAGCGGTAAACGAATACGCCAAACGCTTTGGACGAGACGTTGCCTACACGCTCAAAGAAATCAAACCCGAAAAACGCGGCGCAGGCGTAAACGCCACACAAGGCATGGCAGCCGAAGAAAAACGTATTTTAGAAGCTTTGCCCGATAACGCTTATTTGGTGGTGCTAGACGAACGCGGCAAAGCTCCGACATCGGTGGAATTAGCAAGCAGCCTGCAACGCTGGCAGCAAGACGGCGAACACGTTTGCTTTGTGATTGGTGGCGCAGACGGCATGACCGACACGCTCAAACAAAAAGCCAAAATGATGTTGCGCCTATCCAGCCTGACTTTGCCGCATGGCATGGTGCGCGTGTTGCTCACCGAGCAGCTCTATCGCGCCGTATCCATTTTGCACAATCACCCGTATCACAGAGAATAGAATCATGGAACAAGAACAAATTAATCAATTAAACAACCAGTTAAACGATTTAGCCAAACGCAATGACGACATTCGCGTGTATATGGACTATCAAGGCAAAAAAGACCGTTTGGAAGAAGTCGTCGGCTTATCCGAAGACCCCGATTTATGGAACGACCCCAAACGCGCCCAAGACATTGGCAAAGAGCGCAAATTGTTAGAAGGCGTGGTTTTGACGTTGGACAAAATTACCAACGGCATTGACGACAACCGCGAATTGATTGACATGGTGGTAGAAGAGGGCGATGCAGACGGTTTTGCCGCCATTATTGCCGATGTTGCCGAACTGGAAAAACAAATGGCAGACTTGGAATTCAAGCGCATGTTCAACCAGCCAGCCGACCCGAACAACTGCTTTATTGACATTACCGCAGGCGCAGGCGGCACAGAAGCCGAAGACTGGGCAGGCATGTTGTTGCGTATGTACACGCGCTACGCCGAGCGCAAAGGCTTCAAAGTGGAAGTGATTGAGCAAGACGATGGCGAAATCGCAGGCATCAACAACGCCACGCTCCGCATTGAGGGCGAATACGCCTATGGCTTGTTGCGTACCGAAACAGGCGTACATCGCTTGGTGCGCTATTCGCCGTTTGATTCCAACAACAAACGCCATACATCGTTCTCATCGGTGTTTGTGTACCCAGAAGTGGACGACAGCTTTGAAGTGGAAATCAACCCAGCCGATTTGCGTACCGACACTTATCGCGCATCGGGCGCAGGCGGTCAGCACATCAACAAAACCGATTCGGCGGTTCGCATTACGCACATTCCAACAGGGATTGTGGTGCAATCGCAAAGCAGCCGTTCGCAGCACGAAAATCGCCGCATTGTGATGGAAATGTTGCGCTCTAAACTGTTTGAACTGGAAATGCGTAAACGCAATGAAGAAAAACAAGCCTTGGAAGAGGGCAAATCCGATGTGGGTTGGGGCAGCCAAATTCGCTCGTATGTGTTGGATTCATCGCGCATCAAAGATTTGCGTACCAGCTACGAAGTCGGCAACACCAAAGCGGTGTTGGATGGCGATTTGGATGGCTTTATTGAAGCGAGTTTGAAACAGGGCGTGTGATATTTTGTTATACAAAAAAAGCAGCCTGCACTTTTTTGTAATAGAAAGTGCAGGCTGCTTTTTGCGTGTTTACGCCGATTCCAGCAGCCGAACCATGCTGTTATCGTGTAATTGTGCGGCTAATTCTTGCGCGGTTTGCGTGTCGTGTAACACAAAATCGGGCGCGATTTCGGCAAGTGGCAGCATCACAAATCCGCGTTCGTGGGCGCGTGGGTGCGGCAAGGTTAGCTGTTCGCTGTTCCATTTTTCGTGATTAAAATCAATCAAATCCAAATCCAAAGTACGCGGGGCATTGCGAAAACTGCGCTCGCGTCCAAATTGCTGCTCAATCGCGTGCAGTTGCGCCAACAGTTCGGGCGCAGCAAGCGAAGTCTGCACCATACCCACCGCGTTGATAAAATCGGGCTGGTCAAGGTAGCCCACAGGCGCGGTGCGATACAAAGACGACACGCGCAGCAACGCCACGCAGGGCAGGGCGGCAACGGCGGCAATGGCTTGTTTGATTTGCTGTTCTGGCTGCTGCAAATTGCTGCCAAAGGCAATAATGGCGATGTTTTTCATGTGCAGGCTGCTTTATCGTGCGTTTTTCATCAAGCGTTGTTTTTCGCGTTTCCAATCGGCTTCTTTGGACGATTCGCGTTTGTCGTGCAGTTTTTTACCTTTTGCCACGCCAATTTCCATTTTGATTTTGCCACGATGAAAATGCAGATTAAGCGGCACAATCGTGTAGCCAGAACGTTCCACTTTTTCAATTAACTTGTTGATTTCGCGTTGATTGAGCAGCAGTTTTCGCGCACGAACAGGGTCGGGTTTGATGTGTGTGGACGCGGTCGGCAAGGCGGTAATGTGGCAGCTAACCAAATAAAACGCATTTTTTTTCCAGTAGATATAGCTTTCTTTGAGCTGCACGCGTCCTGCGCGAATGGCTTTGACTTCCCAGCCTTCTAGCACCAAACCTGCTTGAATTTGCTCTTCAATAAAGTAATCGTGAAAAGCCTTGCGGTTGTTGGCAATAGACATTTTTGTCTCCTAAATAAATGATTTTGACGCGTGATTTTAGCAGAAAACGGCAAGGTGCATGGTTTGGCGTGGATTTGCCTTATTTTTTGCAGCGAATAACACGATTATAGTGATTTAAATTTAGATTAGTACGGCGTTGCCAACTCCCTTATGTACTAGGTGTACACGGCGGTCGTTGTCGCCTTGTCCTAATCTAAATTTAAACCACTATATTTGCTGCATGATTTCATGTAAATAAGCAAAGGAATGGCCTGATGCAATAACCGAAAATCGGTGGCAATGGCAAATTGTTCGCGTGATACATCCTTGCGCGACATCAACGATTTGTTGGAAAAAGGCATTTTGTAGAAATCGGAAAGTGGTAGGCGAAGTGTGTTTTATGTGTTAGCCAATCGTTATAGTGAATTAAATTTAGATTAGTACAGCGTTGCCAACTCCTTTATGTACTAGGTGCACACGGCGGTCGTTGTCGCCTTGTCCTAATCTAAATTTAATCCACTATAATCTAAACTGCGGTTATGGATATGGAAAATTTAACAAACATTTAAAATATTGGTTATAATCCGTCCAGCGTTTAATTTTGTTTTACGCGACATTTCTATTTTTTAACATAAGGAAAATCAAGTATGAATCGCCGTCAATTTATTGGTAGTACCGCTGCCGTTTCTTTATCTACAATGGCTGCTATGGCTTCCGCGCACGATGCCCACAACCACGCAGGACACGCGCATCATGGCGCGGCTGCGGCAAGCACCAATCCATATGAATCTATCCGCTTGGCGGCTGGTTATTGCTATGCCGCAGGCAATGTGTGCTTGGCGCACTGCATTCGCTTGTTGTCGCAAGGCGATACCAGCATGAAAGATTGTGCCACCAACGTAAACCAAATGTTGAACTTGTGTGGCGCGTTGTCTAATTTGGCGGCGCAGCAGTCGTCATTAGTGCCAGCATTGGCAAAAGTGGCGTTGCAAGCGTGTCGTGCTTGTGCCGAAGCCTGCAAAGCACACGCATCACACCACGCCGAATGCAAAGCCTGCTACGAATCTTGCTTGGCTTGCATTGCCGAATGTGAGAAATTCGCTGCGTAAATTGTGTTGAAATAACAAAGCAGTGTTGTTTACAAAAGTGCAGGCTGCTTTTTTATAGTGAATTAAATTTAGATTAGTACAGCGTTGCCAACTCCCTTATGTACTGGGTGTACACGGCGGTCGTTGTCGCCTTGTCCTAATCTAAATTTAATCCACTATATTTTACCGATTCAATTAGCAGTTCTGATTGCCAAATGCGTCGCTGCGGAGCAATTCACGCACATCGGCATCAAATTGCGCCAACACACGCGCCGCATCGGTATTGTCGCTGCCATTCACGTCCAAATACAGCTTCACTTTTGGCTCTGTGCCAGACGGACGCACAATCAAGCGGCTGCCGTTGTCCAAATGGTACACCAAAATATTGTTCGGCTCGGCATCGTGCATATAATCTTTGGATCGCACCACTTTGTGCGCACCAATTTGAGCAGGCGGATTTTGACGGAACGCATCGGTCAATTTGGGAATGTCTGCCACATCTTGCATACGCAACGACACTTGGCTGCTGGCATACGCGCCAAATTTTTCTGCAAAATCATCAATATAATCTTGAATCGTTTTGCCCTGCGCTTTGAGTTGGCGCACCAAATCCAAGAACACAATCGCTGCCGAAATACCGTCTTTGTCTTTCACTTTATCGGGGTCAACCAAATAGCCCAACGCTTCTTCAAAACCAAAAATCAAATTTGGTGTTTTGGAAATGTATTTAAAGCCCGTGAGCGTTTCGGCGTTTGCCAAACCGTATTTTTGCGCGATTTTTGCCAGCGCAGGCGACGACACCAACGAACACGCCAATGTGCCTGTTTTGCCTTGATTTTGTTGCGCGATGTGCCAGCCGAGTAAGCAGCCGACTACATTGCCGTGCAGTGATTTCCAGTTGCCGTCTGCATCGGGAGTTGCCACCGCAAAACGGTCGGCATCGGGGTCGTTGGCGATGATGAACTCGGCGTTTTTTGCCTGTGCCAATGCAATCGCCAAATCCAATGCGCCTTTTTCTTCGGGATTGGGGAAGGCAACGGTGTGGAAAGTCGGGTTGGGGTCGGCTTGTTCTGCCACAATGTGCGGCAAAGGAAAACCAGCCGCTTGCAAGGTTTGCACCAGCGTTTCTTTGCCCACGCCGTGCATGGCGGTGTACACATAATTCAAATCGCCAGCGGTGGTGCTTGCCAATTTGGCGGTTTTGGCGATGTATTGTTGCACCACTTCTTCGCCCAGAATTTGATAATCGCTGCTGCGAGCGTATTCGGTAATCGGTGTTTGTGTTGCCAAATCAATTTGTTGGGCGATTTCGGTATCGGCTGGCGACACGATTTGTCCGCCGCCATGTTGTTTGCCCAAATACACTTTGTAGCCATTGTCATCGGGCGGATTGTGGCTGGCAGTTACCATGACGCCTGCGCTGGTGTTGAAATGGCGAATCGCGTATGCCAACACAGGGGTCGGTAACAAGCGCGGCAACAGCAAGGTTTGAATGCCTGCGCCTGCCATGATTTGCGCTGTGTCTTCGGCAAAGATTTTGGAATTTTTGCGCCCGTCATAGCCAATCACAATAGACGGTTCTTTGTCGTTTGCCAGCAAATAGTTCGCCAAACCTTTTGCCGCTTGCGCTACCAACACGCGGTTCATGCCCATGCTGCCTGCTTGCAAGCGACCACGCAAACCTGCTGTGCCAAATTGCAAACGGTCGGCAAAACGTGCTGCAAGTTCTTGCTCGGCGGCAGCGTTGCCTGCTTGGGCTTGGTCTAGTAATTGTTGCAGTTCGGCACGGGTTTCCGCGTCTGGGTCTTGTGCCAACCAGTTTTGCGCTGTTTGAAAGAGTTGTGTCATGTCTTTTTTCCTTTGTTTTGTTGAGATAATCAAATTGGGCTGAAAAAAGCAGCCTGCACCATTTTGTTTCTGTTGGGTGCGCTCCAACCTACTGCTTTATTTGTATGATTTAAATTCAGCGAGCGTAACTCCGTCCACCAAAAATCGCCGTTCCTACGCGCACCATGGTCGCGCCACACGCCACCGCGCATTCTAAATCGCCACTCATGCCCATAGATAGCGTATCGGCATCGGGCGCAATTTGACGGAGCTGTTGCAGCAAATCGTTCATGCGCCCAAATTGCTGTTGCAGCACATCATCGCCCACATTTGCCTGCGCCACACACATCAAACCGCGTAATTTCAGCTTGGGCAACGCCATAACTTCGTGCGCCAAATCCAGCATTTGTTCGGGCGCAATGCCGTGTTTGTTGATTTCGTTGGCGATGTTGATTTCAATGCACACCTGCAAATCGGGCAACTGCGCTGGACGTTGCGTACTCAATCGCCGTGCCAGTTTAACGCTGTCTAGCGTGTGCAACCAGTGAGCGCGTTCCGCCACCAAACGGCTTTTGTTGGACTGAACATTGCCAATTATATGCCAAACCAAATCGCCACAATCGGCAAGCTGTTCAGTTTTTTGCCACCATTCTTGGATATAGTTTTCGCCAAAATCGCGCTGCCCCAAGGCATACACGGCGTGAATGTCATCGGTTGGAAAAGTTTTGCTCACCGCAATCAGTTGCAGGCTGCTTGGGTCGCGTTGCGCTGCCAAAGCAGCCTGCACCAAGCGTTGTTGTGTCGCGGCATAATTGTTTGCCAAATTCACGGTTTGCTCCGTTTAAATGGCTGTATTGTACGCTTTTGCTGGAAATTTATCGCGCTTATTTATTGAATTTCGTCAATCTAACGTATAATTCCACCCATTTTTAACGATTTTAGGCACAAAGCAGCCTGCACTTTATTTATCTATGCAAAACACATTTCAAACCGTTTCCCAAGATTTACTTCACGCCAACCAATTATCTGCCGATGAATTGGCAAAATCACTTGCCATTATCAGCAATCATCACGTTGATTATGCGGATATTTATTGCCAACGCACCGCATTTGAAAGCTGGCATTTAGACGAAGGCATGGTTAAATCGGGCAGTTTTCAGATTGACCAAGGCGTGGGCGTGCGTGCCGTGTTGGGCGAAAAAACGGCGTTTGCCTATGCCGATAGTTTGACGGCGGACGCAATCCAACGCGCCGCGCAAACTGTAAAAGTGATTGGCGCGGCTGGCAATATTGCGCCTGTGCGTGTGCCAACGCCTGTTTACGGCAAGGCAGTTCACGCTTGCGCCAATCCGATTATCACGTTGCAATCGCCTGAAAAAGTGGCGTTACTTCAAAAGGTTGAGCAACTGGCGAAAGCGGCTGACCCGCGCATTGTGCAGGTTATGGCTGGTTTGACTTGCGAACACGATATGATTTACATCGCGCGTTTGGACGGCAAACACGCGGCGGATATTCGTCCGTTGGTGCGTTTGAGCGTTACTGTGATTGCGAAACAGGGCGAACGCCGCGAACAAGGCAGCGCAGGCGGCGGCGGTCGTTTTGATTTGACATATTTTGATGACGCGAAAATTAGGGAATATGTAAACAAGGCGGTTCAGCAAGCCTTAATCAATTTGGAATCGCGTCCTGCGCCTGCTGGGGCGATGACGGTGGTTTTGGGTAATGGCTGGCCTGGTGTGTTGTTGCATGAAGCGGTGGGGCATGGTTTGGAAGGTGATTTCAATCGCAAGCAAACCAGTGTATTCACAGGCAAAATTGGCGAGCGCGTGGCGGCGAAAGGCGTTACCGTGATTGACCAAGGCGACATTCCCGACAGACGCGGCAGCCTGAATATTGACGATGAGGGCAACGAAACGCGCCGCACGGTGTTGATTGAGGACGGCATTTTAACGGGCTATATGCAGGACGAAACGAATGCGCGTTTAATGGGCGTGGACGTTACGGGCAATGGTCGCCGCGAGAGTTATTCGTCTGTGGTGATGCCGCGCATGACAAATACATTTATGGAAAGTGGTACGCATGACCCACAGGAAATCATTGAAAGCATGGATAAAGGGATTTATGCGGTGAATTTTGGTGGCGGTCAGGTGGACATTACGAGCGGTAAATTTGTGTTTAGCGCGAGCGAGGCTTGGTGGGTGGAAAATGGTAAATTGCAATATCCAGTCAAGGGCGCAACGATTATCGGGAGTGGTTCGGAAGTGTTGAAACACGTTTCGATGATTGGCAATGACAGCGCGTTGGACACAGGCGTGGGCGTGTGTGGCAAAGACGGTCAAAGTGTGCCTGTGGGCGTGGGGCAGCCGACTTTGCGGATTGATGCAGGTTTGACGGTGGGCGGTAGTGAAGCGTAAAAGTGCAGGCTGCTATGAATAATCCACAAAACTTATCGGCAGAATCGCTGATTGAAGCGGCATTGTTGCTGCAAACCGAACCTTTAACCGAACGCCAAATGTGCGATTTGTGCCAGCCACCTATTTCACAAGACAAATTGATAGACGTGTTGGCAGACTTAAAAATGCGTTGGCAAAACCGTGCCTTGCAACTGGTGTGTACCGCGCAGGGCTGGCGTTTTCAGTTGGCAAACGAAGCATTTGAACCGCTAGGCAGCCTGCACGAACAACGTGCGCCGCGTTATTCTCGCGCCGTGATGGAAACGCTGGCGATTATTGCCTACCAACAACCTGTTACGCGCGGCGATATTGAAGCCATACGCGGTGTTGCCGTGTCGCAAAACATTATCCAAACGCTGCAAGAACGCGGCTGGATTGAAGTGATTGGACAGCGCGACAGCATTGGCAAACCTGCGCTATGGGCAACCACCGATGCGTTTTTGAGCGATTTACAATTAAACAGCTTAACCGATTTGCCGCCTTTAACCGATTTGGGTGCGCTGGTGTTGCCCGATGTGTTGGAACAGCCAGAAAGCGAGTAGGCAAAATGAACCACCTTTCCCAGCCATTGCAACAAATCACGCTGATTGGCGTAGGCTTAATTGGCGGCTCTTTTGTGTTGGATTTAAAACGCCAGCAGCGCGTTAAAAACGTGGTTGGCATAGATTTGGATAGCGAAAACCTAGTCCGCGCCCAAGAACGCCGCGTGATTGACCGCGCCTACACCACCCTTTGCGCCGAAGCGGTGGCAGATGCCGATTTGGTGTTGATTGCAACCCCAGTGGCAAGCCTGCCGCATATTTGCCGCCAGCTTGCACCCTTGTTGCGCCCACACACGATTGTGAGCGATGTCGGCAGCACCAAGCAATCGGCATTGAGCGCATTTGAGCAATATTTACCACAACATTTACCGCGTTGTGTTGCCGCTCACCCGATTGCAGGCTCTGACCGAAGTGGCGCATTGGCAGCACAGTTTGGCTTGTATCAAAACAAAAAACTGATTTTGTGTCCGCACGATACGCAAGACCAAAGCAGCCTGCACTTGGTAGAACAACTGTGGCAAAGCGTGGGCGCGAACACCTATCAAATGTCGGCGCAACAACACGATGAAATTTTTGCCGCCGTGTCGCATTTTCCGCATTTGTTGGCGTTTAGCTATGTGCATCAAATGTTGGACAACCCAAAAGGCGCACATTATCTAGATTTTGCAGGCAGCGGTTTTCGTGATTTCACGCGCATTGCAGGCAGCAGCCCCGAAATGTGGAAAGACATTATGTTGGCAAACAAAAACAGCCTGCTGCAACTTATTGCCGCCCAGCAACAACAGCTCGCGCATCTTGCAGGCTGCTTGCAACAAGAAAACGCCACCGCCTTGCATGATTACATTGCCCAAGCCAGCCAACTGCGCGAACAATGGGGCGAGAAGAATCGGTAAACAAAAAAGCAGCCTGCATTTTCTGTTTAACAAAAAATGCAGGCTGCTTTGTTATGCCTGGATTAAGACTGTCAGTTTATTTAAATCACTTGCTCATACGCTGCCATTTCGCGCTCGTTGAATGCGACAACATCGGCAATCACGCATTTTTCAATCGCACGTCCAATCAATGCCATGAATTCCCAATCGGGTGTGCCGTCTTTTTCAGGCAGCATAATCATTAAATCAGGTAATTTATTTGTTGCATTTTCAGAATATGCAGTAAATAAAATTTGTAATTTATTGATTGCAGTAACCACAAACAATCGCACATTTTGGCTGTGTTTACCGTTTTTAAATGTTAATGCTTTTACTCGTGTACCAATGTGAAAATGTTGATTTTGAGTTGAAGCCTTAAACACACCACGGTCAGCTAATGAAAGTGTGGTTTCATGATTAAATAACCGTCTATCTGGTAACGGATGGATATATTTTGAAATACCATTATTTTCATGTTGGTGACTAATCAATGGAATTGAACCTGAAATCGTATTTCCAATAATAACGTCTCTACCTGTTGCAATATTAAATAAATCGTCTAATCTAAATTCTTTCCAATTCAGGCTGCCTGAAAGCTGCGCCAATGCGTTTTCTTCGTCTTTACTCAAGTTTACATCGGTAAGATTTGACAATTTCAAAAAAGCGCGCAGTTGCTGAACAAAGCGTTCCATGTAATCAAAGGCGATTTCACCATTTTTTTCAGGCAGGCAAACTTCAATTTCTCGTGCATTTTCGCGATTAAATTTGTTGCCATAATTAAATAATCCTTTGGTTGCTGCTCGAAAAATCGCCACAAAATAATGCAAAGTGTGTTTATTCCATTGCTCATGGTGATTTTTTGGTTTCATGCCTTGAACGTGTGAATAGCCGATAAAATCATTTGGCTGATAAAAAATGCTGTCCGAAGTTGTGGTATCGCTAAATGTAATCATATTGCCTGTTTCTGTGGGTTTTCGTGCCACATATCCACCAATGCCATTATTGATACTGGAATTGACGACAACAGGTGTTGTGCCTTTTTCTCGGAATAAATCATCATTGGTTAATCCGTAATTTTTGGTTGGATTGATGTCAAATAATGAACCGACTTTTTTAAACACAAATTCTCCGCCACTTGCCAAAAATGCGTTTTCCATTTCCTGCAAGTGGCTTTCTACTTTCCCAAATCATCGCCTTGCTGCGCGAGAATTTGCGACACTTCCCAGGTCAAATAATCGGCAACGGTTTTTTTGAAATCGGCAATCGTGGGTTTGGCATCAATTTTTTTGTGTTGCGAGAAATTCCAGTCCGCGCCGCCTAGCGTGATGAAATCTTCCACATACACATTGTCCAAGTTCCACAATTCGGCAGACACTTTGGCGTTTTTGCCTGCCTTGTAGATTTTCACAATGTCGGCATAGCGTTGTTCGGGGTTGTCCAATTCGCGCAAGCCGCGTTCGGTGCGTTTGTAGCCGTCGTTGGAAAAGTCAATAAATTTAACAGGTTGTTCTACATCGTGCGGTGTGCCAGCTTTGAAAATGTAAATGCTGGTTTGTACGCCTGCCATTGGCTGAAATAAATCGGTTGGCATTTTGATAGAAGCGAGTAGGGTATGCGATTTTAAAATTTCTTGGTTGGACATCACGGCTTTGCCGCTGCCTGCGCTGTCTTGAATGATGATTGCGCCCAAGCCGTCTTTTTGCATTTTGCTCAAACCGTATTTGATAAACGGCATACCGTTTTCTTCGTAAGAAAAGGGCGGATTGAGCAACAAGCGGTCTGCCTGAAATTCGCTAAACAATGATTCAGGGCGATTGAACGCGCTGCCTTTTTCAATGCGACTTGAACCGTCTCCGCGCAAAATCATGTTGGTGGCGGCGAGTGTGTACATTTCGGCATTCAATTCCACGCCTAATAAGCGGTTTTATTTGATGTCGCTGATTAAATTTTCGGCAGCCGTTGAGCCTTTGGCGAATTGGTTTTCGGCATCTTGAATCATCAATTCCATGGCGGAAATTAAGAAACCTGCTGAACCTGTCGCCAAATCCATTACTTTGTTATTGGCTTTGATGTTGAGCATTTGCGCCATCATTTTGGTAACGTAGGGCGGTGTTAAAACGATGCCGATTTCTTTGCCGTCGCCCAATGCGTATTTCAAAAATTCGGAATACATTTCGCCCATGATGTCAATGTGTCCGCCAAAACCGTCAATGGATTTGAAGATGTTTTCATAAATAAATGTGAAAACTTGTTTATTGGTGCTGCTGTCGCTGTCTAGCAAATGGGCGATTTCTTTGTCGTTTTCTGTGGGTTCATCGCGTTGTGCGTCTTTGGAAATTTCGCTAAATGAAGCCAGCATGAGTTTGTGTTTTTCTGCTTTAATGCCGCGATGTTGTAAAAATTCGTTGATTTGGTCGGTAATTAAAATGCCGTCGCGCTTTTGTGCCAGTTGCGAGCCTTTTAAATCATGGGGCGTTAAGCCTTCGCCTAATTTTTTGCCGTTTTGGTCGTGAATGTCTTGCATGGCAAGCAGCATTCCCGATACATACAATACGCGCTGTGGCGCGGTAATGTTGTGGTTGTGCATGAGTTTGTTCAATTTTTTGGCGTAGGCTTGCAATTCGGCTTGGCTGCGAATCAGGATTTGATGTTTTTCTTCTTCGCTCAATACCGCGTTTTTGTAAAATTCTTCAAAACTGGTTTGATTTTCCAAAAAATCCAAAGTTTTGACATTTTCTAAATGCTTGTGCGCTTTTTCAGACTGCCCGAACACATAGTAAACGGAAATAGCGATGTTTTCGGGATTGTCGCCAGCAATGCCAATAGCGATAACTTCGTGATATTTTTCGCTACCAATCATATTTTGCGCGTAATACAACGCGCCATTTACGGCAAAATTGGCAATGCTTATCATCAAATTTCAAGCCGTCTTTGGTTTGGCTTGCCAGTTTTTTCAAGCCTAATTTGTTTTCAATAATAATGGGGATTTTCTTGCCTTTAATTGCGTATTTTTCAACGTGAAAATCGGGTTTGCCAAAATTGGTTTTGTTTTGGGTTTTGGCAGAGCCTTTTAGGGCTTCTTTGAGATAATCCGACATGGCGGATTCTTCGTTGTAATCTTGATGTTTTTGCAGATTTAGGCGACTAAATTCTGCTTTGACGAAATCGTTGATGTCAGATTCTAATTTGTAGGTAATGTTGGATTTTGCCATTTGGGTGCTTTCGTTACATTGAGTTGGAATTATAGTGGATTAAATTTAGATTAGGACAAGGCGACAACGACCGCCGTGTACAGCTAGTATATAAGGGAGTTGGCAACGCTGTACTAATCTAAATTTAATTCACTATAAATTATAAATTTAACTGTCATATACGAAAAGCAGCCTGCACTTTCTGTTTAACAAAAAGTGCAGGCTGCTTTGTTATGTTTGACTACGGTTTAACGCACCGCATTGGCTTTTTCTTTGTGTTGCAAGATAGCGCGGTCTAGCTTATCCACCAGCACATCAATCGCGGCATACATATCTTCTTCCACTGCTTCAACGTGCAAATCTTTGCCAGCCAAATGAACTTGTGCGGCAGCTTTGTGTTTGACTTTTTCTACCGACAAGGTAACTGCAACCGACAAAATATTGTCGCTGTGGCGGTTGATGCGCTGCAATTTTTCGGTGATGCGCGTTTTCATCGCTTCGGTTACGTCTAAATGCAAACCAGTGATTTTCAAGTTCATGATACAACTCCTTGTTGCGGGGGTGAAAGCTGCCTGCACAATGCAAACAGCAGAAAAATCAAACTTGTCGGCGTTGCTGCACGGTGGGAATGCCCAGTTGTTCGCGGTATTTTGCCACCGTGCGCCGTGCGATTGTAATGCCTTGTTGTTGCAGTAGTTGGTGCAAATCGGTGTCGCTCAACGGCTTGGTTTTGTCTTCGTTGTCCACAATTTGCGCGATGAGTGAACGAATCGCATTGCCGCTGATGCCGTCTTCGCCCTGATTGCTGCCAATGGCGTTCTGACTGAAGAAATAGCGTAACGCAAATAAGCCTTGTGGGCAAGCTAAATATTTGCTGTTCACGGCGCGAGAAATGGTAGATTCTGCTAATTCTAGCGCAGAAGCGCAATCTTTAATCAACATTGGCACAAGCCCAATTTCGCCAAAAGTGAAAAAATCTTGTTGTCGTTCAACAATGTATTCGGCAACGCGCATAATCGTGCTTTTGCGTTGTTGCAGCATATCTATCTTTTGTTTGGCATGAACCATTTTTTCGCGCCACACGGCATCGTTTTCGATTTCCTGCAAGGCTTCGGATAATTCTGGGTTGATTTGGATTTGCGGAATGGCATCGTCATTGCAAACCACAACCCATTCGCCGCGATGGCTTTCGATAAACACATCGGGGCGCACATAGGCGGTGGGTTCGTCGATGGCAAAGCCGTATGCAGGATAGGGGCGCAGGCTGCTTATCATTTCCAACGCGTCTTCGATGGTCGATTTGGGCGTGTCGGGCATGAGTTTGCTTAATTTATTGATGTTGCGTGGCGTGTTTTGGCTGATGTTGTCCAAATAATGCACGACAATGTGCGCAGCGCAACGGCGTTCTGCCGATAAGGGCAATCTATCTAATTGATGCAGCAGCGATTGTTGCAAATTAGTGGTAGCGATGCCAGGCGGGTCGAATTCGCGTAGTTGTTCTAACGCCAGTTCCATGTCGTCTTCGTCTAGCATCCATTCGAGCGGTGTGTGGTCGATGATTTCTTCGATGCTTTCGGTTAGGTAGCCTTTGTCGTCCAAAAAATCAATCAAAACGTGAACACGCGCGGCTTCTTCGGGCGATAAGGGGTGTTCGCTCACTTGTTTGTGCAAATAGGCATTGAGCGTTTCTTCTTCTACCAAATTTTCCCATGCGCTGCTGTCGTCATCGTCCAAGCTAATGTGGCGTTTGGACGAAATATTGGCGGTATAGTGTGGTTCTTTACCCCAGTCTTCCGATTCGCGGCGTTCTAGCAAGGGATTGTCTGCCAACCAATCTTCTACCTCGCGCTCAACCTCCAAGCCCGACATTTGCAATACGCGCAAGGATTGCTGCATGGCTTGGTTAAGCTGCAGGGTTTGTTTGAGTTTGAGTTGAAACTTCGTGCTAGTCATAGTTTATGGAATGGGGTAAATATAGTGGATTAAATTTAGATTAGGACAAGGCGACAACGACCGCCGTGTACATCTAGTACATAAGGGAGTTGGCAACGCTGTACTAATCTAAATTTAATTCACTATTAAAGTGCAGGCTGCTTTTTTAAGGTTTATTTTGGTTAATAATCAAAATTTTCGCCCAAATACACTTGGCGAACTTGCTCGTTATTGACTAAATCGTCTGGTTTGCCCGATGCCAGCACCGTGCCATCGCTAATAATATAGGCGCGGTCGCAAATTCGCAGCGTTTCGCGCACGTTGTGGTCGGTAATCAACACGCCAATGCCGCGTTGTTTTAAAAATTCAATGATTTTTTGAATGTCTATCACGGCGATGGGGTCCACGCCTGCAAATGGTTCGTCCAACAAAATAAAACGCGGCTGCATGGCAAGCACTCGCGCAATTTCTACGCGGCGGCGTTCGCCACCCGATAGCGCAGGGGCAGGGCTGTGGCGCAGGCGTTCAATGTTCAAATCGGCAAGCAATTTGTTTAGTTGTTGTTCGATTTGATGTTTGTCGCGCAGGCGGATTTCTAAAATGGCGCGAATGTTTTCTTCCACCGTCATTTTGCGGAAAATGGACGGCTCTTGTGGCAAGTAGCCAATGCCTGCTTGGGCGCGTTGGTGGATTGGACTGTGGCGCAGTTCTTTGCCGTCTAGTGAAATCGTGCCGCTGTCGGCTGCAATCAGTCCCACAACCATGTAAAAACTGGTGGTTTTGCCTGCGCCGTTTGGCCCAAGCAGTCCGATGACTTCTCCGCTGGCAATGTCTAGCGAGAAGTCTTTAACCACTTGGCGTTTTTTGAAGGTTTTTTGTAAACCTTTGACGTGTAGATGAGAAGTCATAGTGAATCTTTTGTTACAAAAAGTGCAGGCTAAAACCGATGTCATCATTCTCGCACAGGTGGGAATCTATCTAACTTATTCAGTTGTCAGGGTTAATTATGTGTTACCTAACTATTGCGTTAGATTCCTGCCTACGCAGGAATGACGGACAGGAGAAAAGTGCAGGCTGCTTTTTTACTGTTTTTGGCTCGGCTGAATAATCACGGTAACGCGGCGTCCTTTTTTGTTGCCTACTGCGTTGCCACCCAATACGGTGTAAATTTCGGTTTGAGTATTGTAACTAATCGCTTCGCCTTGTGCCATATCGCCACCGCGCTGCACTTTGGCATTACCAATCAGTTTGACCAAGTTTCGCGCTGAATCGTATTCAGCACGGCTGCCCCAGCCTTCGGCAATGCCTTTATTGCCTTCTAGCTGTTGGCGAAAATACACAGGATTACCTGTTGCCACCATGGTTTGATTGCCGTTTTTATCTTGGCTGACACGCGCATTTTGCGCTTTCATGTGCAGGCTGCCTTGCGTTACCAGCACGTTGCCCGAAAACACGGTTACTTGGTTTTTTTGGTCTAGCGAGCCTTGGTCGGCTTCAATCGCAATCGGTTGTTTGCGGTCGCTGTCCAAAGCGTGAACGTGCAGGCTGCTTGTGGCTAAAATCGCCGCTAAAACAGCGGTTTTAAGGTTGATTTGCATAGATTAAGGCTTTCACTTTGGCGGGCAAATTCAGTTGCCCATTTTTATGGTCATAAGTCATGCCAACCGAACTGCCTGTGGATTGTCCGTATTGATATTGAATTGGCGCATCGGTTTGGGCGATTTGGGTTACGGTATTTACCGTCAAATGCGAAGTGTTCACTTGCGCGGCAGGACGCTCGGCATCGGCGGTTTTGTCTAGCTGGACATCGGTATCCAAAAATACGGTTTTGCTGTTTAACTCGTATCGCGCATTTTGGCTGCGGACTTCGTATTGCAGCGCGTTTTGCTCAAACAGTTGCAAATGCGGTTGCTGGATATACACGTTTTCTTGGTCGGGCAGTTGCCACATACGCGGCGATGCCAGTTTTTCGTGCAGGCTGCCTGTTGCATCAAAACGCTTGGCTTCTACGTTTAGCCCCAAATATTGTGGCTCTTTTGGATTGAGTTGCACCACTTCTTCGCTGATTTGGCTGATTTGGTCTAGCCACGAACTGATGCCGCCCAAAATCAATGCCAGCGAAAGGGGAAAAATCAAACTGCGAAATCGGCTCATTGCGTGTACTCGTTCAAAGCAGCCTGCAAAGTGTTTTGCGCGTGCATAATCAAATCGGTGCATTCGCGGATTGCGCCCATGCCACCGTATTTTTGCGTGGTGTAGGCGGCGCGTTGTTGCACAAAAATGTGTGCGTTGGCAACGGCAATCGGCAAGCCACAACGCACCATCACGGGTAAATCAATCACATCATCGCCCACCATCGCGCATTGTTTGGCAGATAAGCCTAGCTGGTCGCGCAGTTGTTCGTATGCCATGCGTTTGTCGTCAATGCCACACAAATAGTGACTAATTCCCAACGATTGGGCGCGTGCGGCAACGGCAGGGTCATTTCGCGCGGTAATAATTGCGGTTTGCACGCCTGTTTTTTGCAACATTTTGATGCCGTGTCCGTCCAATGTGTTAAACGGTTTGATGATTTCGCCTGTGCTGGCAATGAACAGCTGACCCGTGGTTAGCACGCCATCTACGTCCATAATCAACAGCTTAACCGCTTGGGCGCGAGGCAAAATATCGGGGGCGACGTGATTAAACATAACGCGAATCCAAAATAGAAAACGCGCATTTTAACAGAATTTATCGCGCTGATTTGTGCGATAATACGGCAGATTCAAATTTCTGATTGATGACACAGGAAAAAAGTAATATGGATAAAAAATACCTAGATTTATTGATTTGCCCCATTACCAAGCAACCGTTGCAATACCACGCCGACAAGCAAGAATTGTGGAGTAAGGTGGCAAAATTGGCATTTCCAATTCGCGACGGTATTCCGATTATGCTGGAAAACGAAGCGCGAGCCTTAACCGATTTGGAGTGTGCAGAATGACGGCGTTTACCGTATTGATTCCAGCGCGTTTGTCGTCCAGCCGTTTGCCGGAAAAAGCGTTGGCAGACATTGGCGGCAAGCCCATGGTGGTGCGCGTGGCAGAACGAGCCGCGCAATCGTCGGCGCAACAAATTGTGGTGGCAACTGACCACGCCAAAATCCAAGCAGCCTGCACCGAGCAGGGCATTGTCGCCGTTTTGACCAGCGACACACATCAAAGCGGCACAACACGATTGGCAGAAGCCGCGCAACTGCTGAATTTGCCCGATGATGCGATTGTGGTAAACGTGCAAGGCGATGAGCCATTGATTCCGCCCGAATTGATTGAACGTGTGGCGCAAAAATTGGCAAACAGCCACGCGCCCATGGCAACCGCCGCACACCCTGTTCACGATTTTGCCGAATTTATGAATCCCAACTGCGTGAAAGTGGTGTTTGATAAACAGCAACAAGCCTTGTATTTTAGCCGTGCGCCGATTGCCTATCCGCGTGATTTGATGTTGCAAAACGCACAAACTTTGCCCAATCCATTGCCGTTGCGCCACATTGGGATTTATGCCTACCGCGTGGGCTTTTTGAAGCAATACGCGCAATTAGCTGAATCGCCGCTGGAAGTGTGCGAAAGTTTGGAGCAACTGCGTGTGTTGTGGCATGGCTACCCGATTGCGGTGGAAGTGCTAGACCACGCACCGCCCGCTGGTGTGGACACGAGTGAAGACTTGGCGCGTGTGCGTGAACTGTGGCAAAGCGCGTAGCGAAGTCGTACAGATAAATAATTAATATAGAGCAGCCTGCACTTTGGTTAAATGTAAAGTGCAGGCTGTTTTTTTATATGGCTTTATTGAAATGGGTGTTGCACCAAAATGGTTTCTTCGCGGTCAGGACCAGTTGAAATAATTGCGATTGGCGCACCGCACACTTCTTCAATGCGTTTCAGATATTTTTTCGCATTGGTCGGCAGCGCGTCATACGATTTCACGCCGAAAGTCGTTTCCGTCCAGCCGTCCATTGTTTCGTAAATTGGCGTGCAATTCGCAACCGCGTCCGCACCGAATGGCAAAATATCAGTCGTAGAACCGTCTGGCAGCGTGTAGCCCGTGCAAATTTTCACTTCTTTCATGCCGTCCATCACGTCCAATTTCGTGATGCACATGCCTGTGATACCGTTCACTTGAATCGAGCGTTTCAACGCCGCCGCATCAAACCAACCACAACGGCGCGGACGACCTGTTACTGAGCCGAACTCGTTGCCTCGTTGTGCCAAACCTGCGCCCACATCGTCAAACAATTCTGTCGGGAAAGGGCCGCTACCCACGCGCGTGGTATAGGCTTTCACAATACCTAATACATATTGCAACATTTGCGGTGGCACACCTGCGCCAGCCGAAGCCGCGCCAGCAATACAATTTGATGAAGTAACAAAAGGATAAGTGCCGTAATCAATATCCAACAACGTGCCTTGCGCACCTTCAAACAACAAACGCTCACCGCGTTGATTTTTGTCGTACAAAGTGCGCGAAACGTCCGCAATCATCGGCAAAACACGTTCGCGGAATGCGTTGATTTTCGCCATCACATCATCAAACGAAACAGGCGCAACTTTGTGCAAATGTTCCAACTGAACATTGTACAAATCCAAATTCGCGCGAACCTTGTCCGCCACCAAATCCATATTCAACAAATCGCCCACGCGCACCGAACGACGCGCCACTTTGTCTTCATACGCAGGACCGATGCCGCGTCCTGTTGTGCCGATTTTTTTGTCGCCTTTTGATGCTTCACGCGCTTGGTCTAGCGCGATGTGATACGGCAAAATCAAGGGCGTGGTTGCCGAAATTTTCAAGCGTTTTTCCACGTCTTTCACGCCAGCCGCGTTCAATTCGTCAATCTCGCCGAGCAAGGCTTCAGGCGACACGACCACGCCCGACCCGATAAAGCAATCCAATTTTTCATGCAAAATGCCGCTTGGAATCAAGCGTAACACGGTTTTTTTGCCGTTTACGACCAGCGTGTGTCCTGCGTTGTGCCCGCCCTGAAAACGCACCACGCCTGTGGTTTGTTCCGCGAGCCAATCTACGATTTTGCCTTTGCCTTCGTCGCCCCATTGCGAACCGATGACTACTACGTTTTGTGCCATTTTGTTTGACCTTTTTTGGTTAAAAAAAAATGTTTCAGGCTGCCTGAAAGAGTGATTATTTATATTTTTGCAAGTTTTTTCATTACTTCTAGTCTAATTTGCATAAAATGATTTAGGGGCTGTCCTAGATAACTAGGATAAACTCAATTTCACTAATTGTTTTAAAATAGAACAAGAACTTTTATCTCACTGTTGTTAAAACGCCATTCGCACTCCTTTAAATATAGCTCAAGATGCTCTTTAGGAATGCCGTTAAATTTGCGTAAATGACGTTTTGCTTGATTCCAAAAGTTCTCAATTCCGTTGATATGGTTTTGTCGTTCAGCAAAATGTGTGCTGTGATTGATACGAAAACGAAGTTTCAGCGAAGCTAAAATGGCTTTGTCGCTTACATCTAATACATCATAGCTACGATAACAATCCGTATAAACAATGCTGTATAACAGATACATCACGCCCAAACAGTTCTACTATTTGCGCTTGCGATAACCAAACGGCTTCCTGCTCAAAACGCACTTCTACTTGTGTTTCGCCATTTTCGGTTTGATAAATTTCAATCAGGTTGTTCATTTTTTCCTTTCTGTTTTTCAGGCTGCCTGAAAATCCCAAAATTACCATTTCCAGTGATACCGCTTTTTGCGTTTTTCATGAGCAAGACGATTGGCGCGAAATCCTGTTCTACCTTCTGCTTGTCCATACAAGAAGAAATGTATCAGAAATCCTGTAAAACTCATGCCAAATAATGCGAAAAATAGCACATCCTGCTTGTCCATACAAGAAGAAATGTATCAGAAATCCTGTAAAACTCATGCCAAATAATGCGAAAAATAGCACATCAAATACATTACCACCTTGCCACGCTTTATAAACTGAATAAAGTGTCCAGCCTGAAAGCAATAAGATAAGCATACCGCTTAATAATCGTGAAATCCATTTAAATGATGTCGCCAAAAAAGTTTCCAAACGACTGGCGTATGAACGTTTTTCAGCAAAATCAAAATAGGCAAGAATAGCGAAAAAAATGCAAGGTATCAGAAAACACAGCCAGCCGCCCAGCGTGGTAAAACCGTTGTCTAAATAAATCAAAAATGCGAGAAAAAGCATAGAAAGCAAGGCTAAAATTTTATCGCTCATTTGAAGATTCCTCTTTTTTCAGGCAGCCTGCACTTACTCCACAACCCAATCTTCCCCACGCAAAACCAACTTTTTCAGGCTGCCTGAATTATCCGCCACACCATAATCAATCACCACACACACGCCTTGTTTGCGCAACTGCTCCACCGCATTACGCGCCGCCGCGTAATCCTTTTGCGCCACACGCACCGCTTGTGGACGTTCGCTTGCCGCCAAACACGCGTAAATCAAAACTAAAACCCGTAGCAGGACGACTGCGCCCAAAATATTGACCCAAGCCGTCATAACGCCCACCATGCGCCACCGCATCGTGATAATCGGGCGTATAAGCCGCATACAGCAAACCCGTGTGGTAATTGTCCACGCGCACTTCCGCCAAATCAATATGCACCGCCTGCGCTGGGAACGCCGTACACACCTGCGCCAACGAATCCAACGCCTGCGTAATCGACGTTAGCTGTGGCAATTTGGTTCGCGCTGTTTCCACGATTTCGCGTCCGCCATATAATTCAGGCAGCAATGCCAGCGCGTTTGTCCAAATATCGTCTAATTGCCAGCTTTGCGCCAATTCGCGCACGGCTTCGCGGTCTTTGTTTTGCATAATGGCGAGCAACTGCTGACTTTGTGCTGTGTCCAACTGCGCGGCGGTGGCAATCGCGCGGAACATGCCAATGTGTCCTAACGACAAAATCACATTGTCCAAACCGCCCATTTTTAGCGATTTCAACATCAAATCAATCAGTTCAATATCGGCAACCGTGTCCGCGCAGCCGTACAATTCCGTGCTCGTTTGGAATGGCTCGCGTGTGGTTAAAAAGCCGTCAGGTTTGGCGTGCAACACGCTGCCTGAATAGCACAAACGGTTAATCCCTTGATTTTGAGACAACAAATGCGCGTCAATTTGCGCCACTTGCGGCGTGATGTCGGCGCGAATGCCGAGTTGTCGTCCGCTTAATTGGTCGGGTACGCGAATCGTTTTTAGCGATAAGCCGTTGTCAATGTGTGTGAGCAGCGAATCGCTGTATTCCATTAAAGGTGGGTGGACGAGTTCAAATCCATGCACGCGAAACAAGGCAAGTATTTGTTCTTTTACGCTTTCTATCTGACGAGCGCGTTCAGGTAAAATATCGGCGATGTGTTCGGGAAGTTGCCAAGTTTGCATGATTGTAGTCTTTCGTAAATAAACAGAGTGGGAACTTTAACATAAAATAACGATTGAGTGCGATGAAAAGCAGCCTGCATTTTGTCTATTTAAAATGCAGGCTGCTTTTTGTGTGGATTAGTAACCCAAACGCTGACAAATCGTGGATACCAAACCTGCCTGATTGAGCGTGTAAAAATGCAAACTTGGCGCACCTTCGCGCAGCAAGCGTTCGCACATCTCGGTTACCACGTCCAATGCCAAGGCTTTGATAGACGCGGTGTCATCGGCATACGATTGCAATTTCAAGCGCAACCAACGCGGAATTTCTGCGCCACAAGTATCAGAAAAACGCGCCAATTTGGCAAAGCTGGCAATCGGCATAATGCCAGGCACAATCGGAATGGTTACGCCGCGCCCTTGCACGTCATCTACAAAACGGAAATACGCATCGGCATTGTAAAAATATTGCGTAATCGCCGAATCTGCGCCTGCTTTGACTTTGCGAACAAAATGGTTGATGTCGTCTTCCGCGCTGCGCGATTGTGGGTGGTATTCGGGATACGCCGCCACTTCCACATGAAAATCGCTGCCGTGTTCGGTTTTAATCAGTTCTACCAATTCGTTGGCATAGCGCATACCGTCCATGCCCAAGCCAATGCCAGACGGAATGTCGCCACGCAACGCGACAATGTGTTTCACGCCCATCGCTTTGTATTGCAACAACAATTCTTTGATTTCTTCGGCTTTCATGCCAATGCAGGGTAGGTGGGGTGCAGCGGCAATGCCTTCGGACAAAATGTCGCTAATCGCTTGCATTGTGCCATCGCGTGTGCTGCCGCCTGCGCCCGAAGTACACGAAAAAAACGCTGGGTTGAATTGGCTCAACTGTTTGCGTGTGATGACTTGTTTGGCGCGACCTTCTGGTGTGCGCGTGGGGAAAAATTCAAAACTTAATTGTTTTCTAGACATATTAACTCCTTGATATTTTATTGTTATTGAAAATTCAAAACCGCCCAACCGTGCTGCTTTGCGTGTGCCAGCAAAGTCTCATCTGGATTGATGGCAACCGCTTCATCAACCAACTGCATCAATGGCAAATCGTTGTACGAATCGCTGTAAAAATAAGTTTTGCCATAGCTTTGCATGGTTTCGCCACGCGCTGCCAGCCATTCGTTTAGGCGTGTGATTTTGCCTTCGCGCAGGCTGGGTGTGCCGACCATTTTGCCTGTAAACGCGCCATTTTCATCGCTTTCCAGTTGCGTGCCGATGATGTTGTTGATGCCAAATGCGTGGCAAATCGGCGTGATAATGTATTCGTTGGTTGATGAAATAACCAGCAATTCATCGCCTGCATCGCGGTGGCTTTGCACCAGCATTTTTGCCATTTGCGTGATGTGCGGCTGAATGTATTTTTGCATGAATTCGGCGTGCAGCGCATCGCGTTGTGCAGGCTGCATTCCGACTAGCGGCGCGATTTGGAACGCAATAAAATCGGCAACATTCAAGCAACCATTTTGATAATCTTGATAAAACTGTGCGTTTTTGGTGGCAGCTTGTTCGGCATCGAGCAAGCCTTTTTCAATTAAAAATTGTGGAAAGGCGTTGTCGCTGTCGGTGTTGATGAGTGTGTGGTCTAGGTCAAAAATGGCAAGGTTTTTCATGCTTGTTCCTGTTGTTTTAAGAGTTTACGCAAAAGTGGCAGCGTAATCGGTTTGCCTTGCGTAATGGAGTAATTGGCTAAATCGTTGAACATAGACAATAAACTGTGCAAATCTTGTCGCCAATGTTCCAACAAATAATGATAAATGGCTGGGTCTATATTGAGTTGTCGCGCGTGTGCCATATTGGTTAGGGCTTCAATTTTTTCCTCTTGGCTCAATGATTTGACTTCGTATGCCAAACAAAAACTCATGCGTGTGCGTAGGTCTTCGCGCAGTTGCAATTTGCTGGGTGCAACGTCTGCCGATAGCAGTAAATGTCCTTTTTTGCTGTTGCGAAAGCAGTTGAACACATAAAACAAGGTGGCTTGCTCTTGTGCGTTGAGTTTTTCTACTTGGTCTATGGCGACAAAATCGTAGTCGGCGGCGGCATCGGTGAGTGGTGTGCTACCTACGTCTATATATAGGGCGCGATGTCCTGCCTGCATGGCTTGCCCCACCCATGCTTGTAAAATGTGGCTTTTGCCCGAGCCTTGTTCGCCCCAAATGTACAAAAATTGGTCGTGTTCTTGTTGCAGAATGTAGATGAGCTCGGCATTGGCGTGTCCGAGCAATTTGTCAAAGCGAGGGTAGGCGGGTTCGTCAAAATCAAAGGCTAATTGGTTCATGACGTGGCTTTTCGGTAGATAAGAATAGATTGAATTGTATAGTGGATAGGTACAGGCTGCCAAGATTGAAAGCAGCCTGCACTTTTGGGTATCCATTTTTGGCAGAAAGTTTTGTATGCACGCCAATCTGCTCCCTCTCCCTAGCCCCAGAGAGAGGACAAGGTTGCTGCTAATTGAACATTTTGTTGAGCATTCAAGTATGAATGGAAGGTGCAGGCTGCTTCGTATCGCACCAAACATCACACCTGCCAAACCTGCGTTACATGGTCGCGCAACAACACCAATGCTGGGTCTTCGCTGTATTCGTCCAAATAGATAAACGACAAGGGCAGCGATTGTTCGTATTCTGGAATCATCGCAATGGGTTTGCCTTGTGCTTGTGCCAGCTCTGCGCTGTGTTTGGGGACAATCGCCAAGCCTGTGCCAGCCGCGCACAAATCAATAATCGCTTGTGGATAATCGCAAATAATTTGTTTTTTGGGACTGAGCTTGTGGCGTTGCCAAAATTGCTGCAAATTTTGTAGCTGCCCGAAATGCCCGACATTTCAATCCAAGTAAATTGATTGAGGCTTTTGGGCAAACCGCTGCGAATGGCGGCTTCGTCTTGGGCTGGGCAAATCAGCGAATAGGCGATGTTTTCCAGCGCAATCGTGTGCAGGCTGCGTTGGTTGATGTGTCCCAAGAAAAAGCCGCCGTGCAGTTTTTTTGCCAATAAGCGCGACAAAATTTCGCCGCTCATGCCGTATTGAATATGCAAATGCACATCGGGCTAGGTTTGCATGATGTGTTGTGTCAGTACCGATACTTTGTTGCTGTTAATCGGGTGGATTAAGCCGAGCTGGATATTTTGGACATAGTGTTCTGACAGGGTTTGCGCGAACACTTCCAAGCGGTGTTTGTGTTGCAACAATGATTCGGCTTCGGGCAGCAGCACTTCGCCTGCGCGTGTGAGTTGCATACCGTTGTTGGTGCGCGTAAACAAGGGGGTGCCAACATCGTTTTCAATCGCTTTGATTTGTGCTGACACGGCAGGCTGCGACAAAAACAATTTTTCGGCGGCTTGGGTTAAGTTTTGCGTGTGTGCTACGGTGATGAATGCTTTGAGTTGAGTAATATCCATAAATAATACCAGCAGGCAGCCTGCACTTTTTGTAAAGAATCGTATTGTAAATGCGATTGCAGGCTGCTTGAAAGTTTTTTCTGATAATCCAAATTGTTAGGCTGAGACCTTTGCAAAACCCCAGATTTGAGTGCAGTTCAAAGTGATAGCATCGCAGAGCGCGCAGATAATATTGAAATATTTTCAAGCGTTCGAGAAGTGCATCACGAAGAAATGCGCCAAAGATGGGGTTTTGTAAAGGTTTCAATATGTACGTTCGATGACGAGCATTGGCGCAGCAGAAGCGTCTGACCATTGATATAAACGAAAAAAACAGCCTGCACTTTTGTTGATAGAAAGTGCAGGCTGCTTTTTAATATTCTTGATGATAGTGATTGTAAGAAATTGGAAAAAATCCAAAACAAATGTAAAATGCGCGCCATTTTTAGATCAAAATTCTATTCAAGATACAGGAAGTATTCTCTTATGAAAAAACGATTGGTTGTGGCAATGTCCACTGCGTGCCTAGATTATTACAAAGAGCCGCATAATGTTCGCACCCTGCGCTTGAATATCCGCATGGACGAAAGCCTGTTTGTAGATGGCGAAACACTCAACGCTGCCGAATTTGAAGATTGGCTCATTAAGCACCCACGCACTATGGCACGAACATCGCCACCATCGCCCAGCGCATTAAACCGATTTTTCTTAAAGATTGCAGATGAAGGCTATACCGAAGTGCTGGTTGTCGCCATGTCCAGCGCATTAAGCCAAACCTATACACACATTAAAGAAGCTGCCGCCTTGTTTGCAGGCAAACTCAAAATCCATTTGTTCGACACCAAAACAGGCGCGTTTGCCGAAGGCTTTATAGCATTGGAAGCAGACCGCTGCTTCTGTGCGGGTTTGACCACCGAAAAAACCATCGCCCGTTTGCAGCACTTGCGTCAAACCAACACACTCATGTTTGCCGTGAGCGATTTGAGCTACTTAATCAACAACGGACGCTTGTCGCAAACCGCAGGCTTTATCGCCAATGCCTTAAATATCAAACCGATTATCCAAGTAACCCCCAAAGGCGAAGCAGTTGTAGCAGAAAAAATCATCAGCTTTTCACGCGCCATGAACAATATGTCTAACCAACTGGGACAATACATGAAAAATGGCGGTAAAAAGCAATACATTTACCTGCTCTACACAGGCACACCGCGCGAATGGTTCAGAGAATTTGAAGGCATCATCGCTAAAAAACATGGCTTAAAAAACTTGCCAGCGTATCCGATTAGCCCAGTTGTATCGGCACACTCGGGACCCAATTCGGTTGGATTTGGTATCTTCTGGGATTTGTAAAACCAATAAACCAAGCAGCCTACAATAAAGTGCAGGCTGCTTTTGTGTATCAAAAATAATAAAAAACCACTGCTTTCACAAATATTTATCGCTTAAATAGAAAGAAGTCATGAAAACTTGGCAAACCGAACTCTATGGCACACCCATGTGGCTGCTGCAAACTTTTACCGCCACCATGGTGCTGTTGGCAATCAGCATTTATTTGATTGGCAAAACCCGATTTGGGCGACAATTTTGGCACGTTCTGCGCCCTTGTTTAGACCGAAAAAGCAGTCTGCACATCATTGGCTTTGTCGCGCTAATGATTTTATTGCTGCTGACCGAAGTCCGCCTGAATGTGTTTAGCACCTTCATGTCCAGCGGTTTGTACACGTCCATGCAAGACATGAATGTGCAAGCCTTTTGGCTGTTTGCAGGCATGAACGCCGCGGTGGTGCTGCTGCGAACTTTCAACGGCGCGGTCAATGATTTTTTAGACCAAGCCCTTGCGATTAAATGGTCAAAGCAGCTCAATCAAGTGCTGGTGTCGCACTGGCTGGCGCACAAAAACTACTATCGCCTGCAAAATCAACGCCAATCGCCCGATAACATCGACCAACGTATTCAGCAAGACGCGCAAGAATTCATCGCCAATACGATTGAATTTATCCGCGGCATGCTCAATTCGGGTTTGTCGTCTATTGAGTTCACGCTGGTGCTATGGGGCTTGGCAGGCATACTCACGATTTTTGGGATAGACATTCCGCACGGCATTGTGTTTTTGGTGTTTATTGTCGTGATTTTGGCGACTTGCATTGCGATGTGGATTGGTAAGCCTTTGATTCAGTATAATTATGAAAACGAACGACTCAACGGCGATTACCGCTATTCGCTAATCCGTGTGCGCGACCATGCCGAGAGCGTTGCCTTTTACAACGGCGAAGCGGTGGAGCAAGAACGTCTATCACAAAACTTTGTCGCCATTATCAAAAACCGCTGGCTCATTGCCCGACAAAGCGTTACGTTGAGCGGTTTTAACGATATGTTCAGCCAAGGCATACAATTATTGCCGATTATTTTGCAAGCACCGCGCCTGTTTGAAGGACAAATCAAAATTGGCGACATTCATCAAACCGTGCAAGTGTTTGTGCGATTGCAACGCTCTTTGTCATTTTTTCGCTTATTTTACAAACAGTTCACATCTTATCGCGCCCGATTAGAGCGTTTGAGCGGTTTTTTAAGCAGCTTGGAATACACGCCGCACTCACAGCAACCCACGCGTGAAACCAACGAAAGCAGCCTGCACTTGGAAAACGTGGCTCTGTTGCGCCCCAGTCAAGAAGTATTGATTGAAAACATCAACTTATCGGTGAAACAAGGCGAAAGTTTGTTGATTAAAGGCCCATCGGGTTGCGGCAAAACGTCTTTATTGCGCCTGATTGCAGGCTTATGGGCATTTGGCGGAGCAGGGCGCATTGTATCGCCACAAATGAGCGGCACGATGTTTGTGCCACAGCGACCGTATGTGCCACAAGGCAGCCTGCAACAAACTTTATGCTACCCAAGCCACCAAGCCAGCGAAGCACAAATTTTACAAGTGTTGGACGATTGCAAATTGGTGCATCTTGCCGAGCATTTAGATAAAGTGAAAGATTGGCAACACATTTTGTCGCCTGGTGAATTGCAGCGTTTGGTGTTTGCCCGAATTTTGTTAGCGCAACCCAAAATGATTTTGCTGGACGAAGCCACCGCCGCTTTGGACGAACCGACCGAAGCGCATCTTTATCAACTGATACGCCAACGCCTGCCCGATAGCATTATCGTTAGCATTGGGCATCGCAGCACGCTGGACGATTTGCACCATCGGAGTATGCATATTGTGGGTGGTTGTTGATTGTGTTATCTGTAAGAACCTGTATTCACAAAAATGATAAAATATCTTTATGACTAGAAAATCCTACCCAACAGACTTAACAGATGCCCAATGGCAAGCGATTGAGCCACATTTTAACCAGCTACGCCACTACAAATGGGATAAACGTCAATTAGTGAATGCCGTTTTGTATATTACCAAAACAGGTTGCCAGTGGCGTATGCTGCCCAATGATTTTCCACCTTATTCAACCGTATGGAGTTTCTATCGCAGAGCCAATCAATCAGGCTTATGGGATAGAATTCTTTTGGCATTGGTTCAAAAAAACGTTTAATCCATCAAAAACAAGCAATGCCAACTTATGCCATTATTGATTCACAAAGCGTCAAAACAGCTTCTAGCGCACATGATAAAGGTTTTGATGGAGGTAAAAAAATCAAAGGTCGTAAGCGACATATAGCTGTTGATACGTTGGGTAATCTATTGTCTGTTGTGGTTCATGCAGCCAATATTCATGACACAAAAGCAGGTATTTTTGTAGCAAAAAAAGCGTTTGAGACCTATCCGAGTTTAAAAGGTTTCTGTGCAGACGCAGGTTATCGGAATACATTTGAGCGTGAAGTATCAGAGCAATTGGGTTTAAGAACCTGTATTCACAAACAACTATTTGATAAATCTTAATATTTGTGAAATATACCCTAGTTTAACAAAATTTTCAGCAGATAAATTCGTCTGCTCAAAATCTTTTGCTAAACGTCGAGACCAACCTAACCATGCAAACGTTCGTTCTACAATCCAACGTTTGGGCAGAATATGCCAAGAAATATCTTGAATTCTCTTTGAAATCTCAACAGTTAAACCCAATTGCTCTGATACTTCACGCTCAAATGTATTCCGATAACCTGCATCTGCACAGAAACCTTTTAAACTCGGATAGGTCTCAAACGCTTTTTTTGCTACAAAAATACCTGCTTTTGTGTCATGAATATTGGCTGCATGAACCACAACAGACAATAGATTACCCAACGTATCAACAGCTATATGTCGCTTACGACCTTTGATTTTTTTACCTCCATCAAAACCTTTATCATGTGCGCTAGAAGCTGTTTTGACGCTTTGTGAATCAATAATGGCATAAGTTGGCATTGCTTGTTTTTGATGGATTAAACGTTTTTTTGAACCAATGCCAAAAGAATTCTATCCCATAAGCCTGATTGATTGGCTCTGCGATAGAAACTCCATACGGTTGAATAAGGTGGAAAATCATTGGGCAGCATACGCCACTGGCAACCTGTTTTGGTCATGTACAAAACGGCATTCACTAATTGACGTTTATCCCATTTGTAGTGGCGTAGCTGGTTAAAATGTGGCTCAATCGCTTGCCATTGGGCATCTGTTAAGTCTGTTGGGTAGGATTTTCTAGTCATAAAGATATTTTATCATTTTTGTGAATGCAGGTTCTAACTGTTGAGATTTCAAAGAAAATTCAAGATATTTCTTGGCATATTCTGCCCAAACGTTGGATTGTAGAACGAACGTTTGCATGGTTAGGTTGGTCTGGACGTTTAGCAAAAGATTTTGAGCAGACGAATTTATCTGCTGAAAATTTTGTTAAACTAGGGGCTATTGACAATTCAAAAAAAGAGGCAAAGGATTTAAGATATTGTTTCCACACAACCATCCTAAACCTTTGCCATGTCCCGAAACACGCTTACAAATGAAACATGGTCAAGACTGTTACCTATTTTGAAACAGCTTGGCATTTATCGCAAGAAAAATTTACGCAAAACAGTAGAAGGTATCCTGTTTCGCTTACGTACAGGCTGCCAATGGGCTGATATACCTAGTTATTTTGGTAAAGCAAACAGCCTTTACCAAAGTTTCAATCACTGGTCTAAACGCGGTATTTTTACCAAATTATTTAAACATTTGGCAGATACACCCGATATAGAATGGGTCTTTATGGACGGTAGCCATATCCGTGTTCATCAACACGGCATGGGTAAAAAATCCATTGTGCATCAAGCTGTCGGTAAGAGTATCGGAGGTCATACGTCTAAAATTCATTTAGCGGTTGATGCTTGTGGTAATCCAATTGAATTTATGATTACAGCTGGTTTGGTATTTATATAAAATCAGGCACTTGGTAAAAAATGCTTTTGCACGATTAAAGCATTTTCGTGCGCTGGCAACACGGTACGATAAATTAAAACGTAATTATGAAAGTACCGTGTCATTAGCTTGTGCTTTGATTTGGTTGAAATTATAGCTAAAATGTCATTAGCCCCTAGGGTATATTTCACAAATATTAAAATTTATCAAATAGTTTTTTGTGAATACAGGTTCTCAAATAGGCGTTCAGCAATGGGAATGTAAATTTCGTACCAGCGGTCATTGCCTATTTTATGCTTCTTATTTGGAAGTTGTGGTATAGTTTGACAAAAATATAACATTATGGCAATGAAAGTTGGGAAATAAAAATCTTGTCCGCAAAATTAAGTTATCATTCCAATTGTTCAGAAAATTTAATCAGGTTTTTTTATATTAACCTATTTATCAAGAAACGAGGGTTGTATGAGTCTCAAATGTAAAAAATATAATTGCAATCTTAAACCATTAAGCTTGGGGGTATCACTTGCTTTGTCCAGCTTTGCGACAATGGCAGCTGATTCGCCATTTGCCATTGCGCCACAGCATTTATCCAGTACGGCAACTGTAAAAAAAACCACAGTAACGACACCGTATGCCAATATTTTAAAACAGCAACAATCGGTTACCAATACAACAGTACGTGGTATGCAGGGTGCTAAACCTAATATTATGTTGTTGTTGGATGATTCTGGGAGTATGAGGGCAGAGGTTCCTGGTTCGTATGGTCAAACTCGGCAAGGAATATTGCGAAATTCCTTGTCAAAAATAGTTGATAAATATGGTAGCCGAATTAACTGGGGTCTTGTTTCATTTAATGACTCAAGTTCTAGATACAACCTTTCGTTAGGAACCAGTTATTTAACTGTTGCTAATGCAATTAGAAATTTCCCTGCTTCTGGTACTACGCCAACCATTACTAGCTATCTCAAGGCTGTTAATATGCTAAATGAAGGTATCAAATACCGTTGCCAAAAAAGTTATGTAGTTCTATTATCTGATGGTGATTCGAACTGGCCTATGGGTTTTTGGGTAGATGCTGGTGTTAGAAGGAATACGGTAGGTGACTTTTTATATTATCCACATTGGGTTTATATTAACAGAGAACTTAATAAATATGAATTTTGGCGTAATCTCTTAACGAAAGATGGTAAATTGATTAATAAAAGTTCACCCAAATATCGTAGCATGTGCAATGCAGCTTATCGACAATCCAATTCTAATGCCAAAAACTGGTGTAGTGAATTACCACAAAATTTTATTTATTATCCATATAGTGGTGTTTCTGACCCTAGTGTGAATTTTGGTCCCTCAGTAAGGAAGAGAGAGCTGGGGTACTGGTATACTGAATCTCCATTACGGAATTTAACTAGCGATTTGGATTTCTTGGATAGTGATTCCGCATTCTATACACCTAGCAAACGCACTGCATATGGTTTATACGGAATGTATCCTATCTTTAATTATCAACCAATTTTAGCTCCTCAAACCCAATATGCAGGCGAGATGTTGTCATTTTTTAGCGAGCCAATCAACAAAATTGATTTGCGCACAGTTGGCAATGATGATACAGGTAAATCATGGAATGACCCAGCTTTTCCAACACAAAACATTACAACGTTTACCATTGGGTTTGGTAGTGGTTTGACTAGTAGTGGTTTGGCCTTATTAAAAGGTGGTGCTAGCGACATTAAATTAAAAGATGGAACAGTACAAAAAGCGTACTATCCAGCCAATGACCAAGCAGGATTACAAAAGGCATTTGATTCGATTTTTGACCAAATTGAACGTGAAAATCCACCACCTAGCAATAGTAATCCTATTGATTTGCCTCCCACTACCAATACCTTGCCGATTCTTGCACCTATTGCAGGTACGCCTAATCGCCAGCAAAGTGTAATGGCAGAGACATCTTATGCCACCTCTCCTCCTAGTGCGACAGGTGCTAGCAATAGTATTCCTAATATGGCGGCATCAGTGTTTGTCCCCGCAGGGCTAAAAAGTAGCGAATTGCGTTTTTATGCTTTAAATAGCAAAGCACAAGCAGATACTTCGTCTTGGCATGTGGCTGACTTTTCGCAACGTAAAGCGTTGATTATGACAAGTTCGGGTGTACGATGGGCAGATAATGTAGGCAATAGCTTGAATAATACATTCTTTAATTTGCCTGCTGATACGCAAACGCCTCCACGTACTGATGAGTGGAATAAGGCATTATTGCCTTGGACAACTCGTGCTGTTACAGGCAGCGATGACAGCAAAATTAAAGATATGAAGTATCCAACGCCTTATCGTATTCGTCCAAATCCACCTACTGATAGTCCACGCAGTACTGGTGTTGATGAATATAATATGGGCGATGTGTTGGATACGCCGATTGTTGCGACTGGTAAAAATGGCACTGCGCAAGGTAATCGACAAGAGTTTTTGATTACGGCAGCCAATGATGGCATGGTGTACTTGTTCCAAAGTAATCCTGATGCCAATGCAAAAAATCCGTATTCATTAAAATTGAATTACTTACCTGCGACAATGCCGCGCCAAACATTGTTTGATACTCATGCTACTCGTTACAAAGATTTAGCAGACGAGGATTATGCAAAAGATTCTGCGCGTCCACATTTATTTATGATTAATGGTGGTATTACGGTTCGTACGACTTCAGCTAAATCTAATAGTCAAAACACGTTTATGGTGGGGGCTTTGGGACAAGGCGGACGTGGTATGTACGCACTCAATATTGGCGGTAAGGCTTTAGATACTGGTAAACCTATCGGCTTAAATGCCGAAAGTAATACATGGAATACGTCCGTGCCTTTATATGAATCTAATCCAAAGGATAATAGTGCAGATTTTTCTTCATTAGGCTATACCGTTGGTTATCCACAAATTGGTCGCGTTGCTATTAGACATAACGCCGATGGCTCTTTATCAGACAAAAACTTAACCACAGGTATTTATTATGCTTCTTTCTTATCAAGTGGCTTCTCTTATCCTACTAATGGTAGTCAGGAAACCGCTCTGTATATTCAAGATGCGTTGGGTGTAGATGTTGGTGGTGGTGCTGCTACTGCTGCTACAGCAAACCGTAATCCAAAAGGTAAATTATTGGCAAAAGTGGTGGTTCCAGACGGCGTGGGTGGTTTGGCATCGCCAACCTTACTTGATGTGAATCGAGATGGTGTGTATGACTTTGCCTTTGCAGGAGATTATGGTGGTAATATGTATCGCTTTGATTTGCGCAAAATTGATTTGTCTAATGGTAATGTTGCCTATGGTGCTGGTGCTGTGAAGAAAATTTATTCAGGTTCTGCAAACCAACCAATTACAAGTGCTCCTGCTATTTCCATGCAAAAAAATGGACGATATGTTGTGGCATTTGGTACGGGTAGTGATATGTATGCTAGCGATTATAATTCGACCGTTGAGCAGGCTGTATATGGTATTTATCAACGATTCAATACAAGTAATTTGGATCCTGTTAATGTTATTAATGATTCTGCTGCTGAAGCTGAAAAACCTTTAACAGCTAGTGATTTGTTGGAGCAAACATTAACCACAACGACTGCAACAATGGCAGAGGGTACTCCTGACGCAAAAGAAGTAATTGTTCGTAAAGGCTCAACCAATGCAATTGAAAGTTCTAGTGATAAATCAAAATTAGCCTATGGTGGTTGGAAAGTGCGATTAGGTAACACGACATCTGTACAAGATGGTGAACGTGTTGTGGTTACCCCAACTGTGATTTTTGGTACTTTGATTCTTTCAACTCGTATCTATAAAGAAAAACCAGTTGCTACGGCCAATAATAATGATTGGTCAAAAGATAATTGGCAAGCTGATGGTTGGGTTAAAGTAAGCGAAAAGTTAGACCAAAATCACCAAGAACTTCCATGGTCTGTTTGGAAAGAAATCAGCACGAACTCAACATCAACCACTAGTTCAGGTGATGTTTGTACGGGTACTGTAAATACCAGCACTAAAATGCAAGAGCGCGAAAAAAGGGTTACTTATGAAACCATTACCACTTATGAGAAAGTACAGCCAAGTGAGAATCAATCATCTGGATGGATTTTGGTATTGAATGCGACCAATGGTGGTGCGGTAAAAGTATCATCAGGTACGGGTGTTGACTTTTTAGGTAAATATGCCAGCAACTTTAATCCTAATGATACTGCATATAGTAATACCTATTTTACCGTAGGTTTGTACTCTTCCAGCGGTTTACCAAATCATACATTATTAACCAATGATTCTAATGTTCATAGTTTAGGTTCTGCGATGACTCGTGATGGGGAAGCGAGAACCAATGGTGAAGATGGTGATTTAACTCCTGGTGGTGAAAAGGCAAAGGATGATTGCTTTAATAATACTGACGGTAACTATGTATTGACAGGTAATACGGCAACAGGAATTGGCGCAACATTTAGCGTTGTTGGTCGTCGTTGTGGTAAAAAAATACAAATCCGTCGTTTATCTTGGCGTGAGATTTTCTAATCAATTCATGCATTAGATAAAAAGCCCAAAATAGAGTAAAATCTGTTTTTGGGCTTTTTTTATGATTTATTATTCAGAACCTGTATTCACAAAGACGCAGGTTATCGGAATACATTTGAGCGTGAAGTGTCAGAGTAATTGGGTTTAACTGTTGAGATTTCAAAGAAAATTCAAGATATTTCTTGGCATATTCTGCCCAAACGTTGGATTGTAGAACGAACGTTTGCATGGTTAGGTTGGTCTGGACGTTTAGCAAAAGATTTTGAGCAGACGAATTTATCTGCTGAAAATTTTGTTAAACTAGGGTATATTTCACAAATATTAAAATTTATCAAATAGTTGTTTGTGAATACAGATTCTAAAATTTATCAAATAGTTTTTGTGAATGCAGGTTCTTATGTAACAAGGAAAACATCATGAGCAATATCCAACGCTTTGGCAGCAATTATCGTTTATCGGAAGCCGTTTCTGCCAACGGTTTTGTGTTTTTGGCAGGCATGGTTCCCGAAGACACATCGGGTGACATCACCGCACAAACCGCCGATGTGTTGCGCCAAATTGACCATTGGCTCGCGCAGGCTGGTTCAGACAAATCGCGCATTTTAGAAGCCACGATTTATTTGCCCAACTTGGCAGACTACGACGGCATGAACGTAGTGTGGGACGCATGGGTGGATACGCAAAACATGCCCGCCCGCGCTTGTGTTGAAGCCAAACTGGCAAAACCCGAATGGAAAGTGGAAATCAAGATTTCTGCGGTACAAAAGTAAGCACCATCACAAAGCAGCCTGCACTTTGAGTCATCAAAAATGCAGGCTGCTTTTTTATTAAAAATATTTATCGTTGCCAACAAAATTTAACACTAGACGAGAAATGTAAGATTGCGTATATTCCGTTATCTTTTTTTTAAGACCGACAAACACTTAAGGATAATTATGTCGCACACAGAACTTCGCAACAATCCGTACAAAGTTGCCATTGCCTCCATGATTGGCACGGCAATCGAATTTTATGATTACTACATTTACGCTGCGGCTGCCGTTTTGGTATTCAGCACCCAGTTTTTCCCAAAAACCGATGACCACGCCGCCACGTTGTTGTCGTTGTCCACGCTGGCTTTGGCGTTTTTTGCCCGTCCGATTGGTTCGGCATTGTTTGGACACTTTGGCGACAAAATCGGTCGCAAAAAAACGCTGGTGGCATCACTTTTGACGATGGGTTTATCTACTGTCGCGATTGGCTTGTTGCCTAATTACGAACAAATTGGCATTTTGGCTCCGCTGCTGCTCTGTATTTTCCGTTTTGGACAAGGCTTGGGCTTGGGCGGCGAATGGGGTGGTGCGGCATTGGTGGCAACCGAAAACGCACCCGAAGGCAAACGTGCATGGTTTGGCACATTCCCACAACTGGGCGCACCCATCGGTTTGTTTATGGCAAACGGCGTATTTTTCTTGATTAGCACTGCGGTTGGACATGAAGAATTGGTTAAATGGGGCTGGCGCATTCCGTTTATCGCATCGTTGTTGCTCGTGATTGTCGGTTTGTGGATGCGTATGACTTTGCACGAAAGCCATGTTTATCGCGAAGCCGAAGCCAAAGGCAAAACCAAAGGCGCGCCAGTTAAAGAAGTGATGACCAAACACATCAAGCCGATTTTGCAAGGCACGTTTATTATGGCGGCAACGTATGTGTTGTTCTACATCATGACCGCGTTTGTGCAAGTGTATTCCAAAAAACCAGTCGGTTTGTCTGAATTTGGTCAGCCAACAGGTTTGGGCATTCCAGCCAACACATTCACAGGCTTTTTGTTGTTGGGCGCGATTGTGTTTGGTATTTTTGTTAGCTTGTCAGGCGTGTATGCTGACAAATTGGGTCGCCGTCGCTTTTTGATTTGGGTAACGTGGGGCATTTTGGTGTTTGGCCTGACGATGCCATTGTTCTTGACCAACGGCACACCGTCTTCCGTATTGGCATTTTTAGCAGTCGGTATGGCGTTGATGGGCATGACTTTTGGCCCGATGGCAGCTTTGTTGCCCGAACTGTTCCCAACCGAAGTGCGCTATTCGGGTGCATCGTTGGCGTATAACTTTTCGGCGATTGTGGGCGCATCGGTGGCAACTTTGGTGGCGATTGAGTTAAACAACCGTTACGGTATTTTGGGCGTGGGCGTGTATTTGGCGATGAACTGCGCGTTGTCGTTGCTGGCATTGTATAGCACACGCGAAACCAAAGACGTGGATTTGACCCAAGCGTAATGATGTTGGTTTGAATAGAAAGTGCAGGCTGCTTTTAAATGGATAAAAAGCAGCCTGCACTTTTTGTTTACCCAAAGTGCAGGCTGCTTTTTTGTTTACCAAATTATCTTAACCGTTGCGCCAGCCGATTTGCGCGAACCTGTTTCGTTGCCTTTGGCATAACCAATATGCACACCAGCTTGCCAATTTGCCAATGCCACGCTCATGCTCAACTCGTTTTCCCATTGTCGCCGAAAGCGTTGGGTTAAGCCATAGCCGTTTACGTTTACATCGGCATCGCGGTTGGCATCGCGGTACACACTGCGCCATGCAGGTTGCAACACCGCGCCGTTTGCCAGTTGCCAGCGATATGCCACGCTAACGCCTGCGTGTGGCGCAATAATGTGTGCAGTCGGCACATCAACGTGCGTGTTACCCAAATCGTATTGCGCTTGTCCGATGCGATGATAGCGCACACCAATATGTGGCTGAATTTGCCAATTTTGCGCGTGTAAAGTGTAGCCCAAACTTGCGCCCACTTCGGCAATCGAGAGACTGAAATCCGCATTCAAATTATCGGCATTGACTTCGCTTTGGGCGCGACCGTAGCCTGCATCGGCAGCCGCAAACACGCCGTTGTGCAACTGCGCTTTACCATACACGCTTGACATGGTGGTTTGCGTGTTGCCTGTGGCTTGTCCGTCAAAGTCCACGTGGCTGTTGGCGTGGCTGATTGTGCCGCCTATTAACACATCGGCAGTAGATGTGCTAATGCTGGTGTCCGCGCCCAGTTGGGTCAGCATTTCGCGTTGTTCGTAACCGCGATATTGGCTGGACTGATGGTGCATGTTTTGCCAATCGCTTTCCAGCCACACACCTGTTTGATTGTGTGGCGTATGGTGGACGCGCTGTTCAATTCGGTTACCAATATGTTCCAAAGTGTAGGCTTGCGATGACAGTTCGGACAGGGCGGTGTTGCTGTACACACTCACAATATTGGCTTGCTGTTGTCGGCGCAAGGCTTTGGCAGCCGCTTTGGCTTCGGCTTGTGCTTTTTCCAGTTCTGCTTGCTTGCGTTCGACTTCTTCTTTTGCTAAACGCGCAGCTTCTTCGGCTTTACGTTTTTCTTCGGCTAAACGCGCAGCTTCCGCATCAGCAAATTCTTTTTCTTTTACTGGGTTATACAAATAAACCGTTTGAGCATCATCGGTTTTGGTGTAACGCCATGTGCCTGCATCAACCGTATTATCAGCATTGACTTTAACCGTTATATCGCCCTTGTTTTGCAAATTCATCAACACAAGGCGTTGCGGTTGTGTCGGCTCGGTCGTGGTATTGCGTACAGTTAAAGCATGATTACCCGATGCCAAACCGTTCACAACCACTTGGTCGCCTTTGTTTTGTGCGATGTCGATGTTGAAATCCCACATCAAATCTCCCGACAAATTGCCAGCCACCGTTAAAGTATTAAACGTATTTGGCTCGGCATTAACAGGGTGCAACACAATTTCGCCACCTTCGCCATGCAAATGTCCAATCGTTTGGTCGCTAGGCATATGCCATTGTGAATCGCGCTGCATCACAAGCGTGGTTTCGGGCGCAGCGTGCAGGCTGCCTGCAAAATGGGTCTTGCCCAAAGTTAGTTTTGCCGTGTCGCTTAATGTGGCGTTGCCCACCCATTCGGTACGCGGCAAGTTTTGATACGTTGTTTCGCTAATCGCATTGGGATTATTCAAATCACAAGTGGTTGCGCCTGTATGGTCAGAACGGGAGCAAACAGGCGTTTCACCAGCGACATAACCCACTGTTGCTTGCGCCGTATTTTGTGCAACGATATCGCCTTGAATGCGACTCACATTGCGTCCCACATACAGATGACCATTGTTTTGCGCCACAAAGCGGTTGGCGGCAAAGGTGCGCGTTTGCCAATCGTCTTCATACGCCACGTCTTTGTTTTTGATGTAGTCATACGCATGGGGCGTGGGGCGACCCGACAACACCACATTGCCTTTGTTTACCATGATGTTGCCGTTTAATTGGCTGCCACCCGATAAAACCAACGTGTCGGCATCACTGTTGCCTGTGTACACAAAATCCAACGCGCCATTTTTTTGATTGCTGTCGCTCTCTCCCAACCAACCGTAATAAGAACCTGTATTCACAAACAACTATTTGATAAATTTTAATATTTGTGAAATATACCCTAGTTTAACAAAATTTTCAGCAGATAAATTCGTCTGCTCAAAATCTTTTGCTAAACGTCGAGACCAACCTAACCATGCAAATGTTCGTTCTACAATCCAACGTTTGGGCAGAATATGCCAAGAAATATCTTGAATTTTCTTTGAAATCTCAACAGTTAAACCCAATTTCTCTGATACTTCACGCTCAAATGTATTCCGATAACCTGTGTCTTTGTGAATACAGGTTCTTATATTTTAGAGTGTTAATCCTGTTTGTTTATCAAAAAGCAGCCTGCACTTTTTGTTTAAAGGCTGTGCCTGCCTACGGCATACCCCTTTTATACCCAAATCAAAGATTTGGACAAAAGGCGCAGGCTGCTTTTTCTGTTATAGTGGATTAAATTTAGATTAGGACAAGGTGACAACGACCGCCGTGTACACCTAGTACATAAGGGAGTTGGCAACGCGGTACTAATCTAAATTTAATTCACTATATTTCAAAAATCTTATAAATAATGGGATAATTGCCCCCATTCATTTTTCACACAAAAAGGACATCAACATGAATATCTTGATTACAGGTGGCGCAGGTTTTATCGGCTCGCACATAGTGGTGGAATTGCTGAACGTTGGGCATCACCCAATTATTTTAGACAATCTGTCCAACGCATCGTCCAAAGTCATTCAGCGCGTGGCGGATATTACAGGCAAAACGCCCACATTCTACGAAGGCGATATTCGTGACCGCGCCTTGTTGCAACAGATTTTCGCGCAACACAGCATTGACAGTGTGATTCACTTTGCCGCGCTCAAAGCAGTAGGCGAAAGCGTGGCGCAACCGCTTCGTTATTATGACAACAATGTTTCAGGCAGCCTGATTTTGTTGGAAGAAATGGAAAAAGCAGGCGTTCGCAGCATTGTGTTTAGCTCGTCCGCGACCGTATATGGCGACCCCGAAACCGTCCCCATTACCGAATCCAGCCCAACAGGCGGTACAACCAACCCATACGGCACATCAAAATACATGATGGAACGCATGATGATGGATTTACAACACGCCAACCCCAGTTGGAGCGTGATTATTTTGCGTTATTTCAACCCAATTGGCGCACACGAAAGCGGCAAAATCGGCGAACAGCCCAATGGCATTCCCAACAATTTATTGCCGTATGTGTGCCAAGTGGCGGCTGGAAAATTGAAAGAATTGTCGGTGTTCGGCAGCGACTACAACACGCACGACGGCACAGGCGTTCGCGATTACATTCATGTGGTGGATTTGGCGATTGGGCATTTGAAAGCCCTTGATGCCAAAGCCAAAACAGCAGGCGTACACATCTACAATTTGGGTACGGGAATGGGTTATTCGGTGTTGGATATTGTCAAAGCGTTTGAACAAGTGTCTGGACAAACCGTGCCATACGCGATTAAACCGCGCCGCGCTGGCGATATTGCCGTTTGCTATGCCGACCCAGCCAAAGCCGCGCAGGAAATCGGTTGGACAGCTGAGCGCGATTTAAACACGATGATGACAGACGCATGGCGTTGGCAATCGCAAAATCCAAAAGGCTATGATGATTAAAAAGCAGCCTGCACATAGGGGCGTGTGGATAGCTCATTTTTGGTGTCTTTTTTGCCCAAATCCGCGACTACGGCGTTAAAAATACGCGCAAGGTATTCAACCTTGCTTGCATTTTTGCCTTGTATTCGCACATTTTGGCTAAAAAATCCACTCAAAAATGAGTTATCCACACACCCCAAAAAACCGCGTACAATTCTCTCTTTCTTTGATAAGCCACACAAAGACATAAACATGAGCAAAACTTTACCTTTACGCGCCGACACCGTTGGCAGCTATTTACGCACCGCCACTTTAAAACAAGCACGCGCCGACTTCGCTGCAAACAAAATCAAACGCGAACAATTAACCTAAGTGGAAGACCAAGAAATCGCCAAATTGGTACAAGACCAACTGGACGCTGGCATTCAAGTGATTACCGATGGCGAATTCTGCCGCTCTTGGTGGCACATTGATTTTTTGGAAAACTTAAACGGCATTGAAGGCTTTGTCCCCGAACAAGCCTACGCATTCAAAGGTGCGGAAGTTCGCTGAGTAGAAGAAATCGCTGCCGAAGTGTGGGGCGAAGACTAAATTAGTAAACAAAATGCAGGCTGCTCTGACGTGATAAAACAAAGCAGCCTGCACTTTAAATCAACCAAAAAACCATGTTAAACCAAAATCAAAACATCTTTTTTATTCAAGGCACGGCAGGCAAATTGGAAACGATGTATTTGCCAGCGCAAGGCACAGAACGCGGCGTGGCGGTGGTCAATCACCCCAATCCCACGCAAGGTGGCACGTTTACCAACAAAGTGATTCAAACCGCAGCCAAAGCCCTGACACAAATGGGGTTTCATTGCTATTTGCCCAATTTGCGCGGCACAGGCAACAGCGATGGCACGCACGATTATGGTCGTGGCGAAACCGATGACGTGGTCGCCGTGATTGACTACGCCCAAGCCCAACATCCACACGCCACGCAACTGGCGATTGCGGGTTTTTCGTTTGGCGGCTATGTGTCCACCTTTGCCGCGCAGCAGCGCACGCCCGATTTGTTGTTGCTGATTGGTGCAGCGGTCGCGCATTATCCCACGCCTGCGCCGCACGTCCCCGATGTGCAAAAAACCTTGTTTATTCATGGCGCGGACGATGAAGTGGTTGCGCTATCCAAGCCCTTGCAATGGTGTGGCGAACAAGATTTGCCTGTGATTGTGTTGCCCAATAGCTCGCATTTTTTCCACGGCAAACTGATTGCCCTGCGCGATGCGATTAACCGCTTTGTGCCTGCCATTATTGATTAAACAAACAAAGCAGCCTGCACTTTTTGTATGAAAGGAAATAAAAAATGACGTATCAATCAGCGATTAACACGTTCTTTTTAGCACGTTTTCCTGCCGCGTTGATGTGCTTGATTGTTACGCCATTTTGGGCAAAAGCAGACGATATGGACACCACCATTTTTATATCTTTATTGATTTTGTCCTCGATTGCGATTTTGTGGTTGTTTTTTCGTTTACCCAAAAAAGTTTTAAAATACAAAGGCTATTCCAATCATCAAATCCAGCGCATTGACCAATATTTTGATAAATTACAAATGGAAATGGGTTCAAAGCAATTGATTTATTTTATGATTGTTTTGATTATTTTGCTAGCATTAAAAATTTTGGTATTGGATAAATTGGCAGCGCAGCCATTGGATATGCAAGGCGTTATCATGATGATTGCAGGTATTTCAGCACGAATATTGGCGGATTACCGGCATTTAAAAATGCGCCAAAAACGCAAAAATCATTTTCAGGCTGCCTGAAATACTTTTTTAACTCAAATTTCATTAACAGAAAGAACCTATTATGTCTCAATACGTTTATTCCATGTTGCGCGTGAGCAAAGTCGTTCCGCCGCAAAAAACCATTATTAAAGACATTTCATTGTCATTTTTCCCTGGTGCGAAAATCGGTTTGCTGGGTTTGAATGGCGCAGGTAAATCCACCGTTTTACGCATTATGGCAGGCGTGGACAAGGAATTTGAAGGCGAAGCCGTGCCAATGAGCGGTTTGAAAATCGGTTATCTGCCGCAAGAACCTGAATTAGACCCTGAAAAAACCGTCCGCGAAGAAGTGGAAAGCGGTTTGGGCGAAGTGGCAGCCGCACAAAAACGCTTGGAAGAAGTCTATGCAGCGTATGCCGACCCTGACGCGGATTTTGATGCTTTGGCGGAAGAGCAAGGACGTTTGGAAGCGATTATCGCGGCAGGTTCTAGCACAGGCGGTGGTGCGGAACACGAATTGGAAATTGCGGCAGATGCGTTGCGTTTGCCTGAATGGGACGCGAAAATCGGCAATCTGTCGGGTGGCGAAAAACGCCGCGTGGCTTTGTGCAAATTGCTGTTGAGCAAACCTGATATGTTGCTACTGGACGAACCGACGAACCACTTGGACGCGGAATCCGTTGATTGGTTGGAACAATTTTTGGTACGTTTCCCCGGTACGGTGGTGGCGGTTACGCACGACCGCTATTTCTTGGACAACGCGGCGGAGTGGATTTTGGAGCTTGACCGCGGACACGGTATCCCTTGGAAAGGCAATTATTCGTCTTGGTTGGAGCAAAAAGAGCAGCGTTTAGCCAACGAAGCGAAATCGGAAGCGGCGCGTATCAAGGCAATGAAACAGGAATTAGAATGGGTACGCCAAAACGCGAAAGGTCGTCAGGCGAAATCCAAAGCGCGTTTGGCACGTTTTGAAGAAATGTCTAATTACGAATATCAAAAACGCAATGAAACGCAGGAAATTTTTATCCCTGTTGCCGAGCGTTTGGGTAATGAAGTGATTGAATTTGAAAATGTTTCTAAATCGTTTGGCGACCGTGTGTTGATTGATGATTTAAGTTTCAAAATTCCAGCAGGCGCAATTGTGGGCGTGATTGGTGCGAATGGTGCAGGTAAATCTACGCTGTTCAAATTGATTTCGGGCAAAGAACAACCCGATTCAGGCAGCGTGAAAATTGGTCAAACCGTAAAAATGTCGTTGATTGACCAAAGCCGTGAAGGTCTGCAAAACGATAAAACGGTGTTTGATAACATCGCGGAAGGTCGTGATATTTTGCAAGTGGGGCAATTTGAAATCCCTGCGCGTGCATATTTGGGGCGTTTCAATTTCAAGGGTAGCGACCAAAGTAAAATTGCTGGGCAGTTGTCGGGCGGCGAACGTGGACGTTTGCATTTGGCGAAAACGCTGTTGGCTGGCGGCAATGTGTTGTTGCTTGACGAGCCGTCTAATGATTTGGACGTGGAAACTTTGCGTGCGTTGGAAGATGCGTTGTTGGAATTTGCAGGCAGCGTGATGGTGATTTCGCATGACCGTTGGTTCTTGGACAGAATTGCGACACATATTTTGGCTTGCGAGGGCGATTCTAAATGGGTGTTTTTTGACGGCAACTATCAGGAATACGAAGCGGATAAAAAACGCCGTTTGGGTGAAGAAGCGGCGAAACCGAAACGCATTAAATATAAACCTGTAACGCGATAAACATAGAAAAGCAGCCTGCACTTGGTTAAACAAAAGTGCAGGCTGCTTTTGGGGTTACACAACCACTTCTTCTTTTTCTTCTTGCGATTTCATCACGTTGTTGCGATTTAAGCCAAACATCAACAACAGCGGACTTGCCACTAGCACCGAAGAATAAATACCAAACACAATGCCAATCGTCAAAGCGGTGGCAAAGCCGTGCAATGCTGCACCGCCAAACACCAGCATAGACACCACCATCGCTTCGGTTGAGCCGTGCGTGATAACGGTACGCCCCATTGTCGCGGTAATCGCGTTGTCGATGAGTTCTGGTACGGTTTTGTTACGCATGCTGCCTTTTAGGAAGTTTTCGCGAATACGGTCAAACACCACTACCGATTCGTTTACCGAGTAGCCCAACACTGCCAACACGCCAGCCAACACGGTCAGCGAAAATTCCCAGCGGAAAAAGGCAAAACAGCCCAAAATAATCACAATATCGTGTAAGTTGGCAATAATCGCCGACACGGCAAATCGCCATTCAAAGCGCATCGCTAAGTAAGCAATAATGCCGATAATCACCATGCCCAGCGCGATTAAACCGTTGCTGACCAATTCATCGCCCACCGCAGGACCAATAAATTCCACTTGGCGCAGGCTGACATCGCTGCTTTCTTTTTTGAGCTGCTCCATCACTTGATTGGACAATTGGGCAGACGACACATCGGCTTTGTTCGGCAAACGAATCATGATGTGTTTATTTGTTCCCAAGGCTTGCACTTGTACTTCGCCCAGTTGCAGCGTTTCTAGGCTGTGGCGCACTTTGTTCAAGTCCGCACCTTGTTGCGATGCGTATTCCACTTCCATAAGTGTGCCGCCTGTGAACTCAACCGACAGATTTAAGCCACGTGTAAACAAAAACACCACCGCCAAAATAAAGGTTGCCAGCGAAATAAACGTGGTGAGCTTGCCATAGCTCATAAACGGAATATCGCGTTTAAAATGAAATAGTTCCATGTTTTACTCCTTGGCAGCCTGCACATCGTCTGCGTCCACTACCGCAGCGTAGCGCACACCAATAGACAAATGTTTGAGTTTGCGGCGGCTGCCATACCATAAGTTCACCAAGGCGCGAGACACAACTACCGATGAATAAATCGACGTGATAATGCCCAAGCAATGCACAATCGCGAAACCGCGCACCGGCCCTGAACCAAAAATCAACAAGGCAATACCTGCAATCAACGAAGTTAAGTTGGAATCCACAATCGTATCCCAAGCGTGGTCATAACCTTCTTTAATCGCGGCTTGCGGTTTTTTGCCGTCGCGCAATTCTTCACGGATACGTTCGTTAATCAACACGTTCGAGTCAATCGCCATACCCAAAGTCAATGCCATTGCGGCGATACCTGGCAGCGTGAGCGTGGCTTGTAGCGCAGACAAAATCGCAAACAAAAACAGCAAGTTTGCCGACAATGCCACTGTTGAAAACACGCCAAACAAGCGGTAGTAAAACATCATAAACACGGCAACGGCAGCAAAACCCCATACGGTTGAATTGATGCCTTTGGTGATGTTTTCTGCACCCAAAGATGGGCCAATGGTGCGTTCTTCTACAATTTCCATGGGCGCGGCAAGCGAACCTGCACGAAGCAGCAAAGCAACGTCATTGGCTTCGGCTGGCGATGCCATGCCCGTGATTTGCACTCGTCCGCCTGTAATCGCATCGTTGATGCGTGGCGCGGTAACGACTTCGGATTTGCCTTGGTCAATCAACACCATTGCCATGATTTTGCCTTTGTTAGCGGTGGTTAAATCGGCAAAAATGCTCGTGCCTGCACCGTCTAGTGACAAGTTTACGGTTGGGCGACCCGTTTTGTCTTCAAAACCAGCCTGCGCCGAATTGATGTTGTCGCCTGTCAGCTCCACTTGTTTGCTAACCAAAAAGCGATTTTGTTCGTTGTTGCTGAGCAATTCGTAGCCGTCTGGCACATTGCCCGATTGCGCTTGACCAAACAAGCTGGCATCGGTGCTGACCATGCGAACTTCCAGCGTTGCCGTGCGACCAATAATGTCTTTGGCTTTGGCGGTGTCGGTCATACCTGGCAGTTGCACCACAATGCGGTCTGCGCCTGCTTGTTGGATAACAGGTTCGGCTGTACCCAATTCGTTGACGCGATTGTGCAAGGTGTTGATGTTTTGTTTAACCGCGTCGTTGCGGATTTGGGTGAGTAAGGCTTCGGGCAGGGTTACGGTTACGTTGTTGCCATCCACCGCCACTTGTGCGCCTTCCATCAATTTTTGCAATTCGGGATAGGCTTTTTGCACATCGGCTGCATCTTGGAATGGCACAACCAAGCTATTGCCTGTTTTGCGAACCGTGCCTGTGCGGATTTTTTGCTGACGCAAGGTGCGGCGAATGTCGCCAGCGTAGCGGTCTAGCGTTTTATCCAGCGCGGCTTTCATATCGACTTGCATCGTGAAATGCACGCCACCACGCAAATCCAAGCCCAAGAACATCGGACGTGCGCCAATTTTTTCTAGCCATTCTGGGCTGTTGGCGATTTGGTTTTGCGCGACAATGTAGCCTTCGCCCAATGCGGCATCAATCGCATCGCGGGCGGAAATTTTGTTGGCATCGGACACGCGCACTTTTAAGCTGCCGCCTGCAATAAACATACCATCGTGTTGGATATTGGCTTTTTGCAAGGCTTCGCTTACGCGTTTTTCGGTTTCTTCGTTAATCACAATGGATTGACGGTTGGTGGAAATTTGAATCGCTGGGGTGACGCCGTATAAATTGGGCAAGGTGTACACAATCGCCAAGGCAATCGTGAACACAATCAGCATGTATTTCCAGAGTGGATAACGGTTCATAAATCAAACCTTTGTTGGGTTGCAATTTAATGTGCAGGCTGCTTTTTAAATAGTCAAAAAGCAGCCTGCACTTTTATCAAAAGGATTACTCCGCAGATGATGATGCTGCCGCTTCGGGTGCATTGGGTTCGTTGGCTTTGGCAGCAATCGCATTGCGTTCTACTTCCACATTCAAGCCTTTGCTCAATTCAATCGTGAAAATATTTTCGCCTGCTTTGACTACGCGACCATAAAAGCCCGACATCAACAATACGCGATCGCCTTTTTTGAGCTGGCTAATCATGGCTTGACGTTCTTTTTCGCGCTTTTGTTGCGGGCGAATCATCACAAAATACATCACACCAAAAATCGCAATCCACGGCAAAATGCTAACCAATGCCGAAGGTTGTTGTGCGGCTGCATCGGCAGCGTGTGCAAATTCAATCATAGATTTTCCTTGTTATTCCAAAAAATTAAAGGTGCAATTCTAACACAAAAAGCAGCCTGCACGTTTACGCCTGTTCCAAAACATAGCGTGTGACAAAGGTGCGCGATTTGCCTGCATGGAGCGTGATTAAACCCATGCCATTGTTGAACGCATCGGGCGCGCCGCTTAAATTTTCTAGTGCGATAGAAGTGCGCTCGGGCGGAGTATAGGCTTGCAAATAGGGGTAATTGGCATCGGCAAAAATGCTTAATTTGAACGCATTGTTGGATAAAGTGCAGGCTGCTTTTTGCACCGAATCCAGCACAAAACAATTATCCAGCGTGGTGTCGTTTAATGTTGCGCCATTGGTAAAACGGGTGTCGGCGAGCAATTTGCCTGTGGGCAGTAAATCGGCATCAAATTCCAGCATTTGCGTGGTGTTGATGTGCAGCGTCCAATCGTTTACTTTGCCGCCAAGCGTGAAATACGGATGCCAGCCATCTACCAAAGGCATGGCTTGTGTGCCTGTGTTGATGATTTGGGTAGCGATGCTTAAACCGTGTTGATTGAGTTTGTATTGAATTTGAATTTGATAGGCAAACGGAAAGCCGTTTTCGTCTGGCGCAAAATCGGAACGCAACAACGCCCACGCGCTGTCGGCATCGGCATGAGATTGTTCCAGCACAAAATCGGCATCGTACATTAAGCCGTGTATGGCGTGGTTGCCGAGCCTATGTTTGTCGCAGCGATAGTGTTTGCCTGCAAACGAGTATTCGCCATGGCGCAAACGGCAAGCATACGGGCTTAATTTCGCGCCATGAAATCCGTTGATTAAATTGGCGCGGGCATCGTCTGGGCTGGCAAAGGCATCAATCGCGTTGTGCCAAGTGCCGTTGCTTTGTTGGATTGCAAATTGGTTGAGCAAACCGCCGTGCAAATAAATTTCTGCGCGATGCGTTGGGTTTTGCAAAACTAGGCTTTGGGATTGAGTTTGAATGGTGTACATGATGTTTTCCTGTAAACAAAAAAGCAGCCTGCAATTTATCACAAAAAGTGCAGGCTGCTTTTATATTGGATTATTTATTTTTCAACGAATCACGAATTTCACGCAACAACAAAACTTCTTCGCTGGGTTCAGCAGGAGCTTCTTCCACAGGCGCAGGGGCTTTTTTAAGCTGGTTAATTAATTTCACCACCACAAAAATCGCGCTCGCCACAATCAAAAAGCTAATCACGGTGTTGATGAACACGCCCAAATTCAAGGTTACCGCGCCTGCTTCTTTTGCCGCAGCCAAAGTTGCATAGCCTGCTTCGGTGGCATTTGCGCCGTCTTTTAGCGTGATGAACAAGTTGGAAAAATCCACGCCGCCCAGCAGCAAACCAATCGGCGGCATAATCACATCGTCCACCAGCGATTTCACAATCCCCGAAAACGCTGTGCCAACCACCATGCCGACTGCCAAGTCAATCACGTTGCCGCGCATGATGAAATCTTTAAATTCTTGTTTAATAGACATTTGCTTTATCCTTAAAATTTGTGTGTGTTAAATAAAAAAAGAGTTGCGTATCATACGTATATTTTTATTATTTGCCTATCAAAATGGGTAGTTTTTATTTTAATTCGCTATACAATATCGCCTTTCATTCAAAGCAGCCTGCACATTCCATTCCCATGAAAACGCCACCCATAAACACCAAATACATCAACACCATTCCTGTGCTATTGAGCAGCACGGTTGCGTGTCTTATTGCCTATTTTTACCACTGGGAGCAGTATTTTTCGCCGTTGATGCTGGGCATTATTGCAGGCGGCTTGGTGGACTTGGACAACGGTTTAACAGGCAAACTCAAAAACCTGTGGTTCACGTTGATTGCGTTTACCATTTCGTCTTTGTCGGTGCAAATCACGTTTAACTATCCCATTATTTTTACAATCACTTTTACCGCGTTGGCGTTTGTGTTTACGATGTTGGGCGCGGCAGGCAATCGCTATCGCACCATTGCGTTTGGCACGTTAGCAGTGGCGGTTTACACCAGTTTGACGCACGATGTCCACGCACCGCTCTATTTAAACAGCATGTTGATTTTGTGTGGCACGTTGTTGTATAGCGGCGCGACTTTATTGACGCACATTGTGTTTCCGCATCGCCCCGTGCAAGAGAGCATGGCAAACACTTATTTGGCGTTGGCAACCTATTTGGAAGCCAAAGCGGAATTTTTTGACCCAGACGAAGCCGAGCATTTGGAGCAGCAACAAATCACTTTGGCAATGAACAACATGCGCGTGATTGATGCGTTCAATCACACCCGCAGTGCTTTGTTTTATCGTATGCGCGGACAACATCGCCACCCACGCACGGCACGAATGCTGCGTTATTACTTCATCGCCCAAGACATTCACGAGCGCATCAGTTCCAGCCACGTTCATTATCAAGCGTTTGCCGAACAAATGAAGCACAGCGATTTGATTTTTCGTTTACGCCGTTTGCTGCGCTTGCAAGCTAAATCGTGCCGCGAATTTGCAGGCTGCTTGCGTCAAAACACCGATTTTTCGCAAAATCCCAAGCTAGAACGTGCCACGCAAGGCGCAATCGCATCGCTGGAATATTATGCCCAGCACGCCACATCAAGCGAAATCGCGCCCTATCGCGTGCAACGTCTGCTCGACAACATTGCCCACGTCAGCATGCAGTTGGCGCATTTGGGCAACCCAGCCACCGCCGATTTGGAAACCGATAGCGAACAAAGCCGCATTCAATCTGCAGAAAGCAGCGGTTTTAAAGGCGCGTTTCGCAGTTTGCGCCAACAAAGCAGCCTGCACTCGCCCACGTTTCGTCATGCCGTGCGTATGGCGATTATCGTGCTGGCGTGTTGCACCATTGTTCAGCTCATGCATGGCTATCATGTTGAATATGCAGATTTAAGTTTGGGCTATTGGATTTTGCTGACAGCCGTTTTTGTGTGCCAGCCCAACTATTCCGCCACCAAAAAGCGTTTGATACAGCGTATTATCGGCACAGTTGGCGGCGTATTAGTTGGCTCTGCCTTGCCGATTTTAAGCCTAACCATTGAAGCCAAATTGCTTATTGTTGCCCTAACCATTACGCTGTTTTTCTTTTTCCGCACCAATAAGCACAGCTACGCCACTTTTTTTATTACCATTCAAGCACTCATGGCGTTTTCCATTATGGGCATGGACACCACCACCTTTTTTATTCCACGCGCCATCGACACCATTGTCGGCGCGAGCATTGCAGGTGCAGCTGTGTATTTTTTATGGCCAGACTGGAAATACCTATCGCTCGAAAAAACCGCCTCTGCCGCCATTAGCAGCCAAGCAGGCTATTTAACCGCCGTGTTACAAGAATTGCAGCACGGCATCAGCGACAATGTGTTGTATCGCGCAGCACGTCGCCAAAGCCACGACAAAGCCGCTGCCTTATCCAGCACCTTGTCGGATATGTCGAGCGAACCCGATAAACACGCCAATCAGTTGCCCAGCGGATTTCAGTTGCTCAAAATGAATTATTCGCTCATTAGCTACATTTCTGCCTTGGGTGCGTATCGCGACAAAATTCAGCAAAACAGCGAAGCCGAACAGATTTTTTTCGCGTATTTCTACCCAGCTGCCGAACAAATCGCCCACATGCTGCAACACATCAACACATGGCAAGAAAGCGAATTCCAAAACGCATTCAAAACCTTGCAGCAACACATGGAAGACTTGCGCCAACACACCGACCACAGTTCGCAAAGCCAAGTATTGTGGCAACAGCTTATGATGATTAGCGAATTATTGCAGCCGTGTTATAGCAGCCTGCACGCCTTGCACCACATCAACGAAGCCGAAAAAGTGCAGGCTGCTTTTGTTTAATGGTTTTGCCGTCATTCCTGCGTAGGCAGGAATCCAACGTAGTATTTAGGTATAGTGAATTAAATTTAGATTAGGACAAGGCGACAACGACCGCCGTGTACATCTAGTATATAAAGGAGTTGGCAACGCTGTACTAATCTAAATTTAATTCACTATAACAGAAAATAAATGCCAATAACTTAAATAGTTAAATAGATTCCCGCCTGCGCGAGAATGACGACTATTTTGGTATGACAGAACCAAACCACGCAAAAAAAACGCTCCACGTTTATTTCAACGGGAGCGCAAAAGGAACACAAACCACTACCAAAATAAGCTACACAAGCACTTGATTTGCTAGTCAAATCAGTTGTCGTGCAGTTGGTAGAGCGAATAATACAGTTATTGCGAATAATTCGCAAATGATAATTGCTATTATTTTTTGTATTTTTATTTAACTCGCTGTTTTTAAATAAAACAAATATTGCGTTATCGCGCAGCAAATGGTCTATTTTATCTGTTTATATTGATTTCGCATCAACAATTTCGATTTTTATCCCAATTTTTAGATGCAGGCTGCTTGCGTAACGCGTTACAATCGCCCCGTTTTCAATAAAGGAATCTTTATGCCTATTTTTCTACAACGCTTTTTTGCTTGGCTCATCGACCAAGTTTTGTATTTTTTTGTGTCGTTTATCACAGGTGTGCGCCCTAAATTTGAGGGCGACATTGCGTTTTCGCCCGAAAAAAAAGTGTATTTCGCCAACCATGCCAGCCATGGCGATTTTGTCATGGTGTGGATTTCGCTGCCTAAACCGTGGCGCAAATTGGCGCGTCCCGTTGCAGGCGCAGATTATTGGTTAAAAGGCAAAATCCGCCGTTTTGTGATTCAACAAGTATTCAACGGCTTGTTGATTATGCGTAACGGCAACGACCCCAAAGCGATTACCGCGCAAATGACTGCCGCGCTGCAAGAAGGCTCTTCGCTGATTATTTTCCCCGAAGGCACGCGCAACACCGATGATGACGTGGTGCTGCTGCCATTTAAAAGCGGCATTTATCATTTGGCGCGAGAAAACCCTGATGTGCAATTTGTGCCGATTTGGATAGACAACATCAACCGCGTGTTGCCCAAAGGCAAGCTCATTCCTGTGCCGATTATTTGCAGCGTGAACATTGGTCAAGAAATGCAGTTGTTCCCAGGTGAGAGCAAAGACGAATTTTTGCAACGCGCTCGCGATGCGATGCTGGCTCTTGCGCCAGAAGGCAAACGTTTGCCTGCGCCCAAATAAATCAATCAAAAAGAGAAAAATATGAATTCAATTAGTATGTTACCCGTGCAGGCTGGTTTTGTGTTTGTAGGGATTTTTGCAGGTTTGCTGGTGGCGAGTTTGATTGGACAATTCCTGTCGCGCCGCTATGAACATCAACCGCACCCAACCATTAACGAACTCAACGCCCGAATTTCATCGTGGTGGGTGATGACGATTGTGCTGCTGTTTGCCTTTTGGTTTGGGCATATTGGTGCAACGCTGCTGTTTTTAGCGATTTCGTTTGCCGCATTGCGCGAATTTATGACGCTTGCCTATCGCCGTCGCAGCGACCACAACGTGATTGCAGCCTGCTTTTATATTTTGCTGCCGTTGCAATATTATTTTGTGCTGATTAACTGGTATGGCATGTTTGGCGCACTCATTCCCGTGTATGCGTTTTTGATTTTGCCGATTATTGCCAGCCTGTCGGGCGACACCAGCAACTTTATTGAACGCGCCGCCAAAATCCAATGGGGCGCAATGATTAGCATTTTTTGCCTGTCGCACGTCCCTGCGCTGATGATTTTGCCGATTGCAGGCTTTGAAGACCGCAATATTTTGTTGTTGATTTTTATGATTGCCGTGGTGCAAATCAACGATGTTTTCCAATATTTGTTCAGCCGCCTATTAAAAGGCAAACCGATTTTTGCCGATTTATTGTCACACAAAACCCTGCGCGGCAGCATTGTTGCGCTTGTTGGCTCAACTTTGCTGGCAGCGTGTTTGTATCGCATCACGCCGTTTAGCACGGTGCAGGCTGCTTTGATTGGCGCGATTTTGTCGCTGCTGGGCATGAGTGGCAACATTGTGATGGCAGCGATTAAACGTAGCTTTGGCATACAAACATGGTCGCGCCTGATTCGCGGACACGGTGGAATGCTCGACCGCGTGGACAGCATTTGTTTTGCCGCACCTGTGTTTTTTCACATTGTGAATTATTATTGGACGTGAGTTTTTGATGCTTCTTTTTTTTAGCCAACAAGGAAAATTTGATGAAAAAACGAATTTTAACCGCCATACTGTTTGCTACTTTTGTGCAAGCCACTTTTGCCGAAAACACGCCGCAAGAATTGGGCATCATTGCAACATTCAAATACGAACGTTTTCCCACACCATATGGCACGTTTAATGCGTATGCAGAAAAACCGCTAGACAGCCGAGAATATCTAAAACAAATCAACTTTGAACAAACGCTTGCCAAAGCCAAATCGGGCGATGCAACTGCTCAATTTCAAATTGGCAAAATGTATCAACTGGGCATTCAAGTGCCAAAAAATAGCCAACAAGCCTTTGATTGGTAAAGTCAATCCGCCAAACAAGGCAATGCCAATGCTCAAGCCAATTTAGCAGTTTTATATATGGACGGTAATGGCGTATAACAAAACAGCCAAAAAGCGATTGAATTATGGACGCAGGCAAGTCAAACCGTGCCAACTGCGAAATTTATAGTGGATTAAATTTAGATTAGGACAAGGCGACAACGACCGCCGTGTACACGTAGTACATAAGGGAGTTGGCAACGCCGTACTAATCTAAATTTAAATCACTATAATGGGTTCAATTCACAATCAAAAGTGCAGGCTGCTTTTTGCCTATTTCTTATCTTTATTGTCCGCAAACACCTGCAAACACACCTGCAACGGCTCAAACAAATCTTCGGTTATCTGCTGAAATTCGGGCAAGGTGTATGGCGGTTCGGCATCGGGGTCGCGCCCAAACACCAGCTGTACTTCGGGGTAATCTTCCTGCGCCATGCCAAAATAGCCAGCGTGGTATTTGTCTGCCGCTGCGTCTTGCGCTGCCAACCAGTTGGCATCTTTTTTGGTGTACAACGCCATCGCCGCCGCCCAGTTTACTCGCGCAAAATATGGCAACGGTGCTTGCTGCCCTTGCGCGTAATAGGCCAGCCACACGCTCAAAGCAGCCTGCGCTTGCGCTTGCGACATCGGTGGCAAGCTCATTTGCTGTGTCAGGCTCACATAATGCGTTTGCCGTGCCACAGGTTCATGGTCGGGCGTTGCCGCGCAATAAATCAAATGTTGCAGCAACAGTTGCACTTGGTCGGGCGATGTCAATTTGCCGTGCGTGTTGTTATCGCTCAAAAAATCACGCGCCAACAAGATTTGCCCTGCTTCATGGTTGTGCGACAAATCAAAGTGCAGGCTGCCCTGTCCGCAAGCTAATTCGCCCGAACGATGCGGCAAACGCGGACTATTAAGCAAATTGGTATCCAACGCCTTTGCTGCAATTTCATAACTTTTTGCTTCTTGCTTACCCAGTTCGCCTGCTGGCAACAAACTTTGGGCGCGAAGATAAGCCGCCGTGTCATCAAACGATTGATTATGCATTCGCGCCTGCACATAGGCATCGTCCAAACGGCGCGGTTGGTTGGACAAAAATGGCTCTTCGCTTTCGTGGTTGCCTGCAAAATACGAGCTTTGCCAGTTCAAAGTGTGGTGCAGCCAATGGCGAACGGGGTTGCGCCAAAAGCGTAAAAAATCTTTTTGGCGGATAAAAGTGGCTGAGTCGTTGTCTGTGTTGCGCCAATCGACAAAATTTTTGGCTTGATGCGTTTGACCTTGTTGCGCCAAATTCAGCGCGTGGGCAAAGTCGCTGCGCGTGCTGGATAAGTGTGGGTTGTCCTGTTCGGCAGATGCAAAATATCGGCGCGAAAACGCCTGCAAGGGGTGATGCGTAACCCAATGCTGATACAAATCGCTGCTTGGCACATCGCTCAAAGCGGAAATCGTGTCCACCAATTCGCTCAATAGCGTGGACGGTGCGCGTTCGGCATCGCTGCGAATATCGCGCCCAATGTAGGACAAATAAAGCTGTTCGCGTGCCGATAAAATCGCTTCCAAAAACAAATAACGGTCGTCATCACGGCGCGAACGGTCGCCTTTGCGCGGTTGTTTGGCGATTAAGTCAAACGGTGCGGCTTTGGTGTTGCGCGGAAACGTGCCGTCATTCAATCCCAATAAACACAACATCTTAAACGGCAAAGAGCGCATCGGAACCATGCTGCAAAACGTGATGCCACCGCGCAACAAGCCTGCATCGGTTGGTTCGTCCAAGCTACGGCGAATGTGTTGGCAGGCAATGGGGCTGGATAATGGTTCGCTAAATTGGGCGATTTCGGCTTGCTCTTGCCAATCGTCCAAGGCTTTGCGCCACGTTTGCAAGGCGGCTTGTTGCGTGGTGTCGCCATCGCCCAATAAGGTTTGTGTGAACTGTTGCAAGCGTTCGCACCATTGCGCCACGCTGGCTGGTTGTTGCCATTGTTGTTTGGTGTGGGACAGGAATCGCACAAACGCGACAAAATTCGCCAAAATCGGCAAATGGTCGGGGTGGCTGGCGTGTGGTGCGATGTTTTGCCACGTTGCGCCTGATTGTGCAGGCTGCAACCAGCCCAAAACCAAGCGGTCTAGCCCTTGTTGCCATGTAAACAAATTATTGGCATCGCCATATTGGGCGCGTTCGCTGGCATCGCTGCCCCAGCGGATATTGAGTTCGGCAACCGCGCTGTGCAGCAAGGGCAAGTCGGCGCGGTTGATGTGCCATTGTTGCAACACGGGTTCGGTGTTGAGCAATGCCAACACTTGTTCCGCTTCAAAACGGCTGTTGAGCAAATCCAATGCTTGCGCCAAAGCATCAAGTGCAGGCTGCTTGCGCGTGAGTTTGACATCGGCAAGCGAATACGGCAAAGGCGCATCGGAATATTCGCCAAACACGCTGTCAATAAACGGCGCGTATGGCTCAATATTGGGGGTGAGTACGGCAATATCGTGTGGCTGCCAACTTGGGTTTTGCGCCAAAGCAAGCAAAATGCGGTCTTTTAAAATCTGCAATTCGCGCAACGGACTGTGTGCGCTGTGAATGTGCAGGCTGCTATCGGCGTTGAGCTGCACCATCGCTTTTTGTTCGGGCGACAAATCTTGCTGAACGTGGCGGACATAGTATTCGCCCACGTCCAAATTTTGTTGCAACACCGATTCGCGCAAATAAGCATCGTGCTGTGCCAACCAATCGTCATCGTGCGCCTGTTCGGGCAATACTAGCTGCTGGATTTGGTATTGCAAACTGTGCAGTAAATTGGGCGACTTCGCTTGCTCGGCAAATTGCTGATGTGCTTCATCTTGACGCGCTTCGGCAACGCTCAAATCGTTGAAAAAATCGCGCCCTTGTTTGCCCCACGATGCCAGCAATGGGTGTCCTTGCAACGATAAATCCACGTCATCGGTTTGCTGCAAAATTTGTGCAGGTTCAAGCAAATCGCCCCAATACATCGCACTGGGGTTGAGCGCAAAAATATGTACATCGCGCTGTTTGGCGATTTCTTGCAACAGTTGCAAATGCGATGGCGCAAGGGCAGTAATCCCAAACATTAAAATCCGCTCGGGCAGCCTGCGAATTGTTTGATTTGCCAACGAATCCATTAACACGCGCTGCATTTGCGCTCGATGCGGAGCGCGTTGTTCATCGCGCAACAATTCGCGCCAAATTGCCGCTTGCCATTGCTGTTCTTGGGCGCAATCTTCGCGCTGCGACAATTCCGCTACATTTTGTTGATTTGACCACGCTTCAATCCAATCGGGGCGATACATCAAATATTGGTCGAACACATCGGCAAGCTGTCGCGCTAACTGATACGCCGACATTTCGCCCTGCTGCACATAATCGCGCAACATTTCTTGTGCCGATGCCAGTTCGCTGTCTTCCGCAAAATGGCGCGATTGGAATAATTGCAGCAATCGCCATTGCATCACATCGCTAGAAAATGGGCTTAATTTGGGCGCATTGGGCAAGGCTTCGCGCATCAGTTGCCACGCCAGTTGCGCGGGCAATTCAAAGTGCAAATTGGCGGCAATGGGCGAATGCTGCGCCCAATATTGGTTGATGTAGCGGCGCATGCCTTGGCTTTGCACCAAAATGTATTCCGCCTGCAACGGGTGCGACAAAGGCTGCGATTGATGTAGGTTTAACATCATCTGCGCCAAGTTTTCGAGTTGGTTGGATTGATATAGGTGCAGCATAGCGAAGTCTCATAAAAACAAAAGCAGCCTGCATTTTAACCGAAATTAAAGTGCAGGCTGCTTTGCGGATTAAATTCAGGGTAGGGCGCAGCATAAATAGTGGAAAACAAAGTGCAGGCTGCTTTTATTGGTAACAAAAACCGAAAAAGCAGCCTGCACTTTTTATTTGCCTACTTATTTACCGTCCGCAGGCACAATTTTCGCTTGTTGCATCAATTTGCCCACAGCAGCCTGCACACGTTCTTGTTGTAATTCGTCGCGTACATTGTCGCGGATTTGGTCAAACGCTGGCACGGTGATTTTGCGTTTGTCGTTGGCATAGAACACCACAAAAATGCCTTCGCCTTTTACCGCATTGCGCGTGTATTCGCCTTTTTTCAGGTTTTGCACCGCTTCAAAAATTTTCGGGCGACCGTCTTTTAAATCCACCAAAGAAGTGTATTCATTCAACGCTGGCTGACCTGCTTTAACTGCTGGGTCAATGCTGTATTTTTTCGCCACATCGGCAAACGATTTTTTCGCGCCCAATTCACGAATCGCGGCTTTGGCTTGGTCTTCTTTGTCGGTTACGATTTCGCCCAGTTGCACTTCATCGGTGTTATGATAGCGTGATTTGATGTCGTCATAGCGTTTTTGCACATCGGCATCGCTCACAGGGTTTTTCTTGGCAACGTCTTGTGCATACACGTCCATCAATAATTGGTTTTGGAAACGCGCCCAGTTGCCTTTAAAGTCGGGCTGTTTGTCCAAGCCTTTTTCGCGCGCTTGTTTCAAAGCATCGGCTTCTACGGTTTTGTATTCGCTGGATTTGTCCAATTGCAAGCGTTTGGCTTCTTGCGTTACCACGGTTTCCAACACCACTTCGTTGGCAATGTATTGGCGCAATTCTGGCGTGTCTTGCACTTTGCCTTGACTTTGTTGCTGTACAAATTTAGCGCGCGCGTCCAATTCGCTGCTGTCGATTTTTGTGCCATTTACGGTTACAACGGTTTGTGCCAACACGCTGCCAGTCAATAAAGCAGCCGAAATCGCGGCAAATAAACGAGTTTTGTTCATATTCAATTCCTTATGTTAATGAAAATATTCAGTTGGGGTTTGCGCGTCAATGCTCAATGCGTGGATTTTGCCTGCATCAAACAACGGTGCAAAAGCAGCCTGCACCATGCGCCAACGTGCAATGCGGTTTTTTCCTGCAAACACGTCCGACACAATCAACACGGCATAATGTCCGCCGCCTTTGTTGCCTGCGTGTCCTGCGTGTAAATGGCTTTGGTCGGTAAACTCAAATACTTCGGCGTTGAAGTTTGCCAACAAAGCTGCCATTTGGTTTTGCATATCGCTCATTTTGGGAAGACTTTTTTGTAGGGTTTGATTAACACTTCGGCATACACGCCTGCTTGCACATAAGGGTCTTGTCCTGCCCATTCTTCGGCAGCGTCCAAGTTGTCAAATTCGGCAATAATTAGGCTGCCAGACATGATGTCGGGGTTATCGGGCATGGGGTTTGGGCCTGCGGTGAGCAAACGTCCTGCTTTGTCTAGCTCTTCCAAACGAGCCAAGTGAGCAGGTCGGGCTTCGGCACGCGCTTGGGCTGTGCCTTCCACATCGGTTGCCAATAGCATAAACAACATTATGAAGTCTCCTTGGGTAGATGACGGTAAAGATAAACGCCTTGTACGATGGAAAACAGCAAAATAATGAGCTTGTAGCCATAAAATTTAAAGTTTATCCAAATCGCTTCGCGTTCGGCGGTAAAGGGGTAGGCAATCGCTAAATTCAACGCGCCCAGTAAAAAGAAAAAGATTATCCACGCATACGATAGTTTTTGCCAAACGGCATCGGGCAAGTCTAATTCTTTGCCCAACAGCAAGCGCAAACCGTTTTTGCCGAGCAACTGCATCACGAGCATGGTTGCTGCCATTGTCCATGGCAACAGTGTGGTTGTGAGCATGATAAACGTGCGGTCGTTCAGCCAAATGGTCAAGCCACCAAACACGACAATAATCACAAGGCTAAACCATTGCATCGGTTCAAGTTTTTTGGCGGTGTAATAAGTATAAGCAGCCTGCACAATGCCTGCCACCACCGCCACAATCGTTGCGGTAACAATATTATTGGTGATTTTGTAAGTCGCAAAAAACAGAATAATGGTGATAAAATCGCTGAGTGCTTTCATAAAAGATGAGAATATTTAGCGTTTTAGAAAGGGCGTAATCATAACAGTGTGCAGGCTGCTTGCATACTTGAAACAGTGCAAAATTTGGTTACATCATCATTTTGACCAATATGTTTTTGAACAAGAAGCCTGCAATGCCCAGCCCCAATACCAAAAACAAAATAAACATTCCCAGCTTGCCGACTTTGGATTCCTTGCCCAAGTTGTAGATAATAAAGCCCAAAAAAATGATAAAGCCTGTTAAACAAATGCGTAATGCCCATGTGGCAAATTCGGCTTCTGACATGATGTGTTTTCCTGTTTTATGTGTGATGTGCAGGCTGCTTTTTCATGCAAATTTATGCCAAAAAGCAGCCTGCACTTTTATATTAAGTGATTTACTTCTGACTTGCTGCTAAAGCCTGTTCCAAATCCGCAATCAAATCATCGGCATATTCCAAGCCTACCGAAATACGGATTAAACCTTCGCTAATGCCAGCCGCCAATTTGTTTTCGGGCGACATTCTGCCGTGCGTGGTTGTCCAAGGGTGCGTAATGGTTGAGCGAACATCGCCAAAATTCGCAGTTTTAGAAAAAATCTCCACACTATCAATCACATTCCAAGCAGCCTGCACACCGCCAGCCACTTCAAACGCAATCACCATGCCGCCCGAGCTTTGCTGTTTTTGTACCAAATCGGCTTGCGCGTGATCGGGTAAACCTGCGTAGTACACCGCGTTTACATTTGGCTGACTGCGTAACCAAGTCGCCACTTTTTCTGCATTAGCGGCTTGTTGCTGCGTGCGGACAAAAATCGTTTCCGAACCGCTCAACAGCAACCACGCATTAAATGGCGACAAGCTCAATCCAGCCGAATTGACATACAACGCGATTTGCTTAATCAAATCCGCTTTGCCGCACACAATGCCACCCAAAGCGCGACCGTGTCCGTCAATGAATTTGGTTGCCGATTGAATGGTCAAATCCGCGCCCCAACGAAGTGGCTGTTGCACTGCTGGCGAGCAGAAACAGTTGTCCACCGCCAACAACGCACCGTGTTGCTGTGCCAATGCTGCCAATTTTTCCAAATCCGCCACTTCGTTCAATGGGTTAGATGGCGTTTCCAAAAACAGCATTTTGGTGTTCGGGCGAATGGCTTTTTCCCATTCCGATATATCGGTTTGCGATACAAAAGTCACTTCAATGCCAAAGCGCATTAAATGTCCTGTGATGAAGCCAGCCGTTGTGCCAAACAAACTGCGACTGCTAATCATATGGTCGCCTGCACTCAAAAACGTCAGCATTGCCGCTTGAATCGCCGCCATGCCTGTTGCCGTTGCGATGCCCGCTTCTGCGCCTTCCAAAGCCGCAATGCGTTGTTGAAATGCAGCAATAGTCGGGTTTGCCGTGCGTGAATAAGTGTAGCCGTCTTTGGTTTTGGCGAACAAAGCGGCTGCGTCTGCCGCGCTGGCTGCCATAAAACTGCTGGTCAAAAACAAGGCTTGTTGATGTTCGTTGAACGGTGTTTGCTCTTTGCTGGCACGAATCGCCAAGGTTTGTGGGTGTAGGTTTTTCATGTGATTTTCCTGATTTAAAGGGTGGAAAGGGCGTTATTGTGCGCCTTTTTAGCCCAGCTTTCAATTATAGTGGAATGAAATCGCAATGGTACGTTGTTGCCAACGCCTTTATGTACTTGATGTACACGGCAGGCGTTGTCGCCTTGTCCCATTTTTATTTCATTCCACTATATAATGCTGACTTCTATTTCCTAAACAATAAGGATAAACATCATGAAATGGACAGATACACAACGCATTGCCGAAGATTTGTTTGACACACACGGCGACAGCATAGACCCCAAAACCCTGCGCTTTACCCAGTTACGCGATTTGATTTTGGCATTGCCCGATTTTGACGATGACCCAGCGCGTTGCGGCGAAAAAATCTTGGAAGCCGTGCAGCAAGCGTGGATTGATGAAGTGGAATAAACGTAAAAAAATGTTGGTTATGTAAAAAATGACATAACTGCTTTGATAAACAAACAAATAGTGTTAGTATGCCAAAGTTTGTTGCTTAATAAATATCGTTATTATCATTTAATTTTGGTTAAACTTACTTTTAAATAGCAGGAAATTTTAGTTATGTCATTTTTTCAACAAACCAAAAAAGTTTGCATTGGTTTACTATTAAGTGCAGGATTGGCTTCACCTGTTTATGCCTTTGATACAACCGAAGATATCTTGGGTGATTTCTTGAAAAATCAACTGCCTGCGGTGCAATATTCTGCACAACCTGTGCCGTATAATCCAGCAACGATTCAACAGCAAGCGGCGTATGCAGGCCCATTGCTCAACGCGCAGTCTGCCTTGATTATGAACGCCAACACAGGGCAGATTTTCTATCAAAAAAATATGGATAATGTCCGTTCTATTGCTTCTATTTCTAAATTGATGGCGGCTATGGTGGTATTGGACGCACGTTTGGACATGAACCAACGCATCACCATTACCGAAGCGGAAATCGACCGTTTAAAAGGAACAGGCAGCCGTTTGTCTATCGGCACAACTTTGACACGCGGTCAAATGCTGCATTTGGGTTTGATGAGCAGCGAAAATCGTGCAATTCATGCTTTGGGTCGTACTTATCCAGGCGGTATGTCGGCATTTGTGCAAGCGATGAATGCCAAAGCGCGTAGTTTGGGCATGATGAACAGCCGTTTTTATGAGCCAACAGGGTTAGACCCACGCAATGTTTCAACTGCGCGTGAACTGAGTATGATGGTTCGTGCCGCAAGCCAATATCCACAAATTCGCCAATTAAGCACCGCGCAAAGTGGAGAGGCATATACCAGTACAGGCAAATTTGAACAGTACAAAAACTCCAATATATTTGTTCGCGAAGGCAACTGGAATATTACGGTACAAAAAACAGGTTATATTCGCGAAGCAGGTCGCTCTATGGTGATGCAAACGCAAATGGGTCGTGAGCCTGTGATTATTGTGGTTCTGGGTTCGCAAACAACCACAACTCGTGCCAACGATGCTCGTGCATTGAGCAGCATGGTGCAGCAATATCCAATGTAAACATTGGGCAAACAAAAATACACGCTTTCTGTAAAAAAGTGTGTATTTTTATGGTATAGTGAATTAAATTTAGATTAGTACAGCGTTGCCAACTCCCTTATCTAGGTGTACACGGCGGTCGTTGTCGCCTTGTCCTAATCTAAATTTAATCCACTATAATGACAAAACACAAAATGCAGGCTGCTTTTTGAGTAATCCCAAAAGCAGCCTGCATTTTATGATTCAACTTAACGAATGCGATTCAAACCCAGCGCATAAGTTTGTCCATTTTGCCACGCAAACCACCAATAAAGCCGTTGATTGGCATTTTTAGGATTGCTGATGCGACAAAAAGCAAACGCGATATTGTTGATACACGCCATCGGCATGGCTTGCAGCGATTGGGGTAGCAACGCTTTCCATTGACTCATTTGCTTGGTAGACGAATCTTGCAAACGACATTCGCCTTGACCATTGCACACACTTTTCCAAGCCTGATTGCCCAATTTGCCGTCCATGACCCATTGATTTTCTTGCAAATAGTAACGCTGAAAGGTGGAAGTGGGCTGCTGATTTTGATTGAGCAAAACATATTCGCTCGCATCATTTTTGTCCAATCCGCCTGCCCATGCGTTGCCACACAATAAAGCAGTTATCATCAATACTTTTAATGCTTTCATTACTTTACTCTTTGTTTTATCAAAGCTAGTCTAAACAATTACGCCAATTTCGCTTTAACCAAATCCTGCACCGCAGTCGGATTGGCCTTGCCTTTGCTGGCTTTCATCACTTGACCGACAATCGCATTCAACGCTTTTTCGTTGCCCGATTTGTATTGCTCAACCGCTTTCGCGTTGTTCGCCAACACTTCATCAACCATCGCTTCAATCGCGCCAGTGTCCGTGATTTGCACTAAACCATGTTTTTCAATGATTTGCTCAATCGTGGCATCGGGTTCAGCCCACATCGCTTCAAACGCTTTTTTCGCCAATTTGCTGCTCAATGTGCCGTCCGCGATTTTGCCAACCAACGCCGCCAAACGTGCTGCTGTAATTGGGCTTTGCGCCAACTCTAAACCTTCTTTGTTTAAAGTTGCTGCCAATTCGCCATTCATCCAGTTGGCAACCAATTTGCCTTGATTGCTCACGCTCGCCGCTTCCGTGAAAAAAGCAGCCTGCACACGCGAACCCGTCAGCAAACGCGCATCGTATTCGCTCACGCCAAATTCATTCACAAAACGTGCTGCCATTTCTTTTGGTAATTCAGGCATTTGCGCTTTGGCTTTTTCCATTTGCGCGTCCGAAATGATGACTGGCAACAAATCAGGGTCGGGGAAATAGCGGTAATCGTGCGCGTCTTCTTTCAGGCGCATCACGCGCGTTTCGCCTTTGTCGGGGTCAAACAACATGGTTGCTTGTTGCACCTTGCCGCCGTCTTCCAAAATCTCGATTTGAGCTTCCACTTCGTAATTAATCGCTTGCTCCAAGAAACGGAATGAGTTTAAGTTCTTGATTTCACGGCGTGTACCAAATTCCGCTTGACCTTTCGGGCGTACCGACACATTTGCGTCCACACGGAACGAACCTTCCGCCATATTGCCATCGCAAATATCCAACCAAGTTACCAAACCGTGCAAGGCTTTCGCATACGCCACCGCTTCGGCTGCCGAACGCATTTCAGGCTCGGAAACCACTTCCAACAAAGGCGTACCTGCGCGGTTTAAGTCAATGCCAGTCGCGCCGTTTAAGCCTTCGTGAACGGATTTGCCTGCATCTTCTTCCATGTGGGCGCGAGTTACGTTAATCATTTTCACGTCATCGCCAACCACGATTTCTAATTGACCATGTTCCACGATTGGCAAATCTAACTGGCTGATTTGATAGCCTTTTGGCAAATCTGGGTAGAAATAATTTTTGCGGTCAAACACATTTTTTTGATTGATTTTCGCGTTCAGAGCCAAGCCCAATTTAATCGCTTTTTCCACGACTTCGCGGTTCATCACAGGCAACACGCCAGGTAAAGCGCATTCTACAACGCTGGCATGAGCGTTCGGTTCTGCGCCAAACGCTGTGCTTGCACCGCTAAAAATTTTAGATTTTGTGTTGAGTTGAACGTGGATTTCTAATCCGATTACGGTTTCCCAAGTCATTGTTTTGTCTTTCTTTTGTATTTTAAAAGTTTTAAGAAATGGTGTTTCAGGCTGCCTTCATTCGCTTGTTCAATTCTTGAATCACGACGCTGCTGTTTGTGCCAAATGAAATGCCATCATTGCTTTGTATCATGCGTTCCAAATTCAGGTAAATGTGTTCGCCTTGTTGCGTGGTTATGATGATGCCGATGTCTTTATCATATCTTCTTCTATTATCTGCACGCTCAATGTACCAATGTACTGCTTTGGTAATATCTGTATATTGCAGGCTGCCTGAACGGGGATAAATGCAAAAGTGTAAGCCTTTGTTATCTAAATAAATAGTCTCTTCATTTTTTTGATACCATTGCCATATCGTCCATTTTTTGCTTATCAGCCAAATAATACCGAACACCAACAAAAATAAGGCAAGCTGATTAGCGGTCTCTGGACGAGTATCCGCAAACCATAACCATAATCCGCCACCGCAAAATCCTATCACAAATTGGCTACTTGCACTAATTTGGGGGAATGAATAAGTTAAAGTTTGGAGGAATGAATAAGTTAAAGGTTCAAATGACCATTGCTGCGCGGTATGTTTCATGGGTGTTTGGATAAGGGATTGGCAGGTTGCAGGCTGCTTTTTCGGGGCGAATTTTAACATTTTAGATAACGATTGCGTAAACAAAAATGCAGGCTGCTTTTTCGTATTTCAAAAGCAGCCTGCACTTTTTATTCAATCCAATTACAACGCATCAATCACCGCATTCAAGCTCACGCTTGGGCGCATGGCTTTTGCTGTCAATTCCGCGTTTGGTGCGTAATAACCGCCGATGTCCACAGGTTTTCCTGCGCCTGCTGCCAATTCCGCCAAAATTTGCGCTTCTTGTGCGGCTAATTTTTCTGCTACTGGCGCAAAAGTTTTTTGCAAATCAGCGTCTGTGCTTTGCGCTGCCAACGCTTGCGCCCAATACAAGGCGATGTAGAAATGGCTGCCACGGTTGTCCAATTCGCCCGCTTTGCGTTTTGGCGATTTGTCGTTTAACAATAATTGCTCGGTTGCTGCGTCCAACGTATCCGCCAACACTTGCGCTTTTGCGTTGCCTGTTTTTTGCGCCAAATGTTCCAACGACACCGCCAACGCTAAAAATTCGCCCAAGCTGTCCCAACGCAAATGGTTTTCTTCGTTGAATTGTTGAACGTGTTTCGGTGCAGAACCGCCTGCGCCTGTTTCAAACATACCTCCACCATTCATCAACGGCACGATAGATAACATTTTCGCGCTCGTACCCAATTCCAAAATCGGGAACAAATCGGTATTGTAATCGCGCAATACGTTGCCTGTTACGGAAATCGTGTCTTTGCCGTCTTTCATGCGTTTCAGGCTGGCTTTGCAGGCTGCTTCGGGGGCTAAAATTTGAATATCCAAGCCGTTGGTATCCAATTCGCCTAAATATTGTTTCACTTTTTTAATCAATTCAGCATCGTGCGGACGGCTTTCGTCTAACCAGAAAATGGCTGGCGTATCGCTCAAACGCGCACGGTTTACCGCCAACTGCACCCAGTCTTTGACAGGCGCGTCTTTGGTTTGACAGGCACGCCAAATATCGCCAGTTTCCACTTCGTGTGAAGTCAAAACATTGCCTTTGTCGTCAATAATTTCCACTTTGCCAGCCGATTGAATTTCAAAGGTTTTATCGTGCGAACCGTATTCTTCCGCTTTTTGCGCCATCAAGCCAACATTTGGCACTGTACCCATTGTGGTCGGGTCAAACGCGCCATTTTCACGACAAAAATCAATCGTAGCCGCGTAAATACCTGCGTAGCTGCTGTCGGGAATCACAGCTTTGGTGTCTTGCGCTTTGCCGTCTTTGTCCCACATACGTCCTGAATTGCGAATCATCGCTGGCATAGAAGCGTCCACAATTACGTCGCTTGGCACGTGCAAATTGGTAATGCCTTTGTCGCTGTCCACCATCGCCAAACTTGGCGCGTTGGCGTAGGCTTGTTCAATGGCTGCCTGAACACCTGCGCGAGTTTGCTCGTCCAATTTATCCAAGTTTGCTAATAAGTTACCAAAACCATTATTCACATTCACGCCAACGGCTGCCAACTGTTCGCCGTATTGCTCAAACACAGGCGCGAAAAACACTTTAACCGCGTGTCCGAAAATAATCGGGTCGGACACTTTCATCATGGTCGCTTTCATGTGCAATGAAAACAACGCGCCTTTGGCTTTTGCGTCCGCCACTTGCTCTTGCAAGAATTGCACCAACGCTTTTTTGCTCATGACGGTTGCGTCAATGATTTCACCCGCTTTTAAATTCAATAGTTTACGCAATTCGGTTTGTTCGCCTGATTGATTGGTAAACACGATTTTTACGGTTGTCGGTTCGGCAACGGTTACGGATTTTTCATTGTGGAAAAAATCGCCCGATTGCATGGTGGCAACGTGGGATTTGCTGTCTTTTGTCCATGCGCCCATGCTGTGTGGGTATTTTTTGGCGAAGTTTTTCACGGCTTTTGGCGCACGGCGGTCGGAATTGCCTTCGCGCAAAACTGGGTTTACAGCTGAACCTTTAATGCGGTCGTAATGTGCTTGAATGTCTTTTTCTTCATCGGTTTGCGGATTGCTTGGGTAGTTTGGCACAGCAAAACCTTTGGCTTGCAATTCGGTAATCGTGGCGTTCAACTGCGGCATTGACGCGCTGATGTTGGGCAATTTGATGACGTTGGCTTCGGGTTTGGTTACATAGTCGCCCAAAAACGCCAAATCGTCCGAGCGGCGTTGTTCTTCTTTTAAGTATTCTGGGAACGCCGCCAAAATGCGACCTGCCAACGAAATATCGGCAAGCTCAAACGCGATATCGGCATGTTTGCCAAAGGCGCGAATAATCGGCAACAATGATTGCGTTGCCAATGCTGGGGCTTCGTCGGTATGAGTGTAATAGATGGTGGACTTGCTCATGTAAAACTCCTGTGAATAAATGGATTTTTCTTGTTGAAAAGCAGCCTGCACTTTGTTGGGATACGCGATGCAAGTGCTGTGTGATTATGGCATATTTTTACCTATCTTTGCATAAAAAGCAGCCTGCACTTTTTGTAAACACACAAAAAAGTGCAGGCTGCTTTTAAATCGTACAAAAAACTTACAACCCAGCTCCCAACCCATTCGCAATATCGCGCACGGCGGTTACATACATACGGCTGTGATTGTATTGCCACACCACATAAAAATTATTCAAACCAATAAAATATTCAAACTGATTGGGCGCGACTTCCAAGCGAAACAGCAAGGCGCGTTCATTATCGTTCACCGCTTGCAAAGGCTGCACCCCCATTTGACGCAGCTGCCTCACCGTGTAATTGAGTGCAGTTTTTTCATCAATCAACGCCTGAATTTGTGGCGACGGATTGATACGCGCAGGCACAATCATGCGTCCGCCCGTTTGCCAGCCGTGTTGTTTCATATAATTTGCTACCGATGCTGCCACATCTGGCACATTGTTCCAAATATCGCGCGTACCATTGCCGTCATAATCCACCGCCCACTTGCGAAAGCTAGACGGCATAAATTGCGGCATACCCATCGCCCCAGCAAAACTGCCGACAAAACCAAACGCATCGCGGCGTTCTTCTTGCGCCAGTTTCAAAAATTCGCCCAATTCCTGCTGAAAAAACGCGCCACGACGCGGATAATCAAACGCCAAAGTCGCTAAAGCATCGGCAACAGGAATATTGCCCTTGTTTTTGCCATAATTCGTTTCAATGCCCAAAATCGCCACGATTAACTGCGCTGGCACGCCATAACGCGCGGCGGTATGGTCAATCGGGTGGCGGTTTGCCGTATAAAAACGCTGCCCAGCTTGAATTTTGCTCGCATCGCCATTGCCTTTGCGAAATTCATACCACGGACGGCTGGTGGCAGGTCTGTCCATAATCTGAATAATGTTGCCGCGATAGCCCACACGCGCAAAAAATTGTTGCATATACGCCATATCCAAGCCATTGACTTGATTTTGATAACGCATAAACGCCTGTACATTGGGGTTGGCTAAATAGCCTGTTTGCGCGACAGACGGTGCAGCTTGATTGAAAAATGGTGCAGCGTTGGACGCGGTTTGTTGTTGTGATTGCGTTTGCACTTGGCGCACAATTTCCATTAGTGGGTCAGTGGATTGTGTAATCGGTGCAGGCTGCTGTTCGCTGGAACAAGCGGCGGTTGCCAATAAAGCTAAAGTCAAAAGTTTGTTTTTGCTCATTGATGTCTTTCGTTGCGTGCGTGTCAAATAGCGTGTGTGTATCACAGCCGTGCATTTATATGCGGTATGTCTTGGGCGAAGAAATGATAGATGCAAAATACGTCCACAAAACGTACACGAAAAAATACAGCGAGTTAAGCATTAAACCTAACTCGCTGTTTTATCTGGCTCCCCGAACTGGGCTCGAACCAGTGACCTGCGGATTAACAGTCCGTCGCTCTACCGACTGAGCTATCAGGGAATAAGCTGCGCATTATATAGCAAATTTCCTCATCGTCAAGCAGAAAAATCAAACAATTCTATTTTTTCTTGATTTATCAGACTTTTTTGTTTGCACGATACGAGCAATCTGCAATGCCACGCCAGCGCCAATCATGTCTGCCAGCGCGTCCCACACATCACCTTGTCGCGTTTGTGTGAAGAAATATTGCGCCAACTCGGTGCAGGCTGCCCAAATGCTCGCTAAAATCATCAGCCACAAAAAGGGAATTGGTCGTTTCGCGCTCAACCAAATTTTGCTGCACAACCAAAATTGCGCGAAAAACAGTAAACAATGCGCCAATTTATCAAAATGCGGAAAAGGTGGCGCGTTTTGTCCTGTTGCTTCACGAAAAATCAGCGCATAAATGCTGGCGGCTGCCCACGCTATCGCAGCGATGAGCCATTTGTTTTTTGGGATAATCATGCGGATTCGTCAATAAATTGTTGGCAAAGCTGCGCGAGTTTAGTGAATTTGCCGCCACGCTGTTGTAAAACCTGTTGCCATTGTTGGACTTCGGCAACGCTGGGCGCATCGTCTAGGCTGCATTCTTCTAGCAAAAATTGCAAAACTTCTTGCACTTCGCCATAGCTTTCGGTTTGGATAACTTGATTTAATTCGCTGTTCATGGTGCAGGCTGCTTTGGTAGAAAACGGGCATTGTAGCGTAATTTGGCAAGCATGGCAGTTTTGTGGGAAAATTAGCGCGTTTTGGATTTTATAAAGGGACTGGCGATGCTGGATAGGGAAGGTTATCGCCCCAACGTGGGTATTATCTTGACCAATCAAGATAACCAAGTGTTTTGGGGTAAGCGTGTCAAAGAAAATTCGTGGCAATTTCCGCAAGGCGGCATCAAACCAGGCGAAAGTCCTGAAACGGCGATGTATCGCGAATTGCTAGAAGAAGTCGGCTTGCTGCCACAGCACGTTAAGATTTTGGGCAGAACGCGCGATTGGTTGCGCTACGATGTGCCTACCAGTTGGATTCGGCGCGAATGGCGCGGTTCGTATCGTGGGCAAAAGCAAATTTGGTTTTTATTGCGCTTGGTGGGGCAAGACAGCGATGTGCATTTACGCGCCAGCAGTCAGCCAGAATTTGACGATTGGCGATGGTACGAATATTGGGCACCCATTGACGAAGTGATTATGTTTAAAAAACAAGTGTATGAATCGGCTTTAACCGAATTGTCGCGTTTTTTGCGCGGATTGGAAAGTTTGGGCGAATACCATGCTCGCAGTTTGGAATTGCGTTTGCAGGCTGCTTCGGCGCAACAAAAGTAAATAAAAAAACAGAATAGACACTAAATCTATTCTGTTTTTTGTATTTAGCAGGGCGATAAATTATGCCATTGCTTTGATTTTTGCAGACAAGCGGCTTTTATGACGCGCTGCTTTGTTTTTGTGGAACACGCCTTTGTCAGCGATGCGATCCAATACTTTGGTGCTGTCGCGGAAAGTTGCTTGTGCAGCCGCTTTGTCGCCTGCTTCAACGGCTTTCAATACTTTTTTAACCGCAGTACGGAATGCAGTACGCAAGCTCGCGTTGTGTGCACGGTTTTTCAACGATTGACGAGCACGTTTGCGTGCTTGTGCGCTATTTGCCATAGTGTTTACTCCTGAATTGGAAATTGATGAATACTAGAAACGCGCTATTCTAAACGCTAAGTGTGCATAAAGCAAGCATAATACTATTATGATTGCTGGAATAGTTGGTTTGTGCTAGATTGCCTTTGATTTGATTGGAAAGAAGCTGGGGTCAAAATGGCTAAAAATAGAAATGTTGCGTCTTACCGTTCGGCTGGATTCACGTTAATGGAAGTGTTGGTGGCAGTGGCAATCGTGGGGATTTTGGTGGCGTTTGCGTATCCGATGTATCAAGAATCGGTAAAAAAAGGGCGGTTGAGCGATGTACAAAAGGCGTTGCTGGATAACGCACAGGCATGGGAGCGTCATTACGCATCGCATGGCAATTTCCGTAAAACATCGCGCTTGTGGATTGATTTGCCGATTCGGGAAACGGACTTTTTTTGTATTCGTCCGCAAGGTGCGCCGCGTGGTGCAACACATGACGGGCAATTTGCGTTTAAGGCGGTTGCGCTGAATAAACAGCAAGAACCACGCGCTTTGATTTTGAATCAGGATTTGACGATGTTGCTGTGCGAAAGTACAACATCGGCATGCAGCGAAACCGATTTTTTTGCGAACCCTAGTCGTGCGGATAAAAATTGTCGAGCGTATCCGTAATATTATAGTGGATTAAATTCAAACTAGGACAAGGCGACAACGACCGCCGTGTACATCTAGTACATAAGGGAGTTGGCAACGCTGTACTAGTTTGAATTTAATTCACTATAAAAAGCAGCCTGCACTTTGAATCAATAATAAAGTGCAGGCTGCTTTTTATGCGTTGGATATTATTTTTCGCGGCGATAAAAAATGCTGTTCAAATACAAGGCTTTGTTTTCTTGTATCAACACCAAACAAATCGCAGCAAGGGGTAGGGCGATGAGCATACCAACAAAGCCAAACAGTTGCCCAAATGCCATTAACGAGAAAATCACCCAAAATGGCGATAGTCCAATTTTGTCGCCCACAATTTGCGGCGTGATGAAAAAGCTTTCCAAAAATTGTCCGATACCAAACACGCCCCAAACGGCGAACAGTCCTGTCCATGAATCAAATTGCAATACGGCGGCAAGCGTGGCAAGCAGCAAGCCTGTGAACGCGCCCAAATAGGGGATAAACACCAAAATGCCTGCCACCATACCAATGGAAAAGCCCGAATCCAAGCCTGTGAGCATTAAGCCTGTGCCATATAGCACGCCCATGATGAGCATAACCATGAGTTGTCCGCGCAAAAATTCGCCCAAAATGCTGTCCATATTGCGTGTAATGCGTTGATAAGTCGCTAAATATCGGCGCGGTACCATGGTGGTGATGCCTTGTTCCCAGCGCGACCAGTCCAGCAAAAAGTAGTACAACAACAAGGGCAATAACACTAGGTTGCCAATGCCTGCTGCCAACGCGCCGCCTTGTTGCATCACAGCTGGCAACGCGCGTTGCAGGCTGCTTTGTATGCCTGCCGTATTGCTGCGTAGCCAGTTGGCGATGGTTTTTTCGTTGAGCGCGATGTGTCCGCCAAATTTTTGGTTAAACCATGGCACGAGTTTGGTTTGGACATAGTCCACCAGTTTGGGGATTTTTTGCACAATGCTTTGGAATTGCTCTACCAGCATGGGAACGATGACCAGCAGCAAGCCGATAATCACAAAAAAAGCAAATAGCATCACCCACATAGATGCACGGCTGCGGTGTATGCCGAGTTTTTCTATTTTGCTGACCAAGGGATCTAAAATGTATGCCAACACGGCGGCGACAATGAACGGCGTGAGTACGTTGCCTAGCAAATAGAAAGCCAGCAGCAAGCCACCGATGAGCAGCAAACCAAAGAACCATGGCAACCATGGACGTTTTTTGTGGGGGATATACATGATTTATCCTTTTGATTCAAAAGCAGCCTGCATTTTTTCAACTTGCTGCCACGCTTCCAAAATAAGTTCTGGGCGATTATCGCGCAATAAATCGGCATCGGATAGCATTCTGCGCCAAATTTTCGCGCCGTTTAAACCGTGCGTTAAACCGAGATAATGGCGCACCATGTGGCGCAAAATCGTGCCTTGTTGGCGCGAAAGTTGTTGTGTGGCATAGTTGTATAGCTGTTGTGTGATTTGTTCGCGCGTGGGTGCAGGCTGCGTTTCGCCGTAAAATAGCGTGTCCCAATCGTGCATAATATAAGGATTGTGATACGCTTCGCGCCCCATCATTACGCCATCAACGTGTTGTAAATGTTCGGCAATTTGCGTGTTGGTTTGCACGCCGCCGTTGATGATGATTTCCAAATCGGGGAACTCCTGTTTTAGGCGATAGACAAAATCGTAGCGCAACGGCGGAATTTCGCGGTTTTCTTTGGGCGACAAGCCGTCTAGCCACGCATTTCGCGCATGAACAATAAAGGTGCGACACGCGGTTTTGTCGTGCAGGCTGCCGACAAAATCGGCAAGCGGTTGGTATTCGGTTTGTTTGTCGATGCCAATGCGGTGTTTAATTGTGATAGGGATAGCTGGCACAGCGTCTTGCATGGCATTGAGGCAATCGGCAACCAAGTTCACGTCCAACATCAAACACGCGCCAAACGCGCCTTTTTGCACACGCGGACTGGGGCAACCGCAGTTTAAATTGATTTCGTCATAGCTATATTGCGCGGCTTTTTGCGCGGCTTGCGCCAACAAAGTCGGCTCGCTGCCGCCCAGTTGCAAGGCGACAGGGTTTTCGCATTCGTTGCGCTGTAAAAAGCGGTCGGGGTCGCCGTACACAATCGCACCTGCGTTTATCATTTCGGTGTATAGCCAAGTGTGGCGCGTGATTTGGCGTGCCATGTGGCGATAATGACGGTCGGTCCAATCTAGCATCGGCGCAACGGATAGCGTGCGTTTGGGTAAAGAAGTTTGGGTATTCATATTGCTGTTATAATGCAAAAAGACAGCTTTCAGAGAAAAGCTGCCTTTCATGGTTGTATGGTCTGGAAAGGAATTAAGCGGCTTGAATATTAGCGGCTTGTTTGCCTTTTGGGCCTGTTGTTACATCAAAAGAAACTTTTTGACCTTCTTTCAATGTTTTGAAGCCTTCCATGTTGATTGCAGAGAAGTGTGCGAACAAATCTTCACCGCCCTCGTCAGGAGTAATAAAACCGAAGCCTTTTGCGTCGTTGAACCATTTAACAATACCAGTTGCCATAAAATGCTACTTTCTAACTAAAAAATGAAAAAATCGCGATTGGCGACTTCACTAAACCACTTGTGCAGGCTGCCTTTCGCTGACTGCGATTGTTACCGAGTCGTTAACTTACGTCAAGTTTTATTTGGGGAAAGTGCTAATTTTCATTAAAATAACACTAAATACAACAAAAATAGGAATTTTTATGCCAATACAGTTGAATGTTAATCAAAGTAAACAAAAACTGTCGCCGCCCAAACGCTATGCGGTGTTTTTGCTCAACGACCATTACACGCCTATGGATTTTGTAGTGGAAATTTTGATGGATATTTTTCACATGCCACACGATAAAGCCGAAAAAACCATGTTGCAAATTCACCACGAGGGCAAAGGTTTGTGTGGCGTGTACACGCGTGATATTGCCGAAACCAAACAACAACAAGTGTTGTGGCTGGCAGACGATGCTGGTCACCCACTTATGTGCAGCATTCAGGAAACGTCCGTATGATTTCATCTCAATTAGAACCGATTTTGCAAGCCATGTATGAAGAGGCGCGTATCAGCCGTCATGAACTGGTGGGCTTGGAGCATTTGCTGCTGGCTTTGATTCAGGGCGACCCCAATGTTGCCGATGCTTTGCGCGAACACAGCGCGGAATTTTCGTTGCTGCTGGCACATTTGCGCGAAAGCATAGACGAAAACACGCCCACTTATCCGCCGCATATTCCCAGCCACAAGATTGACCCACAGCCGACTATTGGCTTTCAGCGCGTGGTGCAGCGAGCGATGATTCATGTGCAACAGTCATCGCAAACCGAAGTACAGGCTGCCGATTTGTTGCTGGCGTTGATGCAGGAAGAAGAATCGCCTGCGGTATTTTTATTGCAACTGCATGGCGTGGAGCGCAAAGATTTGTTGCGCTATTTTTCGCATGGCACAAGCAGCCTGCACTCATCGCAGCATCATGATGATGACGATGACAGCAATCTTGCCGATAATCCATTGGAAGCCTACACCGTAAACCTGAATGCCGAAGTGCAGGCTGCTCGCATTGACCCCTTAATCGGGCGCAAAATGGAAATGGAGCGCGTATTGCAAATTTTGTGTCGCCGCCGCAAAAACAATCCGCTTTTGGTCGGCGAAGCTGGCGTAGGTAAAACCGCATTGGCGGAAGGTTTGGCATATTTAATTGAACAAAAACAAGTGCCTGAAGTGTTGGCAAATGCAACTGTTTTCGCGTTGGACATGGGCGCGTTGTTGGCTGGCGCAAAATATCGTGGCGATTTTGAAGCGCGTTTGAAAGCGGTGCTGAAAGAATTGGTAAAAGTGGAAAATGCGGTTTTATTTATTGATGAAATTCATACGGTTATCGGTGCAGGCAGCACGCAAGGCAACAATATGGACGCAAGCAATTTGCTCAAACCTGCGTTGGCGAAAGGGCAACTGCGCTGCATTGGCGCGACCACTTACGAAGAATATCGCACCGTGTTCAACAAAGACCACGCGCTGAGTCGCCGTTTTCAAAAAATTGATGTGGTTGAGCCGACTGTGGCGGAAACGGTGCAAATTTTGCAAGGTTTGCGCCCGATGTTTGAGCAACATCACAGCGTTGAATATTTGGACGAGGCGTTTCAGGCAGCCGCCGAATTGTCGGCAAAATACATCAACGAGCGTTTTTTGCCTGACAAAGCCATTGATATTATTGACGAAGCAGGCGCGGCGCAACGAATCGCGCTGCCTGAAAATCGTTTAACGCAAATCAACAAGGCGGAAATTGAGCGCATTGTCGCCAAAATCGCCCGAATCCCTGAAACAACGGTTTCGCACGATGACAAACAGGTTTTGAAAACGCTTGCCGATACGCTGAAACGCAAAGTTTTTGGGCAGGATAATGCGATTGAAGCGCTGGTTTCTGCTGTGAAAATGTCGCGTTCGGGTTTGGGGCTGCCTGAAAAACCGATTGGCAGTTTTCTGTTTAGCGGTCCGACTGGCGTGGGTAAAACGGAAGTGGCGAAACAGTTGGCGGCGGAATTGGGCGTGCCGTTGCAACGCTTTGATATGTCTGAATATATGGAAGCGCATGCGGTTTCGCGTTTGATTGGTGCGCCACCAGGCTATGTGGGTTTTGAACAAGGCGGTTTGCTGACGGAATGTATTAACAAACAGCCGCATTGTGTTTTGCTGCTAGACGAAATTGAGAAAGCGCACCGCGATATTTACAATGTGTTGCTGCAAGTGATGGACGCGGGCAAATTGACGGATAACATGGGACGCAGTGCGGATTTTCGCAATGTAATCATCATCATGACAACCAACGCAGGCGCGGAAGCGTTGAGCAAACCGAGTTTTGGTTTTACCAGCAAACGCGAACGCGGCGATGAAATGGTGGACATCAAAAAATTGTTTACGCCTGAATTTCGCAATCGTTTAGATGCGATTATTCCGTTTGCGCCATTGTCGCCTGAAATCATTGCGAAGGTGGTAGATAAATTTTTGGCGCAGTTGGCGACGCAGTTGGCGGATAAAAAAGTGGTGGCAGAATTTGGCGATGTGATGCGTAACCATTTGGCAGCAAAAGGTTTTGACCCACAAATGGGCGCACGTCCTATGCACCGTTTGATTCAAGAGCAAATTCGTAAGGCGTTGGCTGATGAATTGTTGTTTGGCAAATTGACGGACGGCGGTTTTGTGTTGGTGGATTGGGACGAGAAGGCGCAGAAAGCGAAATTGTCGTTTAAAAAACCGCGAGTTAGCCGCAAGAAAGCGGAATTGGCGTAAACCAAATCAAAGCAGCCTGCAATCAATTTGTTAAAGTGCAGGCTGCTTTGAATCAATCAAAAAAGCAGCCTGCACCACTTAATCCCATATAATCCACATTCTTACATTTTTACCGAGTACCCCATCATGACCCCAATTCTCCCCACACCCACCCAAGTTCACGACTGCACGCTGCAACTTGCCGCAGGCAAACCCACCAGCTATCCCGAATTGGTGCAAGGCTACGCGCAACTGCGTTTGGCGGATTTTAGTGCTATGTTGGTTGAATGGACTTTGCCGCACGATGCCGCCCATTCGCAGCCTTTGCCGCAAGTTGCCGAAGCTATTAAACAGCCCGATTTGTCGCCCGAACAAAGCGCGAAACTGCTCGCGTGGCTGCAACAGCAAACGCAACAAGGACAACGCACGGCTGCTTTGTATTGGGCATATTTGCTTGCCAAAGGTTTGTTTACCGAACAGCAGCCACAAAAAGCCGCCAAAATCGCGCAATATTTCGCGCAACAAGGCGATTGGCGCGCATCGCGTTTGCTGGGCGAAATGCTGGCGGCTGCACCATTGGCTGCGCCTGTATTGCTGCAACAAGAATTGCAAGCAGCCTGCACCGAATGGCAAAAAACACACCCACAACACAGCAACGAACAAGTGCAGGCTGCTTGCGAACGTTTTTGCCAAGCCCCAATCGCGATTAAACATCGTGCCAAGCAATATTTGGAACAGGCAATCGCACAAGGCAGCCCAACCGCGCCACAGCGTTTGCGTGGACTGACCGCGCTGGGCTTGTTGAGCGCACAAAACGCGCCCAAACGTCATCAAAGCATTGCCGATTTTTTGGAACTGCAACTCAACGCCAGTCAGCCAATTCACGATGCCAATGACGACCCCGATATTCTCGTGTTGCCCGACCACATTTACTTGCCTGTTGCCGACGATGACGAACGTCCAACGTGGTACAAACCAGCCATGTATGGCGCATTTGCCTTGTTTGCTCTGATTGTATTTACCGTGTTCGCCAAACTCTTTTTTATCCGATAAAGATTGCTTATGAGCCACGATTTCACGCTCCTAAACGTTCCCCTAGTTGCCACTAATTTGATTGAAGCCAGCGCAGGTACGGGCAAAACATGGAATATTTCCGCCCTGTTTGCCCGATTGGTGCTGCTGGAACAAATGCCTGTGGACAAAATCTTGGTGGTTACGTTTACCAACGCCGCCACCGCCGAACTCAAAACCCGATTGCGCGACCGTTTGGGCGAAGCCTTGCACGTGTTGCACAAAATGCAAGCTCCGTTTGGCGCAACCGAAGTGCAGGCTGCTTGCGAACAATACGCGCCCAAATCGGCAGATTTCATGAGCAAATTGGTGGAACAAGCCCTGCAAAAAGAATCGCGCGAACGCTTAATGATGCGACTCAAAGCCGCGTTGAGCCAGTTTGACCACGCCGCCATTTACACCATTCACAGCTTTTGTCAGCGCGTGTTGCAAGATTTCGCGTTTTATTGCCAAGTCCCTTTTCAAATTGAATTGGACGAAGACAGCACGCCCAGCCCGATTGCGGCGCAAGACTTTTGGCGCGAACAAGTGGCGCACCACGAACAACTGGCGCAGATTGTGTATCGCCATAAAAAAAATCCACAGCAACAAGCCGCAGCATTGGCTTCGTTTGTGGGGCGAACTTATTTGCACACGCGCCCCATGGCATACACTTTGCGCGATTGGCAAGCAGCAAACGAAGGTTTTGTACGCGCATGGCAAGACACGGCAAATCAGCTTGATGCGATTGAAAGCGCGTGGGAAAAATTGCAACCGAGTTTGCCCAAAAATAGCTATCAGCCCGATGATTTAAAAAGCTATATCCAACAATGCCATGACTGGAAAAGTGCAGGCTGCTTGCCCGATGTAAACATTATTTTGAAGCTGTTTTTTAATAGCAAAAACGAAAACAAATTCAGCCTTGCCACGCTAACCGACAAAGCCAAAAAAGACTTCAAAGGCAAACAAGACCCTGATGCTTTGGACTGTTTAAGCCGCACTTGGGGCGAATGGGCAAACCACGCACAAATCTTGTCAGCCAGCGAAGGCGATGTGTTGATTAACGTGGCAATGGATTTGCTCCACGCTATTCGCCAGCAAAACGAAGCCGACAAACAAAAGCAGCCTGCACGTCAATTTGACGATTTATTACTAGACGTGTTCAACGCGCTGCAAACCAATCGCACCCATGCCACCGCGTTGGCACAAGCCATGTCGCACACTTGGCAAGTGGTGCTGATTGACGAATTTCAAGACACCGACCCGTTGCAATATGGCATTTTTTCTCGCGCCTTTATGCAAAGCAGCCTGCACACAGAAAACGCGCCCACCGTGTTTATGGTTGGCGACCCAAAACAGGCAATTTACAATTTTCGTGGCGCGGACATTTTTGCCTATTTGCAAGCTGCAGAAAACGTGTCGCCCGAACAACGCTACACTTTGCGTACCAATTTCCGCAGCCATGCGCGATTGGTCAACAGCGTGGGTGCATTGTTCGCCAAACCGCAACCGTTTGTGTTGCCCAATTTGGCATACGAAACCGTGCAAGCGCATCGATCAAACAGCCATTTGTCGCCCCAAGAAGCGGCGGTGCGCGTGCGTTGGCTCAACGATTTAAGTTTGGATAAAACCGAAAAAACCGATGCCTTGCAACACACGTCCGCCCAATGGTGCGCCAGTGAAATTGCCTATGCCTTGCATCGCGCAGGGCAGGGCGAATTGCGTTTAAAAGACAAACCGCTACACGCTGGCGATATGGCTGTGCTGGTGCGAACCCGCCAAGAAGGCGCAATGGTGCAGCGCGAACTCAAACGCCTAAACGTGCAAAGCGTGTTGTTGAGCCGTGATAGCGTGTTCCAAGAAGACGAAGCGCGTGCTGTGTATGCTTTGTTGGCATTTTTCTTGAATCCGCAGCAAACGGCGCATTTGGTTTATGTGCTTGCAGGCTGCTTGTTTGGCTACACCGCGCAACAGTTGTGGGCTTTGCAACAAGACGAACGCGCATTAAGCGAATGGGCAGACGAAGCGAGCGTTGCCTTACAAAAATGGCAAAAAGTGGGCGTGTATGCAGCGGTGCAACATTTTTTGCAGCAACACGATGTCATCCAAAACCTGCTCGCTGCTGGCAACGACCGCACTTTGACCAATTTGGGGCAAGTGCTGGAATTGCTGGCTGCCGAAGAAGAAAGCGGACGTTTGCCAGCCGCCTTGTATCAATGGTTGCAACAAGAAATCGCTGCCACGCAAGACGGCGACAGCAACGAAAACCGCGCCTTGCGACTGGAAAGCGATGAGCAACTGGTCAAAATCGTAACCATGCATGCATCAAAAGGCTTGCAATATCCGATTGTGTATTGCCCGTTTGTATGGCGTGGCAAAGGCAACAAGGGCGACGATTGGCAAGTGTTGCAAGGCGAATCGGGCAGTACTTTGTTGCACAAAAACCAAATGACCGATGCCGACAAAGAACAGGCGCAAAAAGAGCGGTTGTCGGAAGATTTGCGTTTGCTGTATGTGGCTTTGACTCGCGCCGAAGAGCAATTGGTGCTGTATTTGGCGGCACACGAAAACACGCATCATCACCCGTTTTATTATTTGTTAGACGGTGATGCGCACAAAACATGGTCTGGTGCAAAAGTGCCAGCGCACGCCTATCGCCAAATTTGGCAACAATTCGTACAGAAGCAAAACGCAGAAACTACCAGCTTTGAATGGGACGAAACACCGCAGGCTGCTTTGTTGTGGACGCAAAACGGCAAAAGCAGCCTGCACATTCAGTCGGATAGCGACACGGTTTATCAAGCGCAAACCGTTGCCACGCGCCATTATGCGCCAGTTGTGTTTAGCAGTTTTACCGCGTTGAGTTCGCATCAACACGCGCCCGAAGCGTTGGCAAACACAGACGAAGCCGAGCGCAAATGGGACATTGCGGTGCAGGCTGCTTTACCCAGCGAAACGACATCGCTACCAATCCAAAACGATGATATTTGGGACATGGCGCACTTTCCGCGTGGCGCAAAAGCAGGCGTGTGTTTGCACGAATTGCTGGAATATTTTCCGTTTGGTCAGCCAGCCGAAAAACACAGCGAGCGCATTGTGCGCGTGTTGAATCGCCATCAAATTGCCGATGCCGAAAACTGGTTGCCAGCCGTGTGCGATATGCTAGACAAAGTGCGCCAAACACCGCTGGTAAACGGCATACGTTTGTGCGATTTGTCGCGCCAAGAGTGGCTTAACGAAATGGCATTTTTGTTTGAAATAGAACAATTTAATTTGGTTGATGTGCAAAACTGGTGCAAGCAAATGAACTTGTCGCCCGAATGTGTGCAGGCTGCTTTGTCGCTCACGTTCCGCCAGTTAAGCGGTTTTTTGAATGGCTTTATTGACACGCTGGTTTACACGCAAAATCAAGCGTTGGTGATTGACTACAAATCCAATTATTTGGCGGATTATTCGCCTGCGTCGCTGAATCCAGAAATCGCCAAGCATCACTATTATTTGCAAGCCTTGATTTATGCGATTGCTACGGCGCGTTATCTTCGTAGCCGCCAATGTTGCCCCGATGTGATTGCGGTACGCTATGTGTTTTTACGCGGCGTGGACGGCAGCAGCCAACAAGGCGTGTGGGCGTGTGATGTGCCTGTGGCTTCGTTGGCGATGTGGTTGTGATGGGGATTTTTGTATAAAAGTTGCTTAAACAATATGTTTGCGTTATGATTTGCGGACATTCAAAGAGACCAATGTGGGTGAACTATCCAAGTGCAGTAACCAATCTGCTACCCACTACGGTCGTTTTTTTACGCCTAAAATAAGTGTATGGATATGAATAATTCTTTTGCTGTGTTGATTGATGCAGGCTTTGCCAAACGAAAAATCAAGGCTCAACTGGGGCAGACTGCACAAGCCGATGACTTTGTGAAACTGGTGCAACGTATTCAAAATAATCCGTATTTGCAAAACAAAAATTTGTATCGTGTGTTTTATCAAGATTCAAAAATATCATTTTTTTAAAGGAAAAACATGAAAGACCAAAACAATTTATGCTGGCTAGACATGGAAATGACTGGCTTAAACCCCGATACCGATAAAATCATTGAAATCGCGATGATTATTACCGACAAGCATTTAAACGTGTTGGCGCAATCGCCCGTGTATGCCATTCATCAAAGCGATGAAATTATGAATGGCATGGACGAATGGTGTACCACAACCCATGCCCGAACAGGCTTAACCCAGCGTGTCAAAGAATCCACATGGACAGAAGCGCAAGTGGAAAGCGAATTGCTCGCGTGGATGCAGCAATGGTTGCCCGCAAACACCACGCCCATGTGCGGCAACACCATTCATCAAGACCGTCGTTTTATGGTGCGCCACATGCCACGCTTGGAAGCCTTTTTCCACTACCGCAATTTGGACGTATCTACGCTCAAAGAGTTGGCAAAACGCTGGAATCCTGCGGTGTATAAAGGCATAGTCAAAAAAGGCTCGCATCAGGCGTTGGACGATATTTTGGAAAGCATTGAAGAATTGCGCTATTATCGCGCCACGTTTTTGCGTGTGGACGAATAAAAAAGCAGCCTGCCCCTTTTATACTCAAATCTGAGATTTGGACAAAAGGGGCAGGCTGCTTTTCTTAACCACGATTTACGTTGATAAGCATTCCTGTTAAGATGCCGTCACTCATTTTTTCAACCAAATACAAGGAAAAAATCATGACCGTATGCAGTATGACAGGCTTTGCCCACGCTTCTGCCGAATGCGCTGGCAAACGAATCGATTTAGAAATTCGCTCGGTAAACCACCGCTTTTTAGACGTGCAATTCAAAATCCCCGACGATTTGCGCGTGCTAGAAAGCGGAATGCGCGAAACCATCAGCAGCAAAGTCGCGCGTGGCAAATTGGAATGCCGTATTCAATTAAGTAACGCACAACACAGCGCAGGCAGCCTGCACTTAAATCAGCAACTCATCAACGAATTGGCAGACATCAACAGCAAATTGCGTAAAAAACACAAAGATTTAAGCAAATTAAGTGTTTCCGATATTTTGCGCTTCCCTGGGGTCATCGCCAGTGCAGAAATAGACAGCGAAGAGCTGCACCAAGTCATCAACCAATTATTAGACCGCGCTTTGGACGACTTTATCGCCGCTCGCCAACGCGAAGGCAGCAAATTACAAGCGCACATTGTGGAGCGTTTGGATTTGATGGAAGCGATTGTCGGCGCGCTAGAAGACTTGTTCCCCAGCCTATTGCAAAGCCACATCGCTCGCAGCCGCCAACGCCTTGCCGAAGCCGTTGCCCATGTGGACGAAGACCGCCTAAAACAAGAATTTGTGTTGTTCATGCAAAAAGCCGATGTCGATGAAGAATTCAACCGCCTACGCACCCACATTGGCGAAGTGCGCCGTATTGTTACCGAACAAACAGGCAGCATCGGCAAACGTTTGGACTTTTTGATGCAGGAACTCAACCGCGAAGCCAACACACTGGGCAGCAAAGCCATTGCAGGCGAATGCACCCAAGTGTCGGTAGAACTCAAAGTGTTGATTGAGCAAATGCGCGAGCAAGTTCAAAATATCGAATAAAACGTATTTCACACAAAAGCAGTCTGCACTCAAAAATGTGCAGGCTGCTTTTTTACTACTTTTTGTTACAAAAGTACTATTTTAAGATTTATTTTGTCTAATTATCTCATTTAATCGCAAAAAAAATCGCTTTTTAACAAATAATACTTGGCAAACCGTACAATATAACACTATAATTCGCTACATTAAGTTACATAATTTTCTTGAATAGCCAATATGGCTGTTCAATCCCAGCTTTGTCGTATTGCTTTTTCACTCCTTTCGGGCAATGCGGCAGAGTCAGGCGAAAGCCTGATTTGTTTGTGAAGCGTAAAATCTCTGATTTGAGGTATTCGGCAGCCCTGCAACCGCTCGGCTGCCATTTTTTTTTGTGGATTTTTGCCACAACATCGCACCTAAAATTCGTTAAAATACGCCCTTTTATTTTGTGGATAAAATTATGTCAGACGAAGCCAAACTGTTGCCACACCGCGATGCGATTGACCAAATTGACCAACAAGTGCTGCAACTGCTCAACCAACGCGCCCAGCACGCACGCGCGATTGGCGAACTCAAAGGCACAGGTGTGGTGTATCGCCCAGAACGCGAAGCCCAAGTGTTGCGCCGTATTCAAGATTTGAACGAAGGCCCGCTGCCCAACGAAGCCGTAGCGCGTTTGTTCCGCGAAATCATGAGCGAATGTTTGGCGATTGAACGTCCGCTCACCATTGCCTATTTGGGGCCCGAAGGCACGTTCACGCAACTGGCGGCGATGAAGCATTTTGGACACGCGGCGCACTCCGTTGCCTGCGCGACGGTGGACGACAGCTTGCGTTTGGTGGAAGCGCGTCAAGCCGATTATGTGGTCGCACCTGTAGAAAATTCCACCGAAGGCTCGGTTGGACGCACGTTGGATTTGCTGGTGTCCACGCCATTACGCGCTTGTGGCGAAGTGGAATTGCGAATTCATCATCACTTGTTGCGCCAAACGGCTGACCAAAACGGCATTGAAGCGGTGTATGCCCACGCGCAGGCTTTGGCGCAATGTCAGCATTGGTTGAGTAAAAATCTGCCTGCCCACGTTCGCCGCGTTGCCGTGTCCAGCAATGCCGAAGCGGCGCGATTGGCAAGTGAAAACCCAGCCGCCTGCGCCATTGCCAGCCAAGCCGCTGCCGAAATTTATGGCTTGACCAAGCTCGCCAGCAATATTGAAGACGAACCCAATAACACCACGCGCTTTTTGGTGTTGGGGCATCAAAGCACCGTCCCCAGTTCGCAAGATAAAACTTCGCTGGTTGTGAGTGCGCCCAACCAAGCAGGCACGCTCAATCGCCTGATTGAACCGCTAACACGCGCTGGCATTTCCATGACCAAGTTTGAAAGTCGTCCAAGCAAAACAGGCTTGTGGGAATATCTGTTTTTTATTGATATTGAAGGACACGAACAGCAAGAAAACGTGCAGGCTGTTTTGAGCGAATTGCGCGAACGGTCGGCATTTGTGAAAGTGATTGGGTCTTATCCGACTGCGGTTTTGTAATCACATAAAAAGCAGCCTGCACATTTCATCAACAAAATGTGCAGGCTGCTTTTTGTATTGACGACTACCCCACGCGATAAAACGCCAAACTGCCCAGCAAATTTGGCAAATATTCCACGCGTTTGCCGCTGGTCATCACGGCGCGTTCTAGCACGCGGATATGGTTTTTGTCGCACAAACGGTCAAAATCGCTGAGCGTACACCAGTGAATATTGGGTGTGTTATACCATTGATACGGCATACGCTCGCTCACAGGCATATGCCCACACAGTGCAATTTGCAGGCGGTTTTGCCAGTAGCCAAAATTGGGAAACGACACAATCGCTTGTTTGGCAATGCGAGTCAAATCACGCAAAATATTTTCGGTGTTTTGCATGGCTTGAATGGTTTGGCTCAACACAATCACGTCAAAACTGTTGTCGGCAAAGCTGTCTAAACCGCGCTCTAAATCGGCTTGCAGCACGTTCACGCCGCGCTCCAAAGCAGCCTGCACGCTGTCCACGTCAATTTCTACGCCGTAGCCTGTGCAATTTTTGTGCTGCATTAAGGCGTGCAGCAATTCGCCTGTGCCGCAGCCCAAGTCTAAAACGTGGGCGTTGGCTGGAATCCAGTCGTAAATCAGTTGAAGGTCGTCGCGTAAATTCATGGCGTTAATGTCCATTGCGGTTGTTGGGATTGCCAGCGCAAATAGGGCGCGGTGTAGCCGTCTTGATAGATGATTTCGTAATGTTGGTCGTTCAAGCGGCGATAGGCTGGCTGCCAACCTTGTTTGTTTTTAACCAAGCCCAGTTGCGCCAATTCGGCTTCGTTTTGTGCGTTGGGCAACTGTTTATGTTGCTGGCGATAGCGTTCAATTTGGGCGATGATTTGGTTGCCGTGTTCAATGTCTTTGTGTCGCCGCCATTCTAACGGCATATTTAAATAACCCAATATAATCAACACAATCGCGCTTATGCCGATGACGGTTTCTTTCATTGGCTCACCTGAATATTGTGCATATAGGCGCGAACGCCGTTCATATAGGGCGCGTCTTCCATTAAAAACGCATCGTGTCCGTGGTGCGATTCCACTTCTATGTATTGAACCGATTTTCGCGCATTAACCAAAGCATTGACCAATTCGTGTGAACGCTCGGGCGCAAATCGCCAATCGCTGCTAAAACTTGCCACAAAAAATTTGGCTTTAACGTGTTGCACAGCAGCCTGCAACTGGTTGTTGTGCGCGGCGGCTGGGTCAAAATAATCCAAGGCTTTGGTCATCAGCAAATAGGTGTTGGCATCAAAATGGTCGGCAAATTTGTCGCCTTGATAGCGCAAATAGCTTTCCACTTCAAAATCCACATCATAATGATAGTGCAGGCTGCCATCGCGCAGATTGCGTCCGAATTTTTTGCCCAAACCGTGTTCGGCAAGATAGGTGATGTGTCCCATCATTCGGGCGATACGCAAACCACGGTGCGGCTTGGTTTGATGTTGGGCGTAATGTCCGCCATAAAAATCGGGGTCGGTCAAAATGGCTTGTCGGGCGACATCGTTGAATGCGATGTTTTGTGTACTCAATTTGGGCGCAGACGCAATAACGAGCGCATGACGCACGCGGTCGGGGAAGTCCAACGTCCATTGCAAAGCCTGCATGCCGCCCAAACTGCCGCCCACAACGGCTGCCCATTGCTCAATGCCAAAATGGTCGGCGAGCAAGGCTTGGCTTTGCACCCAGTCTTGCACGGTGACGAGTGGGAAATCTGCGCCATAGGGCTGATTGGTTTCTGGGTTGATGGACAAAGGCCCTGTGCTGCCCGCGCAACCACCTAAATTGTTGAGCGCAATCACAAAAAATTTGTTGGTGTCGATTGGTTTGCCTGCGCCAATCATGTTATCCCACCAGCCTGCGTGTTTGTCGGACGCGCTGTGTCGCCCTGCGGCGTGGTGCGTGCCAGAGAGTGCGTGGCAAATCAACACGGCATTGTCTTTTTGCGCGTTGAGCGTGCCATAGGTTTCCACGATTAAATCAAAACGCGGCAAAGTTTGCCCATTTTGCAAAGTGAATGGCGCATCAAAGGCGATAAGTTGCGGGGTAACAATGGTTTGACTGGTTACGGACATGGTGTTCAATCAATTAAATCAACAAAATAAAAGCAGCCTGCACTTTTAAGCGGCTTGTTCTTCATCGCGGCGTTCACGATACAGCACCAGCAATTTGCCAATATGTTGCACCAGTTGCGCTTCGGTCGCTTTGCACAAGGCTTGGCAAATGGCAATGCGCTCTTCGCGGTCGTCGCCCAACACGCGCACTTTAATCAATTCGTGTGCTTGCAAAGCCGTAATGGTTTCGGCGACTACGGCTTCGGTCAAGCCTTTTTGTCCCACCATGACCACAGGGTTCAAATGGTGCGCACGCGCTTTGAGTTCTACAATTTGTTGTTTGGTTAAGGTTTTGTTGTCTGACATAGTTTTACTGCGGTTAAAATCAAAATAAACGCGCATTGTACGCCAAAATAAGGCAAGGTGCAGGCTGCTTTTTATGCTATTGCACAAAAAGACTTACATTTTATGCGGACTAAAACCGCTATTTCTAACCTATTTTTACGTTACAATACGCCCGTTTTAGTTTAGCGATTTAGGAAAAATCATGTCTTGCGAACACTTGGAAATGCAATACAGCACGTTCAGTAAAAAAGCCAACAACCCCCTAACCGAACCCATGTTCTTTGGGCAACCTGTAAACGTGGCGCGTTACGACCAGCAAAAATACGAAGTGTTTGAAAAATTGATTGAAAAGCAAATCTCGTTTTTTTGGCGGCCAGAAGAAGTGGATTTATCGCGCGACCGCATTGATTACGCCAATTTGCCTGACCACGAAAAACACATTTTTATCAGTAATTTAAAATACCAAACGCTGCTGGATAGTATTCAAGGTCGCAGCCCCAATGTTGGCTTTTTGCCGTTGGTGTCGATTCCTGAATTGGAAACGTGGATTGAAACGTGGGCGTTTTTTGAGACGATTCACAGCCGCAGCTACACGCACATTATTCGCAATATTGTCAATGACCCGTCTGTGGTGTTTGACGACATTGTGCAGAATGATTACATCATCGCACGCGCCGAAGACATTGCCTGCTACTACGATGATTTGATTGAATACACGCAATATTTCAATTTGTTGGGCGAAGGCAAACACACGGTAAACGGCAAGGAAATCACGATTTCGTTGCGTGAATTGAAGAAAAAACTGTATTTGTGCTTGATGTGCGTGAACGTGTTGGAAGCGATTCGCTTTTATGTGTCGTTTGCCTGCTCGTTTGCCTTTGCCGAGCGCGAATTGATGGAAGGCAACGCCAAAATCATCAAACTGATTGCGCGTGACGAAGCCTTGCATTTGACCAGCACGCAGCATATGCTGAACTTGATGCGTAGCGGTGTGGACGACCTCGACATGGCAGAAATCGCCGCCGAATTGCAAGACGAGTGCTTTGAATTGTTCAAAAAAGCCGCCGAGCAAGAAAAAGAATGGGCGGCATATCTGTTCAAAGACGGCAGCATGATTGGCTTGAACAAAGACATTTTGTGTCAATATGTGGAATACATTACTAATCATCGTATGCTTGCCGTGGGTTTGCAGGCTGCTTTTCCCCAAGCTACGCAAAACCCAATCCCATGGATTAACGCTTGGTTGTCGTCTGACAATGTGCAAGTTGCACCGCAAGAAGTGGAAATCTCGTCTTATTTAATCGGACAAATTGATGCGGAAGTGAAAGCCGAAGATTTGGAAGATTTTGAGTTGTAAGCAATAAATAAAGTGCAGGCTGCTTTGAGATAGAAAAAGCAGCCTGCATTTTTTTGTGATGCAAAGTGCAGGCTGCTTTTTGCGTGTTAAACCATGTTAAGGTATGATGTGTTTTCTTTTCATTATAGATAACGCAAACGGAGTAACAATGAATGCAGTAATGATTGGCGTATTGGTCATGTTGGTGCTGTCGGTGGCACGAGTTCATGTGGTATTGAGCTTGGTGGTGGGCGCATTTGCAGGCGGTTTGGCGGCTGGTTTACCATTGGCAGACGTGGTCAATGCAGCAGGCGAAGTCACGCAAAAAGGGGTGATGACGCATTTTCAAAATGGTTTGAGCGGCGGCGCAAGCATTGCCTTGTCGTATGCTATGCTCGGTGCTTTTGCGATGGCGATTACGCATTCTGGTTTGCCGCAACAAATGGCAGGCGCGATTATCCGCAAACTCAATGGCAACCAAGCGCAAGACAAAATCCCGTCTGGCGTAAACAAAGTGAAATGGATTTTGATTTTTGCGTTGCTGGCAATGGGCGTGATGAGCCAAAACGTCGTGCCAATTCACATTGCCTTTATCCCAATGATTATTCCGCCTTTGCTGCTGGTGTTCAATCGCCTGCAAATTGACCGCCGTTTGCTGGCTTGTGTCATCACATTTGGCTTGGTAACGACTTATATGTTCTTGCCCTATGGTTTTGGCGCGATTTTCTTAAACAAAATTTTGTTGCCCAACATTGAAAAAGCAGGCATGAGTGTGCAAGGCATCAATGTGATGAGCGCGATGGCGATTCCTGCTTTGGGCATGGTGGCTGGCTTGCTGCTGGCGTTTGTGCATTACCGCAAACCGCGTGTCTATCAAAACAAACAAATTGACGAACAAGTGGCGCAAGAATCTGCCAAACAACCGCAAGTGTCGTCTTATCGCAGCGCGGTGGCAGCATTGGCGATTTTGGTGTGTTTTGTGATTCAGTTGGTGTACAAAGACGCATTGATGTTGGGCGCATTACTCGGTTTTGCCGTGTTTATGATGCTCGGCGTGGTGCGCCGCAACGAAGCCGATAGCGTGTTCAACGACGGCATCAAAATGATGGCAATGGTGGGCTTTATTATGATTGCCGCACAAGGTTTTGCCGAAGTGATGAAAGCCACAGACGAAATCAAACCCTTGGTAGAAGCCAGTGCAGCCATGTTTGCAGGCAGCAAAGCCGCCGCTGCGTTTGCGATGTTGATGGTGGGTTTGTTGGTAACCATGGGCATTGGCAGTTCATTTTCCACTTTGCCGATTATTACCGCGATTTATGTGCCATTGTGCGCTAGCTTGGGCTTTTCGCCTTTGGCAACCGTGGCGATTATTGGTACGGCAGGCGCGTTGGGCGATGCAGGTTCGCCAGCGTCCGACTCTACGCTGGGTCCAACCATGGGCTTGAATGTGGACGGGCAGCATGACCATATGCGTGATAGCGTGATTCCAACCTTTATTCACTACAACATTCCCCTGTTTATTGCAGGCTGGATTGCCGCGCTGGTGCTGTAATCATGCAAGAAATGCAAGACCGCATAACAGAATTGGAAATTCGCCTTGCACTGCAAGATGAACTGCTGCTGTCGTTGAACGACACGGTAGCGAAATTGCAAGACGCGCTGGATTTACAGCAAGCGCAGTTGCGTGTGTTGTACAACAAAATGCAGCAGCAAGGCGATGGCGCACAAGATAAGCCATATAGTTTAGCTGATGAAGTGCCACCACATTATTAAATCAACACACAAAAGAGTAGGGCGATGATTGCGCCACTACTCTTTTTTACATCAAAAAGCAGCCTGCACTTTATGTTCCCCGATATTTTGTCGCTATTCACATCGGCATTCATCTCCGCCACGCTATTCCCAGCCGCCAGCGAAGTCCTATTTGGCGCACTCGTTTGGCAGCAACCACAACATTGGCAAACATGGCTATTGGTCGCCAGCCTAGGCAACACGCTCGGTAGCGTCAGCAGTTATGTTTTAGGTTACTTTGTGCCACTTCGCGCCCAAGTCGCCCCACGCGCCCAAAACTGGCTACAACGCTACGGTGCATGGGCATTGTTGCTGGCATGGTTACCGATTGTGGGCGATGCCTTGCCGCTGGTTGCAGGCTGCTTGCGTTTGCCGTTTTGGCGATGTGTATGTTTGATTGCAATAGGCAAAACCGCACCATACAGCGCAGTGTTATTGGGTATATGGGCGATTTAACAAGCAGCCTGCACCCGATGTAGCGCAAAGTAATCGTAATTTTATTTCAATAACACTATTCAGTACCGCCCAAAATCGGGCATAATCCACTTGTTTTATGTTCACGTTGAAAGGAAGCAAAAATGTCTCAACTCAACAATTTTGATATGGTAATTTTTGGCGCAACAGGCGATTTGTCTATGCGTAAATTGTTGCCTTGCCTGTATCAAGCGCACGCAGCAGGTTTGTTGCACCCAAACGGTCGCATTTTGGGCGTATCGCGCAGCCAAATGGACACCGCACAATTTTTGGCAAAAGTGCAAACCGACAGTAAAATCCACATCAAAAAGAATTACACTGATGAATTGTGGACAAGTTTTGTTCAACGTATTCAATACTTAACCGTAGATGTAAACACAAGCGCACACTTTGACGAATTGGCAAAAATCGTCAAAGCACGTACCGAAACCGATAATGTTGTTATCTATTTATCAACTGCACCCAAATTCTTCGCGCCAGCTTGTGAAAATTTGGCACGAGTGGGCTTAAATGCCGACAACGTCCGCATCGTATTGGAAAAACCGCTTGGCACAGACTTGGCTTCTTCGCAAGCCATCAACACCGATGTTGGCACGCATTTCAAAGAAAACCAAATCTATCGTATTGACCATTATCTCGGCAAAGAAAGCCTGCAAAACGTGTTGCCATTGCGTTTTGGTAACGTGTTTTTTGAGCCAGTTTGGAACAAAGATTTCATCAAATCGGTGCAAATCACGGTGGCAGAACAACTGGGCGTGGAAGAGCGCGGCGAGTTTTATGACATCACAGGCGCATTGCGCGACATGATGCAAAACCACATCATGCAAATGCTGTGTTTTGTGGCAATGGAACAACCCAAATCGTTGAGCGCAGACGATGTACGCGATGAAAAATTGAAAGTGGTGGCTGCACTCAAACCGATGACTTCGGCAGATGTAGATAAAAACGTGATTCGCGCACAATATGTGGCAAACGGCGAGCAAAACGGCTATTTGCAAGAACACAATGTGCCAGCCGACAGCCGTACCGAAACCTATGTTGCCATTCGCGCCGAAATTGATACGCCACGTTGGGCAGGCGTGCCGTTTTATTTGCGTACAGGCAAACGCTTGGCAACGCGCACAGCAGAAATTGTTTTGAATTTCAAAGACCAAGCCAATGGTTTGTTTGGCACAAATCCTAATCGTTTGGTGATTTCGTTGCAGCCCGATGAAACCGTATCGCTCAAATTGTATGTGAAACAAGTGGGCAGCGGCTTGGACGTGCAGCCAACCGAAATGGTGTTGGACATGGGCACAGTGTCAGACGAACGCCGCGCCGAAGCGTATGAATTGCTGTTGCGCGAAGTGATTGACGGACGTTTGAGCTTGTTCAATCGCCGCGACGAGCTGGAAAAAGCGTGGGAATGGGTCATGCCAATTTTGGACAACTGGGCAACTTCGCCTGTTGCACCAGCCACTTACGCTGCATCTAGCTGGGGGCCAAAAGAAGCGCAAGAATTGTTGGCGCGTGATGGTAATGTTTGGTTGGAAGAGCAAGCGTAATCCTAAACAAGCAGCCTGCATTTTTTGTTGTGTTTACGCAAAGTGCAGGCTGCTTTGATATAAATCACTATGATGATTTTATTTTTATTGATGATATTGGCGTTGATTGCCGCCAGCGTAGGCTATTTCAAAGCAGCCTGCACATTGAGCGTAGCCGAAAAAATGGCTAACCGATTTTGCCGATTTGCAAAACTGGCGCAAAAATCGCGCTTTAACACGCCAATTAATCCGCGCTATTTTCAATCGTGCAACGGTGCAAAATCCGCGTTTGCTGCGCCCATTGCGAATGTGGCTAGGCATTTGGTTTGCTGTGTTGCTGGGTATGGTGGCATGGCTGATTGCGCTCAATGCGGCAGGATAAAACATCAACATAAAAAAGAAAGGGAATAACCTGATGATTTCATTTAAACAATTAAATTCTGCGGCAGACAACGCCGAGCAACTTACCCAAGCAGTTGCCCAAAATTTGCGCGATACGTTGGCAAAACAAGACAGCGCTACGTTGGCGGTGTCGGGTGGCAAATCACCGATTGCGTTTTTTCAAGCCTTAAATCAACTGGATTTGGATTGGGCGCGTGTGAATATTGCCTTGGTAGATGAGCGCGTTGTGCCAACCAATCACGCCGACAGCAACACACAATTAGTGCGCGATAATTTGCTGCAAAATCGAGCCAAAGACGCAAAATTCATCGCCATGATTGATGACGCGGCAAGCGAAAGCAGCCTGCAACAAATCGAACAAGCCGTTGAATTTGCGCTACAAAACTATGTTCAACCCGATGTATTGGTGCTGGGCATGGGTGGCGATGGACACACTGCCAGCATTTTCCCCCAAGCACCGCAATTTGCCGATGCGGTTCGCGCCGATTATCCGCAACCTTTGTTGCACACCACGCCCATGACCGCGCCACACGAGCGCATTTCCATGACTTTGGCGGCGATTGAACGTACCGCGCACGTTTATTTGGCGATTGCAGGCGCAGAAAAATTAGCCGTGTATCGCCAAGCCGAACAAGAAAAAACACAAACATTCCCAATCAGCTACGTTTTACATTCCGAAAAGGTGACCGCAAATGTCTTCTACAACGACTAAATCCAAAAAAACCGAAACCGCCGTTTACCCACGCATGGTGGCGGATATTGGTGGCACAAACGCCCGTTTTGCGCTGGAAACCGTGCACCAAATCTTTGAACACATTGAAGTTTTACCGTGCAACGACTACGACACGATTGTGGACGCTGCCAAAGAATTTTTGAAACGCGCAGGCAATCCAGAAGTCAAACACGCAGCGGTGGCGATTGCCAACCCTGTGGTCGGCGATTGGTTGCAAATGACCAACCACCATTGGGCGTTTTCGATTGAAACCACGCGCCAAGCTCTGTATTTGGATACATTGTTGTTTATCAACGACTTTACCGCGCAAGCCTTGGCGATTACCAAAGCCAAGCCCGAAGAATTGGTACAAGTGGGTGGCTTCCAACCCATTGAAAACGCACCCAAAGCCGTGATTGGGCCGGGAACAGGTTTGGGCGTGAGCGGTTTGATTCCATCGCCAGCAGGTTATGTGCCATTGGCAGGCGAAGGCGGACACAACAGCTTCCCGCCGTTTGACGACACCGAAGTGATGATTTGGCAATACGCCAAGAAAAAACACGGACACGTTTCCGCCGAACGCTTTTTGAGCGGCGCAGGCTTGGTGTTGATTCACGATGCGTTGAGCGAGCGCGAAGGCGTTAAGCGTCAAAAACTCACGCCAGCCGAAATCAGCGAACGCGCGTTGAGCGGCACATCGCCTTTGTGCCGTTTGACTTTGGATATTTTCTGCGCGATGTTGGGTACGGTTGCGTCTAACTTGGCTTTGACGCTGGGTGCGCGTGGTGGCGTGTATTTGTGTGGTGGCATTATTCCGCGTTTTATTGATTACTTTAAATACTCGCCATTTCGCAATCGCTTTGAAAACAAAGGACGTTTTGATGCGTATCTTGCCGCGATTCCTGTGTATGTGGTGTTGAGCAAATACCCAGGCATTACAGGCGCAGCGGTGGCGTTGGATAATCATTTGGCGGCGCAGAAATAAATCAGCCAAAAGTAAAAAGCAGCCTGCAACGGCAAGAATTTGCCACATACCACGCGCACCAATTTATAGCGAATAGAATTGCGAAAAATCTGGCGCAGCAGTTGGCATTCTTGCGCGGTTAGGGCGCGAACCCAATGTGCAGGCTGCTTTTTAAATATCATGCTACGCGACCGCTTTCGCGTTGTGCCGCGGTGAGTAATGCCAACAATTCTTCGGTGGAATCCCAGCCAATGCAGGCATCGGTAATGCTTTTGCCATACACTTCTGGCTTGTCTTGGCGACCTTCTACCAAGTGGCTTTCCACCATCACGCCCATGATGTTTTGTTCGCCTGCGCGGATTTGGGCAGACACGTCTTGGGCGACAATCATTTGGCGCGTGTAGTCTTTATTGCTGTTGGCGTGGCTGAAATCGACCATCAATTTGGGCGTTACGCCTGCTTTGATGAGTTGCGCCGAAGCAGCCTGCACATGGTCGGAGCTGTAATTTGGCTCTTTGCCGCCACGCAAAATCACATGACAATCGCTGTTGCCTTTGGTGTGGACAATGGCGGAATGCCCTGTTTTGGTAACCGACAAGAAATGGTGCGGGTGCGATGCCGCGCCAATCGCGTCAATGGCGATTTTGAGATTGCCGTCCGTGCCATTTTTGAAGCCAACTGGGCAAGACAAACCGCTAGACAATTCGCGATGCACTTGACTTTCGGTGGTACGCGCACCAATCGCGCCCCACGAAATCAAATCGGCATAATATTGTGGCGTAATCATATCCAAAAATTCGGTGGACGCAGGCATACCCAAATTATTCAAATCCAACAACAATTTACGTGCTTGACGCAAACCGAAGTTAATGTCAAAGCTGCCGTCCAAATGCGGGTCATTGATTAAGCCTTTCCAGCCGACTGTGGTGCGTGGTTTTTCAAAATACACGCGCATGACAATCAGCAATTCTTTTTCGTATTTTTGACGCAAGGGCAGCAGGCGTTGCGCATATTCCATTGCTGCTTTGGGGTCGTGAATGGAACAAGGGCCGATGATGACCAACAAGCGGTTGTCTTTGCCGTGTACCAAATCGGCGATTTCTTGGCGCGTTTGCACGACTAAATTGGCGGCTGCATCAGTAATAGGCAATTCGTATAAATGCGCGATTGGAGGCAAGAGTTCGGTTACGGCATCAATGCGAATATCATCGGTTTTTTGTAGGCGGTTCATGTTTTTTCCTATGTGTTTATGTTGATATGAAAGCGCAAAGGATAAACAGTGCAGGCTGCTTTGACAAGCAAATTAATTCATATTGTGCAATTTAATTTTATAGTGAATTAAATTTAGATTAGTACAGCGTTGCCAACTCCCTTATGTTACTAGATGTACACGGCGGTCGTTGTCGCCTTGTCCTAATCTAAATTTAATCCACTATATTATTCTACGATTTGCAGGCATTAAACAAAATTTAATGCTTATTTTTTTGTTTTTTTGATATTTAATGCTAGTGTGATAAATTTTAATGCAAAATAAAACAAGCTACCTGAACTATCAAATAGCTTGTTTGGATTGATGTTAGCTAAAAGCAGCCTGCAATTAAAAATCAACCAATTTCTCTGCATTAAACAGCGAACGGCGGCAGATAGATAAATTGGCTTTTTCGCGGTCGGCAACCAAATAAACAAAAGTGCTGTCTTTATTGGTGCATGGGCAAATTAAATGGATTTGTTTGTATAGACTGATTTGAATGTCGTGCAAAGTATCATTTAAATTGAGTCGTTCCTTAATACGCATTTTGGCGCGAATAATATTAACGCAGCCTGCGCTAGCCGCTTCCAAATCAAAAGTTGTATCGTTGGCATGCGATGCCATCATCATACCGCTACCATAATCCACAATCGCTACCGCAACTACACCTTTAATGCTTGATAAGCCTTTTACAATTTCTTCTAATGTCATTTTAGATTTCCTTCTTACCTGCCTGTGCTGCTGCATCGGTACAGCCAAGTCAGGCAAAACAATCTTTTTTCTCAAAGCCGTATTTTCCCTGAAAAAGTGACTTTTGAAAATAGTTTATGTAAAAATAATTTACATTTGAGACCAAGTAATCCAGCCTGTTTGTGATGTAATTAAAATAAATGACCCAAAAACAATGCGATAATAAGCAAACGGAACGTAATTTTTGGTCGATACAAATTTTAACAATGCTTTGACGGCAAACAAACCAGATACAAAAGCGGCAACAAATCCCACCGCAATTAAGCCCACATCGCCCCAAGTAAATTCTTGCCAGCTTTTGTAGATGTCGTAGCCTGTGGCGGCAACCATCATTGGCACAGCCAAGAAAAACGAAAACTCGGTGGCGGCTTTGCGCTCAATGCCCCACAGCATGCCGCCCATAATGGTGCTGCCCGAACGCGATGTACCAGGGATTAGAGCGAGACATTGTGCTAATCCCACCACCAGCGCATCTTTGCCACTCATGTCATCGACATTTTTGACTTTGGGTGGGCGATGTTGGGTGCGCTTTTCAATCCACAAAATCAACAAACCGCCCACAATCAGCGCAATGGCGACGGTGATGGAGTTGAACAAATATTCTTTGATGTGCTTGCGAAACAGCAGTCCTACTACGGCGGCTGGGATAAAGGCAATCGCCAAATTCAGCACAAATCGGTTGGCTTGGTCGTTGCGCCCAATGCCTGTGATGACGTTGGCAAAGCGTTGGCGATATTCCACTACAATCGCCAAAATTGCGCCTAGTTGTATGGCGATTTCAAACACTTTGCCGTTGCTGTTAAAGTTCATTAAATCGCCCAAAACAATTAAATGTCCTGTGCTGGAAATCGGCAAAAATTCGGTTAAGCCTTCGACAATGCCTAAAATCAGGGCTTTGAATAATAAAACAATATCCATTTGTTTTTCTCAATAATAAAGCAGCCTGCACAGTCATTGCAGGCTGCTTTTGTATATTTTATTAACGATTTACGCTATTAACCAAACTTGCGCCAAAGCTGTGAGTTGGTGTGGTTGCGGCTTTGGGTGCTGGGGCTTTCATGCCACGTTCTTCGCGTACTTTTTTGATGAGTTCGTCAATCGTGGTCATGCCTGTTTCGTAGCCGTTGTTGAAAATAACTTGGTATTTGCCGCCCACAATCACGGTTGGTGTGCCAGAAATGGCGTATTGGTCTGTCCATGATTCCATTTGTGTGGCTTGTGTGGCGTTGCTGAACGAATCAAAAGCAGCCTGCACTTTGCTGCCATCGAATGCGGTTTGTGCTTTGAGCCATTGCGACAAAACGGCTGAGTTGCCTAAATTGACTTTTTGTTTAATTACAGCTTCAAAAATAAATGGGTTGGCTTGTATTTTTGTACCCGATTGTTTCACCGCTGCGGCAAGACGTGCAAAACCAAAATCGCGTTGTTTATCCCACACAATGTGTTCCGCGCGGAATACGGTGTCGCTGGCAAAGGTTTTGATATGACGTGCAATAACGGGTTCTAGGTCATAGCAATGTGGACACCAGTATGCAAAAAATTCGGTTACTTCAATTTTGTCTTTTTGCAAGGGTGCAACTTCCACTTCGGCAAGTTTATAGTCCACGCCTTCGGTGGCTGCCAACGCAGGAACAGATACAAATAACGCCATCAATGCGGCGGCAATACTTTTTTTATTCAACATAACGATTTCCTTATCTTTGATGAATGATGAATTGGGATTTATTGCGGGCGAGTAATGGTATCAACACCATTGTTTTTTAGTTTTTGTTGTACTTGTGCCGCGCGAGAGCCGTCCATGCTAGACGTTTGCACGCGATACAGCGTTTTGCCATTGCTTTGTACAGGAACAATTTTGGTTTGTACGCCGCTCAATGCCAATTTGGTGCGTTGTTCTTCGGCAGCAGCGCGAGAGTTGTATGCGCCAGCTTGGATTACCGTGCGTCCTTTGGGTTTATTTGGCTCGGTTGTTGCGGTAGGTTTATTGCTGGTTTGTTGTGCTTTTCGTTCGGCTTCACGTCTGGCTAATTGACGCGCTTTTTGCAAGTTGCCCGCTTCTAAAATTTGTTCGCCAGTTGGTTCGATATTGTCCACGGCAACGCGTGCAGGCTGCTTGCGTGGTGCAGCAGGTTTGGCAGGTGCAGGCATTGCTTCACCCAATACAGGGTCATTTTGCACAACAGTTGTTTCGCGCGGTTTGCTTGGCGTGGTGGTTGCTTTATTATTGTTGATAGACGGCTTGGCAACGCGTGGTGTGGTGGTGCTATCAGAAGCAGCCTGCACCATGATAGGTTCGTTGTCTGCGGTAGTATTTTGTGTATTGGCTGCCACAGGTGGAATAGGTTGCACCATAGAAGCAGCAGTTTCTACGTTGGCAACCGTAGTCGATGCAGCCACATCTGGCTTGGGTGTCAATACAGCAGGTTCTGACGATACGGGATTATTGACCATTTTAGGCTGCTGAAAATCGCGTGCATTGTTTTGATTTAATGTAAACAAAACAGCGGCGATTGCGCCCAATGTGACAATCGAACCAGCCATAAAATTGAACAAGCCGCCGCCTTGTTGTTGCTTAAAATACATTTGTGTATGCCTTAAAAAATAACAGATTGTCTATTTTAACAAAAATTTGTTTGATGCGTGTTGTTTACTCGTCCCACGCTTCCAAAAATTCTTCCCAGTGCAATTTATCTTCGGCTTGGGCATACAAATATTCGCGCAAACGCTCCAATTCGGCAGCGTATTCTTGTTGGGAGAGCGCGCCGTTCATCAAACGAAAACGCTGGAATACCAAATAAGTATTGGCGACATCGGTTTCGCAGTAATCTCGAATCGCTTCAATTTCGCCGTTTTGATAGGCTTGCCACACTTGGCTGCCGTCCATGCCCATTTTGCCTGGAAAACCGCATAATTTTGCCAATTCGTCTAGCGGTGCGTTGGCGCGTCCTGTGTACATGGCAAGCAAGTCCATTAAATCGCAATGACGGTTGTGATAACGACTGATGTAGTTGTTGTATTTAAAGTCGCGGCTATCGGCAAAATCGCCCTCGCCCATATCCCAATAACGAGCAGCCTGCACGCCATGAACCAATGCGCGATAATGCAACACAGGCAAATCGAATCCGCCGCCATTCCAGCTCACCAGTTGTGGTGTGTATTTGGTAATCAAACCAAAAAATTTCTCGATGATTTCGGCTTCGCTGCTGTTGGCAGAACCCAATGTCGCAATGTGAATCTTGTCGTTCCAACGCAAGCAGCACGAAATTGCCACAATTTTATGCAAATGATGTGGCATGAAATCGCTACCATTTTTGGCACGACGTTGTTGCGCCGCAAATTCCACGACATCGGCATCGCTAATACTGGGCGGCAGTTGATTTAACGCGCGAATGGCTCGGGTATCGGGAATGGTTTCAATGTCAAAAACAAGAATGGGCGTCATGAATTTTGTCCAAAATAAAAAACAGGCGGATTTTGGCACGGTGCAGGCTGCCTGAAAAGTTTTTTTTGGTAAAAATTTGTGATTTGTTTGGCGTGTTTGGCTGGATTTTTGGTATATTTGCCAGCATTTTTTAAAACATTGGGTAGAGATAATGAAACACACCATTTGGACAACTTCAATTTTAACTATGGCGATTTTATCGGCTTGCGGACAAGCACCTGCGGCAAACGGTCAAGCAAAAGCACCTGCGCCAGCCGCAACCGCTGCCAAGCAGCCTGCACAAGTGGCAAAAGACGTGCCAGCCGATGTTGCCAAAACGATTACGCAAACGCTAGAAAGCCGCTATGCCGACCGTGGTTTGAAAATTACGGCGGTAAACAGCACGCCTGTGGCAGGTTTGTATGAAATCGTGGCAGGTGGCAACCAAATTGCCTACACCGATGCGACTGGACAACACATGTTGGTGGGCGATTTGATTGCCACCGCAGACGGACGCAGCTTAACCGAAGAGCGCAAAGCCGAATTAAGCGCGATTGACTTCAACAGCTTGCCTTTGGATTTGGCGATTAAAGAAGTGCGTGGCAATGGCGAACTAAAAGTAGCGGTGTTTTCCGATGCCGATTGCCCATTCTGCAAACGCTTGGAGCGCGAGTTCACCAAAATGAACAACGTAACCATTTACAACTTTATGATGCCGTTGGAATCACTACACCCCGATGCAGCGCGTAAAACCGTGCAGATTTTGTGCCAGCCGAACCCAACCCAAGCGTGGACGGAATGGATGCGCGAAGGCAAAATGCCGCCCAAAGTGGCTGAATGCGAAACCACGATGGCAAAAACAATGGCGTTGGGCGAACAGTTTGGCTTTAACGGCACACCAACGATTGTGTACCCAAATGGCAAAACCCAGAGCGGTGCTTTGACCATGCCGCATTTGGAACAGGCGATTAAAGCCAATCAAATTTAACCTGCCTACGGCATACCCTTTTATACCCAAATCAAAGATTTGGACAAAAGGGCAAAGCAGCCTGCAATTTATAGTGGATTAAATTTAGATTAGGACAAGGCGACAACGACCGCCGTGTATATCTAGTACATAAGGGAGTTGGCAACACTGTACTAATCTAAATTTAATTCACTATATATCAACAAAAGGAACAAAAACCATGTTATACCCAGAACAAGTTAAAGAAATGATTGAACAAGTTTTGCCCTGCGAACATTTAGTCGTAGAAGGCGATGGGCACCACTTTTTCGCGCAAATCGTGTCGCCAGCGTTTGAAGGCAAAGCACGTTTGGCACGTCATCGCTTGGTTAAAGACGGCTTGGCAGCGCAATTAGCCAGCAACGAATTGCACGCGTTGTCTATTGCAGTGGCGGCGACCCCTGTGGAATGGGCAGCGAAACAAGGTAGTTAAATTGCAAAAAAACAAATCAAAAGCAGCCTGCACATTTTTGCTACAATGTGCAGGCTGCTTTTTTGCATGATTTTTTGACCTATGACCACATCATTTTTTGCCCACACCGAAGCCTATTTGTTGCAACAAACGCAATTAAATCGTTCTGCGCACACGCTTGTCGCCTATCGCCGCGATTTGCAACAACTGCACACGCTGTTGTCCGAACAAAACACGCCACCCACGCGCCAAGATTTTTCACGCGCACTCAAAACGCTGTCGCAGCAAGGTTTAAACGCCAGCAGCTTGGCGCGAAAACTCACGGTTTGGAAGCAATATGCCCTGTATTTGTGCGATATAGGCTACTGGGAACATAGCCCTATTGCCACACTTCGCGCCCCCAAATTGCCGCAACGCTTGCCACGCGCCATAGACCGCGAACCGTTGGGCGCGCTGCTCAATCAATCGCCCGAATCCGATGACACGCTTGCCATTCGCGACCACGCCATTGTGGAATTGTTTTATGGCAGCGGACTGCGTTTGTCGGAACTTCGCGCACTCAATCTGCACGACATTGAATTAACCGCAGGCTGGGTCAGCGTGCAGGGCAAGGGCAACAAGCAGCGACAAGTGCCACTCACACGCCATTGCATTGACGCGCTGCACACTTGGTTGGCAAATTGCCCAGCCCAAAATGGCGAAACGGCTTTGTTTACAGGGCGATACGGCAGCCGATTAAGCACACGCCAAATCGCCAGCCGCTTGGCATTTTGGGCGGAACAACGCGGTAGCCTGCAACACATCACGCCACACATGCTGCGCCACAGTTTTGCAGGACATTTGTTGCAAGCATCGCAAGATTTACGCGCGGTGCAAGATTTGCTCGGACACAGCAGCTTATCCAGCACGCAAATCTACACCAAACTAGACCTAGACCATTTGGCGCAAGTGTACGACCAAGCGCACCCACGCGCCCGCCGTCAAACCACATCAACAAAGGACGAAAAATGAGCCAACTTTACCCTTGGGCGCACATTATTCATTTGTATTGCGCGATTGCATTTGTCGGCGGCGTGATTTTTGAAGCGTTGATTTTAAGCAGCCTGCACAGCAAGCAAATCTCAAAAGAAGCCAGACGCGAAGCCGAACGTGTGATTTCGCGCCGAGCGGTGCGCGTGATGCCGTTTATTGTGATTGGCGTGTTTTTGTCGGGTTTGACGATGTTGCATCGTTATGCCGATTTGTTGCGCGACCCGTTTGCCAGTTCGTTTGCGCTGCAACTGACGTTAAAACTGTGTTTGGCTGGTGGCGTGTTGCTGCACTTTTTGATTGCGGTGTACAAAATCCGCACGCAAACGCTCACAGTCAAATGGAGCAAATACATTCATTCGGCGGTGTTGGTGCAGATGTTGGGAATTGTGTTGCTGGCGAAAACGATGTTTTATGTTTGATGTAACACAGTGCAGGCTGCTTTTTTCCGACATTTGAGCGAATTTGTTGTTATACTACACGCCATATCAATAATCATGTGCGGCAACCTTTCAAAGCAGCCTGCACTTTTATTTTTGAAAGTCTACTTTTATGTTAAGCCAAATCAGCGAACAACTAGAATCTTTGTCAAGTGCAGAGCGCAAAGTCGCCGAAGTTGCCTTGGCAGAACCCAAATGGTTTGTCCACGCCGCGGTTGCTGAAATTGCCGAACGTGCCAAAGTATCACAGCCCACTGTTATCCGCTTTTGTCGCAGTCTAAACTACAAAGGGCTACCTGAATTCAAACTGTCGCTCTCGGCAAGCATCAGTCATTCTGGTTTGCCTTTTGTCCACGAAGAACTCAATACCGATGACGGCATGGGCGATGTCATGGAAAAAGTGTTGGGCAACACCGCCGCTGCTTTGTTGGGCGCGCGCCGTAGTCTCAAAGAAGACGAATTGGAAAATGCCATCGCTATGCTGACTCACGCTCGCCGTATCGAATTTTATGGTTTGGGCAACTCGGGCATTGTGGCGCAAGATGCGCAGCATAAATTTTTCCGTTTTGGTATTTCTACCGTTGCCTATTCCGACACCCACATTCAACTGATGGCGGCATCGGTATTGAGTTCGCACGATGTGTTGGTGGTGATTTCCAATTCAGGCTCGTCTATTGAGGTGCTCGATGCAGTGAGCATTGCCAAAGAAAACGGCGCACAAGTCATCGCCATTACACGCAGTGACAGCCCATTGGCACAGCTTGCCGACTGCGTGTTGGCGTTGGTGGTGCAAGAGGACAGCAACCGCTACACACCCATGATATCGCGCCTGCTGCAACTGGCGATTATTGACATTTTGGCGATTGGCTTGGCATTGCGTTTGGGCGAAACCGCCAGCCTGCAACTAGAAAAAGGCAAACGCAGCGTGCGCCGTCATCGTGTTGATGACGATTTGGTGGAATAAAAAGCAGCCTGCACATTTTTTTGATTTATTTTGATTGCATAACAAGGAAATCAATATGACCAACCCCACTCAACTTCCAGCATGGAAAGCCCTAGAACAAGATTTTGCCAACACCCAAAACAGCCACATGCGCGACTTGTTTGAACAAGACCCAGAACGCGCGCAACGCTATTGGTTACAAGTGGGCGGCATTAGCGTGGACTATTCCAAAAACCGTATCAACGACCAAATTTTGGCAGATTTAATTGAGCTGGCAAAACAAGCAGGCTTGCCAGAGCGTATGAAACAAATGTTTGGTGGCGAAAAAATCAACCAAACCGAAAACCGTGCCGTGTTGCACATTGCCTTGCGCAACCGCAGCAACCGCAAAATTGAAGTAGATGGCGAAGACGTGATGCACAAAGTAAACGCGGTATTACGCAAAATGGGCGATTTTACCCACGCCGTTCGCAGCGGCGAGTGGCTGGGCTACACCAATCAAGTCATCACAGATGTGGTCAACATCGGCATTGGCGGTTCGGATTTAGGGCCGTTGATGATGTGTACCGCGCTCAAATCGTTTGGACATCCACGCCTAAAAATGCACTTCGTGTCCAACGTGGACGGCGCACAAATGCGCGATGTGTTGGAGCAAGTTCACCCAGAAACGACTTTGTTCATCATCGCGTCCAAAACCTTTACCACGCAAGAAACGCTCACCAATGCCCACACTGCGCGTGAATGGTTCTTGCAGGAAGCCAGCGAACAAGACATCGCCAAACACTTTGTTGCCTTATCTACCAACACCAAAGCCGTTGCCGAATTTGGCATCGACACCGACCATATGTTTGAATTTTGGGATTGGGTAGGCGGACGATACAGCTTATGGTCAGCGATTGGCTTGCCGATTATGTTGTATTTAGGCGAACAAAATTTCATTGAATTGCTTGAAGGCGCACACTTGATGGACGAACACTTCATCAATACGCCATTGGAGCAAAACTTGCCTGCGTTGATGGGCTTGTTGGGCGTTTGGTACATCAATTTCTATGGTGCAGGCAGCCATGTGATTGCGCCATACAACCAACACTTGCACCGCTTGCCCAAATACATTCAGCAACTGGATATGGAATCCAACGGCAAACAAGTTCAAATGAATGGCACAGCCGTTCCAACCGACACAGGCCCAATCATTTGGGGCGAAACAGGCATCAACGGACAACACGCCTTCTTCCAACTGTTGCACCAAGGCACACACGTTACCCCGATTGACTTGATTGCCAGCTTGGAAAAACGCAGCAATTTGCCAGGGCACCACGAAATTTTGTTGTCCAACGTATTTGCCCAAGCCGAAGCGTTTATGCGCGGCAAAACACCAGATGAAGCGCGCGCCGAATTGCAAGCGCAAGGTTTGCCTGCCGACAAAATTGAAGCTCTTGTGCCACACAAAACATTCAGCGGCAACCGTCCAACCAATATGATTTTGTTGGATAAATTGACACCGCGCAATATGGGCAGCTTAATCGCCATGTATGAACACAAAGTCTTTGTACAAGGCGTGATTTGGGGCATTAACAGCTTTGACCAATGGGGCGTGGAACTGGGCAAACAACTTGCCAAAACCATTTTGGCAGAACTGACTGGTGATGTTGAACCGCAACAACACGATGCATCAACCGCACGTTTGATTCGCTTGTACCGTCAAGCCAACTGCGCCGAAGACGGCACTTGTGCGCTATTTGAGAGCTAATGCTATAATGACGACACGCTACCTAAATCAATTTAGGTAGCGTGTTTTATTATTGATTGATACACACATATAATGGGTTGATTTATGTCATTTTTCAAAAAATTATTCCAAAACCCAAGCGAAAACGAAACGATGCAGGCTGCTTTTGTACCCAATGCAGAACCTGAACTTACTGTGGCAAAACATTCATACGAACTCACGCCGCACAACCCAGCTATGCAGCAAATTTTCAAAGATTCGCTGACACATTTTAGCGATTGCCAAGCCATTGCCTGTGTGGATATTTTGACTCGACAACTGGTAGCAATGGAAGCCAGTGCGACTTTGCCCGATGATGTTTTGGCGTTGGTTGCCAGTGCCACCACTGATGTATTTACCGTGCCGACTATGCTGCAAGTGGCAGAAATTTTCCGTGCTAATAGTGGTTTGCAACAAGAGCGTGCCAGCTTCAACGAAATTATTGTAACAGGCAATGGCACGGTGTATTTTTTGATTCGCTTGCCACATCATCATCACTTGGTGTGCGTGTTTTCTTGCAATGACGATGGTAATACGTTTGGTATGATGCTGCACGAAGCGCGCGCAATGATTCCGCAAATTGAAGCGACTTTGTAAATTAAATGGTCTAAATAATAAAAGTGCAGGCTGCTTTGAATTATTTTCAAAGCAGCCTGCACTTTTATTATTTAAATATTGCCAATTTTATGCTGATTCGCCGCCACCCACGCTTGCAATTCTGCCGCGCTCATCCATTCAGGATTATTGTCGCTGGCATACACAAAACCTTCCGCCACTTTCTTGCCGTCCTTAATGCGTTCGGGCGTTTCGTCCCAGCCGTTAATCGCAGGCAAAATTTTGAAATGTTCCGCATATTCATAAGTGTGGAACGAATCTTCCGCGCTAATCATTTGTTCGTGCAATTTTTCGCCAGGGCGAATGCCGATGATTTCCTGCTTGCATTCAGGCGCGATTGCCGTTGCCAAATCGCTCACTTTCATAGACGGAATTTTTTTCACATAAATTTCGCCGCCAACCATATCATCAAACGTATGCCAAACCAATTCTACGCCTTGTTCCAACGAAATCATAAAGCGCGTCATGCGGTCGTCGGTAATCGGCAACACGCCCTTATCGCGAATATTCAAGAAAAACGGAATCACCGAACCGCGCGAACCCATGACATTGCCATAACGCACCACGGCAAAACGGCTGCCATGTTCGCCCGAATACGCATTGCCTGCCACAAATAATTTATCCGAAGCCAATTTAGTCGCGCCATACAAATTCACAGGGCTACTGGCTTTATCCGTTGAAAGTGCCACGACTTTTTTCACGCCCTTGTCAATGCAAGCGTCAATTAAATTCATCGCGCCGTTAATATTCGTTTTCACGCATTCAAACGGATTGTATTCTGCGGTTGGCACGATTTTGGTTGCGGCAGCATGAACCACATAATCCACGCCGTCCAAAGCGCGATATAAGCGGTCTTTGTCGCGCACATCGCCAATGAAAAAACGCACCCGTTTATCGCCTTGAAATTTCTTTGCCATTTCCCATTGTTTCATTTCATCGCGCGAGAAGATGATGATTTTTTTGGGATTGTATTTTTCTAATGTCATGGGGACAAAAGTGTTGCCAAACGAACCTGTACCGCCCGTTACCAAAATGGTTGAATTGCTTAACATATTGAGTTCCATAAAATAAATAAAATAAAAAACAAAAGCAGCCTGCAATCTGAATAAAGTGCAGGCTGCTTTTTATATCGTTTATGCGGTTTTTGCCAATAAAGTTTGCACAACGTGTTTGAGTGCGCTTTGCCAATCCGATGGTTCGTAGCCCAAGGCGCGAATTTTGTCGCACGATAAAACGGAATAGGGCGGACGTGGCGTGTGTTCGTTTTCGGGCGCAGGTATCTCAACAACGGTGGTTTCCAATGGGCGCACCGCTTGAATCATTTTGACCACGGTTTGAGCAAATTCCAAACGATTAACCGCTTTGTCGCCGCAATAGTGGTAAATGCCACGCGGTGCGGTTTGACATTGCGCCAAGTTAATCATCAAACGCGCCAAATCGCCTGCATAAGTAGGGCAGCCGATTTTGTCGCTGGGCGTGGCAACCGAGCCAGCAAGTGCTTGTTCCATGACACGTTTAACAAAATTGTTGCGGTTGTCGCCGTGTTCTGAAAACACCCAAGACGAGCGCACAATAATGCTGGCTGGGTTGCTGGACAACGCCAATAATTCGCCTGCTAATTTGGATTTGGCGTAGGTAGAAAGAGGATTGGTGTAGTCGTTTTCGGTGTAGGGCATGCGTTTTTGACCGTCAAACACATAATCGCTAGACAAGTGAATAAAGCGAATGCCTGCACGAGCGGCGGCTTCTGCCAAAATGCGTGTACCTTCGGCATTTACCGCGAAAACGTGTTCTTTGTCGCATTCGGCAGCTTCCAAGTTGGTGTAGCCTGCGGCGTTGATGATGACATCGGGTTCAAAATTGCTCACCATATTGGCAACCGCTTTGGCATCGGTAATGTCTAGCGTGTTGGAATCGGCGGCAATCATTTCCCAATGTTCGGGTTTTTGTTGTTTGATGCAGCGTCCGACTTGTCCGTTTGCGCCTGTCAGTAAAATTCGCATGGCTAATCCTTGACTAAAAACAATAAAAAAATAAGGGCGATTATAGCAGCGTTGCAGGGGCTTTGCGTGAAAAAATCGCAACAAGCAGCCTGCACTTTGTATGCAAATTATTTTGTTTTTAAACAGCTAGTTATGTTTTATTTTGTGCATGCTGCTTGTGTTTTGTATTCGTTTTGTATATATTTGCATATAAATAAATTCAAGTGTAGGTTTTGTGTATGTCAAATACCAGTAATCGTATTCCATTAAGCGTACGAATTGACCAAGAAGATGCCGATTTCATCGCACAGTTGCAAATAGACGGCGCAAGCACGCCATCGGAAAAAATCCGCGAATTGCTCAAACAAGCGCGTTTGGCGCACGAGCAAGAACGCGATTATGCCCACGCACTCGACACGATGGAGCGATTTGTGTATGCCGCCAAACACAGCGTGTTGCACAGCGAAAAAGAATTGGGCGTACATTCGGCGATTTTGGCGCGATTGTTTGAACAGTTGCCCGATTTGGCGGCAACTTTGGTAGCGGATTTGCCCGACAATGCCGATTTGGCGGCATTGCGCGAATACGAGCAAAAAGCAATGTGGCGCATTGTGCGTTTAATGGACGCGATGTTGCAGCTTGCAGTAGTGGGTAAGGGTGCGGCGTATGATGATGAAGTGTTGGCGCAGCTGAACAATACTTTGCGTTTGGCGGACATTGTTCGTCAGGCGCGACAAATGTAAACAGGAGAAAAAATATGAGCGAATCTTTGGCACGCCGAGTGGGGCGATTGGTAAGCGGTGGTTTTCATGCGGTGTTGGACGCGGCGGAAAATTGTGCGCCCGAAGCCGTGATGCAAGAAAACGTGCGCGAATTGGAACGGGCGATTGACGAAGTGCGAACCGAGTTGGGCAAAGTGTTGGCACAAAAACATTTAACCGCAAAAAAATTGGCAGACGAAAACAATCAGCACGAAACCTTGGCAGAACAAATTGCGTTGGCGGTGCAATCGGGGCGCGATGATTTGGCGCAGGCTGGCATCGCACAGCAGCTAGACATTGAAGCGCGTGTGCCTGTGTTGGAAAACAGTTTGGCGGATTTGGGTTCGCAAGAGCGCGAATTGGACGCTTTTGTGGCGGCATTGCTGGCAAAACAGCGCGAAATGCAGGCTGCTTTGCACGATTGGCAACGCTCGCAAGCCGCCGCGACTGGGGTGGCATTGAATGGTACGAGTGCTGATAAAATTGCTCAAATTGCCCGTGCAGCCAGCAAAAGCGGCGACAGTTTTAATCGCGTGATGCAGCGACAAGGTGGCGTTCCTGTTGTCGAACAAGTCAATGCCGCCGCCTTACAAGATTTGGCAGATTTAAGTCGCAAAGCCCAAATTGAAGCACGTTTGGCAGCTTTGAAATCGGGTAAATAGGCGCGTATAGTGCAGGCTGCTTTTGTAAGCATTGTTTCATTTATCAACACAAAACGGAGTAAACAAAAATGTTCAATCAAATGCGTAACTGGGTTCGTAGCATCATGTTGGTGGCAGCGAGTGTCTTGCTATTGTCGGCGTGTGGCAGCCCCGAAAAATCCGACTTAATCGCCATTGCTAAAGTCATGGCAGACACGGGCTACACACCGCAAATGAACCAAGTTTATCAACAACGTTTGCAAGGCGTGAAAAACGAAGAAGAAGCCAAAGTCATCGTAAACGAAATGCTTGCGATTTTTGAAAAAGTGCCAGCAGGTTTGAACGCCCTATCGCTCAAAACAGACGAAGGTAAAGCCATTCGCAATGACTTGGCGCAAGGCATGCAACAAGTGTTAGAAGGCACACGCGCCGCCATGACCCTATCGCCACAAGACCAAGCAGGCGTATTGGCGGCGCAAAAGAAAATCATGGCAGGGCAACAACAACTGATGCAAGGTCAAAACAAATTCATGGTTGCCGCAGGACGCGAAGGTTTGGAAACAGATAAAAAATAACGCTTAAACATGCCTAAATGGGCAAAGCAGCCTGCACATTCATTGCCCATTTTCATACGAGTCAGAGCATGGAGTATCGCCGCCATACCCACTCTTTGTGTCGCTAATGGCAACGTGTGCAGGCAACATCATCAACCCCAAAAAGGAAAACCCAACCATGTGGACATTGATTCAGGCTTCCGAAACCCGACTGTTTGGCATTGCATTAGCCGTCATGATATTGCTGGGCGTGTTGGAATGCGTGTCGCTGATGTTGGGCGACGCGAGCGATTGGCTAGACAGCCTGTTGCCCGATAGCCTAACCGATGCCACATCGCCCGAATTAACGATAGATGTCGACACAGGCAGCACCGTTATCCGCTTTTTAAGCTGGCTCTATGTGGGCAAATTGCCTTTGTTGATGTGGTTGGTGGTGTTTTTGTTGGTGTATGGTCTAACAGGTTACGCCGTGCAGGCTGCTTGGTTTGTCCTGTTTACAGGCTGGTTGCCGATGTGGCTTGCCGCCATAGCGGCGTGGTTGGTGGCATTGCCTGTGGTGCGCGTGTTGGCACAAGGTTTACATCGTGTGTTGCCCAAAGACGAAAGCACTGCGCAGGCTTCGGCAGATTTGGTTGGACGCGTGGGCGTAGTGGTGTTGGGACGTGCCAGCAGCGAACAAGCCGCACAAGTTCGCGTTAAAGACGTATTTGGGCAGCAGCACTATGTCATGGCAAAAGCCGATGGTGCAGACGATTTGTTGCAAGGCAGCTCGGTGTTGCTGGTGTCGCAGGAAAACGGACAATTTCGCGCGATTGCCAATCCCAATCCGCATTTAAAGAGTAATGTATGAGCGGCAAGAAAATAGTGCAGGCTGCTTGTTTAGCTTGATTATGTAACTTGGGGCGCGACCCAATTTAATATGATATTTAAATGATTTTTGTAACCCAAACATAAAGGAAAAAAGACAATGGGCTTGATTGAAATTATGGTGGTGGCTGGCATTATTTTGGTGGCTTTGGTGGTGTTGGGCTTGATTCTGACGCGCTTGTATCGCCGAGCCAGCAAGGAAGTGTCGTTTGTGCGAACAGGTTGGCGCGGCGAAAAAGTCATCATGAATGGCGGTGCGCTGGTGTTGCCTGTGTTGCACGAAGTGATTCCTGTGAACATGAACACGCTGCGTTTGGAAGTGCGCCGCGAAGCCAATCAAGCCTTGATTACGCGCGACCGTATGCGTGTTGATGTCACCGCAGAATTTTATGTGCGCGTGAAGCCGACATCGGAAAGCATTGCCACTGCCGCACAAACATTGGGCATGAAAACCATGTCGCCCGACCAATTAAAAGAATTGGTAGAAGGCAAATTTGTGGACAGTTTACGCGCCGTTGCTGCCGAAATGGCAATGGAAGAACTGCACGAAAAACGTGTGGATTTTGTACAAAAAGTGCAGCAAGTTGTGTCGGAAGATTTGTATAAAAACGGTTTGGAATTGGAAACCGTGTCTTTGACTGGCTTGGACCAAACGTCTTTTGAGTTTTTCAATCCACAAAATGCGTTTGACGCAGAAGGTTTGACCAAATTGACCGAAACGATTGAAGTGCGTCGCAAAAAGCGTAACGACATCGAACAAGATACCGATTTGGCGATTCGCAGCAAAAATTTGGAAGCCGAGCGTAGTCGTTTGCAGATTTTGCGCGAAGAAGAATACGCAAAATTGGAGCAAGAACGCGAAATTGCTTTGCGCCGTGCCGAACAAGAAGCCAGTATTGCCGAGCAAGAAGCAGCTAAAAAACGCGAAGCCGAAGAAGCCAAAATTGCAGCAGAGCGTGAAGTCGATTTGAAACGCATTGCCGCAGAGCGCGATATTAAAAACGAAGACATTCGCAAAGCCCAAGCGGTTGAGCAAGCCGAAGTGGAACGCCGCAAAGCGATTGAGTTGGCAGAACAAGACCGTGCGATTGCCGTAGCCGAAAAATCACGCGCCGAAAGTGAAGCCAAAGCCGAAGCCGACAAGGCGCGTGCCGCAGCGGTGCGCGAAGAAGAAAGTGTGGTAACGGTGCGCGAAACCGAACGCGCAGAACGCGCCAAAGCGGTGGAATTGATTGCAGCACAAGAAGCAGCGCAAAAAGAAGCGATTGCCTTGACAGTAGCAGCCGAAGCCGAAAAACAAGCCGCGATTGATCGCGCCGAAGCCTTACGCATTGCCGCCGAAGCCGAAGCCGCGCAAAGCCGCCTACGCGCACAAGGTGAAGCCGATGCCAAAGTGCTGTTGGCACAAGCGCAAGAGCAGCAATACAAGGTTGATGCTGAAGGTGCGCGTGCGGTAAACGAAGCGGCAAATGTGTTGAGCGTGGAGCAAATTGAAATGCAAATCCGCTTGGCATTGTTGCGCCACTTGCCTGATATTATTCGCGAAAGCGTGCGCCCAATGGAGCAAATTGACGGCATTAAGATTTTGCATGTTGATGGCTTGGGCGGTGTTGGACAAAACAGCGCAAGCAGCCTGCACCCAGACGCAGCCGCCTCGCAAGGCAATTTGGCAGACCAAATGGTAAACAGCGCATTGCGTTATCGCAGCCAAGCCCCGTTGGTGGACAATTTGCTCAAAGAAATCGGCTTGAATGGCTCGGATATCAACGGTTTGACGCAAAATTTGACCAGCCAAGTGGTTGAGCAGCGCGGCGAGTAATCTTTGTGATTAAAAAAGCAGCCTGCACTTCGTAAACAAAAAGTGCAGGCTGCTTTTGATTGTATTGATGTAGTCTTATGTAATTTATAACAAAATAATCGCTTCAAACAAATAAATAAGCGATTTAAATCCCCTAAATTACTTTAAAAACTGTTATAATCCTACAAAAATACACCCCCCATTTGATTGAAGGAAACAACATGACAGCTTTAAAACGCGATTTAACCCGTATTCGCCACAACACCAAAATCGTGGCAACCTTGGGCCCAGGCAGCAACAATGTAGATTTATTGCGCGACATGATTACCATTGGTGCATTGAATGTGGTGCGCTTCAATTTTAGCCATGGCACCCCCGAATTTCACGAAGGCAACGCGCAAATCGTGCGCGAAGCCGCGCGTCAAGCAGGGCGAGAAATCGCCATTATGGCAGATTTGCAAGGCCCAAAAATCCGCGTATCCAAATTGGTGGGCGGTTTTATTGAAGTGCAAGCTGGCGAAAAATTGCTGTTTGATGCCGCTTTGGAAGGCGAAGGCAGCCGCGAGCGCGTGGGTTTGGACTACCGCGAATTGCCCAACGATGTGAAAGCAGGCGATGTGTTGCTGCTGGACGATGGCTTGCTAACCGTTACCGTAGAAAAAGTAGTCGGCAGCGAAATCCATACCATTTGCAACAACAACCATGTGTTAAAAAACAATAAAGGCATCAACAAACAAGGTGGTGGCTTGTCGGCTGGCGCGTTTACTGAAAAAGATTTCCGCGATTTAAAAACCGCCGTTAAGATTGGTTGCGATTACTTGGCAGTGAGCTTTGTTAAAAACGCCGAAGATATGAAAATTGCGCGTGATGCCGTTGCCGAAGAGTGCGCGAAATTGGGTCAAACCATTCAACCTGGTTTGGTGGCAAAAATTGAGCGCATTGAAGCGATTGAAAACTTGGACGCAATTATTGAAGCGTCTGACGGCATTATGGTAGCGCGTGGCGATTTGGCGGTAGAAGTGGGCAATGCAGCCGTGCCAGCTTTGCAAAAACGCATGATTCGCCGTGCGCGTGAATTGCGCCGTTTCAGCATCACCGCAACGCAAATGATGGAAAGCATGATTACCAACCCTGTGCCAACTCGTGCCGAAGTGAGCGATGTGGCAAACGCGGTGTTGGACGGCACAGATGCGGTGATGTGTTCTGCTGAAACCGCAGTGGGCGAATACCCATTTGAAACCGTGCGCCAAATGGCATTGATTTGCGCTGCTGCCGAACGCGAGCAAGATTCACTGGTGGGCGTTGCCGACCACATGGAAGAAACCTATCGCGTTGACCATGCGATTGCCAGCGGTGCGGTGCATATGGCACGTCATACCAATGCCAAAGCGATTGTGGCTTTGACCGAAAGCGGCACAACGGCATTCCAAATCAGTCGTTATGGCATTCAAATTCCAATTTACGCGCTAACCCCTAGTACCCAAGCGCAACGCCGTATGGCAATGTATCGCGGTGTTCGTCCGTTGCAACTGGCAACCAGTACCGACCGCGATACCGCATTGCTTGAAGTGGAAGCCTTGCTCAAAGAGCGCGAAGTGTTCAAAGCAGGCGACCAATACATCATTACCAGCGGTTCGCATATGCGCGAAAGCGGCAGCACCAATACGCTGCAAGTGATGACGGTGGCGTAATCTCCCATTTTGGTAAACCCCAGATTTGAGTTATTTTCCTAGTTTGCAGATAATGCATGGAAATAAACTCCAAATCTGGGGTTTTTTCTATGGAATTGAAATCATCATGAATAATCACACCATTATCCTGTTGCTTGCCGCCACATTTTGCACTGCCATTGCCGCTTTATTGTGCGCCTGATTATTCAAGCAGCCTGCAACATCGCACAACCGCAGTCATCAGCTAGACGGCTTGCGTGGCGGTGTGGATTATTTCTTCGCACGCAAGCATACCGCCAGCCTTGGCAAAGTGGGATAGCGCAAAAATTGCCGATTGGTTGATTTTGGGTAATAGTCCATTGCGTTATTATTGGCCGTTTATTTTGGTGTTGCCAGCGGTGCTGTTTGTCAAACCAATTCAATGGCTTATGTAAACGTGGGAGCAGTGACTTTTGCTGGTGATTTGGTTTGGCTTTGTCGCGCACGGTTACAGTTTTGCTAATCTATTGAATTATCGCGGATTAACCAAGCTGGGCGATTTGAGTTACGCGATTTATTTGCTGCATGGCATGGTCATTTTTATGTGGTTTGGCGTATTTGGGTAATCGCTATATTGAAATGCCGTTTGCACGAAAGAGAAAATAGAGTGCAGGCTGCTTTTGGAGTACAATCCGCTTTTTTAACCAATCCTGTCGCGCAAGCCACAGAAGAATTTTTCGGGCAGACTTTGAACACGCGATATTTCTCCCTCTCCTGTGGGAGAGGGTTGGGGATTGCTGTCAATAGGAAATTTCTATCGTGCATTCAAAAGCAGCCTGCAAAATTACGGAGCATTTAAAATGAGTAAAAATCAACCCCAATCTAAACGCGAATTTCGCGATGGCGTGAGCAGCAAAAAGCCTGCTCGCAAACCGCAAAAACCTGTTTCAAGCAGCCTGCAACGTCCATATCGTGCCGAAAACGAATCTGCCGAAAACGCGAAACCACGCGCCAAACGCGGTGCAGCTCGCCACGAAAAATCTTATATTTCCGAACCCAAAGAATACGCCACCATGCCCAAACAACGCGCCAGCAAAGCGCGTAAACTGGTGGTGCGTGCGCCCAATCAAAAAATGCAAGAGCGGGTGCAAGAGTTGCGCGAAAAACGCACCGATTTGTCGCGCATTGAGCCTGAACGCTTGCAAAAAGTGTTGGCGGCTTCGGGCGTGGGTTCGCGCCGTGAAATGGAAGAGTGGATTAACAATGGCTGGGTGCAAGTCAATGGGCGCGTGGCGACATTGGGCGAAAAAGTGTCGCCCGATGACCAAGTTACCGTCAAAGGCAGCGCGATTAAATTGAAATGGGCTGACCGCTTGCCGCGTATCATCTTGTATTATAAGCAAGAAGGCGAAATTGTATCGCGCGATGACCCACAAGGGCGCGTGAGTATTTTTGACCGTTTGCCACAGGCGGCAAGTTCGCGTTGGGTGGCGATTGGGCGGCTGGATATTAACACAAGTGGTTTGTTGATTTTGACGACTTCGGGCGAATTGGTGCAACGTTTTGCCCACCCAAGTTTTGAAGTAGAGCGTGAATACGCGGTGCGTGTGTTGGGCGAATTGTCGCCAGAACAAATGAACGATTTATGCGAAGGCGTGATGTTGGAAGACGGCTTGGCAAAAGTGGAACGCATCTACGAACAGGGTGGTGAAGGCGTAAACAAGTGGTACAACGTCATCATCAAAGAAGGTCGCAACCGCGAAGTGCGCCGTTTGTTTGAAAGTCAAGGTGTTACTGTAAGCCGTTTGGTGCGCGTGGGATTTGGCCCGATTGGTTTGCCAAATCGTTTGAAGCGCGGTCAGTTTTACGAATTGAATCCTGCGGAAGTGGCGAATATTTTGAAATGGGCGGATATGTTGCTGCCTGGCGAGCGTCGTCGCCGTAAATAATACAAAAAAGCAGCCTGCACTTTTTCAATATTATCAGGAATAATTCGATGAAATTCCGAAACAAAGATATTGTTCTCTGGTTGATTTTTACCATAGCCATCAATTTTTTTCCCAATACTGAATACAATCCAACAGGTACGGGGCAATATTGGTATGTTGATGACCCATTGCATACTTATGCACGAACGATATTGCCTTGTATTATGTTGATTTTATTGATTTATAATAGATGGAAAGAGAAATAAATTTTCAGTAAGTGCAGGCTGTTTTTGTTACTTTAATCTAGCGAACAATATCATGCAAAAAATCACACTGGTTGCCGCATTGGCACAAAATCGCGTTATTGGCGCAAACAACGACATTCCATGGCACATTCCCGAAGATTTTGCGTTTTTCAAGCAATACACATCGGGCAAACCCGTCATCATGGGGCGCAAAACGTGGGACAGTTTACCGCGTAAACCTCTGCCCAATCGGCGCAACATCGTCATCACGCGCCAAGCAAATTGGCAGGCAACAGGCGCAGAAGTGCAGGGCGATGTGCAGGCTGCTTTGCAATCTTGCGCCGATGCACCCGAAATCATCATCATGGGCGGCGCACAAATTTATGCCCAAGCCCTGCCGTTTGCCACCGATTTGCGCCTGACCGAAATCGCCTTGTTGCCGCAGGGCGACACGCATTTTCCCGAATTTGCGCCACAAGAATGGTGTGAGCAATCGCGCGAATCTTGCGTATCGCAAAATGGTATCGCGTTTGATTTGGTACATTATCAACGAGTTACGGGAAATCAATAATGGTTATGCAAACATGGTTTTACTGGGCGTTGGCATCGGCAATTTTTGCTGCCATGACCGCGATTTTCGCTAAAATGGGCTTGCAAGGTATTGACTCCGATTTCGCGACTTTTATCCGCACCTTGGTGATTATCGCCGCGTTGTCCTTGTTTTTGAGCTACACGGGCAAATGGCAATCGCCCAGCAGCTTGTCGGCAAAAAATTGGCTGTTTCTGATTTTGTCGGGCTTGGCAACGGGCGCATCTTGGTTGGCGTATTTCAAAGCCCTGCAACTAGGCAACGCATCGCAAGTCGCGCCTGTGGACAAATTCAGTTTGGTGCTGGTCGCGATTTTTGCCGTATGGTTTTTGGGCGAAAAACCCAGCGCACAAGAATGGTTGGGCATCGGATTGGTCGCAGCTGGCGTGTTGGTATTGGCGTTTAAGCGATAAATCAAAAAGATAAAGTGCAGGCTGCTTTTTCGTTTTTTTTGCCGATAAAAGCAGCCTGCACTATTTCATCATCACCAACTGCACCAACAATCGCTTTTCGTCTGCCGATAAATTCTCTTTTTGGCGCAAGCGATTGATTTGCGCGGTTTTCAAATCCAAAGTCAAACGAGTCATACCGTCTTGAAATTCTTGGCATTTTGCTGGGCTGTTGTCGCTGATTTCCTGTTCGTCTTGCATGGTGTGGCGGCAAATAAACGTCAGGATTTCATCGTGCGCCGAATCGCGGAAATACTCCAAAGCGCGAGACATGGTCGCATTAGGGTGCTCGCGATAGAATTTCGCCAACGCCACCAAACACGCATATTCGCTATCCAGCGCAAAATAATCGGGAAACGCCACATATTGCGCCCATTTTTCGTTGAGCAATAAAGTACGAATTTGCTTTTGTATCAAAGAAATAGCCGCTGTTGGACGAGAACTTTCGCGCGGTAATTTATACGATTTCGCTTCCACATGACGGCGCGGCGCGGCCTGCCCCATTAAATACGCCAAATTGCTCGGGTCAATGCCTGTTTTCGCCGACAATTCCTGTTTCAGCAAATACGCCAGCGCAGAGGCTTGGGTAATCTGATTCAACAAAGGCGTAGCGTGGTTGACCAATTCCGCCTTGCCCTCCTGCGTGTGCATATCCAAATTTGCCGTTAGCGCGTCCCAAAAATACGCCGAAAGCGGCTTACTCTCGTGCAACAACGCTTCTTCAAATCGCGCCTTGCCAAATTCACGCACAAAGCTGTCGGGGTCGTGTTCTTCGGGTAAAAACAGAAAATTCAACGACTTATCATCTTTTAATTGCGGCAACGCATTTTCCAACGCTCGCCACGCCGCCTTACGCCCAGCTGCGTCGCCGTCAAAGCAAAAGTAAACGCTATCTGTTTGACGGAACAGCATTTTAATGTGGTCGGCAGTCGTTGCCGTTCCCAACGCCGCCACCGCGTAGCCCACGCCAAATTGTGCCAACGCCACCACGTCCATATAGCCTTCCACGACTAAAATACGCCCAACATCTTTAATCGCCTGACGTGCTTCGTACAAACCGTATAAATTTTTCCCCTTATCAAACAATGGTGTATCAGGTGAATTGAGATATTTCGGCTTGCTGTCGTCCAACACGCGCCCACCAAAACCAATCACTTGACCGCTCACATTGCGAATCGGAAACATCAAACGATGACGGAAACGGTCGTAATGCTTGCCTTCGTTGTCCAACACCATGCCGCTATCCACCAACGGCGCGGATGGATACGGCTGAAAAATCTGCGCGAGCGGCTGCCAACCGTCAGGTGCATAACCAATGCCGTAGTGTTCCGCGATTTCACGCGACAAACCGCGTTTTTTCACATAATCAATGGCTTGTTGATTTTGCGGTAATTGTTGGCGATAAAATTCACAGGCTGCCTGAACGATGTTTTCCAGCGTTTGTTGTTGCTGTTTTCGGGCGGCGCGTTGGGCGGTGCTTTCGGACGTTTCGCTGCGAACATTTGGCACGGTCATGCCCACGCGGTCGGCGAGCATTTGCACCGCTTCCACAAACGAAAGCCCTTGATGTTCCATAACAAAACCAATCGCTGAACCATGCGCCCCACAGCCAAAACAATGGTAAAATTGTTTGGTTGGGCTGACTGAAAAGCTGGGCGATTTTTCTTTGTGAAACGGACAACACGCCATGTAATTCGCGCCGCCTTTTTTGAGCGGTACATATTGGTCAATAATATCAACAATATCGGTGCGAGCAAGCAAGTCGTCTATAAATTCGTGCGGTATCATGGTTGGGTGTAAATAATCAAAAGAGCCGTATTATACAAAAAAGCAGCCTGCACCTTTTGTCCAAATCTTGTTTAACAAAAAGTGCAGGCTGCTTTTTTAGGTTTATGCTGATTTAGCGAGCAGTTTGATTAGGCATCACACCCGTTAGCAAATATTCCATTGTTTCGCGCACCGATTTGATTGCCGAACCAAATGGCAATGGGTCTTTGCCACGGAAAAACAAGCCTTTATCCACTTCGCCGCGGAACGCTTCTGCCAATTTGATGTCAATGCAAAATTGTCCGATTTTCTCCAAGCCATCGCGCAAACCGCAAGTGGTTAAGCAGTTGATGCCTTGCGTACAACGGCGTGGGTCGGCTTTGGCGTTGGCTTGCAATTTGTCCAAACGCTTGGTGTAGCTGCTCAAAAAGCGTGTGTTTACGCCGCGTGCAGGCAAGCCCGCCACCGACATGAATTCCACAATTTGCTCGCGTTCTGCGCCAGCCAGCGTGTTTTTGAAATTGATGTGCGCGTCGCCTTCTTGCGTTACTGCAAACGCTGTGCCGATTTGTACCGCACTCGCGCCCCATTCTTTGAGTGCGGTGCTGATTTTGTCAAAATTCGCCATGCCGCCAGCCAAAATCAACGGGATTTTTTCGCTTTCCAAGCCCAATGTTTTGAAGATTTCCATCGTTTCTGTGATAACGCGCTTGAACTCAAATTTTTCATCGTTTACGCCGTCCACCGTCATCGCGCCCAAATGTCCAGCCGCGTGAGCAGGGTGTTCAATCACAATCGCATCGGGCAACACACCTTTTTTCATCCATCTTTTCAACACGATACCGATGCCACGCGATTCCGACAAAATCGGCAACAACGCCACATCTTTTTTGTAACCGCCCACCAATTCGGGCAAATCCAGCGGTAAACCTGCACCCATGACAATCGCGTCCGCGCCCGATTCACACGCTTGACGCACCAAAGCCGCGTGGTCTTTAACCGCTTTCATCACGTTCACCGCAATCAAACCTTTGCCGTTGCTTTGTGCTTTGGCGGATTGAATTTCGCGGTCAAGCGCAATGTGATTGAGTTGGCAATATTTTTCTTCGGTCGGGTTGATTTTGGATTCTGCCAATAAATCTTCGTGCAAATGGCGCAAATCCACGCTGGCGATTGTGCCGATGCCGTTTTCACGCGCCACCGCGCTGGATAAACTGGAAGCCGAAATGCCCACGCCCATGCCGCCTTGCACAATGGGAGTCAGTTCTTTGCTGCGAATGGTTAAGGGGTTGAATGTGTGCTGCATGGATTGTCTCCTTGGTGTGTGGATTCGTTATTAAAGAGTTTAGGCATTATACTCTAAAATAGTCAGATTGCTCTATTTTTTTGTAATGATTGACCTTTTATTCGTAAATTTTTATAATATGCGACTTTCCTTGCACTTGGGTCGGTAGCTCAGGGGTTAGAGCAGGGGACTCATAATCCCTTGGTCGTGGGTTCGAAACCCACCCGACCCACCAAACAAAAAACCGCATGAAATCTAGCTTTTCATGCGGTTGCTTTGTTTTTAAAACAGCGTGATTCGTTCTACATTTTTTCGTCTGTTCTACATTTCGCTCAAAAAACGCCTCAAAAAACGCCCCAAAAACACCCAAAAATCACGTCAATAAATCGCCCCAATCCAGCTTGGTCGGCTGCACCAATTTCCCCTTGCGATGACGCACATACTGCACCGTCATACTACTATTTTTATGTCCCAACAAATCACGCGCCGCATTTAGTCCCAGTTCCTCATCCTTGTCCGTACCAGCCTTGGCGCGTAAGTCCCGAAATTGAAAATCCGCCTTATCCACCCCAGCCAATCGCCGCGCCTTGTCCATGCCATAGCGCAACTGGTTATACGAAATCGGCCGCTCATCTTTGCAAAACAAAAAATCATGTTTTGCATTGCCACGCTCGGATAAAATCTGCTCCACCACATCAGCAAACACACCCACCAACGCCACACGCAATCGCTTACCTGTTTTATTCTGCTGAATCCACAACGCGCCATCGCGAAAATCCGACACACGCAATTTCAACGTATCGCCCACACGCTGGCTGCACAAATAAGCCACCAACATCAACTGTTGAATATGCCTATCTGCACGATTGAACACACGCCAAAACATATCGTCCGACACATACACATCGCGCCCTTTTTCCACATTTTTCTTGACACCGCGCACAGGATTTTCATTATCCGTATAACCCCATTCACGCGCCTTATTAAAAATATGGCTAAACAACGCCACTTCGCGATTTGCCCGAGTTTTCGCCGCTTTACTGCGCCAATCCAAATACTCCCGAATGTGAACAGGGCGAATCGCATTGATAGGCACAGGCGGTTTATCAGGCTTATTTGGTGGCGAAGATGCCAGCGAAATCGTCAATTTCCTTTTGCCAGACTCCGTGCCGCTCAAAATCAACGAATTCACAGGTGCAGCCATTGCCGCCGCCTTTACCGTTGTTGCCATTCAATACGCCTACGCCTATTTGGACAAAAAAAACCAAAGTCAAAACGTGGAGAATAATCCGTCATGACCCCTATGCAATATGCCGCCATTCAAGCCCTAGCAGGCGCGTGTGCCTTATCCATTCTCTTTTTTGACAAACGTGGCAGAGCGCACAAGCCCATTTTTGCCTATTTAGCCTATTTCACATTTCTACAAATGATGTCGCTCGTCCTTGCTGCTCATTTCAAACTCAACGAACTACTGGAATGGCTGCTCATATTCACACTCGCCCTGCAAACAGGTAGCGTCCTATTAGCAGGCGGCAACATTGGCAAAATTCACGCCAGTTTTCAGCTTTCCCAATTTTGCAGGCTGCTTCGTCGCTTGCAATTTAATCAACAAAAGAAAGAACAACATCATGACTCAAAAAGCATTTGATATTTTTATAGAACGCATCTTGTCGCACGAAGGCGGCTACGTAAACCACCCACGCGACCCAGGTGGCGAAACCAACTGGGGCATTACCAAAGCCACCGCCCAAGCCAATGGCTACACAGGCAGCATGCGCAGTATGTCGCGCAACGATGCGATTGCCATCTATCGCCGCGCCTATTGGGAAAACAGCCAAGCCAGCCAAATGCCTGCTGCTATCGCTTTCCAATATTTTGATGCCTGCGTCAATCACGGCATTCAAAACGCCAGCAAAATCCTACAACGCGCCGCCAAAGTGGCAGACGATGGCATCATCGGCAAACAAACCTTGGCAGCCATCAAAAAAGCAAACCAAGCCGAATTGGTCAGCCGCTTTCATGCCGAACGCCTAGCGTTTTATACCCATATCGCCACGTTCAGCACCTTTGGCAAAGGCTGGGTACGCCGCGTTACCCAAAACATTCAGCACGGCGTGGACGACTTAAACACCCAATGGACAGCGGACAGCCTAGCATGATAAACAAACTTGCCACCTATGCCCTGTGTGTTGCAGCCATTGTCAATATCCCATTGCTTGCCCTTGCCGCTTGGCAGCACACGCAAAACAAACACCCGCACCAACAAGTTGCCCAAAGCCAACAGCAAGCCCAAAACGCCCAAGCAACCATAGCGCAAATGCAGCAAAACCAAATCCAGCTGCAAAATCAGCTCAACCAATGGCAGCAAGCCGCCGCCCAAAGCCGCCAGCAGCTAGACATCGCCCTGCAACAAAACCCACAATGGGCAAGCCAACCTCTGCCCAGCCACATCAAGAAAGCCCTGCAACCATGAACAAAGCCATTATCGCCACCGTCCTTTTGGCAGCCTGCACTAATCAACGTCATTAGCTGCCCAGCCGTTCCCGAATGCGTACGACCCAACATCGCCTTGGCTACCAATGCTGATTTAGTCCGCGCCTATCAAGCCGCCGACCACGCTTTTCAACAATGCAAAATCGCACGCGATACACTCGCCGCGTGTGTCAAGAAAGAATTCCATGTCCCAAATGATTGACCGCGCCTGCGACCTAGAAGAACGACACCGCGCCGCAGCATTAGCACGCTGGTCGGCAACCCAAACCCCACGCGCCAACCAATCCGCGCACGAATGCCACGCCTGTGGCGAGCCAATCCCAGAAGCCCGAAGAGCCGCCGTCAAAGGCTGCACCCACTGCATTACCTGTCAAGAGAAAATAGAAAAATATGGAAAAGCCTAAATCCCTACGCACCGCCCTAGAAACCGCCCTGCCCGAATTGCGCGACAACCCCGACAAACTCCATCTCTACATTACCAACGGACAAGTAGAAGCCCACAAAGGCACGCTTGGATACACCGACCACTACACGCTCACGCTACTAATTACCGATTTTGTCGGCAATATAGACGTGTTAAAAGTCGCCATTATCAACTGGCTGCAAACCAACCAGCCAGATATTTTGGGGCAAGGCTCGGTTATCCCGAATGCGTTTACCTTTGAGGCAGATTTAAACGGACACAGCAGCGCAGATTTGCTGATTGAACTCAAACTCAACGAGCGCACCACCGCCTTGATTGACGAACACAACAACGTCCACATCACACACCCAGCCGAACCACAACGCGATACCGATTTAGCCACCACATTAGGGCTATAAACCATGAACGCACTAGATATTTACCTAGATAATCTCAACACCTTAACCCAACGCTTGTCGCCACAAGAAAGCAAAAAAATGATGCGCAAAATTGGTGCAAAAATTCGCCAAAACAACCGCGAGCGCATTATTGCCAATTTGCAGCCTGACGGTAGCCCCATGCGTCGCAGAAAAGACAGTGATAAAGATTATTTGGAAGGTTATCGTAAATTACGCAGAAACGAAGAATTGAAAGTTGGGCGAATGTTTATTTACGATGGCCCAGAAATGAGACAGCGTAATATCGGCCAATTGCGTGAAATGCTCACCATTAAACGCCCTGAACACGATAAAAAATACGGCTTTCCTTATCGTTTTCACAAGGGCGGTGGCTACTATCAACGCAGTTCCTATGATTCAGATTATGTTCAAGGTTTTGCTTTATCGCGTGGCGGTTCATTAGGACAAGACGGCGTTTCAAAATTTAACCGTAAATTCATTTACGTTCCCGATAAGAGCGGCAAAAAGCGCATACATGAAAAACTCATGTTCCGCAAAATCAACCAATTCAAATACCTCAAACTCAAAGCCACATCACACGAAGCCGCCATCGGCTTTTTAAGCGGCTTAACCGCCTACATCGCCCACGCCCACCAATACGGCGAAGGCAACCGCCCACAGCGCAAATTGTTAGGTTTTTCCGATGACGATTTGCAGATTGTGGAAACCGTGTTGCGGCAATATTTCGCAACAGCTTGACGTCCTTCCCTTTGTTCACGGAAGGAAGGACGTCAATGAACGCGCTAGAACGCTTGGAGAGCAATCGCAGACCGAGCAGCAAGTGCAGCAGCGCAAACAAAGTCTCGGTTGGAGCATGAAATGAAAATATTGAAAAAGTAAAACAAATGTTTTATTATTTGATTACTTTTAAATATTTAAGGAATTAAACATGAGCGCAATAAATTTTAATATCCGTATGGATAAAAGTTTGAAAGAACGCGCATTTCCAGTCATTGAGAGCTACGGATTAACGCCAGCACAAGCAGTCAAACTGTTTTTTAATCAGATTGCTACTACCCAAACCATTCCCATTTCATTTGAACACAACGTAAACCGCATTCCTAATGCAATCACACGTAAAGCGATTGAAGATGCGGAATCCGAATTTGAGACAGCCAAACGCTATAAAACCGTTGAAGAAGCTATTGCAGCAATGCAGGAATTGGCGAAATGAGCAGAGAAATTATTTTTCAAGGGCAGTTTAAGCGAGATGTGAAAAAGCAGTTTTTAGAGCTTGCGACAGTGGAATGGGCAGAAGTTTTAACTTGTTTGGTAAATGATTTGCCGCTTGCTGAAAAATATCGCGACCATGCGCTTGTGAATGACAAAAACGGATACAGAGACTGCCATATCAAGCCTGATTTGGTTTTAATTTACGGCAGGAAAGAAAACGCCTTGATACTTGTTCGGTTAGGTTCTCATTCCGAGATATTTGGCTAAATCTGATAGAAAAAGCAGCCTGCAACCTTTCGGCAATCCCGAAGCGTTACAGGCTGCTTTTATCTTTGCCGTTAAACCGCGCTTTTAACCACTCTCACGCCACAACGCTCAAACAACCGCTTGCATAATTACACCATTTAACACGCGCAATCATCGCCATGCAAGCCGAACACAATCGCCAAATCGCCAACTTAATCAAACAAGGCAACATCGCCCAAGTTAATCCGTCCGAATGCCGCGTGCGCGTGGCTTTGGGCGAATTAACAAGCGATTGGTTGCCCTATTTTGTGCCGTGTGCAGGCGGCGTGTCGGTTCATCGTCCGCCCAGCGTGGGCGAAAACTGTATTGTCATCAGCCCCAGCGGCGAAACCGCTAATGGCTTGGTTTTGTGCGGCTTAATGTCCACCGCCTTTCCCAGCCCAGCTCAATCTGCCGATGAAACCGTCATCACTTTTCCCGATGGCGCACGTTTTGAATACAACCACGCCGCAAGCAGCCTGCACATTTCGGGCATTCAAACCGCAACCGTCCAAGCCAGCCAAGCCATCACATTTGACACACCGCAAGCCACGTTCACAGGCAAGCTAACCGTAGAAAATTTGCTCACTTATTTGTCGGGCATGGCAGGCAGCAATGGCACAGGCGGCAGCACCACCATTTCGGGCGACCTGCAACATATTGGCGGCGCATTGTCCAGCAACGGCGTGGTGTTGCATAGCCACACCCACACAGGCGACAGCGGTGGCACAACAGGAGCACCGCAATGATGAACGCACAAACAGGGCGCATGATGTCGCTTGCCGAGCATGTGCAGCAATCTATCCACAATATTTTGTTCACACGTATTGGCACACGCATTCAACGCGAACCCTATGGCAGCCTGCTCCCCGAGTTGCTTGATACGCCGCTCAGCGAAGCGACGTTGCTGCGCTGCAATGCCGCTGTGATTATGGCAATCGCCAAATGGGAGCCGCGTTTTGAAATTGAGCAAGCCCAAATCCAAGCCGTGCGCAACCAAGAACGCATCAATGTCCAAATTCAGTTGCGCGGACGTTTGGGCAAACAAGCCCTAAATTTTGTTGTGAAGGTGCCAGCATGAAAGAAATTGATTTAAGCCAGTTGCCACCGCCCAAAGTCATAGAAGAATTCACGTTTGAAGCCATTTTTGCCAGCAAAAAAGCGCGGCTCATTGAACTTTGTCCCAACCACATCAAAGACGTGGTTGCCGCCACATTGGAGCTAGAAAGCGAGCCGCTCACTATTGATTTGCAGCAACAAGCATACAGCGAAATGTTATTGCGCCAACGCATCAACGAAGCCACGCTTGCCACATTTTTAGCCTTTGCCACAGGCAACGATTTAGACCACATTGCCGCCAGTCGCAATATGTCGCGCAAAATCATTCAAGCCGCCAACCCATATGCCAATCCGCCCATCGCCCAAATCAACGAAAGCGACAGCAGTTTAAGACGCAGAGTGCAGCTTTATCCCGAAAAACTAGCCGCCGCTGGCCCGCGCTTGGCATACATCGCCCACGCACTAGACTTGGACGATGTTGCCGATGCCTATGCCGTGCAGCCACGCGCAGGCGATGTGTTGGTGTACATTCAATCGCACAGCAACGCAGGCATTGCCAGTCCAGAATTGCTCGCCCATGTGCAGCAATATTTGTCTGCCGAAGACAAACGCCCCTTGTGCGATAGCGTTACCGTGCAAGCTGCCACCGCCAAACCCATTACCCTGCGCTATGCCACGCGCTACCAGAGTCAGTTAGGCAAAACCAGCGTGCAGCAAGCCCAACAAACCGCCCTGCAACAACTCATTGCCGAACATAGCGGCTTGGGCGCACAACTTGCCTTATCCAAAATCATTGGTGCATTAGACGTAGTGGGTGCAGAAAAAGTCATTTTGCACGAACCACAACACGACGTGATATGCCAAAGCGGCGAATTTATCCGAATCGTCAGCATAGAAAGCAGCGAATTAACATGACCGACAGCTTAATCCCCAGCAACAACAGCCCCTTGCAACACACGCTATCCCAATTAAGCAGCCAGCAAATCGCCCAAATAGATTGGCGCGTCATCACACAAAACCACAGCAGCCTGCACTGCTCTGCCGAATTTCTACCTTTTTTGGCATGGGAAAACAGCATCTCCGATGCAGAAGGCTGGATATTTGCCGAAAGCGAAACCGCACAACGACAAATCATTCAAAACTACATTGCCAAACATCAACACAAAGGCACGCCAGCCATGATTCGCCAGTTGTTCCGCGATTTGCAGCTAGGCGAAATAGAAATCATCGAACGCGCAAGCGAGCAGCAATACAACGGCAACATCTCTTTTAATGGCAAGCACTATTTTGGCGGCAACGATGGCGATTGGGCAACTTATGGCGTGGTGCTATCGCGTGTTATCAGCATAGAACAAGGCGAGCAAATCAAGCAAATCCTAGCCGAAATCGCCCCATTGCGGTGCAGGCTGCTTTATTTAGATTTTCGCAGCAATCCCATTTTGTGGAATGGCGAAATCGCTTTTGACGGCAGCTATTCATTCGGCAGTATTTAAAATCCAGAAAGGCAATCATGACTCAATTAAACTTACAAGCCCAATGGCGCGGTGCCATTGAGCAAATTGAAACAGGCGACCGCGTGCTCGGTGGCGCAAACGGCAAAATCAATCAAATTTTTACCGCATTGGGCGATCGAACCGAATACCTAAAACTCAAACTAGAAAGCGATGCCACCACTATCACAGCAGGAGCAGGTTTAACTGGCGGTGGCGTGTTACGCGACAATCAAACTTTGTCATTGGGTAAACCGTCCAAAATCACAGCAACCACAACCAATTTAGCCGTTAGCAATACGCATACGCATGAAATCGATAAAGCCAGTGGTGCGGTGGCAGGCATTGTCATGCTCTCAGCTTCTACCAGCAGCACCGCAACCGACAAAGCTGCGACACCCAGTGCCGTCAAAGCCGCGTATGACCTTGCCGCCAGCAAAGTCAGTTTAACTGCCAACCAAGCCATTGCAGGCAGCAAAACATTCATCAATCCCATTATTGTTGGCGAAACGAGCAGTTGGGAAAAAATGAGATTCAACGTCAAAGGTGGACACTGGCAACTTGAATTTAATCCTGCTGGCATAGACGGTAAATCTTTGAATTTTCTGTTTACTTCGTCCGAAAAGAATCCGCAACAAACACGCATTCGCTTTCCAACCGTTACCAAGCATCAAAACGTCGCCTATGAAAGTTGGGTGGAGGGCGCGATTAACAAAGTTGTGGGACGTTTTGCCGCCAGTAACCACACTCACACATGGGCAAGCATCACAGGCAAGCCAGCCACGTTTGCCCCAGCAGCGCACACCCACACCGAATATCTACCCAAAACAGGCGGAACGATTGATGGAAATTTAAAAATTCAAGGTCATTCAGATAATTGGTATGGCAGTTGGATAAACAATACCAATGCTTTGGGCAGTGCTTTTTTACATTTAGCAACAGGCGGAATCACTCGTGCAGGGATTGAAACTTCCCACGAAGGCAACGGCTCATGGCGCATCGCTTTGATGGGAACAGCACAAGGCGATATCAACCAAGACCGCCACGAACAATTAATGACAGTTAGCGCCGCCAGCGTTTGGACAAAAGCTTACGGCAGCCTGCACGATTACTTCACGCGCCGTAATGAGTTCGCCGTTCAAGCCACAGATAACGGCTATACCCGATTACCCAATGGCTTAATTTTGCAATGGGGCAGTTTCTATTACAACGATTTGCCCAGCTGGAATAATACATTTGATATCACCTATCCCATTACATTTCCAAACAAAGTATTGTCGGTTGTCGCCTGCGGTGCAGGCTACCAAGGCACGCCAACCAACGCCGCCACTTTGCGTAATCACAATTTCACAGCCTATGTACGAGAAATGTACACAGGTGCAGAGGCTGGCGGAGTGCGCTGGTTTGCAATCGGTTTTTAAAGGAGATAATCGATGAGTATTTATTTTGATTACGGCGTACAAACATTTTTTGACGACACCATTCACGAAACCGTACCTCAAACCGCGCAAACCATTACTGCCGAGCAGCACCAAGCCTTTTTAAATGCATTAAATCAAGGCGCGTACATTACCCAAGATTTGCAAATTGTACCGCGCCCAAGTACCGCGCACGTTTGGCAGAACGGTAAATGGCGTATATAGCTGCTATTCCAGTTCAATCCGAGACGGCGGTGTGCGCTTCAAAGTCATGCCCTTGCCGCCTGACAAGTGGGATTTAATCCGCGTGGATTTGCCTGAGCAGCGCATACATGAGTTTTACGCTCAAACCAAAGGTGCGAAGTACGATTGGGCTGGCTGTTTGGGGATTGCCTTACCTGCCTTGCGCCAAAACGTGAAAAAATGGTTTTGCAGCGAATGGTGTGCAGGCTGCTTGGGTTATGACCAGCCTGCGCGGTTTAGTCCGAATGGGTTGGCGAAACAGCTTTCAGGCAGCCTGAAATAGCAAAAACCCTGTCTGAAACACAGACAGGGTAGACAAAACAAAAACGGCTGCGTGGCGGTGTAACGAGCACCGTTCCCACGCCTGCACGCTACGCCACCCGAATTACTGACTGATATTCAACGTGCAGCACGGTTCTTTTATATTTGCAGTGCAATACCTTTGGTGGCAAAACAACGGGTCAAACATTTGGTACAGCGACGACAGAAAAAGCATGGAATGCAACGCAAATCGCCGAAAAATTGCAGGCTGCACGACAACGGCTAGGTGGGGTATTCATTGAAAACGAACCGTGGCAACGTTGTGTCAAACGCTACGACCGACCGCATACATTCTTTTATGCCGACCCACCGTACTGGCAAGTCACAGGTTACGAGCGTGTATTTGATTGGACGGAATACGAACAGCTTGCTCAAACGATGCGAACCATGCAAGGTAAGATGATGTTGAGTATTAATGACCACCCCGATATTCGCGCATTGTTTGCCGAGTTTAATATTACAGAATTGCAGCTAGCTTATTCTGTGGGGCGCAAAGCAGAAAGCCGCATACAGCGTGGTGAGTTGGTTATTTGTAACTACTGATTTCAAGCAGCCTGCAACAACAAAAGCGACTGCAACGTCGCTGTTGTTATATTTGATGCTATAAATTCAAATCCAAACGTTTATGGTATCAAAGTTGCAGCGGTTTTATAGGTAATAGCCAGCGATGAGATTGCTCAATTTGCACAGTTGTAAAAAATCCTGCTTGCAATAAGCAGGATTTGAAACTTTGTTGCACGGTATGAAATAAATAATAAGTGGGTTTATCTTGCAAAATGTGGGGAGAATTTCGCGCGTAGCATCAGCCTGCGCGGTTTAGCCCAAATGGTTTAGCGCAATCTTTTAATCAAAAATAAGAAAAAAAGCAGCCTGCACTTGGGTTTATGTCCTGTGCAGGCTGCTTTTTTGCCCCAAAGCGTTAAAAGCGCGGTTAAACGCCTTTGCTAGCTGCCAAATCGAATCAAAACGGCATAATAAACGCCATTTGTTGTTGCTTTTTGATAAGGACGCATTATGACAAACGCAGCCCGACACCACGGCATTACCACCAAAGAATACACCACAGGCGCACGCGCCATTGACGACATTTCTACCGCCATTATCGGCATGGTTTGCACCGCAGACGATGCCGATAACAGCGTATTCCCACTCAACCGCCCTGTTTTTTACACATCAGCCAACGAAGTTTTGGGCAAAGCAGGCAACACAGGCACACTCGCCAAATCGCTCGATGCCATCATTGACCAAGCAGACGCGCAAATTGTGATTGTGCGCGTGCCACATAGCGATAACGCAAGCGAACTCAAAGCCAACATCATCGGCACATCAACAGGCGACACCCACACAGGCATTAAAGCCCTATCACGCGCCAAAGCCACATTGGGCTACACCCCAAAAATCTTGGGTATTCCCGAGTTGGATAGCTTGGACGTATTGAAAGAATTGGTGAGTGTTGCCGAGCGCACACGCGCCTTTGCATATGGCCGCGCAGGCGGTTCAGCCGAATTGACCAAAGTAGCAGAATACCGCAAAAACTTTGGCAACCGCGAATTGATGTTGATTGACAACGAATTTATGGCATTCAACACCGCCACCCAAACCAGCACCACCGCCGCAACCGTTGCCCGAATTTTAGGTGCGCGTGCCAAGTTGGATAAACAAATCGGCTGGCACAAATCCATTTCCAACACCGAAATCAACGGCGTAAGCAGCCTGCAATTCTCACGCAGCTTTGATATTTTAGATTCCAAATGCGATGCCAACACCCTGAATAATGCTGATGTAACCACGCTGATTCGTGAAGACAGTTTCCGCGTGTGGGGCAATCGCACCTGCTCCAACGACAAAATGATGGCGTTTGAAGTGGCAACCCGTTCCGCGCAAATCATTCAAGAAACCATTGCCAGCGGCTTTATGTGGGCAATGGACAAACCCATGCACCCGAGCTTAATGGAAGACATCATCATGATGATTAACGCCAAATTAGCCGAATACGTTGCCAAAGGCTACATTTTGGGAGCGCGTGTGTTTGTGGACAAGAGCAAAAATACCAGTCAAACCGTGCAAGCAGGACAGTTCACATTTAGCTACGAATGGACATACGTTCCGCCATTGGAAAACATGGTGTTTGAGCAATACAACAGCGACACATTCTTTGTAAACTTGGTGGACAAAGTGATTAGCTTTGCCAATAGCTTCAAAGCAGCAACCGTTTAACAACAAGCAGCCTGCACAAAACAAAACGCCGTTAAGCGGGAACTTAACAGCGTTTCTCAATCTATACCGATGAAAGAATGAATAAGCCAAATAGTAACCCCATTAAAATTGACTGTAAAGCGAATTGCAATATAGAAAATTAAGGATACCAAAACAAATGAAAATGCCCAAACAACTCAAAGGTTTCAACCTGTTTACAGACGACGAAAATCAATACGGCGTGATTGTCGATATTTCGCGCCCCAAAATTTCGCGCAAAACCGAAGACTACACCCCCGGTGGCGCAATGGGCGAATTAACCGTTGCCCACGGTTTTGAAAAATTAGAAATGGAAATCACGTCCAAAGGTTATGACGCAGATATGCTCAAAACGATGACCAGCGCGATTAATGGCAAATTATTTCGCTATCAAGGCGCATTGCAAGAAGAAGACGGCACAGGCTATCGCATTTTAAAAGGCGAAGGGCGCGGTCGCATTATTGAAGCCGACCCAGGTACAGACAAACAAGGCGAAGGTGGCGAACACAAGTTCAAAGTTGCCCTGACTTACTGGAAGAAACGCTAAACAGCGAATAAATCTTGGAACTGGATTTTATGCAAAACAAAGCCAGCTTTGGCGGCGTAGACGAGCGTAAAGAACTGCGTCAGGCATTGGGCTTGATGTAATCTAACAACCATGCAGCCTGCAATCCAAACAGAAAGAAACACCATGAATCCCACCATTAAAATCAACCCAGACAACACCGTAACCGTAGCCCTGACCAGTGGCATATTTGTTTTGCGCGAACCAATCGGCAAAGACATGGACGGCATGGGACAAGACTTAATCAAAATTAAACACACCGACACCGTGCAAAAATTGCTATCGCGCATTGCCACGCCGTCCATCACACGCGCAATGTATGGCAAACTCACGCTGCCCGAAACGCAGGCATTGAATGCGGCTATTGATTTTTTTTCAGCGTCCCCAAATGCGAAAGCGGAAATGCAGGCTGCTTTGACGGAATTGGGCTACCTATCGGAATCCGATTCCGAGCCAACCAATTTGCCGCAATAATCAGCCAGCAGCCCAATGTGTGGGAAGCCGCTCACACAGAAGAGCTGAAATACTACAACGCCATCGCCGATTGTCTCGCTCAATGCGCGGCAGCTTTTGGCGGTGGCGTTGCCGCATTTGGGGACTACCCACTACTCGCTTTGCTGCGTTGGACGCATCGCGCGGTTTTGGTAACGCACGGAGATGATGATGACTGACCTAGTGATGAAAATCATTATGCAAGCCACGGATAAAGCCAGCAGCGCATTTGAGCGCGTGCGCCATGCGGCTAGTGGTTTGACGGGCAATTTAAGCGGGTTGCAAAAAGAATTAAGTGGCTTGGATAAAGCGCAACGATTGATTGTGCAACGCAATCAGTTGGACGCGCAAATGCAAAAGACCAGCCGCGCCATTTTAGAAAACCGCCGCGAAGTAAAAGCCTTGCGCGATGAAATCGCCAAATCAGGCGTGCCAACCAAAGCACAAGCTGCAAAATTAGCCGAACTTGCCCAACAATCCGACAAACTCAAAGACGCGCAAAGCAAAAGCAGCGATAAATTGAGCGAACTCAACAGCAAGCTGAAAACCTACGGCATTACCGCCAGAGATGCAGCAGGAGCGCAAGCGCAACTAAACAAAAAGCCGCTTTGGATAGGCTGCGCAAAGCACAGGAAACCGTCAGCAAAGCAAAGGAACTTTCAGGCAACCTGAAAGGTAAAGCCACAACCGCGGCAATGGGTGCGGCTACCGTAGGCGGTACAATGTCTGTGCCAATCAAAGCCTATGCCGAAAGCGAAAGCGCGGGAATGGAATTGCGTGTAGCGATGATGAATAGCGCAGGGAAAGTGCTGCCTGAATACGAAAAAGTGAACGCGCTCGCTACCAGTTTAGGCGACAGATTACCTGGCACAACCGCCGACTTTAAAAACCTGATGACCATGTTAATCCGTCAAGGCGTGTCTGCTCAAACCATTTTAGGTGGCACAGGCGAAGCGGCAGCATTGCTTGCGGTGCAGCTGAAAAAAACGCCCGAAGCAGCAGCAGAAATGGCAGCCAAGCTGCAAGATGCCACGCGAGCGAGCGAAAAAGAAATGTTAGGTTTAATGGATAGAGTTCAAAAACTCTATTACATGGGTACAGACGACAGTAATATTTTGGGCGCATTTTCCAAGTTATCCCCTGCGCTAGACATTACCAAAATGAAAGGCGAAGCCGCGATTAAAACCTTTTCGCCCCTGATTGGTATGCTTGACCAAGCAGGGTTGAGTGGCGATAGCGCAGGTAATGCACTGCGTAAAGTATTCTCGTCCATGATGGCGACTGCCAAAATTAACAAAATCATTTCCGATGCCAAGAAGTTGGGGCAAGTATCCGCTGATTTTAATTTGTCGTTTACAGACGGCAAGGGCGAGTTTGGCGGATTAGAGAATGCCTACACGCAATTAGCCAAACTAAAAAACCTAACCACAGAAACGCGACTAGACATTCTCAAATCTATTTTTGGCGATGACGCAGAAACGCTGCAAGCCCTAAACACTATGATTGACAAAGGGCAAGCAGGCTACAACGAATTTGCCGCTAAAATGGAAGCGCAAGCCAGTTTACAACAGCGCGTAAACGCCACATTAGGCACAGTAACCAACCTTTGGGATTCCGCCACAGGCTCATTTACCAATTTAATGGTGGCAGTTGGCGAATCCATGCAGGGAGAAATCCGCACCGTGATTGGCTGGATTGACGACATCAGCACCAAGTTAGGCATTTGGGCAAAAGCCAACCCCGAAACCGCTAATACTCTGCTGAAAATTGTTGGCGCGATTGGCATTAGCTTGGTGGCGTTTGCGGCTTTGTTTGCTGTGATTGCGGCTGTACTTGTCCCAATGGCAGCGATGAAATTGGCGTGGGCAAGTCTATTTACCAGCATGAGCGGTGGCACAGGTATTTTTACAGCCATTGGCGGCGGCATTCGCATCGTTTCCACCGCCTTGCTCGGCTTTGGGCATGTCGCCAAGGCATTTTTAGTCAGCAATCCATTTGGTTGGGCGATTCTTGCTGTGTCCTTATTGGCAGCGTTGTATCTCAACTGGGAAAAAGTCAAAAACGCCATTGCAGCAGGTTGGGCATGGTTGCGTGGTATTTTGCGCGATAACCCATTGATTGGCGCATTTGCAGGTCCAATCAGCATGATTGCCAGCTTAATCGCCAATTTTGACCGCTTAATTGCCAAAGTGCAGGCTGCTAAACACGCGATTGCCCATTCCAGCTTTGGACAAGCAGCAACAGGCGTTTGGAATAAAGTAAGAAGCGTGGCAGGTTTTTCGCGCGGTGGCTACACAGGTGCAGGCGGTGTGAACGAAGCCGCAGGCATTGTCCACAAAGGCGAAGTGGTGTTCAGTCAGCGCGATGTGGCACGTTTTGGCGGCTGGCAAATGGTTGAGCGTCTGCGACAAGGCGGCGCGAATCTGTTAGCAAAAATGGGCGGTTCAAGCAGCCTTAATATGGGTGCAATGGCAGTTCGTGCAGCCGAAAAATTAGGCGGCATATTTTCAGGCAGCGAAAACAAACCCAGCGTATTGCCACGCCCGACCGTGTTTGCACCGCCCCAAATAGCAGGAATGAGCAGGCTGCACATGGGTGGCGACAACATTACCATTCACATTCACGCCACGCCCAATCAAGACCCACGCAGTATCGCAGATTTAGTCTTGCAGAAATTGCAGCAACGCGACCAAGCCAAACGCCGCCGCGCCAACAGCAGTTTTATGGATAAAGACTAAAACCGTAGAGTGTGCCACGCGCACCAAACCTTTCAGGCAGCCTGAAAAAAACGGTGCGCACGGCACACCCTGCATCAACATAAGGAAACCCAAAAAATGGCACTTGCAACTTTGGGATTGTTCGTATTTCACATGAACACAATCCCCTTTCAAAACATCAGCCGCAGCCAAACATGGAAACACCCACATCAAAATGTCGTTGGCAGCATGCCGCCGTCCCAATTCACAGGCAAAGACCCCGATGAAATCAACATCAAAGCCGAATTACGCCCCGAAATCACAGGCGGCGAAAACACTGTTGAATTTGTGCGCCAAATGGCAAACACAGGGCAAGCGCACCTCTTAATCATGGGAACAGGTAAGCTAATGGGTAGTTTTGTGATTACCAACATTCAGGAAGACCAAAGCGAGCTGATGTGGGACGGCAAACCGCGCTCAATTTCATTCACTATGACTCTAAAAAAAAGTATCCGACCACGCATTCGGTGTGGACGGCGAAGCATTGGGTTTAGCTGTGGGCATGGTACGCGCACTCGCAGGGGTATGATATGGCTTTTGATTTAGACACGCTCGCCAACGCCACCCGAAAAATCTTTGACCAATTATTTGACGACCAAGGGCGACATCTGACCCCAATCGCAGAACTCACAATCAACGGCAAAACATTTGGCACACAAACCCTATCGCGCATTATCAGCCTAGATTTAACCGACAAACGCGGCTTTGAAGCGGACGAATTAACCATAGAGCTAGACGACCACGACGGCGCAATCGCCATACCCAAAATGGGCGACAAAATCACACTCGCGCTGGGTTATGCCGAAACAGGCGTAGTGGATAAAGGCGAGTACCTATTTTCCGAATTTACCCATTCAGGCAGCCCCGATACATTGAGCATTACCGCACGCGCCGCCGACCTCGCCGAAAGCCTAGCCGAGCAAAAAGAAAAATCGTGGCACAAACAAACCCTGCATCAAATCGTGCAAGCCATTGCCACGCAAAACGGCTACACAGGCGAAAAATGCAAAATTGCAGAAAGCTACAAAAACACACGCATTGACCACATAGACCAAACCAACGAAAGCGATGCCAGTTTTTTAAGCCGACTAGCCGAGCAATATGGCGCGATAGCCACCGTAAAACACGGCATTTTTCTGTTCACGCCCGAGGGCGAAGCGCAAACCGTAAACGGCAAGCCCATTCCAGCCTTAACCATTACACGGCAATCGGGCGATAGACACAGCTTTACCTATTCCACCACCGACAGCTACAACGCCGTTCGCGCGTTTTACACCGACAAAAGAACAGGCAAGCGCAAAGAGGTGGTAGTGGACAAAACCAACGTGCAGCCCGAGCGTAAAACCAACCGCAACGGCAAACAAAAACCGCCCCAAGCCAATGCCAACCGCAAAATTGACACCACAGGGCAAAAAGTCAAAACTCTGCGCCATTTGTATGCCAGCAATTCGAACGCATGGAGCGGAGCGCGAACCGCATTCAAAAAACTGCAACGTGGCGCAGCACAATTTAGCATTACACTTGCCGCAGGTCGCCCCGATTTATTCCCCGAAACGCCTGTGATTGTGCAAGGCTTCAAGCCCGAAATTGACCGCGAAAAATGGCTCATCACAGAAGTGCAACACCATTTGGACGACGGCGGCTACACATGCAGCCTGAAACTGGAAGCAATGTTGGATTTTAAGGGCGGCGAAGAATAAAAAAGCAGCCTGCATGTGGGTGCAGGCTGCTTTTATTTATGGCGGATTAACTTTTTCTTTGGAAGAACCAATTTAGCAATTAAATTATCACAAGTTTCAGCCATATCAAGAGAGTCTTGATACGCGCCTTTTCCTGTTGCATAAATAAAGAGTTTACTTAATTCATGAGTTATTTCGGTATCCCTTACTTGATACTCTTGACACACAGATTGAACGGAACGGCGAATATGATTAGCAAGATAACGACAAGTATGAAATTGTTTATCATCGCGCACCAGTAACAACAAATCCTTAATTTCCTTATGAATTTTATCTATTTCATTTTGGAAATAAATTTCTTTACTAGCATGCTTTTCTTGATATTTACCAATCCACCAGCCAATACCAGTCGCGATTACAGTAAAAATATTTAAACTTTTATCCGCAATATCCAATAAATCAGGAAAAGACGGCATTTTATTTACCTTGCATATTCACACGTTTATATTCATCGCGTGCCAATGTAATAATCTGCTCAACAGTAATTGGGTAAAACTCATCTTGCGGTAACACAACTAATTTCTTTAATACTTCTTCATAAGTAAAGCCATCGTGTTTTACTAATCCAACAAACGACTCTCCCAAAAAACCAGAATCAGGCATATCTTGCAATTTAGAAAAATCTACAATCACCTTATCATATTGGTTAAATGCTTCAATTAAATATTGTTTTCGAAAAGCAGCGCCACTGCTAATAGGATTGTCCTGCTCATCTCTCCCCCAAGGGTCTTCAGAAAATTGAGAAACATCAATGGTAATTTTATTATTTATCATAGTTTTCTTTCGGTAAAAGGCTTAACGAGCATTCAATAAGTGTTCCTTGTAATGGAACCTTTAACTGAGACGTAACTAATTTCTTATTTCTAGTTCCTGCTTTTGCCAAGCCAGAACAAATAAAAACATCAGATTTTTGCGCATATTCCACAAGCTTAACAATATTGTCAAGCCCATTTCCTCGCCCAGAGCCAATAAATCGCGACATACCAGCTTGCCATGCCTCTTGTACAATATGCGCATCTTCTAAATTAGAATAAAAAGCAGCGCGAGGTTCCAGGGCAAAATCAACATAAGATTCAGAAATGCCCACGCCCATATCATAAACAATCAAGAATAACGTATCCGTTTCTTCTTCATCTACAAACATGTACCACCAATTTTTATTTTGATAAAAATTAGTTTGATTCATAGGCTTTTTACTAAACGCAACACCATCAGTTGGATACGCATGATGCTGCACATTCATAACCATTTCCGAGGTGGCTGTTCTCAACAACGAGAATAATTTAGCCCATTCACTTTCTTGACCTATGTAACGCTGTTTTATTTTCGATTCGTGAAATGAAAGAATTTGCCGTATTTTACCAGCCAGTGCCGTAAAGTCTCGTCCTTTAGGTCGGGGATATCAGGCACGGACTGCGAAGCAGTCCTAAAAAATGTTAGAATATAGCCAATCCTTTTTTGTTTGATTAGCCAATGAAAATTCTCAAAGCCTACAAATTTGAACTCATACCAAACGGCGAGCAAATCCGCAAACTGAAACAGTTTTGCGGCTGTTCGCGTTTCGTATTCAATCGGGCTTTGGCATATCAAAATGAACAATATGAAGCGAATAAATCGTTTAAATTTAGCTATACTAAGTTAACCGCATTGTTGCCCAAATGGAAACGTGAGCTAGTTTGGCTCAAAGACTGCCACAGCCAAGTGTTGCAGCAGAGTTTGAAAGATTTGGAAAGTGCATTCAAAAACTTTTTTGCAAAACGCGGCGACTTCCCAAAGTTCAAACGTAAAGGCGAAAAAGACAGTTTTCGTTTTCCACAAGGTTGCAAATTAGAACAGCACAACAACCGTATCTATTTGCCTAAAATAGGATTTATCCGCTACCGCAATAGCCGAGCTATTTCAGGCAGCCTGAAAAATGTAACCGTCAGCCAAAAATGCGGTAAGTGGTATGTTTCCATTCAAACAGAATTTGAGACGGAAACGCCAAAACCCAACAGCGGAGAAATCGGTATTGATATGGGCATCGTTCGTTTTGCTACTTTGTCCAACGGCGAATACTTTGAGCCGATTAACGCTTTCAAAGCCTTAAAAGGCAAACTAGCGAAATTGCAAAAGCAGTTCAAACACAAAACTAAATTCAGCAAAAATTGGCAAAAGTTAAAAGCCAAAATTGCCAAATTGCACCACAAAATCAGCAATATCCGTAAAAACTACTTGCATCAAATCAGCAACCAAATCAGCCAAAACCACGCGATTGTGTATGTTGAAGATTTGCAAGTGGCGAATATGTCCAAGTCAGCAAAAGGCGATGTTGAACAGCACGGTAAAAATGTGAAACAGAAATCAGGCTTAAATCGGGCGATTTTAGACCAGTCTTGGGCGGAATTTAGGCGACAGTTGGCGTATAAATTGGCTTGGAATGGTGGTTCTTTGTTTGCCGTTCCGCCACAAAATACCAGCCGATGTTGTCCGAATTGCGGACATACGACAAAAGACAACCGCCAAACGCAGGCGAATTTTGAATGCGTAGAGTGTGGCTATTAAAACAATGCCGATGTTGTTGGTGCAATCAATGTGTTAAAACGTGGGCAAGCCATTCAGGCTGCCTGAAAAAACAAAAATCAGGGCAGGACGTGTCCGTAGCGCGTGTGAAGTGAACAATGCAGTCAGGTTGTCAGCAGCACGAACCCACCGAAGCGAGTCAGCAAAACATTGCTAGCCGCAGTAGGAATCCCCTTGCTTTAGCAAGGGGAGGACGTCAAGCAAAGACGAGCGTTTGCAGCACGCGCGTGAAGTGCAGGCTGCTTTGTTGAGCCGCGGCGAAGCGAAGCAATCTTTAAGCGAGATTGCGGCGCGTTTTGCGGTGGAAGATGAATTTTGGAGCAAGGCAAATTGGCGTGTGTTTCACGATGTGAAAGCGCGAGTAGATTTTAAGGCGATTGATTGGAATCGTGGCACGGCTGCTGGCTACATCGCTAAATACATTGCCAAGAATATTGACGGCAAAAATGCGCTGGGGCAGGAAATTGGCGATGATGACGAGAGTTTGATAGGGGAAAGTGCGGCGGCAACGGCGGCTTATGTGGACGCTTGGGCGAGCTTATGGGGCATTCGTCAATTTCAGCAAATTGGTGGGCCGCCTGTGTCGGTGTGGCGTGAATTGCGCCGTGAGTTTGCCGATAAGCAGCCTGATGAAGACAGCGAAATTTTGCGTGCGGCGCGTGCGGCGGATTTGGGCGACTGGGGTAAATTTGTGCAAGTGATGGGCGGTGTGCATGTGAAACGTGCCGACCGTCCTGTGCAGCTGTATAAAGAATTGCCCATGGAATCGGGCGAAGTGGCAAAAAATCGTTATGGTGAGCCGTGCGATAAAGCGATTCGTGGGGTTTTGTGTGCAACAACAGGCGAAATTCGATTCACGCGCATTCATGAGTGGGTGTTGTGTTTCGATAAAGGTGGCGTAGCCACCCCTTGGACTGGTGTCAATAACTCTACGAATTTGTTGGACGATGAAAAACCGCGTCAAAAATTGGTAAAAAATCCAACCGTGGCAGAAAGTGTGCGCCGTGTATTTGGTCCGACTGCGCGTGCAGGTTGGGCAAAACAGCGCGATTTTATACAGGCTGCTTTGGCGCAAGATTCGGAAGTGCCACCAGCGGTACAACGTCAATGGCGCGAAGAAATGTCGGCTTTGGACGAGAGCTTGCGGTTGCCTGAATGGAATGCGGAGCGTTGGTTGGGTTGGGTGCAACATCATGCCGATGAACAGCAAGAATGGGTGCGCCAAGCGCATGAACAGGCGAATCGCGCTAAACAGCAAAGCGAGCAAACGCAAGAATTGCGCGATTATTTGGCGACTTTGCGAAGCATAGGAACGAGTGCGTGGGACGCTTCGGGCTTTGGTCGCTATGAGAAAAAAGTGCAGGCTGCTTTGCGTGAACAAAGCCGTACGCCTGCGGTGCGCCCTGAAAAATTTATCAAACCAAAACAATACGATAGTTTGGAAAGCGTGTTGCGCGATGCCGCTGCTTTGGAGCAGAAATTGGCAGCGCAATGGGTGGATTGGTTGAATGATTTTTAATCTGCCATATCAAAAGGCGGTGCAGGCTGCTTTGGTTGGCATGAAATGGGCTGGAGGTATGATGAATAGCTTGTTTTTGAATAAAGATGAAATGGTGGTTTTGACAGGCAAGGTGCGTGCCAAACCGCAAATTCGGGCATTGGCAGAGCTGCGTATTCCGTTTTTGGTTAATGCGGCTGGTCGTCCGATTGTGGCGCGTGCGGCGGTGGAGCGTGTGTTGGGTGCGGTGGTTGTGCCTACGCAGTCGCCTGAATCGATGCGCTGGAAAAGTCATCAAACAGATGGTTAAACTGGCTAAATTGGGGGGAGCATGGCAAAAAAACGGTCGTTACCTGCGCGTTTGCGTGAAAAGGTTATGAAAAATGGTAAGGTGTATTATTACTATGACACTTGCCAAAAACCACGTAAATGGTTGCCATTGGGCGCGGATTTTTACGAAGCGTTGAAGCAATATGCGGATTTGGAGCGCGAATTTAATGTGCAGGAAATGGCGACGCGTGTGAGCGATGTTTTGACTTTTGCTTATGTAGCAAAGCGGTATGTGCGCGAAGTGTTGCCGACCAAATCGCTGGCAACGCAAAAGTGTAATTTTCGTGAACTGGATAATTTGTTGTTGTTTTTTGATAAATGACTGCGATGACATGATGAAACCAAACCTATACATTTGCCTAACCCCCCTGCAAGCATGGATTGCCCAACAACTGATACGACAAAAGCAGCCTGCACCCGCGCATTTGCTCATGATTTGCTATGCCGAAGCCGACAACGACAAATTCCGCCACTATTATCAACAAACTGCCGCTTTGTGCGAACACAGCGATTATGTGGTGTTGTCGCAAAACAAATGGCGCAAGAAATTCATGTCGCCCAAATTGCGAAAAAACATTGCCAAGCAATACGATACGGTGTATCTAGCCAGCGTGGATAATGAATCGGTGCATTATGTGTTGAGCCACATCGCGTTTAACCATTTGGAAACCTTTGATGACGGCACAGCCAATTTGTATCACAACAGCATTTTTTATCAGACCCAAACGTTTAATCTGAATAAGCAAATTCGCCGTTGCCTGCAAGGGATTCGCTATCAAACCAAAGATTTGTGCGAATTGTCGCAGCAGCATCACACGCTGTATCGCCAGTTGCCCAATATTGTTGCCCACACCACGCCTTTGCGCTTGTGGCACGATAATTTAGACATTTTGTCCAATGAAAATACACAGTCCTACAAAATTTTGCTGGGGCAGCCCTTGTTTGAACAGGTACAAGACAATGTGGCTTTGTTTACCGCGCTCAATCGCCATATTCAAGCCGATGCGTATTTTCCACACCCACGCGAATCGTATCGTTTGCCCGATGTGGCGTATATCCAAACACCTTTGATTTTTGAAGATTATTTGATTGAGCAGATTCAAAAGCAGCCTGCACGTTCGTTTGCCATATACAGCTTGGGCAGCAGTGCGGCGTTGAATGTGAGTGCCTTTCCCCATGTTCAAGTGTTTGCGTTGCGCCCGAACTTGCCTTTGTTTGACAACGAAACGTGGACAAATTTGTATCGCATACAAAGCCAACTGAATATTCCTATACACGATATAACCCTATGAATCCCGCAACCCTTTCTTTGATTATTCCGTGCTACAACGTGCAGGATTATGTGCAGGCTGCTTTGCAATCGGTTTGGGACAATTTGTCCGAAGAAAATCGGCAGCGCGTGCAATGGATTATCGTCAATGACGGTGCGCGCGATAATACGCCAGCCGTGATTGAGTCGTTTATCGCGCAAAATTTGACTGCTAAAAACGTGCCGCATCAATACATTACGCAAGAAAATGCAGGCTTATCGGCAGCGCGTAACACAGGTTTGGCGCACGCGACAGGCGATTATGTGTTGTTTTTAGACAGCGATGATATTTTTGTGCAGGCTGCTTTGGACAAAATTTTGGCGGTGCTAGACCAGTATCAGCCCGATATTGTGGAATTTGACGCGCAAATGTTTCATCAATACAGCGATTTAACTTTTGCTGCGCCGACTTTGTTTGGCGATTATTTTCGCGATACGCAAAACTTGAATCCGCCAAGCAGCCTGCATCGTGCGTTTGAAGAAAATCGCTGGTATGTGTGGTCGCGTTGCTATCGCCGCGCCTTGCTGCATCAGCACCCATTTGTCGCAGGCAAATTGTTTGAAGACATGATGTTTACGCCTTATGTGTATTTGGCGGCGCAATCGTTTTATGCTTTGCCCGAAGTGCTGTTGGGCTATCGACAAAACGCAGGCAGCATCACCGCCAATGTGTCGCAACGACATATTGACGATTTGTTTTTCGCGTTCACCATGGCGTTAGACAAAATGTCTAACTATCCCAATCATCAAGCCGAATTGCGGATTTTGCAGTTCAAAACGTGGCGATTGATGGTGGCGTATGCCGTGAAACGCTTTCTTAAAACGCGTGATATGGCGTTTTTGCAGCACATTCAGCGTTATCGCGCCCAAACCAAAGCACGGTTTGGTGTCGATTTTGGCTGGTGTGTGGGCTATTTTTTAGGCTCGTTGTGGCGACGTTGGCGCAAGAAATGGGCATAATTCACCGCACTTGCCGTTATTCCTGCGTAGGCAGGAATCCAACGTAGTTATTCAGTTGCTTAACATAAATGTATATAACTCAATGATTTATTACGATGCACCGCCTGCGGACGGTAAACTCAAAAACCCTTTGGATAACAGTGAGCTGGATTTGTCGGCTTCTAGTATTGCGCGTGAAAATAAGCGGCTGTTGGAAGCCTTGAAAATGCAGCCGTTTTTTGCTTTGCGTATGGGGCAGGTGTCCACCAATGGCGATTCTTGGAAAATTAAAAATCAAGGCAGCTTTACGGCAACTGGCTCCATCATGATTACGGCTGCGGATATTGCACCCAACATCACGCAAAAAGGTGTGGACATGAAAATTGGTTTGGACATGGCAACCTTGGCTTTAAAAAAAGCAAGTGGGCGCGATTTTGTGCTGGTTACAGCAGACAGCGATTTTGTGCCAGCAATCAAATTGGCGCGTATGGAAGGCGTGCAGATTTTCTTGGCGCATTTGGGGCATACGGTTAAGCCAGAACTAAAAGAACATTCCGATGTATTGCTGGATAATATTTCGGCTGCTCAATAAAATTACCTTTCTTTTCTTTTATTATATTTTAAATTAAAATAAATTAAAACTAACCGGAATTGAATTATAAAAAAGAATAAACTTAATATAAATAATATATTAAATATGCTATCTGTATGTTTTTTTTCTGATTGAATATAATTGACAAAAGGGCAAGTTAATAATAAATATAAAAACAAATTAATTATAAATCCGTATCTTTGAGAGAATTTGGAAAAATAATAAGCACCTTTGTATAATTCCAATCTCATATCAGAACTTTTAGATACCATAAACTTGTAAAGTTTATAAAACTTTTTAACAAGTATGAAATGAAGTAAACAAATGAATAATATTAATAAATAACAGATAAACAAATTTTTATTTATCTTGTGTGCAATTAAAGTTGTAAAAAAACTTAATAGACATGAACTAAGCATCCACACTAAAACATATCTAATATATATCATAAATTTTACTCCATAAAACATTCCTAAATCAGGATTGAACAAACCAGCATGGATGGGTTACAACTCTTTTTTTACTTAGGGGCTATTGACAATTCAAAAAAAGAGGCAAAGGATATAAGATATTGTTTCCACACAACCATCCTAAACCTTTGCCATGTCCCGAAACACGCTTACAAATGAAACATGGTCAAGACTGTTACCTATTTTGAAACAGCTTGGCATTTATCGCAAGAAAAATTTACGCAAAACAGTAGAAGGTATCCTGTTTCGCTTACGTACAGGCTGCCAATGGGCTGATATACCTAGTTATTTTGGTAAAGCAAACAGCCTTTACCAAAGTTTCAATCACTGGTCTAAACGCGGTATTTTTACCAAATTATTTAAACATTTGGCAGATACACCCGATATAGAATGGGTCTTTATGGACGGTAGCCATATCCGTGTTCATCAACACGGCATGGGTAAAAAATCCATTGTGCATCAAGCTGTCGGTAAGAGTATCGGAGGTCATACGTCTAAAATTCATTTAGCGGTTGATGCTTGTGGTAATCCAATTGAATTTATGATTACAGCTGGTAATGTAAATGAGATTGTTGTTGCGCCTGATTTATTGGCACAATTGGACTTAAGTGATAATGAAACCGTGTGTGCTGATAGAGGTTTTGACAGTGATACTTTTCGTCGGTTAATTCATTCTAAACAAAGTAAAGCCAATATTCCATATAAGAAAAATAGAGAACATCTTAATGTGGACACAGATTGGTATTTATATAAAATCAGGCACTTGGTAGAAAATGCTTTTGCACGATTAAAGCATTTTCGTGCGCTGGCAACACGGTACGATAAATTAAAACGTAATTATGAAAGTACCGTGTCATTAGCTTGTGCTTTGATTTGGTTGAAATTATAGCTAAAATGTCATTAGCACCTAGAATCTGTTTGTTATACTAAGTAGGGTTTTCTTTATTTTAGACACATATAACACAAAGGGGGTCGCACCCATATGTTTCAGTCAAATGTTTCAAGTCAAACATATTTCCTGAAAATAGAAATTTTACAAAAATTATCACAATTTAAAATTACAGTCAACAACTTTGAAACTTATTCTTATTTTTATAATTCTGATATTTCAATCAGCTTTCAGGCTGCCTGAAATATCAAAACTATTGATTAAACCGCGCAAACGCCCTAAACCCTGTAAATTAGGAGCTTTTAATTGTTCAGGTGTCAGCTCTACCGTATCTGTGTAACGACTATACAAACTGTTGCTAGCAAATTCTACATCGCCCATTTCACTAGTTGTACCATCTATTTTAGTGTAGCTACCAATATGGGTTAAACGGTTGCCATTGCCTAAATCTTTGCTATTTTCTTGATGTTCTAGATTAAGAGATTGAATATCTAAACTCATTAGAGTATGCAATTCGCTTACTTGACTAATACCATCGCTATTAGCATCTATCCATACTCTTAATTCATTGAATGCCTTATCCAAAGCATTTACTTTACCATCATTGTTGCTGTCTAATTCGGCTAATGCAGCATAACCATGAGCCGCATTTTGTCCATTAGCTAAACGTGTATTGTTACCAAATAATTCATTACCATTATCAATCAAACCATTTCCGTTTAAATCGCGCACAAGCAAACCATCATCAGCCGATACCCAACCTGTAGCAGTGCGAATACCGTCATTGTTATGGTCAAATAAGCTGCCTGAAAAACCTGCAACAGAGATGGTTTCGATGCCGTTACTGCCTAGGTCTAGGATTAAGGGGTCGTAGCCGTGGGCTTTGTTAGAGCGACTAGTTGGAATAATCCATGGAGCTAAACATTGATACCCATTATCAGGATACCAAGGCAATTGCCATTTGGGGTCTTGATTTGGAATTTTGGGATTTATAAGGTGTTTTAATGGGTCTATATTATTATGTGGATATAATTTACCTTCAAATCCAGTAGTTGGATAATCTGCTGTCTTTTTTAGCTTAAATCCTGCAGCATATAATGCCTTCCATGTATAATCTACACAGCTATTTGTAGCTGCATTATAGTGCATATTAAAGCCATACTTTTCAGGGTAACGCCCAAAATCATTTAGTATTTTATATTGGTCTTCCGTTATTTCAATAGTTTTTGTAAAATATCTACCCTGATATTTACTGGAATCATCATATTTGGGTTCACCTGGACCATCTGCTTCCCCATGTTTAATAGGCGCAAACCCATAGCTATTTGATTTATTATTACTTCTATCATGAACTTCATACCACATATGACCTGCAAAAGATGGTTCTCCGTCCTCGTACTTTGTTTTTGGCGCAGCAATATTTATGGTTACTGTATATGCCATTTTAAAACTCCTTCTGTTAACTAAAATATTATTTACCAGAGTGTAAATCTGTAAATTCAATACTATTATTTTTATTTCCCAATAAAAAGTCATGTGCCTCACTATTTATGTTTATAAATACAACATATTTATTTTTTGTTAATTTTATACACTTTGGCATAAGGTGAAGAGATAATCCATTACCACCATGTGCAACCACGAGATGAAAATTATGATTTTTATATATAATATTTCTTTTTTCATCAAAAATTGATATACTAGAAACTGTTTTATTATTTAAATCCCCATACATACTATAAGAATCAAATGCTTCATCCTTAATTTTTTCAGGTAAATTATGCATATTTAAGAAGGCACAAAAATAACCATTTTTCTTAACTTGAATAGGGAATGAGATTGTATAATTTTTCTTTCCATTTTCATATTGTATTTTATATAGATATATCTGGTTTTCAGAACATGAATTTAATGCCATAATTGATATTATCAGCAATATAATTTTTGACATATCAAATCCAATTATAAAAATTGTTGTATAAAATTAAATTGCAAATTTAACAATTCATATAAATAGCAAGCATAGTATGGTGGCTTGCACCAACACATTTCAAGTTTCATCATCATTTTAACCTCTCCCAGTAACAGAAATTTTACAAAATTTATCATAATTTAAAATTGCGATCAACAACTTTGAGGCTTATTCTTATTTTCGTAATTATGATACTTCAATCAACTTTCAGGCTGCCTGAAATATCAAAACTATTTAACATTACTTGTTAATTCAGCGTAATCGGGCGCAAATCACGTAAGCGACCTAAACCCTGTAAATTAGGGGCTTTTAGATTGATGTCTTGCCATACTTTCAGGCTGCTAAAAGCATCATCCAATGCGCTAATGATGCCATCGGCATTGCTGTCTAATTCTGCCAATGCGGCATAACCGTGTGCTGCTGCCGTACCATTAGACAAAACCGAATGATTACCAAAAATTTCTTTACCGCTATCAATTTTGCCGTTTTTATCCAAATCCAATGCCAAAATACCATTACCTGCTGCTGTCCAACCCGTAGCAGTTGCAATACCGTCTGCGTTGTGGTCGAAGCGTGCGCTGACAGAAGAGGGGGGCAAGAGTTTGAATGCCTTTGCCGTCTAGGTTTAGGATTAAGGGGTCGTAGCCGTGGGCTTTTCCGTCTTTATTTAACCTTTTGTAATCTTTAGACATCATGTCCACAGATTGGTTTTTGTATCTCTTTAACAAAAGTATACACTCCGATTGCGATACTTCCTACAAAAGCTGCTGTCATCAATGGTCCAGCTACAGCAGGAGCAGCTAAGCCCATCAACAGACCAGCTCCAGATAAAGTAGAAATACTTGTATTTGCTAATTGCAAGTAATCTTCTTCCTGTGTCGTACCATTATGAATTTTATTCAATAAATCAGAAGCATTAGCAACCCATCCTGCTTGTTCAATTAATGCATTTCTATATGCTTTTCCAGCATTTGTAACATTACCAAATTGATTCCTGATGGCATTATGACCCATTTTTGATACTACTGAACCAGCAATACTTCTACCATATGCGCCAGCAACTAATGATGCCCCTAAAACAGCATATTCTAAATACTCTGCCCCTGATTTATCTTTTAATGATGTTCTGCACTCACTCATTATAGATGCTCCTAACTTACTAAAAAGTCAAATAACAACAAACATAACCCAATAAAAAAACAGAATATAATTATTTTTTTACAAATATCTTCATGTTTATTTAATTTCTTTTTTTTTAATATTTATAAAAATATTTATATTGATTCTCCCCTTGATCCAAAGGAGCTAAGCAAGAAGCTATAATTAAAGAGATGCCAATGTAACCTAAACTAGATAATTTTCCCCAAAAAAACATAATAGCAATCCCACGATGGCAGGTTATTGCATTTTAACCTATATTCATAATAAAGCTTTATAAATAGCAAATATTTACAAAAACATTGCTTAAATTTACAGCAAAATAAGTTCTCAATTCAAATACTTAATTTTTTCTAAATTATCAGGTGCTAAATTAAATATTCGCATGATGATTTCAACTTCTCTAATGGCATCTTCATTCATCATATTTTTGAAATCTCTATACATAATTAGTTGTTTCTCAACCTGTTTTTTTCAGTCATCGCTAGGGGCTAATGACATTTTAGCTATAATTTCAACCAAATCAAAGTACAAGCTAATGACACGGTACTTTCATAATTACGTTTTAATTTATCGTACCGTGTTGCCAGCGCACGAAAATGCTTTAATCGTGCAAAAGCATTTTCTACCAAGTGCCTGATTTTATATAAATACCAATCTGTGTCCACATTAAGATGTTCTCTATTTTTCTTATATGGAATATTGGCTTTACTTTGTTTAGAATGAATTAACCGACGAAAAGTATCACTGTCAAAACCCCTATCAGCACACACGGTTTCATTATCACTTAAGTCCAATTGTGCCAATAAATCAGGCGTAACAACAATATCATTTACATTACCAGCTGTAATCATAAATTCAATTGGATTACCACAAGCATCAACCGCTAAATGAATTTTAGACGTATGACCTCCGATACTCTTACCGACAGCTTGATGCACAATGGATTTTTTACCCATGCCGTGTTGATGAACACGGATATGGCTACCGTCCATAAAGACCCATTCTATATCGGGTGTATCTGCCAAATGTTTAAATAATTTGGTAAAAATACCGCGTTTAGACCAGTGATTGAAACTTTGGTAAAGGCTGTTTGCTTTACCAAAATAACTAGGTATATCAGCCCATTGGCAGCCTGTACGTAAGCGAAACAGGATACCTTCTACTGTTTTGCGTAAATTTTTCTTGCGATAAATGCCAAGCTGTTTCAAAATAGGTAACAGTCTTGACCATGTTTCATTTGTAAGCGTGTTTCGGGACATGGCAAAGGTTTAGGATGGTTGTGTGGAAACAATATCTTAAATCCTTTGCCTCTTTTTTTTGAATTGTCAATAGCCCCTAGGGTATATTTCACAAATATTAAAATTTATCAAATAGTTTTTTGTGAATACAGGTTCTTATAGTGAATTAAATTTAGATTAGTACAGCGTTGCCAACTCCCTTATGTACTAGCTGTACACGGCAGTCGTTGTCGCCCTGTCCTAATCTAAATTTAATCCACTATAAAAAAGCAGCCTGCACTTTTGTTTATCAAAGAGTGCAGGCTGCTTTTTTATCTAACCCAATCAAGTCGCAATCAAATCGCCCAAACTTTCGCCCATTTTGGTTGGCGCACCTGCCACCAAGCGGCTATCCAGCTTCACGGTGTTGTGCATAAACAAATTCACAACCGTTGAACCCAAACGGAACGCGCCCATTTCCGCGCCTTTTTCCAAGTGTATGGCTTGCTCGCCATCGGCTGGGTATTCCCATACGCGCACGCCGTTTTCGCGTGGCGGATTGACTGTGCCGTGCCAAACGGTAGTCATGCTGGCGGTTACGGTTGCGCCCACCAAGATTTGTACCATTGTGCCAATGTCGGTATCAAACACGCAAATCACGCGCTCGTTGCGGGCGAATAAATTGGGGATGTGTTGCGCTAAAAAGGGATTGACGGAAAACAATTCGCCCGACACATAAATCATTTTTTGCAACGTGCCAGCGCAGGGCATGTGTACGCGATGATAGTCTTTGGGCGATAGGTAAGTGGTTAAAAATACGCCGTTTTCAAATTGCGCGGCAAGTTCGTTGTCGCCTGCCAACAAGTCGCTCAAAGTGAAGCTGTGTCCTTTGGCTTGCAACAGACGGTCGCGGTCAATGTCGCCGCTTTCGCTGACTTTGCCGTCTGCTGGCAAGCAAAGTTGCAGGTTGCTTTCTACAATAGGACGTGCGCCGTCTTTGAGTTCGCGCGTAAAAAATTCGTTAAACGTGGCAAAATCGCTGGCTTGGGATTTTTTTGCTTCTTGCCAGTTTATTTGATAGGCGTTGGCAAATTGTTGAATCACAAAATGCGTGATTTTGCCCCATTGTTTGTCGGCAAACCAGCCTGCACATCGGGTAACAGCCAGTTGTGGCAATAAATAGTGAAACGCGATTTTGGCGCGTTCACGGCAAGTAGGGCGCGAGTAAGGTTGCAAGTTTGCCATGTTTACACACCCATTTCGTTGAGTTGTCGCAAAGCAGCCTGCGCGTTGGCATCGCCCAAATCGGCGGCTTTTTGCCACCAGTGGCGGGCGTGGGCAAAGCGTTGTCCGTTGGCATACAACACGCCTAAATTGAATTGTGCGCCTGCGTGGTTTTGTAGGGCGGCGGCTTCAAACCAGTCGGCGGCTTCATCGTCGTCTTGGGCTACGCCGTCGCCATTGTGGTATGCCTGTCCCAAAAAGTATTGGGCATCGGCATCGCCAGCTTGGGCGGCTTGTAGCCACCATTGCACGGCTTGTTCGGATTGTTGAGCGTGCATCAGCAAGTAGCCCAAATGGGTTTGTGCTGGCGCGTTGCCCAGTTTGGCGGATTTTTCGCACCATTGTTGCGCCATTTCGGCACTTTGTTCTACGCCTTCGCCGTTTTCATACAAAATAGCGATGTTGTGGCAGGCTTGTGGGTGGTCTTGCTCGGCAAGTTTTGTCCATTCTGCCAACGCGGTGGCGTAGTCTTGGTTTTGATAGGCAATCATGCCTGCGTCTTGTTCTGGGGTTGTCATGGGGTTTCCTTGTGTTGGTAAGGTGGGAATTTTAAGATAACCGTAGGGTGGGTGCTTGCACCCACACAGTTTGAAATTTTGACTAATGATTTAAATTATCTAAATAATCTAAAAATGCGTGAGTGCAAGCACCCACCCTACGAAGTTTCGCAAACATTCAAAATGGGTGACATTATAACCGAGAGAGATTAGCTTGCGATATAATGCGCCCTTTTGTTGATAAGCAAACATCATGCCCTATTTAACTCAATTACAAGAAAAAACCGAACGCCTACACGCGCAACTTGCTCCGTTTGGCGCAAGCAGCCTGCACATTGTTCCGTCTGCCGAACAAGGCTATCGAATGCGCGCCGAATTTCGCATTTGGCACGAGGGCGAGGAAATTTCGTATGCCATGTTTCAAGCAGGCAGCAAAGCATCGTCTGCCAGTTTGATTAAATTGCAGCAATTTCCAGCCGCGTACAGCAGCATCAACGCGCTGATGCCTGTGTTATTGCAACGCATTGCAGGCTGCTCGGTACTCAAAACGCGCTTGTATCAATGCGAATTTTTGGCAACATTAAGCGGTGAAATGTTGATTACGCTGATTTATCACAAAAAACTAGACGATGAATGGCAACAAGCAGCCTGCACTTTGCAACAAGAATTGGGCGTGTGGATAATTGGGCGCAGTCGTGGGCAAAAAATCGTGCTGCAACAAGATTTTGTTACCGAACGATTAAACGTACACGGCGAAACCTTTCAATATCGCCAACTAGAAGGCGGCTTCACGCAGCCCAACGCCCAAGTCTGCGAAAAAATGCTGGAATGGGCGTGCGAACAAGCACAAGGCGCAGGCGGCGATTTGCTGGAATTGTATTGCGGCAACGGCAATTTTACCTTGCCTTTATCGCGCCATTTCAACCGCGTGTTGGCAACCGAAGTCTCCAAAACATCGGTAGCGGCGGCGCAATGGAACATCGCAGCCAACCGCGCCGACAATATCCGCATTGCGCGTTTGTCTGCCGAAGAGTTTTCTGCCGCATTTGCTGGCGGACGCGAGTTCACGCGCTTGAAACAAAACGGCATTGAATTGGCAGATTACGATTTTTCTACCATTTTTATTGATCCGCCCCGCGCAGGCGTGGATGACGAAATGCTCAAATTGGTGGCGCAGTTTGACCGCATTATTTATGTATCGTGCAACCCCGATACGCTGTGCGCCAATTTAGCCACGCTCACGCAAACGCACACACTGCAATCTGCTGCCTTGTTTGACCAATTTCCGTTTACGCACCACATTGAAAGTGGTGTGATATTGTTGAAAAAGTAACGCACATGAATTTCCAAGACCAGCTCAAAACGCTGCATCAGCAAGCCAAAGCGCAAACCAAAGCGCGTGAAGCTGCCGAAGCGGAAGCCAAAAAACGCGCTGCCGAGCAAGCCGATGTGAATTTTGCCGATTTAATGAAAGACGTGCAGCCGATTAAATCGCCCAATCAATACATTCCGCCCAAAGACAAATCGCCGATTAAACCGCGTCCCAAAAACACAGAACTGGAACAAGACAATCTGTTTTTTGTGGGGGATGGCGGTGTGCCAATGGACATTCCCAGCACGTTCAGTAAAAACGGACAAGGCAGCAACGACATCAAACGCCTGCAAAATAGGCATTATGACGTGGTTGCCGATGTGGATTTGCACGGCTACACGCAAGACGAAGCGCAACAAGTGTTAAACGAATTTATAGAATTTGTGAAACAACGCGGCGTGTGTGGCGAAATCGTGCATGGCAGCGGCTTGGGTTCACGCGGTTATACGCCCGTACTCAAATCGCTGACACGTCGCTGGCTTATGGCGCACCCCGATGTGTTGGCGTATTGCGAGCCACACAAAGGCAACGATGGCGCGGTGCGGATTTTGGTCAAACGTCCGCGCAGAATAGACCCTTTTGCGGAAGATAAATAATGCAGGCTGCTTTTTTTGTTTACACCGATTGCGCCGATTTGCCCGATTTTTTACTGGCATTATTGCCCACGCAGCCCTTGCAAAAGCAGCCTGCACAAGGCGTGTTTTTGCGCTACGATGAACGCGGTTTGAGCTTGTGTAAAGCAGGCGAAAAAGGCGTGGTACAAGTGGATTTTGCAGCAGGGGCAGCCGAATATCGCCGCACCAAAGGCGGTGGCGAGCTGATTGCCAAAGCGGTAAACCACACCACGCAACCTGTGGTGTGGGACGCAACTGGCGGTTTGGGGCGCGATAGTTTTGTGTTGGCAAGTTTGGGTTTGCACGTTTGCACGTTTGAGCAAAATCCAGCCGTGTTTGCGCTGTTGGCAGACGGCTTGCATCGTGCTCAAAAGCAGCCTGCACTTGCGCCGATTGTGTCGCGTATCACGTTGATACACGATAATGCAGCGCAACAATTTGCCACCCAAATCGCACAAGGCAAGCCCGATGTGGTGTATTTAGACCCGATGTATCCCGAGCGACAAAAGTCCGCCGCCGTCAAAAAAGAAATGGCGTATTTTCACGAATTGGTGGGCTTGTCCGAAGCACAAAACGATGCCGAATTATTGCAGGCTGCTTGTGCGGTGGCAAAAAAGCGCGTGGTGGTCAAGCGTCCGCGTTTGGGCGATTTTTTGTGCAACAAGCAGCCTGCATACCAATACACGGGCAAATCCACGCGATTTGATGTGTATTTGCCAACAGGCACACAAATTGCTTAAAAATTCTTATTTACCATATAAACAGGATTAACCATGTTTTTGAATATGTCTTTAAAACAAATCATTTTAGAATTAGCCATGAAAATCATGGCAGCATCGGGAATTACCTATTTTGCCCATAATATTTGGCTTAATTATCAAGCCACGCACAGCATAACCAGTTTGATTATGCTTGCAGGAGAAATTTTAACGATTACATTAGTTATTATTGCCAAACCAACCAATACACGTGATTTCAACCCTATTCCATGTTTGGCTACCATTTTGGCGAGTTTTTATTTCTTTTTCATTTCTCTGGATTCGGAGACAAATATCCAGATTATTCCTGACAGTGTAACGGCTGGCATTGCCATTGCAGGATTAGTTTGGCAAATCTATGCCAAAATTTATTTAGGTCGTAGTTTTGGTTTGTTGCCAGCGTGCAGAACAGTAGTGGATACTGGTCCTTATAAATTAATTAGACATCCGATTTATTTTGGTTACTTTGTTACTCATATGGGTTTTTTATTAAATAATTTTTCATTATGGAATGTAACCGTTTTGCTGTGTTTGTATTTGTTGCAATTCCTGCGCATGATTTATGAAGAAAATGTTTTGTGCCAAAATGAGCAATATCGTGAATATAAACAACGTGTAAAATACCGATTTATTCCTTTTGTTTTGTAAAAGACATGAATGCAGGCTGCTTAAATTTTCCAAGCAGCCTGCATTATTGATTTCACTATATAATAATGCGGCTTTTATTTTTTCTATTATCCAACCAACCAAACCATGTCCCAAATAACCGTATCTCCCAGCCAAACCCAGTTCACCGCCCACGACAACGAAACCATTTTGTCTGCCGCCATTCGCAACGGCATCAATTTGCCGCACTCTTGCCAAAGTGGCGTGTGTGGCAGTTGCGCGGCGGTGTTGCTGTCGGGTGAAGTCCAACAAAGCGATGAATATGATGACTATGTATTGAGCGCAGAGCAGCGCGAAGCAGGCACAATTCTGCTGTGCTGCTCGCAAGCACAAGGCGATGTGGCGATTGATATGCCGTCTTACGCAGGCGCAAAAGCCATTGCCATTCGCACGTTGCCTGCGCGAATTGGTCAAGTAGATTTGCGCAATGACGTTGCCGTGCTAACGATTGCCTTGCCCAAAGCCCCGCCATTTCAGTTTTACGCAGGGCAATACATGGAAATTTTGCTCAAAGATGGCAGCCGCAGCTATTCCATTGCTAACGCGCCCAGCCAATCGGGTTCGTTGGAGTTTCACGTTCGCCTGCATGAAGGTGGTTTGTTTTCGCCACAGCTTTTTTCGGGCAACTTAAAAAGCGGTTCTATTATTCGTTTACGCGGGCCGCTCGGTTCGTTTTATCTCAATGAAGAAAGTGGCGATAAACCGCTGATTTTGTTGGCAACAGGCACAGGATTCGCGCCGATTAAATCTATTTTGACGCATTTGGCGCAAACACAAAATACGCGCCACGTTCATGTTTACCACGGCACGCGCTTTGCCAACGGTTTGTACGATGAAGCCGCCTTGTGCGAAGTGTTGGCGCAGTTGCCCAACGCCAAATACACGCCTGTTTTGTCGCGCCCAAACGATGACTGGACGGGCGCAACAGGCTATATCACCGAACACGTTTTGCGCGATTATCCCGATTTGTCGGCGCATGAAGTCTATGCTTGCGGTTCGCCCGATATGGTGCGCGACAGCAAAGCGGCATTGGTGGCGCAGGCAAAGTTGCCCGAACAAGCGTTTTATAGCGATGCGTTTACCGCGCACGTTTAAGGAAAACCAGAATGTCTAAACACATTTTATTGGCGATTACAGGCTCTATCGCCGCATACAAATCGTGCGAATTGGTGCGTTTGCTAAAAAAACAAGAGCATGAAGTGACCGTTGCCATGTCCGAAGCAGCCTGCACTTTTGTTACGCCACAAACTTTTCAGGCGTTGAGTGGCAATCCTATTCTCACGGCACAAGGCGGTGCAGGCAACGGCATGGCGCATATCAACGCCACTCGCGCTGCCGACATCATGCTGATTGCGCCTGCATCGGCAAACACGATTGCCAAAATCGCGCATGGCATTGCCGACAACATCATCACCGAAATGGTAGCAGCGCGAAATTGCCCTTTGGTGCTTGCGCCTGCCATGAACGTGGAAATGTGGCAAAACCCAGCTAATCTACGCAATATCAAACAGTTGCAAGCAGACGGCGTACACATCATGCAGCCTGCACATGGCGAGCAAGCCTGTGGCGAAGTGGGAGTAGGGCGTATGTTGGAAGCAGCGGAAATTGCCGATTTGCTGCCCGATTTTTGGTCGCCTAAACCCTTGTTGCACAAAAAAATCGTCATCACGGTGGGCGCGACTTATGAAGCGATTGACCCTGTGCGTGGCATTACCAATATTTCTAGCGGACAAATGGGCGTTGCCTTGGCGCGAGCCTGTCGCCGTGCAGGGGCAAACGTGGTATTGATTCACGGCAAAATGCAGGCTGCTTTGCCTGTTGGCATGGCGCATACGCAAGAAGCGATTAGCGCAAAAGCCATGTACGATGCTGTGTTAGAACACTTGCCCAATGCCGATGCGTTTATTGCGGTGGCAGCGGTGGCAGATTATCGCGTGAGCAATCAATCGGCACAAAAAATCAAAAAAGACCAGTCTGGCAAACCGCCTGTGATTAAGCTGGCAGAAAACACCGACATTTTGCAGCAAGTCGCCAAAAGCGAAAACGCGCCGTTTTGTGTGGGTTTTGCCGCCGAGAGCGAAAACGTGTTGGACAACGCCCGCGCCAAACGCAAACGCAAAGGCATTCCGCTGTTGGTTGCCAACGATGTGTCGCAGGCAATGGGCAAGCCGACCAATCAAATCACGTTGCTAGACGATGAGCGCGAAACCGAGTTGCCCGAAATGAGCAAAGATGCCACCGCCGAGTGCATTGTGTTACGCATGGCTGGTTTGATGTTGCGCGATAGTAAAAAGTAACTTGCATTTTGATTAGAGCGATTGCACAATACGTTTTTTTTGATTTAGACGAAAGGCTCAACATGACAAAGAATGTATTTTTGGCAACCGTTTTAACCGCCTGTATGAGCTTGGCACACGCTGATAGCATTGAAGGCAAATGGCAAACGGTGGATGACAAAAGTGGTCAGCCCAAAGCGGTGGTGCAGATTTCGCGCGCTGGTGATGTGTATAATGGCACGATTGTGTCGCTTGCGCCCAATGTGGAAAACGTTTGTCCCGCGTGCAGCAATAAACGTTCGCTGATTGGTTTGCAAGTGGTATCTGGTTTGCGCGATGACGGCAATGGTGGTTACAACAATGGCAAGATTTTTGACCCCAAATCGGGCAAAACATACAGCTCCAAAGCCACGATTACTGATGGTGGTAACACCTTGAAAGTGCGTGGATTTGTGGGCGTTTCGTTGTTGGGCAGAACGCAAACCTGGAAGCGCGTGCGTTGATTGATAATTAAAAAAGCAGCCTGCACTTGGATTGAATATAAAGTGCAGGCTGCTTTTTATTGTAATAAACCTTTTTCAAGCTGTGATTATTTTGCTACAATTTGCGCCTTGTTTTTATTTTTTACTTGACTATGCAAACTTTTTTGAAACACGCACCCCGATGGGTTGCCTTGCTGTCTTACACGGTATTGGCGTTGGTGTTGGCATACGTTGGCGCGTATGCCACGCTTTATCGCGTGTCCGATGTGCATACGCTCAACCAACGTGCGGCAACTGTTTTGCAAGGCACGGGTTATTCCGTGTCTTTTGATGCAGATATTGGTCGGCATTTGTTTCCGCGTCCGACGATTGTTTTACGAAATGTTCAGCTTCGCGCCAATCAGCAAAATGCGCCCGATTTAACCGTTGCCGAGATGAAAATCGGCATTGCGTGGCAAAGTTTGTGGGGCGATGTGGTGGTGGAAAAACTGGTATTAGACCAAGCGCAGGGCAAGTTGTATCGCACCAATCAAGGCAAATGGAATGTGTCGGCGTTGATGCAAGCCAAACAGGGCGATGCGCCGTTGCCGAGTTTTAACCGCATTTTGGTGGAACGCAGCCAACTGGGCGTGCATTACTACAATCAAGATTGGACGTTGCAAGACATTTCTTTGCAGTTAATGCCCGATGGCGACACGCATCGCTATCATTTAAACGCCAATATTCCTGCACTGTTTTGGGACGCTTTTAATGTGCAGGCTGCTGGCAAACTGCAAATCACGCCCGATGGCTTGTTGTTGCCCGATTTAGCGGCGCAATTTTCGGGCAAAGAGCGTGGCTACGATTTTGTGGGTACGCTGCATTCGGCGGTGCAGGTGCAGCAGGAAAAATTGCTGGCAAAACAAAATCGGATTATGTTGGATAGCAAGCACTATCAAACGCACATCAATACAACGATTGAGCAGTTACTACATCAACAAAATGGCGAATGGGAATCCAAAAATGGCGCGATGGTGTTGTCGGCAAACCCAGACGAATGGCGTTATCAAGCCACGCTCAAATGGGCGCAATTGGATTGGTCGGAGCAGCGTGCGCGTAGCCAAGAGTTGAACTTGAATTTAAACGCAAGCAGCCTGCAACAAGAGCCGATAACGCTGACGGCATATAGCGATATGGATTGGAATAGGGCATCTGGCTGGTCGTTTCCCAAGTTTAAGTTGATGACTTTGCAGGAAAATCCAAGCAAACCGCGATTTGTGAGCGAATGGGAAGGCAGCCTGCACATTCAATCGCCCAAACATTGGCAGGCGCAGGCGCAGGGTTTGTTTGACCGTCAGCCAGCCAGTTGGGTGTTGCAGCGCAACGATGCCAATGTGCAGGGCAGCGTGAATTTGGCGAAATTGCAGTTGCGCCAGTATTTGAATCCCGACAAAGAATGGCAGCTGGGCGATTGGCGTTATCCTGATTGGTTGCAGGACAATATCTCGTTGAATGTGCAAGTGAATTTGGACGATTTGGAATTGGACGGCGCGAGTGTGAACAATATTCGCAGCACGGTGCAAGCCGATGCGGAGCGCGTGGCGATTGACCCGATGAGTGCCGATGTGTACAACGGCAAAAGCGCAGGCAGCCTGCACATTTTGAACCGTCAGCCAATGGAATGGGAGCTGAATCAATCTGCGCAAAATATTGAAGTGCAGCCGCTGTTGCAAGATTTGTTCCAGTACAGCCGTTTTTCGGGCAAGGGCAATGTGGATTTGTCGTTGCGCGGACAAGGACTGCATTATCGCGATTGGTTGCCCAATTTTTCGGGCAGCCTGCAACTGGATATTCAAGATGGCGAATGGCAGGGCATTAATTTTTCCCAGTTGGCGAAAAAAATATCGGGCGAGCCGCAACTTTTAGCGAACAACGAAACGCCCAAAACGCCGTTTTCGCATTTTCAACTGCACACGAAAATTGAGCAGGGCGTGAGTAAACACCAAAGCCAAGCGACTTTGTTGCGTCCAGCGGCAACGGTGCAAGGGCAGGGCGAATACCATTTCCAACAAAATCAGCTTGATGAAGATTTGTTGATTGTGGGCGAGGGCAGTCAAACACCGTTGCCGTTGCACATTCGCGGTAAGCTGGACGAGCCTGAAATCAGCCTGAATTATCAACAAATGACATCGGGCTTAAAAACGCCACAAGAGAAGCAACAAGCCGTGTCGGACACGCTGAAAAAGCAATGGCAATGGCTGTTGCAATCCAATCAAAAAAATAAGGAATAACCATGTTTACAGGAATTGTGCAGGGTATGGGCAAGCTGGTGGCAATCAAGCAGCCTGCACCCGATTTTCGCACCCATACCGTTGTCTTGCCCGATGAAATGAGAGGTGCATTGCAGCAGGGCGCATCGGTTGCCCACAACGGCTGCTGCTTAACGATTACGCACATTCGCGGCAACGAAGTGGATTTTGATTTGATGGCAGAAACCTTGTCGCTGACCAATTTGGGCGATTTAGCGGTGGGTGATTGGGTCAATTTGGAACGCGCGGCGCGATTTGGCGATGAAATTGGCGGTCATGTGATGAGCGGACACATCATCACGCAGACCGAGATTACGCGCATAGACGACAGCGAACACAATCGCACCGTTTGGTTTGTGCTGCCCGATGCGATTAAGCCGTATATTTTGAGCAAGGGTTTTGTTGGTTTGGACGGTTGCAGCCTGACAATTGGTACGGTAACGGACACGGAATTTAATGTGCATTTGATTCCCGAAACCTTGCAGCGCACCTTGTTTGGCAGTCGCAAAGTGGGCGATAAAATCAATGTGGAAATTGACGCGCAAACCCAAGCGATTGTGGATACGGTGGAGCGTGTGTTGGCAGGACGGGGCGCGTAGTAAGACGAAATAGGCAAAAGCAGCCTGCACTTTTTGATGATTTAAAGTGCAGGCTGCTTTTGATTAGACGATTAGTTTGGAAATTGTCTTAAATTGCGGATGCTTGGCATCGCGCAGTAATTGAAATAGCAAAGATTCTACATTGCTGACCACGATGCCTGCATCACGCATTTGCTGTAAACCATTTTGTTTATTGGCATCGGTGCGCGATGTAACGCATTCTTGCGGAATCCAAATATTTAGCCCATTTTGACGCAAATCCAGTGCGGTTTGCAAAACACAAATATGTGTTTCACAGCCCAGCAAAATCATGTTTTGCGTTGAATGAGCTGCCAAAGCAGCCTGCACTTCTGCGGTGTATGCTGAAAATTGTGTTTTTTCAAACGTAGTCACATCGGGGAACAACGCCGTAATATCAGCAACGGTTTTGCCCAAGCCTTTGGGATATTGCTCGGTCAAAATAATGGGGAGTGATAAGTGCGTACTGGCAGTGATGAATTTTTTACACGCCGCCACAAACGCATCGGCTTGGTGCAAAGCTGGCAACAAGCGTTCTTGGATATCAATAACCAAAACCAAAGTATTTTGTTGATTTAACATACGATTTCCTTTTTGCTATTGAAAAAGCAGCCTGCACAAAAATAAATCCATGTGCAGGCTGCTTTTAATGTTTAATCTCCGCGATTTTGACGACGCAATACGGCAGGCGTTTCAAAATCATCAATCACAGATTGGCTGGCAAAATCGGCTGCCACCAAGTTCATGCTACGCGCTTCACGTCCAGAGCGAACCAAAGTCTCTACACCGCTATTAAACGCTTGTGGTTCGGCATAAGAAGAACGTACATTAGAAGTCGTTGCAGCAGGGCGAGTATAGCTTGGCAGAGTGTCGTTATCTTTCAAACCAGTCGCGATAATGGTAATGCGAATGGCATCTTCCGCCATAGATTCGTCTTCTGCCGTACCGAATTTTAGTTCAGCATCAGGCGCAGCATAATCGCTCACTACTGCCATGATTTCTTCGTACTCGTCCAAGATAAAACAATCGGGCGCAGTCGTAATGTTTACCAACACGCCACGTGCACCGCTCAGGCTCACATCGTCCAATAATGGGCTAGAAATCGCTTGCTCTACGGCGATTCGCGCACGGTCGCTACCTTTGGATTCGCCAATGCCCATCATCGCCATGCCTGTGATACTCATCATGTTTTTGACATCGGCAAAGTCCAAGTTGATTAAACCTGGGCAAGTTACGATTTCGGAAATACCCGCCACGCCATTACGCAACACATTATTGGCAGCGCGGAACGCTTCTTTAACGGTTACGCCTTTGCCCAATGCTGACAACAATTTATCGTTTGGAACAACAATCAACGAATCCACTTGTTGTTTTAACAATTCAATGCCTTGCTGAGCAACTTGACCGCGTTTACCTTCGTGTTTAAATGGACGAGTTACCACGGCAACGGTCAAAATGCCCATTTCTTTGGCGATTTCGGCAATCACAGGGGCTGCGCCTGTGCCTGTGCCGCCGCCCATACCTGTGGTAATGAACAACATATCTGCGCCGCTAATTGCTGTTGAAATGGCTTCGCGGTCTTCCAAAGCGGCATCACGTCCCACTTCTGGGTTTGCGCCTGCGCCTAAACCGCGTGTCAAACTTGCGCCCAGTTGAATTTTGGTTGCTGCTTGGTTGTTGTGCAGCGATTGTGCATCGGTGTTGGCACTAATGTATTCAACGCCGCGAATCGGGTTTTCAATCATATTGTTGATGGCATTGCAACCGCCACCGCCAACGCCAATTACTTTAATTACGGCAGGACCTGTGGTTGTTTCAGGAAATTGATACGCGGGGTTTGTCATAAATAAGGCTCCTCACGCTAGTGGGCTAACGTGTCGTTAAAATCAAATGAAATGAAAAAGTGCAGGCTGCCTGCATTCAAGTTGGGAAATCTGTATTCGGAATGTTTATTCGATACAGTTTATAGTGAAGTAAAATAAAAATGGGACAAGGCGACAACGCCTGCCGTGTACAAACAGCACACAAGGAATACCATTTCAATTTCACTTCACTATATCATAAATTTTCACGCATCCATTTAAGTGCTTTGCTAAAAATATTGGCTTTGCGTGGGTGCGGTTCGGGCAAATCCAATTCGGGGAGATGCAATGAATCGTTTTGCTCGATTTCTTCGTCTGCATAAGCAGATTCGTTTGATGAATCGGTATGCTTTTGGTTTCGCGTAACTGCCAAGCCTGCGCTGCTACCGCTTAACTTGGCGCGTTGTTTGGCAGCCTGCAATAAGCCCATTGCGGTGGCATAGCGTGGATTGCGAATGCGCTCGGACAAATGTCCTGAATCATAAGGCACACCCACACGTGCAGGCAAATTGAATACGTCTTCGGTTAATTCTACCACACCACGCAGCAGCGATGCGCCGCCTGTTAAAACAATGCCCGATGTCAGCACTTCTTCTGGGAAACCTGCGCGGCGCAATTCGTTTAAGCTCAACTCCAAAATTTCTTCTACGCGCGGGCCAATCACGCTTGCCAAGGTGCTGCGTGCAATTTGACGCGGCAAACGGTCGCCCACGCTTGGCACTTCCACCATTTCGTCCAAGCCGTCCAAATCTTCCAATGCCGCGCCGTGATAAATTTTGATGCGCTCGGCAGCGTTGTATGGTGTACGTAATGCTTGGGCTAAATCGCGAGTAATGGAATCGCCTGCAATCGGAATAACGGCAGTATGGCGAATCGCGCCATTGGTATAAACCGAAATATCGGTTGTGCCGCCGCCAATATCAATCACACAAACGCCCAATTCTTTTTCGTCTTCGGTCAAAACGGCATCGGCAGACACCAAAGGTTGCAGCATAATGGCATCGACTTCCAAATCGCAGCGTTTAATGCATTTTTGGATATTTTGCAATGCGGTTACTGCACCTGTGATGATGTGAACGCGCGTATCCAAGCGCACGCCACTCATGCCAATCGGCTCGCGTACACCTGGTTGGTTGTCAATAATGTATTCCTGCACCACAGTATGTAAAATTTGGTGGTCGGGCGGAATGTTCACGGCTTTGGCGGTGTCTTTGGCGCGGTCAATATCGGCTTTGCTTACTTCGCCGTCTTTGATTTTGACTACGCCTTGCGAGTTTAGGCTGCGAATGTGATTACCTGTGATGCCTGTGGTAACGCTGCGGATTTTGCAGCCTGCCATGCGTTCGGCTTCATTCATCGCTTGCTGAATGGATTGGGCGGTGGCGTCAATATTGGTTACCATGCCTGCTTTTAAACCGCGTGATTCCGCTTCTGCCATGCCAACAATATTGATTTCGTCGTCCACTACTTCGCCAATAAGGGCAATGACTTTTGAAGTTCCAATATCTAGCGCACAAACGTATTGTTTATTTTCATTCATATTCGTTCCAGTATCAATTAATCGTTTTTGCTGGGTCACCTGATGTCATAGCGGCGACGGGGTTCATTTCTTTGGGTGCATCTTCATTCAAGCGAATAGAAAACGCATCGGGATAACGCATATCCACATAATCCAAATAGGGGGCTAATGTGTTTAAATCGCGCACCCAATATTGTGTAAAACGGTTGATGCGGCTATGGACTTGGTCTTTGCCCAATCGCACTTCTACGCCATTGTTTAGGCGCAATGTCCATGCGCCGCGTTCATCGTATTTTAAACGCTCTACTTCTAGGCGCAAAGGTTTGAGCTGCGCATTAATCAACATATATTGGTGCAGCATATTGGGCAGTTCGGCAGGGGGGCTGTCCAATTCTACGATTTTCTGTTCGGTTTCTGCCTGAAAAATCTGCCCTGCTGGTGTGACCAAACCTGCACGATAACCTTGATTCAACCAACGCGCGGCGACTTGGTATTCTTCTATTTGTACTTCAATGGTGGACGGCGATACGCGATTGACTTTGGCATGCGCTACCCACGGCACTTGCAAAGCCGCTTTTTGAGCAGCCTGCACATTGATATTAAAAAAACTGCCAGTTAAATGAGGCAAAACTGCTTGAAAAACTTGTGTTTGATTGGCGTTTGTCCACGAACCTTGCTGATTCACAATGCTGATATTGGCAATTTGAAAATATGGGTGCTGCACAATATACGTTCCGATTGCCCACAAAATCAGCAAATAGGATAAATAAATGGCATATTTCAAAAACTTCACATTATGACTTTCTTATGCAGGCTGCTTGGCATTATTCAAAATCGCGATACACAAGTCAGCAAAATCAATACCAATTTGTTTGGCGGATTTGGGGATTAGGCTGTGGCTGGTCATGCCAGGTAGTGTATTGGCTTCCAAAATATACAAGCAGCCTACACTGTCTTTCAGAAAATCAATGCGTCCCAAGCTGTTGCCGCCGCCAATCGCTTCAAAGGCTTGTTGGGCAAGGTGTTGCATACGCGCTTCGTCATCGGCATTTAAATCGGACGGACACAAATAAACCGTGTCATCGCGCAAATATTTGGCTTCGTAGTCGTAAAACTCGGTTTGCGGAATAATGCGAATGGTGGGCAAGGCTTGACGATTGAATACGCCGCAAGTGTATTCGCCGCCCGACATAAATTGTTCTGCCAAAATCACGCCATGTAAGCCCATGTCGCGCAATTTGGCGTATTCGGTTGCCAAATCGCCAGCTTGTTTGACCTTAACCACGCCCACGCTGCTGCCTTCTGCGGCTGGCTTGATGAACAGAGGCAAGCCCAGTTGTTGTTCCACTTCGGCAAAGTGGCTGTTGTCGTGTAGCACCACAAACGGCGGAATCGGCAAACCCAATGCCGACCAAATCAATTTGCAGCGATATTTGTCCATGCCCAACGCCGATGCCAATACGCCACAGCCTGTGTAAGGAACGCCCAAGGCTTCCAACGCGCCTTGCACCGTGCCATCTTCGCCATAAGTGCCGTGCAAAATATTGAAGGCGATGTCAAAGCCTTGTTTTTTGAGTTTGGCTAACTCGGTTTGTGCGGGGTCAAACGGGTGCGCGTCCACGCCTTTGCTGCGTAGTGCGTCCACAATCGCTTGTCCGCTAATCAAGGAAATTTCGCGTTCTGATGAAAATCCGCCCATTAAGACGGCGACTTTGCCAAATTGGTTCATTTGCTGCTTTCTTACAAGCAGCCTGCACTTTTGGATAAACAGAAAATGCAGGCTGCTTTTTAATATTTTTGTTGATTGAATTACGCTTGTGCTGTTGTATCGACCAAAGCCTGCGCGGTTCGGTTGATACTGCCTGCGCCCATGGTCAGCACCACATCGCCGTCTTTGAGTACGCTTAACAAGATGCTGGGCAAGGCATTGATGTCGGCGCAATAAATTGGCTCAACCAAGCCACGAGCGCGCACGGCGTTGGCAAGCGAATGGGCGTTGGCATCGGGAATCGGTGCTTCGCCAGCGGCATACACTTCGGTTAGCACCACGCGGTCGGCGGTGGATAGCACATCAACAAATTGATAGAACAAATCTTTGGTGCGTGTGTAGCGATGTGGCTGAAATGCCAATACCAAGCGGTTGTTGGGATATGCACCGCGCGTGGCGGCAATGGTGGCTGCCATTTCAACGGGGTGATGACCGTAGTCGTCAATAACCAACGCTTTGCCGCCTTGTGGCAGCGCGATTTCGCCATAGCTCTGGAAGCGGCGACCTACGCCTGCAAAGTTCGCCAAACCTTGTTGAATGGCAGCAACTGGGGCTTTGCATTCCAGCGCAACGCCAATACTTGCCAGCGCGTTCAACACATTGTGGCGACCTGGAAGATTGAGCGTTACATCAAACGATTGCAGGCTGCTTTCGTGGCGGAAATTGACGGTAAACTGCATTTGTGCGCCATTGGTTTGCACGTTAGTGGCGTAAATATCAGCTTGGTCGTTGTCAATCGCATAGGTGGCGAATGGTTTTTTGATTTTGGACAAAATGGTGCGAACGTGCTCGCTGTCTATACACAAAAACGCTTTGCCATAAAACGGCATACGGTGGACAAAATCAATAAACGCTTGGTGCAAACGGTTCACGTCTTGACCATAGGTGTCCATGTGGTCTTCGTCAATATTGGTAATCACGGTGATCACAGGCGACAAATACAAGAAAGACGCATCGCTTTCATCGGCTTCGGCAACCAAATATTCGCCTTTGCCTAGTTTGGCGTTTGTGCCTGCGGCGGTTAGTTTGCCACCAATCACAAAAGTCGGGTCAAGCCCTGCTGCGCCCAAAATAGACGCGGTTAAGCTGGTGGTGGTGGTTTTACCGTGCGTACCTGCAATGGCAATGCCGTCTTTTAGGCGCATGAGTTCTGCCAACATCATCGCGCGTGGAATCACAGGAATGTGTTGTGCCAAAGCAGCCTGCACTTCGGGGTTTTCGTGGGCGATGGCGGTGGACGTAACCACCACTTCTGCGCCGTCAATGTGTTCGGCGGTATGACCAGGAAACACACGCACGCCCAGTTGGCTCAAATGACGTGTTACCGCGCTTTGGCTTTGGTCAGAACCCGAAACATGGAAGCCCAAGTTGTGCAAAACTTCGGCAATGCCGCACATGCCTGCACCGCCAATACCAACAAAATGGATATTCTTGATTCGATTTTTCATACTTAAAACTCACGTCTCGGTTTGACCGCAAAAAAAGTGGGTATTTTAAAGATATCGTTGCGATTAGGCTAGGTTTTTTACCATATTTTGTTGCCGATGCCATTGTTCGATGATGTCGCGGTTGGACGGTGAAAAAACCTGCGCGGCGGCAACCAATGCAGGCTGCCATGTGTAAGCCGTGTGTTCGCTCAATAGAATGGGCGTATCGCGTTGAATTTGTGAAGAAAACCAATGCTCGGTGTTGTGCGTTACGCCTGCTGCGTAACGATGTCGCCAATGTTCAAAAATTTCGTATTCAACGCAATGTTGCCAATCGTGCAGGCTGCTTGGGTCTAGCACGATGCCTGTTTCTTCGGCAACTTCGCGCAAAGCAGCCTGCACAGGGGTTTCATCGTTTTCCAAGCTGCCCGTTACCGATTGCCAAAATCCAGCGTGGTCGATGCGTTCGAGCAGCAAAACGTGGTCTGCGCCATCGTGTAGCAAAACCAAAACAGAAACGGGACGTTTGGGTGCAGGCTGCTTGTTCATTATTCGTCGTCCTGTTCGGGTTCGTTGGAGCGCGTGTCTTGGCTGGCGGCGTGCATTTTGGCTTTGAGCAACGCCATATCGCTGGGCGCTTGTTCTTCTGGCAAGATGCGGACTTCGCGTTGTGGGAATGGGAACTCGATGCCCTCTTCGTTAAATCGCTGCCAAATCGTCATCAAAATGGCGGAATACAAGCCCAAAAAGCCGTTTTCTGGGTCTTTTACCCAAAAGCCGACACGCAAATCGATGCCGTTTTCGCCAAAATTGGTCAAAAACGCATTGGGCTTGGATTCGCTATCCACACGTTCTTGTGCGGCGGCGGCTTCTTGTAAAATGCGTAATGCCAGCGTTAAATCGGTGTGATACGCCACTTGAATATCCAAACTTTGATACAACGCCTTGCCTGTGTACGATTCATTAATCACGGTGCTGGTCACAAACGTTTCGTTGGGGATTAAGGCTTCTTGTCCGCCTGCGCTGCGTAGTACCACAAAACGCGAAGTGATTTCGGTTACATAGCCTGTGAAATTGTTTACGGTTAAACGGTCGCCTGGGCGAATGGAGCGGTCTGCCAAAATAATAAAGCCCGACACATAATTGCTGGCGATTTTTTGTAAACCAAAACCCAAGCCCACCCCCAACGCACCACCAAATACCGACAAAATGGTTAAGTCGATGCCAACCAAGGGCAGGGCGATGAGTACCGACAACACAATGGCAACGGTAGAAATCACTTTGGATAATACAATTCGCAAATTGATGTCCAAATTGCTTTGCATGAGCTTGCCGTTGAGCCAACGCGCAAACCATGTCATCAACAACAATACTACGCCCACCCACAACAAGCCTGTGAGCAAGGTAAACAAGCTGATTTTGCTTTTGCCGATGGTGAATTCCAACTCGCGCATCCAATTCAAAATAATGTCGTCAATGCCCGACACCCACAGCAAGAAGCACACCCACAACGTGCCTGCTGCAGTGCGTTCAATCGAATCAATCCATTGATTGCGTGGCAAGGCGGCGTGCAACAATGCCAGCAGCAAACGAATCACAATCATCCAGTTGGCTGCCAGCACCAAAAAGCGCAACCATAAACTTGGATAGCCCAATACTTGCCACACAATTTGTCCTGCAATACCCAATATCAGCATTACAACGGGAAACAAAATGCGTTTGGTTGCATGGCGAATCAGGTGCGAAGATATTTGCTTGATTTTTTGATTGGTGTTGATGATGCGTTCTGCGGCAATGAATGCTACAACCATTAAAGAGATAGCGATGAGCAATTCTATCCAACCTGCAGGCTGCTTGAAGCTGCTTTCCAATAGATTAGCGGCGAATTGTTCGCGGGCAAACAGATTGCCGAAGATGTCGCGCCATGAGTTTGAAATGGTCATTGTTTTTCCCTTATTTGTGATGTGTACTAGGTTACATCATAACAGAATTAGGCTATTCAGCCAAAAATTGCCCACAGCATCTGTGGATAACTTTTGTCAGAATACTGATGAAAATTTAAAATTTCTTTATGCATAAAGACTCAATCAAAGCTGCCTTTTTTTTAGGCAAAACTGGCATTGACAAAAATAATTTCATATTAAAACGTTGAATTTATATGGTTTTATTTTTGATGTAATGTGCAGGCTGCTTGATAAATTGCCTTAACAATGGTTAGGAAGTGTTGTTTTTTTTGTTTTTCGTCTGTTCAAATCCTTGTTACAATTCGCGCTTTTGACGGTGCAGGCAGCCTGCACTTAAAACCGCTACGGAAACCGAATTATGAAAGCCAGTCAATTTTTTATTTCAACATTAAAAGAAGCCCCAGCCGAAGCCAGTTTAGCCAGCCATAAGCTCATGCTCCGCGCAGGTTTAATTAAAGCCAACGCGTCAGGTTTGTACACATGGATGCCAATGGGTTTGCGCGTGTTGCGAAAAGTGGAAGCGATTGTGCGCGAAGAAATGAACCGCGCAGGCGCGATTGAATTGCTTATGCCTGTTGTTCAACCTGCTGATTTATGGAAAGAAAGCGGACGTTGGGATTTTTATGGCGATGAATTGTTACGCATTACCGACCGTCACGAAAATCCATTCTGTTTCAGCCCAACTTGCGAAGAGATGATTACCGACATCGTCCGCAAAGAAGTCAATTCATACAAACAGTTACCAAAAAATTTCTATCACATCAACACCAAATTCCGCGATGAACGCCGTCCACGTTTTGGCGTAATGCGTGCGCGTGAATTTGTGATGAAAGATGCCTATTCATTCCACGCGGATTTTGATTCGCTGAAAGAAACGTATCAAAATATGTATGACGCTTATTGCCGTGTTTTCAATCGTTTAGGATTGAATTTCCGTCCTGTTGCGGCGGATACAGGCAGCATCGGCGGCACGGGTTCGCATGAATTTCAAGTGTTGGCGGAAAGCGGCGAAGATGTGATTGCGTACAGCGACAGATCGGATTACGCAGCGAACGTGGAATTGGCGCAAACTTTGCCGCTTTCAGGCAGCCGTGCCGCCGCGCAAAATGAATTGACGAAAATTCACACGCCCAACACAAAAACCATTGATGAATTAGTGAAATTCTTGAATGTGCCAGTTGAAACGACTTTGAAATCTATCGTGGTTGAAGGCGAAGAAGACGGTGAATTAGTGCTGTTGTTGTTGCGTGGCGACCATGAATTTAACGACATCAAAGCGGAAAAATTGGCGGGCGTGAAATCGCCTTTGACAATGGCAAGCGCGGACGCGATTTTGGCAGCGTTTGGTGCGAATGGCGGTTCTTTGGGTCCAGTGGGTTTCAAAGGGAAAGTGTATGCGGATTTCGCGACGGAAAAAGGTGCGGATTGGGTCATCGGTGCAAACGTGGACGACTACCACTACACAGGTTTCAATTTCGGGCGCGATGCGGCAGAACCTGAATTTGTGGACTTACGCAACGTGGTAGAAGGCGATCCAAGCCCTTGCGGTTCAGGCAGCCTGAAATTGGCGCGTGGCATTGAAGTGGGACACGTTTTCCAGTTGCGCGACAAATATTCCAAAGCGATGAACGCGACGTTTTTGGACAACAACGGCAAATCGCAAATCATGGAAATGGGCTGCTACGGCATTGGCGTTACGCGCATTGTGGCGGCGGCGATTGAGCAAAACAATGATGAACGCGGCATTATTTGGACGGATGCGATGTCGCCATTCACGGTTGTGATTGTGCCGATGAATTACAAAAAATCGGACGATGTGAAAGCGGCGGCGGACAAGATTTACGCCCAATTGCAAGCGGCGGGTGTGGATGTATTGTTGGACGACCGCGATGAACGCGCTGGTGTGTTGTTGAATGACAGCGAATTGTTGGGCATTCCGCACCGTGTTGTGATTGGCGACCGCGCGTTAAAAGAAGGCAATGTGGAATACGCGCAACGCCGTGATACAGAATCACAAGCGATTAGCGTGAATGACATTGTGGCGAAAATCGTTGCGACATTGACAAAATAATTGGTAAATATTAAAGTGCAGGCTGCTTTTGAAATCATACAAAAGCAGCCTGCACTTTTATCTTAACTCAACAAATTCTGCGCCAAAAATTCGCCTTTTTGCACGCCTGCCAACGTGAAGAAATAGCCACCACCAAATGGGCTAATGTATTCTTCCAGTGGTTCTAGGTTCAACAAATTTTGCACAAACAAAAAGCCGTCTGCCAAATTGGCTTGATAGCAAATGAACACCAAGCCGACATCTAGCTGCCCATTTTTTGCCAAACCGCGCGAGTAATCAAACGGTCGGCGATAGAGTTGATGTCGCTTCAAAAATTCGGCATCGCGCGGATTGGCAAGGCGCATATGGCTGTCTTTTGGCACAACGTCGCCGTTTGGGTCACTGGCATAATTGGGCGTGTCGTGTTCGTGTTGCATACCCAACGGTGCGCCCGAATATTTATCGCGCCCAAAAATCGCTTCTTGCTCTTGCAGCGGCGTTCTGTCCCAAAATTCTACAAAATGGCGAATCAGGCGAATGGCTTGATAGCTGCCGTTTTTTGTCCACGCTGGTTCGTCCAAGCTGTTTTCTGCCACGCCTGTCCACAAAACCGAATCGGCAATTTGGGGGTCACTGATATTGGGATTGGCTGTGCCGTCTCTAAATCCAAACAAATTTCGCGCGGCGGTGTCGGGTTCGGTTTTGGGTAAAAAGCCGTCTATGCTCCAACGCGGCACGGCAAACGCCGATGTGTTTTTGATGATGTCGCGCAGGGCGTTTTGACACGTTTCGGGCGAAAACGCGCAAAATTGAATGCTGATGTCGCCATCGCACCAAGCAGCCTGCAATTTGTCGTTGGGAAAATCGCGCATTTCTTGTAAATGCTTGGGCTTTTTATCGCCCAATCCAAAGCGTTGGTCAAACAAACTTGCGCCAACCGAAACCGTTATCGTCAAGCCATCTGGTGGCACGACTTTGCCCAAAATGCCGCTGCCTGCTGGTGGCAAACTTTTGTCGCCGTCTTGCAATTCGCCACCTTGCGTCAAAAATTCAATACGCGCGGTTAAGGCACGGAAATAATTGCTCAATTGCGATACATTTTGCGCGGTTAAATCAAACGCGCACACAATGCCAAAATTTTGGTGCGGTTCAACAATGCCTGCTTGGTGCGTGCCATAGCAGGGATAGCTTTGCTGGCTGTGTCCTGTTGCCGATTCGCCTGTTGCTGCGCTGGCAGCTGGTGCAGATTGTGCCGATTGTTGGCTGCACGCATTCAACGCGCCCATTGCCACGGCTGCACCCGATAGCGTAGCAGCCTGCATTAAACGTCTGCGAGTTAGGTTTGTCATGATTTGTCCTTTGTTTGGTTGATTTTATTGTTGTGATTGGGTTGATGTCGGAGTCAAGACCGCCAACTTACATCTGAAATAACCAAAGCAGCCTGCACTTTTTATTCACCAAACCAAAGTGCAGGCTGCCTGTTTTCGTTTACTTCAAGCCCAACGTGCCACGCAATTGTGCTAAATCTTCTGCCAGCGTATTGATAGGTGCTTGCAAGGCTTTGCGGTCGGTATCGCTCAATTTGTCATAAGTTTGGAAGCTTTTGCCATCGCGGTATTTTGCCAAGACTTCGTTTACTTGTTTCAAATTCGCGTCCACTTTGTCCAACAAGGCTTGGTTTTTCTCGGCGATTTGTGGGCGGAACAAATCCACAATTTTTTGTGCGCCGTCCATGTTCGCTTGGAAATCGCTCAAATCGGTGTGGCTATAACGGTCTTCTTCGCCCGAAATTTTGCTGCCTGCCACTTCTTCAATCAACACCGCAGCACCGCCCACTACTTTGTTTGGTGGGAAGTTCAACACGTCAATTTCCGCTTTGAGTTTGCGAACATCGTCTTGCAAGCGGTCGGCAATCGCGCCCACATCAGCAACCGATTTTTCTACCCACAATGCGTATTCCAAACGGTGGAAACCTGTAAATTCTGGGTCTTTGGGCCCTTGTTTGAAGTCGTCTTCACGCGCGTCAATCGCAGGGTCTAGCTCGTTGAACAATTCAGCAATCGGCTCAATGCGCTCGTAGTGTGTCCGCACATCGGCAAACATTGCTTTGGCTTCGTCTTGTTTGCCAGTTTTAATCGCAGCAACAAAGGCTTCGGTTTTGCTCACCAATTCCACCGCTTCGGCTTGAACGTATTTTTTATACGCTGCCAACGGTTCAGCCAATTTCGCTAAATCCGCTTCGCCGCCTGCTTGTTTGAAACCGCTGTCGGTAACAACCAATTTACCGCGCGGGTTGTTCAACAAACCGCAAGTCATGGCGTATTCACCAGGTAACAAGGTAACAGTCATTTTATCGCGCAAGCCTGGGGCGATGTTTTCACGCTCGTCCACCACCATAACGCCGTTCAAAATTTCCCATTCCAGTTTACGCGAGCTGTTGTTTTGGATTTGGAACTCCACTTGTCCGCTTGGCACGGTCAATTCCATCGGTTCGCAAGCTGTGTCGTTTATCGCCACTTGCACCGCACCACCAGCCGCAGCCGTTGCACCTGAAGTCGCGCCAGAAGCAGGCTGTGCAGGTTCAGCAGGTTTGTCGGCAGCAGGTGGTTGGCAAGCGGTGAGTGCCAACAAAGTGGCAATTGCTAATGAATTTAAAGCCATTTTTTTCATGATTAAAGACCTTTTTTAAAGTTAATTGGAAGCAGACCGTGCAGGCTGCTTTTGACGTAAAAACAAATACAAAACAGGAATCAAGTAAACAAAATACAAAATAAAATCCGCCAAAACAGGGTGGTCGGTGTAGCCAAAAAAGCCACTCAACACCACGCCCAATGGGCTGTCTTCGTGCAACACGGCAGAAAAATCCAACGGCGTGTGCGATGACCAATCCAACGGATTGACTTGCCACACATTCCATACGCCTGCTTCGTGCAAAGCTCGGAACGCGCCTGCAAACAAGCCTGCTGCCACAAAAATCAAAAACACGCCTGTGATGCGGAAAAATTTCGCCAAATTGATACGAATGCCACCTTGATACACCAAATAGCCAACCACGATTGCCAGCAGCAACCCCGACACCGCGCCAATCGGCATTCGTGGCGACGGGCTTTGTTCAAACACCGCAATCAGGAAAAACACCGTTTCCAAGCCTTCGCGGATAACGGCTAAAAATGCCATCAACACCAATGCCCAGCCTTGCTTGTTGCCTTGATTCAAAGCCACTTGCACCGATTGTTGCAGGCTGCTTTTGAGCGATTTGGCTGCTTTTTGCATCCACAAAATCATATAAGTGAGCATGACCACCGCAATCAAGCCCAACGCGCCAACCACAAATTCTTGCTGTTTTTGTGGGATTTCGCCTGTGGTGCGATGAATGCCATAGCCCACACCAGCGCACATCAACATTGCTAATGCCACACCCAGCCACACTTTGGGCATTAAATGCGTGTAACCCGATTGGCGCAGAAAACCTGCCACAATGCCCACGATTAGCGCAGCTTCAATACCCTCGCGCAAGGTAATCAACAAAGCAACCCACATAGTTTTTATCCACAAAATGACAATGTAAGAATTATGTTCCCAATTTTTTGCAAATACAAACTATTTTTATTATGATGTAAAGCATCGCAAACAAAGCAAAGCAGCCTGCACACAAAATGTGCGCCAAATCGCATATAATAGACACATTGTTTACCAGCCCATTTAGCAAAGGCTCATCATGAAAATTTCCACTCAATTTGACGCAGGCGCGATTATTGTGCGCGATTTAAGTCAGCCCGAACACATTCGTCTAGCCTTGCGTCCCGACAATGCCTCATCGTTCAAACAATGGTTTTATTTTCGTTTACAAGGCGCGGCATACACCCCTTGCGTGATGCACATTGAAGACGCGCACGAAGCCGCCTATCCTGCTGGCTGGGACGGCTATCAAGCCGTTGCGTCCTACGACCGCCAAAACTGGTTTCGCGTGCCAACTACCTACGAAAATGGCGAACTCATCATCACGCACACACCGCTTGCCAACAGCATTTACTACGCTTATTTTGAACCGTATTCGCACGAACAACATCTGAATTTGCTCGGCGAAGCGCAAGGTAGCGGCTTGTGTCAAATTGACGACTTGGGCAGCACGGTGCAAGGGCGCGACATCAATTTGCTGACCATTGGCAACCAAGTGGATAGCGATTTAAAAATTTGGGTCATTGCCCGTCAGCACCCAGGCGAAACGATGGCAGAATGGTTTATGGAGGGCTTTTTGTCGCGCTTACTAGACCACCAAGACCCAACCGCACGCACTTTGTTGGATAAAGCCACGTTTTACGTTGTGCCGAACATGAATCCAGATGGCTCGTTTTTGGGCAATTTGCGTACCAACGCGGCAGGCGCAAATTTGAATCGCGAATGGCTAGAACCCAGTATAGAACACAGCCCCGAAGTGTTTTATGTGCGCGAAAAAATGCACGAAATTGGCGTAGATATGTTCTTGGACGTGCATGGCGACGAGGGTTTGCCCTATGTCTTCGTGGCAGGCACAGAAGGCGTGCCAAACTACAATCAACAAATTGCCGATTTAGAAACGCTGTTCAAAAACGCATTGCAGGCTGCTTCACCCGATTTTCAAGATGTGTATGGCTACGAAAAAGACGCGGCAGGACAAGCCAATTTGAGTATGGCAACGGCGTATGTGGGCAACACGTTTGGCTGCTTGGCATACACGCTGGAAATGCCGTTTAAAGACAACAACAATTTGCCCGATGACGATTTTGGCTGGAACGGACAACGTTCGTTGCGTTTGGGCGAAAGCATGCTGACTGCGACGCTTGCCGTTGCCAAAAATTTGCGTCCTGAATAGGGGTAATTTAATCGTCATATTTAATGTATAGTGAATTAAATTTAGATTAGTACAGCGTTGTCAACTCCCTTATGTACTAGGTGTACACGGCGGTCGTTGTCGCCTTGTCCTAATCTAAATTTAATCCACTATATAAAGTGCAGGCTGCTTTTAACGGATTCTTTTCCGCAAAAAGCAGCCTGCACTTTTTGTTTTGATGTGGTAGTTGTAATACTTATATTGCTATTTTGAAAAATGACACAGTATTTAGTTTGTATGTAAAGAATCTTTAAAAAATGTTTGCTATACATACGTCAAATCGTTTAAAATTTAAAAATAGTAATAATTACTATTTATCTGCAAATGGATTAAATCTACATTTTTTAAATCAAACGAAATCAATCACGAGGTTAAGATATGAAACTCAACTCAAAACACACCTTAACCGTAGCCATGCTACCTTTTTTATTGAATGCTTGTGCAGGCGGTGGCAATGTTTCGGTACCAGAGATTATTGTTCCACAAATTGTTGCGCGTGCATTGGATAAAACATCAGCATCTGTGCAAGCTAAGCCTGATGCAAATGTGGCAACTTTTTCAAGCAATTCAGATAGTAAGATAGAACAATATACGATTAGCGAGCCAAGTATTATCCCTGGCGTGCTTCGTGTAGAAGATGAGCTGGTTTACACTTTGGCTAGCGGTAAAAGCTACCGATTCGATAAATTTAATACGTTGGTACTGACTTCGCAATCAACACCCGGTATTCGCAAATTACCAAATGTTCAGGCCATGACTCCGACAGATGATGGCGGGCGCATTATCGCTTGTTGCGATAGCTCAGTATCGGGCATGTTGTTTTCTGATTTGAAAGCGAGCCGTTTTGGCATATGGATGTCGCCAACAGGGCAAGCGGAAGTCTTTTCTGGAGGCAAGTTGGCGGTGGCAGCAGATTTGCAAGGAAGTAATGTCAATGGACAACCAAAAGGCAAGGCGACCTATCAAGTGGTTGCGTTACGGAGCAAGGGTAATCATGCCGTCACTTCAACATTTGAAAGCACGTACACATCAAGCAGCTATGCTACCGCTGTTAATGTTTCGCGCTTAACGGTGAACTTTAATACCAATAAATTGGGTGGCACGATTATTGGCAATCAAGATTTTGGCGCACCGGTGGAAATGAAAGATGTTACTTTAAACGGTAGCAAATTTAGCGGTACGGCAGAATCGGCAGGAAAAATAGGACGGGTTGAAGGTGGTTTGTTTGGAGAAGCGTGGCGCTCTCCCTATTCAGGTAATTTTTATTACAACGGCGCAGGCGGTAAAGAAATTGGCGGTGTGATTACATTCCCAGCTGATAAATCGCTCAATACCGCGTTTGGTGGCGTTCGCAGCAATTATGACGACAAAACCGATAGCCAAGATTTAACCCCAGTAAACAATTAACCGATTTGATGTGATTTAACCTAAACATAGGCAATAGAATAAATGAAACAACCGTTTAAACTAGGCATGATGACAGTATTGGTGCTGTCGGCTTTTCCTGCTATGGCGGCAGATGAAACAAGCAATTTGAAAACGATTGAAGTGCGCGGTTCTCGCACACCTGCCAAATTGGGCGAAACTACCACCAAACGCAAAATGCTAGACGAAAACATGGTGCAAGATATGCGCGATTTAGTGCGCTATGACCCTGCGGTTAGCGTGGTTGAAGGTGGACGTGGTAGCACCAATGGTTTCGTAATTCGCGGTGTAGACAAAGACCGCGTGGCAGTAAATATTGACGGCTTGGCGCAAGCAGAAAGCCGCTCTTCCGAAGGTTTCCAAGAATTATACGGTGCGTATGGTAACTACAATGCCAATCGTAATGCCAATGAATTGGAACATATTTCCGAAGTGAGCATCAAAAAAGGCGCAGATTCCATTACTTCGGGTAGTGGTGCGTTGGGTGGTTCGGTTAATTACAAAACTAAATCGCCAACAGAAGTAGTGAACGAAGATAAACCTCTCTATCTAGGTGCAAAAACAGGCTACACAGGGCGAGACAAAGGCAAAGTGAGCAGCATTGACGTGGCAGGCTACCTCAAAGGTTTTGATGCGCGTTTTGTTTACACGCATCGTCAAGGTCATGAGTTGCGCAATAATAACAATGGTGCAACCGACAATGTTAAATTCAGAGAAACCGTATGGGACCCTACTCGAAGAAAAGGCTCTGCCAGTCAGTTTGGCTCGTTGGGTAAATTCCGTTCCAGAACCGACCCGCAGGCGTATGTGTCCAGAGCCACGCTATTTAAAACAGGCTATCATTTTAACGATAGCAATTATTTGAGCTGGATGTATGAAGACTACCGTATGGATCGCAAAACCGATGAGTTGTCTAATGTGTGGGCGGCGGACTTTACGGGTAGCAGCCCTGTTAATGCGGATATGCGAAAGCGCAACGATGTAACCTATATCAAACGTACAGGCGTTCAATACGAAAATCGCATGGAAAACGGCTTGTGGGATAAGTTGGAACTAAGTTACGACCGACAAAAAATCCAAATGAGCACGATGACGTGGGACATTCCTGTTACATGGAAAGAAGGCGTTAATTCGGATATTTACTACGGATTCCGCCGCATTGACCAACGCACCTCGCAAGGTCAAATCCGAGCCAATAAGGATATGCAATTTGGCAATGTAACTTGGAGCACCAGTTATGGCACAGGTTTTAGCAAAGCTACCAACCAAAACGACAATTATGCCCATACGGTTCGTGCCTTTAAGCCAACAGTTTATACCAGCGGCAATATGGATAACGAAGTGTTCATGGAAGCCGAAAGCAAAAAACGCCATGTTTATTGGAATAATAACTTCCACTTTGGCAAGGCATTACGCATTGGTTTGGGTGTTCGCCGTGACTGGGTAACCAATCGAACCCTACCAAGCGAAAAAGTGTTGGACAGCATGCGTCAAGCAGGTTTGGAAAATGCACAAGCTAAATTCAATGCCACCAGTTATGCTGTGAGTGCTGATTGGCAGTTTGTTCCAGGTTGGACATTGTTGGGTAAATATGGCACGGCATTCCGAGTGCCAACAACCGATGAAATGTGGTTTGCTTTCCCGCACCCCGATTTCACGGTGGAAGCAAACGATAAATTGCGCCAAGAAAAAGCGCGCAATATTGAAATTGGTTTGTCCAATCAAGGTGCTTGGGGCAATATTTTGTTGTCAGGTTTCCAAACGCGTTATTCTGATTTTATTGATTTCGCTTATATTGGACTGAAAAGTGGTTCTTTCTTCAATACTAAAACAAGGCAGCGCGAATCTCGTGGTTACAGCGCACCGACTTGGAAAAACGTGAATCGTGATTCTGCCAAAATCAAAGGGATAGAATTATCAGGATTGTGGAAATTAGATAGCATTGGTTTACCCAAAGGCATGTTTATGAGTTGGACAGCCAGCTATCTAAAAGGTCATGCGACACAAGAAGATGGCAGCGAAACCCCAATTAACGCGCTCAATCCATTTGGCGCAGTAGTAGGTTTGGGCTATGTGCATCCAGAAAACCGTTGGAGCATTAAAACTAATATCAGCTACACCGCGCGTAAAAAAGCCGAAGACACCGTCCACAGCTATGAAGACGGTGCCAATCCGTGGCCATATGCCAAATACAGCCGCGATTATGTGGTAGTGGATTTGAGCGGTCATTACACTTTTGGTAAATATTTGACTTTGCGTGCTGGCGTGTTCAATTTGTTTGATAAGCATTACTACACTTGGGATAGCTTGCGCAGCATTCGCGAGTTTGGTACGGTAAATCGAATTGATAACGCAACGGGCGCAGGTCTCCAACGATTCTCTGCACCAGGACGCAATTTTGCGGTGTCGTTGGAAGCGAAGTTTTAAGGTATTGTTAGACAAAAACAATGTGCAGGCTGCTTTTGAATAATTAAGCAGCCTGCACATTGTTTTAGATTTTTTGAGTAGCTTAAAACTTAACCCACTTTATCGCCAGGCTGCGCACCTTCGTGGACGGTCAGCAATTTCAAATTATGGTCTTTATCTGCCGCGCTCAAAATCATACCTTCTGACACGCCAAATTTCGCCATTTTGCGTGGCGCGAAATTTGCCACCGCAATCACCATTGTACCGTTCAATTCCGCAGGGTTCGGATAGCTCGCCGCAATGCCCGAGAAAATCGTGCGTTGCTCAAAACCAAAATCCACGCTAAATTTCAACAACTTCGTGCTGCCCTCAACCGCCTCACAGTTTAACACTTTCGCCACGCGCATATCCACTTTCATAAAATCGTCAAAGCTGCATTGCTCGGCAACTGGCGCAAATTCATTGTTTGTGGCTGCTGGGGTTTCAGGGGCTGCCTGAATCGTTTGTTTGTTCGCTTCTACTAAATCGTTCACTTGTTTTTCCTCAATACGTTGCATTAAATGTTCATATTTGTTGATGATGTGGTTTTCAGGCAGCGTGGAAACCGTGTGCGCCCAATCCAATTTTTCCACATTCAAAAACACCGCCGCTTGCGTTGCCACATTCGGCAAAACAGGCGACAAATACGCCGTTAAAATCTTGAATGCGTTAATCAATTCGCTGCACACTTCGTGCAAACGCTGTTCCGCGCCGTCTTGTTTCGCCAATTCCCAAGGCTTGTTCGCGTCTACATATTCATTGACCAAATCCGCTAAACCCATGATTTCACGCAAGGCTTTTGCGTATTCGCGGCTTTCGTAATCGTTGGCAATGGATTCCGATTTTTCGGTTAATTGGGCAATCAATTTGCTGCCTGAAACATCTTGCAGGCTGCCTGAAAAGCGTTTCGCAATAAAACCACTTGCACGAGCAGCGATGTTTACATATTTACCCACCAAATCGCTATTCACACGCGCAATAAAATCTTGTAAATTCAAGTCAATATCTTCAATTTTGCTATTCAATTTCGCGGCGATGTAGTAACGCATCCATTCGGGATTTAAACCTTGTTCCAAATACGATTTCGCGGTAATAAACGTGCCGCGAGATTTAGACATTTTCTGACCGTCCACCGTCAAAAAGCCGTGCGCGAAAATGCCAGTCGGGGCGCGATGTCCACTAAATTCCAGCATTGCCGTCCAAAACAGCGCGTGGAAATACAAAATATCTTTGCCAATGAAATGATACATTTCGGTTTGGCTGTCTTTTCCGAAAAATTCGTTAAAATCCAAGCCGATACGGTCGCAAAGATTTTGGAACGAAGCCATGTAGCCCACAGGTGCGTCCAACCAAACGTAGAAATATTTATTCGGTTGGTCGGGAATTTCAAAGCCGAAATATGGCGCATCGCGTGAAATATCCCAGTCGGACAATTCGCCGTCTTTGAGCCATTCGTTCATTTTGTTGAGTGCTTCGGGTTGCAAATGCGCTTTGCCGTCCGTGCTGCCTGAAGTCCATTGTTTTAAATAATCCGCGCATTCGCTTAATTTGAAAAAGAAATGTTCGGTTTCTTTCATTACGGGCGTTGCACCTGACACGGCGGAATACGGTTTAATCAATTCGGTTGGCGAATAGGTTGTGCCGCACACTTCGCAGTTGTCGCCGTATTGGTCTTGGGCGCGGCATTTGGGGCATTCGCCTTTGACAAAACGGTCGGGCAAAAACATTTGTTTTTCGGGGTCAAACAGTTGGTTAATGTTTTTGCTGGCGATTTTGTTGTTGGCTTTGAGTGCCAAGTAAATTTGTTCGGAATATTTTTTGTTTTCAGGCGAATGGGTTGAGTAATAATTGTCGTAGCCAATGCCAAAACCTGTGAAATCTGCCAAATGTTCGGCGTGGGTTTTGTCAATCATTTGCTCGGGGGTAATGCCTTGTTTTTCGGCGGCGAGCATGATTGGCGTGCCGTGCGTGTCGTCCGCGCAGCAGTAATAGCATTCGTGTCCGCGTGATTTTTGGAAGCGTACCCAAATGTCGGTTTGGATATGTTCAACCATATGTCCTAAATGGATTGAGCCGTTGGCGTAGGGCAGGGCGGAAGTAACCAAGATTCTTCGTTTTTGTGTCATAGTAGCTTTCTTTATATGTTGCAGAATGAATAAAAGGAGTATTATGCCACAGTTGTAAAGTTGCTTTTGGCGATTTGCAACCTTATTGGGCGATTAACCAATAAGTTTATAAAAATCATATCTATAATTGCTAATAATAAGGATTTTTTAAAAAGGCTATTCAATTGGAAATTATGTACTGTTTGTATGGCTGTCTTGTCTATTGCAGCCTGCACTAACGAAAATACAAGTAAAAAAGATAATTCTGCTTCTGCACCAGCGACAAACAGCGCTGCGCCCACAGCCAAAGATGTCATCGTTATTGGCTCTGACCCGAACTATCCGCCATATAACTTATTGTGCAGCCGTTAAAAGCGCAAAGCGTGGCAGAAAATACCGATTTGGTTTTTTGCTGTGGATAAAGACAAACCTGAGTTGTTAGCCAAAATCAACGCAGGTTTGCAAAATCTGAAACAATCGGGTCAGTTGGAAAAAATTTAGCAAAGATGGGCGCAATATCAATTTAAATAAGACCTATCATTCAAAAACAATCGTTTGACTATTATATTGACTGCTATTGTGAAATAGCAGCCAATTTGTCTATTCATACTAAAATTCCTGTTGCATACCAAAAGACTGTTTAAGAAAAGGAAAATCATCATGCTAGATTTATTAACTGGTATCGGCGAATTGCTATCCAGCCTGTACGATGCGATTCAACAAATGCGCCAAGAATGGCGAACCAAAAAACGAATATCCGCCGTTTGGTTGATTTTGTTCGTGCTGATAGTGGCACTTTTGCTGCTTTTGGCGGTGCTGGGTATCGTTGTGATGCAATCGCGCTAACCAAAAGTGCAGGCTGCTTTTTGTAGCCCTTAAACTCTATTTTTGCTATGATAACGGCTATTTTTTTCAAAACCACAGGTCATTTCACATGAAAAAAACCGTTTTTTATACTGCATTATGGGCGGTGTTATCGCTCGCAGCGTGTCATCAAGACAAATCTGCACCAGCCGCCAGCGTAGCATCTGCCGCATCAACCGCTTCTGCGCCAGCCGTTCAAGTATGCGAACATCCTGAATTAGCGCAACAAATCAAACAAAGCATGGTGCAAACCATTGGGCAGAATGACCGCTTAATGCAATCGGAAAACGCAAATTGGCTAGATGCTGTACAACTGACCGCGATTGCCAACAAGTTGGATATTACTATCGACCCAGCACAACCCAATCTTAACGCTTGCCAAACGCAAGTGCATATTACTTTGCCGCAAGATGTTGTCGCGCAAGCCAAAAAATTCGCGCCTTTGCTGCAAAGTGCCGACCCTGTTGTATGGATTAGCGACAAAACCACAAGCAGCAACGTTCAGTTTGACGGCAACAAATTGGTTGTGCCATTTAGTTTTACTTTGAACAATCAAACCATTATGCCAAGCGATAACACCTTGAACAACGTGGCGACTTTGATTGCCGATGCCTTATTGCCAGCGAGCATCAAAGCCAAAATTGAAGTAAACGGCAAAACCATGAGTCGCGAACAGGCGTTGAAAAAACTCAACGAACCGCAAGAAGTGCAGGCTGCTTCTGAACCGCAAGCGGTGGAAGTTGCACCTGTTAGCGAAGACATTCCAGCACCGCCAAGCCCAGAAGAAATGGCGCGTCAAGCCAAACCTGCGGCGGCATCTGCACCCGAAATTCTAACTCCGCCCACGCAGCCAAAAAGCCGTGTCAGCCAAAACGACATCAACCAAGCGAATCGAGACAACGCAGCTGCCGACCAAGCGATTAAAAATTCGTGGCGCAAAATTTCGCCCGATATTCAGCAAACTTTGGTTGCCGAACAGCGCGATTGGGAAAGCAAAAAGAACGTGTCTTGTCGCAATGCGGCGGCAAAAGGTGGCAGCGCAGCCGAAAGCCAATATTTGCAAATGCAATGCGATACGCGCTTAACTCGCGAGCGTGTGCAATATTTGAATGGATACAGCATTGAATAATTAATGTGCAGGCTGCTTTGTATAGTGGATTAAATTTAGATTAGGACAAGGCGACAACGACCGCCGTGTACATCTAGTACATAAGGGAGTTGGCAACGCTGTACTAATCTAAATTTAATTCACTATAAACATAAAAAGCAGCCTGCAATTTCTATCACACCAACAACAGAAAGCCTGCTCATGTCCGACATTCTGCAAAAAATCCTGCACACCAAAGCGCAAGAAGTCGCGCAACAAAAAACCGAAATCTCTTTGGAAGCTATGAAACAACTGGCGCAACAAGCCGAACCTGTGCGCGATTTTATCGCTGCCATTCGTGCCAAACACGCAGCAAAGCAGCCTGCAATTATCGCCGAAATCAAAAAAGCCAGTCCGTCCAAAGGCTTGATTCGTGCTGATTTTAACCCTGCGCAACATGCCCAAGACTACGAAAGCGCAGGCGTGGCGTGTTTGTCGGTGCTGACCGATGAGCCGTATTTTCAAGGTTCGCCCGATTATTTGCGTCAAGCCCGTGCCGTCGCGTCGCTGCCTGTGTTACGCAAAGATTTTATGATTGACGAATACCAAGTCTATCAAGCGCGTGCGTGGGGTGCGGACGCCATTTTGTTGATTGCCGCTGCGCTAGACGAAGCCACTTTGCTGCATTTGGAGCAAGTGGCGCACAGCTTGGGCATGGCGGTGTTGCTGGAATTGCACGATGAAAGCGAGTTGGCAAAATGCACGCGCCTAACCACGCCTTTGCGCGGCGTGAACAACCGTAATTTGCGTACGTTTGATGTGGATTTGCAGCAAACCATCGCGCTGTTGCCGCATTTGGCTGGGCAAATTGTCGTAACCGAAAGCGGCATTGCGGGCAAGGCTGATGTGGATTTCATGCAATCGCACGGTGTTCACACGTTTTTGATTGGCGAAACCTTTATGCGCGCCGACAACATTGCGGCGGCTGTTCGTACTTTGTTTTGATGATGAAATCTTTTGTTTATTTAAGTGCAGGCTGCTTTTTGCTGGCAGCGTGTTCGCCCAGCGAAACAACATCGCCCGAATCTAACCACAGCAGCAGCCCAGCCGCCAGTCAATCGGTGGTGGCGGAACAGCTGCTGAATGTGGCTTCGCGTGAAAACATTTTGCAAACCAGCCAGCAGGCGATGCAAAACGCCAGTGCGTCCGATGTGGCAAACGAATGGACGGTTACGATGCCGACTTCTGCGCCCGAATCTTTGCCCTTGCCTGCGCCACAAAGTGCGTCCAGCACCAGCCATTTGCCGCCACTCAACGCGGTGTGCGAGCAATATTATCAACGCGCCGATGCGTGTTTTGCCAAACAGGGCGACGATGCCAACGAATTGCGTTTGCAAAATCAAACGGCTCGCGAAGACGCGCTGCGCCAACAACCAGATGAAGCAGCCTGTACCGCGCTCAACCGTAGTTTTGACGCGGTGGCGCAAAATCTTGGCTGCGAATAACCCGAACTTTTTATGATGAAATTGGCTTTTATTTTTTTGCGACTTTTGTCGTATTTGCCGCACAGCAGCCTGCGCGTTTTGGCGCGATTTTTTGGCTGGTTGTGCTATGCCTTGGTTGTGCCGCGTCGCCAAATCGGCAAAAAAAATCTGCAACTGTGCTTTCCGCATTTGTCGGACGATGAACGCCGCACCATTTTGCGCGAACATTTTTATCACATGGCGTTGTTGATTTTGGAATACGGGCGATATTGGTATGGCGATGCAAACACCTTGCGCCAAGCGGTGTGCTATCAAGACAAACATTTTTTGGACGATGCGTTGGCGGCGAATCAAAAAGTGATTTTGCTCTATCCGCACTTTACCGCGTTTGAAGCGGCGGTGTACGCGCTCAACCAAGATGTGCCGCTGATTAGCGTGTATTCACATCAAAAAAATGCCGAATTGGACGCGCAAATTTTGCGTGGGCGACATCGTTACGACAACGTGTTTTTGATTGGACGCACCGAAGGACTACGCGCCATTATCAAACAAATTCGCCAAAGTGCCGCACCGTTTTTGTATTTGCCTGACCAAGATTTTGGCGTAAAAGACTCTATTTTTGTGGACTTTATGGGCGTGCAAACCGCTACGATTACAGGCTTGTCGCGCATTGCCAAAATGACCGATGCCAAAGTGATTCCAGCCATTCCCACGCGCCAAAGCGATGGCACGGTGCAATTGCGCTTTTATCCTGCGTGGGACGACTTCCCTAGTGCAGACCCTGTTGCCGACACGCAGCGCATGAACGATTTTATTGCCGCGCGTGTTTTAGAGCAGCCTGCACAGTATTTTTGGTTGCACAAACGCTTTAAAACGCGCCCAAATGGAGAATCTTCGTTTTATGAATAAAACGCGAATTTTGGTGGTGGAAGACGAAATGCCGATTCAAACGCTGATTGCGTTTTCGTTGCAGCAAGCGGGGTTTGACGTGCAATGTGCCAGCCATGTGCAGGCTGCACGGGAACTCATCGCGCAACAAAGGCACGATTTATTGCTGCTGGATTGGATGTTGCCCGATGGCGATGGCGTATCGTGGATAGCGGAACTTCGCGCCCAGCCAGCCACCGCCGCGCTGCCGATTATTTTGCTCACTGCACGCAGCGAAGATGCCGACAAAGAACATGGCTTTGCCCAAGGCGCAGACGATTACTTGACCAAGCCCTTTTCGCCACGCGAATTGATTGCGCGAATCCACGCCCGATTGCGCCACAGAGTGCAGGCTGCTTTGCCTGTTTCGCTGATTCAAATGGGCAATTTGCAGCTCAACCCCGATACACAGCGCGTGAACGCAGGCAGCCTGCACTTGGAATGCAGCAGCAGCGAATTCAAATTGCTGCATTTTTTAATGCAACACCCCGAGCGCGTGTTCAGCCGCCGCCAGTTGCTAGACCATGTTTGGGGCGAAGACGCTTTTGTGGAAGAACGCACGGTGGATACACAAATCGGGCGATTGCGCCGCCTGCTGGAAACCGCCAATATTGGGCATTACATTCAAACGGTGCGTGGCAGCGGCTATCGTTTTTCGGTGATGGAGTAAGCCTATGTCGCCCTATTCCATTCACATTTGGGTGCGCGTGTTGCTCGCGGCAACGGTGTGTGCGCTGGCGTTTTCTTTGTATGGCGCATTGGGCTTGGCGATTGCGTGGGCAGCCTGCACCACTTTGTGGCTGTATCACAATTTGCGCGGCATACGTCAATTTACACGCGCCCTGCATACTCAATCGCCCAACCAAACCATTTCGTTTACCAATGGACACGGCTTGTGGGTGCAACTTTTGTCCGACATTCATCGCCGCGACCGCGTTAATCGCAAACATCGCACTCAACTACATCGCACCGTGCAACGCTTTCAAGCCGCTGCCGAATCCATGCCCGAAGCCATTGTGTTGCTCAACAAAAACGGGCGCATTCAATGGTTTAATCATCTTGCCATTGACTATTTTTCGCTGTCGCCCGAACACGCACTCGGCAGCGCGTTGCATAAACACATTGCCAACGCCGATTGCCAAGCGTTTTTGCAAGCAGCCTGTACGTCTAATCCCCAAGAATTGCGTTTTACGCTCAACCAAGACAACGGACGAATGCGCCATATTCGCCTGATTCGCACCGCGTTTATGCAGCAATCGGAATTGATTATTGCCGAAGACATTAGCCGCGCCGAACAGTTGCAAGCCACGCGCACCGCCTTTGTTGCCAACGTGTCGCACGAATTACGCACACCGCTCACCGTTATCAACGGCTTTTTGGAAACGCTTGCCGATTACCCCGATTTGCCCAGCGAACAACGCGCTCAATTTGTTGCGCTCATGCAAAACGAAAGTCAGCGTATGCTCAATTTGATTCACGATTTGATGACGCTGTCGGCTTTGGAAGACCCGCAGCAGCAAACCGCGCCCAAAGCAGCCTGCAATATCAGCGATTTGGTGCAGCAAATTGTGCAAGACGCGCAACGCTTGTCAGCAGGTAAACACCAAATCATCGCCGACATTGAAGCCGATATTAACCTGCTGGCACGAGAACGCGAGCTGTATCAAGCCTTGTCCAATTTGGTGTTTAACGCGGTGCGCCACGCAGGCGAAGGTTGTCAAATCCACATCGGTTTACAGCGCATTGCCAACCCCAATCCCTATAAGCCACCGTTGGCGCAATTTTCGGTGCGAGACACAGGCAAAGGCATTGCGCCCGAACATTTGCCGCATTTGACCGACCGTTTTTATCGCGCCGATTCAGGACGCAGCCGTGAAAATGGTGGCACAGGCTTGGGGCTTGCCATAGCCAAACACGCGCTTGCCAACCACCAAGCCAGTCTGCACATTCGCAGCGAATTAGGCGTTGGTAGTGAATTTATGACGCAGTTGCCGACTTGATGCTATCCTGCAATCTGTTCCTTCTCCTTTGGGAGAGGAGAGGCAATTTGGTACGATAGCAATTTAATATCGCTGGAATACCACGATTTTCGCTCTCCCTAACCCTCTCTCACAGGATAGGGAATGAAATAGCTGAATATCCAAAATTTCAATAAAACAATAATCATCATGTACATCGGACGATTTGCCCCCAGCCCCACAGGATTACTCCACATCGGCTCGCTGCTAACCGCGTTGGCATCGTATGCAGACGCACGCGCCCATGGCGGACGCTGGCTGGTTCGCATGGAAGACCTAGACCCACCACGCGAAATGGCAGGCGCAGCCAGTCAAATCCTATTCACGCTAGAACAATTTGGCTTGGAATGGGACGGCGAAGTCGTCTATCAAAGCCAACGCCATCATCTGTATCGCGCCGCCTTAAACGACTTAATCACGCGCCAGCTTGCCTATCCCTGCTATTGCAGTCGCAAAGATTGGCACGCCGCCGCCAAAATGGGCGTGGACGGTTTTGTGTACAACGGTTTGTGCGCCCAATCGCCATCGCCCCAACATCAAAATCCGTCCAAGCAGCCTGCATGGCGAATGCGCGTTCCCGACCAAATCATCGCCTTTGATGATGCAATAGTCGGAAGCTACGCCCAAAATCTCGCCCACGACATTGGCGATTTTGTGCTGCTGCGTGCCGATGGTTTTTGGGCGTATCAACTCGCCGTTGTGGTGGACGATGCTGAACAAGGCATCACTCACATTGTGCGCGGACAAGATTTGCTCGTGTCCACGCCGCGTCAAATTTGGCTACAAAGCAGCCTGCACTTGCCCACACCGCATTACGCCCATTTGCCGCTGCTCACCAATCAACACGGACAAAAATGGAGCAAGCAAACGCTCGCCCCAGCTTTGGATTTGACCCAGCGCGAACAACTGTTGCGCCAAGTCATGCACTATTTACAGATTCCGCCTGCGCCCGAAGTCAATCATTTGGCGGATTTATTGATGTGGTGCATACAACATTGGCAAATGCGCCGCGTGTCGCCCGAAGCCATTCGCACGGAATAGCAGAGAAAATCATCATGATAAGAGAGTTTGGCATCGCATTTTTACAATCTTTTGGCATGACTTTTTTGTCGTTGTTGTTGCATTATGTGATAAGCGGTTCGGGCATTTGGGGAAACGACGAACTGGATTTTGGTGAATGGATTAAATTGGTTTGGCAGCTCGCTTTATTCTGTTTGTGTTTAGCGTGCTTGAAAGAGTTTGTGTTACCGAAATAATGAGCGCGTAGGTCGGCGGTCTTGATCCCGATAAGTTAAAGTCAATCAAGTGCAGGACTAATCTAAATTTAATTCACTATACTTATCCTTCAAGCAAAGAGTAAATCTGTTACGCAGGCATTCCCATTCCCAATAAAAAAGAAGCAAAATGGGGGCTGGCAAACCAACATTTTTGTTATAGCCTCTTGTGGACAAAGACCAATATGGGCTGATAGCGTAAGACATCACAATGTTTAATCATCTGGACGACTATTTTATAGATTCCATGTATCAAATCATGGATTTTGTCATCAAACAAAATAATCTGTCGTTAAAGAAGGAAAAAGTTAATTTGGCATGGAAACAGGGTGCATAGGTGCGACACAATGCACTCAACCACTTCAATCAACAAGGGAAAAAATCATGAACCTACAAGAAACCCTAATCAGCAGCAGCCCGATTGACCACAGTGGTTTTCTCAAAATCAACCGCGACCAAATTCGTTTGCCCAATGGCAGCGAACACGAACGCGTAGTGATTCGCCACCCTGGGGCAGCCTGCGTGTTGGCGATTACGCCCGATAACCGTGTGGTGTTGGTGCGTCAATGGCGACACGCAGCAGGACGCGATATGTTGGAAATTCCAGCAGGCAAGCTGGACGATGGCGAAGACCCAGTGCAATGTGCTTTGCGCGAATTGGGCGAAGAAACGCCGTATGCAGCGGAAAAAGTAGAAAAAATAATCTCGTTTTACACCGCCCCAGGTTTTTGCGATGAAGTGTTGCATTTGTATCGCGCCATCAACATCACGCCTACAAGCAGCCTGCAACCCGACCAAGATGAATTGCTGGAAGTAGAATTGCTTACCGCCGAACAAGTGCACGCTGCCATGCAATCGGGCGATATTTGCGATGCGAAAACCTTGATTGCATTGCAATTTTGGCTAATGGAGCAAGCGCGATGAGTAGCCTGCACATCGTTCCCATTCCTGCGCTGAACGACAATTATATTTGGCTGTTGCAACAAGGCAACGAAGCGATTGCGATTGACGCAGGGCAAGCCGAGCCTGTGTTGGCGTATGTGCAGCAGCACGGTTTGCAACTGGTGCAAATTTGGGTTACGCATCATCATGGCGACCACACGGCTGGCATTGCGGCATTGCAGGCTGCTTTTCCGCGTTGCCAAGTGTTTGGCGCACACGATATTGCGGCGGCAACGCAAATTGTGCAAGAAGACAGTCAAATAAGTTGGCAAAACAAACAGATAGACGTTTGGCAGATTGCAGGACACACGGCAAATCATCTTGCCTATTTATTGCGCGATGACGAGCAGCTGCACGTTTTTTGTGGCGACACGCTGTTTTCGGCTGGCTGTGGGCGCGTGTTCCCCGATAGCCAACCCGAATGGCTGTATCGCAGTTTGCAGCGCATTGCCCGCCTGCCGAGCGACACCTTGCTTTATCCAGCGCACGAATATACCGCCAGCAATTTGCGTTTTGCCGCGCACATTGAGCCGAACAATCCGCACATTGCCGTCGCGCAAGCAAAAGCAGCCTGCACACCGACTTTGCCTGTATCGTTGGCGCACGAGCAGCAAATCAACCCATTTTTGCGCGTACATTTGCCCGAAGTGCAGCAGCGTGTGGCGGAACATTATCAAGCGGACTTGGTTGATGATGTTGCCGTGTTTACCGCGTTGCGTGAGTGGAAAAATCGGTTTTAGCGGAACAAAGCAGCCTGCACTTTTTGAGAACAACTTGCAAATCTGTGATTATTGTTATACCATAACATCTTTACAAGGAGAACGGTATGAAACCCAATATTCACCCCGAAAATTATCGGACAGTTTTGTTTTTTGACAGCAGTGCGGAAACAGGTTGGCTGATTCGCTCGTGTGCGCCCACCAATCAAACACGTCAATGGACGGATGGCAACACCTATCCCGTGTTTTATGTGGATACGTCATCGGCATCGCACCCAGCCTACACAGGCAAACAGCGCGAACACCACAAAGAAGGCCGCGCCAGCCAGTTTAATCAACGTTTTGCAGGCATGGTGTCTGCGTTTAGAAAGGGTAAATAATGCAAGTTTTGTCTTCATTAAAAGCCGCGAAACAACGTCATCGCGATTGTCAAATTGTACGCCGCCGCGGCAAAGTGTATGTGATTTGCAAATCCAATCCACGATTTAAAGCGCGACAACGATAAAAAGCAGCCTGCACATTCCATTTGCTGAATGTGCAGGCTGCTTTTTTTGTTGATTAAAATTCCGCGTCCACTTGATTATCGCCAGCCATCCCACTTTCCAACACAGGCATAGGCGGTGGCAACAGCGCAGACAAATTCAAACTTGCCGCATTCAAAGTCGGATAACCGCTAAACGTGATTTGATAGCCGCCAGCCGAATTGCCACGCAAAGCAGCCTGCGCCCCCAGCGGAAACGTGGTTTTGTGGGCAATGTGTCCAAACGGAAAGCCCGTCAGCACAGGAATGCCAGCCACGCGCGAAATCGTTTGCGCTACGCTGTTGAGCGTGTAGCTGCTGTCATACACATCGCGGATATTGCCCATGCGGAAATCGCCCAAAATAATGGCGCGTTGCTTTTTCAAAATGTCAGCCAAATGCAGCGTTTGCAACATACGCTCAATGCGATACGGCTGCTCGCCCACGTCTTCCAAAAACAGCAATCCGCCCTGAATATTCGGCATATACGGCGTGCCAACCAGCGATACCAACACGCTCAAATTGCCGCCCCACAACACGCCGTCCACATTTGGCACGCTGCTGGTTTGGTAGTTTGGCACGTTCACGGTAACGCTTTGGCTGGTAGTCGTGCGGATAAAACTGTCCATGGTGTACGCATCTAGCGGCGTTTTGGCAAATTCGCTATACAGCATCGGGCCAGCAAAACTCGGCGTAATAGATTGCGCCAACAATGCCAGTTGAATCGCGGTTACATCGCTGAATCCAAACAACAAAGTTTGCACTTCCTGCATACGCGCACCCAAACTCGCCCAATCAATATGCGGTAACAAACGCGCTGCGCCATAGCCGCCGCGCACCCCCATCAACATTTTGGGCGTGGCGATTTTGCCTGTGGCGATGTCTTGCAAATCGGCAATGCGTTCGGCATCGCTGCCTGCAAATCGCTGAAAACGGCGATACGCAGCTTGATGATTGCTAATCACAAACCCCGCACCGTGCAGCGCGTTCAAACCATTTTGAATGCGCGTTGGGTCTTCGCAAAAGCCCGAGCTGGCGAACAAATGCAGGCTGCTTTGGTTAGACGATGTGTTTGGGCGATTGGGTTGCGTACTGGGCATAGTGTTTGCAGTTGGTGTAACGCTTGGCATGGGTTTGGGCGAGCTGCCACACGCAGCCAAAATGCCGCTGCTCATCGCCAAAGCAGAGTGTTGAAGTAAGTGTCGGCGTGAAAGTTGAATCGTCATCATGTTGCTCCGTTTAGAATTTGTTGGACTTGTTGTACCCAATTATCGGGCAAAGTGCAGGCTGCTTCGCGGTTTGGCGTTGCCCAAATCGGCGCGGGAAAACACGCATCGTCACTAAATCGCGCAATAATATGCCAATGCAAATGCGGTACAACGTTGCCCAAACTCGCCAGATTGATTTTGGCTGGCTGCAACACTTGGAGCATTGCCGCTTCCACGCGATAGACCATTTCCATGATTTCGTGGCGTTGTTCGGGCGGCAAATCGGTCATTTCGGCAACGTGTTCGCGCCAAATCACGCGACAAAAAGCAGGCGCATTGGCTTCGTTGTGTACCGCAATCACGCGCAGATTGGGCGTGGTCAGCAAAATTTCTTCGTTTTGCGCGTGGCAAAGTGGGCAAGTCATGTTTTGTTTTTCCTATTGATGTGTAAACAAAAGTGCAGGCTGCTTTTTGAATCACTCAAAAGCAGCCTGCACTCTAACACATAGCGAAGTGAAATAAAAATAGGACAAGGCGACAACGTCCGCCGTGTGCAAATAGCACATAAGGACGTTGGCAACGCCGTACTATTGCAATTTCACTTTGCTATAAATGCACGATTAACGTTTTACTTCTACTGCGCTTGTACCGAACGTATCCAAATCGCGACCTGGCGCAGCTACTGCATCGTTTACGTTGATGTTGCTGATGCTTTCCAGAATAATCGCAGACGAGACATTCGCGCTAGTGCGGTACACCATTGCCAAGCCGATTTCTTCAACTGGTGTGTTCACATAAGGCGTAGCATCTTTGTTGCCAGCGCGAGACCATTCGGTTTTCAGCACCGAGCCACGACGATACAAGCCTACCACTGTGCCAACATCCAAGCCGTCCGCTTCACCCTTGTTCAGGATAATAGACTGCATTGCGCCTGCTTCGCTGATACCGTCCATCACCGATACGATACGTGCCGATAAGTTTGCAGCAGATTCGTGTGGCATGATGTTGAAGTTTTTCAAATCATCGGGTGCTTTAACCAAGTAATCGCCTTTGCGGATTTCTGATACAGCGTTTTCCACAACCATTGGCTGTGCGGTACGAACCACAACTGGGCGTTTGTCGGTATTTGCCACATATTCGTTGGCTTGAAGTTTTTGTTGCGCTTCGGCGGTGCGGTGTGCCAATGCGCTGTTCTCGCTTGTTAAAGTTGCTAATTCACCTGCAAATTCAACTAACTGCCCCAAGTTTTTGCCTGTTTCAGGGTCTTTCAAGTCGCGGTTCACGCGGAATACCAAGTATTTGCCAGGTTCGGTGATGCCGTCAGCAAATACGCGGTCGCCAGTTGAATACAATACGCGCGAATCTTGTCCGCCAACCAAACGTGGCAAATCTTTAATTTGCTCGGCAGTCATGAATTGTGGGTGTTTCATAAACAAGCGATAGAAGTCCACGTTCAAGGTGCTGATGCCGTAGCCAGAACCTAAATTGCGGATTTGCGGGCTCAATTTAATGGTTGGAATACCGCCTTGTACGCCCAAACGTGGCTGACCATTCACATAAGTCAATACCAACACTTGACCTGGATAAATCAAATGTGGATTGCGGATTTGGCTGCGGTTTGCACCCCACAATGCTGGCCATTTCCATGGACGGTATAGATATTTACCCGAAATACCCCACAAGGTGTCGCCTTGTTTAACGGTATATCGTGCAGGCGCACCTGGACGAACGCGCAAATTCTCTGCAATAGCAGGAGATGAAATAATCATGCCAGCAGCGCAAAGCAAGGTTATAATAGACTTTTGCATCATAATTCCCTCAATTTGGATTACACTATTTAACGAATAAACGTAATAATAGTGCATTTTAAAGTGTTTGGGCTAGTTTTATGCCAACAAACGTAAACAAAAATGGCAAGTATGCCACACATTAAACAAAAACACACGATTAGAAAGACAAAACATCATGGCTTTATTACCGATTTTGACTCACCCCAACGAACGATTACACATTGTCGCGCAACCTGTGGTGCAAGTAGATGACCGCATTCGCACGCTGGTGCAAGACATGGCAGAAACGATGTATGCAGCGCGTGGTATTGGCTTGGCAGCGACGCAGGTTGATGTACACGAGCGCGTGGTGGTGATTGATTTGTCCGAAGAACACAATCAACTGCTGGCTTTAATTAACCCTGTGATTACCAAAAAAGACGGCGAAACGACTTATGAAGAAGGTTGCTTGTCTGTGCCGGGGATTTATGACACGGTAACGCGTGCCAAAACGATTACGGTGGAATTTTTGGACACGCAGGGCAACAAGCAATCGTTGGACGCAGACGGTTTGTTGGCGATTTGTATTCAACATGAGCTTGACCATTTGGCGGGCAAATTGTTTGTGGAATATTTGTCGCCATTGAAACAAAATCGTATTAAGACGAAGTTAAAGAAACGTCAGCGCGAAACTTTATAAAATAAATCAATAAACCCAAAATGTGCAGGCTGCTTTCGCTGGATTGAAAAAGCAGCCTGCACTTTAATAAAGGATTCAACATGAAAGTGATTTTTGCAGGCACGCCCGATTTTGCTGCTGCCGCCTTAAAAGCGATTGCCGCCGCAGGTTTTGACATTCCGCTGGTTTTGACGCAGCCCGACCGCCCGAAAGGTCGCGGAATGCAGTTGCAAGCCAGCCCTGTTAAACAAGTGGCTTTGGATTTGGGATTGCGCGTGGCACAGCCCGAAAAATTGCGTAACAATGCCGAAGCCTTGCAAATGTTGCGCGATGTAGATGCCGATGTGATGGTGGCGGCGGCGTATGGCTTGATTTTGCCACAAGACGTGTTGGACACACCCAAACATGGTTGCTTGAACATTCACGCTTCCTTGTTGCCGCGTTGGCGCGGTGCTGCACCGATTCAACGCGCGATTGAAGCAGGCGATGCCGAAACAGGCGTGTGCATCATGCAAATGGACGCGGGCTTGGACACAGGCGCAGTCGTAAGCGAACACCGTTACACCATTCGCGATACCGACACGGCAAACGAAGTTCACGATGCCTTGATGGATTTGGGCGCAACGGCGATTGTGCGCGATTTACAACAGTTGCAAGCCAAAAGCAGCCTGCACGCCACACCGCAGCCCGAAACTGGCGTAACCTACGCGCAAAAATTGTCCAAAGAAGAAGCCAAAATCAACTGGAACGAAGCGGCAGAAGTGGTGGCGCGTAAAATTCGCGCATTCAACCCTGTGCCAACCGTCTGGACAGAATGGCAAGGCAAGCCGATGAAAATTTGGGCGGCACACGCAGTCGCGCAAAATGGCTCGGCAGGCACGGTTTTGGCGGTTGATGCCAATGGCATTGTGGTGGCGTGTGGCAGCGGTGCAATTTGCATAACCGAATTGCAAGTGGCTGGCAGCAAACGCATGACGGCAGCCGCGTTTCTGGCTGGACGCGAATTGGCGATTGGTGCGCTGTTTGCGTGAAGTGCAGGCTGCTTTTGAATGAAAAGATTAAGCACACGGAGAAATATCATGATTACCCTAGATTTAACCCCAAAAATAGAATGGCTATTAACGCAACAGGCGCAACATCGGGTTTGAGTGTAGAGCATTATTTAATCAATTATATCAGTGCATTAGCCAATCAATCGTCTAGCGTGGCAGAATTTATGCAAGGTAAACGGCTAGATAGTTTTTCAAGCGACCCTGTGGCATGGCAGAAAGCTGTTCTTGATGAATAAATATTTGCTAGATACTTGTTTTATTTTGGGATTGTATAGTGAATTCACTTCAAACTAGTACAGCGTTACCAACGTCCTTATGTACCACGCGTACACGGCGGGCGTCGTCGCCTTGTCCTAATTTGAATTGAATCCACTATATCAACAGAATGAGTATGCCTTGCGCTGTATGCAAAATGTATCATTTGAGCAATGTTGTGTGAGCGTGATTAACCGCATTGAACTATTGGGTTATCAAAATATAGTGGATTAAATTTAGAACCTGCATTCACAAAAATGATAAAATATCTTTATGACTAGAAAATCCTACCCAACAGACTTAACAGATGCCCAATGGCAAGCGATTGAGCCACATTTTAACCAGCTACGCCACTACAAATGGGATAAACGTCAATTAGTGAATGCCGTTTTGTATATTACCAAAACAGGTTGCCAGTGGCGTATGCTGCCCAATGATTTTCCACCTTATTCAACCGTATGGAGTTTCTATCGCAGAGCCAATCAATCAGGCTTATGGGATAGAATTCTTTTGGCATTGGTTCAAAAAAACGTTGGTGGTGTCCTGAAAAGTGTGCTGTAAAACTAAACAATGCCAAAGTGAGAACCTGTATTCACAAACAACTATTTGATAAATTTTAATATTTGTGAAATATACCCTAGTTTAACAAAATTTTCAGCAGATAAATTCGTCTGCTCAAAATCTTTTGCTAAACGTCGAGACCAACCTAACCATGCAAACGTTCGTTCTACAATCCAACGTTTGGGCAGAATATGCCAAGAAATATCTTGAATTCTCTTTGAAATCTCAACAGTTAAACCCAATTGCTCTGATACTTCACGCTCAAATGTATTCCGATAACCTGCGTCTGCACAGAAACCTTTTAAACTCGGATAGGTCTCAAACGCTTTTTTTGCTACAAAAATACCTGCTTTTGTGTCATGAATATTGGCTGCATGAACCACAACAGACAATAGATTACCCAACGTATCAACAGCTATATGTCGCTTACGACCTTTGATTTTTTTACCTCCATCAAAACCTTTATCATGTGCGCTAGAACTAGAAGCTGTTTTGACAATTTGTGAATCAATAATGGCATAAGTTGGCATCGCTTGTTTTTGATGGATTAAACGTTTTTTTGAACCAATGCCAAAAGAATTCTATCCCATAAGCCTGATTGATTGGCTCTGCGATAGAAACTCCATACGGTTGAATAAGGTGGAAAATCATTGGGCAGCATACGCCACTGGCAACCTGTTTTGGTAATATACAAAACGGCATTCACTAATTGACGTTTATCCCATTTGTAGTGGCGTAGCTGGTTAAAATGTGGCTCAATCGCTTGCCATTGGGCATCTGTTAAGTCTGTTGGGTAGGATTTTCTAGTCATAAAGATATTTTATCATTTTTGTGAATACAGGTTCTGAATATCAAAGAAAGCTAAATCAAAAACTTTCTTGTGATAAAACATACTTTTAGAAAAACAACACGTTTTTCTAAACGCTCGCCTTACTTTGTGCCGTAAACGACAGTTATTACCCTCAATGCCAACTGTGTGTTGCTTACCAACTAGATGTCATTCTTCATTTGAAAAGACATTTAAAAATGCAGCCCAGTCATCGGTCGCAATTCTGTCATAGGTTACACGCAACTCTTTCAAACGCCGTTTGAGTGCTCGCGCTGTTGCTAAATCGCGCTTACCCCAAACGTAAGCGACAATTTCGCCACTTTCTCTGTGATAGGCATAGACTAGCCACACTTTATTAGACTTGTTACCGACAAATGTCCAAAACTCGTCTATTTCAAGTGTAGGGTAATGTTTTTGTTTAGGAAATGGCTCAAACTCATGGCGTTTTAAAGCAGCCTGAACTTTGTCTTTGCTGTAACCCGTAATTGCTGCAATATCGCGAATACCACAACCTCTAACGGTCATTCTCCAAACCTGCTCATCAGCTTTGGAATGACAACCCTTATAGGTAAGGTTATGGTCGCCAATAAAATTACGACAAAAATCTTTGCAAAAATATTTTTGTTTACGATTGCAAGAGTAGCCATTTTTCTTTATATTTTGTCCTTGGCAGCGAGGACAAGTTAGAGTTATTTCTGTTTTCACACACTCAAATATACTCTGTTTTCGCTGCTTTTTTATTGCTTATTTTTTTACAGCACACTTTTCAGGACACCACCAAAACGTTTAATCCATCAAAAACAAGCGATGCCAACTTATGCCATTATTGATTCACAAATTGTCAAAACAGCTTCTAGTTCTAGCGCACATGATAAAGGTTTTGATGGAGGTAAAAAAATCAAAGGTCGTAAGCGACATATAGCTGTTGATACGTTGGGTAATCTATTGTCTGTTGTGGTTCATGCAGCCAATATTCATGACACAAAAGCAGGTATTTTTGTAGCAAAAAAAGCGTTTGAGACCTATCCGAGTTTAAAAGGTTTCTGTGCAGATGCAGGTTATCGGAATACATTTGAGCGTGAAGTATCAGAGCAATTGGGTTTAACTGTTCAGATTTCAAAGAGAATTCAAGATATTTCTTGGCGTATTCTGCCCAAACGTTGGATTGTAGAACGAACGTTTGCATGGTTAGGTTGGTCTCGACGTTTAGCAAAAGATTTTGAGCAGACGAATTTATCTGCTGAAAATTTTGTTAAACTAGGGTATATTTCACAAATATTAAAATTTATCAAATAGTTGTTTGTGAATACAGGTTCTTAGATTAGGACAAGGCGACAACGACCGCCGTGTACAGCTAGTACATAAGGGCGTTGGCAACGCTGTACTTGTACTAATCTAAATTTAATTCACTATATCACACCACAAGATGAACAAGAATTAACCTTGTTTCTTAGTCGTGTATATTGTTTTGATATGGATAAAGCCGTACAAAATAAGGCGATTGAGTTACGCAAACGCCATAAAATCAAATTAGCAGATAATATTGTTTTGGCAACCGCTTTAACGCATGATTTGATGCTTTTAACCTTGGACGATGGTTTGCAGCGTAAGTTTGATAAAGAAATATTAAGTGCGAAAAAACATTAAAAAATTCAAAGTGCAGGCTGCTTTTTCCCACGTTTTCAACGCCCATTCCCATGATTTACCACCACATCGCCCTAAACACCATTCTCCCCTTGCTCACTTATTCCCACCACAGCGCACTCGCCAACGGCACGCGCGTGGTGGTCAAACTGCGTGGCAAAGAACAAGTGGGCATTGTGTGGGCAAGCGACATCACGCCCGACATCGCCCCTAACAAAATTTTGCCGATTGAGTGCGTGTTGGACAACTATTTCACGCTGCCCGAAAGTTGGCAAGACTTGGTGGCGTTTACATCGCGCTACTACCATTATCCGATTGGGCAAACCGCATTCACTGCGTTGCCCACTTTGCTCAAAACGCCAAAAGCCGTTGAGTTGCCTTGCGAAACGGTTTATTACGCGCTCAATGAAATCGGGCAAAAGCAGCCTGCACCGCCCAAGCATCACGCCAAAAAACACCAGTTGTGGCAAGCCTTGCAAACCGATTGGCACGATTTAGCCGCGCTCAAAAAAATTCATCCGCAAGCCGCGCAATGGCTAGGCGACTACCAACAATCGGGCTGGTTGCACACCAAAATCAACGCCATGCCAGCCATTCCAGCATCGCAACACACGCTCAACGCCGAACAAGCCGCTGCCGCGCAAGCCGTTAAGCAGGCGCATGGTACATTTCAGACGTTTTTGTTACACGGCATCACGGGCAGCGGCAAAACCGAAGTGTATTTTGACGTGATGGCAGATACCTTGTCGCGTGGACAATCGGTGCTGTTTTTGTTGCCCGAAATCAATTTAACGCCGCAATTATTGTCGCGCATTGCCCAGCGTTTTCCGAATATGCCGACCGCCGTGTTGCACAGCCAAACCGCCGCAGGACAGCGTGGACGCGATTATTTACGCGCCATGCTCGGTCAAGCCAAATTGGTCATTGGCACACGCTTGGCGGTGTTTACGCCGATTCCCAATTTGGGCTTGATTGTAGTGGACGAAGAACACGATGCGTCATTCAAACAAGACAGCGAATTGCGCTACCATGCGCGTGATTTGGCGATTTGGCGCGGGAAACAAGCAGCCTGCACTGTGATTTTAGGCAGTGCAACGCCCAGTTTGGAATCGTGGTACAAAGCCCAAAGCCAAGCGTATTGTTTGTTGTCGCTGACTCAACGCGCCAACCCACACGCGCAGTTGCCACGCATTGCGATTGCCGATGTGCGTCGCATCAAGCTAGACAATGGATTTTCGCCACAGGCTTTGTCGTTGTTGCAACAGAATTATCAACAAGGCGGCTTGTCGCTGGTGTATTTGAATCGACGTGGTTTTGCGCCTGCTTTGTTTTGTGGCGATTGCGGGCATACGTTTGGTTGTCCAAACTGCTCGGCAAAAATGGTGTTGCATCAACGCGCAGGGCAGTTGCGCTGTCATCATTGCGATTTTCGTCAAGCCATTCCACGCTCGTGCAGCGATTGCGGTAATCAAGATTTGACTGCTGTGGGGCAGGGGACGCAGCGCGTAGAAGAAACCTTGCGCCAGTGGTTGCCACAAGCCAATATCGCGCGAGTGGACAGAGACAGCACCAGTCGCAAATCCGATTGGGCGGACTTGTATGCACAAATCGCCAATCAACAAATCGACGTGTTGGTGGGAACGCAAATGCTCGCCAAAGGACACGATTTTGCACGATTGAATTTGGTGCTGGTGTTGAACGCAGACGGCTCGTTGTTTAGCAGCGATTTTCGTGCCCCAGAACGCTTGTTTGCCGAATTGATGCAAGTGTCGGGCAGGGCAGGGCGTGCCGAACAAGCAGGGCAGGTGTTGATTCAAACCCAGTTGCCCGACCATGAAGTGTTCGCCGCAGTCAAACAGCAAAACTACGCCTTGTTTGCCGACCACGAATTAGCCCAGCGTGGCATGATTGGTTTGCCACCGTTTGGTTTTCAAGCTGCGATTCGTGCCGATGCGCCCAAAATGGCAGACGCGCTGCAGTTTTTAAACCAATGGCGCGACCAGTTGGCAGCGCATTTGCCCGAATCGGTGTATCAGTTAGGCGCAGTGCCAATGCAAATGGCGCGATTGGCAGAACGAGAACGCGCACAAATTTTTGTGGAAAGCCAGCAGCGTGGCGATTTGCATCGCGCGTTGAGTATGTGGGCGCAAGCGTTATCGCAAAACCGTGATGCGGCGATTCGTTGGCATATTGATGTGGATTATCAGGAAATGTGAAAAAGCAGCCTGCACTTTGGTTGATTTAAAATGCAGGCTGCTTTTTTATAGTGAAATGAAATAAAAATAGGACAAGGCGACAACGCCCGCCGTGTGCAAATAGCACATAAGGGCGTTGGCAACACCGTCCTATTGCAATTTCATTTCACTATATGTTTATCTAAATCCCGAAAGCTTAACGACCGCTACCCAACACCATCACCGCTTCGGCTTCCACTTTCGAACCGCGTGGTAACGATGCCACACCTACTGCCGCACGCGCAGGAAACGGCTGTGCAAAGTATTGCGACATCACTTCGTTGAACGTGGCAAAGTCAGCCAAATCGGTCAAATACGCATTCAATTTCACGATGTCGTTTAAGCTGCCGCCAGCCGCTTCGCAAACCGCACGCAAATTTTTGAACACTTGATGCGCCTGCTTCGCGAAATCGTCCGACACCAAAGTCATTGTCGCTGGCATAAGCGGAATTTGTCCGCTCAAATACACTGTGTCGCCAGCACGAACCGCTTGGCTGTATGCACCAATCGCCGCAGGTGCTTGTTCTGTGTGAATAATTTGTTTACTCATATCCATATCCTTCATATAGATTACAAAAAAGTGCAGGCTGCTTTGTTAGGCTAACCAACACGCCAGCGCGAATTGTGCATCAAGCCAACAATCAATGCAATTTTTGTTCAAAAGCAGCCTGCACCCTAATTTTTGCTACAATACGCGCCATTTTGATGATTAACGACACACTATCATGACTCCAATTCCAGCTTATTCCGAATCCAGCATCAAAGTCTTAAAAGGGCTAGAACCCGTCAAAGAACGCCCCGGTATGTACACGCGCACCGACAGCCCAACCCACATCTGCCAAGAAGTGATAGACAACGCGGCAGACGAAGCCTTGGGCGGATTCGCCACTCAAATTGACGTGGCAATCCACGCGGACGGCTCGCTTTCCGTGCGCGACAATGGGCGCGGCATTCCCACAGGTTTGCACCCGATTGAGCAAATTCCCGTTGTGGAACTGGTATTTACGCAATTACACGCAGGTGGCAAATTCAACAAAAAATCAGGCAATGGCGCATATGCGTTTTCGGGTGGTTTGCACGGCGTGGGCGTGTCGGTAACGAATGCGCTTTCTACGCGCTTGGAAGTTACTGTAAAACGCGAAGGCAAAATTTCGCGCATCGTGTTTTCGGGCGGCGATGTGGTTGAACCGTTGGCGCAAATCGGCAAATGCGCGGCGAAAGACACAGGCACAGAAGTGCGCGTGTATCCTGACGCGAAATATTTTGAAAATCCGAATTACAGTATTGGCGAATTGGAACGCTTGTTACGCGCCAAAGCGGTTTTGTTACAAGGCGTTACGGTAACGCTAACCCGAGAAATCAAGGGGCTGCCTGAAAAACAAACGTGGCATTATCCGCAAGGTTTACGCAGTTATTTAGCGGATTTGCTGGAAAACGCGCAGGAAGCCGTGCCAATTTTCGCGACTGAAAATTATATTTCAGGCAGCCACGACGATTTTCAGGCAGGCGAAGGCGCGGCGTTTGCGCTGACTTGGTTGGAAGACGGCAGTTGCGCCAATGAAAGTTATGTGAATTTGATTCCGACACCGCTCGGCGGCACGCACGAAGCGGGTTTGAAGCAGGCTGCATTTAATGCGGTCAATAATTTCATCGCGCACCATAATTTGCTGCCGCGTGGCGTGAAATTGCAGAGTGATGATGTGTTTAGCCGCGTGGCGTTTGTGCTGTCGGCGCGTGTGCTTGACCCACAATTTCAGGGGCAAACGAAAGACAAATTGACCAACCGCGACGCGCTGAAATTGGTGGCGGCGGTGTCGGGCGACCCATTGGAATTGTGGCTCAATGAAAACGTGGAATTTGGCAAAAAAATTGCCGAATTGGCGATTCGTCAGGCGCAGGCGCGTATGCGTTCTGTGAAAAAAATTGAGAAGAAAAAGGGTTCGGGCGTTGCCGTTTTACCTGGGAAATTGACGGATTGCGAAAGCGAAGACGTGCGCGAAAATGAATTGTTTTTGGTAGAAGGCGATTCAGCTGGCGGTTCGGCGAAATTGGCGCGTGATAAAAGTTTTCAGGCTGTGTTGCCGTTGCGCGGTAAGGTGTTGAATAGCTTTGAAGTTCATCGCGACCAGTTGTTTGGCAATGCGGAAATCCACGATATTTCGGTGGCGATTGGCATTGACCCACACGGTAAAGATGATGATGTAGATTTGAGCGGTTTGCGTTATGGCAAAATTGCGATTTTGTCGGACGCGGACGTGGACGGTTCGCATATTCAGGTGTTGCTTTTGACGCTGTTTTATCGCCATTTCCCGAAATTGGTGGAATTGGGGCATATTTATGTGGCGCAACCGCCGCTGTTCCGCGTGGACGTGAACGCGCAAGGCAAAAACAAGCCAACGCGGAAATTGTACGCGCTAGACCAAGCGGAATTGGACGGCATTTTGGAACGCTTGAACGCGGAAAAAGTGCGCGAAACGGCGTATTCTATCAGCCGATTCAAAGGTTTGGGCGAGATGAATCCCGACCAACTGAAAGACACGACTTTGCACCCTGATACGCGCCGTTTGTTGCAAGTTCGCATTCCCGATGAAATGGAAGCGGCGACAGAAAGTGTGTTTTTGAAATTGATGGGCAAAGGCGAAGCGAGCAGCCGCCGCGCTTGGATGGAAGTGGAAGGGGATAAGGTGGAAGGGGATATTTGAGAAAATGGAGCGGTGGCAGCTTGCCGCCTGTTTCAGGCTGCCTGAAAAAGTTAATTTAGTAATGAATTTTGGGCTGCGCCACAACCTACGCTTACTGTAAAGACTGATTATGAATAAATTAGATTTGATAGTTCAATTTGAAGCGGAAAATAACGTTGTTTTCCCAAATTCTTATAAAGAAATATTACGAATTTTTAATAATTATATTATTTATGATTACCACATAACTGAATTAGGCATTAAAAAAAACAAAAGATTTAGAGTTTTATAGCATTTCACGCCTGTTTGAGAATATGGATAAAATACATAAATATCATCAGGTTATGATAGATGAAGTTTCTACCCAACTTATTGATTGCCAAAAAAACCTTTACATTTAGTTCATTGAGTGATGGGATTGAATTATTTTTTGATTTAAGAGATATGTCTGTTTGGAGATATTATTTTGATGATATAGTGAAATGAAATCGCAATAGTACAGCGTTGCCAACGCCCTTATGTGCTATTTGCACACGGCGAGCGTTGTCGCCTTGTCCTATTTTTATTTCATTTCACTATAATACCATTGCACAGATAGAGCCTAATTTTGAAACTTTGTTGAGCAAATCCAATTTGGTAACAAAAGATGGCGATTTAGTGAAAACCAGCGTAAATTAAGTCAAAACAATTGTGCAGGCTGCTTGGAAAATCGCCGTAGGTTAGACTGCAACCCAACAAAAGCAACCTGCAATATTTGGGCTATAGTGGATTAAATTTAGATTAGGACAAGGCGACAACGACCGCCGTGTACGCGTAATACATAAGGGAGTTGGCAACGCCGTACTAATCTAAATTTAAACCACTATACCAATTAAACAGCGCGTTTTGGCAAGCGGTTTGGATTGCTATTGGGCAGGTTTTTGGGCGTGTGGTTGGAACGGCGAATATCCGCAAGGCAAATTAGTCGCTTGTATCATAAAGTGAAATTGCTATAAATGATGAATTATTTTGCCGATTTGGTTTAAACTGCACCACAAAGCAGCCTGCACTTTCAATATTAACCTACTTTAAAAGGACTTTTATCATGCAAAACAAAGCAACTTATTTCAACGAAAAATACGGCATGACTGTAACCCATTCTGCCGTTGTCGCTGCGGTTGAACAACACGGCGTACAACCAACCACCGCGCTGGATTTGGGCTGCGGTCAAGGGAGAAACGCGCTGTATTTGGCGTTGAATGGTTTTGATGTAACGGCTTGCGATTACAATCCGAGTGGTGTGGCGCAACTGGCTGATTTAGCCGCGCACGAAAATTTATCTGTCAAAACATCAACCTACGATATGAACACGGCACAAATTCAAGGCGAATTTGGTTTGATGGTGGCGACGGTTGTGTTTATGTTTTTGCAACGCGAGCGTGTGCCAGTGATTTTGGCGGATATGCAAGCCAAAACGGTGGCAGGTGGCTACAACCTGATTGTGTCGGCAATGGATACGGCGGATTATCCGTGCCACATGCCGTTTTCGTTCACGTTCAAGGAAAACGAGTTGCGCGAATATTATGCGGATTGGGAATTGGTGAAATACCGCGAAGAAATCGGCTCAATGCACGCGCGTGATGCGGCTGGCAATCCAGTTCAGTTGAAATTTGTAACCATGTTGGCGCGTAAGCCGTTGGCATAAAAAAGCAGCCTGCACCATGAAAAATCGTTCTGAATACTATATCGGCATTATGTCTGGCACGAGCATGGACGGCGCAGACGCGGTGTTGATTCAAATGCAAGGCGCACAATGGCAAGCAGCCTGCGCTCATGCGTTTTTGCCCTATACCGATGATTTAAAACAGCGTTTGTTGGATTTACAAAACGTGGGGCAAAACGAATTGCACCGCAGTCAAATGTTGGCGCAAGAATTGGCGGATTTGTATGTCCAAGTCGTGCAAAATTTGTTGCAGCAAGCCAATGTGCAGGCTGCTTCGGTTCGCGCCATTGGCTGCCACGGTCAAACCATTCGCCACGCGCCCGAATGTGGATACAGTATTCAGTTGGTCAATTTGGCGCGATTGGCGGAACGCACGGGCATTTTCACGATTGGCGATTTTCGTAGTCGCGATTTGGCGGCAGGCGGACAAGGCGCACCGCTTGTGCCAGCGTTTCATCACGCCCTGTTTGCCGCACCCAACGAAACGCGCGTGTTGCTCAACATTGGCGGCATTGCCAACATTAGCGTGTTGCCGCCCGATGACGCGCCGTTTGGTTTTGACACAGGTGCAGGTAATATGTTGTTGGACGCATGGACGTGGGCAAACTGGTCGCAAGCCTATGACAAAAATGGCGAACGCGCCGCGCAAGGCAAAATTTTGCCCGATTTATTGCAACGGTTGTGCGCTCACCCCTATTTTGCCCAGCCCTATCCCAAATCCACAGGGCGAGAATTGTTTTCGCTCGCGTGGCTGCAATCGCATTTATCGGGCAATGAAGAGCCGCACGATGTATTGCGAACGCTGGTGCAATTTAGCGCACAAACCATTGCCGATGCGATTGAACAAGCAGCCTGCACCGCGCGTCATGTTTACGTTTGCGGCGGCGGCGTTGCCAATCCCACGCTGATGAGCAGCCTGCACACTTTGTTGGCGCAACAAAATCGCCAATGCCACAGCACCGATGTGTTGCAGCTCAATCCGCAATGGATAGAAGCGGCGGCATTTGCATGGTTGGCGGCGTGTTGGTGCAATCAAGTTCCCAGCAATCCACATCGCGCCACAGGGGCGAATCGTCCTGTGGTGTTGGGGGCGGGGTATTGGGCGTGATGTGAATATGCAGGCTGCTTTGTGATTTTGAAAATCGCAAAAGCAGCCTGCACATTTGGTTGATTTAAAGTGCAGGCTGCTTTGATTGTCGCAAAAACTGCAAAAAGCAGCCTGCATTGATGTGTAATTTCGCGTATCATGTCGGCTTTATTTTTTGGGCAGACATAGATAATAGCAAATCGCTTCACGCCCCATAAACAAGGAAAAAGACCATGAAATTATGGCATTTTGCCGTATGGTGCAGCGCGATTGGCTTGGGACTGACCGCGTGTAGCGAATCTATAGTGAATTAAATTTAGATTAGTACAGCGTTGCCAACTCCCTTATGTACTAGATGTACACGGCGGTCGTTGTCGCCTTGTCCTAATCTAAATTTAATCCACTATAAATCCACCGAAAATAAAATTGCGTCCGCCCCAGCCGCACCCACCGTTTATCGCGTTGCCACCGACCCGACTTATTCGCCATTTGAATTTGGGGGCGAACAAGGCAAGATGCAGGGCTTGGATATAGATATTTTGACCACCATCGCCAAAAAACAACAATTTGAAATCCAATTTTACGCACAAAAATGGGACGTTTTGCTCAACGAATTGCCCAGCAACCGTGCCGATATGGTTACAGGCGCATTGATTGCCAGCGACATCAACCCCCGAGTAAGCCGCGCTAAGCGAACCGTATATGCAATCCAAAAACTGCGTGGCAAGCATCGCCACCATACCGCCCGATAATTGGCAGGGCAACAGCAGCATCGCGATTGCCAACAACGAATCTTTGCACCAGCGTTTAATCGCACAATATGGTGTGCAAGAATCGCATTGCAACGCCACGCCGTTTGCTGCACTCAAAGCCGTTGTAGGCAAGGAAGCGAATGTGATTGTGTCTGACTGCGCGGTGCTGTTGTATCACATGACCAGCAATATGTTCAAAAGCTATCCACTCAAACGGCTGGCGTTAGCAGACCAAAGCGATGCCGACATCAACCTAGTGTTCGCCGTAAACACCCAACAGCCTGAATTATTAGCCACAATCAATGCAGGCATACAACAAATCAAGCAAAATGGCGAGCTAAAACGCATTTTGCACAAATGGCATATTCAACCATAGTCCAACACAATGAACCGTATTCAATCTATCAACGCCCTTTTGCCCCAAACTCAATGCCGAGAGTGCGGCTATGCAGGCTGCTTGCCCTATGCCACTGCCTTGGTAAACGACAACGCGTCCATCAATTTGTGTGCCCCTGGGGGACAAGAAGTGCTCAACGATTTGGCAACCGCGCTGCACCGCGAAACCACATCGCCCCAAAAATCGCACCAAAATGTGATTGCGTGGATTGACGAAGCCGTGTGCATTGGCTGCACCGCCTGTATTCGCGCTTGCCCTGTTGATGCGATTATGGGCGCGTCCAAACTGATGCACACCGTGCTTGCCGATGAATGCACAGGCTGCGGTTTGTGCGTTGCGCCTTGTCCTGTGGATTGCATTTATCTGCAACCCACCAAAGAAACCTATTTGCCGCAAGCGCGTTTTTTGGGCGATTCAGCAACGGGGGCGCGATTCACATCGGCACGTCATGCCCAAACGCGCTACGAAAACCGCATCGCTCGCCAGCAACGCCAAGAAGCCGAACGCAAACAGCAACACGCACAACGTGCCGCGCAAATCGCCCAAACCATGCAAGCAGCGTCCACCCAAAACAAAGTGCAGGCTGCTTCGGCAACCGCGCTCAATCCTGCCCAACTTATCGCGCAGGCAATGGCAAAAGCACAAGCCCAACAAAATCAGCGTGTTGTACCCAGTAATCACGATTCGTTCCGCGAACAGCAAGTGAAAGACGCGCAGAAAAAAGCCACCTATCGCCGTTATATGCGCGATGCTCAATACGGCAACGATGCCGAAAAAGCTACCGCGATTGCGTGGTTGCAACAATACAAAGCGGAGCAAGAAGCCATGCAGGCTGCTCAAAATTAAAAAATTAAAGGAAAACTTATGTCAAAAGCAAACAAAGGCGGTTTAGGGCGCGGCTTGGATTCGCTCATTGCCAGCAGCAACGCCAATTCACACAGTGATGACCAGTTGCGCCATATTCCTGTGTCGGCAATCAAACAAGGGCGTTACCAAGCGCGTGTGCAAATAGACGATGCCGCGTTGGCAGAACTTGCCGAATCGGTTAAAGCGCAAGGCATTATTCAGCCTGTGATTGTGCGTGAATACGGCTTGGACGGCTACGAACTGATTGCAGGCGAACGCCGTTGGCGCGCGGCGCAGTTAGCTGGATTAAGCGAGATTCCAGCGGTGGTCAAACACGCCAGCGACAAAGCTGTGATGGCGATGGGCTTGATTGAAAATATCCAGCGCGAAAACCTGAACCCGATTGAAGAAGCACAAGGTTTGCGCCGTTTGATTGATGAATTTGAATTAACGCACGAATACGTTGCCGAAGCGGTTGGACGCAGCCGCAGCGCGATTTCCAACAGTTTGCGCCTGCTAAAATTGCCCGAACCCGTGCAAGAAATGTTGTTCAACAAACATTTGGAAATGGGACACGCCCGTTCGCTTATCAATTTGCCTGTGAACGCGCAACTGGAATTGGCGAACAAAGCCGTAAAAAACGGTTGGTCAGTGCGAGAAATGGAACGTCGCAGCCAACAAGTCCAACAAGGCAAAACGCCTACGGCAAGCCAGCAAATTGACCCAGATGTGGTGCGCCTAACTGATGCGATTACCGAATCGCTGGGCGTGGCAACCGAAATCAAAACGCGCGACCGCAAAAAAGGCAAAATTGTGTTGCATTTTGATTCGGCGGACACGTTTGATGCGTTGATGAAGCGTTTGGGGATTGAATTGCCTGATGCGTAAATCAACATATAGTGGATTAAATTTAGATTAGGACAAGGCGACAACGACCGCCGTGTACACCTAGTACATAAGGGAGTTGGCAACGCTGTACCAATCTAAATTTAATTCACTATAAAAAAGCAGCCTGCACTTTTTGATTGATTCAAAGTGCAGGCTGCTTTGTCTATTTTTGCGTTATTCCGCCTTAATACGTCTCAAAAAGCTCTTCGTGCGTTCGTGTTGTGGATTGGCAAACAGCGTTTCAGGCGAGCCTTGTTCTACAATCACGCCACCGTCCATCACCACCACGACATCGGCAACGTCTAGTGCGAATTTGATTTCGTGTGTTACCACTACCATCGTCCAGCCTTCGTGCGCCAGTTCTTTCATCGTGTTCAACACGTCTTGCACCAATTCGGGGTCAAGCGCGGAAGTCGGCTCGTCAAACAACATCAATTCGGGCTGCAATGCCAAGGCGCGTGCAATGCCGACACGCTGTTGTTGTCCGCCCGATAATTGGAACGGATACAAGTCCACTTTATCGCCCAAACCCACTTTGTTGAGCAGGGCAAGGGCTTGTTCTTTGGCTTGTGCGGCGGATTTGCCTTGCACTTGCACAGGGGCTTCCATCACATTGCCCAACGCGGTTTTGTGCGGAAATAAATTGTATTGCTGAAACACCATGCCTGATTTGCGGCGTAATGCCAAAATTTCTTTTTTATTGGGCTTTTGGGCGAAATCAATGTGTAGTTTGGGTTCGTCTTCAAACGAAATCGTGCCTTGCTCGGGCATTTCCAAAGCGTTTAGGCAACGCAAAAACGTGGTTTTGCCCGAACCCGATGGCCCTAAAATCACGACTACTTGCCCTTTTTGAATGGTCAAATCAATGCCGCATAAAATGGTATTTTGTCCAAAAGTTTTGTGTATATTGCTGACTTTAATCATGATTTTTATCCTTTTTACTTGGCGATGTGGCGGTTAAAGCATTTTTCAATGCGCGATTGAATTGCAAATAAAATCATGCAGAAACACCAATAAACGCAGGCTGCTTCAATATAAATCGGCAAAAAGTCATACGATGAATTGGCGTATTGCTGTGCCACGCGGAATAATTCGGTTACGGTTACAACCGATGCCAGCGATGTATTTTTGAATAAGCCGATAAAATCGTTGCTCAATGGCGGAACGGCAACGCGAAAGGCTTGGGGCGCGACAATGCGGCGAAAGGTTTGCATATAAGTCATGCCAATGGAAAAACCTGCTTCCCATTGCCCTTTTGGCACAGACAAAATAGACGCGCGAATGGTCTCTGATGCGTATGCGCCCACGTTGAGCGAAAAGCCAATAATGGCGGCTGGAATCGGGTCAATAAAAATATTCAGCGCAGGCAAGCCATAGAACACAATGGAAATCTGCACCAACAAGGGCGTGCCGCGAATAATGGAAACATAGGTGCGGACGATGCCCAACAGAATTTTGTGTAACCAATTATCGGCTGGCGACACGCGCACCAACGCCACGCCGACAGCAATGATAATGCCGAAAATAAACGATGCCACCGCCAACGGAAAGGAAATAATGATGCCTGCTTTGACCATAGGCCAGAATGCGTCCATCATCAACTGGGCGCGGGTGTCGGTCATAAAGGGCAGGGACGCGAGTATTTTTTCTATCACAATAGGCTCTCAATCAACATAAAGAAGAGTGGATTATAAATGGTTTTTTATTTGGGTGCAGGCTGCTTTTTAAAGCCAAACGGACTTCATCAACCATGCGTATGAAGTCCGTTTGATGAATGCGCGATTATTTCACGCTAATGTCTTGACCGAAGAACTCTTCGCCCAATTTACGCAACGTGCCGTCTTTTTGCAGTTCAACCATTGCTGCGCTGATTTTTGCCAACGCTTCATCGTTGCCCTTGTTCAGAATCAAGCCTGCGCCTTTTTTCTCGGCAGACGGTGCAGTCCACACGATTTTTAAACCAGAATTCGGATTTTTCTTCAAGTAGTCCAAGAATGACAAGGTGTCGTTCAAGGTAACGTCTGCGCGTTTTTGTTGTACCAACGTAATTGCTTGTGCCATGCCGTCCACAGGCACGATTTCGGCTTCGGCTTTGACTGCGGTTTCGCCATAGTTGCTGCTCAATGTTTGTGCTGCGCGTAAACCTTTGATGCTAGACAAATCTTTAACTCGCGTTTCGTCTTCACGCGCCAAAATAGATGGACCGCTCCAACTGTATGGCTCGGCTTTGTCAAAAGTCGCTTGGCGTTCGGGCGAAGTCAAAGCCACTTGGTTGGCAACCAAATCAAAGCGACCGCCTTTTAAACCTGCCATCATTGCGTCCCATTGCGTTTCTTTAAATTCCACTTGCACGCCCAATTTGGCTGCAACTGCGCGGGTTACTTCCACATCGTAGCCAGTCAATTTGCCGCTGGCATCGTGGTAAGTATAGGGTGCGTATGTACCTTCTGTGCCGACTGTAATCACGCCTTTGTTGTTGATGCGTTCAATTAAGCTGCCGTTAGCTGTTGCCACAGTCGCTTCTGATGCGGCTGCAACTGGTGCAGAACCTTGTGCAGGCTGCTTGGTTTCTTGATTGGCTTGACCGCAAGCCGCCAACAACAAAGCCGTTGCCAAACTCAAAGATAATGGTTTCAACATGATGTGTGCGTCCTTATTAGAATGAGAAAGACGCGCATTGTACGCAAAAATATGCGCCTTATATAGATTATTTATTTATTTGGTTTATAAGCAGCCTGCACATCAAGCAGCCTGCGTCGCCGCCACCCATTGCTGCTGTTTTGCCAACGCCTTACCGCTGATTAAGGCTTCACGCGCCATGCTCACGCCATCGTGCAGGCTGCTTGCCACGTTTGCCGCATACAAACACGCCGCCGCGTTGAGCAACACAATGTCACGCGCCACATCGGGTGCAGCATTGTTCAACACCGCGTTCATCAACGCCAACGATTCGCTGGCATTGTTTACTTTCAGCGCGTCCAAATTCGCATAAACAGGCAAGCCAAATTCTTCGGGTGAGATGTCGTATTCACGGATTGTGCCGTTGTGCAATTCGGCAATGCGCGTTGAACCTGTTACCGTGATTTCGTCCAAGCCATCGCTGCCATGCACCACCAAAACGTGTTCCGAACCCAGTTGTTGCAACACACGCGACAAAATGCCACACAAGTCCACATGGAACACACCCAATAGTTGATTTTTCGCGCCAGCAGGATTGGTTAGCGAGCCCAGAATATTGAAAATCGTGCGAAAACCCAATGCCTTACGCACAGGCGCAACATAACGCATTGCCGTGTGATGATGTTGCGCGAACATAAATCCCACGCCACATTCGGCGATTTGCTGCGCGATGCGTTCGGGCGATTGCGCCAAGTTCACGCCCATTTGCTCCAACACATCAGCCGCACCGCTTGATGACGACACCGAACGTCCGCCGTGTTTTGCCACTTTTGCGCCAGCCGCCGCCGCTACAAACATAGACGTGGTAGAAATATTAAACGTTTTTGCACCATCGCCGCCTGTGCCAACAATGTCTACCAAATTTTGCGTAGATTGCGCAGGCACTTGCGTGGCAAATTCGCGCATCACGCTGGCGGCAGCGGCAATTTCCGACACCGTTTCTACTTTGACGCGCAAGCCAACCAAAATGCCTGCAATTTGTTCGGGCAACACTTCGCCACGCATGATTTGGCGCATTAAGTCTTGCATTTCGTCATAGAACAATTCGTTGTTGTCAATCAATCGGGCTAGGGCTTGTTGAGGGGTAATCATGTTGATTTCTTTCGTTGTGATGAATAAAGTAAACAAAATAAAAAAGCAGCCTGCATTTTTTTGATGCGTATAAATAATCAGTGCAGGCTGCTTTTTAGGCCACCACCGACCACGCAATCTCTTCGCCAGCGCACATTGGCACAACCTCAAACTCCCCAAACGCCACACTTTCAGGCACACGCTGCGGCTGTTTCGCCAATGTGATTGTGCGCGAATTTTCAGGCAGACCATAAAAATGCGCCCCGTTTTGGCTGGCAAACGCTTCCAGTTTATCCAACGCGCCAGCCTGTTCAAAAATCTGCGCGTACAACTCAATCGCCGTTATCGCGCTAAACATTCCTGCACAACCACAAGCATTTTCTTTCGCGTGTTTCGGGTGCGGCGCACTATCCGTTCCCAAGAAAAATTTGTGCGATTTGTCGCCAGTTACCGTGTCAATCAAGGCTTGGCGATGCGTTTCGCGTTTAATAATCGGCAAGCAATAAAAATGCGGACGAATGCCGCCCACTAAAATATGATTGCGGTTATACATCAAATGTTGCGGCGTAACCGTTGCTGCCACATTGTCGCCCGATTCGCAAACCAATTTTGCCGCTTCTGCAGTCGTAATGTGTTCAAAAACGACTTTTAAATTCGGTACTTGCGCCAAAACTGGTTTCATGATTTTTTCAATGAACACGGCTTCACGGTCAAAAATATCAATGTCCGCATCGGTAACTTCGCCATGCGCCAAAAACAAAATGCCCTGCGCCGCCATTTCCTGCAAAACGGGAATCAACTTAAATAAATCGGTTACGCCGCTATCGGAATTAGTCGTCGCGCCTGCTGGGTACAATTTGAACGCGACAATACCAGCCGCTTTTGCTTCCCGCACCAATTCGGGCGTGGTTTTGTCGGTCAAATACAAACACATCAACGGCTCAAATTCGCAATCGGCTGGCACGGCTGCCTGAATTTGCTGTTTGTATGCCAAGGCTTGTGCGACTGTGGTAACAGGCAGTTTCAAATTCGGCATAATCAAAGCGCGACCCATTTGACGCGCGGTGTACGGCACAACCGATTTCAACGCTTCGCCGTCACGGACGTGCAAATGGAAATCATCGGGCTGGATAATGGTTAGGGTTTGCATGGTTGCTCCTTATTTTTTAGCACAAACGGTTAAAGGCATATCAAATGAATCGAATTCTTGCTGGTTTACATTGACCACAAATTGCGCTCTTGACCAGCCAAGTGCTTTCATGTATTCCAATCCTTCGGTATCTTTGACGCAGCTACTGGTCATAACCATTAAACGTACAGCGGTACGAACCAACTGATTGGCTTCGGCATCTTGCAATTCATCAAAACGCTTTTCGGGAACGGTCATCGTCAAAGTGTATACCAACGCTTCTTTGCCCGAATCGCTTACCATCAATGAATCGATACCAGGTTTATTTTGCACTTGTTTTGTCATGTACACATTGGCAATCTTGACCATTAAATCGCGCAAATTCAGTTTGTCTTCTGCACTCATATTGGCTATTTGACTGACCCGTATGCTGGTGTTAGCAGATGATTCGCTGGTCGCTTTTTTTTGCCCACGCAAGTTGTGCTAGCATCAAAGCAATACATAAACCAGATAAAATATTCTTTAATTTCATGATGATTCCTTGTTAATCAAAAATAAAAAAGTGCAGGCTGCTTTTGCGATTATTTGCGTTTAACCACCAAAGTGAACACGCCATTTTCTTCGCTGCTTTGCAGCAGTTCGTGTCCTGTGTGTTTACAAAATGCGGCAAAGTCATCGGGCGCACCGGCATCGGTTGCCAGCACGGTCAAAATCGTGCCGCTGGGCAAGGTTGCCAATGCTTTTTTGGTACGCAAAATCGGGAGTGGGCATTTTAAGCCGCTTAAATCCAGTAAGGTTTCGTTGTTCATGTGCAGGTTGCTTTCGTTGAATTTTAAAGTTGCTACTTTGTCTAAATTTTGTTAAAATTTATTAAGATTATTGGTGAATAGTTTATAAAAAATAATAACTTGGAGATTTAAATCATGCCATTTCAAAAAAGTATTCAAATTTTGCAAAATATTGAAGGACTGGACGGCGCAATTATTGTCAATTTTCACAGCAAAGAACTGTTGGCAAAAACACCAAATTGTCGCTATCCGATTGAAAGCATCGTAGAAATTTGCGCTCGAACCATTACTAACCAACAACTGTGTATGCTGGATTTGGAATTGCACGATGTGGTAGAAAACATGGTAACGACCACGGCTACGTATCATTATATTCATTATTTGCCGTCTTATTTTGACAATGTGGTGATTTATGCCATTGTGCGCCGAACCGCGATGCTGCCGATTATTTTCCGTGCGCTGGAAGATGCAGGCGATGCAATGCGGAGTTAAATCCAGTATTTGTGCAGGCTGCTTTTGAATGTTCAAAGCAGCCTGCACTTTTTTATGCTTGATTTTTAAACCACATACCCAAGCCATAGCACAGAACGCCCAGTGCGCCAGATAGCAAAAACACCAGCCCTTTTTTGCGCGAATTGGGGCAAAAGTAATATATCGCCAAGCTGAAACTGAAAAAAATTGCTGCGGCAATCCAGCCGAGTTTGGGGCTGTCTTTGTAGCGGTCTAGCGTGTAGATTTCGCTCAACACGACATACATTTGCCACAAAACGGTAAAACTAATCAATGCGATACCGCTTAATAAAAATAAGGCGGCGTAGTCTAAATTGCTCATTTTGTTTACTCATTAAAAGCAGCTTACCCTTTTGTCCAAATTTTTGATTTGGGTATAAAAGGGGTATGCCGTAGGCAGGCATTTCCTTTTAAAACAAAAATTGCAGGCTGCTTTTTATTATTTCTGATGATATTGACGCGACAATTCGTGAACCGTATCCACCAAAATTTTCGCGTGTTCAGGGGCTGCGTGTTGGTTGATGCCGTGTCCCAAATTGAAAACGTGTCCCGAACCGTTGCCAAAATCCGCCAAAATTCGTGCTGCTTCTGCTTTAATCGCATCGGGCGTACCAAACAGCGCAAACGGGTCAAAATTGCCTTGCAACGCCACTTTGTCGCCCACACGCGCACGAGCTTGGGCGATATTCGTTGTCCAATCCAAGCCCAAAGCGTCCGCACCGCTTTGAGCCATGCTTTCCAGCCATTGACCGCCGCCTTTTGTGAACACAATCACAGGCACACAGCGATTTTCGTTTTCGCGTTTCAAACCGCTAATGATTTGTTTCATATAGCGCAAACTGAACGCTTGGAACGCGACATCGCTCAACACGCCACCCCAAGTATCAAAAATTTGCACCGCTTGTGCGCCGTGTGCGATTTGTTCGTTTAAATACGCGGTTACGGCTTGCGCGTTCACGTCCAAGATTTTGTGCAACAAATCGGGGCGGCTGTACATCATGGTTTTAATCGTGCGAAATTCTTTGCTGCTGCCGCCTTCCACCATGTAACACGCCAAGGTAAACGGGCTGCCCGAAAAACCAATCAACGGCACGCGACCATTCAATGCGCTGCGAATGGATTTTACTGCGTCAAACACATAGCGCAAATTCGCCATATCAGGCACGCGCAGCGCGTTTACATCGGCTTCGGTTTGGATTGGTTTGGTGAACTTTGGGCCTTCGCCTGTTTCAAAATACAAGCCCAAACCCATTGCATCAGGCACAGTCAAAATGTCAGAAAACAAAATCGCCGCGTCCAAATCAAAGCGTTCTAGCGGCTGAATGGTGACTTCGGTGGCGAAATCGGTGTTTTTGCACAAATCCATAAATCCGCCAGCTTGGGCGCGAGTGGCGCGGTATTCTGGCAAATAGCGTCCTGCTTGGCGCATCATCCAAATGGGTGTGTAATCAACAGGTTGGCGCAACAAGGCGCGGAGAAAAGTGTCGTTGTGTAAGGGTGTCATGGTGTTACATTCCGTTGCGTTAAGAGCGCGAATTATAGCAGTTTTTGGTGCAGGCTGCCTGCAAGTCGTGCTGCAACTGTTGGCGTTGGCTGGCTTGGCTCAACTGCGCGGCGTGCACCACAAACAAGTCTTCGGCGCGGTCGGCAAGCGTGGTAATTTTGGCGTATTGAATGTTGATGCCGTGTTGCGCCATCACTTCGCTTAAATCGGCAAGCAAATAGGGGCGATTGGCGGCAACAATGTCCAACGTGTAAAGCGCGGGATTGGTTTCGTGCGCTTCCAAAATAATGTGCGGCGCAATCGGCTGCCAACGGGCGCGGCGGCTGGGTTGCGATTGTCGCGTTTTATTAGGCAACCACGTTTGCGCGATAAATTGCGATAGCGCAAGTTGCAGGCTGCTTTGTATGCGTTCGGCATCGCTTTCTTGCGCTTGTTCGGGCAAATTAACCACAAAAGTATTGAGCGCGTATCGGTGCGAGGTGGTAAAAATCCGTGCGGCAACAATGTCTAAATTTTGCTGACTAAATAGCTGGCAAAGCTGGGTAAACAAGCGGTCGCGGTCGGGCAAATACACAAATAATTGCAGGCTGCCTTCGGCTTGGTGCGGACGAATGGCAAACGTGGGCGTGTCGGGTTGTTTAAGCAAATGCGGCAACTGCCATTGGCCGATATTGCTCGGGTGTCGCGCAAAATAGGCATCGCCCAAACGCGCAAATAATTGGCGAATATCGGACGGCGCGTAATCTTGTTGGCGCAAATAATGAAACGCGATTTCTTGTTGATTATCGGGCAACACGCAATGCAGGCTGCCTGATAATTCGGCGCGAGTGGCGTGATACAGCGTTTGCAACAACTGCGCTTTCCAAGTGTTCCAAATTTTGGGATTCGTGCCACGCATATCGGCAACGGTGAGCAAATACAGTGCGTTCAAACGTTCAAAGGTTTGCACTTTTTGGGCGAACTGGCGCACTACTTCTGGGTCTTGAATGTCTTGTTTTTGCGCGGTTAAAGACATCAACAAATGCTCTTGCACCAGCCATGCTAACATTTCACTCTCTTCGGCTGGCAAATGGTGGTCGGCAGCAAAACGCAGGGCATCGGTAACGCCCAATTTGGCATGGTCGCCATTTCTGCCTTTGGCGATGTCGTGAAACAGTGCCGCCAAATACAGCAAATGTGGTCGCGTGAAGCGTTGCATCAGGTTGCTGGCAAACGGCAATTCATCGCTAAATTGCTCCATCGTTAAACGGCGCATATTGCGAAGCACCATTAAGATATGGTCGTCCACAGGATAAATGTGGAACAAATCGTGCTGCAACAGACCCACAATTTTGTGCCAATCGGGCAAGTATCGCGCCAACATGCCGTATAAATTCAAAAAACGCATAATCCGCGTTAAGCCTGCGCCTGCTTTGAAAAACGTCAAAAATTGGGCGCGATGTTGTTCGTTGGCATAAAACGAATCGTCTATATGGCGCACCGTTGCCCACCATGCACGCAAGGTTTTGGGCGCAATGCCGTCTAAATCGCGCCGACTTTGCCAAATTTGCAATATCGTGAACAAATGTGCAGGCTGCTTTTGAAACAACTGCAAATCTTTGGCGGCGATTTTGTTGCCTACTTGAAAATAATGCGCGTCCAAATCATGCACCATGCGCGGCAAACTGGACGACACGCGCCCACGCAACATCGGAATCAAAATGCCGTTGAGCTGCATCACAGTTTTGGCGGTGCGATAACAATCACGCATCAAGCGTTCTATGCCTGCTTGTTTATCGGGGCGACACAAATCGCGGTTTTGCGCCAATGTGCTTTGTAAATCAAAAATTAAGCGGTCTTCTTCACGCCCTGCTGCCAAGTGCAATTCAATGCGAATTTGTGCCAAATGCCGATGACTGCTGCGGAGCAAACCTGCTTCAATGCGTGTGATAATTTTGTCGCGCGACAAGGCATAAAAATCAGTTGGTAAACCTTGCGCTCGAGCAAGCCACATCATCGTGTGAATATCGCGCAAGCAGCCTGCACCGTTTTTGATGTTCGGTTCAAGCGGCAAACCTTGATATTTATCGTGGCGATATTGCATTTCCAGCAGCTTGCTATCTATGAACGCCACCACATTGCGTTGGGCGTTCCAATGCGCGATAACTTGTTGTGCGAACGCCGCATCGCCGCACAAAAATCGCGCTTCCAAAAACGCCGTGTTGGCAGTCAAATCTTGCTCGGCAGCGGCAGATAATTGGTGCAGGCTGCCTGTTTTAACGGCTGGCGTTAATTGCGCGTCCCACATTTGTTGCACAAATTGTGCCACTTTTTCTTGTTCGGCATCGGGCAACGGTTCGGGCGACACGATTGCCAAATCCACATCGGAATGCGGATACAATTCGCCACGCCCATAGCCACCAATCGCCAACAAACAGCACGATGACGACACATTCTGCGCCTGCCAAATTTGCTGTACAAACGTGTCCATTGCCTGCGTGTGGGCGCGAAAAAACAAGCGCGGCTGGCGATTGAGCAAATATTGTTCAATCGCCAGCCATTTTTGTTGTTGGAATTGGTCTTGGTAGTGGGTCATGGTGGTATCTCGTCATTTCACTGTATGTAGATTAAGTGGCAACATCATAGCAAAAAGCAGCCTGCACAGGTAAAATCGCCGTTTTCTTAACTGTGCAGGCTGCTTTTTATGCTATACGATTTAATCCGCCCTTTGGTTTTCAATTTTGACCCCGAACAAGCGCATGGCTTAACGCTCAAAACTTTGGCGCGTGCCGAAAAATGTGGCGTGTTGCCGTGTGTTAATCCACACACGCAACCGACTACGCTCATGGGTTTGGCGTTGCCCAATCCGATTGGTTTAGCGGCTGGCATGGACAAAAATGGCGAGTGCATAGATGGTTTGGCGGCATTGGGATTTGGCTTTATAGAAATCGGCACGGTTACGCCACGTCCGCAAGCAGGCAACCCCAAACTGCGCCTGTTTCGCTTGCCCGAGCACCAAGCCATTATCAACCGCATGGGCTTCAACAACGATGGCATAGACCAGATGATTCGCAATATTGCGCGTTCACAATATCGTGGCGTACTGGGCATCAACATCGGCAAAAACGCGACCACGCCCATTGAAAACGCCGCCGATGATTATTTGATTTGCTTGGAAAAAGCCTATGCCCACGCATCGTATATCACGGTAAACATTTCATCGCCCAACACGCAAAACTTACGCTCTTTGCAAGGCGGCGACGAGTTGAGCAAATTATTAACCGCACTCAAAAACAAGCAGGCTGCTTTGGCAACGCAACACAGCCGCTATGTGCCGCTGGCGGTCAAAATCGCGCCCGATTTGGACGAAGCGCAAATTGCCGACATCGCCCATGTGGTGCTGCAAACTGAAATGGACGGCATCATCGCCACCAACACCACGATTGACAAATCCGCATTGGGCGCATCGCCTTTGGCACAAGAAGCAGGCGGATTGAGCGGCGCACCCGTGCGTGAACCGAGCAATCGCGTGTTGAAAGCGTTGGCGCAAGAATTGGCTAGCAAAGTGCCGATTATTGGCGCAGGTGGCGTGTTGAGCGGTAAAGATGCTGCCGAAAAAATCCAACTGGGCGCAACCGCCGTGCAGATTTACAGCGGCATGGTGTATCGCGGACCCGAGCTGGTTAAGGAATGTTTGACGGCGGTGCAGGCTGCTTCGGTTTAATCGCACAAAAGAAAAAAACATGCTACCCATCAACACTATTTACTGCATTGGTCGCAACTATGTCGCCCACATTGCCGAACTCAACAGTGAAACGCCAACCGAACCGCTCATTTTTCTCAAACCCAACAGCAGCGTTTTGGCTGGCAACGTCATCACGCTGCCTGCATTTAGTCAAAATGTGCATTACGAAACCGAATTGGTGGTACAAATCGGACAAGATTGCGAGCAAATCGCGCCCGAAAACGCCATGTCGCTGATTAGCGCGTATGCCGTGGGCTTGGATTTGACCGCGCGAGATGTGCAAGCCGAAGTCAAGCAAAAAGGCTTGCCGTGGACAAAAGCCAAAGCCTTCAAAGGTGCAGCCTGCTTGTCCGACTGGGTGGCCGCCGATAAATTGCCCAGCAACAGCGCGATTGAGTTCACCTTAACGGTAAACGGCGAGCCAAAACAACACGGCAACACCAGTTTGATGATTGATTCGCTACCATTTTTGATTAGCTATTTGGCGGATTTATATGGCTTGAAACGCGGCGATATTGTGTTTACAGGCACACCAGCAGGCGTGGGGCAGCTGCATTCGGTCGATGTGTTGGAGCTGGATTTACATCACAGCTTGGCAACGGCGCGATTTGAAGTGGCGTAATACTGCGACAATTTTCTATCAACAGGAGTAACTCATGTCTCACGTTTTGGTCATTCAACACCCCAATTTGGCGCAATTATCGCTGCCGCACACACAACAGCAATTTGACATCGCCCAACACACTAACGGCAACATTGCGCGTATTCCATTGAACGCAGCAATCGATTTACCCGATGCCGTTCGCATCGAATTGCAGGCTGCTTGTGCCGATTTTGGCGTGTTGCCCGACTGTGCGTTTGGCGACATCAAATTGATTGTGAGCGACATGGACAGCACGCTCATCACGATTGAATGTATAGACGAAATCGCGGCGCAAGCTGGGTTAAAAGAGCAAGTGGCAGAGATTACCGAACGCGCCATGCGTGGCGAATTGGATTTTGAACAATCGCTGCGCAGCCGTGTCGCGCTGCTCAAAGGCATATCCGAAAGCAGCCTGCAAACCGTGTATGACCGCGTTTTGCAATTAAGCGAAGGGGCGGAATTTTTGTTACAAGAATGCCACAAATACGGCGTAACCTTTGTGTTGGTGTCGGGCGGATTCACGTTTTTTACCAACCAACTCAAACAGCGATTGGGTTTTGAACACGCTTTTGCCAACGAATTGGAAGTGGAAAATGGATTGCTCACAGGGCGCGTGCTGGGCAGAGTGATAGACGCGCAAGCCAAAGCCGAGATTTTGGCGCGATTTCGCACACAACTGGGCTGCGAAGTCGCGCAAACGGTGGCGATTGGCGATGGCGCAAACGATATTCCCATGTTGAAAGCCGCGGGTTTAGGCGTGGCGTATCATGCCAAACCGAAAACCCAAGCTGTTGCCGATTTGGCGATTAACCATTTGGGTTTACAGGCTTTGCGTGGGTGGTTTAGATAAGCGTGAACATAAAAAAAGTGCAGGCTGCTTTTGAGTGTATTTCAAAAGCAGCCTGCACTTTGTTTAGGCAATCAATTAGAATAAATCGCCCGTTGCATCGGTAGCAGGTGCAGCACCTGTATTGCGATTACCACCCGAATTGTTGCGTCTGTTGCCAGTAGATTCTGGCGCAGGCGCAGGAGTTTCGGTGTTGCTATTTTGTGGCACTGCTGGTGTATTGGTTACACCAACTGGTGCGTCGCCTTCCAACGCGGTTTCATTGACGATTTCTTCTGTATCGGCATTGCGTGCAGCAGGAACATTAGAAATACCTGCAAAGTCGCGCTGTTTCACACCGTTTAAGGCATAACGCATATAGTTAATCCAAATCGGTAAAGCCAGTGTACCACCAAAGCCACGTCGTCCCATGCTTCTTGGCTTGTCGTAGCCCACATAAACAGCCGTCACAATTTTGGGGGTGTAGCCGACAAACCATGCGTCTTTAAAGTCATTGGTTGTACCCGTTTTACCCGCAACATCACTGCGATTTAAAGACAAGGCAGCGCGTGCTGTGCCGCGTTGTACCACATCACGCAAAATAGAATTCATGGTCGCTGCATTGCCTGCTGCAATCACACGAGTAGCATTTTGACCTGCTACCAAAGGTTGCATTTGTGCAACCAAATTGTCTTTGCTGTCATAAATTTTATCCAAAATATGAGTCGCAATTTTGTAGCCACCATTGGCAAAAACAGCATAGCCTTCTGCCATTTGCAATGGTGTGGCTTGACCTGCACCCAATGCCAAAGATAAAGTGGTTGGTATTTGGTCAGGTTTAAAACCAAAGTTTTTGGCAATGTAATCACGCGCATAGCGAACACCCATGGTTTGTAAGATGCGAACGGAAACAGTATTTTTGGAGCGCGTCAATGCAGAGCGTAGTGTAATCATGCCAGCATAATTACCGTCCGAGTTTTTAGGTTGCCAGCCTGCAATATTGAGTGGCGCATCTTCTACCATGGTTTCAGCGTTATAGCCTTTCGCTAAAAATGCAGAGTAAACAAAGGGTTTAAAGGTTGAGCCAGGTTGGCGAATGCCTTGTGCAGCACGGTTAAAACTTTTGTAGTGGAAGTCGTAACCACCCACCATGGCACGAATTGCGCCTGTTTCTGCGTCAATCGATACCAATGCACCTTGGATTTCGGGTTGTTGTGTAATAATCCAGCCATTGCCCGATTTGCTTACTCGAATCATCGAACCGACTTTAAGCGCGGTATCACCAGCTTTTTCGCTATTGATAAAGTTTCTGGCTGCACCTAATCTTCCAGCAGAAATGCTTGCTTTCTTGCCGCCAGCCATATAAAACGTGATGCCATTTTTGGTGCTGGCTTGCGTAATAATGGCAGGAATCAAGCCTTCTACTGTATAAGTGTTGGACAAAAATTGCTCGATTTCTGTTTCCATATTTTCTTCGGTAACATGGCTTAAATCTAATTGCTGTTCTGCGCCACGATATGCGCTGCCACGGTCAAATGAGCGCAAAGCACTGCGTAAAGCGCGTGTGGCTGAAGCTTGTTGTTTGGAATCAACAGTTGTGTAAACTTTGAAGCCACGTGTATAGGCATCTTCGCCGTATCGAGCATACAAATCTTGTCGCGCCATTTCTGCAACGTATAACGAATCTTGGTTAATATCTATTCGATGACGTTCATAGTGCAATTTTTCTGCCAGTGCTTCTTGATGCTGGGTGGGGGTAATCATGCCCAATTCAAGCATATTATTTAAAATATACTCTTGGCGTAGGCGCGCTCTTTCTGGATTGACAATCGGATTGAATGCAGAAGGTGCTTTGGGTAGCCCCGCCAAAATGCTTGCTTCTGCCAAAGTTAAATCGTTTACATCTTTATTGAAGTAGATTTTGGCTGCCGAAGCAAAACCATAAGCGCGTTGTCCAAGATAAATTTGGTTGAAATACAGTTCCAAAATTTGGTCTTTGGTTAGCGTGCGTTCAATTTTGTATGCTAATAACGCTTCGTTAAACTTACGGGTTAGCGTGCGTTCATTGGTTAAATAAAAATTGCGTGCGACTTGTTGTGTAATCGTACTTGCGCCAGATTGCACGCCACCAGATTGCAAGTTACCAATAACAGCACGAGCAATACCAATTAAATCCACTCCCCAGTGTTCACGGAAACGCTTATCTTCGGCTGCAATAACCGCATTTTTAAGATTTTCTGGAAAAAGATTGATGGTTGTGAAAGCACGACGTTCATCGCCATAAGTGCCGATAATCACATTATCAGAAGAATAGATGGTTAAGGGTTCTTTGGGTTGGTAGTTTCGCACTTGGCTTAACTCGGGCAGTTTAGGGTAAGTGACCAAAACTGCAACAGCAATAAGCCCAATTGCAAATAAAAATAAGCCAAATAATAGGCCAAATAAAGTGGTAAGCAAGTTTTTAATCATGATTTTCCGTTTAATTTAAATTAAAGTTGCCATTTGTTTTTTAAAATAAAGTAAAATAACTCATGTCTTTTGTTATTTAAGTAAACCTAAACAGCAGGCTGCATTATAAATGTTTTATGCCTAGAGTAAGGATTTAAAATTATGCGTTTTAAAAAAACTGAAAAAAATACAAGCAATAAAGCTGCAAACGCTACCAGTGGACGTAGTGTAATTGGCTTAGATATCGGACAGGGTGGTATCCGTATGGTACAGCTATCTGGTCGTAGTTTAAGCCAGGTGCAGTTAGAGAAATATGCGATGGTAACCCTGCCTAGCAATGTAATTTCTGGTACAGAAGTGGTCGATTTCGAGCAGCTTGTCTCTCATTTGCAACAATGCTACAGCAAGCTGAAAACGAATTGCAAACAGGTTAATATTTCTTTACCCACTAGCTCAGTTACGATTGAAGATGATGTTCGCTTCAATCCGGAGGAGAGCGAAATTTCGTTGCAAGAAATGGTGGAGTCGGAAGTGAGCCGTGTAGGTGCTTTGGATTCGATGAATTACGACTGGTACGAAATGTCGCAAAACGCCAAAACTGGCGAGCAGCGTATTTTGGTGGTAGCGGCTAAAACAGAAGATGTAGATCGCTGTTCTGATTTATTGGATGAAATTGGTTTGCAAGCAACTAATGTTGATGTGGATTTGTTTGCGATTGCTAATGCCTTTGCATACGCAGACCAAGGTGAACAATTTGCGGATAGCAAGGTTTTGTTGGTTGATGTGGGTGATGTTAATATGCGTGCATTGGTAGTAGAAAAAGGTACGATTTTATTCCGCCACGAAAGCCACTTGGGTTTGGAGCAGTTGGTTCAGTTGGTGCAACGCAATTATCAATGCGGTGATGCTGAGGCTTTAGCTATGATTTATGGTGAAATGGGTCGCCCAGCTGATTATCATAATATGATTACTCATGATTTTAATATGCAAATTGCTCAAGAAGTGCAACGTGCATTGCAATTTTTCTTAGCGACGCAAAGTATGGATCAAGGGAATGATATTAGACAGATTTTTGTTAGTGGTGTAGGTTGTACAGGTGCGGCTGGTTTGGATGATGCGATTTATGCTCAAACCAGTATCGCGACTCAGCAGATTGCGCCAGCTTCGCTTGCTGTAAATAAATTAAAAACAGATGAAGCAAGATTTGCACAAGATGCAAATTCTTTAACAATGGCATTTGGTTTGGCATTGAGAGGGTTGGTTTAATATGAATTTGATTAAGATTAACTTGCTTCCCTATCGTGAGATGGAAGAGCAAAAGAAAAAGAAACAATTTCGAACAATCATGGTAATTGGTGCAGCAGCAGGTTTGGTTGCTGCGGGTCTGATTTACTCATCATTGGCTGGTATGATACTGAATCAGCAGGGGCGTAACGAAAGTTTGCAGGCTGGTATTGCCACGCTAGATAAAGAATTGGAAGAAATTAAAACGCTCAATGAGCAAAAACGTAATTTTTTGGAACGTCGTCAACGTATCGCAGAATTGGATAATAAGCGATTTGAGGGTGCGCGAATTATTGATACATTAAATCAACTTGTTCCCGACGGTGCTTATTTGTTGTCTTTGAAAGGCGATGCTTCTAAGAATTTGGTAAGTAATAAGTATGCTATTACTGGTAAAGCGATTAGCGATAACAAAGTTGCTGTTTTAATGACTGCTTTACCAAGTACGGGTATTTTTGAACAGCCAGAATTGGTGAAAATTGAAAAAACCGATGATGGTCAACAATTTATCTTGAATGCATTATTATTGGAACAAAAAGTGATTGTTCCTGATGTGGTGGGTGGTGGTGCATCTGTTTCATCAGGTGCAGCAGCTGCGTCGGTAACATCAACACCTGCTACAAGTGCATCGGGAGGTAAATAAAGATGAGTAATAAATTTGATATCAATAAGTTGCACTTACAACCTAAACCTGTTCAGTTTTTAGCTGCGATTGTTGTGGCGGTGGTGTTGGTGGTAATCGGTTATTTTGTGTTTTTCCAGACTCAATGGACTGAATTAACTGATGCGCAAGCAAAAGAAGAAGAGTTAAAAACAGAATATTCTGAAAAAAGTATTCGTGCTGCGAGCTTGGATAATTTGAAATTGGAATTGCAACAAATTGAGGCATCAACCCAAGTTCTGTTAAAGCAATTACCAACAAGTGCAGAAATTCCAACGTTAATTCAGGAGCTGCATCAGGCTGCTGCAAAAAATGGTTTGACCATGAGTGCTATTGCACCTGAACAAAAAGTGACGGAAGGTCCTGTGGAGCGCTTGCCATTCAGTATTTCTGTTGCGGGCAATTATGATCAAATTGCACAATTTGTTCGAGATGTGGGGCAAATGTCGCGCATTGTGACTTTGGCAAATATTTCTTTATCACAAGCAACAGATGATAAGAACAAAGGTCAAGGCAAATTAGTATTTACAGCGATGGCGAATACGTATAAAGCTTTGGATGTTTCGGAAATGGCTTCAGCAGCAAGTGCTGCATCTGCGGCCAAGTAGTATCTCCAATATCGAATCAAACAGGAAACAATAATGAAAGTTAAATTATTTTTGATGTCAGCACTAGTGCTGGCAGGCTGTTCTGAACAGTATGGGGATTTGCAAGAGTGGATGAGTCAAGCAAGAGCAGAGGCAAAAACAAAAGTTCGCCCTGTTGAGCCTTTGGCACCGATTGAACCCGTTACTTATTTTGCACCTCAAATTACAGGGCCGAATGCGTTTAATATGCAACGTATGAAAGCAGCTTTCCAAAATGGTAATGCGCCAGATTTGAACCGAAGTAAAGAATTGCTAGAAAATTATAGCCTAGAGAATTTACGGTATGTTGGTTCAATTGGTACACCTGGTTCATTATCGGCTTTGATTGAAATCCAAGTAAATGGAGAGCCACACGTTTACACAGTGAAGCAAGGCAATTATTTGGGACAAAATTTTGGTCGTATCTCTAAAATTACAGCGGATAAAATTGATTTGGTTGAAACTGTAGAAGATACGTATGGAAATTGGGTCAATCGACCAGCAGAGTTGCTGCCTATGACAGATGCAGCTGCTACTGCTAAATAAAAAATTATAGTTAAATTTAAGAGGCTTAATGTTATGAAAAAGAATTCATTGGAAGCATTGTCAGTACTAAGTTTGAGCATGGTAATGCAGGCTGCTTTTGCAGGAAATATTACGGATATCAATGTATCGGTACTACCTGACCAGCAACGAGTAATTAAATTAAAATTTGATAGTGCACCTGTTGAACCTACTGGTTTTACTACAGCCACGCCTGCTCGTATTGCTTTGGATTTCCCAGGTACGAGTGTTAAAGTTCCCCAAGCAGCTTTGAGTTTTAATGATGCATTGTTGAATCAAATTATTGCTGCGCAAAATGATAATAATGCACGTATTTTGTTAGGCTTGGCAAAAGAAGGTCAATATAATGCTCAAGTTCGCGGTAATGAAGTATGGATTTATGTAAGCGAATCAAAATCAACCAATACAGCGACAGTTCATCAAGCATCTGCTGCGGATAATTCTGCTGCAAACTACACGCCAGCAGCAGCTACATCTGGTTTTAATGTGGACTTCCGCAAAGGTGGACAAAATTCGGGTTTGGTTGAATTTTCATCAGCCTATACTGGTCAGCCGCAGGTTAAAGTGCAATCGGATCGTTTGGTTATTACTTTGAAAAACTATCCGTTGGCTACGCAAGATCAGCGCAATTTCGATGTAACTGATTTTTCAACACCAGTTCGCACAGTTACCGTTAAACGTATTGGCAATGATACGCAGATTACGATTCGTAACCAAGGTAGCTGGGAACATAAGGTCACTCAAAGCAATGGTCGCCATGTAATTCAAGTACTACCTACGCGCAATGTGGCAGAATCAGCTGCCAATGGTAAACGTGCACAGCAAAATTTCACAGGCAAACGTATTTCGTTAGACTTTCAAAATATTGAAGTTCGTACTGTTTTGCAAATTTTGGCACAAGAATCAGGTATGAATATCGTAGCCAGTGATAGTGTGCAAGGCAAAATGACATTGTCATTAAAAGATGTGCCTTGGGATCAAGCCTTGGATTTGGTAATGGATGCGCGTAATTTGGATATGCGTAAACATGGCAATATTATTAACATTGCGCCACGCCAAGAATTGCTGGATAAAGACCGCAATGAAGCAAAAGCACGCCGAGAAATGGAAGATTTGGGTGCGTTGTATTCCAAAACATTTCAGTTGAAATACAAAAATGTGGAAGAATTCAAAAATATTTTACGTTTGAGTGATTCACCAAATACTAACGACAGAAGTAACATTTTAAGTACTCGTGGTAGTGCCTTGATTGACCCTGCAACTAACACTTTGATTGTAACTGATAACCAATCTGTTATTCAGAAATTTGAGCGATTGATTGATGAGTTGGACGTTCCTGCTAAACAAGTAATGGTAGAAGCGCGTATTGTGGAAGCTGCTGATGGTGTATCACGAAGTTTGGGTGTCAAGTTTGGTGCTCGTCGTAATGGTGCAACATCATGGGGTGGAGACTGGAATAACAGTATCGCATTGAATAATCGCTCTACTAATTCTGGTACATCAACTGGTGGTGTTGCTTTCAATCCAAATGTAAACTTGCCTGTTGCTTCTGCGACTAGCTCTATTTCGGTGATCCATTCTTGGGCTGCTGGTGCATTGGGCTTAGAATTATCTGCGATGGAAACAGAGAATTTAACTAAAACAATTTCAACTCCTCGAGTTTTGACACAAGACCGTAAAGAGGCAGAAATTCGTCAAGGTACACAAATTCCTTATACTACTCGCAGCAGTGATGGCGATAGTAGTACGGCATTTAAAGATGCAGTGTTGAGCTTAAAAGTAACGCCACGTATTACGCCTGACAGCAAAATTATCTTGGATATTGCGATTAACAAAGATGAACCTGATTACAATAATGTAAATGCCGAAGGTGAACCAGGTATTGTCACTCGTGCAGTTAAAACGCAAGCAATGATTGAAGATGGTGCAACCTTGGTTGTGGGTGGTATTTATCAAGAACAAATGGCTAATAACGTTAGCAAAGTACCTTTATTGGGCGATATCCCAGTATTGGGTAATTTGTTTAAATCTCGCTCGCGTAGCCGTAGTCGCAATGAATTGCTGTTCTTCATCACGCCACGCATTATGGGGGCGGAAAGCAGTGTATTGCGCTACTAAAAAAGCCTCTGCATAAATTGCAAATTTAGGTTAAAATGCCTGCCATGGAAAAGAACATGGCAGGCAATTTATTTTTGGTGGGACTGATGGGTGCAGGCAAAACCACACTGGGCAAGCAGCTTGCAGAGCATTTAAATCGTCCTTTTTATGATAGTGACCATGTTATTTGTGAGCGCACTGGCGTAAGCATTCCAACCATTTTTGAAATGGAAGGCGAGCAGGGCTTTCGCGATAGAGAAAGTACGGTGCTGGCTGACTTGGCAGCTCTGGATAACATTGTATTGGCAACGGGTGGTGGCACAGTGTTGCGTGAAAATAATCGTGCATGTTTACGCGATAAGGGGACGGTCATTTATTTGCACGTTTTGCCCGAAATTCTGTTTGAACGGACTCGTTACGACAAAAATCGCCCATTATTGCAAGTGGCAGACCCATTGGCAAAATTTAAAGAATTGTATGAAATTCGCCACCCTATTTATCGCGAAACGGCGCACATTGTGCTGGAAGTGGGTAAATTGGGCTGTCAAACCACGTTGAATAAAATTTTAGAAATGATAGAAGAATTGTGATGCAATCGCTTATCGTCAAAACGCCGTCGCATTCGTATCCCATTTATATTAAAGCTGGGATATTGGGCGATTTTTCATATTTTCAGCCACATATCACGTCCAAGGTTGCCATTGTAACCAATACGTTGGTGGCAGATTTGTATTTGCAAAAATTGGAGCATTTGCTTTCTGCTAATGGAGTGGATTGTTTTTCCATTATTTTGCCCGATGGCGAGCAATACAAAACGCACGATTCGCTCAATCAAATTTATGATGCGTTGTTGCGGCATTATGCGGATAGAAAAACCACGATTTTGGCATTGGGCGGTGGTGTGATTGGCGATATGGCTGGTTTTGCTGCGGCAACTTATCAACGTGGTATTCCGTTTGTGCAGATTCCCACCACTTTGTTGAGCCAAGTGGATTCGTCAGTCGGTGGCAAAACCGCCATCAATCATCCTTTGGGCAAGAATATGATTGGCGCGTTTTATCAACCGCAAGCCGTTTTGGTGGATTTAAATGTGCTGAACACTTTGCCCAATCGTGAATTGTCGGCTGGTATGGCGGAAGTAATTAAATACGCTTTGTTGGGCGATGAGCAGTTTTTGCAATGGTTGGAACGCAACATTGTGGCGATTATGCAGCGTGATGAAACGTTGTTAAGCGAATTGATTTTGCGCTGCTGCCAAATGAAAGCGGACATTGTGGCGCAAGACGAAACCGAACAGGGTGTACGTGCTTTGCTGAATTTGGGGCATACGTTTGGACACGCGATTGAAGCGGAAATGGGTTATGGCGTGTGGTTGCATGGCGAAGCAGTAGCAGCTGGTATGGTGTTGGCGGCGAAATTGTCCGAGCAACTGGGTTATCTATCCGCGGCAGATACGGTGCGAATACAGCAATTATTGCAGCAGGCTGGTTTGCCAGATGCGCCGCCTGTCTTTGCATTGGAAAAATGGATACAGCACATGCAGCACGATAAAAAAGTCCAAAATGGCAAAATACGTTTTGTTACGCTGCAAAAATTAGGAAAAGCATGTATTGACGTGATACAAGATGTAGCGATATTACGCAATACGCTGCATGAATATCTACCTCATTAACTTTACTAGGGAACAAACATGACACACGAAACAGCTTTGGGCGCGGCGTTGAAAAATGCGGTGCAAGCGATGAGCAAAAAGAAGCAAACTGATATGGTTGCAGAATATCTTTATAATAAATATGAAGTTTTTCAAAAATGCAAACCATTGGCGGTGGGCGTGGAAAATGAATTGATTGCTGCTTTGCCGCAATTTAACGCAGAATTGGTTAAGCGAGCATTGGCAAACCATTGTCGCCGTCCGCGATACATCAAAGCGGTGGCGCGTGGTGGCAAGCGTTTTAATCTGAACAATCGTTTTCAAGGCGAAGTGAGCGCGGAAGAGCAACAACACGCGCTGGAACAACCTGGCATTCGTGAAGCGATTGAAAAACAAGATGCGCGTCGTGCCGAAGCCAAAGCGGCAAAACAAGCTGCTGCATCTAATCAAGAATAAAAGTAAACAAAAAGTGCAGGCTGCTTTTTAAACGGTTTTTCCGTGAAAAAGCAGCCTGCACTTTATTTATATACACAACTTACTGTCCGCGCAAAAACAGCGCATCTAAATCGTCCAAACCAATCTTCACCCAAGTGGGGCGGCCGTGATTGCATTGATTGCTACGCGGAAATTGCTCCATGTCGCGCAACAAGGCATTCATTTCGGGCAGGGTTAATTGTCGCCCAGCGCGCACCGAACCATGACACGCCATCGTGGACAAAATCTCGTTTTCTCTATCGCGCACGGTGGGCGATTGTCCTGTTGCCATTAAATCGCGCAACACTTCTCGCGCCAACGTTGCCACATCGCTTTTGCTCAACATATTCGGCACGGTGCGGACGGCGATTTTGCCTGTTTCGGCATTGACCAAATCCAAGCCGTATTCGCGCAAGCTGTGAGAAAATTCATCAACCGCCGCTTGTTCGGCATGCGTGGCGGCAAACACGACTGGAATCAACAACATTTGCGCTTGAATGCCATTGGCGTGGTGCGCGGTTTTCAGTTTTTCGTAGTTGATGCGCTCGGCAGCGGCATGCATATCTACCAAAATTAAGCCGTCTTCGGTTTGTGCCAAAATGTAGATGCCCAGCAGTTGCGCCAAAGCAAAGCCCAAAGTGTGTTGTTCGCGCGATTCGGTTGGTAAAGCAGCCTGCACCGTGTGGCTTGGCATGGGCTCGATGTCATCATCATGGCGATATAACTCGGCATAAGTATCCAGCGCGGCTTGTCGTTCGCGCAATGGCAGGCTGCTTTGGCGCGGCGCGTGGTAAGCCGCATAAGGCGCAGGCGCAACCGATGCAGACGGAGTAGGGCGCGTGTGCAGGCTGCTTTCGTATGCGTTTGGGGCGATTTCGTGAGCGGTGTCGTTTGCCATTCGTTCGTGCAAAATCGCGCCTGCATTGCTGACGCTGCTGGTTAAATCGGCGCGTGTGTTGGCTAATGCTTTGTTTACGCAATGGAAAACCAGTTGATGCACCGCTTGGCTGTCTCTAAAACGGATTTCGGTTTTGGTTGGGTGGATATTTACATCAACCAAACTGGGGTCAATCGTCAAAAACAGCGCGAACGCAGGCGTGATTTGATTGTGCAACACATCGCGATAGGCTTGCTTAACCGCGTGCAGCATCACTTTATCGCGCACAAAACGTTGATTGACAAAGAAATATTGCGTATCCGATTTCCCTTTGGCAAAAGTTGGCTTGGAGACAAAACCGTTCAGTTGCAACGCGCCATTTTCGCTTGACACAGGCAAACTGGCGGCGTGAAATTCCGCGCCCAAAATCTGCGCGACACGTTGTTCTGGCGATTGCGCTGGATAGGCAAAAATCAATTTATCGTTGTTTTTTAAGGTAAACGCCACGTTGGGATTTGCCAACGCCAAGCGTTCTACCATCGTCAAACAATGCGCGTATTCGGTGGACTCCGATTTCAAAAACTTGCGCCGTGCAGGCGTGTTGAAAAACAATTCCGCCACTTCTACCGTTGTGCCGACTGGGTGCGATGCCGCGCTCACGGGCTGGAACACACCGTCTTCTGCCTTGATTTGCGCGGCGTGGGCTTGCGTGGCTGGGCGGCTGGTCAAAGTTAGGCGCGACACCGATGCCACGCTCGCCAAGCCTTCGCCGCGAAAGCCCATGCTGCGAACGCGCTCCAAATCGGACAGCGTTTTGATTTTGCTGGTGGCGTGGCGCGACAAAGCCAAAGGCAGCGATTCGGCATCGATGCCGCTGCCGTTGTCGCACACGCGAATCAGCTTGATGCCGCCGCCTGCAATGTCGATTTGGATTTGCGTTGCGCCTGCGTCCAAGCTGTTTTCTAGGATTTCTTTGAGCGCGTTGGCTGGGCGTTCTACCACTTCGCCTGCGGCAATTTGGTTGATTAAATGGTCGGGGAGTTGAATGATGGACGACATAATTGGGTCAGCAAAATAAAAGAAGCGTGATTATAAAAGATTGCAGGCTGCTTTTGTTTGATTAAAAAGCAGCCTGCACTTTTTTCTTGCCCGATTTAAGTCCGCTTCAACAACACCTTTTCCGCTTCGTGCAACATTTTCTCTTCATCTTCATGTTCGCCCACATTAACCGCTTTGGCAAACGCATTCACATCAAACTGCAAACGATTTTCGGGCAAAGTCAAAACCATAGGCAAACGCGACACGCCATTATCGCCATCGGGAAACGCCAAATTGCGCTCTTCTGGGCGCACGTTCAACTGCGTTTCAAATTCCATACGAACGGTTAATTGCAGCACCGATTCAGGTGGATAGCACAACTGCTTATGCGCTTCGTATTGCACTTTTCGCAAATCCTTTTTCAGCTCTTCCAATTCCCGCTCTTGCGCTGCCTTGCGCTTGAACAATTTGTCTAACAGACTTTCGGTTTGTTCCAACAAACGCTGCTGCTTGTCCACTGCATATTTGCGCTTGCGGTATTCATCCAAATAGTCTTTTGCCACGCCGCGAACGTGCTTCATTGGCAACAACGTTTGCTTGTGGTTTTCCGCCCACTGGTTTTGCTCCAACTCGGCAAACACATCGCTGCGGCGTTTTTCCAAAAAGGTCGCATACGCGGTTAAACGTCCCAACAAACTTTTGACTTGGTCGTCCAACAAAAGTGCAGGCTGCATTTGAAAATCCTGTAACGCAGCAATCATTTTGCCCAACAGTTGTCGCATACTCACATAAATAAAATCAAACTCATCTTGGTGATTGGGCAAACGGCGCAAACTGTTGGCAAGCGGCTCTAAAATCCCGACTGTGAGCAGTTTTTCATAATCTGCCAAACGCTTGTGGACTTCCTGTTGCAGGCTGCCCGATGACGTGCCAAACGGCGCAAACAGCAGCGTGAGCAAGCGTTCTTCGTGATACACGTCCAACTGCTCCATAAAATCCATGACCACTTTGCGGATATTGCCTTGAATCGTAATAATGAACTCAATTTGCTTTTGGAAAAACAGCTCGGTTGGCGGACGGCTGCCCGACAAATACGCTGCATTATACGATGCGCCGTGCAGCAACAATGAACCGCCAAACAAACGCTCTTCTTCCAAAAAGCGGCGAATGCCAAACGGATTGCTGCTGTATTCCAACATTGGCGCAATCGCAAACAAATAGCCCGAAGCGCGGACAACTTCCAACTGGCGCGTTTTTTGTTCGTGCGCCAAAAATTGCGACATCAACGGGTGTGGGTGCGCCAAAAGCTGACGATTTCGCACCGTTTTAAACGCATAGCCCAATAATTGTTGTTTTAAATACACTTCGTTGATGAACACTTTAACCGCATTAACATGCAATTTTCGCGCATTGGGCGGCAATTCCAAATTTTGCTTATTGCGAATCACGTCGGCAGCTGCATAAATAAAGGCGCGGTAAACATTTTGTTTACAAATATGCTGTTCCAAATCGTTGTCGCAATCAAAAAGCTGGATTTTTTCCAACATATTTTCCAAATAATCGGCGATTTGCGTGGCTTCGTGGTAGTCGTTTTGCAACAAAGACAAGCTCTGCGCCACTTGGTTTGCCAACACTTTAAGCTTTTTGAATGACGTGGGAACAGCGTTTGCCGCCTGCGCTAAAGTTTGCACGCTTTCTTTGTATTCAAACACTTTTTTGTCGGCATTCCAAAAAATGTGCTTGGGCGCGAGAATTTGTTGCGCCACGTTTTTGCGGTCTTGCGGCGAAAGAGTGGTAAAAATATCGTTTAGATTTTGTTGCCAGAACACGTCCAAATTGGGGTCAATTTGCGTGATTTGAGCGCGAATTTCATAGGGAATGTAATCGCTGGGGTAGTTTAGTTTACGTTGGTTGGTTGGTTGGTTGGTTGGTTGGTTGGTTGGTTGGTTGGTTGGTTGGTTGGTTGGTTGGTTGGTTGGTTGGTTGGTTGGTTGGTTGGTTGGTTGGTTGGTTGGTTGGTTGGTTGGACGACATTATTTTCTCCGTTTTTAAAAAATCAAGCTATTTTACCAAGATTCAAAGAGTTTAACATCTATAAATTGTGAAATATTATCAAAAAGTGCACGCTGCTTTTCATCGCCCAAATGATATAATCCGCACCGTTTTTCCTACTCCGAAAGCCTGTTATGCCCAACTCACTCTATCAACAAAACATCATCTCGGTTGCCGATTTAAGCGTGGCGCAATTACAACTATTGCTGGATACAGCATTGAAATTAAAACATAATCCACAAGATAAATTGCTAGACGGCAAAATCATCGCATCGTGCTTTTTTGAGCCATCAACACGCACACGCTTGTCGTTTGAAACGGCGGTACAACGCTTGGGCGGCAAAGTGATTGGTTTTGCCGATGGCGCAAACACCAGCGCGAAAAAAGGCGAAACGCTTGCCGACACGGCGCGAATCATCAGCAATTATGCCGATGCGATTATCCAACGCCACCCCAAAGACGGTGCAGCGCGTGTGTTGGCAGAATTTTCGCGCGTGCCAGTCATCAACGCAGGCGATGGCACAAATCAGCACCCCAGCCAAACTTTGCTGGATTTGGTTACGATTTACGAAACGCAAGGCAGCCTGCACGGTTTAAAAATTGCGATGTGTGGCGATTTAAAATACGGTCGCACCGTGCATTCGTTGGCGCAGGCGTTGAAGCTATTTCAATGCGAATTTGCGTTTGTGTCGCCCAACAGCTTGGCAATGCCCGATTACATTACGCAGGAATTGGACGAAGCAGCCTGCACTTGGCAAACTTTTGACAGCTTGGAACAGGCGATTGAGTGGGCAGATATTTTGTATATGACCCGTGTGCAGCGCGAGCGTTTTGATGAAGAAGAATTCGCCAAAATTCAAGGCAAATTCAATTTGAATGCGGCGATGTTGCAGAATGCAAAACCGAATTTGCGGGTGTTGCACCCCTTGCCGCGTGTTGATGAAATCGCGCCCGATGTAGATGACACGCCGTATGCGTATTATTTTGAGCAGGCGGCAAACGGCATGTATGCGCGAATGGCGATGCTGGCTTTGGTACTCAATCAACAAGTATAAAGGAATGGAATAACATGAAAAATCAACAATTAAGCGTGGAAGCGATTGAAAATGGCACAGTGATTGACCACATTCCAGCAGGCTTGGGTTTGACGATTTTGCGCCAATTTAAGCTGCTGCATTATGGACACGCAGTAACGGTCGGGTTCAATTTGCCCAGCCAAAGTCAAGGCAGCAAAGACATCATCAAGATTAAAAACGTGCAGTTTTCGGAGCAAGATGCCAACCGTTTGGCATTGTTTTCGCCCAATGCGGTGGTCAATCAAATTGAAAACTTTGCGGTGGTGCGAAAGATGAAATTGCAGTTGCCCGAATCCATCGCCGAAGTGTTCCGTTGCCCCAATGCCAACTGTGCCAGCCATGTTGAGCCTGTTCGCAGTTTGTTTTATGTGCGCGAATATAAGGGACAAACCAAACTAAAATGCCATTATTGCGAAAAGACTTTTGCGCGAGAAATGGTGGACGAGGCGTAAAACAAATTGAATCTTGCAAAAAAGCAGCCTGCACCCATTTAGCCACGCATGGTTGATTAAAATCGCAATGATACGGCGTTGCCAACACCCTTATGTATAGTGAAATGAAATAAAAATAGGACAAGGCGACAACGCACGCCGTGTGCAAATAGCACATAAGGGCGTTGGCAACACCGTCCTATTGCAATTTCATTTCACTATACTTATCGTACACGGCGGTTGTTGTCGCCTTGTATCATTTTTATTTTAATCAACCAAATCACAAAACGAAAGAACACAATATGAACGAAAGAATCCGCTTTATTTTTGACGATATGCCCATTCGTGGCTTACACACGCAACTAGGCGGTGTTTGGCAACACATTTTGCAGCGCAAACATTATTCAGTCGCCATTCAACGCGCTCTGGGCGAATTGCTGGCAGCAGGCAGCTTGTTATCCAGCAACCTAAAATTAGACGGTACGCTCATCGTGCAAGTGCAAGGGCAGGGCGTATTAAAAATGTTGGTGGTAGAAGCGACTTCGGAACATACCGTTCGCGCTACCGCTCGCTGGGACGAACACGTTGCCATTGCCGATGATGCCGATTTAAACACCTTGCTGGGCGACAACAGCGTGTTTGTTTTGACCGTGCAGCCCAAAGACGGCGAGCCGTGGCAAGGCGTTGTGCCATTGGAAGGTGGCAGCATCGCCAGTATGTTGATGCACTATATGGCGCGTTCGGAGCAGCTAGAAACCTACATCGCTTTGGCGGCAGACGCGCAACATGTGGGCGGTTTGTTGTTGCAACGCTTGCCCGAAGAGCAGCCTAATCCCGAAGCATGGCAACACGTTACCGCGCTAGCCGAAACGCTCACCGCAACCGAATTGCTGAATTTGGACGCGCAAAACTTGCTGTATCGCCTGTATCACGAAACCCCGCCGCGCGTGTTTGAACCCGAAGCATTGGAATTTGCTTGCACTTGTTCGCGTGGCAAAGTGAGCGATATGTTGCTGATGTTGGGCGGACAGGAAGTCGGCGCAGTCGTGGCAGAAGAGGGCAGCATCACGGTGGATTGCGATTTCTGCAACGAGCATTACACGTTTGATGAAACCGATGTCAATGCCTTGTTTGGCGCGGACATTGTGGCAGCAGTTCAAGCAGAACACGCGAAGCCACGAGTGATGTAAATAATATGAAAAAGCAGCCTGCACTTTAATTAACCAAAAAAGTGCAGGCTGCTTTTTATGCTAAAATTTCTACTTTTTAAGCAATCGGACAAACACCATGAACAAACACCGCGTATTAACAGGCGTCACCACCACAGGCATTCCCCATTTGGGCAACTATGTGGGCGCGATTCGCCCTGCCATTCGTGCCGCTGCGCAAGACAACGTAGAAAGCTATCTGTTTTTGGCGAACTACCACGGCATCATCAAATGCCACGACCCAGCCATGATTGATGAATCCACACGTGCAGTGGCAGCCACTTGGCTTGCGTGCGGCTTGGATACCGAGCGCACCACGTTTTATCGCCAATCCGACATTCCCGAAATTTTGGAGCTGAACTGGATTTTGACTTGCATCACCGCCAAAGGGCTGATGAACCGCGCTCATGCCTACAAAGCCGCGATGGACAAAAATATCGCCGAACAACAAGACCCCGATTTTGAAGTGGAAATGGGTTTATATAGCTATCCTATTTTGATGACGGCAGATATTTTGATGTTCCGTGCCAACGATGTACCTGTGGGTCGCGACCAAATTCAACACGTTGAAATGGCACGCGATATTGCGCAACGCTTCAACCATCGTTTTGGCAAAGAATTGTTTGTGTTGCCCGAAGCCAAAACCGATGAAAACGTGCATTTATTGGTTGGCTTGGACGGACGCAAAATGTCTAAATCGTATGGCAACACCATTCCACTGTTCCAAACGCCAAAACAGCGTCAAAAAGCGGTAAACAAAATCGTGACCAATTTAAAAGAACCAGGTGAACCGAAGCAAAAAAACGAAAGCCCGTTGTTTGAAATTTATCAAGCGTTTGCCACGCCCAGCGAAACGGTGGCGTTTGAGCAGGCCTTGAATGATGGCTTGGCTTGGGGCGAAGCGAAGAAAATCTTGTCGGCAAAAATCGGCGAAGAATTGGACAGTAAAACCGATGTGTACAACGATTTAATCGCTAACCCAAGTCGTATTGAAGACATTTTACAAGCAGGCGCAAGCAAGGCGCGAGTGGAAGCGCGTGAATTGTTGGCGCAGGTTAAAGATGCGGTAGGGATTCGCACATTGAAGTAAATTGAGTTGGATAAAAAGTGCAGGCTGCCTTTGTGTAATTTCAAAAGCAGCCTGCACTTTATTTAAGCAAACAGAACAGATTAGTGTTTATGTGGAGCAGGAGTCGCACCGTGGTCATGACCATGACCAGCCATGCCGTGAGCCATTTCACGCACGGTTACGGTCAGGGTTTGCGGTTTGCCGTTTTGGAATTTGAGCGTTACAGGGAATTTATCGCCCACTTGCAATGGTTTAACCACGTCAAAAATCATCACATGATAGCCGCCGCGCTTCAATTCTTGCGTTTGACCTGCTGGCAACGGAATACCGCCTTTTACTTCGCGCATACGCATCACGCCGTTGTCGTTAATATGCGTGTGCAATTCGGTTTTGCTAGCAATGTTTTTCTCTACGCTTGCACCAATCAATTTATTGTCGGTGGCATCGGTGTTTTTTAGGTTAATAAAAATGCCGCCTTGTTTCATGCCCTGCAAAGTTGGGTAGGCATAGGCTTCGCTCGCTTCAATGCCTTGCGCAAAGGCAGTTTGGCACAAAACGGTTGCGGCTAAAATAGCGAGTGTTTTCTTCATAATAAAACTCCGTTGTAAACAAATTAAAAAAGTTGCAGGCTGCCTGCGCGTTGAATTATAAGCGTATCGAAGCAGCCTGCAAATTGCTTTATGTCAAAGATTCATTCAGAAGGTGTGAATAACTGGAACAGCCACGCTACAAAGCGAATCAGTAGCGAAACCAGTTCGTACAAACCTTCCATTATTGTCCCCATTTGGGCATGAGCTGATGTGGTAAGCGCAGTTGGTCAAGAATACGCGCCACAACAAAATCCACCATATCTTCAACGGTTTTGGGTTGATGATAGAAACCTGCGGCTGGCGGCAAAATAGTGCAGCCCAGTTGCGAGAGTTTGAGCATGTTTTCCAAATGCAAAGTAGAAAACGGTGCTTCGCGCGGCACTAAAATCAATGGGCGTTTTTCTTTAATCGCCACATCGGCAGCGCGTTCCAGCAGCGTGTCGGCTGTGCCATGTGCGATGGCGGCAACTGTTCCCATGCTGGCCGGGCAAATAATCATGGCATCGGCAACGGCATTACCCGATGCGATGGGCGCGAACCACTCTTTTGTGCCAAACACATAAAGCTGTTCGGGCGCACAGTTGAAATGTTTGCACAACAAAGTTTGCGCTTCGGCTGGCGAAGTCGGCAAAGCAAAGCTCATTTCTTGTTGTGCAACAATTTGAGCGGCTTGCGAGTAAACCAAATACACGGTTTTACCCATTTGCAACAACACTTCGAGCAAGCGCATGCCATAAGGCATACCCGATGCGCCTGTAAACGCCAATGTGATGGTGTTGATGCCGTGCAGGCTGCTTTCGGATTGCGCTGGTGTGGCAGAAAAAGCGGCGCGTGTAGTGCTAGGTTGCGAGTCATCGTGGCGTTGGCTCAACCAGCCTGCGGGTTTGTTCATGCCGCTTTCCAGTTTTTTTGCCATGAGCGAGCCAATGCCCATGGTTTTGCCGTTAGCTTTGACTTTTTGGGCGTTTACTTGGTATAAGTAAACAGGTTTATCATAACCGCAACGGCGCGCTAATTTGGCGATTGTGCCTGCTTCTTGTACCAATTTATGAAAATTTTCTAAACGAATGGCTTGTAATTCGGCTTTCATATTAAGTTTCCTTGTGCGATTGTTAAGTTTTACTGGGTTGATTGTACTGCATTTTGCTGATTGAGTATATATATCCAGTATTTCATGATAAAAATAGCTATAAAGTATTATAAAAAGCAGCCTGCACTTGCAAAAACCGCCAGCAGCACCATATTGGCAACCTATATCAAAACAACGGATAAGCAAAATGAATTTAGCCGAACATTTTTTAATTGCCACTCCATCGTTGCGCGATCCGATGTTTGAACACAGCGTGGTACTGATTGGCGAACATCAAGAATCGGGCGCAATGGGGATTGTGATTAACAAACCATCGCCCGTACACATGGAAGTGGTGTTTGCGGCGATTGGACAAAACACGCCAGCGCGTTTTGCTGGGCAATATGTGATGATGGGCGGGCCTGTGCAAACCGAACGCGGCTTTGTGTTGCACACGCCTGTTGGCAACTGGGAAAGCAGCCTGCACATTAGCGACGAACTCTCGCTGACCACATCGCGCGATATCATAGACGGTTTAGCCAAAGACGATGAAATTGACCACGCGCTGCTAACCATTGGCTATTCCAGCTGGAAAAAAGGGCAGCTAGAACAAGAAATCGCCCAAAACGATTGGCTAGTCGTACCAGCCGACCAAGACATTTTGTTCCACACCCCAGCCGAAGAACGCTATCGTGCCGCACTCAACAAATTGGGCGTGCGTTTGGAAAACTTAATGGGAGCAGGTCATGCATAAGCCTCCCACACAAGGCAGTGCGCTCGCCTTTGATTTTGGCGAACAGCGCATCGGCGTGGCACAAGGCGAAGCCAGCATCGGCATCGCCCACCCACTTATCACGATTACAGGGCAAAGCAACGACGACAAATTCGCTCAAATTGCCAAACAAATCCAAGCATGGCAACCAAGCTGTTTGGTAGTCGGCTTGCCCAGCCATTTGGACGGCACAGAACACGAAATCACGCAGCTAGCACGCAAATTCGGGCGCAGGCTGCATGGACGCTTCGCCTTGCCCGTGTATTGGGTAGATGAACGCCTATCGTCCGTGTATGCCGAAGAACTCTTGCGTCAAGCCCAAGTGTTCGGGCGCAAACAAAAAGCCAAGCTAGACCAAGTTGCCGCCCAAGCCATATTGCAAAGTTTTTTTGATAGCGGCGCACAGGAATATTTTAATGGACGGGAATAGCGACCATTTGCAGCATAAGCACGAACATGGCGTTGCGCCGCCATACCCACGCTTCAATTCGCAGCAGCCGAACGATACGCTCTCCGAATACAAAAAAAGCAGCCTGCACCTTTAAAAATGCAGGCTGCTTTTAATACATTGTTATGATGATTTATTTTGTGCGTTCGATTTCCACGCCCACGTTTTGTACATTGGGCAAAATCCCCAATTTGGTAATGCGAACGCGCACCCATTTTGCGCCAAAGTCGGTCAAAATGAAATCGGCAACGTATTGCGCCAAACTTTCTAGCAGCAAAAAATCGCGCGTGGCAAGCTGTTGGCGCAGTTGCTGGCACACTTCGCCATAGTGAATGGTTTGGGCGATGTCGTCTTGCTGGGTGGCTTGTTCGGGCAGGGCGATGTCTAAATCCAGCAGCACAGTTTGGCGTTGCTGGCGTTCCCATTCATATACGCCGATTAGGGTGTCGGCTTTCATGCCGTGCAAAAAGATTTTGTCCATTTGGGTTTCCTTTGATGAAACGATAACTTCGTCATTCCCGCGCAGGCGGGAATCTATCTGGCGGATTTAATTATCAGAATAGTGTTCTGTTGTCTAAATAGTTTGCTGGATTCCTGCCTATCTAGGAATGACGGCAGAAATAAAGTGCAGGCTGCTTTTGGGGCGATTTTTGCGCGAAAAGCAGCCTGCACTTTATTTTGCGCGATTAAGATTCGCTCTGACGTGCCAAAATCGTGCGTTTGCCCAAATGGTCGGCGGCGGACACAATGCCTTCTGCTTCCAGTTGGTCGATTAAAGTCGCTGCTTTGTTGTAGCCAATTCGCAGGTGGCGTTGCAACGATGAAATGCTGGCTTTTTTGGTACGCACAATCACTTCTACCGCTTGGTCAAACAAGGGGTCGCGCTCGCTGCTTTGCCTTGTGAAATTGAACTCGTCTTGCTCGGGCATCAAAATGTCGTCAATGTAATCGGGTTCGCCAAATTGTTTTAGGTAATCCACAATCGCGTGGACTTCGTTGTCTGCCACAAATGCGCCATGCACGCGCTGCGGATAGGCAACACCTGGGGGCAAGAACAGCATATCGCCTTGTCCTAACAGGTTTTCTGCGCCCATTTGGTCTAACACAGTGCGGCTGTCAATTTTGCTCGACACTTGGAATGCGATGCGCGTGGGAATGTTGGCTTTAATCAAGCCTGTAATCACATCTACGCTGGGTCGCTGGGTTGCCAAAATCAAATGAATGCCTGCCGCGCGAGCTTTTTGTGCCAATCGTGCGATGAGCTGTTCAATTTGTTTGCCTGCTACCATCATTAAATCGGCAAATTCATCTACCACAACAACGATAGACGGTAATTTTTCTAGCGGTTCGGGGTCTTGCGGCGTTAGGCTAAACGGATTGGCGATTTTTTGCCCACGCGAAGCAGCCTGTGCGATTTTTTGGTTGTAGCCATCTAGGTTACGCACACCAACGTGGCTCATCAAACGGTAGCGTTTTTCCATTTCGTTTACGCACCACGTTAGTGCGTTGGCGGCGAGTTTCATGTCGGTAACCACTGGCGCGAGCAGATGTGGTATGCCTTCATACACCGACAATTCCAGCATTTTCGGGTCAATCATAATCATGCGGACTTCTTCGGGTGTGGCTTTGTAGAGCATAGACAAAATCATGCTGTTTACGCCCACCGATTTGCCCGAGCCTGTTGTGCCTGCCACCAACAAATGCGGTGCTTTGGCAAGGTCAGTAACCACTGGATTGCCCGAAATATCTTGTCCCAACGCAAGGGTTAGCTTGGACGTGCTACGCGCAAATTGCTCCGAATCCAACACTTCGCGCAAGCCTATCATTTGGCGTTTGGGATTGGGCAACTCCAAGCCCATGCAGGTTTTACCTGGGATTGTCTCTACCACGCGAATGGAAGCCACGCCCAGCGAACGCGCCAAGTCTTTTTCCAAGTTGATAACGGAATTGCCGCGCACGCCGACATCTGGCTCAATTTCGTAGCGCGTAATTACGGGCCCTGCATAAGCGTCCAACACTTTAACTTTGACTTTGTATTCAGCCAATTTTTCTTCAATCACGATGCTGTTGTCGAGCAAGGCTTCGGGGCTTTGTACGGCAGCAGGATTGTGTTTGGCAGGTTGCAATAGGGTGAGCGGTGGCAAAGTGCTGTTGGTTTGCGCTTGTTCCTGCTGGGCGTAGTATGCCGCGAAATCGGCTTCATTTAATGTATCGCTGCTGTCGTCTAGCCAAGTGGTGTCTTCGCTGGAAGAAGCAGCCTGCACAATAGGCGCAGGCGCGACTGGGGCGATAGGGGACTTTGGCTGTGCAGGCTGCTTTGGCGCGAAAAAATGTGCGGCAAATTCTTCTGCGTGTGGTGTGTTGTGAGCAAAGCTAACAGGCTCAACAATTTCGGGCGCAGGAATGGGCGATGCTGGGAACGCTGCGACTTCTGCTACCGCCACGCCTGCAATCGGCGTAATCGTGTGCAGGCTGCTTGGAGTTGGTGCAGGGCGCGATTCTTGACGGTTTTTGCGCGACAAACGAGACGGCGCAAGGCGTGTATTAGACAAATTTGCCCACACTTCACGCGCAGGAATCACGTCTAAATCGGGCGATGATGGCATAGATAGCGTATCGCTTGATGATGCAGGCGCAGTTTGCTGACGCGCCAAACGCTGGCGATGCAAGCTGGCTTTGATGCCGTCAATGTGAATGGTTTCCAGCTCCACCGATTGAGTTGGCAAAATGATTTCTTCTGGCTTGGTTTGAGTAAGCAAAGCAGCCTGCACAATTTCAATTTCTTCATCTGGGGTGGTGTCTAACGCGATTTCTTCTGTTTTTTTTAGTGGTTCGTCATCAATTTCAATTTGTACTACGTCATCGCTGGGCGCGATTTCGGCTAATTCGGTTAAAGTGCGCTGGCGAACGCGATGCAAAGCGGGGTCGCGCGAAGTAATCACAGAAGCAGGCGTAAACAGCGATTCTTCTTTGATGATGACATCGGGTTCAATTGGTGTGTGCAGGCTGCTTGTGAGCGAAGTATGCAAAAAGCGCGTGGCTTCTTCGCTGCTGATAATTTCGCGTTCGGGGATGATGATTTCTTCTTCCACTTCTACGCTACGGTCAATGCACACGGCTGGCTGTTCGGCTTGTTGCAGCTTGTGTACCAGTTGCAAATTACGCGCAGTTTCTTCGGGCGTGATGATTTCTGGTGTGGTTTCTGCCAATAATTCAAAGGCGAAATCGTTGGTTTCGTCTGCGGCTGGCTCGGGCTTGATATCTTCAAAAATTAGCGATGTAGGCTGGATATGGGTGACATCAATCAGGTCGGTTGTCACAGTTGGCGCAGGCGATTCGTCTGACTGTTCGGTTGATTTCACTTCCAATTCGGTTGGGGCGATTTCAATTTCGGCAGGCACATCGGGTTGCGCCTGAACTTCGCTTTTTGGCACGGTGTAGTGTAACGGTTTGTACGGCTGTGGGTTGCCCAGCAATTCGATGGTTTCAGATAAGGGCGATTCGGATTCAGGCTCGCTCGGTTCGGCGATGTCGTCGGTTGGATTGTTGAGCTGGGCAAGCCATGCTTTTTCTTGCTGGTGTTGCCAATAGGCGAGCGCACCGAGTAACGCAATCATGGCAATAATGACCAAATACAACATAATTCAAAACTCCGTCAAAGCAGCCTGCACTGACTGATGCAGGCTGTATAGTATTTTTTATCAAGAATAATAGATCGCAGATTTTACCGTTTTTCAAGCAGCCTGCAAACTCTACCCAATCCGCGTAAACGGCGGCAAACACGCCAATAATTGTTGTCCGTAACGTTGCGTTTTGATACGGTTGTCCAAAATGGTAACGCGCCCGTAATCGCTTTCGGTGCGAATCAATCGCCCAACGGCTTGCACCAGTTTGATGCTGGCTTCTGGCACGGTAATTTCCATAAACGGATTGCCGCCACGCTGTTTAATCCAGTTGCTTTGCGTTTTTTCTATGGGATTGTCGGGCATGGAAAACGGCAGTTTCACAATAATAACGTGAACACACGCATTGCCTGGTAAATCCAGCCCTTCGGCAAAGCTGTCCAAGCCAAAAATAATGCTCGGTTTGCCTGCTGCAATGGCGGCGTGGTGTTGTTCCAGCAATTTGGCTTTGGACTGCTCGCCCTGTATCAACACAAAAGGCAAGTGGCTGGGCGGCAGGCGCAGGGCAACGTCTTGCATTTGTTTGCGCGATGTAAACAGCACCAACGTGCCAATGGGCGCGTCTTCGCTGATGAGTTTGGGCAGCCATTGCGCGACTTCTTCGGTGTGGGCGATGTTGTCTTTGGGGCTGGCGATAATCGGCGGCAAATACAGCTCGCCCTGTTCGGCAAATTTAAATGGGCTATTCAATGCCAATGTGCTGGTTTGCGGCAGCCATTGCAGCCCTGTTTGGCGCAGTAACAAATTGAAATTACCCAAACTTTGCAGCGTGGCAGAAGTCAGTACCACGCCAGCGGCTTTGCGCCAAAAGTGATTCGCCAAATGCGCCGCGCTGCTAATCGGGCTGGCGTGAAATGACCAATCGGTGCGATTGTTGTCGTGGCGTTGGCTTATCCATTTGGCAAGCGGTTCGTCTTGTTCGCTGGCGCGTGTGGTGGACATCAGTTCCCACAAATCGGCGATTTCTTCGCATTGGGCGACAAAAATACCAAAATCGGTAGCGGCGCGGTCAATTTGCGCGCTGTCTTGGTCTTTGTCGCGCCGTGCAGCAGAGAGTGCATCGCGTAAACCATAAACGTGTTTGAGCAGGCTGCTGGCGGCAACATGGCAGTTGCCAACCAGTGTGGTCAATTCTTCGGGGATTTCTCCGTTTTCCCACAGCCAAATGCTTTCGTGTCCGTCATCGGCAGGTTGCAGGCTGCTTTCGTCTTGCAGATGAAATTGCCATTCGTTTAGGCTATCGAGCAAGCTGTTTGCCGCTTCGTCTGCCAAGTTTGCCAAATCCGCTTTGTCGCAGAGTAGGGCGATTTTGGCGGTTTGTGCAGGCAGCTTTTCTAGCGTCCACACCGCTTGCAGCCAAGAATGTTCCGCCGCAAATTGGTTGAGTGCTTTTTTGGGCAAATGGTGCGCTTCGTCTATGCAATAAAAACTTTGTTCGGGCGCAGGCAAAATCACGCCACCGCCCATGCTGATGTCCACCATCAACAAATCGTGGTTGCATACCACCACGTCCACCGTGTCCAGCGTGTCTCGCGCCAAGAAAAATGGACATTCGGCGCGATTGGGGCAGGCGGATTTTAAGCAACCGTGGTTGTCGTTGGTCACTTTTGCCCACAGTGCATCGTCTATTTTTTCTGCCCAAGTGTCGCGATCGCCATTGAATTGACGCGATGCAAAGCGGTTGCCCAAATCGTGTAATACGTCTAAATCTTCTTTTTTGGGTTTGGTGTCCCACAAGATTGCAGGCTGCTCAAAGCCCTCAAAACTTTGTTGCGCGTTGGTTTGAGTGAGCTGATACAGTTTGTAAGGACACAAATATCGCCCACGCCCTTTGGCAATGGCAAAACTCAATTCCAAGCCACTTTTTTCTACCACAAACGGTAAATCGCGCCCCACCAGTTGTTCTTGCAGCGCAACGGTCGCGCTGGATACCACCAAGCGTTTACCGCGTGTTTGAGCCATAATGCCGCCTGCCAGTAAATACGCCAAACTCTTGCCCACGCCTGTTGGGCCTTCCACCACCACAATGCTTTCGCCCTCGCGCTTTGGGGCTTCTTCGCTGCCTTCTTTGCGTGATAGCGTGCGCGAAAACGCATTGGCGATTGCTGCAATCATTTCGCGCTGCGCTGGACGTGGGCGAAATTGCGGCAAGTTTTCAGAAATGGCGCGATAGTGGTCGCGAATGGCGTTTTTTTCTAGGTCGGTTAGCATGATGATTTTTTGTGTGATAAACATTGCAGGCTGCTTTTGTTTTGTTGCAAAAAAAGCAGCCTGCAATATTTGAAAACAGAAGTTAAGGCGTTACTTGGAACGTTTGTTCAGGGAAAACGAAGTTGTTTACTTTCAATGTAAAGCGGTACTCACCGATAGGGTCGCTTGGCGTAAACGTCCAGCAATTATACGGCTGCAAGTTGGGCGTGTTGAGTACATATTGAATGCTGTGCTGTGTTTTATCGGCCGAAGTAGTGGTTTTGAGTTGCTGAAATCGTTGGGAAACGCTAATCTCAAATTCCGTTGCTTGTGGGCTAACAAAGGTTTCGTTGATGTTGGGTGCGGTGCTGGTGTCGGTATTTTGCACCAGCCAGCAAAACGATTCGCGCTTGCTGCGTGAAAATTCGGTTTTATTGTTGATAGTAGGCTGTCTGTTTTCTACCATAATCGTGCCTGTGTACAACGTCGGTTGTGCAGGCGCGTTTTCTGCTAATGCAGGCACAGCGTTTACCAAAAGTAATGCCAATAATGCTTTTTTCATGATGATTCCTTGTTTGGTTGATGAAAGTATAGTGGATTAAATTTAGATTAGGACAAGGCGACAACGACCGCCGTGTACATCTAGTACATAAGGGAGTTGGCAACGCTGTACTAATCTAAATTTAATTCACTATAAGTTACTCAATCGCAATGTATTCTACGATTAAGATTTCAATTTGCTCGCGTCCGTCTGGCGTGTTGAGCCAAACCGTATCGCCCTCTCGCGCCTTAATCAATACACGCGCCAATGGCGATTTCCACGAAATTTTGCCTTGTGCCGAATCAATTTCGTCTTCGCCCACAATTTTAACCACTTGTTCTGCACCATTGCCGCGTTCTAGCGTAACCGTTGCCGCAAAGAAAATTTGGTCAGTCGGCTCGCGTGTTTCGGGATTGACAACCAGCGCGTGTTCTAGCCGTTTGGTCAAAAAACGAATGCGGCGGTCAATTTCGCACATACGGCGTTTGCCGTACAAATAATCGCCGTTTTCGCTGCGGTCGCCATTGCTGGCTGCCCAGTTCACAATTTGCGCGATTTCGGGGCGTTCTTTGTGTACCAGTTGATACAGCTCGTCTTGCAAACGGCGATGACCTGTGGGCGTGATGTAGTTTTTGGGGGTGTCGGTCATAAAGGTTTGTCCCAATCATTCAAATGGCATGATTGTACTACGCAATGGATAGGAAAGTGCAGGCTGAGACCTTTGCAAAACCCCATCTTTGGCGCATTTCTTCGTGATGCGCTTCTCGAACGCTTGAAAATATTTCAATATTATCTGCGCGTTCTGCGATGCTATCACTTTGAACTGCACTCAAATCTGGGGTTTTGCAAAGGTCTCAGGCTGCTTTTTCATGCGTTTCAAAGCAGCCTGCACTTGTTTTTTATATTATGGATTTACGGCGTAGACGCAGCAGAAGCAGCCTGCACTTCATCGTCCGCCTCAATGCCTGCAAACAAATCTTCGTCCGATTGCGTTTGGAATGGCTTGCCGTTGAGCGTGATTTTGTTATCCGCAATATTCAACTGGGTTTGCACAGCACCATTTTCGCGCTTGATGTAGCCATCGTTTGTCATGGTGTCCAGCGTTTGCACGGTCAGTAGTTTGATGGTGTCGCTGATTTCTTGCTGTTCTTGCTCGCTGGTCGCGTCTTCCACCGTGAACAAGCCGCGTGTTTGCTGTACGGCAAAGTCTTCAATCAAGTTTTGCGAAATGTTCAAATCCAACTGCGCTTTCATTTTGGCAACAAAGGGCGACAAATCGTTTAAATCGCTCGCCTGCATATTGTTCAAGTGCAGGCTGCCTGCGGCTTTGATATGCCCAGTTGGCGTGGTCAAATCAAACGCTTTTAATTTAAACACAGGATTGTTGGTAAAAATGCCTACGCCTTCGTTGCGAACGGCTGCCAACAGTTGTTGCTGATATTCTTGCTCGGCAGGTTTGCTGGCGGCAATTTGTTGCCAGCGCGTTTTGAGCGCGTTTAAGCTATCGGCGTGCAAATGTTCGGCGGCTACGTCAATGTTGAGTGGGCCGTATTTTTTGTCGCCATAATTCAGTTGCGCGAATGTAAATTGCCCTTCGGATTGAATGAAGCCTGTTTCGGGTTCGCTGGTTTTGGTGGCGTAACTAAATTTATCTACCGAAATATGGCTAGGTGCAATCGTGCCGTTGGGGTTGATGAACGCGCCAATTTGCAAATCACTCACCATATTGATGAGTTCGTTTAGGCGCACGTTGTAGTTTACTTGGTCTTTCCAAACAAATTCGGCTTTATCCAGCGTGGTGGTGGACGAACCGAGCGTGGTTTTGCCATTGCTTGCCAACGAAGTTTCGGATTGAAATTGCAAGTTGGTCAGTTGCAGGCTGCCTTTGTCCGCCAAAATCGCGTTGAGCGCAGGCATGGCAAATTGGGTGCGATATTGATTGAAATGCTCGTCATAACGTACATCGCCCGTCATACCTTGCCAGTTGAGCTTAATGCCCGACAATTCTTCGTATTCAATTGGCGCAAATTGCACGTTGAGCGTGCCAGAGCCGTCCAGTTCAATCACGTTATGCAAACGCAGCGGTACTTGTTCGCCAAAAAATCGCGCCAAGGTTTTTTGTACGCTGGCTTCGTATTGGACATCGGTATCCATACAGCGCGAACGGGCTTGATGCCGTTGGCAAAGGGTTGATGTTTAACGTGATTAACCAGTGTGATGGGTTGCGATAGAATGGTTTTAATGTTGTCGGGAAGTTGTGCGCTGATGTTTGCCAGCACGGTGGGGTGAAAGCGAATTACGGTGGTTTCGGTGGAGCTGAACCAACCGCGGTCGTAGTTGTGCGATACAACGTCAAAGAAAAACGTGTTCGCCAAGGCTTGATGTTGGATTTCTAGGCTTTTTTGAGCTTGTCCGCCCAAATAATAAGGCGTTGCCAAAGCCAGCGCGGTGCAGGCTGCAATGGTGCTGCCAATTAAAACTTTTTTCATGGTAATCAAAGACCAAAATACAATCAAAAACAGGTGCATGATAGCACAAAGCAGCCTGCATGAATATGTGCAGGCTGCTTTGGCTGTGTAAGGGTTTAGTTAATTAGTGTGCTTTTGATGCGGCTGCGCCTTGTGCGGCTTTGGCTGCATCTACTTGGGCTTTTTGTGCCGCTTCCATTTGCTGCATCATTTTCGCGCCTTCGCCTTTTTTCACGCTATTGACTTTGATGTCAAACACCAAAACCGAACCCGCTGGGATTTTTGGGCTTGGCGATTGATTGCCATAAGCCAAGTCAGCAGGAATATACAAGGTGTATTCGCCGCCTTCTTTCATCAGTTGCAAGCCTTCAATCCAGCCTTTAATTACAGTGTTGTCCACCACTGGCACAGCAAAATCTTCGCCACCTTTGTTGGTGTCAAACACTTCGCCATTGGTCAAGCGACCTTCGTATTGCACGGCAGCCAAGTCGCCTTTGGCAATTTGCGCGCCTGTACCTTCTTTTTTCACGCTATATTGCAAGCCAGAAGCGGTGGTTTGCACGCCTTGTTTACCTTTGTTGTCTGCCAGCCATTTTTCGCCTTCTGCTTTCAATTCGGTGGCTTTTTTGTCGGCAGCAGCCTGCATTTGTTGCGCGATGGCTTGCATCACAGCTTGCGCTTGCTCTTGGCTTACTTTTGATGGGCGGCTTGCCACTTGGTCTTCAATCGCAGACAACATCACGCTGTTGTCAATTTGAATGCCGTTTTTCTTCAATTCAGACAAACCCATTTGAGTTGCCATTTCGTAGCCCAACATATAGCTTAATTGTTTCTCGTTGGTTTCCAAACCAGCAGGGGCAGATGCGCTGGTGCTGGCTGCGCCACTTGCTGCTGCGTTGCTTGAACCTTGTGGATTAGGATTGCAGGCTGCCAACGCCAACACGCCAGCCAAAGTGCTTACCAAAATGGTTTTTTTCATGATGTCTCTCGATTCTCTTGTTCGAAAAAATAAAGCGCGGATTATAACGGTTTTTGTCTATAAGATAAAAGCAGCTATAATGCGATTTTTCATTTACTTACACAAAAATCATGTCAAACCAACCTAATCCCAACACCGAATTAACCGATTTATTTGAACAAGCACAAAGCAGCCTGCACACTGTGCGCGACTTTTTGCGCTTTGCCATTAGCCGTTTTAACCAAGCGCAACTGTCGTTTGGACACGGCAGTGATAATGCGCATGACGAAGCCGCTTATTTGATTTTGCACACGCTGAATCTGCCATTGGACACGCTAGACCCTTATTTAGACGCGAAATTGTTGGACGATGAAAAAGAAATCTTGTTGGACAAAATTTATGCGCGAGTGGTCAATCGTGTGCCTGTTGCCTATTTAACCAACCAAGCGTGGCAAGGCGATTTTGATTTTTATGTGGACGAGCGCGTGATTGTGCCGCGTTCGTTTATTTACGAATTGCTTGGCGTGCCGCTATCGCCATGGATTGAGTACCCAGAATTGGTGCATCGCGCCTTGGATTTATGCACAGGCAGCGGCTGTTTGGCGATTCAAATGGCAGAGCATTATCCAGCCGCCGAAATTGACGCAGTCGATATTAGCTTGGACGCGCTAGAAGTCGCCGCCATTAACGTGGAAGACTACGGCTTGCAAGACCGAATCAACCTAATCCACACCGATTTATTTGAAGGCTTGGACGGCACATACGATTTAATCATCTCCAATCCGCCGTATGTTGATGCTGAATCGGTTGCCGAGTTGCCCGAAGAATATTTGCATGAACCCGAATTGGCGTTGGGCAGCGGCGAAGACGGCTTGGACGCGACCCGACAAATTTTGTTGCAAGCGGCAAGATTCCTGAATCCGCAAGGCGTGTTGCTGGTAGAAATCGGACACAACCGCGATGTGTTGGAACGTGCCTATCCAGAATTGCCGTTTATGTGGCTAGAAACCAGCGGTGGCGATGGCTTTGTGTTTTTGCTGACACGCGAGCAGTTGTTGGGGCAGGCGTAATAGTAATATAAGTAAAACAAAGTGCAGGCTGCTTTTGCTCTTTTTGTTTACAAAGCAGCCTGCACTTAGACTAGGGATTGAATCATGCATTGGTTAATCGTGATTTTATTGCTAACACTATCCAACTTGCTGATGACGTTTGCGTGGTATTGGCACATCAAGCTTGACGCGACACCAATGCCGATTTGGCAGATTGTGTTGATTAGTTGGGCGATTGCGTTAGTGGAATATTGCTTTGCCGTGCCAGCCAATCATTTTGGCAGCAAATGGGGGATTGCACCGTTCCAGCTCAAAATTTTGCACGAAGTGATTTCGCTGACCGTGTTTTCTCTGTTTGCCGTTTGGTATTTGAATGAAGGGTTTAAGCTGAATTATTTGCTCAGTTTCGTGTGTATTTTGGGTGCGGTTTATTTTGCGTTTAGGAAGTGAGTGCAGGCTGCTCTGAACAGGAAATTTTAGGAAAAAACAATGACACCACAAAGATTCAAAGGAAAAATCAAATCATGGAATGCAGAATGCGCATTTGGTTTTATTGAAACGACCGACAAGAAACAAGTTTTCTTTCACATTGACGCGCTTCAATCGCCACAAATTAAACCGATTGTTGGCGAAACTGTACAACTACTTGCTGTGCAAAATGAAAAAGGTTGGAAAGCAACTGCTGTTAGTTCGCCCGAGCGCAAAGCCAAAGCGCAACCAAAACACATCGACCAATTCACACAAGGCAAAATCATCAAATGGGACGATGACCGCGGTTTCGGTTTTATTCAAATTCCCAATATGAAAGAGCAAATTTTCTTTCATGCAAACGATTTATCACTCAATCAAGGCAAATTTCGTCCACAAGAGGGCGAAGCGGTGTTGGTTAAAGCCAAGCACGATGGCAAGCGTTGGACGGCAACGGTGGTTACATCGGGTAAACGCCAATTAGCCGAACGCAAAATTAACCAACGTGAAGAATCGCTTCATTCGCGTGCCAGCATTGCCATGGTGTGCAGCCTGCTTTGGTTAGGCATTGTGGCGTTTAGATTGCCCAAATTGGCTGCGATTTATGCAGGGCTATCGTTGGCGCTGTATTTGATGTATCAAAAAGACAAAAATGCTGCCAACGCAGGCGAATGGCGCGTACCCGAAGATAATTTGCATATGTTTGCCTTGGTTGGCGGCTGGTGTGGCGGTTTAATCGCACGATACCAATTTAATCACAAAACAACCAAGCAAGAATTTGTTACAACATTTTGGATAACCGTAATTGCCAATATAGGTGCAACGATTTATTTTATGCCCGAATTGACGGCATGGCTGAAATGATAGTGCAGGCTGCTTTGAAATAAAAAGTACGGAAATAAGCCGTACTTTTGCTATAATCGTGCTACACAACATAGGAGAACCCAAATGCAAGCCGAATTAAAAATGGATAGTCGCATTGATATGAAAATTGATAGCGAAACTAAAATGTTAGCCGAACGTGCCGCCGCAGCGTGTGGGCAAAGTTTAAGCGCGTATTTGTATAGCCTAATCCGTCAAAACGCGCCCAAAGTGCTGGAAGAACAGCAAAAAATCCAATTAAGTAACCAGCAATACAACGCTTTCATAGCAGCCTGCGAACAAGCCGAAAATTGGCGATTACCTGAAAAACTCATCAGCGAAATTCAATCCATGGATAACGAGTTTCCAAAATGGCGTTAAGCATTGAATTATTGGACAAATCGCAACACAATTCGCGCACGTTTGATTGTGGCAAAGACGGCATGAATGTGTTTATCCGTCAGTTTGCCGTCAAAAATCAAAAATTAGGCATTAGCCGAACTTGGGTGTTTGCCGATTCAGGCAGCTTGAAAAAGGAAATTGCGGCGTATTTCACACTTGCCATGCAAACGGTTGAGCCAAGTGATTTGCACAGCGATGAAAAATTGCCAAATTATCCCACGCCTGTGGTTTTATTAGCGCGAATCGCCGTAGATAAACGCTTTCAAGGGCAAGGTTTAGGAAAACGCGCTTTGTTGGCAGCATTGGCAAAAGCCTTGCAAGCGAGCGAACAGGGGTTGCCAGCGTTTGCCGTTGTGCTAGATGTGTTGGACGATGATGCGCTTCAATTTTATCAATCCTTTGATTTTTTTCAGCCTTTTGGCGATGAAACGCATAAATTATTTGTACCAATGAAAGCAGTCAAACAATTATTTCAGGTAGCCTGAAAACTTTTTTTTAACGAAAGTTAGTAACCGAATGAACATCAACCAAATCATCGCCACCGAACTTGGCGCACAAGAAAACCAAATTTCCGCAGCCATTGAATTATTAGACGAAGGCGCAACCGTCCCCTTTATCGCGCGATACCGCAAAGAAGCGACAGGCGGATTGGACGACACGCAACTGCGCACGCTTGCCGAGCGTTTGCAATACCTGCGCGAATTGCTAGACCGCAAAGCCACCGTACTCAAAAGCATTGAAGAACAAGGCAAACTTACGCCCGAATTGCAGGCTGCCATTGACCAATGCGACAACAAAACCGCGCTGGAAGACCTGTATTTGCCGTACAAACCGAAACGCCGCACCAAAGCACAAATTGCGCGTGAAAACGGTTTGCAAGATTTGGCGGACGCGATTTTCAGGCAGCCTGAAAACGACCCCGAAACCCTTGCTGCACCTTTTATCAATGAGCAAGTACCTGATATTAAAGCTGCTTTGGACGGCGCACGAGCGATTTTGATTGAGCAATTCGCCGAAGATGCGGAATTGATTGGCGCGTTGCGTGAAAAATTGTGGAACGAAGCACAAGTTCACGCGCAAGTGATTGCAGGCAAAGAAGAAAGCGGCGAAAAATTCAAAGATTATTTTGATTACCGCGAGCCAATTCGCGCCATGCCAAGTCATCGCGCTTTGGCAGTTTTGCGTGGGCGCAACGAAGAAATTTTGACTGTTTCGCTGAAATATCAGCCCGATGAAACGCCAATTACCGAGCAATCGGATTACGAGAAAATCATCGTTAATCATTTCCAAATTGCCAATGAAAATAAATGGTTGCGCGATACAGTTCGCCTGACGTGGAAAGCGAAAATTTTTCTGTCGCTGGAATTGGAAGCGTTTTCCAAATTGAAAGAATTGGCGGACACGGACGCGATTACCGTTTTTGCGAAAAATCTCAAAGATTTGCTGCTGGCTGCCCCTGCTGGGCGTTTGCCGACTTTGGGTTTAGACCCAGGCTATCGCAACGGCGTGAAATGTGCGGTGGTGGACGATACGGGTAAATTGGTGGATACCGTCATCGTGTATTTGCACCAAGAAAACAAAATGTTATCCGATTTAACGCGTCTGATTAAACAGCACAATGTCAAACTGATTGCGATTGGCAACGGCACGGCAAGCCGCGAAACGGACAAAATTGCGGGCGAAATTGTCAAAATGCTGCCTGAAAATGGGTTGCATAAAATTGTCGTCTCCGAAGCGGGTGCGTCTATTTATTCCGCGTCTGAATTGGCGGCGGCGGAGTTCCCCGATTTGGACGTGTCGTTGCGTGGCGCGGTTTCCATTGCGCGCCGTTTGCAAGACCCGTTGGCGGAACTTGTGAAAATTGACCCGAAATCCATTGGCGTGGGTCAGTATCAGCACGATGTGAACCAGTCGCAGTTGGCGAAATCGTTGGACGCGGTGGTGGAAGATTGCGTGAACGCGGTGGGTGTGGACGTGAATACGGCTTCTGCGCCGTTGTTGGCACGAATTTCGGGTTTAAATCAAACGCTTGCGAAAAATATCGTGGCGTATCGTGATGAAAATGGCGCGTTTAAATCGCGCAAAGCGTTGATGAAAGTGCCGCGTTTGGGCGCGAAAACCTTTGAGCAAGCGGCTGGTTTTTTGCGGATTAATGGCGGTACTGAACCGTTGGACGCGAGCGCGGTTCACCCCGAAGCGTATTCGGTGGTTGAAAAAATGTTGGCACAACAAGGCATTAGCGCGGCGGAATTGATTGGCAACCGCGAAAAAGTATCGCAAATCAAAGCGACTGATTTTATTGATGAACGCTTTGGTTTGCCGACCATTATGGATATTTTGGCGGAATTGGAAAAACCTGCGCGAGACCCACGCGGTGAATTTAAAATGGCGAGTTTTACCGAAGGTGTGAACGAAATCAGCGATTTAGAAGTTGGCATGATTTTGGAAGGTGTGGTGTCCAACGTAGCGAATTTTGGTGCGTTTGTGGATATTGGCGTACATCAGGACGGTTTGGTGCATATTTCTATGCTGTCCAATAAATTTGTGGCTGACCCACGTGATGTGGTGAAAGCGGGTGATGTGGTGAAAGTGAAAGTGCTGGAAGTCGATGCGGCGCGTAAACGGATTGCGCTGACGATGCGTTTGGAAGATGAAAAGCAGCCTGCAAAAACCGTAACCCAAACCGAAAAACGCCACGACAAACCCAGAAACAGCAAACCGCAGCGCGAAAAACAACCGACTAATTCGGCAATGGCAGATGCGTTTGCGAAATTGAAACGCTAACAAAGTGCAGGCTGCTTTGAAATAACAAAAAAAGCAGCCTGCAATCATCTAAATCATAAAAGGTTCATTCAAAAATGCTTTTGTTCATAGACAACTACGACAGTTTTACCTACAACATCGTGCAATATTTGGCGCAACTGGGGCAAGATGTGCGCGTGTATTGCAACGATGAAATCACGCTCGCCGAAATCGAACAGCTCAATCCGCAATATTTGCTCATCGGGCCGGGTCCTTGTACGCCAAAAGAAGCAGGCATTTCGGTTGCCGCCATGCAGCATTTTGCAGGCAAAATCCCGATTTTGGGCGTGTGTTTGGGGCATCAAACCATTGGCGAAGCGTTTGGCGGACAAGTGGTTCGCGCCAAAACGCTGATGCACGGCAAAACTTCGCCCGTTTATCATCATGGCACAGGCGTGTTCAAAGACCTGCCCAACCCCGTGGTTTGTACGCGCTATCACAGCTTGGTAGTGGACAAAGCCACCTTGCCCGAACATTTGCTGGTTACGGCGTGGACAGAAGACGGCGAAATCATGGGCTTACGTCATCGCGATTACCCGATTGAAGGCGTGCAATTCCACCCCGAAGGCTTGCTCACCGAATACGGACACGAAATGCTGCGTAACTTTTTAGACGAATTCGCATCATGAAAATCCTGATAACAGGCGGAGCAGGTTTTATTGGCTCTGCCGTGGTGCGCCATATCATCACGCACACCCAAGACAGCGTAGTCAATGTGGACAAGCTGACCTATGCAGGCAATTTGGCAAACATCGCCAGCGTGGTGCACAGTTCGCGTTATGCGTTTGAGCAAGTGGACATCATCAACCGCGCCGAGCTAGACCGCGTGTTTGCCCAACATCAGCCCGATGCCGTGATGCACCTTGCCGCCGAAAGCCATGTGGACAACAGTATTCACAGCGCAGGCGAATTTATTCAAACCAATATCGTTGGCACGTTTACGTTGCTTGAAGCTGCGCGGCATTATTGGCAACAAAAGCAGCCTGCACAACGCGCCGCCTTTCGTTTTCATCACATTTCCACCGATGAAGTGTATGGCGATTTGCCCGACACCGCCGCGCTGTTTACCGAAACCACGCCCTACGCGCCCAGCAGCCCCTATTCCGCTAGCAAAGCCAGCAGCGACCACTTGGTTCGCGCATGGCATCGCACCTATGGTTTGCCGACCATTATCACGAATTGTTCCAACAATTACGGCAGCCATCAATTTCCCGAAAAACTCATACCGCTCACGATTTTGAATGCGCTATCGGGCAAGCCCATTCCCATTTATGGCAACGGCTTGCAAGTGCGCGATTGGCTGTTTGTGGACGACCATGCTCGCGCCCTGCATCAAGTCATCACACAAGGCAAAGTGGGCGAAAGCTACAATATTGGCGGCAACAGCGAGCAAACCAATCTGGCGGTGGTGCAAACCATTTGCGCTTTATTGGAACAATTCGCGCCCAATAAACCGCACGGCGTAGCACGTTATGCCGATTTAATCACACACGTTGCCGACCGCGCAGGGCACGATGTCCGCTATGCGATTGATACGCAAAAAATCCAGCGCGAACTCGGTTGGCAAGCGCAAGAGACGTTTACAACAGGTATTCGCAAAACGGTGGAATGGTATTTGACGCAGTTTTCACCATAAGCAAATCTACTCCCTCTCCCAAAGGAGAGGGAACAAAATGGGTACAACCTGATAACATAGTTTACATCACAACCCGAAGACATCGTTTACATTCCATTCAGTAAACCCTCATCAACATACCAACATGAATGATGAAAGTAGCACAATGCCTTGGAATAAAACGAATATCATGCAACAACGTACCCTGTTTATCAAAGCATGGCTCACCAGACGTTACACCAAAGTGGAGCTTTGCAAGCAATTTAACATCAGTCGCCCAACCGCTGATAAATGGATTAAACACCATGAGCAGGTGGGATTTGATGGACTAGCAGAATACTCTCGCCGACCTCTGCATAGCCCCAATGCCACACCACAATGGATTTGCGAATGGCTCATTGCTGAGAAACTCAAGCGTCCCGATTGGGGTGCAAAGAAACTGTTAGATTTATTTGCACGTACCTTTCCAGAACAGCATAAACCAGCAGATAGCACAGGCGATTTAATCCTCGCTCGTGCAGATTTGGTGCAACCGCGTAAACGTCGCCGTAGAGTCAGTGCCGATACACAGCCTTTTAACGATTGCATTGCAGCCAATAGCACTTGGAGCGTCGATTTCAAAGGTCAGTTTGAGTTAGGAAATCACACATTGTGTTATCCCTTAACCGTAACAGACAATTTCAGTCGTTATCTATTGCTGTGCCAAGGTTTAAGCAGTACTCGCAGCTCTCCAGTCATCGCTCATTTTGAGCGGCTGTTTGAAGAATTTGGCTTACCTTGGGCAATCCGTTCTGATAATAGCGCACCTTTTGCCTCAACTGCATTGGGTGGCATTAGCCGATTATCAAAATGGTGGATTGATTTGGGTATTCGCCCCGAACGAATTAAACCAGCACACCCAGAGCAAAATGGGCGACATGCGTTCACGAATACAATCATGAACGTTCTCACGAAGGGATTGACCGTCAAACACCTGCGCAATGCTACACACACTCGACACGTTTATATACGGGCAAGATAGAGCCTTATGATTACGGCGATGGTGTTCATCTGCGCCAAGTAAAAGGCAGTGGTGAAATTAAATGGCAAGGTAAAACTTACTATTTAAGCCAAGTGTTAGCGCATGAGGCAGTAGCCTTTGTTCCTTATGCTGATGGTGTTTGGCATATTTTTTATCGTTTCCATTTTCTCGGTCAGTTTGATGAGCGGGAAGGGAAGTTACAACCTGCAATGAACTGGCATGCTAAACCTTGAAGGTGTAAACGATGTCCTTAGGGAAAAATGTAAACTATGTTTATGTTGCACAGGAGATTGCTATCACTCAAAGTCTTGTCGTGTACCAAAAGCGCAGTGGAATCGGTATTGCTAAAATACAAAAGCAGCCTGCACTGTTCATCAAACAAAAAGTGCAGGCTGCTTTTTGTTGTTTTTTGTTGATTTAATGTAAATAAACTGTTTATCTTTTACACAAATTTGTAAAAAAATACTAAAATAACCCTACAAATTTTTTCAACTCTAAACAGAAGGACACAAGCATGAGCGATAAGCAACTCCAACCTTTTGAAAAAATTGATTTGAGCGAGCAACAAAGCAGCCTGCAACTCTTTGAAGAAATGGTCATGAAATATCAAGGCTCTGTGAGCAAAGAAGACAGCGATTCCGCCCCTTTGCCAGCCGACTATCCCTACAAAGAGCGCATGAGTCGTCGCACCTACGAAAAAGAGAAGAAAAAATTACAAATTGAATTGCTCAAAGTGCAAAGCTGGGTCAAAGAAAGCGGACAGCGCATTGTCGGCTTGTTTGAAGGACGCGATGCAGCGGGCAAAGGTGGCACAATCAAACGTTATATGGAACACCTAAACCCACGCGGCGCACGAGTAGTCGCGCTGGAAAAACCCACCGAAACCGAACGCGGACAATGGTATTTCCAACGCTATATTCAAAACTTGCCCACCGCAGGCGAAATCGTATTTTTTGACCGCTCGTGGTACAACCGCGCAGGCGTGGAGCGTGTCATGGGTTTTTGCGAACCGCACGAATACTTGCTATTTATGCGCCAAGCACCCGAATTGGAACGAATGCTGGTGGCAAGCGGTATCCATTTGTTTAAATTCTGGTTTTCTGTGTCTCGTGAAGAACAGTTGCGCCGTTTTGTATCGCGCTACTCCGACCCACTGAAACATTGGAAATTGTCGCCTGTGGACGTGCAATCGTTAGACCGCTGGGACGCATACACCGAAGCGAAAAACGCGATGTTCTTCCACACGCATACCAAAGATGCGCCGTGGATTATCATTAAATCAGACGACAAAAAACGCGCTCGCTTGAACTGTATTCGCTATTTCTTGCACCAGCTGGATTATCCGAACAAAGACGTGAAAGCGATTGGCAAAGTTGACCCATTGATTGTGATGCAACCTGATATGAATTCGGTGGCGCAAGAGGGCGGTTAAGTCCATTAAAACATCGCAAAATACAAAAAAGCAGCCTGCACTTTAAATCAACAGAAAATGCAGGCTGCTTTATAATTTCGCCATTATTCAAACCATCATTCCATCATGCAAGCCGACATCCGCCAAAAACTCAAATTAACCGACAACGCCGCCACCAAGCTCGCCAAACTGCATTTGCATACCGCGTGGGATTTGGCGTTGCATTTGCCCTTGCGCTACGAAGACGAAACCCAAGTTGTGCCGATTGCCGCCGCGCCCATTGGCGAATCGTGCCAAGTGGAAGGCGTTGTTTTGCATCAAGAAGTGCAGTTCAAACCGCGCAAACAGCTCATCGTCCAAATTCAAGACGAATCGGGTTCGGTGCTGAATTTGCGTTTTATTCATTTTTACCCCAATCATCAAAAACAATTGGCGCAGGGGCAAACGGTTCGGGCGTTGGGCGAAATCAAGCGCGGTTATTATGGCGATGAAATGATACACCCAAAAATTAAATCGCCCGAAAAATCCGATTTAGCACAATTACTTACGCCTATTTACCCAACCACAAACGGGTTAAATCAACCCACATTGCGAAAAGTGGTGCAAACCGCTTTGGAAACGGTGGATTTATCAGAAATTTTGCCCGATAACTATTTGAAAAAATACCAACTTATTCCGTTGGCGCAAAGTTTGCGGACGTTGCACAATCCGCCGCCCGATTGGTCTTTGAGTATGCTGACCAATGGTGCGCTGCCTGAGTGGCGGCGTTTGAAATTTGATGAATTGTTGGCGCAACAGCTTTCCATGCGATTGGCGCGACAACGGCGACGTGCTGGCAATGCGCGAGCATTAGTATCAACTGGAAAATTATCCGAAAAATTATTGAGTTATCTGCCATTTGATTTGACCAGGGCGCAGAAAAAAGTCTGTGCTGAAATCCGCGAAGATTTGGCAAAACCTGTGCCGATGCACCGTTTGTTGCAGGGCGATGTAGGCAGTGGCAAAACGATTGTGGCGGCGTTGTCGGCTTTGATGGCGTTGGAGTCAGACGGCGTTCAGGTGGCGATTATGGCACCCACTGAAATTTTGGCAGAACAACATTTTATTAAATTTAAACAATGGTTTGAGCCGTTAGGAATCAGCGTTGCGTGGCTTTCAGGCAGCCTGAAAAAGAAAGAAAAAGACCAAGCCAAAGCTGCATTGGCGGACGGACGCATTCGCGTGGCGGTCGGGACACACGCTTTATTCCAAGATGATGTTTTATTTCATGATTTGGCGTTGGTGATTGTTGATGAACAGCACCGTTTTGGGGTGGCGCAGCGTTTGGCATTGAAAAATAAGGGCAGTGATGTGCATCAGTTGATGATGTCGGCGACCCCGATTCCGCGCACTTTGGCGATGAGTTTTTTTGCGGATTTGGACGTGTCGTCTATTGATGAATTGCCGCCCAATCGTACACCCATTAAAACCAAATTAGTTAATAATTTACGCCGTTCCGAAGTGGAAGGTTTTGTGTTGAACACTTGCCAAAAAGGGCAGCAGGCGTATTGGGTGTGTCCGCTTATTGAAGAAAGCGAAGTTTTGCAGCTACAAACCGTAACCGACACGCTGGCGGAATTGCAGGCTGCTTTGCCGCAACTCAAAATTGGTTTGGTGCATGGGCGCATGAAAGCGGCGGAAAAAGCGGCGGTTATGGCGGAATTTATTTCAGGCAGCCTGAATGTTTTGGTGGCGACAACCGTGATTGAAGTTGGCGTGGACGTGCCAAATGCGAGTTTGATGGTCATTGAACATGCGGAACGCATGGGTTTGGCGCAGTTACATCAGTTGCGCGGACGGGTAGGGCGTGGTGCGGCGGCGAGTACTTGCGTTTTGCTGTTTGCTGAACCGCTTGGACAGATTAGCAAAGCGCGTTTGAAAGTGATTTACGAGAACACAGACGGTTTTGAAATTGCGCGACAAGATTTGGAAATTCGCGGGCCTGGCGAATTTTTGGGCGCGAGACAAAGCGGTGCACCGATGTTGCGGTTTGCGGATTTGCAAGAAGATTTGCCGTTGTTGGAAGCGGCGCGAGAAGTGGCGGCGGATTTGGTGGCGCATCGCCCTGATGTGGTGGCGAAACATTTGGAGCGGTGGTTGGGCAGCCGTGAAGGGTTTTTGGCGGCGTAAAAGGGCAGGGCGGCGTTGCGCTCAATTAGAGATTTGGATAAAGGGCAAAGTAGCCTGCACTTTTATAGTGAATTAAATTCGAACCAGCACTGCGTTGCCAGCGCCTTTATGTACTAGGTGTGCACGGCGGTTGCTGTCGCCTTGTTCTGATTTGAATTTAATCCACTATATCTATATTACAAAGCAGCCTGCATTTTTCGCACTAACTCACTCATTGCTTGTGCGCGGTGGCTTATCGCGTTTTTTTGTTCAGGCGACAGTTGCGCTGCTGTGCAAGTCAAATCGGGCAAATAAAAATGTGGGTCATAGCCAAAACCATGTTCGCCAGCGGCTTGTGCTTGCCATTGTCCGTGCCAAATGCCTTCGGCGATAATCGGCTGTGGGTCATCGGCGTGGCGCACGAACACCAGCACGCAAACGTAGTAACACGATTTATCGGCTTGATTGGCAAGTAAATCGGACACTTTTTGATTGTTTGCCGCATCGGATTTGGGGTTATCGCCAGCAAATCGGGCGGACAACACTCCAGGTGCGCCGTTTAACGCTGCCACGCAAATGCCGCTGTCGTCTGCCAGTGCAGGCTGCTTGCTGTGTTGCGCGGCGTGTCGGGCTTTGGCTAGGGCGTTTTCTACAAATGTATGATGCGGTTCGGGACATTCGGGAATGTCAAAAGCAGCCTGCGGTGTGATTTGAATACCCAGTTGCGAAAACAGTGCGCTAAATTCGCGCACTTTGCCTGCGTTGTTGCTGGCTAAAACGATTTGTTGGAACATGGTGTAACCTATTCATTGACGTTTTTGTTGGGTCTAGACCCAGCTTACGGTTTACAAAATAAATTTACTTGAATTGGTGGCAACGTATTCGCACGCTATTTGCCAATCGTCATCAACGCAATCGTAATAGGCTGCGTCTAGCCCTTCAAAATCGGCAAATTGCTGGCGTAGGGTTTCTACTTCTGCGCCATCGCTGGCGAGTTGTTCAATTTGTTCGCCATATTTTTGATACAGCGTTTTGGCTTGTTCCAGCACTTTGGGAATGGCTTTAATGCGCCAATGCCGTAAGCTGTCGGCAACGGGGTTGAGCAGCACATATTCACCAAAACCTGTGGCAATTAGCTGCACAAAGCCGCCTTCTTGCACTTGCGCGTCCAAATAGCACAGGGCAAGCAGCGTGTGTTGTTCATCGTTGAGCGATTCTGCGCCCTGCTCGTCTAGTCTGTCCCAATATTGGGTGGATAGTTCAAATAAATCTTCTGGTTTCATATTTTTTCCTTATAAAGCAGCCTGCACAAAGTCATGCGATAACTGCAAATCCACTCCCTGTGCAACATAAACATAGTTTACATTTTTCCCTAAGGACATCGTTTACACCTTCAAGGTTTAGCATGCCAGTTCATTGCAGGTTGTAACTTCCCTTCCCGCTCATCAAACTGACCGAGAAAATGGAAACGATAAAAAATATGCCAAACACCATCAGCATAAGGAACAAAGGCTACTGCCTCATGCGCTAACACTTGGCTTAAATAGTAAGTTTTACCTTGCCATTTAATTTCACCACTGCCTTTTACTTGGCGCAGATGAACACCATCGCCGTAATCATAAGGCTCTATCTTGCCCGTATATAAACGTGTCGAGTGTGTGTAGCATTGCGCAGGTGTTTGACGGTCAATCCCTTCGTGAGAACGTTCATGATTGTATTCGTGAACGCATGTCGCCCATTTTGCTCTGGGTGTGCTGGTTTAATTCGTTCGGGGCGAATACCCAAATCAATCCACCATTTTGATAATCGGCTAATGCCACCCAATGCAGTTGAGGCAAAAGGTGCGCTATTATCAGAACGGATTGCCCAAGGTAAGCCAAATTCTTCAAACAGCCGCTCAAAATGAGCGATGACTGGAGAGCTGCGAGTACTGCTTAAACCTTGGCACAGCAATAGATAACGACTGAAATTGTCTGTTACGGTTAAGGGATAACACAATGTGTGATTTCCTAACTCAAACTGACCTTTGAAATCGACGCTCCAAGTGCTATTGGCTGCAATGCAATCGTTAAAAGGCTGTGTATCGGCACTGACTCTACGGCGACGTTTACGCGGTTGCACCAAATCTGCACGAGCGAGGATTAAATCGCCTGTGCTATCTGCTGGTTTATGCTGTTCTGGAAAGGTACGTGCAAATAAATCTAACAGTTTCTTTGCACCCCAATCGGGACGCTTGAGTTTCTCAGCAATGAGCCATTCGCAAATCCATTGTGGTGTGGCATTGGGGCTATGCAGAGGTCGGCGAGAGTATTCTGCTAGTCCATCAAATCCCACCTGCTCATGGTGTTTAATCCATTTATCAGCGGTTGGGCGACTGATGTTAAATTGCTTGCAAAGCTCCACTTTGGTGTAACGTCTGGTGAGCCATGCTTTGATAAACAGGGTACGTTGTTGCATGATATTCGTTTTATTCCAAGGCATTGTGCTACTTTCATCATTCATGTTGGTATGTTGATGAGGGTTTACTGAATGGAATGTAAACGATGTCTTCGGGTTGTGATGTAAACTATGTTATCAGGTTGTACCCATTTTGTTCCCTCTCCTTTGGGAGAGGGTTAGGGAGAGGGAAAGGCGTTTCACATTAGTAAGTTAGTTTAATGCGACGATTTTTCCCTCTCCCCAGCCCTCTCCCAAAGGGGAGGGAGTTAGATTGTCGCAACACTAAAAGCAGCCTGCACTTTTTCTATTTATACCAAGCCACAATGCGCTGTGCTGCTTCCACGCATTTTTCCAATTCATCAACCAACGCAATCCGCACAAAACCTTTGCCGGGGTTGCCGTTTGGCGTATCACGCGCAAAGAATCGCCCAGGTAAAACCTGCACCGCCGTTGCGCGATACAATTCTTGCGTAAATTTCAAATCATCGCCATCAGGGATTTGCAGCCAAATATAAAACGACGCATCAGGCAAACGCACATCAAATTTTTGGCGCAAAATCGGCAACACGCGGTCAAATTTCGCTTGATATTGGGCGCGATTTTCCGCAACGTGCGCTTCATCGTCCCACGCCGCAATGCTGGCGCGTTGCACAGGTAAACTCATCGCGCTGCCGTGATACGTGCGATACAGCAAAAACGCTTTCAGCAAATCCGCGTCGCCTGCCACAAATCCCGAACGCAAACCTGGTACATTTGAGCGTTTAGACAAACTGGTAAACATGACAATTTTGTCAAAACCGCGCCCCAATTCCGCCGCCGCTTGTAGGCAGCCAAGCGGTTTTTTGCCGTCAAAATAAATTTCCGAATAGCATTCATCAGACGCAATCACAAAACCATATTTATCTTGAAAATCAAAAAGCTGCTGCCAATCATCGCGTGTCAAAACGCTGCCAGTCGGATTGTCAGGCGAACACACAAACACCAATTTGCAACGCGCCCAATGCTCATCGGAAACGCTTGTCCAATCAGGCAAAAAGCGCGGCGCAGTCGTATTCGCGAACACAATTTCGCCACCGCCGAGCAAAGTCGCGCCTTCGTAAATTTGGTAAAACGGATTGGGGCTAACAATCACAGGATTTTCCTGTTCATTCAACACCACTTGCACAAACGAAAACAGGGCTTCACGGCTGCCGAGTACGGGCAGAATTTCCGTTTCAGGATTGAGCGTTAAGCCATCATAACGGCGTTTCAGCCAGCCTGCACACGCTTGGCGCAATTCAGGCAGTCCAAGCGTGAGCGGATATTTTGCTAATTCGTCCAACGAATTAACCAGTGCGTCTTTGATGATTTGCGGCGTTGGGTGTTTCGGTTCACCAATGTAAAGCGGAATTTCGCGCAAATCGGCTGGCGGTGTAATGCCTTGCATGGCTTCGCGTAGTCGGGCGAATGGGTAGGGTTGCAGTTGGTTTAAATGTGGATTCATGCTGATGTCTTTCGTGAAAAATAGGGCGATTATGCCACAAAGCGTAAGCCAATTGAGAGTGCAGGCTGCTATAATCCACCTTTTGTCTGTTGCGTAAAAAAATATGACTGCTTATTCCGAAAAACGCGCTTATTGGCAAGTGCTTACCTTCGCTTTTGCCGCGTTTGTGTTCAACACCACCGAATTTATCCCCGTTGCCTTGCTGTCGGACATTGGCAAAAGTTTCGCCATGCCTGTTGCCGATGCTGGCTTGATGATAACGGTGTATGCGTGGGTCGTGTCGCTGCTGTCGTTGCCGTGCATGCTGCTCACCGCCAAAATTGAACGCAAAAAATTATTGATGATTTTGTTCACGATTTTTATCTTTGGGCATATCGTGTCGGTGGTGGCGTGGAATTTTGGCTACTTACTGGCAGGGCGAATTGTGATTGCGTTGGCGCATTCGGTGTTTTGGGCGATTACGTCTGCACTCGTTATGCGCGTTGCACCTAAAGGCAAAAAGCAAATGGCGTTGGCATGGTTGTCTATGGGCAGCTCGCTCGCCACCATTTTGGGTTTGCCGATTGGGCGCACCATTGGTCAGGCGTTGGGTTGGCGCACCACATTTGGCGTGATTGGCTTGTTGGCGTTGGTGTTGATGGTAATGATGGCGCGACTGTTGCCCAAATTGCCCAGTGAAAACGCAGGCAGCCTGCACAGTTTGCCCATGCTCGCCAAACGTCCTTTGTTGGTCGCTTTGTACGCGCTCACCGTGTTGAGCGTTACCGCGCACTTTACCACATATAGCTACATTGAACCGTTTATGCGTCAAATCGCCCATTTAAGCGACAGCACCACCACTTTGATTTTGCTGGTATTTGGCGCATCGGGTTTGTTTGCCAGTTGGCTGTTTGGGCGATTGCACAAATTGCGCCCCAACACTTTTTTGTGGACATCTGCCCTGATTTTGCTCGCTTCGTTGTTGAGCGTGCACCTTGTTAGCCAATCGCAAACCGCCTTGTTTATCCAAATCTTTTTATGGGGAACAGGCATGGCAGGTTTGTATTTGTGCCTGATTATGCGCGTACTCAACTATGCGCCTGACGCTACCGATGTCGCCACCGCGATTTATTCGGGTATTTTTAATATTGGCATTGGCGGCGGCGCATTGCTTGGCGGTGTGGTGATGCAGCGATACGGTTTGCATTATGTTGGTTATGTGGGCGCGGTGTTTGCTATTGTGGGCATGATGATTTTTGCGTATGTACAACGCAAACACGGTAAAGTGCAGGCTGCTTTGTAAGTTGTAGGGTGGGATTTATCCCAGACCTGACAAGTTTTAAATAATAGCCACAATACGGTCAATGCGATTCGCAAAACGAGCTAACCATGGTTTCCAAGATTTGTAACCGTAAAGCCGTACTATGTTTAACACTAAACTAAAAACCTGTATTCACAAACAACTATTTGATAAATTTTAATATTTGTGAAATATACCCTAGTTTAACAAAATTTTCAGCAGATAAATTCGTCTGCTCAAAATCTTTTGCTAAACGTCGAGACCAACCTAACTATGCAAACGTTCGTTCTACAATCCAACGTTTGGGCAGAATATGCCAAGAAATATCTTGAATTCTCTTTGAAATCTCAACAGTTAAACCCAATTGCTCTGATATATGTCGCTTACGGCCTTTGATTTTTTTACCTCCATCAAAACCTTTATCATGTGCGCTAGAAGCTGTTTTGACACTTTGTGAATCAATAATGGCATAAGTTGGCATCGCTTGTTTTTGATGGATTAAACGTTTTTTTGAACCAATGCCAAAAGAATTCTATCCCATAAGCCTGATTGATTGGCTCTGCGATAGAAACTCCATACGGTTGAATAAGGTGGAAAATCATTGGGCAGCATACGCCATTGGCAACCTGTTTTGGTGATGTACAAAACGGCATTCACTAATTGACGTTTATCCCATTTGTAGTGGCGTAGCTGGTTAAAATGTGGCTCAATCGCTTGCCATTGGGCATCTGTTAAGTCTGTTGGGTAGGATTTTTTAGTCATAAAGATATTTTATCATTTTTGTGAATACAGGTTCTTATTTTTGAGAACAAAGCGCGGTCGGTTTTTCAAAAATTTCCAACGTTAATTAGTTTAGATTATAAACTTGTTTAACAAGCCCACACATTTCTCATATAGTTACATTTCTAAACTATATGGAGAAAAGATGATGACCCAAACCGAATTTTTACCGCTGTTTCGCCGTTTTAACCGTTTTTATGCCAACTTGCTGGCACGGTTTGCCAGCGATTTTTACAACGCCGAACTGACCCTGAACGAAGCCAATGTGCTGACCGAAATCCAGCAAACGCCCGACATCACGGCGCAGCAGATTTGCCAGTCGCTTTCAATGAACAAGGGACAGCTCAGTGTGGTGCTGAAAAAATTTGAGGTGGCAGGCTGGCTGGAAAAAACGCCTGACGAGGCGGACAAACGGTCGTTTAAAATCAGACTGACGGCGCAGGGCGAGGCGGCGTTTGTGTCGCAACGGGCACGCACCGACCGACTGCTTGCCGCCGAATTGGACGGTTTGCCCGAGGCGCAGATTGTGCTGCTTGCTGAAGCCGCCGCCGATTTTGAGCAGATTTACCGCCGTGCGCCGCAGTTGGCGGTTGTGGAGGGCGGTGTGCGGGACATTGGGTTTATCGCCGATTTGCACAGCAAAATTTATACGGATATGGGCTACCGTCCCGAGTTTCAGCCCTATGTGTTGGAGGCGTTGTCGGCGTTTGTAAAGAATGGGGTAAAGGGCAAAATCTGGCTGGCGATGCTGGGCGACAAGCGTATTGGCACGGTAAGCCTGATTCAACACAGCGAGGAGGAATGGCAACTGCGCTGGTTCGCCACCGACAGTCGTTATCAGGGATTGGGCGCAGGCAAAAAATTGATGAATACGTTGATGGCGTTTGTGCGCCAATCGGGCATTCAACGGGTTACACTCGGCACAGTCAGCGACTTGAGCGCAGCCCGTGAACTCTACCGCTGCCACGGCTTTCGGCTGGTGAGCGAAACGGTGAATACGGAATGGAAAGCGGAAGCGATTACGGAAGAGACTTGGGTTTGGGAAGCTGATTATAGTAAACCAAAATAGAAAATCTACGGCGTTGGCTCGTCTTGCCGTATTACTCATACTGTCTGAAACCTTTGCAAAACCTAAAAATTAACCTAAATCTCGTCATTCCCACGAATACGGGAATCCAATAGCAAAATTTAGATAATTGATTTTATTTGATTGATTAAAAATCTATTTAAGATTGAAAATGGATTACCGCCTATGCGGTAATGACGACGGATAGTTTTGCAAAGGTTTCAGGTTATCGGAATACATTTGAGCGTGAAGTATCAGAGAAATTGGGTTTAACTGTTCAGATTTCAAAGAAAATTCAAGATATTTCTTGGCATATTCTGCCCAAACGTTGGATTGTAGAACGAACATTTGCATGGTTAGGTTGGTCTCGACGTTTAGCAAAAGATTTTGAGCAGACGAATTTATCTGCTGAAAATTTTGTTAAACTAGGGTATATTTCACAAATATTAAAATTTATCAAATAGTTGTTTGTGAATACAGGTTCTAAATTTAATTCACTATAAATTATGCCTTTTTATTTACGATTATTTTTTGATGATGCAAAGCAGCCTGCGCTTTTTGTTTACTTAAAGTGCAGGCTGCTTTTTGTTTATTGAATGATTACCCGCGAATGCGTTTCAACACTTCATCTTTACCCAGCAATGCTAATACCGCATCTACGCTAGGCGTTTTCGCTGTGCCGCACACCGCCAAACGCAACGGCATACCCAATTTACCCATTTTGATGTTTTCTTCATCGCAAAATGGTTTGAACAAATCGTGAATGCTCTCGGCTGTCCAAGTGTCTAATTGCGCCAATTTGTCGGCGAAACGCTGCATACGCGCTGGGGCTTCTTCGTCCCAATGTTTTGCTACGTCCGCTTCGGCTGGTGTGGCTTTTTGGTAGAAGTAGGCGCATTCGGTCGCCAACGCATTCAAATCTTGAGCGCGGTCTTTGACTAATGCAATCACGTCCGCCAATTTCAGGCTGCCTGAAACTTCTACGCCTTGTTTTTGCAAACGTGGCAAGGTCAATTCAGCCAATTTTTCGTTGTCGGTTGCTTTGATGTGTTCCGCGTTAATCCACAACAATTTTTTGCTGTCCATGCGACTAGGACTGGCTGAAACGGCATTCAATTCAAACCACTCAACAAATTGATTCATATTGAAAAATTCATCATCGCCATGCGCCCAACCCAAACGTGCCAAGTAATTCAACAAGGCTTCAGGCAGGATTCCCATGTCTTCGTATTCGGTAATGGCTACGGTGTCGCCGCTACGTTTGGAAATTTTCTTGCCTTGCTCGTTTAAAATCATGGGTAAATGCGCATATTTGGGGATTTTTGCGCCCAACGCTTTGAAAATATTGATTTGTTTTGGCGTGTTGTTCACATGGTCGTCGCCGCGAATAACGTGGGTAATACTCATGTCAAAATCGTCCACGACTACGCAGAAATTGTAAGTCGGTGTGCCGTCCGCACGCGCAATAATCAAATCGTCCAACGCGGAATTGGGAATGCTGATTTCGCCTTTTACCAAATCATTCCAAACAGTTACGCCGTCCAATGGATTTTTGAAACGAATCACAGGTTCAACGCCAGCAGGAATTTCAGGCAGCGTTTTACCTGCTTCGGGTCGCCAACGTCTGTCGTAAGTGGCTGTGCCTTCTCGTTCGGCTTTTTCGCGCATTTGAGCCAATTCTTCTTTGCTGCAATAGCATGGGTAGGCGTGTCCTTGTTCCACTAATTGTTTAATCAATTCTTTGTAGCGCGGAAAATTTTGCGTTTGGTAAATAATGTTATTGGCATTGTCGGCATGTAAGCCTACCCAATCCATGCCTTTTAAAATGATTTCAACGGATTCTTTGGTTGAGCGTTCCAAATCGGTGTCTTCAATACGCAACAAAAATTCGCCGCCGTGATGTTTGGCAAACGCCCATGAATACAAGGCAGTACGCACACCGCCGATGTGTAAATAACCAGTCGGGCTGGGTGCAAAACGGGTTTTAATCGTCATGATGATTCTTTCTTTATTTGTCATAAAAATAGGCGCGTATTGTACTGTTTTTCGCGATAAAAAGCAGCCTGCACTTTACTTAATCATTCAATCCGTACCACGCGCACGATTTGCACGGAATTGCGCTTGCCAATCGGCAAATTTTCCTTGCTCAATCGCTTCACGCATTTCCGCCATAATCACTTGATAAAAATGCAAATTGTGAATCGTGTTCAGTTGTGCGCCCAGCATCTCTTTGGCTCTATCCAAATGATGCAAATACGAACGGCTGAAATTTTGACAAGTATAACAAGTGCAGCTTTCGTCCAGCGGACGCTTATCAAAACGATGCTTGGCATTGCGGATTTTCAAATCGCCAAATCGCGTAAACAACCAGCCATTTCGCGCATTTCGCGTTGGCATCACACAGTCAAACATATCCACACCGTGCGCCACACCATACACCAAATCTTCGGGCGTACCCACGCCCATCAAATAATGCGGTTTGTTTGCGGGCAACATCGGTGCGAGTGCACGGAGCATACGATACATTTCAGGCTTCGGCTCGCCCACCGATAAGCCACCAATCGCAATCCCCTTGAAGCCAATTTCTTCCAAACCGCGCAATGATTTTTCGCGCAAATCTTCGTACATCGCCCCCTGAATAATGCCAAACAACGCATTTGGGTTTTTCAAATCTTCAAACGCTTTTTTACTACGCTCCGCCCAGCGCAACGACATTTCCAACGATTTATTCGCCTGCGCGTGCGTCGCTTCCCCTGGGGTGCATTCGTCCAACTGCATCACAATGTCCGAATTCAAAACCGTTTGAATTTTCATAGAAATTTCGGGCGACAAGAACAATTTATCGCCGTTAATTGGGCTTTTGAACGTGCAGCCATCTTCGGTCAATTTACGCAATTCCGACAACGAAAACACCTGAAAACCGCCCGAATCGGTCAAAATCGGCTTATTCCAGCCAATAAAATCGTGCAAACCACCAAATTCTTCAATCACTTCCAAGCCAGGGCGCAGCCACAAATGATAAGTATTGCCCAAAATAATTTGGGCCTTAATATCGTGCAAACCTTGCGGCGTCATAGACTTAACCGAGCCCACCGTGCCAACAGGCATAAACACAGGCGTTTCAATTTTGCCGTGATTCAATTCCAACGTACCACGTCGCGCGTAGCCATCGGTTTTGTGCAGAGTAAAATTCAACATATCTTTTCCAATCAAATAGTTTAGGCAGCCACAACAGATTGGCTGCCTACAAAAAATAATGCGTGATTATAGCGGTTTTTGTCGCGGTTTAATCAATAATTATCACGCTGTTATAGTCAGAGCGTGGCGTTGCGCCGCCATACCCACGCTTTTGCCGTTCTTCGTCTCACCGTAAATTGTAATAAATCCGCTTTAAATTAAATTATTTACAACAAAAATCACACAAAAAAGCAGCCTGCAACTTGAATTTCGTGCAGGCTGCCTTTATTTAGCTAACCGTTGCAGTTAAGGCTGCATTATTCTTTTTTTCACACAACTTAATCGGAGCAAAAACATGGTTATCCGTCCTTTACATGATCGCGTTGTCATCAAACGCTTGGAAGCAGAAGAAAAAACATCATCAGGTATTATTTTAGCCCCATCAGCAACCGAAAAACCCGACATGGGCGAAGTGATTGCGGTTGGCGCAGGCAAATTGGGTCGCGATGGCAACCGCCGCGCTTTGGATGTAAAAGTCGGCGACAAAGTGATTTTCGGCAAATATTCAGGTCAAACCGTGAAAGCGGACGGCGTGGAATGGTTGGTAATGCGCGAAGAAGATATTTTCGGGATTGTGGAATAATTTTTTAGGCAGTCTGAAAAGATAAACCTCGTCATTACCGCGTAGGCGGTAATCCAACGTTGAGTTCAAGCAATATATATTGATACAGCTCAACGCAGGAATGGCGATTGAGAATTTTCAGGCAGCCTGAAAACGTAAAAAGTTAATTTAATCAAATTTCAAGGAATAAAACAAAATGGCAGCAAAAGACGTTCAATTCGGTACAGAAGTCCGCGCAAAAATGGTTAATGGCGTGAATGTGTTGGCAAACGCAGTTCGCGTAACTTTGGGTCCAAAAGGTCGCAACGTGGTATTAGACCGCTCATTCGGCGGTCCACACATCACCAAAGACGGCGTATCTGTGGCAAAAGAAATTGAATTGAAAGACAAATTTGAAAACATGGGCGCACAAATGGTTAAAGAAGTTGCTTCTAAAACCAATGATGTGGCTGGCGACGGCACAACCACCGCAACCGTGTTGGCGCAAGCGATTGTTGCTGAAGGCATGAAATACGTTACCGCAGGCATGAATCCTACCGATTTGAAACGCGGTATTGACAAAGCAGTGGCGGCTTTGGTTGGCGAATTGGCAAACATCGCGAAACCTTGCGAAACATACGAGCAAATCGCTCAAGTGGGCGCGATTTCTGCGAACTCTGACGAGCAAGTTGGCAAAATCATTGCAGACGCGATGCAAGAAGTCGGCAAAGAGGGCGTGATTACCGTTGAAGACGGCAAATCATTGGAAAACGAGTTAGAAGTGGTTAAAGGTATGCAATTTGACCGTGGCTACTTGTCGCCTTATTTCGTGAATGATTTGGAAAAACAAATCGCTGGTTTGGACAGCCCATTTGTGTTGTTGTTTGACAAAAAAATCAGCAATATCCGTGATTTGTTGCCCGTTTTGGAACAAGTGGCAAAAACCAGCCGCCCATTGTTGATTATCGCGGAAGACGTGGAAGGCGAAGCATTGGCAACTTTGGTTGTAAACAGCATTCGCGGTATTTTGAAAACCGTTGCGGTAAAAGCTCCTGGGTTCGGCGACCGTCGCAAAGCGATGTTGCAAGACATTGCGATTTTGACTGGCGCAACTGTGATTGCCGAAGAAGTGGGCTTGACTTTGGAACAAGCGACTTTGGAACACTTGGGTCAAGCAAAACGCATTGAAATCAGCAAAGAAAACACGACTATTATTGATGGTTTTGGTGACAAAGCAGCCGTTGAAGCGCGTGTTGGCGAAATCCGCAAACAAATTGAAGTGGCAACCAGCGATTACGACAAAGAGAAATTGCAAGAACGTGTAGCGAAATTGGCTGGCGGTGTTGCCGTAATCAAAGTTGGCGCGGCAACTGAAGTGGAAATGAAAGAGAAAAAAGACCGCGTAGACGACGCTTTGCACGCGACTCGTGCGGCAGTTGAAGAAGGCGTGGTTGCTGGTGGTGGCGTGGCTCTGTTGCGTGCGCGTGCTGCGGTTAAATCGGTGGAAACTTCTAACGTTGACCAAGAAGCTGGCGTGAAAATTGTGTTGAAAGCGATTGAATCGCCATTGCGTCAAATCGTGGCGAATGCTGGCGGCGAGCCTAGCGTGGTGGTGAATAAAGTATTGGAAGGTGCGGATAACTTCGGTTACAACGCGGGCAACGATACGTACGGCGATATGATTGCGATGGGTGTGTTAGACCCTGCAAAAGTAACGCGCTCTGCATTGCAACACGCGGCTTCTATCGCTGGTTTGATGCTGACTACTGAGTGCATGATTGCTGACATTCCAGAAGACAAACCTGCTGCGCCTGATATGGGTGGCATGGGCGGAATGGGTGGCATGGGCATGATGTAATGCCTGATGTAATCTGTACGCATTGTCAATAAAACAAAGCAGCCTGCACTTTTTGAATGGGTGCAGGCTGCTTTTGAATATTTCAAATTTATCAACCGAATACACAGCAAATTTTAGTTTTGTAACCATGTGTATTTCAATCCACAAGAAAAAGTAAACATGAAAAAATTAGCCATTTTAGCCGCTGCAACCGCTTTAACTGCCTGCGCTCAAAACGCACCTGAACAAGTAGAAATGGTAGGCATGGCAAACCCAGCCAGCGAATTTTGCGTGAAACAAGGCGGCAAATTAGAGCCACGCAAAGACAAAGACGGCAACGAATACGCAATGTGCCATTTACCAAACGGTCAAGTGATTGAAGAGTGGGAATATTTCCGCGCGAACAACAAATGATGACTTGGGACGATATTCTGCGCGATGAAATGCAGCAGCCGTATTTTCAGCAACTGCTGGCAACGGTGCAGCAAGAGCGTGACAATGGGCAAATGATTTATCCTGCGCCAGATGATGTGTTCAATGCGTTTGCCTACACGCCGTTGGAGCGTGTGAAAGTGGTGATTTTGGGGCAAGACCCGTATCACAATGAACAGCAGGCGCACGGCTTGGCATTTTCGGTGCAGCAGGGTTGTGCTGTTCCGCCGTCTTTAATCAACATTTATAAAGAGTTGGCAAGCGATTTGCCCGATTTCAAGCAGCCTGCACATGGTTGTTTGACGCATTGGGCAGAGCAAGGCGTGTTGTTGTTGAACACGGTTTTGACGGTTCGCGCTCATCAAGCCAATTCGCACGCCAAACTGGGCTGGGAGCGGTTTACCGATTTTGTGGTCGCGCAACTGAATCAACGCGCCGAGCATTTGGTGTTTATGCTATGGGGCAGCCACGCGCAGAAAAAAGGCGCGAATATCAATCGCAATCAGCATTTGGTTTTGACTGCGCCACATCCATCGCCTTTATCGGCATATCGCGGTTTTTTTGGTTGCCGACATTTTTCGCAAGCCAATGATTATTTGCAGCAACATGGTATCGCGCCGATTAATTGGCAGATTTAATTCACTATAACTGATTGGTTTAGCAGGAGGTTTATTAAAAAATCCTTTATAGTTTTAAAGCTATAAAGGATTTTTTTGCATCAAAGCAGCCTGCACTATATTCAATACGACACAGGCGCACTACCGCGTTGCAAATACACCGTTGCTTCACGCTGACCACCTTGCAGCACCACCGTTTCGCTGTTGAGCTGTTCGCCGCCGTCTAGCTGTTGATAGCGAATCGTGTAGCTGCTAGCGTTCAAGTTTTGCAATTCCAACTGGCTGCGCTCGGGGATAAAAAACGTCCGCAGCGGCTCGGTATTGCCCGACACATACAGCTGCGCGAACACATCAGACGAATTGCGGATATTTTCCACATAAATCCGCAAACCGCCCTGCCCTGTGTGAATTGGGTAGCCGTCAATATAGCCAGCCTGTTGCGGAAACGGATTGCCATTAGGCGCAGCAAACGGACGAATATATGCCACGCTCGCTGCCAATGCCACCGTGTTTTCGTTGGGATTGCTTGCCAAAAGTGCAGGCTGCTTTTCGTGGTTTACATCGTTTGGCGTGTTGTCGCTTTTGGGTGCAGATGCGTTCAAAGCAGCCTGCATTTTTTTTGTGTCGGGCGCGTTGTCGCTTTGCGCGGCGAACCAAATCTGCCCAATCAACAACACGGCAAGCAGCAACACCGCCAGCGCAATCGCGCCTGTGTATTTTTTGGGCGACTTCGTTGCGCTGGGCGTGGCTTCGGTTAGTGTAACCACCACATCAGGCATGGCAGGACGGTTGTTTGCCATCGTATCAGCCGCGCGAGTCATGCGTTGCTGGGCAATCCACAAATCGTGTTCGGCGCGTTTTTTGGGGTCGGACAACACTTCATACGCCTGATTGATAAGCTGCATAATGCGGTGAGCGTCAGGGTCAGTGTTCAAATCGGGGTGGTATTGCTTGGACAATCGGCGATAGGCTTGGCGGATTTCGGCTTCGCTGGCATCGGGCGCAAGGTGCAAATTGTCGTAGTGGGTGCGAATCGTCATAAATCAAATCAAAAAATTAAGGGTTTTGGCTGTTTGTGGTGTTCATCAAACGCACCGATTTTAGGCAATGATGATGGCTGAAATATTCAATCAAACCAATAAATTCGCCCGATGTGGCATAGGCGCGTAATGGTGTGTTGCTGGGCAAATCATCGTTCGCCACAAACGGTGCAGACTGCCCAAAACGCAATTTTTTCACGCTTTCGTTGTCCAATTCAATGCGTGGCAAATGTTGTACCAACGCATCGCACGGCAACAACAGCGCATCGCGTTCAGGCTCGCTTAATGCCGACAGCGCGTCCAATGTGTGCGTTTGGGCGATGTGAAAACCTGCGGTTTCGGTGCGGCGCAAAGCGGTCAAGTGGGCAAAGGTGTTCATGTGTTTGGCGATGTCTTCGCTTAATGTGCGGATATACGTCCCCTTGCTGCAACGCACGGCAATGGTGGCAAATGGTGCGGCAAAGTCCAATACATCAATCTGATAAATGGTAATGTCGCGCGGTTTGCGTTCAATCACGATGCCTTTTCGAGCGTATTCATACAGCGGTTTGCCCTCGTGTTTGAGCGCGGAAAACATGGGCGGCACTTGGCGAATATTGCCTGTTAAAGCGGTGCAGGCTGCTTGAAATTCTTCGGGCGCAATGTCGCTGCGAGCGGTGTCAATGATGTCGCCTTCTGCATCGCCTGTGGTGCTGGCTTCGCCCAATTTGAGCGTGGCGGTATAGGCTTTGTCGGCATCCAACAAATATTGCGCGAACTTGGTTGCTTCGCCAAAACACACGGGCAACAAGCCACTTGCCAATGGGTCTAACACGCCTGTGTGTCCTGCTTTTTCGGCGTGAAATGACCGTCTGGCTTGCTGCAATGTGGTGTTGCTGCTAATGCCCAGCGGTTTGTCTAATAATAAAACGCCACTAATGGCGCGTTTGGTCGGTTTGGTCATAGTGAAATAGCTTTAATGAAATGGCACTATTATAGTTCAAAACGGCTATAATACTGATTTAGTTTTCAAGCAGCCTGCACGTTTATGTCCACACCCAAATTGATACTTGCGCCCATGCAAGGACTTTGCGACCCTGTTATGCGTGATTTACTCACCCGAATTGGCGGCTACGATGAATGCGTGAGCGAATTTGTCCGCATTACCCACACCGTGCATTCGCGCCCCACTTGGTTGCGCCATGTGCCAGAAATCGCCACGCAAAATCAAACGTTTTCGGGTGTGCCTTGTGTCACGCAACTGCTGGGCAGCGATGCCGATATGATGGCGCAAAACGCACTAGAAGCCGTTAAACTGGGCGCAAACAAAATTGACTTAAATTTTGGCTGCCCTGCGCCTACGGTAAATAAACATCAAGGCGGTGCGGTGTTGTTGCGCGAACCCGAACGTGTGCGCCACATTGTTGCCACGTTACGCGACCGCTTGCCCAGCCACATCACGCTCACAGCAAAAATGCGTTTGGGATTTGAAAACAAAGAACTCGCTTTGGAAAACGCCCAAGCGATTGAACAAGGCGGCGCGAGTTTGCTCACCGTTCATGCGCGTACCAAAGTGGAAGGCTATCAACCGCCTGCACATTGGGATTGGGTAAACAAAATTCGCCAAGCGGTGCAGATTCCTGTGGTGGCAAATGGCGATGTGTTCACGTTAAGCGATTACCGCGCCATTCGCGAACAAAGCGGTTGCCAAGATGTGATGATTGGACGCGGTGCGGTGATTCGCCCCGACTTGGCGCGACAAATCAAGCAATATTTACACGGACAAACTGTGCAGGCTGCTTGTTTTCATGGTGAAATCATGGACTGGATTCGCTTGTTTTTCGCGCTGTGCCTAGAAAAAGAACCGCAAGGCAAATATGCCATAGCACGGCTCAAACAATGGCTCGGCATGATGCGCGATGCGTATCCCGAAGCCGAAACGCTGTTCCAAGCCATTCGCACGCAACGTGAAGTGGCGGATATTCAAAGAATTTTGCAGAGTTTTGTGGCGGATTGAATGATAATGAAATGAAATAAAAATAGGACAAGGCGACAATGCCTGCCGTGTGTAAATAGCACATAAGGACGTTGGCAACGGCGTACTATTGCGATTTCATTTCACCACATCAATCCAAAGCAGCCTGCACTTTTTGTAACCACTCTATAAAGGAAAACCATCATGGCTACTCCCCACATTGGCGCACCAGCAGGTGCATTTGCAGAAACCGTATTGATGCCAGGCGACCCACTTCGCGCACAATACATTGCCGAAAACTACTTGGAAAATGCCGAACTGGTTACATCGGTTCGTAATATGTATGGCTACACAGGCACATACAAAGGTAAACGCATTTCCATTATGGCACACGGCATGGGCATTCCGTCTTGTTCCATTTATGCCAAAGAATTGATTACCGAATATGGCGTTAAAAACCTGATTCGCATTGGTTCGTGTGGCGCGGTGTTAGATGATGTTCATGTGCGCGATGTGGTGATTGGCTTGGGCGCGAGCACCGACAGCAAAGTCAATCGCACCCGTTTCCGCGACCACGATTTTGCTGCGATTGCCGATTTTGGCATTGTGCAAGCCTTGGTTCAATCTGCCAAAGACAATGGCGTGAATGTGCGCGTAGGCAATATGTTCTCTGCCGATTTGTTTTACAGCCCCGACACGCAAATGACCGAAGTATTGCGTAAATACGGCATTGTGGGCGTGGAAATGGAAGCGGCTGGTATTTATGGTGTGGCTGCTGAATTTGGCGCCAAAGCTGCAACGCTTTGCACCGTGTCTGACCACATCGTGCGCGAAGAATACACCACCGCCGAAGAGCGTCAAACCACGTTCAACGAGATGATGAAAATTGCGTTAGACGCAGCGATTACTTTGTAAACACATCAAAAAGCAGCCTGCACCTTTTGTCCAAATCTTGGATTTGGGTATAAAAGCTGTATGCTGTAGGCAGGCACAACCTTTTAATAAAAGTGCAGGCTGCTTTTTCCCCACAAAACGACATCAAACAAAATGAAAAAAACCGTATTTTTGCTGACTTCGTTCGCACTTTCTGCGCCTATTTATGCTGATAATGGCGCGGCAGCCTGCACCCAAATCACCGATAATGCCGCTCGCTTGGCGTGTTTTGACCAAGCCTATACACAACAAGGCGTTACCCCTAATCCCAACCAATCCAAAAGCGTCGATTTAGTTCGCAGCTACGAAGCCAGCCAAGCCAATCAATCAACCCAAGTCGTGTTTGCTGACCCCAAACAATCGGGCGATTTAACTGCACCGACCGATGCCTACACCCCATTGGCGCAACTGTATGATTTGGAAAAAAACGACCCCAACGGAATTTTAAGTTTGCGCGAACACGAGCCGACTTATATTTTGCCTGCTTGGTATCGCAGCAGCCCCAACTATCGCCCCTATTCGCCCACGCGCGGCTATACCATTAACAACGTGCAAGAAGACCAACTCCACACCGAAGCTAAACTGCAAATTTCTTTAAAAACCAAAGTGATGGAAGATTTGTTCCGCACTCGTGCCGATTTGTGGGTGGGCTACACGCAGCAATCGAACTGGCAGCTTTATAACCAAGGCGAAAAATCTGCACCGTTTCGTAACACCGATTACGCACCCGAAATTTTCTTAACCCAGCCAGTCAAAGCTACGCTGCCATTTGGCGGTAAATTGAGAATGCTGGGCGTGGGCTATATCCACCAATCCAATGGACAATCGCGTCCGATGTCGCGTTCGTGGAATCGCATTTACGCAATGGCTGGCATGGAGTGGGGCAAGCTATCGGTTGTGCCACGTTTGTGGGCGCGAATCGACCCGAAAGGCGAAAACAACGACAACCCCGACATCGCCGATTACATGGGTTATGGCGATGTGAAATTGGCGTATCAGTTTGATGAAAAACACACGCTGTCTTCAACCATTCGCTACAATCCGTTCAAAAATCGTGGCGCAGTGCAAGTCAATTACACCTTTCCGATTATGGGCAAGCTCAAAGCCTATGTGCAGGGCTTTCATGGCTATGGCGAGAGTTTGATTGACTACAACCACAAGCAAACGGGTATTGGTATTGGTGTGTTGTTCAACGGCTGGGACGGCTTGTAATACAAACCAAAAGCAGCCTGCACTTTTCCCACAAAACCGCGTATAATTCGCCGTTTTTGCATCGCAATAAAGGCACACACATTCATGGCAGAAGCATCGTCAGGCGGCATAGGTAAGCTGCTCAAAAAATATTTGATTACGGGTTTATTGGTTTGGTTACCCATAGTCGTAACCGCATGGGTGGTAACCTACATCATAGGCGCAAGCGACAAACTCATCAACTTAATACCAGACCAATTGCGATTAGAAAACTATTTAGGTTTCAAAATCCCTGGTCAAGGTTTTGTGTTAGCCGTGATTGTGTTATTTGTCACAGGCGTATTGGCAGCCAATGTATTAGGACGCAAATTTTTAGAAGGCTGGGATAGCCTGCTTGGGCGCATTCCTGTGGTTAAATCCATTTATTCCAGCGTCAAAAAAGTGTCCGAAAGTTTGCTGTCCGACAATGCACGTTCGTTTAAAACGCCTGTGCTTGTGCCATTTCCGCAACCCAATATTTGGACGATTGCATTTGTATCGGGTGAAGTGCCTCATGCCGTATCGGACGCACTGCCTGAAAAAACAGGTTATGTGTCCGTGTATGTGCCGACCACGCCAAATCCGACTGGCGGCTACTATATTGTGGTGTGCCAAAGCGACATTCGCGAACTGGATATGACGGTGGACGAAGCGTTGAAATATGTGATTTCGTTGGGCATGGTGATGCCTGATGAATTGCCGATTAAAGCAAAAGAATAATGTGCAGGCTGCTTTTGAATAGCCAAACAAAGGAAGAGCCAATGAACACCAATTATCATCATGATCTTGCAGCATGGGCAGCACATCAAGCCGATTTGCTCAAAGCAGGTAGAATGCAAGAGTTAGACGTTGAAAACCTGATTGAAGAAATGCAAGCCATGAGCCGAAAAGAACACCGTGAATTAATGCGCCGAATGGGGATTTTGATTGCCCATTTATTGAAATGGGAATTTCAGCCGACACATCGTGGCAACTCTTGGCGCAGAACGATTAACGACCAACGTCAAGAAATTGCGGATTTATTGGAAGATTCGCCCAGTTTAGCTAATCATTTTGATGATTATGAATGGTTACAAAGGGCGTGGGAGCGTGGCGTTAGACAAGTCGAAACGGAGACAGGTTTAAATCATTTTCCTGATGAAATGATTTGGATAATTTCTGATATTTTGATGAAAGATTTTTTTCAGACAGCCTGAAAACCTAAAAGCAGCCTGAATTTATATTTTATTAATTTAAAACTGTAACAAGAAAGACAAAACTATGCGTACCAACTACTGCGTGTGTGGGTTGGGTCTTAACCCAGCAAATTCTCACATTATCCTATTTCTTGTTATGGTCGTGCCCAAACCTACACAGCCTATTCGTAACAGCTCAATGGCTATTTAACACCATTTAGAAAAAGCAGTTTTTAAGAATAAAGTTGCTTATGCTAGTAAAGTTGCCTGGTATTCGTTAACCGTTACATTTTTTAATATACAAGTCATTAACAACAACCATAAAGGTTAAAATGATTATGGATACATCTTTTTTACCTAATAACTCCAACCCTTTAATTTCAGTCATTATTCCTTGTTACAATTCTGCTTTATATGTAACTGAAACACTAAATAGCATTCTTGCACAAACTATGAACAATTATGAAATCGTTATCATAGATGATGGCTCAACCGATAATACATTGTCGATACTTAAACAATTTGCTCAACAACATTCTCAAATCCAAATAAAAATTATTGAGCAAGAAAATACAAATGTGACTATTGCTAGGGTTAATGCAATCAAACATGCCAGCGGTGTCTATTTATTCTTTTTAGATTCGGACGACAAAATCGCACCGACATATTTTGAAAAAGCAGCAAACTTACTGAACCAACAACCAGAATTATCGTTAATTTATAGTAGAGCACAACATTTTGAAGCAAATACAAATGAAATTTGGTGTGCTAAAAATCCAACTGTTCTTGATATTTTGCAGATACATTGCATGGGAAATGGCATTTGCATGATGGTTCGCAAAAAAGATTATGACGAAGTAGGTGGATTCAACACCGATTTAACTTATGGAGAGGACTGGGAATTTTATATTTCAATGTTAAAGAAAAATAAAAAATTCTATCAAATAGATGAAATTTTATATTTTTATAGAAAAAGAAACACTAAAAATTCAATTTGCGATAGTGTGGATAAGAAAAAAATAGCAAGAAATTTCTTAAAAATATATACGAAGCACATTGATTTTTACGAAGAAAACAATATGTACTTCCATAATTTATTTGATGCGTTTCATCAGCAAAATTGGCAGCAACAAAATTTAGAATTCTTTAATCATAAGAAAAAATACTATAGCAACCCATTGCGAAAATGGTTCTATAAGACTTTTAAATCAAAAAAATACGAAGAGTTACGTAAAAAATACGATATAAATTAACCCAATTAAATTAAACAAGGAAAACAACAATATGCGTACCAACTACTGCGGTCTAATCAGCGAACAATATTTAGACCAAACCGTAACCGTAAAAGGCTGGGTTCATCGCCGCCGCGACCATGGCGGTGTGATTTTCATTGACTTGCGCGACCGCGAAGGTATCGTACAAGTTGTGATTGACCCAGACACGCCCGAAGCATTCAAATTGGCGGATTCAGCGCGTAATGAATTTGTGTTGAGCATTACTGGACGTGTCCGCAACCGCCCAGAGGGCACAAGCAACGACAAAATGATTTCAGGCAAAATTGAAATTTTGGCGAAAGAAATTGAAATCCTGAACGCTGCTGCCACGCCGCCATTTATGATTGACGATGAAAACATCAGCGAAACCGTGCGTTTGACCAATCGCGTGATTGATTTGCGCCGCCCTGTAATGCAAAAAAATCTGCGTTTGCGCTATCAAGTGGCAATGGGCGTGCGCCGTTATTTGGACGCGCAAGGCTTTATTGACATTGAAACGCCAATGCTGACACGCTCAACGCCTGAAGGTGCGCGTGATTATCTCGTGCCTAGCCGCGTTCATGCTGGCGAATTTTTCGCGTTGCCACAATCGCCGCAATTATTCAAACAGTTGTTAATGGTTGCAGGTTTTGACCGCTATTATCAAATTACCAAATGTTTCCGCGATGAAGATTTACGCGCTGACCGCCAGCCTGAATTTACCCAAATCGACTTGGAAACTTCGTTCTTAAACGAAGATGAAATCATGGACATTACCGAAGGCATGGCAAAACAAGTGTTTAAAGACGCTTTGGGTGTGGATTTGGGCGATTTCCCACGCATGGCGTATTGGGACGCGATGTTCAACTACGGTTCGGACAAACCTGATATGCGTATCTCGTTGAAATTTACCGAATTAACCGATTTGATGAAAACGGAAGAATTTAAAGTATTCCGTGGCGCGGCGGATATGAAAGGCGGACGTGTAGTCGCTTTGCGCGTGCCAAATGGTGCGAAATTCAGCCGCAAAGAAATTGACGAATACACGCAATTTGTCGGCATTTACGGCGCGAAAGGCTTGGCATACATCAAAGTAAACGATGTAACCAATTTGTCAAACGGCGAAAATAGCGGTTTACAAAGCCCAATCGTGAAATTCTTGTCGGAAAACGCATTGAAAGAAATCATTGCGCGTACTGGTGCGGAAAATGGCGACATCATTTTCTTCGGCGCGGACAAAGCGAAAGTGGTAAACGAAGCGATTGGCGCATTGCGTATCAAAATCGGTAAAGAACACGGCTTGGAAAACGGCTACTTCGTGGACGAATGGAAACCGTTGTGGGTTGTGGATTTTCCAATGTTTGAATACGACGAAGAAGCTGACCGTTATGTGGCGGTACACCACCCATTTACCGCGCCAAAAGAAGGTCATGTGGGTTTGATGACCAGCGACCCTGAAAAATGCTTGGCTCGCGCTTATGATATGGTGTTGAACGGCTGGGAAATTGGCGGCGGTTCTATCCGTATCCACCGTGCGGATATGCAAGAAAAAGTGTTCGCAGCGTTGAAAATCAGCCCTGAAGAGCAACAAGAGAAATTCGGTTTCTTGTTGGATAACTTGAAATTTGGTGCGCCACCACACGGCGGTTTGGCGTTTGGTTTAGACCGTTTGGTTACGTTGATGACGGGTGCGGAATCGATTCGCGATGTGATTGCATTCCCGAAAACACAACGCGCGCAATGTTTGCTGACGAACGCGCCAAACGCTGTTGATGACAAACAACTGCGCGAATTGCACTTGCGTTTGCGCCAAAAAGCGACTGAACAAAAAGATGCTTAATTTTGTGAAATAGAAAAAGCAGCCTGCACATTTTGTTGATAAATAAAGTGCAGGCTGCTTTTTAAGTATAGTGAATTAAATGAATATAAATCGTATCCAAAACTGCCATTACCAAGCCGCGCGACACCCCAATCTGTATCGTGTGCGCGTGCGGCTGACTGTGTATTTTGGCACGTTGATGTTGTGGCTGATTTGGGCGCTGTATGCGTTGAGCAGCATAACAGCGGTGGGTTTGCTGTTTACCAGTCCATTTGTGGGCGTGTTTCTGCTGTTTTTTGCGACGCCGACCGCTTGGTATTTACTACGCTTCATGTTGACCATGCCAACATACGAGCCACCGCGTGGTATTTGCGCTCTAGAATCGCAATATCCCACTTTGTATGCCCAAATGCGCGACATCGCCCAAAAAATCCAGCAAAAACCTGCACATCGCATTCATTTTATCGATAATGTTGATGCCAGCCTACACTGTCAGCCACGTTGGTGCGGTTGGTTGGGTATGCGTAACACTTTGGTTTTGGGCGTGCCTGTGATTGCCGCGCTCAATCAAGAGCAGTTACGCAGCGTTATCGCGCGTCAGCTTGCGTTTGCGCCGTTCAATCATTTGAGTGTAACCATCGATAAACACTGCACGCGTTGGCGTTGGGCGCAAGACTATTTAACCGAAAACCGCAGTATTTTTCGCTTTATCATGCCGCATTTTATGGCGTATTTTGATGATATTGTGCATCCGCTTTCACATCAAAACTCGTTTGCGGCGGAACGTGTCGCAGCGGCAGCGACTTCGGTTAATGCAATCGCCCAAGCGCGTGGCAATATTCAACTGGCTGGCGATTACGAACGCGAATATTGGCAAAAGTTTTGGCAACAAACCGACCACGTTGGTAAGCCAGAACCCATGCCGTTTCAAGATTTAATCGCGCAATTGTGCAGGCTGCCTGATTATTGTGCCGATTTATCGCAACGCTTAAATCAACTGATGCAAGCGCGAAGCACGGTGGACGACCAAATTCCTGCCTTGCGCGATGCGTATGAAGAATTGGGCGTGTACAGCCGTTTGCGATGGGCAACAGACAAAGATTCTGCATTGCTGTGGTTGGACGAGCGTTTGCCCAATTTAATCCAACAGATGAATCAAACGTGGTGGGAGAATGCCGCCGATAACTGGCAAGAATCCTACGATGAAGCCACGCAAGAACAAAACCGCTTGATTGAATTACAAAACCAAACCGAACCTTTATCGTTGGACGAAAGCATAGAGCAAGCTTTATTAACCGAGCGTTATCGCGATAAGGCGGCAGCGTTGCCTTTGTTTTACGCTTTGTATCAACGCGAACCATCGGCAAAACACGCTTTTCATTATGGGCGTGTGTTGTTGGCACAAAACAATGCGGATGGCATTTTGTATTTGCGCCAATGTCGTGCCGATACACAAGACCGCAGTTTTGCAGCAGCCAGTTGGCTGGTAGAAGCGCAATATCATGGCGAAAATGGGCGAACTGACGCAGCAAACTCTTGCGAACAAGCCTTCGTCAAACAACGCGAGCAAGACGAGTTAAACCAACATCAACGCAATCATATTGAAGCGTTTGATGAATTTCAAACAGCGCGTTTGTCGGACGATGAACGGCAAACGTGGCAACAGCGTTTTGCGCAAATCAAGAATGTGAAGCGTGTTTACTGGGTGGAAAAAGCGGATTTGGTTCAGCCAGAACAGCCGTTTTATGTGATTGTGTTTGAAATGCAGTTTACGTTGATTGCATCTGAACGCGCCGAAATAGCCGAGCAAGTGTCCAAGCAACTGGCAGAGCAATTACAGACGTTGGCGCACGATTGGATATTGCTCAACCCCAAAGCCTTGCCCGACCGCACTTGGTATCGGATTCGGCAAGTGGAAAAGGGTTTGCTGTATCAGAAGTCTAAACATGGCAAAAATCGTAAGTTGTGGTAGGGTTTATTTTGTCGTGTAAAAAGCAGCCTGCACTTTTTGTCCAAATCTTTGATTTGGGTATAAAAGAAGTATACCGTAGGCGGCGTAGCCTTTAAACAAAAAGTGCAGGCTGCTTTTTTAAAATAGACAATCCAATCACGTAAACAGTACAATATCACCCTTTCTATTTTTGATGATTTTTCATTATGTTTCGCACATTATTAGGCAGCAAAATCCACCGCGCCATTGTTACCCAAGCCGACTTAAACTATGTTGGCAGCATCACCATCGACCAAGACTTGCTGGACGCAGCAGGCATTTTGGTAAACGAAAAAGTACAAGTCGTTAATAACAACAACGGCGAACGCTTTGAAACTTATGCTATTTCTGGCGAACGCGGCAGCGGCGTGATTTGCTTAAACGGCGCAGCGGCGCGATTGGTGCAAGCAGGCGATGTGGTCATTATTATGTCGTATGTAACCCTATCCGAACCCGAAATCGCCAGCCACGAACCCACCGTTGTGCTGTTGGACGAAAACAATAAAATCCGCGATATTATTCACTACGAGCCTGCGCAAACGATTTTGTAAACACATAAAAAAAGCAGCCTGCACTTTTGTTGATTAAAAGTGCAGGCTGCTTTTATAGTGCTTTAAATTTAAAGCACTATTGATTTGGCTATACGGCATCTTATAGTGCTTTAAATTTAGATTAGTACAGCGTTGCCAACTCCCTTATGTACTAGATGTACACGGCGGTCGTTGTCGCCTTGTCCTAATCTAAATTTAAAACACTATATTCATCACATTGTCTCATCACAGACACGCTATCAATATCAAAGCAGCCTGCACATCACGCATACTCTTTTTTTGAAATTAAATTTCTTAAAATCGTTTTACATTCTTTTTGCAGAAATAATAAAAATTCAAATTAAAATCAAAATGTTATCTAAAAATATCAATAATTCAATTTATTTAATAGTAAATTTTTTTGACATTCTATTACAAATTATGTAAATTAAATCCACAAAATGTAGTCAGAGACTACATTGTTACAATTGCTAATATAACTTTTTGATTTTTATCTATTTAACCCAAGTTGAAAATGTATTTAAAAAGTAAATTGTCTCTCGAAAGTTGTAATTTGATTACAAAATAAACCACTACTGAAAGTCCCACCATATGAACCAACTCTACGACCGCACGTTTGAAAAAGACAACTGCGGCTTTGGCTTAATCGCCAATATTGACGGCGTGCAGAGCCACAAAGTTGTCCGCAACGCCATTTTGGGTTTATCGCGTATGCAGCACCGTGGCGCGATTTTGTCTGACGGCAAAACAGGCGACGGCTGCGGCTTGTCGTTGCAAATGCCTGAAAGTTTCTTCCGCACGATTGCCAATGAACAACAGTTTGCGTTGGCGAAAAATTTTGCGGTTGGGCAAATTTTTCTGCCGCAAGATGAAGCACTTGCCGCGCAATACATCACGATTATCAATGAAGAATTAACACGCGAAACGCTAGGCGTAGCGGCGTGGCGCGATGTGCCGACCAATCCAAACGTATTGGGCGAAATCGCGTTGGCAGATATGCCATTGATTAAACAAGTTTTTGTCAATGCGCCAAATGGCTGGCGCAGCGTGGATTTGCAACGCCGTTTGTTTGTGGCGCGTCGTCGCATTGAAAAACGCATTGACCACGACGATTTTTATATTTGTTCGCTTTCTAATCAAACCATTATCTACAAAGGTTTGTGTATGCCGAAAGATTTGCCTAAATTTTATTTAGATTTGGGTGATTTGCGTATGCAATCCGCTATCTGTTTGTTTCATCAACGCTTTTCAACCAATACCATGCCGCGCTGGAAATTGGCGCAACCGTTCCGCTATTTAGCGCACAACGGCGAAATCAACACAATTTCAGGCAACCGCGCTTGGGCTCGCGCTCGCGCCCACAAATACCACACGCCATTGATTCCCGATTTGCAAACCGCCGCGCCGTTTGTGAATGAAACAGGTTCAGATTCCAGCTCTATGGACAATATGTTGGAAGTGTTGGTTTGTGGCGGCATGGATTTGTTCCGCGCCATGCGTTTGCTTGTGCCGCCTGCTTGGCAAAATAACCCCGACATGGACGACGATTTACGCGCATTCTACGATTTCAATTCCATGCACATGGAACCGTGGGACGGTCCAGCAGGGATTGTGTTGTCGGACGGACGCTATGCAGCCTGTAATCTTGACCGCAACGGTTTGCGCCCAGCGCGTTTTGTGATTACGCACGACCGTTTGATTACGATTGCGTCTGAAGTCGGCATTTGGGATTACGCGCCCGATGAAGTGGCGGAAAAAGGTCGCGTTGGACCGGGCGAATTGCTCGTAATTGACACGAAAAACGGTAAATTGCTGCATTCGCACGAAATTGACAACGAATTACGCAATCGCCACCCATACCGTGCTTGGTTGGATAAAAATGTGATGCGTTTAGTGCCATTTGAGCAACTGCCCGACAGCGAAGTTGGCGAAGCGGCAATGGACGATAAGACGTTAAAAATTTACCAAAAACAATTCTTGTACGATTTGGAAGAATTGGAAAGTACCTTGCGCGTAGCTGGCGACGATGGCTATGAAGCGGTTGGCTCTATGGGCGACGACGCGCCATTTGCGGTGCTGTCGGAACGTCATCGCGTGGTGTACGACTATTTCCGCCAATATTTCGCCCAAGTTACCAATCCACCGATTGATCCATTGCGTGAAGCCCATGTGATGAGTTTGACGACCAGCATTGGGCGCGAAATGAGCGTGTTTTTTGAAGCCGAAGGTATGAGCAGCCGCGTGAATTTCAAATCGCCTGTGTTGTTGTATTCGGATATGCAACAAATTTTCAGGCTGCCTGAAAGCGATTACCGCCACCAAATCATTGACGCGACTTATAATCCTGACGAATGCAGCTTGAAACAAGCGGTTGAGCAATTATGTCAATCGGCGGAGCAAGCAGTGCAAAATGGCGCAGTGTTGCTGATTATTTCCGATAAAAATATTGCGGAAAATCGCCAACCGATTCCAATGCCGTTTGCCGTTGGTGCGGTGCAAAATAATTTGGTAAACAAGCAATTACGTTGCGATGCCAATATTATTGTGGAAACGGCAGAAGCGCGAAATCCACATCATTTTGCGGTGTTGATTGGCTTGGGTGCGACGGCGGTTTATCCGTATTTGGCGTACGAAAGTTTGGCGAACATGGTCAAAGTCGGCGCAATTCAAAAACCGTTGCGCGTGGTTACGCAAAATTTCCGCAATAGCATTAACAAAGGCTTGTACAAAATCATGTCCAAAATGGGCATTTCGTGCGTGTCGTCTTATCGTTGTGCGCGATTATTTGAAAATGTCGGTTTAGGTAAAGAAATCAGCGAATTATGTTTCCCTGAAATGACCAGTCGCGTAGCAGGTGCAACGTTTGCCGATTTGGACGAAAAAATCACGCAAACACGCCAAAATGCTTGGCGCAGCAGCGTGAATGTGGACGCTGGTGGCTACCTGAAATTCAAACCACAAGGCGAATACCACGCCTATAATCCCGATGTGGTAAACAGCATTCAGGTAGCCTGTAACTCTGGCGATTACAACAAATACAAAATTTATCGTGATTTTGTCAATAATCGTCCTGTGATGTCTATTCGCGATATGTTCTGCTTGAAAACCGAACAATGTCAGCCGATTGAATTGGACAAAGTTGAGCAACCTGAAAACTTATACAAACGCTTTGACAGCGCGGCGATGTCTATTGGCGCGTTGAGTCCTGAAGCGCACGAAAGTTTGGCGATTGCCATGAACCGTTTGGGCGGCTTCTCCAATTCAGGCGAAGGTGGCGAAGACCTTGCGCGTTACGGCACAGAAAAAGTGTCGCGCATTAAACAAGTCGCATCTGGGCGTTTTGGCGTTACGGCGGCGTATTTGATGAGCGCGGACGTAATCCAAATTAAAGTGGCACAAGGCGCGAAACCAGGTGAAGGCGGTCAATTACCGGGCGATAAAGTTACGCCATACATCGCGCAACTGCGTTATGCCGTCCCCGGTTCTACGCTGATTTCGCCGCCGCCACATCACGACATTTATTCTATTGAAGATTTGGCGCAACTGATTTTTGACTTGAAACAAATCAATCCAAAAGCCTTGATTTCTGTGAAATTGGTGTCGCTGCCGGGCGTTGGCACGATTGCGACTGGCGTGGCAAAAGCGTATGCTGATTTAATCACGATTTCGGGCTACGACGGCGGCACAGGCGCGTCGCCATTGACGAGTGTGAAATACGCAGGCAGCCCTTGGGAATTGGGTTTGGCGGAAGCGCAACAGGCTTTGGTGGAAAACAATTTGCGCCACAAAGTGCGTTTGCAAGTGGACGGCGGTTTGAAAACAGGCTTGGACGTGGTTAAGGCAGCCATTTTGGGCGCGGAAAGTTTCGGTTTCGGTACGGGACCTATGGTGGCGTTGGGTTGTCGTTATTTGCGGATTTGCCATTTGAATAATTGCGCGACGGGTATCACCACCCAAGACGACGCATTACGCAGCAAACATTTCCACGGCGACGCGGAAAAAGCGATGAATTACTTTAAATTTATCGCGCAAGATGTGCGTGAAATTTTGGCGAGCTTGGGCGTGAATAAATTGACAGATTTGATTGGCAGAACGGATTTGCTGGAAATCATTGAAGGCAAAACGGCGCAACAACGCGGTTTGGATTTGAGTAAATTGTTGTATTCGCCAAAAATCCCTGCTGGCAGCGCACCGTACAACACGCAACGCAACGACCCATTTGACCAAGGTTTGTTAAATAAAGCGATTATGGGCGAAGTGCAGGCTGCTTTTGAAGCTGGCGAAAGCCGTAAAATGTCTTTTGATATTAGCAATTTAGACCGTTCTGTCGGTGCAACGCTTTCAGGCAGCATTGCGAAATTGCACGGCAACGCTGGCAAACGTGGTCAAGAATTTACAATCAATTTGAACGGCACGGCTGGACAAAGTTTGGGCGTGTGGTTGGCTGGCGGCGTGTCGTTGCATTTGACTGGTGATGCGAATGACTATGTCGGCAAAGGCATGGGCGGTGGCGTGATTAGCATTCGTCCGCATAATGGCGTGTCGTTCCAATCGCACAAAGCGACGATTGTTGGCAACACTTGTTTGTATGGCGCGACTGGCGGCGAATTGTTTGCAGCTGGACGTGCTGGCGAGCGTTTTGCGGTTCGCAATTCGGGCGCAACGGCAGTGGTTGAAGGCATTGGTGACAATGGTTGCGAATACATGACGGGTGGCGTGGTAACGGTGTTGGGTAAAACAGGCATCAACTTCGGCGCAGGTATGACAGGCGGATTTGCTTACATTTTGGACATGGACGGCAAATTCAAAGGGCGCATTAACGGCGAAATGGTGGAAGGCTTATCCATTACCGATTTGCCGCAACACCAAGAGCATTTGCGTGGATTGGTTGCGCGACACGTTGAATTGACGCATAGCAGCATTGGCGAACAGGTTTTGGCGGACTGGGAAAATTATGTTGGCAAATTTGTGTTGGTTAAACCCAAAGCCAATGATGTGAACGCGCTGCTCGGACACAAACGCCGTAGCGTGTTGGAATTGCGTCAGATTACCGCGTAAGTGTTTTTCAGGTAGCCTGAAAATACACGGCATTTGCTCCCTCTCCTGTGGGAGAAGGTTAGGGAGAGGGCAAAATGTCAGGCATAAGAAATGGTTGTTTAGTGCAACGGTTTTCCCTCTCCCTAGCCCTATCCCAAAGGAGAGGGAACAGATTGCTGTTGATTTAAACATTTCTTATGTAATCTTTCAGGCAGCCTGAAACCAAAAAAATAACATTCAAGGAACAAACCATGTCCAAAGAAAATATTTATCAATTTATTGATTTGCCGCGTACCGACCCACAGAAAATCCCGTTGGCAAATCGCAAAAAAGAATTTATAGAAATTTATCAAGCCTTTACCGATACGCAAGCGCAAAGCCAAGCCGACCGTTGTTTGGCGTGTGGCAATCCGTATTGCCAAAACAAATGTCCATTGCACAACAATATCCCGAATTGGCTGCGTTTAGCCAACGAAGGGCGCATTATTGAAGCGGCGGAATTGGCACATTCAACTAACACGCTGCCTGAAGTTTGCGGACGTGTTTGCCCACAAGACCGCTTGTGCGAAGGCGATTGCACACTCAATGCCGAATTTGGCGCGGTAACGATTGGCAATATTGAAAAATACATTACCGAAAAAGCCTTTGAAATGGGCTGGAAACCAAGCATTCAAGCGGAAAAAACAGGCAAAAAAGTTGCCGTGATTGGCGCGGGTCCTGCGGGTTTGGGTTGCGCGGATATTTTGATTCGCAATGGCGTAGATGTTACCGTTTACGAACGCCAACAAGAAATTGGCGGTTTACTGACATTCGGTATTCCCGCATTTAAATTAGAAAAAGAGGTAATGCGTCGCCGCCGAGAATTATTCAGCGAAATGGGCGTGGCATTTGCATTGGGCGTAGAAATTGGCAAAGACATTCAACTAAATGATTTGGTGAATCAATATGATGCGGTATTTCTGGGCGTAGGCACATACAAAGGCATGACGGCAAATATTCCCAATGAAAACGCGGCTGGTGTGTATTCCGCTTTGCCGTTTTTGATTGGCAATACGCAAAATTTGTTGAATTTGGACGCGCCTGAATATGTGAGCATGGCTGGTAAGCGCGTGGTGGTGTTGGGCGGTGGCGACACGGCAATGGACTGCGTTCGCACATCGGTTCGTCAAGGCGCGGCGGAAGTTACCTGCGTGTATCGCCGCGACGCTGCGAATATGCCCGGTAGCAAAAAAGAATACATCAACGCGAAAGAAGAAGGCGTAGCGTTCCAATTCAACGCGCAACCTGTGCAAATTGAAGCCGAGCCAGTTGCCGTGCAAACCGATGAAAGCGGCAAAGTTACAGGCATTCAAATTGTTCGCACGCAAATGGGCGAGCCTGACGAAAACGGTCGCCGCCGCGCCGAAGTGATTTCAGGCAGCGAAGAAGTGATTGCTTGTGATGCGGTGATTGTGGCGTTTGGTTTTGCGCCGCATGAAATGGCGTGGTTGGTGAGCGTGAATGTGGCGACCGATAATCGCGGCAGAATTGCACGTTCAGGCAGCCTGAAACAGCAAACGTCTAATGAAAAAATCTTTGCTGGCGGCGATATTACGCGCGGTTCGGATTTAGTGGTTACGGCGATTGCGGAAGGTCGCACGGCGGCGGAAAGTATTTTGGAATATTTGGGCGTGTGAATTTGCAGGCTACCTGAATGTAATTTAATTTCCAAAAACAAACCAAAAGAAAACCAAAATTCGCAATAATTTAATCAAATTAAAGTAATTTAATTATATTAGTTTCAAAAAAAATGAATTTTTAGTAAAAAAATTACAATAAATTCACAAAATCGGTTGAAATGTAACGGTGCTAGTGGCACAATTCATTTACACCATTTAACTCACTTTAACTAATCACTAGGAGCAATGCCATGTCTATCAAAGATGTAGTAAAAATGATTGAGGACAACGATGTCCGTTTTGTTGATTTGCGCTTTACCGACACCAAAGGCAAGCAACATCATTTCACGATTCCAGCGCGTGTTGTGTTGGAAGACCCAGAAGAATGGTTTGAAAATGGTCAAGCGTTTGACGGCTCGTCAATCGGCGGCTGGAAAGGCATTCAAGCGTCTGATATGCAGTTGCGCCCTGACGCGACAACCGCATTTATTGACCCATTTTACGATGATGCAACGGTTGTTTTGACTTGTGATGTGATTGACCCAGCGGACGGCAAAGGTTACGACCGCGACCCACGTTCTATCGCCAAACGCGCCGAAGCGTATTTGAAATCATCAGGCATTGGCGATACGGCTTTCTTTGGTCCTGAACCTGAATTTTTCGTATTTGACGGTGTGGCATTTGAAACGCACATGGACAAAGCGCGTTTTGAAATCACTTCTGAAACAGGCGCATGGTCTAGCGGCAAACATTTTGACGGTCAAAACACAGGTCATCGCTCAACCGTAAAAGGCGGTTACGCGCCTGTTGCGCCTGTGGACGCGGGTCAAGATTTGCGTTCGGCAATGGTTCGTATTTTGGAAGAAATCGGCATTCCTGTGGAAGTTCATCACGGCGAAGTGGCAACTGGTTCGCAAATGGAAATCGGCACAAAATTCAGCACATTGGTTAAACGCGCTGACTGGACGCAAGATTTGAAATACGTTGTATGGAATACGGCACACAATTTCGGCAAAACGGCAACTTTCATGCCAAAACCATTGATGGGCGACAACGGTAGCGGTATGCACGTTCACCAATCTATTTGGAAAGACGGCAAAAACTTGTTCTCTGGCGACGGCTACGCTGGTTTGAGCGAAACGGCATTGTTCTACATCGGCGGCATCATCAAACACGCCAAAGCGTTGAATGCGATTACCAATCCTTCTACCAATTCATACAAGCGTTTGGTGCCACACTTTGAAGCCCCTGTGAAATTGGCGTATTCTGCGAAAAACCGTTCTGCGTCAATCCGTATTCCTGCGGTAACTAGCCCGAAAGCGGTTCGCATTGAAGCGCGTTTCCCAGACCCAATGGCTAACCCATACTTGGCGTTTGCGGCATTGTTGATGGCTGGCTTGGACGGCATTCAAAACAAAATCCACCCTGGCGACCCTGCAACGAAAAACTTGTACGATTTGCCACCAGAAGAAGATGCTCAAGTGCCAACCGTGTGCGCATCTTTGGACGAAGCGTTGAAAGCGTTGAAAGAAGACCACGAGTTCTTGACTCGCGGCGGTGTGTTTAGCCAAGATTGGATTGACAGCTACATCGCGTTCAAAGAAGAAGATGTACGCCGTATGCAAATGGCTCCGCATCCGTTGGAATTTGAAATGTATTACTCTTTGTAATCATGTGATTGCATGATTTGAAATATGCAGGCTGCCTGAAAGATATTTCTTTTTCAGGCAGCCTGCAATTTTTGTTATACAATTCGCCAATTATTCTCAAAACAAGGCAACTTTGAATGATTGAAATCAAAAACGTCTCCCACAAAATTGGCGAACAGCAAATTTTAAATAATGTGTCTTTGAATATTCCGCAAAACGGCATTACCGCGCTGATTGGCGCAAACGGTGCTGGCAAATCCACGCTGATGTCGTTTATGGCGCGGTTGCAGCCGTTGGTTTCAGGCAGCATTGCGTACAATGGGCGCGATTTGGCAACTACGCCAACGGCTGATGTGGCGAAAATTTTGGCGATTTTGACGCAGGAAAACAGCATTCACAGCCGCATTTCCGTGCGTGATTTGCTGCTGTTTGGGCGTTATCCGTATCATCAGGGGCGACCGACTGACGAAGATAAAGCGATTGTAGAACAAGCGATTGTGCAATTTCAGCTTGAACCGTTGGCACAGCGTTATTTGACCGAATTGTCGGGCGGACAACGCCAACGCGCCTTAATCGCCATGGTGTTTTGTCAAAGCACGGAATATGTGTTGCTGGACGAGCCGTTGAATAATTTGGATATGTATTACGCGAAAAATTTAATGCAGCTTTTGCGCGAATTGACGCATGAACACAATCGCACAACTGTGGTTGTGTTGCACGACATCAATATGGCGGCGGCGTATGCGGATTATGTGATTGCGATGCAGAAAGGCGAAGTGAAATTTTCAGGCAGCCCCGAAGAAGTGTTTACAGTTGAAAATATTAAAGAATTGTTTGATATGGAGGTGGAAGTGTTAGACCACAAAGGGAAAAAATTGATTGTTCATCATATTTAAATCGCCAAAAAGCAGCCTGCACTTCCTATCTAATCTCACTCAAACATCTTCGCCAATTCCTGCGAACGCGCACAAGCAGCCTGCACGCCTGCACCAATGTGTTGCGCGACTTGCTGTTCGTTAAAATGCGTCAGCGCGGCAAAAGTCGTGCCACCTTTGGACGTTACCTTGTCTTGCAACACGCGCAACTCTTCACCCGTGTGTTCTGCCAACGCCACCGCACCTTTGAATGTTTGAAGACTCAACGTGCGCGCTTGTTCGGCATCAAAGCCCAAATCCAGAGCCGCTTGTTGCAAAGCGTTCATCAAATAAAACACATACGCTGAACCGCTGCCCGATACGGCAGTTATCGCGTGCATTTGCGCTTCGTCATTCAGCCAAACAGTGCTGCCCGAAGTCGCAAAAATGGCTTGGGCGATGTGTTTGTCCGCTTCGTTCACCGCGCTGGCAGCGAATAAACCTGTTACGCCTAAACCAATTTGCGCTGGTGTGTTGGGCATGGCGCGAATCATGCGTTGCGTGCCACCCAAATAACGCGACAAAGTGACAAGGCTCAACCCTGCTGCCAACGAAATCACCAACGCACCGTTGCTTGCCACGTTTTCGCAAGCAGCCTGCATATCTTGCGGTTTAACTGCCAAAATCAGCACATCGTTTTTGGTGAGCATGGGCAATTTTTCCGAAACGCTTACGCCATATTTGGCTGCCAACGCCGCGCGTTTTTCTGCACCACGATTGGCAACGTGAATCTCTGTCGTGCGCTCTGCTTGACACAAACCAGCCACAATCGCCGCTGCCATATTGCCGCCGCCTAAAAAGTAAATCGTCATTTTATTCTCCCAAAATATGAAACACGGCACATTATATAGTTGATGCAAAGATTTTTTAATACAAGGCGACAACGTCCGCCGTGTACGCATAGTATAGTGATTTAAATTTAGATTAGTACGGCATTGCCAACTCCCTTATGTACTACGCGTACACGGCGGTCGTTGTCGCCTTGTCCTAATCTAAATTTAAACCACTATACATAAGGGTGTTGGCAACGCAGTATTAAAAGATAAGTGCATTAACTACAGCCCGAAAGCAGCCTGCACTTCGTTATAATGCAGGCTGCTTTGTATTGGAAAAATCAATCATGCTTGTAAATCCCCTTGCATTTATTTTGCCATTTTTCTTATTATTCTTTCCTATCTGGCTATTAAGCGCGTTATATCTCAATTACCGTTTGGCAAAAAATGGTTTAATGCTGACCGCAATCCAGATATAGATGCCATCAACCCTGCTATTTTGTCTGTTATTGCATGGTTGGTGTATGTGTTTGGTTTACTGGTTTTTCAGTTGGTTATAGACAATAGCTTAATCGTATTTTTTTGGGCGTGTTTATTGGTTTGGCTGTTTTTTAATTTCATGGCAACCAACAGCATTTGGGTTTTTCTGGAACACAAATGCCCACGCGATTTTTGGCGACCCATTGTTTTATTGATGATTGTTGCCTATCCACACATATTGAGTATTTTGATTAATGTGTTTTTTTGATTGATTTTAAAGCAGCCTGCATTTGATATAATGCAGGCTGCTTTAATTATTCTTTTAATCCACCAGAAAGGACAATATGAAAACGCTGGATAGATTAACGGACGAGCATGAAGAGAGTTATTTTTTAACAGTAGAACGCAATGAACAATTTGTTACATAACAAACTTGTCGTGCTAAACCAAAACCTATTTTTAATCCACCCGAAGAATTGCAATTATAATTTTCAGGCAGCCTGAAAATTCACACGAATAAAAACTTGTCGGGTTGCCAACCCGACCTACACGACACAAGGAAAAAACCAAATGGCAAAAGCCCCAAAAATCCAATTCCAATGCACCGAATGCGGTGGCACAACACCCAAATGGGTTGGCAAATGCCCGCATTGTGGCGAATGGAACACGCTTTCTGAACAGCTAACCGCACCCGAACCCAAAAACGCGCGTTTCCAATCGTGGGCGGCGGAAACCACGCAAGTGCAAGAATTATCCAAAGTTACCGCCATGGAAGTCCCACGCGAAGCCACTGGCATGGGCGAACTTGACCGCGTGTTGGGCGGCGGTTTGGTGGACGGTGCGGTCATTTTGCTCGGTGGCGACCCAGGTATTGGCAAATCCACTTTGTTGTTGCAAACCATTGCTTTAATAGCGAAAAAACGCAAAGTGCTGTATGTGTCGGGTGAGGAATCGGCGCAACAAGTGGCGTTGCGTTCGCAGCGTTTGGGGCTGAATGCGGACGGCGTGAATTTGTTGGCGGAAATCCGTTTGGAGGCGATTCAGGCTGCCTTAAAACAGCACGAGCCGTCTGTGGTCGTGATTGACTCGATTCAAACGATGTATTCTGACCAAATCACGTCCGCCCCTGGCTCGGTGTCGCAGGTGCGCGAATGTGCGGCGCAACTGACGCGAATCGCCAAACAAATGGGCATTGCGATGATTTTTGTTGGACACGTTACCAAAGACGGCGCGATTGCGGGTCCGCGCGTGTTGGAGCATATGGTGGACACGGTGCTGTATTTTGAGGGCGATCAGCATTCCAATTACCGCATGATTCGGGCGATTAAAAACCGTTTTGGGGCGGCGAATGAATTGGGCGTGTTTGCGATGACGGAAACGGGCTTGAAAGGCGTTTCTAATCCGTCTGCGATTTTTTTGGCGAGCTATCGCGATGATGTGGCGGGTTCGTGCGTGTTGGTTACGCAAGAGGGCAGTCGTCCGCTTTTGGTGGAAATTCAGGCACTTGTTGATGATGCGCACGGTTTCACGCCGAAGCGTTTAACGGTGGGTTTGGAGCAAAACCGTCTTGCCATGTTGCTGGCGGTGCTGAATCGCCACGCTGGCATTGCGTGTTTTGACCAAGATGTGTTTTTGAATGCGGTCGGCGGCGTGAAAATCAGCGAACCTGCGGCGGATTTGGCGGTAATTTTGGCGATGTTGTCGAGCTATCGCAATAAGCCGCTGCCTGAAAAAATGGTGGCGTTTGGGGAAATTGGTTTGAGTGGCGAAATTCGTCCTGTGCCACGTGGGCAGGAGCGTTTGAAAGAAGCGGAGAAATTGGGCTTTAAACGGGCGATTGTGCCGAAAGCGAATTTGCCGAAGAATTTAAAAGAGTTCCCAAGCCTGAAAATTCAAGGCGTAAGCAGCCTGCAAGAAGCGGTGAATGCTTGTCGGGATTGGGAATAAAAAAGCAGCCTGCACTTTATTGTTGATTCAAAGTGCAGACTGCTTTTGTGTTCGCAAATCGACTCCCTCTCCTTTGGGAGAGGGCAGAGGAGAGGGGATGGGTTACGCTCTCCGTGCAGGCTGCTTTTAAATTTGCGTGGTCAATCCTGTTACGCTATATCGCATCAAAATTATTTAAAATCAACAAATTACTTGAAATTAAGAAAAATTTTGCTACAATAAAAAGCACGACAATTTCGTCGTAATAGCAAAGGAAAAATATCATGACAACTTGTAAAACCCACCAAAATCACGAACATCAACACGGCGCAAATTGTGGACACACTGCAATTAAACATGGCGACCACGTAGATTACTTGCATGATGGACATTTGCATCACGCGCACAACGGTCATTACGATGAACATACGTTAGATGTAAACGAACAAAACCCAGACGACTGCCACCCAACGCACGAATGTGCTGAACACGTTCACGGCGAAGGCTGCGGACACGAAGCCGTGCCACATGGCGACCATGTAGATTACATTGTAAACGGACGTTTGCACTACCAACACGGCGACCATTGTGATGACCATGGCGCAGTGGAAATTGTGAAATAATCTTGCCGCGTTAATTATAGTGGATTAAATTTAGATTAGGACAAGGCGACAACGACCGCCGTGTACATCTAGTACATAAGGGAGTTGGCAACGCCGTACTAATCTAAATTTAATTCACTATAAAAGCAGCCTGCACTTTTTGTTGATTGAAAGTGCAGGCTGCTTTTTTGTGTGTACCAATCTATTTCAGCCTGACCTGCGGCTGGAACGTCGGCGGCTCACCGACACATTTCAAATGTCACATCATTTTTTTGATGGCGCGAACATTTGCAAATTTTGTCGGCGAGCCGCCGACGCTCCATTACGCCCCTTTCATTTTCTCATACACCCCAAACAAAAACTCCACTCTATCCGCATCATCGTTACCGCCAGTGTAGCCGTAAGCATTATCCACAGCTTTATCTAGCGCGGCGTGGGCGGCGTGCAAGCGCGTAAACGGTGCGCCCCTGCGATACAAATCCGCCAAGCTCGGCTCGGGCAAGTTTTCCTGTTGCGCTTGGGCTATGTAATGCGCTCGTGCGTCCAACACGGCTTGGGCGGCTGTGGCAATTGCGGTGCGGTGTTTTTGTTCGGCTGGGCTGATTTCGGTTTCAGGCTGCCTGAATGCGGCAAACGGAAACGGAAAATTGTTATAAACAATCGTATTGGAATAGCGGTAATCGCTTTTCAATCGCCCTGCCACGGTTCGCATAAACTCATTGTGCATGGTGCTGCTTAATAGCCCGAAGTGGTACAAAGTCGCGTTTGGCAAACTAAAATTTGCATTGCCGTTAATCGTATTACTATTCAAATAACCAATCGGGATAAATTCGCGTGTTTCCGATGAAGCGCTTGGAATTAACAAATAATTTCCGCTTTCAGGCTGCCTGATTGCTTGAAATAAATGCGGCGTGGCTGCGGCTTTATTGGTTTGCTTATCTGAACTTTCTAAACGCATTTGTTTAACCAATTCAATGCGTTTGGCAACCAAAGGCATTTTTTGTAAATCGGTAAACAATCGCATTTCACTCATTCCATGAAACCACAAACACCAGCGTTCTTTATTATTCAAAAATTCTTCCGCGCCCAAAAATCGGCGAATGTATTGTTCCGCCAATGGTTCGGCTGCAATCAATTCGTTTTTTTCTTCGGTTGATAAAATTAAATTACCGCCGTCAGTTGGTTTGCTGCCGTAAATCATTTCAGGCTCGCCCGAAATTGGTTTACTGCGTTTTTCAATAATCACATTCGGCGCATCAATCAAATACGGATTGATGTTCGCCACTTCGCGTTTTTCAGGCTGCCCTTTGATGTCGGGATAATCAAATAAATATTTCGCACCCGAATGCTTTTCAGGCTGCCTGAAACCCACAATCACGCAATGCACCGCCGCTTTGCCGTGCGCTTGGCTCGTCCATTGAAACGTGCGGTGCGCGAAATGAATTTCCACGCCCCAATCCAACAACGCGCCCCAAAGTGCTTCCACTTGCTGCCCTTGGCAAATGGAATTGGTAGAAACAAAAGCAGCCTGCACTTGCGGATTGTCGCGCATGATTTGCGCCGCTTTCACATACCAATTTGCCACATAATCCAAAATCCCAGCATTTTTCAGGCTGCCTGAAACCGCTTGCGTGTCCGCTTTTTGCTCTTTGGTTTGATACGTTGAACCGATAAACGGCGGATTGCCAAGAATAAAATCCACGTTTTCCCAATCCAATCGCAGCGAATTGCCGTGCGTGATGTGTGCCAATTTGCGTAGCGGAATATTCAGGCTGCCGTAGCCTTTGCCCAATGCCGCGCCTTCGTGCAAATTGCATAAATGGTCAATCAACCACATGGACAACACCGCAATTTCCGCCGCCAATCCGTCAATTTCAATGCCGAAAAATTGCTCAATGCTGACGGCAGATTGCAAATGCGTTTTATCCAATTTCTGATATTCGTGAATGACTTGAATCTCCAATTCACGCAAGGCGCGATACGCCGCCACAAGAAAATTGCCTGTGCCGCAAGCTGGGTCTAAAAATTTGAGTTTCGCGATTTTTTGTTGAAATTCAATCAAGCGTTTTTTCTTGTCGCGTTTCAGGCTGCTAATTTGCGCCAATTCCGCTTTTAAATCGTCCAAAAACAACGAGTTGATGACTTTTTCAATATTGTCTTTTTCGGTGTAATGCGCGCCCAATTCGCGGCGTTCGTTCACGTCCAACGCTTCCTGAAACAGCGAGCCGAAAATTTCGGGCGAAATAAAGCCCCAGTTGATTTCCCTGCCGATGTGAATCAGCTTTTGGCGCATTTCGCTGTCAAAATAAATGGTGGGCAGTGTTTCGGCGAATAAGCCGCCGTTGATGTAGTCAAATTCTTGTAAATATTCAGGCAGCTTGGGTGAGCGTTTGGCGGTGTTGAGCGTTTGGAATAATTCCGTGAGCATTGCACCTGTGTCGCTGCCGTCTGCTTTGGTGTGTTTGTCGATTAGGCGGTTGAATTGGTCGGGGCGGAAAATGCCTGTATCTTCGGCGAATAGGCAAAACAAAATGCGGATTAGGAATTTACGCACGGTGTCGGTATTGTAATCGGCTTTAATGCCGTTGTAGAGTTCGCGCATCATCGCGGACGCTTGCAAATTAACAAGGCTTTGCGCGTGATGAATTTCCGTTTCCAAATCCAGCAAAAAATTGAATAAACCGATGTTTTCAGGCAGCTTTTCAAGCGGAAATTCTACGCAAGCCGTGCCAATGGTTTCGTAAAATCGCATGGTTGCGAAATCGCACACGATGAAATACGGCGGTAAATTTTCAGGTTCTTGGGCGCGGATTTGTTCTAAATATTCACGCGCTTGGGCGGCGGCATCGTCTAGGTTTTTGCCTTTGGTTTTTTGTTCGCAGAGCAATTTTTTCGGCACGAAAACATCGGCGAATTTGGTGGATTTTTCTGCTTTTAATCGCTTTTCCAAAATGGCAATGGCTTTGCGGTCTAGCCCGAAAATGGCGAAAAATTCGTTCCAAAAGGTTTGGGATTCGGATTTTTCGTCTGATTCGTGTTGCCAGCGTGTGGCGAAGGTTTGGGCGTTGATGAGGATTTGGGCGGAAGTGAGCATGGGGATTTTTCCTGTTGCGTAAATGGAGTGGATTATACGGTTTTAGGCTGCTTTTCGGTACACGATACAATGGAGCGTCGGCGGCTCGCCGATAAAATCTTTCATAATCACAAAGTGTTATTTCAAGCAAATCAAGTTGCTGTTATAGTGAATTAAATTTAGATTAGTACAGCGTTGCCAACTCCCTTATGTACTAGATGTACACGGCAGTCGTTGTCGCCCTGTCCTAATCTAAATTTAATCCACTATAAATCCCACCTTACGCGCATATCAACGAATTATGCGAACACAGCCAAAATTTATTGTTTTACAGAAAGTCTAATACAAAAAGCAGCCTGCACTTTTCATCAACACAAAAGTGCAGGCTGCTTTTTCAATCTCAATTTAATCTACACACGCTTAACCGTGCGAACGTGCGGAATATGCTGCAATGCTGTCATTATCGCTTTCAAATGTGCTAAATCGCGCACGTTTACATTGAAACGGAATTCGATAAAGCCTTCTGTGCCAGCTTGCGATTTGGATAGCGTGTCCACCGATGCAATGTTGCCGCCTGTGCCAGAAATCGCGCTTGCCATCGTTGCCAACAGCGCGTGGGCATCGGCTGACGACACCACCACTGCCGCATCGTACATTTTTTCCATGCCAGCAGGCAGCGTTGCCCAATCTGCGTCCAGTTGCTGCTCGGGATCGGATTTGAGCAGCGTGGCGCAGGTGTCGCGGTGGATAATCAAGCCTTGGTCTTTAACGATAACGGCGCGTACCGAATCGCCAGCCACAGGCATACAGCATTTGCCCAAATGCACGCGCGTGGTTTCGCTGCCGTGAATTTGAATCGGGCTTAATTTGACTTCGCCGCCAAAGTGGTTGCCCGCCATATCGGCAATTTCCATCGCCACCGACACAGGCAAGGTCAAGCCCACGCCTACGTTGTATAACACGTCTTCCAATTTTTGCTCGCGTGCTTCTAGCTGCTTTAAGTATTTGTCTTTAAACGTGTCTGACTGTGCGACTTCTTTGGGCAACAAGCTGCCCAAGGCTTGTGCCAACAGGCGTTCGCCCAAGGCAATGGCATCGCTGCGACTGGTGTTTTTGACGTAGTTGCGAATGGCACTACGCGCACGGCTCGATGCGGCAAAGCTCAACCAAGCTGGGTTGGGTTTGCCATTGGGCGATGTGATAATCTCCACTGTGTCGCCTGTTTTGAGTTTGGTACGCAACGGCACAGCCACGTTATTAACTCGTGCGCCAATGCAGCGATTGCCAATGTCGGTGTGAATGGCATAGGCAAAGTCAATGGTGCTTGCGCCGCGTGGCAGTGTGATGATTTTGCCTTTGGGCGTAACGATATAGACTTCGTTGGGGAACAAATCGACTTTGATGTGTTCCAAAAATTCAAACGCATTGTCGCTGCGTGATTGCAAATCCAAAATGTTTTGCAGCCATTGGTTGGTACGCAATGTGGTTTCATCTTCGTGTGTGTCGCCCGATTTGTATGCCCAATGGCTTGCCACGCCCGATTCGGCAACGGCGTGCATTTCGCGTGTGCGAATTTGGATTTCAATCGGCAAACCATACGGGCCGTTGAGCGCGGTGTGCAGCGATTGGTAGCCATTGGATTTGGGAATGGCAATGTAGTCTTTAAATTTACCAGGTTTGGGTTGATACAATTCGTGCAGCGCACCCAAAGCAACATAGCAGGCTGCTTTGCTGTTCACAATCACGCGAAAGCCGTAAATATCCAACACATCTTCAAATTTGATTTTTTTTGCCTTCATTTTTTGATGAATGTTATACAAATTTTTCTCGCGCCCTTGGATTTTGGCTTCGATGTTGTAGCCAACCAAATGCAAGCTCATTTCGCGTAGCACACGTTCAATCACATCGTGGCGATTTTTCTTGAAGGCGGTCATGGCGCGTTGCAACACTTGGTAACGCGCAGGGTGCATGGCTTTGAACGCCAAGTCTTGCAACTCGCGATACACAGGATTCAGCCCCAAACGGTTGGCAATGGGGGCATACACTTCCAGCGTTTCGGTGGCGATGCGGCGGCGGCTGTCGGGGCTTTTTGCACCCAAAGTCCGCATATTGTGCAGGCGGTCAGATAGCTTAACGATGATGATGCGTATGTCTTTGGTCATCGCCAAAATCAGTTTGCGAAAGCTCTCGGCTTGTTGTTCGGCTTTGCTGTCGTATTTTAGGTTTTCTAGTTTGGATAAGCCGTCCACCATTTCGGTGATGGTGTCGCCAAATTCTTGTGCCATTTCGGCTTTGGTGATGTGGGTGTCTTCCAACACGTCGTGCATTAAACCTGCGCTTAATGTTTGAATGTCCATGCGCCAACGTGCCAGTTCGATGGTTACGGCAATCGGGTGGGTGATGTAGGGTTCGCCACTTTTGCGCGTTTGACCATCGTGTGCAAAAAAGGCATAGGCACAGGCTTTTTCGAGTTGTTGTAATTCGTCTGCATTCAAATAACGCGCTTCACGAAACAGGGTATCGCGGACGCTGGCGGTCAGGGAATCGTAGGGGGCGGTGGGTTGAATTGGGGACATGATGTTGGCTCGTGTTGATTGGTTGTGATTGGGTTAAATCATAATAGATAGGGCTAAAAAAATCAGCAATAAATCAAATAGCGTTATTTTATGTTGTATTTTGTACAAAAAAGTGCAGGCTGCTTTTGAACGCTTCAAAAGCAGCCTGCACTTTTTTGTGTTTATTTATTGCGCGACAAAATGTCCACACCCACTTGCCCTGCTGCGATTTCGCGCAAAGCGGTTACCGTTGGTTTATCGTGGCGTACATCATCAACCAAAGGCGATGTGCCGTTTTCTAGCTGGCGCGCGCGGCGTGCTGCTGCCAAAGTTAAGTCAAAATGATTGGGAATGTGCGGAGTGCAATCTTCCACAGTAATGCGTGCCATGAATATTCCTTTAAATAAAACTAAAAACCGTGCAAGGCGACCAAGCAGCCTGCACATTTAAGTGGGCAGATTTTATACGCTTTTTAACACTTTTTCAATGCTGGCAACTTGGTTGCTTTGGCGCAAACGTGTGGCTTGGAAAATTGCCAATAATTCGTTTTCGGCTTGTTGCAAATCGTGGTTATGCACAATGTAATCAAAGGCAAAAGCGTGTTGGATTTCTTCGCGCGCTTCGGATAGGCGACGCGCAATTACTTCATCGCTATCGGTTTGGCGCGTGCGTAGGCGGTATTCCAAAATTGCCATGCTGGGTGGCAAAATAAAAATGCTCACCGAATCGGGTAGGGCGTGGCGAATTTGCGCTGCGCCTTGCACGTCAATTTCCAAAATTACGTTAAAACCTTGATTGCACAAATCTTTTACGGCTTGTGCGCTTGTGCCATAAAAATTGCCAAACACTTCGGCGTGTTCCAAAAACGCGCCTTCGCCAGCCAGTTGTGCGAATTGTTCTTTGTTTACAAAATGATAGTGCTGTCCGTTTACTTCGCCCGCACGTGGTTCGCGTGTGGTGTGCGAAATGGATACGCGAATGTGGGCGTTGCGTTGCGTTAAACGCGATACCAGCGTGGTTTTGCCTGTGCCAGATGCGGCGGAAATGACAAATACATTGCCTGTTTGTTGGGTCATGTTGATTCTCTTGGTTGATGGAAATGGAAAGGTGCAGGCTGCTTTGTTTTGATGTTTTTGTTAGGGTGTGATCCAACATTTCAAAGCAGCCTGCACTTTATGTTTATGCTATTTAAACCGCAGCTTCGCCTGTTTCGCCTGTGCGAATTCGGATAACTTCTTCAACAGGTAAAACAAAAATCTTGCCGTCGCCAATTTTGCCTGAGCGTGCGGTTTGTACAATAATTTCTACGGTGCGTTCTACCAAATCATCGGGCAGCACCAATTCCAATTTTACTTTGGGCAAAAAGTCCACCGCGTATTCTGCACCGCGATACACTTCGGTGTGTCCGCGTTGTCGTCCAAAGCCTTTGACTTCGGTAACCGTCATGCCAGAAATGCCCGCTTCGGTCAGGGCTTCGCGCACGTCGTCCAGTTTGAACGGCTTGATAATGGCTTCAATTTTTTTCATGATGCGTTTCCTTTGTGGTTGATTAAAAGTGCAGGCTGCTTTTTATGGTTCGCGCCCCAAAATCATTGCATCGCCATAACTAAAAAAGCGATATTCTTTGCCAATAGCGTGTTGATACAACTGGCGGATTCGCTCGCTGCCTGTGAATGCAGATACTAACATCAACAGCGTGGATTTGGGCAAGTGAAAATTGGTAATCAAGCGGTCAATGACTTGAAACGGGTAGGGCGGTGTGATGAAAATATCCGTGTCGCCTTGCCCTGCTTGCAATGTGCCTGAACGTGCTGCCGATTCAATCGCGCGTAAAGAAGTCGTCCCAACCGACCAAATGTGGTTGCCACGCGCTTTGGCGGCGGCGATTTTGGCAACGGTGTCTGCTGGCACATCAAACCATTCGCTGTGCATTTTGTGTTCGGCAATGTTTTCTACGCGCACGGGCTGGAATGTGCCTGCGCCAACGTGTAGCGTTACTTCGGCGAACTCTATGCCTTTTTGTTGCAGGCTGCTTAATAAATCATCGGTAAAATGCAAGCCTGCGGTGGGAGCGGCAACTGCGCCTTGATGTTTGGCATACACGGTTTGATAGCGATTGTCGTCATTGTCGTCTGCGCTGCGAACAATATAGGGCGGCAAGGGCAATACGCCGTGTTGTTCTAATAGTTCGTACACCGTTTGTTCGCCCGAAAAATGCAGTTTGAACAATTCGCCCACGCGTTCGGTCATGGTGGCGTGAATGTCGCCCGTAAAAATCAGTTCCGCGCCTGCTTTGGGTGATTTGGACGAGCGAATGTGCGCCAAAGCGGTGTGTGTGTCCAACACGCGCTCAATTAAGGCTTCAATTTTGCCGCCACTGGTTTTTTGTCCAAACAATCGCGCTTTCATCACTTTGGTGTTGTTGAACACAAATATATCGCCTGCACGAACGTAGTTTAATAAATCGGCAAAATGCTGGTCGGCAAACGGTTGATTGGGCAACGCAACCAACAAACGGCTGCTGCCACGCACGGCAGGTGGGTTTTGGGCGATTAAGTGTTCGGGTAAATCAAAGTCAAAGTCGGAAATGTGCATAATTTAGGGATACAAAATAAAACGACATTATAGTCAAAATGAGTACTTTGCAAAACTACTGTGCCGTCATTCCTGCCTCCGCCTACGCAAGGGTAAACTACGGCAGGAATCTAACGTGGCATTTAGGTAATAGAAAATAAATCCATATAATTGAATAAGTTAAATAGATTCCCGCCTGCGCGGGAATGACGGTAATTTAAAGGTGTTTAGATAGAATTCAGTTTTGCAAAGATTTTAGGTAATCTTACGCCTTTTTCATAATTCAGAGACCACAAACCATGCGTACCGCAACCATTACTCGCAACACCAGCGAAACCCAAATTACTGTACCCATCAACCTAGACGGCACAGGCAAAGTGCGTTTGGACGCGCCTTGCGCATGGCGGTGGAACACGATGAGCGCATGGCAGGTAAAATGCCATCAACCAAAGGAACTTTAACGGCATAATTTAAAGTGCAGGCTGCTTTTGAGTGATGTGTTGGGTCGCAACCCAACAAAATGTAATCAACCAAACCAAGCAGCCTGCACCCCAATCCAACGGAACTGAAATCATGAATATCGCCATTATTGATTACGGCATGGGCAATTTGCATTCGGTCTATAAATCGGTGCAGGCTGCTGCCGATGCAGCACAATCGTCTGCCAAAATCACGCTCACGTCCACTCCAGAAAACGTGTTGGCAGCCGACAAAGTCATCTTCCCAGGTCAAGGCGCAATGCCCGACTGCATGAACGCGCTCAACCAAAGCGGTTTGCGCGAAGCTGTGCAAGAATCGTTGAAAAACAAACCATTTTTTGGCATTTGCGTGGGCGCACAACTGCTGTTTGAACACAGCGAAGAAGGCGATACCGCAGGTTTGGGCTGGTTCAAAGGTGGCGTCAAGCGTTTTGCCGCCAACCAAACCGACACGCAAGGCAATCGCCTGAAAGTGCCGCACATGGGCTGGAACACCGTCCGCCAAACGCAAGCGCACCCCTTGTTTACAGGCGTAAGCAATCCCGCACATTTTTATTTTGTTCACAGCTATTACTTTGCACCGCAAGACAGCGACATCGTGCTCGGCACAAGCGAATATCCGCACGATTTTGCCTGCATTGTTGGCAAAGATAACGTGTTTGCCACACAATTTCACACCGAAAAAAGCCACGAAGCAGGCTTGCGACTGTTGCAAAACTTCTTGCAATGGCAAGGTTAAAACGCGATTTTCTTTACATAAACTTACTTTGTTGATTACAATGTGCAGGTTTGAAAAGCAGCCTGCACATTTTATATTTTTAGGATAACCCCAATCTATGCAACTCATTCCCGCGATTGACTTAAAAAACGGACAATGCGTCCGCTTAAAACAAGGCTTAATGGAACAAGCCACCGTATTTTCCGACAGCCCAGCCCAAATGGCAGCGCACTGGCATCAACAAGGCGCGCGCCGTTTGCATTTGGTGGACTTGGACGGCGCATTTGCAGGCGAACCCAAAAATTTCCCGGCCATCAAAGAAATTTTGGCAGCGGTGGCGCAACACATTTCCGTGCAGCTCGGTGGCGGCATTCGCGATTTGCAAACCATTGAAAAATATTTGTCTTTGGGGTTGAATGACGTGATTATCGGCACGGTAGCGGTTAAAAATCCAGCCTTTGTGCGCGAAGCCTGTCGTGAGTTTGCAGGACACATCATCGTGGGACTTGATGCCAAAGACGGCATGGTCGCGATTGACGGCTGGGCAACCGTAACCGAACATCATGTCATTGATTTAAGTAAACAATTTGAAGACGATGGCGTAAACAGCATTATCTATACCGACATCGGACGCGACGGCATGATGAGCGGCGTAAACATTGAAGCGACTGTTAAACTGGCGCAAGCGGTCAATATCCCGATTATCGCATCGGGCGGCTTGACCAATTTGGACGATGTACGCGCCTTGTGTGCCGTCGCCAAACAAGGCGTGGCAGGTGCGATTACAGGTCGCGCCATTTACGAAGGCAGCATTCAGTTTGACCAAGCACAGCAGTTGGCAGACGAATTGCTGGCAGCATAAATTTTTGTTTTAGTTTGAATAAGGAAGTAAAAAAATGACTGGTTCTTATATGTTAATCGCCTTTATTTTGGGCTTTTGGTGCATTTGGTCAGCCAACCGCGATGTGAACTCGCTGGGCGAATCGCTGGGCTTTACGCTGATGGCAATTGTGATTAAATCGTTGATGGAGTGGTCGGGCGTACCCAATCTTGACAATTTGACCATGGCGCAATGGGGCATTTTGTTCGTGTATGTGGTGGTGTGCTTGGAATTAACCGACCGCTTTTCCAGCAGCATGGCGTTGAACATGACGATTGCGGTTGCTAGTGCGTTGGGCTATTTCTTTTTGGGACAATATGTGTTCAGCGCGGCAGGTGCGGCAACGGTCAATGGCTGGTTGTCTTAATTGTTTGTAATATAAAAGTGCAGGCTGCTTTTAGCGGAAAAATCCGTTCAAAAGCAGCCTGCACTTTTTTGCGTTTTAAAAGGCTTTGTTCATTTGGATAAAGACATTTTTCTTGCTGTAATCGCCGTAAAACGGATGATTGCTGCTGACTTTTGTCCAACGGAATACTAGGCGTGGTGTGATGCCCCCAAATTGCCAGCGGTTGTTCCACAAGCTAAGCGATGCAAAATGTTCGCGGTCTTTGCGAATGTAGTTGAACGGGAAGTTGGGCGCATCGTAAACACGTTGTGCAGTGCCAATGCCCAATGAGCTGCCCACGGTGTTGCCCCAATATTGCGTCCAGCCTAAACGTATGCCTTTGCGGCGATAAGCGTCGCTGCTGTCTTGCGCGGTTTTGCGGGTCAGGTCTATGCCCAGCGTCCAGTATTGTTTTTCTGATGATAAAAACAGCCATGTAGCCGACAAATTGCTGTTTTTGCCGTCCAAAAATGAGCGCGTGTCGTGTTTTTGCCAGCTATGTTCGCCCGACAGCAAAACTTGATTTTTGGGCGTGAACCAGTATGACCATTCCAGCGTTAGCCCTTTTTCGGCAGCGTATTCTTTGCCACCATACCAACGGCGTTCAAAATACGGCAAAATCGCTGTTTCACTTCGCGCGGTTTGATGCGCTACGCCCAGTTTGACACGCGCCGATAAATCGTCGTATTTGCGGTTGTCCCAATAATATTTGCCAAACACGTCTGTGCCAAAGCGCAATGACCATTGTTTGCCCAAATAGGTGTCTTTATTGACGTTGCCATAATACGCAATGCCGTGTGCTGATTCGGGTTCACCCAGTGTCCAGTTGCCGACTTTGCGTTGATTGGGGGTGCTATTGATGTTGTTGTCTTGCGTGTAATACGCATTGATGTTAAATGTCCAATCGTTGCGTTTTTTTATGGCGGACAGATAGCTGCCTGCGTATTGGCGGAAATTTTCGGGTAAATCGCTGCGATTGTGCAATTCGGTCAAGATTTGTTTGGCTTCGCTGTTGCGGTGGTCGGCGAACAAAGTTTGTGCTAGTCCCATTTGGATAGACGGCGCATCGGGCTGTTGTGCCAATACTTTTTGATACGATTCTACCGCGTTATCGTAATCGCCCTTGTCCTGCGCGAGCATGGCATCTGCTAAATTGAGCGCAAATTCGTCGTTGCCGTCTGGTAGATTGCGATACCAGGGCAGCAGAATTTTGACACCAGCCACATTGCCTGTTGCCAATGCACCAAAAAAAGCGCGTTTTAAAAGTGCAGGCTGCTTTTGCAGTTCTTCCGATGAAATATTGAGTGTTTCGCCATCCGCATCGTTTGTAGGTGGCGTGTTTTCGGTGGGTTTGATGTCGGGCGTGCGATTGAATTCGGTTTCGGGCGACGATTCGTTCAGCATCTGTTCAACTTTGGGTGGCAGCGTTTCGGCATAAATCGATGCCGTTGCCAGCCACAGCGCACTGGTAAGTAATAGTTTGGAATACATGGAATATCGTTTTTTGTGATTGTGAGATGTATTATAGGCAAATAAAAGCAGCCTGCACAATAAAACAGCCTGCCTGCAAAACACAAGCAGGCAGGTTGTTTATTCAGGGATTAGCTTGGGGAATTAGGGCGTTTGTTTTTTACCGCCGAATACGCCGAAGCCACTGTCAGAAAGTGTATCACTCTTACCATCAATAAATTGGTACTTACCTGCAATTTCTGCCGCATTAGCACCATAGAAACCACCTTCTATCGTTTGATCGGGCGATGAGCTATCTGACTTAAATCTGTTGCCATTAATAACCGCATTGAAGGTTTTTGTTCCCATATACGAACTATCTCCGCTGTTAATGATAGCAGACAGTTTTTTGCTTGAAAAATCAGCCGTTGCGGTGAATGTGCCGTTGTAAGTGTAAGTGTAGTCGATATTAGAGCCAGTCAATACACCAGAGCCATTCAAAACGCGACCACGATAGTGCAACACTTGTCCGCTGTATTTTGCTGTGCCACTAGGCATATCGGCAGTTAAATTACCTTGTACAAACAAAGCGTGTTTACCGTTGCCAGTTGCTGCACCATAAACCACATTGTCTAGGTTATTGAAAATACGGTAATTGTCAGCTTCTGTTAAAGTTGTTCTGTCTGTTTTGTTTGGCAACTGAATGCTGACACCATCCACTACTACAGTTCGCAATGCAGTAAACGTGTCGTTTACGGTTGTCAAAGTTTTGCTGGCTGTATCAACAATAAATTTAACCGAGCTATTGCTGGCAGGTGGCGTTGGTGTAGGCGCAGGTGGCGTTGGTGTAGGCGCAGGTGGCGTTGGTGTAGGCGCAGGTGGCGTTGGTGTAGGCGCAGGTGGCGTTGGTGTAGGCGCAGGTGGCGTTGGTGTAGGCGCAGGTGGCGTTGGTGTAGGCGCAGGTGGCGTTGGTGTAGGCGCAGGTGGCGTTGGTGTAGGCGCAGGTGGCGTTGGTGTAGGCGCAGGTGGCGTTGGTGTAGGCGTAGATTGCGTGCTAAGCGATGAACCGCCGCCACCACCGCAAGCTGTTAAACCCAAGCTACACGCAATCACAATCGCACTCAACTTAAATGGAATGTTCATACAAAAAATCCTCTTGTCGATAAACAGGGTTGATGAAGTAAAACTTTGCTAAATTGCATAAATTTAAATAATGATAATTCATATTATTTACTAAATCAACATCAATTTTAAATATTGGTTTTAAATACTGAGAATTTTTTGTTGAGAATGTATTGATGCTATCGATATAAACAAAAAAGTGCAGGCTGCTTTGTCTATTAAAAAGCAGCCTGCACTTAAATATATCAAATAGAGCGATTAAACCGCACCAATAGTGAGCCGATTGCGTAACCAGCGCACCATTTCTGCCAATTCGCCAGCCATTAGCCCAATAGGCCCAGTTTGTGATTGTTCCAGTAATTCCGATGCTGCACCGTGTAGCCATACGCCAGCAGGAATGGCTTCTTCGGCAGGTAATCCTTGCGCCAGTAGGCTGGTAATGATGCCAGTTAAGACATCGCCGCTGCCTGCGGTTGCCAAGCCTGCGTTGCCTGTATTGTTGGTATGCAAAAGACCGCGCGCCGATGAAATAATGGTGTCGTGTCCTTTTAGCACAACCCAGCAGTGATAACGGTCTGCCAGTTCACGCGCAACCCATGGGCGGTAATCTTGCACTTGATTAATGGTAATGTTAAGCAAATGTGCCGCTTCGCCTGGGTGTGGTGTCAGCACTAAATCGTTGTGTTTGTGTTTGCAAAATTTGTCAGGGTAATCCGCCAAAATGTGTAGCGCATCGGCATCTAACACCAAACGCGGCTGGTCTGAATGCCACAAGTTTTGTACGCATTGAATCGCCGCTTCATCGCGCCCCAAACCACAGCCAACCGCCCAGACATCAACGTCTTGGCGTTTTGAAGCATTGGCAGCGATGTCGAGCATTAATTCAGGGTAGGGCGCATGAACAGGCATAGGTAGTTGTGGTTGGTTAAATGCCACCACTGTTTTGCCGCAACCTGTAAACATGGCGGCAACACCTGCGAGTAAAGGTGCGCCAGCCATGCCAACTGCACCGCCTGCAATGCCAACCGTGCCAAATGTGCCTTTATGCGTATTGGGCAGGTGTGGCATTAGCAGACTGGGGAAATGACGTTTGGCATAACGTTGATACATCGCCAAATTGATATTAGAACGAGTGGTATTAGCCATAGTGAAAATGTTAAATAGACAAATTGGAAAATAATGGCGAAATTTTACACGATGCGCCAAAAAAATTCTGCATGATTTTGCACCTATGCTTGCCAGAATAGGGCAATCACTGCATTATTCGCCCTTTATTTTTTGTGATACAACAAACCATGAATCCAACGATTTCTTTTTTTGGGCGATTTCGCCGACTGTTTAAATTGCTGATTTGGCTGTTTGGCGCAATCCGCCAGATTAACCGCTTATCGCAACACGATGCTGCACAGCGCAATCAAATCATTCGCCAATTAAGTGCAGGCTGCTTGGCAATTTTAAATGTGCGTTTGCAGCACGAAAAGCAGCCTGCATCTTGGAATGGCACATTGGTGGTGGCAAATCATGTATCGTGGCTGGATATTTTGGTGATTAACGCGCTGCAACCTGCCAGTTTTATCGCCATGAAAGAAATCGAAAGCTGGTTTGTGGTGGGCAAATTGGTCAAAAATGCAGGCACGGTGTTCATCGACCGCAGTAATCGCAAAGACATCGACCCCATCAATACCTCCATTGCCACCGCCTTGAAACAAGGCGAAAACGTGTGCTTTTTCCCCGAAGCCAAAACCAGTTTGGGCGATGGCGTTTTGCCCTTGAAAGCGGCGTTGTTTCAAGCGGCAATTATGGCAAACGCGCCTGTTCAAGCCATTGTTTTGCGTTATTATGTGAACCAACAGCGCAGTCAAATGGTGTCGTTTGCCAATGTGGGCTTATTGCAATCGGTGTGGCGCATTGTGTCGCAAGCGCAAATTGATGTGCGCGTGGATTTTGCCGAACCGTTGCAGGCTGCTTCGTTTGCCGACCGTTTTGCGATTAAAGACGAAGTGGAGCAATATTTGCGTCAAGTGGTGGAACAAGATAGCCCGAATCCGAATTCATAAATTATTGAAAAAGCAGCCTGCACTTTAATTGGAATGTGCAGGCTGCTTGCAAAATTATTCCCACGGTGCGGCAATTTCGGCGTGTGCGCTGCTGATGACGAATAATAGCGCGAGAAAAAAATAGCGTTTTGGCATGAAGTTTTTCCTTTTAGGCAGCCTGAAAGTGTTTACAATGCCACCATTTTAACAAATTCATACAAAAAGGTTACACAACAAAATGCGAATTATCTCGGCAAATGTAAACGGCATTCGTTCTGCCTACAAAAAAGGCTTTTTGGAATACATCGCGCAATCGGGCGCGGATATTGTCTGCGTGCAAGAATTGAAAGCGCAAGAAGCGGATTTATCAGTAGAAATGCAACAACCGCACGGTATGCACGGCGTGTGGCATTGCGCCCAAAAACGCGGTTATAGCGGCGTGGCGATTTACAGCAAACGTGCGCCCGATCGTGTGCAATATGGTTTGGGCATTGAATTGTTTGACAATGAAGGGCGATTTGTTCGGGCGGATTTTGGGCGGTTGAGTGTGATTTCGTTGTATTTGCCAAGCGGTACGAGCGCGGAAGAGCGTCAGGCGTATAAATATCAATTTTTAGATGCGTTTTATCCGATTTTGGCGGATTTATTGGCGGAAGGGCGCGATGTGGTGGTGTGTGGCGATTGGAATATCGCGCACCAAAATATCGACATCAAAAACTGGAAAGGCAATCTGAAAAATTCAGGTTTCCTGCCCGAAGAACGCGAGTGGATTGGTAATGTGATTGCAAAGCTCGGCTGGACGGATATGTGGCGCAAATTGTATCCCGATGTGGCAGGTTATACTTGGTGGAGCAATCGCGGACAAGCCTATGCAAAAGACGTAGGTTGGCGGATTGACTATCAAATGGTGTCGCCCGAATTGGCAGCGAAAGCGCAATCGGCACACGTTTATAAAGATGAAAAATTCTCTGACCACGCGCCTTTGGTGGTGGATTACGATTATGCGTTTTAAAGTGCAGGCTGCCTTTTATGTGGAACGATGATGACCTAACCTTGCTGTTGCTGCACGATAACAACGCGCCCGAAGCGTGGGTTGATGCTTGGACGCGTGGTTATCCTTTGGTGCAAAGGGTGGGCGTGTCGGCAATGCAATCGGTAAACGAACGATTGACGGCGGTGCAGGCTGCTTTTGCGACGATTGCCAGTCAAAACGTGGTGGCGGTGGCGCATGGCATGGGCGCAAATGCGTTGTTGTCTTGGCATTATGTGGAAAGTTGGACGATGCATAAGCGTTTGCGCGCTGCCATTTTGCTCGCGCCACAAAAAGCAGCCTGCACATCAAACGAGTTGCGTGTGCGCTTTCAATGTCCCACGGCTGTTTGTGCAGGCTGCTTGGACGATAGCGATTGGCTTTCGCAACAAGCACCGCTGTGGCAAGCGCGGTTTTTTGCTTTGTCTGATGCTGTTAATCAGCAACGCCAACGCGATTGGCAATGGGGAATGCAGTTGATGCAGGAAATGGTGTTGCGATAGTGCAATGTTGGCATCACACAAAATCTCCCCACAAAGTCTGCATTGCCGCAATCGCCGCCAACGAAGCGGTTTCTGTCCGCAACACGCGCTTGCCCAGCACAATCGCCTGAAAACCTGCATCTAGCGCGGCTTGCTCTTCGGCAGCCGTCCAGCCGCCTTCTGGGCCTATCATCAAATAAACCGTTTGCGGTGCGGGCTGCATGGCTTGCAAACTTTTGGCTTGTTGCAAGCTCATCAGCAAATGCAGTTGCTCGCGTGGCATTTGCTTGATGTAATCATCAAAACGCACAATCGGGCGCACTTCTGGCACGATGTCGCGCCCACATTGCTCGCACGCCGAAATCGCAATGTCTTGCCAACGCTGTACGCGCTTATCGGCACGCTCGCCTTGTAGCTTAACCACGCAACGCTCGCTCCAAATCGGCGTAATGCTCGCCACGCCCAATTCCACGCTTTTTTGAATGGTGAAATCCATGCGCTCGCCGCTGGAAATCGCTTGCAGCAAATGAATCGACAACGCGCTTTCGCTGTTGATTTGTTCGGTTGGCGCAAGGGTGCAGGCTGCTTTGCGTTTGCCTAACTCCGTGAGCGTGGCATGAACGCGCTTGCCCCGTCCATCAAACAAAATCAAATCATCGCCCACATTCAAACGCAGCACTTGAATATGGCGAACAATGCAATCGGGCAGATTTAACTCGCCTGCATCGGGCAGGTTGGGCAGATAAAAGCGTGGCATTTGTGGTACTATCCCTGTCTTTGGCAAAACGCCATTCTAACAAAAGTTTTCTATTTATGAACGCAATTCAACGTTTACAAGATTTGGTGCGCGACATTGCTGCCAACCAAATCATGCCTTATTACCTAAAAGTGGAAAGTGCGCGCAAAGCCGATGGCAGCATGCTGTCGCAAGCCGATTTAGCCGCGCAAAAAGCCTTTGAGTGCAGGCTGCCTAGTATTATCAACGCGCCTGTGCTAGGCGAAGAAATGACCAGCGCAGAACAACACGCGCTGTGGCACAACGCCGAACAAGGCTTGTGGGTGCTCGACCCGATTGACGGCACGAACAATTTTGTAAACGGCATACCTCATTTTGCGGTGTCAGTGGCATATGTGCAAAACGGACGCGCCCAACTTGGTGTGGTGTATAACCCTGTTTTGCAAGAATGTTTTGCAGCGGTTCGTGGACAAGGCGCGTGGCTAAATGGTCAAACTTTGCCCTTGCGCCGCATTCACAAAACCTTGCGCGAAGCGGTGGCAGGCGTGGAAATCAGACGCTTGCGTAATGGCAAATTGGCAAATAGCTTGAACTTGTTTGCACCATTTGGCACGCTCCGCAGCATGGGCAGCAGCACTTTGGATTGGTGTTACTTGGCGGCTGGGCGATACGATGTCTATGTTCATGGCGGACAAAATTTGTGGGACTACGCAGCAGGCGCGTTGATTTTTGAAGAATCGGGCGGTTTGCTCGCCACTTTGGAAGGCGATGATTTTTGGAGCGGCAAACACGCTTTTCAACGCTCGGTTATTGCCGCAGGGCAGCCTGCACTGTTTGAGCCGTGGTTGGCATGGATAAGAAAAAATCAGTAATCCTAAATAGACTTCCGATTGACCATTTTTAGACTACCAAAACGGTGGCAATAATAAGGAATTTGATGTTTAAAACGGCAAAAGAATTTACATTTGATATGGCGCATATGTTGGACGGACATGATGGAAAATGCCAAAATTTACATGGACATACTTATATTTTACAAGTTGAAATTTCAGGCAACCTGCACGAATCGGGCGCAAAAAAAGGCATGGTGATGGATTTCGCCGATTTAAAAGCGGTAGTCAAAACGCATATTTTAGACAAAATGGACCACGCTTTTATTTACGACACAACCAGCGAGCGTGAGTGTCAAGTGGCAAATTTGTTAAATCAATTAAATTCAAAAACTTATGGTATTAACACGCGCACCACAGCCGAAGAAATGACGCGCCATATTTTTAATGTGTTAACGGCGGAAGCAAATTTACCTGTTAGTTTAATTCGGTTGTGGGAAACGCCGTCTTCTTATTGTGAGTACGCGGCATGACGAATGAACCAACTTTCCGCATTGTGGAGATTTTTGAAACGCTACAAGGCGAGGGCTACAATACGGGTATGCCGAGTGTGTTTATTCGTTTTGGTAAATGCAATTTGGCTTGCCATTGGTGCGATACGAATTACAATGAATTTGGTATGATGACGCTATCGCAAATTATGGTAAAAGTGCATGAATTTTTAGCGAAAAATATCATTATCACGGGCGGCGAACCGACTATTCAGCCGCATTTGGTGGCATTGCTGGATTGCTTGAAATCGGAAGGCTATTTTTTGGCAATGGAAACCAATGGGCTAAAAGACGTACCTAAACAAATTGATTTTGTGGCAACCAGCCCGAAGCGTTTGTATACGGAGGCGTATGAAAAACGCTGCCTGAAACGTGCCGATGAGGTGCGAATTGTGGTGGATAATGTTGATGTGTTTGATTTTTGTGAATTGATTGAGCAAAAAATTGAATCGCCACGCTATTATCTGTCGCCATGCGAGCAGCAGGGGGAGATGAATATTTTACAAACCATTACGCTATTGGGGAAATTGAATGCGCGTGTGGGTAAACCGCATTGGCAATTAAGCATTCAAACGCATAAATTGTGTGGCATTGAATAATGTTCAGGCTGCCTGAAAGCGCATGATGCAACTTTGAATTATAGCAACCTTGTTCCCTCTCCTTTGGAAGAGGGCTAGGGAGAGGGGAAAATTTCCGAGTAAAACAAATCTTTGTTAAGGCTGAAAGTTTTTTCCCTCTCCCCAACCCTCTCCCACAGGAGAGGGAGTAGATTTGCTTAAATATAAAAATTTCTGTCGTGTACTATAAGGCTGCCTGAAAAAATATTGACAAAGAAACAATATGATAGTTTTAGGAATAGAATCATCGTGCGATGAAACAGGCATCGCCATTTACGACACAGAACGCGGCTTAATCGCCAATCAACTGCACACCCAAATGGCAATGCACGCAGAATACGGCGGCGTTGTGCCAGAACTCGCCAGCCGCGACCACATTCGCCGCCTTGTGCCGCTCACACAAGCCGCACTCAAAGAAGCCAATCTGCAATACAACGACATGGATGCGATTGCCTACACGCAAGGGCCAGGCTTGGGCGGCGCGTTGTTGGCAGGTTCGGCTTATGCCAATGCGCTGGCGTTTTCGTTGAACAAACCTGTGTTACCCGTACATCATTTGGAAGGACATTTGCTGTCGCCTTTGTTGGCAGACAACGTGCCAGAATTTCCGTTTGTCGCGTTGCTGGTGTCGGGCGGACACACGCAATTTATGGCAGTGCACGATTTTGGCGATTACGAATTGCTGGGCGAAACGGTGGATGATGCCGCAGGCGAAGCGTTTGATAAAACAGGAAAATTGATTGGTTTGCCGTATCCTGCTGGCGCGATTTTGTCGGAATACGCCAAATTGGGTTCGCCCGATGCTTACCCCTTTCCGCGCCCGATGTTGCACAGCCATGATTTGCAAATGAGCTTTTCTGGCTTAAAAACATCGGTGCTGACGGCGGTAGAAAAAACACGCGCCCAGCTCAATTTATCGCCTAGCGACCCATTGCCCGAATCCACACGCAACGATATTTGTCGTGGATTTCAAGACGCGGTGGTGGACGTATTGGTGGCAAAAGCCAAAGCCGCTTTGTTGCAGACAGGTTTTCGTACTTTGGTGGTGGCAGGCGGCGTGGGCGCAAACTGGAAATTACGCGCAGAATTGGCAGATTTGTCGGTCAAAACATCGCCCAAATCGCCGCCCGAAAACGTGAAAACCTATTTTCCGCCCTTGCCTTTGTGTACCGACAATGGCGCGATGATTGCGTTTGCTGGCGCAATGCGTTTGTTGCATGGCGTTCAAGCGGCAGAACATTCGTTTGCGTTTGATGTGAAACCGCGTTGGTCATTGCGTGAGATTGTGCGTGGATAAGGTTTAAATGGAGTGCCTGCCTACGGCATACACCTTTTATACTCAAATCAATAGATTTGGACAAAAGGTGCAGGCTGCTCTTGATGCAAATTCAAAGCAGCCTGCATTTTTTGTCATTTTATTTTCAAAATTAAATCAAATCATTACAAAAATCCAATCAAATTTACACAAATCAACATTTGCCTGAATGTGAATTAGTCTTTACATTAAGGGCTGCTATCCCAAATAGCTTCTTTTTTTGGGTGCGTCATTCAGAATAAAAATTGCTCACGGAGAACATAAAATGTTGAACATCGACCCTTCCGAATTAAATCCCCATACCCCAATCAAAAAGCAAAAGTTTTACCAAATTTTGTATGTGCAAGTAGTTTTTGCCATTGTGTTGGGTATTTTGCTCGGGCATTTCTTTCCGCAAACTGGTGAGGCAATGAAACCGCTGGGCGATGCGTTTATTAAAATCGTGAAGATGATTATTGCCCCTGTGATTTTTCTGACGGTGGTAACAGGCATCGCAGGCATGACCAATATGAAAAAAGTAGGGCGCGTGGCAGGTAAAGCGTTTGTTTATTTTATTATTTTTTCGACTTTGGCTTTGATTGTGGGCATGGTGATTGCCAATGTGATTCAACCTGGCGCTGGGCTGAATATTGACCCGCACACGCTCGATAGTTCCAAAGTAGAGGGCTATGTTGCCAAATCCAAAGACGCAACAGTGGTCAATTTTTTGATGAACATTATCCCCACCACCATTGTTAGCCCATTAACCGAAGGCAATATTTTGCAAGTGTTGTTTGTGGCGATTTTGTTTGGTGTGGCGTTGGCAAGCGTGGGCGACAAGGCGCGTCCCATTACCAATTTGCTGCAAGAATTGTCTGCACCTGTGTTCAAAATGGTGGCAATGCTGATGAATCTTGCGCCAATTGGTGCGTTTGGTGCAATGGCATTTACGATTGGTAAATACGGCATCAAATCGATTAGCAATTTGTTGATGCTGGTTGGTGCGTTTTACATCACGTCTATTTTGTTTGTGGTGGTGATTTTGGGCGCGGTGGCAAAATACAACGGCTTTTCCATTATCAAACTCATCAAATACATCAAAGACGAATTGTGGCTGGTGCTGGGAACATCGTCTTCCGAAGCGGCATTGCCCACGTTGATGCACAAAATGGAACAAGCAGGCTGCGAAAAATCGGTGGTGGGTTTGGTGATTCCAACTGGCTATTCGTTCAATTTGGACGGCACAAACATCTATATGACGATGGCAGCCTTGTTTATCGCACAAGCGGTGGGGATTGATTTGTCGTGGGGCGAACAGTTTTCGCTGTTGCTGGTGGCGATGTTGAGCTCCAAAGGCGCGGCTGGCGTAACAGGTGCAGGCTTCATTACATTGGCAGCGACTTTGTCGGTTGTGCCAAGCGTGCCTGTGGCGGGTATGGCGTTGATTTTGGGTATTGACCGTTTTATGTCGGAATGCCGTGCGCTGACCAATTTAGTCGGCAATGCGTGTGCAACGATTGTGGTGGCGCGTTGGGAAAATGCGTTGGATAAAGAACAATTAGATAAGGCATTAAATCGACAAGAAAAACCTTGATTGAATGGGGCGAATAAAAGTGCAGGCTGCTTTTTTATATAACAAAAGCAGCCTGCACTTTTTTATATTTTATGCAACCTTAATCCGCAAACAAATTTTGAAACCACAGCACAAAACTATCAACCAAACGTCCAAACCAGCCCGATTCGCCCACGTCTTGCAACGCCACAACAGGCTGTTCTGCCAACACTTGCTCGCCGTGCATCAGGCGGAATGTTCCCAAAACCTGCCCTTTTTTGATGGGGGCTAACACAGGCTGATTCGTATCGATAAACGATTTGATGTTCGTCTGCTGATTGCGTGGCACGGTCACATACGCATCTTGCCCAAAACCAATGGCAACGCTGTTTTGCGCGCCCTTAAAAATCTTGACGGTGCTGACTTCTTTGCCTGCTTGAAACATGGGTTGCGTGTCAAAATTCAGCAGCGCGTAGTTGAGCAATTTGCTGCTTTCGGTGGCGCGAGATTCGGCACTGGCTGCCCCTGCCACAATGCTCAACACGCGGCGACCATCGCGCTTGCTCGATGCGATTAAATTGTAGCCGCCGCTGTTGGTATAGCCTGCTGCCAAGCCGTCAATGTTGTCATCGCGAAACAACAATAAATTGCGGTTTTGCTGCGTGATGGTGTTATAAGTAAACGATTTGGTTGAATAAATTTTGTAATATTGCGGAAAATCGCGAATGAGCGCGTTGGACAAAATCGCCAAATCTTTAACGGTGGTTAAATGCGTTTGGCTCGACAAACCCGTCGCGTTGTCAAAATGGGTGTTGGTCATGCCCAAACGTTTGGCTTCGGCATTCATCAACGCCACAAATTCGGCTTCGCTGCCAGCTAGCAATTCTGCCAAGCTCACGGCGGCATCGTTGGCAAGCTGCACCACCAAGCCATGCACCAAATCTTGCACGCTCACAGGCTTGCCCAGTTCCAAAAACATACGCGAACCTGCTTGTCGCCAAGCGTGTTCCGATGTTTTGGTGGTTTGGTCGGGCGTGATTTTTTTGTTTTCCAAGGCTTGAAACACCAAATAAGCGGTCATGACTTTGGTTAGCGATGCAGGTTCGATTTTTTGGTCGGCATTGGCTTGTGCCAAAATTTGACCGCTTTGCAAATCTTGCACCAAATAGGCAACGGCTTTGATTTCGGGCAGCTGAATAGACGACAAAGGCACAGGTGCAGAAGCAGCCTGCACATTGGGTTCGCTGGCGGTATTTGCCCAAACAGGCGTGTGCAATAAAGTGGTGCAAATCAAAATAGAGAGTATTTTTTTCATTGTGTTTACTCCGTTTACAGTAAAAAAAGCAGCCTGCACTTTGTTGCGATAAAGTGCAGGCTGCCTGCGATATTTTTTGGGGGGATTATACCCATAAAACGCCAAAGAAAGCGCGTTTGTATTGCATTTACCGCTTGTCCGCGTTATGGTTACAACTTTTCTGTTACGCGAACACAATCATGAAAGCCAATCCCTATCCCGAATACCACGATTATCTAACTCGTATCTTAACCGCATCAGTATACGATGTCGCCAAAGAAACCCCATTGGATTTTGCCGCCAACTTATCACGCCGCTTGAACAATAAAATCTATCTTAAACGCGAAGACTTGCAGCCCGTGTTTTCATTCAAATTACGCGGTGCATACAACAAGATGGCGCAACTTTCCGAAGCCGAATTGCAAAAAGGCGTGATTACCGCCAGCGCAGGCAACCATGCACAAGGCGTGGCGTTGTCGGCACAAAAACTCGATTGCCAAGCCACGATTGTAATGCCCGAAACCACGCCCAAAATCAAAGTAGATGCTGTTAAAGCGCGTGGCGGCAATGTCGTGTTGGCAGGCGTGTCATATAACGATGCCTACGACCACGCGATGAAAATGGTTGCCCAAAGCGGTTTGACCTATATTCCACCGTTTGACGACCCCGATGTGATTGCAGGGCAGGGGACAATCGGTATGGAAATCGTGCGTCAATATGCCAAACCCATTCACGCCATATTTGTGCCGATTGGCGGCGGCGGATTAGCGGCTGGCGTGGCAGCGTTCATCAAACAAGTACGCCCCGACATCAAAGTGATTGGCGTGCAAACCAACGATAGCTGTGCGATGAAAGTGTCGGTCATGGCAGGCAAACGTGTGGAACTCAAAGACGTGGGTTTGTTCTCGGACGGCACGGCGGTCAAATTGGTGGGCGAAGAAACGTTCCGTATGTGCCACGATTTGTTGGACGAAATTATCACAGTGGACACCGATGCCGTGTGCGGTGCGCTCAAAGACATTTTTGACGACACGCGCAGCATTTGCGAACCAGCAGGCGCGTTGGCATTGGCAGGGCTCAAAGCCTATATTGCGCGAAACGATGTTGCCGATGAAACCTTTATCGCGATTACATCTGGCGCAAACATGAACTTCCACCGCTTGCGCCATGTGTCGGAGCGCAGCGAATTGAGTGAGGGCAACGAAGCGATTTTTGCCGTGTCGATTCCCGAACGCGCAGGCAGCTTCCGCGAATTTGTGAATGTAGTCGGTTCGCGCAACATCACCGAGTTCAACTATCGCTATGGCGACGACCAAATCGCGCACGTTTTTGTGGGCATACAAAGCGCAGGCGCAAATGACCGCGCCAAAATTCGCGCCGATTTTGAAGCCGCACAGTTGCCGCACATCGATTTAAGCCACGACGAAATGGCCAAAGTGCATTTGCGTTACATGGTGGGCGGACGCACCAACAACGTGCAAAACGAACGCCTGTTGAGCTTTGAGTTCCCCGAACGCCCCAAAGCCTTGGCGAACTTCCTAAATGCGATGCAAACCGATTGGAATATCACGTTATTCCATTACCGCAATCACGGCACGGACTACGGACGCATTTTGGTTGGCATCGATGTTCCACCGTCCGATAACGCCGCTTTTGACGCATTTTTGGATACCCTAGGCTATGCGTTTGAAGAACAAACCGAAAACGCAGCCTATAAATTGTTTTTGGCGGCATAAAAAAGTGCAGGCTGCTTTGAATTAGCGTAAAAACTTGATAGAATGCTGGGAATTTTTTGTTGATTTAACCCACCTTCTTGATATAAGGAAACCCATCATGGCGATTGAGCGCACCATTTCTATTGTTAAACCCGATGCAGTGGGCAAAAGTATTATTGGCAAAATCTACGACCGTTTTGAAAGCCAAGGCTTAAAAATTATCGCTGCCAAAATGAAACATTTGACTCGTGCCGAAGCCGAAGGTTTTTACGCGGTTCACAAAGAGCGTCCATTTTTCAATGATTTGGTTGCATTTATGACCAGTGGGCCTGTGATGATTCAGGTATTGGAGGGTGAAAACGCCGTTGCCAAAAACCGCGAAATCATGGGCGCGACCAATCCCGATAATGCCGATGCAGGCACAATCCGCAAAGATTTTGCCGATAGCATGCAACAAAACGCGGTGCACGGTTCAGACAGTGCAGAAACCGCTGCAATTGAAATCGCTTACTTTTTTGCAGCAACCGAAATTTGCCCACGCACACGCGGTTAATTTTGTAACAGAAAAGAATGTGCAGGCTGCTTTGCCCTTTTGTCCAAATCTTTGATTTGGTTATATAAAGGGTATGCCGTAGGCATGATTGCCTATATTAAGAAGCAGCCTGCACCTTTAAATTTAATTTATTGATAACAATCAAAACCACAACCACATGAAAACCAATCTGCTCAATTACGACCTACCAGCACTCACAGAACATTTTGCGCAAATGGGCGAAAAACCCTTTCGCGCCAAACAAGTCATGCGCTGGATTCATCAGGGCGGAGCAGAAAATTTTGAACAAATGACCGATTTGGCAAAATCCCTACGCGCCAAATTGGAACAACAAGCCGAAGTTGGCATTCCAGCCTTGATGACTTCGCAAGAATCCAAAGATGGCACGCGCAAATGGCTGCTTGACGTCGGCACAGGCAACGGCGTGGAAACCGTGTTTATTCCCGAAACCGAGCGTGGTACGTTGTGTATTTCATCGCAAGTGGGTTGCGCGTTGGAATGCACATTTTGTTCAACTGGGCGACAAGGCTTTAACCGTAATTTGTCTGCTGCCGAAATCATCGGACAATTATGGTGGGCAAACAAAGCATTAGGCGTTACCCCAAAAAATGAGCGCGTGATTTCCAATGTTGTGATGATGGGCATGGGCGAACCGTTGGCAAACTACGATAACGTGATTACCGCACTATCTATTATGTTGGACGACCATGGTTACGGCTTGTCGCGCCGCCGTGTTACCGTGTCTACATCGGGCATGGTGCCGCAAATGGATAGACTAAAAGAAGATATGCCAGTCGCATTAGCCGTATCGCTACACGCATCAAACGACAAAGTGCGCGATGAAATCGTACCGTTGAATAAAAAATATCCGCTCAAAGAACTCATGGCAGCCTGCAACCGCTATTTGGTGAAAGCACCGCGTGATTTCATCACGTTTGAATATGTGATGTTGGACGGTGTGAATGATAAACCCGAACACGCGCGTGAATTGGTGGAATTGGTCAAAGACACGCCATGTAAATTTAATTTGATTCCGTTTAATCCGTTCCCTAATTCGGGTTACGAGCGTTCTAGCAACAAAAACATCAATATTTTCAAAGAAATTTTGATGGAAGCGGATTTGGTTACCACTGTTCGCAAAACGCGCGGCGATGACATTGATGCAGCCTGCGGTCAATTAGCAGGTCAGGTAAAAGACAAAACCAAACGCCAAGAAAAATGGCAACAAATTTATTTGGAGACAAAAGCATGAAGTTGATAAAAGCAGCGTTATCAAAATTTTCGATTGCGTGTGGCATTGCATTTTTGCTAACAGGTTGCGTTACACAAGGCACAGTATTGACCCAATTTCGTGACATGACACGCAGCGAAAAAAATGCCGAAGCGGTTCGCATCAAAACGCAACTGGCAGTCGAATACATGAACGCCAGAGACTATCGTGCCGCAACGGTAGCGATTGAAGATGCGCTAAAAGTGGATAGTGGCTATGACATGGCGTGGTTGATTCGTGCTCAAATCTATCAATTTTTGAAAGTGTATGACAAGGCGGAAGAAAGTTTTGCGCGTGCCTTGTCTATTAGCCCAACTGGCGCAGAAATCAACAATAACTATGGTTGGTATTTGTGTTCGATTAAAAATAATGCCAATGCAGCGTTGCCGTATTTTGACAAGGCTTTGGCAGACCCAACTTATCCAACGCCCGAAATGGCGTATTTGAACAAGGCAATTTGTAGCGCAAAATTGAAGCAATATGGTTTGGCAAATGCTTATTACGAACGCGCTTTGAATTTGAACCCAGAATTTGTGCCTGTGTTTATGGAACGTGCGCGTACTAAATTGGAAGAAGGGCAATATAGCGAAGCCGACCGCTTATTCCGCATTTATCAAAGTCGCGTGAATCAGTTGAATGCAAAAGCTTTGTTGTTGGGCTGGCAAATTGCGCGTGCCAATGGCGAATCGCAGGCTGCTTATGAATACGAAGCACAATTGCGTGCCAATTATCCTTATTCTGAAGAATTACAATCTATTAGCACTGGAAGTACCGAATAATGACTAAACAAGAAACCCAAAATTCAATGACGACTCCGCAAGAACTGGGCGCAAAACTGCGTCAGCATCGTGAAAAAAAAGGGCTTTCGGTTGGCGAAGTGTCAGAACGATTAAAATTGCCAGCTCGTCAAATTGATGCTTTGGAAAATGGCGAATATGTTAATTTACCCGAACCTGTTTTTGTGCGTGGTTTTTTGCGTAGCTATGGACGTTTTTTAGATGTTGAAGAAGAAACGCTTAATGCGGCTTTATCGCACATTTCGCCACAAGACAAAGTGCAACATGCAGGGCAAAGTAAGTTTAATTTGGGCAACGATGCAACACCCAAAAAATCGTTCCCATTTTGGATTGTTGGGCTGTTGCTGGCGGCTGGTTTGGGCTATGGCGTGTATATGTGGCAAGCTAAATCGCAGCAAGAACACGAAAAACAAGAAGCAGAAACTTCCGTCTTGTCGGCAAGTAGTGTTGCAACGGCTTCTGTACCTAGTTTGAATACCAGCAATGTGATTGTGAAACCGATGACCGCTAGCGATATGCAAATTGTAACCGCTTCTTCGGTAGCACAATCGGCTTCTGCGCCTGTTGCTGCGATTGCTGGCGAATTGGTCATCAACGCGCGTTATCGCACGATGCTTACCGTGACCAACGTGCAAGGCGAAGTATTGATTAACCAAATCGTGCCAGCGCGCAGCGAATATCGTTTTAGCAATGGTGCACCATTTGAAGTACGCTTGGGTTATGCCAGCGGCACAACGGTTACATTCAATGGCGAATCGTTTAACGTAGAAGCCGCCAAGAGAGGTAAATCGGCAACCTTTACCGTTGGCGATAAACCGCTTAACTCTGGTGCTTCTGTACCACAATAATCACAAAATTGCAGGCTGCTTTGATACAAAAACCAAGCAGCCTGCACATTTATCTTTTAAGACACAATATCATGCCACATATTACACGCCGCAAAACGCACCAAGTTCAAATTGACCACATTACCGTGGGTTCAGATTTCCCCGTAGTCGTGCAATCCATGACCAACACAGACACCGCCGATGCGATTGGCACAGCGCAACAAGTCAAAGAACTGTCGGACGCTGGCTCGGAAATGGTGCGAGTCACCGTCAATTCGCCCGAAGCTGCATCAAAAGTTGCCGAAATCCGTAGTCGCTTGGACGACATGGGTTGCGCCGTGCCATTAGTTGGCGATTTCCATTTCAATGGCGAACGCTTGTTGGCGGAGTTTCCCGATTGTGCCAAAGCCTTATCCAAATACCGCATCAATCCTGGTAATGTCGGTAAAGGCGCGAAAGGCGATGAAAAATTTGCCTACATGATTCGCACGGCTGCCGAGCATGACAAAGCAGTTCGAATTGGCGTGAACTGGGGTTCGCTAGACCAAAGTTTGGCGAAAAAAATGATGGACGAAAATTTAGCGTCCGCCAACCCAAAATCGCCCGAAGAAGTGATGAAGGAAGCGTTAATCGTTTCCGCGTTGCAATCGGCGCAAAAAGCGGTGGAATTGGGGCTGCCTGAAAACAAAATTATTTTGTCGTGCAAGGTTTCCAATGTGCAGGATTTGATTCAGGTTTATCGTGATTTGGGTTCGCGTTGTGCCTATCCCTTGCATTTGGGTTTGACCGAAGCAGGCATGGGCAGCAAAGGGATTGTGGCTTCAACCGCCGCGCTGTCGGTATTGTTTCAAGAAGGCATTGGCGACACGATTCGTATTTCATTAACTCCTGAACCAGGTTCTTCGCGCACGCAAGAAGTGGTGGTGGGCCAAGAAATTTTGCAAACAATGGGTTTGCGTTCATTCACGCCAATGGTTACGGCTTGCCCAGGTTGTGGTCGCACCACGAGTACGGTTTTCCAAGAATTAGCGCGTGATATTCAGCAATATTTGCGTGAACAAATGACGGTTTGGCGTTGGCAATACCCTGGTGTGGAAAGCCTGAATGTGGCGGTAATGGGTTGCGTGGTAAACGGGCCAGGCGAGAGTAAATTGGCAGACATTGGTATTTCATTGCCTGGTACGGGTGAAACGCCAGTTGCGCCTGTGTATGTAGATGGCGAGCGCAAAGTAACGCTTAAAGGCGATAATATGGCACAGGAATTTCTTGCCATTGTGCAAGAATATGTAAAAGAGAATTACGGCGAGGGCGGAAAAAAACGCGCTACTAATCGTGTGATTCCGATTCAAACTGTTTAATCGCATGCAGGCTGCTTTTTGATTGGAGATAACGATGCCTATTTTGGAAAAAATGGATTTACGCAAAGCCTTATTTCAGCTTTATTTAAAAAATAACCCCAAATTGGAGCATCAAATTTTTATTTATAGCTATCATGGTGTATCCATTTCATTTTGTGGGCGGTGCATTGCCAGCTAATGTGAAAAAAAGTATTGTGATTCAAAATATTCCCACTGGCGAAATGATGCAGGCGTTTATCGTTCCCGAAAAAAACGAAAATGGCAAAACAACGTTTCAAATTGACAATATGGTGCTGTATGGCAACAAAACGGGCGCGTTGATTGAAATCCATTTGGAAGGTGATAAAATTGGCAAAACTGAAAAATACCGCCAATTTCAACAACTGGTGCATGGTATTTTGTATCAATTTTTGTGATGATTAAATTAAGTGCAGGCTGCTTTTTCACGGATTTTTCGTGCAAAAAGCAGCCTGCACTTTTTTATAGATTCTGTTCGCTTTCAAAACAACGTTCTTCGCCCGAAATCGGGTCTATAAACACAATCTTTTTCGCCAACAATTTGAGCGGTTTGGCGTAATCTTCCGTTCCAGCTTCTTGCGCCACAGGATACAAAGCATCGTTAAGTAACGGCATACCCAAGTGCATCATGTGGACGCGCAGTTGATGCTTCTTGCCTGTGATGGGGCGCAATTCATACAAACTGTGTTTGCCACGCTGTTCCAGCAGTCGGATTTCGGTTTGCGAATTGGGTTCGCCGTCTATTTGTTTGGTCAGGAAAAACGAATCGCCGCGCACCAAACGCGATTGCACAGTCAGCGGATAAGCCAAATCTAAACGAGTCGGCGCAAGCGCATGATAGGTTTTTTGTATGACTTTTTGCTGAAACAACTGCTGATATGCCGCCCGAGTTTGTGGATTGTGCGACAACAACATCACGCCAGCCGTGTCCTTGTCCAAACGATGAATCGGCGTGATGTCTGCCACATTCAAATGTTGCAAATTTGGGTGCAAACGCAAGCGCGTTAAAAGCGTTTCGCGCAGAAATCGTCCACTTGGAATCACAGGCAAAAAATGCGGTTTATCCACCACAATTAAATGCTCGTCCAACAGCAAAATTTTTTCGTCAAACGGAATACGCGGTTCGTCATCGCGGCTGATTTCGCGGTAATAATAAATGATGTTGCCCGCCACAAACGGCTCGTTTTCGTTGATTGGCTCGCCTTGCTGATTGACCACCATGCCGCTGTTGAGCCGCGCTTGCCACGCTGGTTTGCTCACAAATGGAAAATGAGCGCACAAAAAATCAATGAGCGGCTGGTTGTAAAACTGTTTATCGTGCGGCAAGACCAAATAGCTGGGTTTGATGCCGTCTAGCAAGGGTAGGGGATTGTTTTTCATAAAAAAGCAGCCTGCACTTTAAATAGCGCAATCAAAGCAGCCTGCACTTTTGATAAACAAAAAGTGCAGGCTGCTTTTTAACGTATTTTATTGGTTATATTGATTAAACGGCGTTTTGCCTGATTGAAATTTATAAGTGCCTTCAATACTAGAACGCGCACCTGCACCGCAATTACCTACTTCAAGATTCAATTTCACGTCAATCGTTTTGCCTTTGGGAATAAATTGCACATCGCAACCTTCTTGCGCATTTCGGTACGCTAACACACCATTTTCAACTTCATATTGCGGTGGTCAAAAGATGAGCTGTTAAATGTACCGTTGTAGGCTGCGACCGCTTCTACCAAAATGCGATAATTATCGCCTATTCCTTTTTTAATCAATAGGATACCGTTATTGTTGCCCTCTTGATATTCATAAGTCCCATCTACAATCGGCGCAGCCAATGCACCAGCAGTCAAACCCATTAGTGCGATAAATGTTAATGCTTTTTTCATATTGCTTATCCTTTAAAAAATAAAATCAATCAACCCAACACCTTACGCGCCCCAGCAAACAAACGATACCACCCACCCAATTCGCTGTCCTGCCACTCACTCGGCGACCACGACATTTGCGCGGTGCGGAACACACGTTCAGGATGCGGCATCATAATCGTAACGCGCCCGTCTGTTGTCGTGATGCCCGCGATGCCGTTTGGCGAACCGTTTGGATTGAGCGGATAGGCTTGCGTAACCGCGCCCGTGCCGTCCACATATTGCAGCGCAATCGCCAAATCAGCAGGCACATCGCCGCCTAAATGCGCGAAATCCGCCCGACCTTCGCCATGCGACACAACCACAGGCAACGCCGACCCAACCATTTCATTCAAAATCAAAGACGGCGATTTTGCCACTTTAACCATGCTCAAACGCGCTTCAAATTGCTCCGATTCATTGCGCTTGAATTTCGCCCAACCATTTGAATTTGGGATAATTTCTGCTAAATTACTGACCATTTGACAGCCGTTGCACACGCCCAAAGTCAGCGTGTTTGGATTGGCGAAAAACGCCGCAAATTGGTCGCGCAATTTGTCGTGGAACAAAATGGATTTCGCCCAGCCTTCGCCTGCGCCCAACACATCGCCATAGCTGAAACCACCACACGCCGCCAACATTTGCATATCCGCCAAATTCACGCGCCTAGCCATTAAATCGCTCATGTGAACGTCAATCGCTTGGAAACCTACGCGGTTGAACGCCACCGCCATTTCAATTTGTCCGTTTACGCCTTGTTCGCGCAAAATGGCGATTTTCGGTTTCAGGCTGCCTGAAATGTATGGCGCGGCAATATCTTCTTTTAAATCAAACGTTAAATTTGCGAATAATTTCGCTTTTTCATCACCAATCAAGGCAAATTCGCTGTCGGCACATTCTGGGTTATCGCGCAATTTTTGGATTTGGTAAGACGTTTCTTGCCAAATTTTTTGTAGTTCCAGCAGATTAAACGTGTGTTCGCCAATCACAATGCGGTCGCTGCCAATTTCAGGCTGCCCAATTTGATACAGCAATTCAGGGAATTCGCGTTGTTCAAACAAAGCTTGAACGTAAGATAAATCTTCGCTACGAATTTGTAACACTGCGCCCAACTCTTCATTAAATAAAATATCTTGGTCGGTGTGATTTTCCACCAAACGTTCCATGGCAAAATCGTTTTCCAAATCAATCCGCAACCCAGCACGCCCTGCAAACGCCATCTCTGCCAAAGTAACAAATAAACCACCATCACTACGGTCGTGATACGCCAACAATTTGTCTTCGGCAACCAGTTGTTGCATGATTTCGTAGAACGCGATTAATGTGTCTGCATCAATATCAGGCGATTCGCCGCCCAATTCATTGTACACCTGCGCCAAAGCCGAACCGCCCATGCGCGATTTACCAAAGCCCAAATCAATCAACAATAACACGCTGTTTTCAATCGGTTTTAAATCAGGCGTAACCGTTTTACGCACGTCTTTCACAGGTGCAAACGCGGAAATAATCAGACTCAATGGCGACACAACCGATTTTTGCTCGCCATTGTCGTTCCACACCGTTTTCATAGATAAACTGTCTTTGCCAACAGGAATGCTCACGCCCAACGCTTGACACGTTTCCGACACCGCTTGTACCGTGCGGTACAATTTCTCGTCTTCGCCTTTCACGCCGCAAGCCGCCATCCAGTTCGCCGACAATTTAATATTGCCGATTTCGCCGATGTTTACCGCCGCAATATTCGTAATCGCTTCGCCAATGCACATACGCCCCGATGCTGGCGCGTCCGCCAACGCTACGGCAGGTTTTTCGCCCATAGACATCGCTTCGCCTTGATGCGTGTTGAAGCCCATCATTGTTACCGCGCAATCCGCCACAGGCACTTGATAACGCCCCACCATTTGGTCACGGTGCGTCATGCCGCCCACGCTGCGGTCGCCAATCGTGATCAAGAAATTTTTGGCGGCAACGGCTGGCAAACGCAACACGCGGTAAACGCTTTCGCGAAAATCGTATTTTGCCGCGTTAAATTCAGGTGCAGGCTGCCTGAACGTTTCATCGGTGCGTGTGGTTTTAGGCGGTTTGCCGAGCAACACATTCAATGGCAAATCAACAGGATTGTTGCTAAATAAATCATCACGCACTTGCAAATGTCCGTCATCGGTTGCCGTGCCAACCACCGCAAACGGACAACGCTCGCGCTCGCAAATTTCGCGGAATAAAGCCAAATTTTCAGGCAGGATTGCCAACACATAACGCTCTTGCGATTCATTGCACCAAATTTGCAACGGATTTAAGCCGTGTTCTTCCAACGGCACATCACGCAGCGCGAATTTTGCACCGCGCCCAGCGTCATTAACCAATTCAGGGAACGCATTAGACAAGCCACCTGCGCCCACATCGTGAATAGAAATAATCGGATTTTTGTCCGCGCCCAACTGCCAGCAACGGTCAATCACTTCTTGCGCTCGGCGTTCAATCTCGGGGTTGCCGCGTTGCACGGAATTGAAATCCAAATCCGCGTTGTTGCTGCCTGTGTCCATAGACGAAGCCGCGCCACCGCCCAAACCGATTAACATACCTTTGCCGCCCAGTTGAATCAACAACGCGCCTTCGGGAATTTCGTGTTTATGTGTTTGTTCAGAATGAATATTCCCCAAACCGCCAGCAATCATAATTGGCTTATGGAAACCGCGCACCGTGTCGCCGTGTTTCATCTCAAACGTGCGGAAATAGCCGAGCAAATTTGGGCGACCAAATTCATTATTAAACGCCGCACCGCCCAAAGGCGCGTCAATCATAATATCCAACGGCGAAGCGATGTGTTCAGGTTTACCGTAAATTTGTTCCCAAGGCTGACTGAAATCGGGAATATTCAAATTAGACACCGTGAAACCAGTCAAGCCAGCTTTCGGACGTGAGCCGCGCCCAGTCGCGCCTTCATCGCGGATTTCGCCGCCAGCCCCAGTCGCCGCCCCTGCAAATGGCGCAATGGCGGTGGGGTGATTGTGCGTTTCCACTTTCATGATGATGTGCGTTTTTTCTTTATGGAAATCATATTGTTGCGCGTTTTCCGCGTTGGGGTAAAAGCGTTCAATTTCCGCACCTTCAATCACAGACGAATTGTCTTTGTAGGCGACAATCGTGCCGTTTGGCGATTTCTCGTGCGTGTCGCGAATCATGCGGAACAGTGATTTTTCTTGTTTTTCGCCATTCAAAATAAAATCGGCATTGAAAATTTTGTGGCGACAATGCTCGGAATTGGCTTGCGCGAACATCATCAATTCCACATCAGACGGATTGCGATTAATCTGTTGATAGTTTTCAACTAAATAATCAATTTCATCGGGCGACAAGGCTAAACCCATTGTTTTATTTGCCGATTCCAACGCCGACTTGCCACCGCCCAAAATATCAACAGTTTCAAATGTTTGGTCTTGGTGTGCAATGAATAATTTTTCGGCTGCCTGAAAATCGGGCAACACGGATTCGGTCATGCGGTCGTGCAATAAACTTGCCCATTTTTGGCGTTGTTCATCGTTTAGGCTGCCTGAAATATAGACCGCCATGCCGCGTTCAATGCGTTCCACGTCCGTAATACCGCAGTTTTGCGCGATGTCGGTTGCTTTGCTCGCCCAAGGCGAAATCGTGCCAATGCGCGGCGTAATCAAAAAAAGGCTTTGCGTGGCTGTGGGCGCGTTTACGCATTCAGCAGCCAGCAAAGCCTGTAATTTTTCAATCGTCGCCGCATTCAATGGCGCAGACGACGCAACAAAATACCAAAATTCACTTGAAATCTGCGTTTCAGGCAGCCCCAATTTTGCCGCCTTTTGACGCAATTTTGCAACACGGAACGGAGAAAGCGCGGACGCACCACGCAAAGCAGTAACAACAGACATGATTTTTTAAACTCACGATGTGGTTAGTGGAAGGAGCGCGAATTATAGCGGAAAATTGCAGGCTGCTTTGAAATAATTGGTTGGCGACAGAATAAAAAACCTTATAATTTCGTTTTTACATTTTACCGAGAATACCCATGACGACCATTAACACTCTATTCAAAATGAAAGCAGACGGCGAAAAAATCGCCATGCTCACTTGTTACGAAGCCAGTTTTGCCGCCTTGATGAATCGCGCAGGCGTAGATGTTTTGCTGATTGGCGATTCGCTGGGCATGACCGTTCAGGGGCAGAGCAGCACCTTGCCTGTGTCGCTGGCGGACATGGTTTACCACACCAAAAACGTGGCGCGTGGCAATCAAAACGCGCTGATTTTGGCAGATTTGCCGTTTGGCGTGTATCAACAAAGCAAGGAACAAGCCTTTGCCGCTTCGGCGGAATTGATGGCAGCAGGCGCACACATGGTCAAACTGGAAGGCGGCGCAATCATGGCGGAAACCACGCAATTTTTGCAGCAGCGTGGCATTCCTGTTTGCGCCCACATTGGCTTGACACCGCAATATGTAAATGTGTTTGGCGGCTACAAAGTGCAGGGCAAGGGCGATGCGGCGGCAGCTGTGTTGTACGATGCCAAAGCGCACGAAGCAGCAGGCGCAGCAATGTTGTTGATGGAATGTGTACCGAGAGAACTGGGTAAACAAATTACGCAAAGCGTGGCGTGTCCGACCATTGGCATTGGCGCAGGCGTGGACACAGACGGTCAAGTTTTGGTGATGCACGATATGCTGGGCGTATTCCATGGCAAAACCGCCAAATTTGTCAAAAATTTTATGGACGAGCAACCAAGCATTCAAGCAGCAGTGGAAGCGTATGTGCGCGAAGTGAAAAACAAAACGTTTCCTGCGGTTGAACATACGTTTAGCAGCTAACACAATTAAAGCAGCCTGCACTTTTTGTTGATTTTGAAAGTGCAGGCTGCTTTTTCAATGCTCCGTCATTTTCTCCCGAAAAGCAGCCTGCAATGCTTTAACCTGCATCGCACGCGCTTCGTCTATTTTTTCGCTGATTTGTGCAGGCTGCTTTGCGTATTGTTGCGCGATTTCGCCTGCGTTGATTTGTTGCGCGGCGGCAATCAACGCCATAATGTGTTCACGTTGCGGATAGGGCGAATTTTGTTTACCTAAACGCCCTTGCTGGTCGGCAAGACACACGTTCAAAGCAGCCTGCACCCGTTCTGGGCGGCGAAACGCATCGCATTCTTTGAGCAATTTGATGATTTTGCTCGCCTGTTTGATTTGCCCGATTTGATGAAAACGAATGTGGAACGCGCACACCAATTCCGCCAATTCCGCGCAATGTTTGGGGACGCGCCAACGCTGGTTCACAGCGCGAATTGGCTCAACACCACGCCTATCGTGTCCAATGTGTTTGGGCAACACATCGTGTGGCGTCAATGCCTTGCCCAAATCGTGCAACAAGGCGGCATAGCGTTCGGCAAGCGACAAATTCAAATCTGCCGCGCGTTGCAACACCAGCAAAGTGTGTTCGCCCGAATCCACTTCGGGGTGGTAATCGGCGTGTTGTGGCACGCCAAACAAGGCTTCTACTTCGGGCAACAAAATCGCCAGCGCACCGCAATCGCGCAAGACTTCAATCATTTTGCGCGGTTCGCATTCCATTAGCCCTTTGGCGAACTCTTGCCACACGCGTTCCGCTACCAGCGCGTCCACTTCGCCTGCTGCCACCATGTCGCGCATCAGCTGCATGGTTTCGGGTGCAATCGCAAAACCGTATCGCGCCGCAAATCGTGCCGTGCGGAGAATGCGAACAGGGTCTTCGGCAAACGCAGGCGACACATGGCGCAAAATACCTTGCTGCAAATCGCGCTGTCCGCCAAATGGGTCAATGATGCTGCCGTGTTCGTCTTGCGCCATCGCGTTGATGGTTAAATCGCGGCGTTGCAAATCTTGTTCTAGCGTAACGCTGGCATCGGCATGAACGGCAAACGCAGTGTAGCCCTTGCCTGTTTTGCGTTCGGTGCGAGCCAGCGCGTATTCTTCGTGGGTTTTTGGGTGCAAAAATATGGGAAAATCCTTGCCTACCGCCGTGAAACCTTGCGCCAACAAAGTGCTGGCTTCTGCGCCCACCACCACCCAATCGCGGTCTTGCACGTTTTTGCCCAAGAGCGTGTCGCGTACCGCGCCACCGACTAGATAGATTTGCATGAGTTGTCCTTTTGGTTAGTTGATTGTGGTTATAGTGAAATGAAATAAAAATAGGACAAGGCGACAATGCCCGCCGTGTATGAATAATACATAAGGGCGTTGGCAACGCCGTCCTATTGCGATTTCATTTCACTATAAAAAGCAGCCTGCACTTTTTGTCTCAATTTAATCAAAGTGCAGGCTGCTTTGCTTGGTCTATTTAATTCAACACCACATTGCGTAAATATTCTTGCACCGCATTGGCGATGCTGTTTGCCATTTGCCGTCTAAAATCTTGGCTAGCCAACAATTTTTCGTCTTGCGGATTGGACAAAAAGCCCATTTCCACCAGCACCGATGGCATATCCAGCGAGCGCAAAATCACAAAATTACCCAATTCTGCCGTGCTGTTATGCACTTTGGCATGACGCGCAACCTGACGCAAAATCAAGTTGCCCAAACGTGTGCTGCTGGCTGTGGTTTGGGTTTCGAGCATATCGGTCAAAATGTTGTCCACGTCTTTGTTGCCCACGCTGGGAATGCCGTCTATAAAATCGACTTTATTTTCGGCAGCCACCAAACGGCGAGCGCGTTCGCTGTTGGCGCGTCCCAGCACAAACACATCTGTGCCGCGTGCTGCTGGTGCATCTTCCACCGCATTGGCGTGAATCGAAATAAATAAATCGGCATTGACATCACGCGCTTTTTTGCGTCGTTCTCGCAGCGGCACAAACGTGTCATCGCTGCGTGTCATATGCACCACATAACCTTTGGCTTGCAAGCGCGAACGCAATTCCAGCGAAGTAGCCAAAACCACGTCTTTTTCGTGAATGCCTGTGTTTTTGCCCGATGCACCTGGGTCTTTGCCACCATGCCCTGGGTCAATCATAATAATTGGCTTGCGCGGTGCGGCAGGCTTGCTCGGCTGTTGTGTAGATGCAGGCTGCTTATTATTGGGCTGATTGCGTTTTTGTGCCAACAAATCGCCCAAAGGGTCATCGTTGGCGTTAAAAGTAGGGGTGGCTTGGGGCAAATTACCGTGTCCCAAATCAATCTGAATACGGTGTTTTTGTTTGCCCGATGGCGCAAGCGCGGTTACTTGAATCGGCAAGGCACGGTTCAAATCCAGCACCATACGCAAAGTGTTGGCATCTTTTTGACCAAAGCGAATCTGACGAATAATGCCGTTATCACCTTTGAGCTGGCGCGTGATTTGGCTTAATGTTTGACTTTGATGAATGCCTGTCAAATCCACCACCAAACGATGCGGATTGTCCAAATTAAAATGACGATAGGCGATTTTTTGGTCGCTTTCCAACACGATGCGCGTTTTGGTGCGGTTGCTTTGCAAACGTGCCGACAGGATTTTGGGTTCGTTGCCATTGGGTGCGGCATAAACCAGCGAGCCTGTTAAAGCACAGCTTGCTAATGCCAACATTTTGCGGCGAGTTAATTTGTCCATTGTTGCAACGCCTCCTTTCCTTGTGCGCTCACGGCTTTTATGGTGCAAAGCCGTCCATTTTCTTGATGAGTAAGCTGAATAAGCAAATCTGGTGCAGGAACATAATCGCCGCCTTGTTCTGCCCATTCAATCAAACAAATGCTGTTGGCGATTAAATCGTCCAAGCCAGCATCTTCCCACTCGTCTGGCGTGGCAAATCGATATAAATCAAAATGATGCACAGTTTGTTGCGCTAACGGATAGCTTTCGACAATCGCATAAGTGGGGCTTTTGACTGCGCCGTCGTGTCCCATGCCGCGCAACAATCCGCGCGTGAAAGTGGTTTTGCCTGCGCCCAAATCACCTTGCAAATACACAACCAAAGGTGCGTGCAGGCTGCTTGCCCACGATGTACCCAGTGCCAGTGTTTCGGATTCGTTTGCGAGGAATTGTGTGTGTAACATGCTTGAACAATAAGATAAAAAGGGTTAAATCATAACAAAAGCAGCCTGCAATTTAAAGTGCAGGCTGCTTTTTTGTATCAAATTTATTTCGTCAAAACATTCAACGCTTCTTGATATTTCGCCACCGTTTTTTCCAACACATCGGCAGGAAGTTTTGGCGCAGGCGGCTGTTTGTTCCAGCCACTTTGTTCCAACCAATCGCGCACAAATTGCTTATCAAAAGATGGCGGATTTGTGCCAACTTGATACGTTTCCACCGCCCAAAAACGGCTGCTGTCGGGCGTTAAAACTTCGTCCATGAGCGTTAAAACGCCGTTTTCGTCCAAGCCAAATTCAAATTTGGTATCGCAAATAATAATGCCACGCGCTTTGGCAAATTCCGCCGCTTCCGTGTAAAGCTGAATCGCTTTGGCGCGGACTTCTTCGGCGCGTTCTTTGCCGATGATTTCGCAGCAGCGTTCAAATGAAATATTTTCATCGTGGTCGCCCACTTCCGCTTTGGTTGAAGGCGTGAAAATCACTTCGGGCAATTTTTCCGCTTCACGCAAATTTTCAGGCAGCTTGATTCCGCAAACCGTGCCTGATTTTTGATATTCTTTCCAACCACTTCCGCTTAAATAACCGCGTATCACCGCTTCAATTTTCACAGGCGTTAAACGC